>CAWKDP010000026.1:0-387778 GCA_963848405.1 uncultured Actinomycetes bacterium | reverse complement strand
ACCGCGTGCGCATGTTCGATTCATGCCGGGGGCATCGCACGGCGTCGGCTGTTCGAGTCACGGACGAACTGGCCTCGCCCCACTCGCTTGCAGCCCTGATCGGTATCGGGAAGACGCTGCGCTCGTGATTCAGGGAGCGAGGAGGACGAGCAGGACGGACACGGCTCCCACCGCGATCCCGACCGCGGCGAGAGCCAGCAGGAAACCCTCCCCAGCGTGCGGTTCCCGGCCCTCCCGCAGCGCCGCCTGCAGTTCCCGGTAGTGCACGATCCCGTACACCATGGCCGCCAGCCCGGAGGCCGCCAGCGCTGTTCCCAATGCGATATACGGCCAGTTCGTGCCGCCGATGACCTCGGGCAGGACACGCCCGATTGCGAATCCCGCCGCGATCCCGGCCAAACCCGTACGCCACCACGCGAGATACGTGCGCTCGTGCGCGAGCTGCGTCCGGTGGACTTCGCCGCTCGCCATCTCAGGGGGCCGAGCTAAGCGTGTCCCACAGCCAGCTCTGGAGGCGCTCGCTGCGCCTGCTTCTCCGTGCTCTGCCCGCAGGAGCGTCGTCGTGCATCGCACGTGACGCTACCGATCGGCAAGCTCAACTGCTCGACTTGGCCACGTCGTCGCGTTCGCCGCGTCTCGTCGCGAGCTGAGCGAGAGTTGCGGAAGGCGTAACAGAGCACGCTCGTATCCGACGCCGAGTGGACGGCGGGGCGTAGGTGATGCTCGCGCCGACGCTACCTCGGGTATACCGACTCGATTCATGCCGGGGGCATCTCTCCTTCGTGGCTCACGGGATTGCCGGGGCCGAGACCCAGCGTGCTCCGATCCACTGCTCGCAGGTGATGCTCTCCAGGGTCAGCCGAGCCGTGTTGATGCAGGGCGGGGAGATGGCGAAAAGCCCGAACAGTTGGGATCGTCGGGGCGCCCGGTTCGGAATCTCGATCCGTAGATTCCGTTCCCGGGGCCGGAGCCGGCGTTGTTCCCGTTCAACGCATGGTTGCAGGAGATGAACTTCCCGCCGATGAAGTCGACGTTCGTGATCTGGTGCAGCGAGTAGAAGGGGCCGCCCCCCGCGCCCATGCACGTCGACGTCCCGGCGTCGTAGTCACCGCCGGCGAGGACGTTCACGAACGCGATGTTCGTCCCGCCCTGGATCTGGATCGAGTCCTGGTGGGCGCCCCCTGCTCGGCGTCCGCACTGGATCGAGCCCGTGATGCGCAGGTTCTGCGGGTTCTGGCGGGTCTTGAACGCATCGTGACCGTTGCCGCCCGAGCTTCTCGGCCCGTTACCGCGGATGTCGACGATCAGGTTGATGTCCGTGCCCGGTGTCCCTGAGCAGCCCGAGTCCACCGTCACCGCGCCCGCATCGTCCCAGGCGGACGTGGCGATCGAGACGACCTTGATCGGGAGCGGGCCGTAACTCGAGAGCGGGCGATTGCAGTGCCAGCTCTGGTTGGTGACCGTGATCGTCGTCCCCGCCTGGCACTGCTGCCACGACCAGGAAGTGTGGTTCGTCGTCCTGCAGCTCGAAGTCGGGGTTTGAGGAGGAGGCGAGGGCGGAGGAGGTGAGGGCGGAGGAGGTGAGGGCGGAGGAGGTGAGGGCGGAGGAGGTGAGGGCGGAGGAGGTGAGGGCGGAGGAGGTGAGGGCGGAGGAGGTGAGGGCGGAGGAGGTGAGGGCGGAGGAGGTGAGGGCGGAGGAGGTGAGGGCGGAGGAGGTGAGGGCGGAGGAGGTGAGGGCGGAGGAGGTGAGGGCGGAGGAGGTGAGGGCGGAGGAGGTGAGGGCGGAGGAGGTGAGGGCGGAGGAGGTGAGGGCGGAGGAGGTGAGGGCGGAGGAGGTGAGGGCGGAGGAGGTGAGGGCGGAGGAGGTGAGGGCGGAGGAGGCGGAGGAGGCACGACTCCGACCTTCGTGTTGACGAAGACGCAGGTGATCTCCTCACCTTCGCTGACCTCGATCTTGTTCGGCAGGCTCTGGTCGCTGCACGACACCGGAGCCAACGTCCAGCCAGGCGTTGGAGTCGCGGTGACCGAGTACACGCCCAATTCGAGCTGCCCCGTCGTCCGGTGGCCGCCATCGGTGAGGCCGAACTCGAACGACCTTCCGTTGGGACGCGTGAAGACGAAGTTGAAGCTCGTGGAGTCGCCGGTCGGCTGCGTCTGAACCCTGACGATGATCTTCGCGCCGGGGTTATTCGCCTGGACGCCCGCAACGGCAAGCGTGATGACGACGGCGGCGATCGAAGTGCAAGTCAAGAGGAGACGGGCACGCAGAGCTGACCTGCTCGGGGCGGTTCTCTTGGTCATCTAATCGACCTCCAGAGGCTCGAGTCGCGGCGGGGGATCTGTCGTGTATTCCCAAAGGGCGACAGGTTCTAACGGCGGGAACCAAACTGACGCAATTGGTGCGTCTCCCGGCACATGGGCACGTCCTCGCACGCGGCTGCCGGAGAAGCCATGGAGCTGGTCAGCCTTCGCGCTTCCGCGGGTCATGTCGCGGACGCCGATCCCCTCACGGTCGCCGCGTGCACCGAGCCCGCGAGGACGAGCGTAGAGGCGATCCCGACGAGTGTGACGCGGCGGCGTGTTCTCATCGTAAAAAACGAAATCGAGGGCCTCGACAACACGCAAGCGCCCTCGGCGAGGAACCTATCAGGGTCGCCCGAAGGCATCACCCGACAACCGTCGGCTACCGTCGTCGGCGCTCGCCGATGCCTTCGGAAAACGCTTGTATACGCTCGGGAGAACATCGTTTGTAAGGGTTCCTTGAGGATTCCGACATCCCTTCCTGCCGTCGCGACGCCACCGGAAGGCCCGGTGGACGTCCTGCTCGTGTGCTCGACGGGCGGACACCTGCTGCAGCTCGTCGCGCTTCATGAGGCGTGGGAGGGGCGCTCGAGGGTGTGGGTCACGTTCGACAAGAGCGACGCGCGCTCCCTGCTGCGCGACGAGCCGGTCGTCTTCGCCCACGGGCCGACCAACCGCAACATCCCGAATCTCCTGCGCAATCTCCGCCTTGCGCACCGCCTCGTCGGCCGCCTGCGGCCGAAGCTCATCGTGACCACGGGCGCGGGCGTCGCGGTGCCGTTCGCGTGGATCGCGCGCCTGCGTGGGGCCAAGGTCGTCTACGTCGAGAGCTTCACGCGAATCGACGGGCCGTCGCTCAGCTGCCGGCTGATCGCGCCCGTCGCGGCGCGCGTCTACGCCCAGTGGCCGGAGCTTGCCGCTTCCTACCGCCGCGCGAGGTATCGCGGCAACGTCTTTCTCCGCCAATGAGCCCGCGGGCATGATCCTCGTCACCGTCGGTACGAACGAAGCGCCGTTCGATCGCCTGCTCGAGGCCGTCCAGCGCATGTCCACCACGGAGGAGATCGTCGTGCAATACGGCTCGTCGGCGATCAGGCCCGCGAACGCGGGGCGCTCCTACGACTTCCTCCTCTTCGACGATCTCGTGCGGGAGATGCGCGACGCACGCGTCGTCGTGACGCACGCGGGGATCGGCTCGATCATGACGGCGCTGTCCTGCGGGAAGCGCCCCGTCGTGGCGGCGAGGCTCGTCTCCTACCGGGAGGCGGTGGACGACCACCAGCTTCCCGTTGCCCGCCGTCTCGAGGCCGCCGGCCTCGTCACGCTCGTCGAGGACCTGTCACGGCTGGACGACGCCGTCGCACAGGCCGGGGCGGAGGTGGACGTGTCGCTCGGGGCGGACGAGCGGCTCGTGTCCGAGCTGCGCGACTACGTCCTCGCGCAGACGGGGTCTCCCGGCTACTCGAGGTAGCCGAGGCTCCGGAGGCGCTCCTGCACGGCCTCCTCGTCGGCGGGCGCGTAGCTCTCGGCCGCTCCGACCGTCACGCCTTCGAGATCCGCGTACTCCGGTGGCCGCTTCTCGAGGAGCGACGGCTCGATCGACTCCGTGACGAGGCGCCCGTCGAGGTCGGTCGGTAGCGGCTGAGAGAGCAGGTAGAGGATCGTCGGCGCAACGTCGGCAATCTCCGCCGCGATCGCTCCTCCGCTCCGTGCCGACGGGCCGGAGAGCGCGATCACGCCCTCGTGGCGATGGCTTCCGACATAGGAATGCCTGCTTCCGGGCTCGATCTCGATGCGGTCCCATAGCGAGCTCCCGGCGCTCCTGAGGTTGCCCTTGCCGAGCCAGCGGTAGTGGTCGAACTCCACGATCAGATCCGGCAGCTTCTCGAGCTCGGGGCCGTGGAAGAGGTCCTCGCGGCGATGGACGGCGGCGACGATCTCCTCCCCGTCCGGGCCGCGGAGCTCGGCCAGCGCATCCGCGACCTCACCCCGGACGCGCTCGTACTCCTCGGACGACACGGCTCCCTCGCGCTCACGACCCTCGACGTTGACGATCACGTTCCCGAACGTCCCGTACGCGAACGCCCGGGTGCGTGGCCAGTCGACGACCGTGTAGGACGTCGCTTCGTACGCACGCTCGCGAACGCCCGGAAGCCGCCGCTTGACGGTCGTCCGGAGGCCTTGTGGAAGCTTGCGCCGAAGCTCGAACAGACGGCGGGCGAGCTTGCGGCCGACGGCGGCTTCCGCTCCTCGATACTCGAGCAGCCCGCGGCTCGCGAGGTAGGCGTTGAGGTTGACGACGCCGTCCAGCCTCCCGCCGCCGTGGTCCGACACCACCAGCACGTCCCCGTCCGGTCCTGCCGCGTCCGCAAGCACCCCGGTTGCGCGGTCGAGGATGCGGTAGACGTCGGCGACCGCGCTCTCCGCCCCGCGCCGCTCCCAGTCGTCCCAGCAGATGTGGTGGACGTGGTCCGCCGCCATGAACACGACGAAGAGCAGCTCCGGCTCGAAACGCTCCGCCAGCCACAGGGCGACCTCCACCTTCTGCTCCGCGGCCGCGCGGACGAGATCGAGGTCGATGCCACCGTCCTTTCCGATCGGGAACCGGTGATCGAGCACGAGTGGCCCGAACTTCTCCTGGATCTCCCGCACGAGCTCTCGTGGGAACGTGAGCCCTTCCTCCCGTGCCGCCGCGTCGAACCCCGAGACGGCAAACCCCTGGATCTCGGGTGCGGGCCAGGTGAACGGGATGTTCACGATTCCGGCGGCGACGCCCGCAGCGGAGAGACGATCCCAGACGGCCGGTGCGCGGCGATAGCTGCCGTTGATGAGCTTGAGCTCGTAGCCTCCCCCGCTGCGCTCGGAGAAATCCCAGATCCCGTGGCGCCCCGCGTTGACCCCGGTCGTCATCGTCGCCCAGGCGTGCGGCGTGAGCGGATGGGTCACCGAGCGGAGCACGCCGCGCGATCCCGACGCGAAGAGCCTCGCGAGATTCGGAAGCTCTCCCGCCTCGACGAGCGGGTCGACGACGTCGAACGTCGCCGCATCGAGCCCTATGACCGTGAGCCTGGGAGTGGACACGTGGCGACAATCAGCCTATAAGAGGGAGATACGGGGGCTTCTGCGGCCCTCTCGAGCTTCCGTGCGCGTCATCCCGGCTTTGTCCGAAATTCATCCAAATGAGGGGTTTCGTGTGAGTACAATCCCGGTCTTGTTTCGCAGGGCGATGGGGGGAGAGGCAACACAGTGATGGACTCAGGCTACGGGCCGGCGCTCCGGCGATTTTGGTGGGTGCTCGCACTTGGCGGGATCTTTGCCGCGCTCGTCGCGTTCCTCATGGTGTACTCGGTCGGGGCCGGTGGGATCACGCATCGTGAGAAGCCGGTCTACACGGCCGCGGCAAAGCTGTTCGTGACCAGCGGCGACGCGCCGTACCTCCGAACGAGCGTTCCGCGCGAGGTTCCCATCGGAACGGACGACGTCCAGACCGGTACGCGGGCCGTCGTGCAGATCAACGACGCGCCGGATGTCAAGACTCTCGTCGACGCCGCGAACGTGTACCCGCTCCTGATCGAATCGGACGACGTCGCCAACCTGCGCACGCAGCTGTACGGCGACCCTTCCCGGCGAGGTCACGGCTCAGGCGATCTTCGCGTCGGCGACCGCCAACCGCTACCAGCCCTCGGAGATCCCGATCATCGAGCTCTTCGCGACCTCGGACACGCCGAAGGAAGCCATCGCGCTCGCCGGCGCGACGTCGAAGACGTTCCAGCAGTGGATGGCGCGCGAGCAGTCGCGGCGCAGAGATCGCGCCGAAGCAGCGAATCCAGATCAAGGACCTCGAGACTCCGACCGAGGCCACCGCATCGGGCAGTGAGAGCATCGGCCTTCCGATCCTCGCGATGCTCGCGATTCTCACGGCTTTCGGAGCGGGCGCGATCATGCTCGACCGGATGTATCCGCGGCGCCCGACGGACGAGGGAACCGCGGAGGGCTCGAATCGGCTCGTGGCTGACGACGAGTCGGACACGTTGGACCGGCACGTCGGAATCTCCGAGACCGGCTAGAACCTCCCGGCAAGACGGATCGAGGCTCCGGGAATGGCATCGCAGACCCACTCCGCAGACGCGCGACCCTTGACTCCGCTCCTGGCAATGCCGCGCTCGGCGCCGCTGTCCTGGCCGTCAGCCTCGCCCATAGCCCGTCGACCGCTGCCGTCGGCGCATTTGCGTTCGCGGGGGCGATGGTGCTCGCGCTGGCGCAGACCAGCCGTCCCATCGTCACGTGGCCGAACGCGATCGCCGGCCTCGTGCTCGTCATCTGGCTGATCCCGATCAAGCTGTATCGCCTGCCCGCCGGGTTGCCGTTCAATCTCGAGATCTACAGGATCGCGGTCGGCGTCCTGGTACTCGCCTTCATCTTCGGCGTCCTGTCGGGCCGGCTCCCTGCTGACCGCGGCGGGCCACGGCAAGGCAATCGCGGCGCTCGTGGGCGTCGCGCTCGCCTCGCAGATCGTTAACTGGGGTGAGCTCGAGGCTGCTGCAGGCTCGTCCCAGGCGCTCAAGTCGCTCTCGTACTTCGTGAGCTTCGTCGCGATCTTCATGCTGATCGTGGCGTCCATCGAGCGGTTCTCGGACGCGAAGCGCATCAGCGGAGCGCTGGTCGCAGGTGCAGCGGTCGTCGCCTTCGCGGCGCATCATCGAGTCTCGAACGCGGTCGAATCTCTTCGAGAATCTCGACAACTGGATCCCCGGTCTCGTCAAGCAGCCACGGGAGTTGGAAGACCTGCGCGGCGGTCGTATGCGTGTCCGCGGCTCGGCGCAGCACCCGATCGCGCTCGGCGTCGCTCTGACGATGGTCGTCCCGCTCGCTCTGGTCCTCGCTCAATATGCGGCGACGCGGGCCCGCACGCTGCTCTGGCTCATCGCGGCGGGCGTCTGCACGATGGGCGCGCTCGTGACCGTCTCGCGCACGGTCGTCGCGATGGCGATCGCGATGGTCGCGACCGGGCTCCTGCTCCGCAGCGCAGCAAGTCACTCCGCTTCTGGCCCGTGCTTCTCGTCCTGCCCGCGTTCGCGCATGCTGCGGCGCCGGGAACGCTCGGAGCGCTCTACAAGTCGATTTTCCCGCAGGAGGGCCTCGCCTCGGAGCTCGGCGGGCGAGCCGGGCTCGGCGGTTCCGGGCGCCTCGCCGACGTCGATCCCGGCCTCGAGCTCTGGCGTGAGTCGCCGCTCGTCGGCCGCGGCCTCGGCCACGTGGCGAACACCTCGACCACCCTCGTCGAGGGGGCCACCCAGGGGGCCACCGGCTTCGCCATCATCTTCGACAACCAGTACCTTGCGACGCTCGTCGCCCTGGGCGCGCTCGGCGCTCGTGACGGCCATCTGGGTCGTATGGGGTGCGGCGTTCAAGCTCGTCGTCGCAGGCAGACGCCATCGGACGGGTCCCGAGGCAGACCTCGTATCGGCCTGCGCCATCGGCTGTGTCGGGTTCGGAGCGTCGATGATGTTCTTCGACGCCTTCCAGTTCGTCCAGGCGACGCTCGTCTTCTTCATCATCGCGGCCGTGGGCTTGCGTTTGCGCGAGCTCGGGCTCGACCCGGCGCCCGTGATTCCCCTCGGCGAGCGAAGAGAGGCCGTTCGCCGCCGCAGGGGCCTCACCGTCTGGGACTGGACGATGCGCCGCGAGGGATCTCGACAGCAGACCGGAAAAGGAGACCTGCCCGCATGAAGAAGGAATCGTCGTCGCATTGGTCGCGCTGCTCGTGTTCGGCGTAACTGGCTACGCACTGGGTGCGACAGCGAACGTCACGCTGTCGGCTACCGGCCCACAGCCTGAGCTGATCACGGTCGGCTGGGGCGACACTGTCACGTTCGCGAACGGCGACTCTGTGGAGCACGCAGTCTCCATCCGACGGGAGGACGTGACGAGCCCTGCGATCCCGCCCGGAGGGTCGTTCCAGCACGTCTTCGACGGAAGGCGCGGGACCTACAACTTCATCCAGTCCGGCAAGCGAAACTATTCCGGCCAGGTCGTCGTGAAGGTCGAGGGCGAGGCTACCTTGAATGGTCCCGCGGTTGTGCCGTTCGGCAAGTCCGCGACGCTCTCCGGGCGGTCCGCGTACCCGGGCACGCCGGTGGCCATCCGCGTGCGTGACGCGGGCGCCGGTAGCGACTGGAGACCCGCGGCGGAGGTGACTGCCGGTCCCGACGGCTCCTTCTCGGCGCGCATCCGACCGAGGATCGGCGGCCGCTACCAGGCACGGATCGCGGCCGACCAGATCTCGTCGAAGCAGATCCAGATCGCCGTTAGGCCTAGAGTCACGATCGCCGTACCTCGACGCACCGGCGTCGCAGGCACGAGAATCGCCGTCACCGGCAGGATCGTGCCGGCCGGAGCCGCGGACCGGGCTGATCTCGCCGCTTACGACACGCGCACGAAGCGCTGGGCGACGGTGATGACAAGTCGGGTCGCCGCGAGCGGCAAGGTCGCGTTCCGCGTCGAGCTCGAAGAGGGCAGCACGCGCCTTCGCATCTCGGTCCGGCGTGCCGCGGTCGAGGCCGGATTCACGACGGCGGAGAGCAGATTCGTCCGCGTGGTCGGCACGAAGCCGAAGCAGAAGTAAGTTCGCGAGATGCGGATCGTCCTCCACGCCGACGACTTCGGCGCATCGGCGGACACCGTGCGGGCGACGATCGAGTGCTTCCAGCAGGGAGCGCTGACGAGCGCGTCCGTGATGCCCGCGATGCCGGCGACCGCAGAGGCGATCGCCTTCGCGAAGGCGAACCCGCAGCTCGACGTCGGCGTGCACCTGACCTTCGTCGGGGAAGGGGACGAGCGCCCTCTGTCGGACCCGAGCGAGATCCCCGGCCTCGTGGACTCGGAAGGACGTTTCCTCGCCACTCGGACGATCCGCATCCGGGCCCTGGCGCGGCGGCTACCCGTAGAGCAGATCGAGCGGGAGGTGGTTGCTCAGATCACGGCCGTCCGCAACGAGGGTGTCGAGATCTCGCACGTCGACTCGCACCGGCACGTCCACAAGCTGCCGTCGTTCCGCGAGGCTCTCGCCCGCACGCTGCCCGCCTTCGGGATCCGGCGGGTGCGCGCGGTGCAGGACGTCTACCTGCGAAAGCCTCGTCGCAGCCCGACCTACTGGCTCGGCGCAAGCTGGCAGCGTGCGCTCCGAGAGGCGTTCACGACGACGGATCACATGTACATGCCCACGAGCGCAGGAGACGTCGCGTGGCAGCAGCCTCTCGCCGAGATCGTCCGAGACCTCCGCGGCACGCTCGAGGTGGGCGTCCACCCGGGCTACGGCGACTGGCGAGACGGCGAGCGCGCGTCGGTGCTCGCGTTCGCCGAGCTCGCGCGCCGTGACGGGCACGAGCTCGTCTCCTGGAACGAGGTCTAGTCGCCTGAGACGAGGCTCCGGCCACGCATCGCCGCCGGGCGATCGAGGCCGAGGAGCTCGAGCACGGTCGGCGCGATGTCGAGCAGGTGCGCGCCCTCCCGCGCCCCGGGCTCCACGCCGGGCGCAACCAGCACGAACAGGCCGTCCTGGGCGTGGTTCGCATCGTCAGGACCGGTGTCGTTCTCGAACGTGTGCACGCCGTCGGGGCCGCCGACAGTTCCCACCGAGCGCCAGAGCAGGTCGCCGAAGTGGACGATGAGATCGGGTGCTATCCCCGAGACCTGGTCGTACACGTCCTCGGGCTTGTGGACCACGGTCGGGATCGGATCGCCGTTCTCGTCCGGGATCGCAGCAAGCCTGCGAGCAAGGTCGTCCCGCGTGGCCTCGTACTCCGAGGGCTCGACGACGCCCTCCGGCTCACGTCCCTTGACGTTCATGAAGATCCGCGAGTAGTACCCGCCCTCACCCCAGGCGACGGTACGCGACCAATCGACCCCGACGTCGTCCAGCTTCGAGGTGTCGGTGGGCTCGGTCTTCGTGGCCAGGAGGCCTTCGGCGCGAAGCCATTCGTTGACCCGGATCCCGCCGTCCATGCGCTTCGCTCCGTGGTCGGAGACGACGAGGATCGCCGTCTCGTCGTCCGCGTGCTCGAGCAGCTTCCCGAGCAGCCCGTCCACGTGGACGTGGTAGTCGAGGATCGCGTTCTCGTATGCGTTCCCGGGCTCGTACTTGCGGTGCTCCGGGTCCATGTACTTCCAGAAGCCGTGATGCATGCGGTCGGGCCCCATCTCGACCATCGCGAAGAGCTGCCACGGCTTCGCCGCGAGCAGGTGCTCCGCAAGCTGGAACCGCCGGTCCGTCATCTCGTACACCTGCCGCAGGAGGTCGTCCTTGTCCTCGGTGCGGAAGTTCTCGCAGTCGAACAGGTACTCGCCGACGACCTGCTCGACCTCCCTGCGCAGGATCGGCGGATACGTGTACTGGCTCTCGAGCGAGGGCGTCAGGAAGCACGAGACCATGACGCCGTTCAGGGGTCGCGGCGGAAACGTGCCGGGTACGCCGAGCACGATGGACGCGAGCCCGGCCCTGGTCGCAAGGTCCCAGAGGCGCGGCTCGCGAATCGCCGTCCCGTTCGCGATGAAGAGGCTGTCGTACGAATGGTCGGCCCGGTTCCGGAAGCCGTAGACGCCGAGATCGCCTGGCGTCCGGCTCGCCATCATGCACGACCATGCAGGCACCGTGATCGGCGGGATGACCGAGGTCAGTCGCCCGTACGCGCCGCGCGCCGCGAGCCCGTCGATCGTGGGCAGCCGGTCACGCCAGCGATCGAGGACGAGGCTCGGCTCGGCGCAGTCAAGCCCGAGGATCATCACCTTCGAGACGGATCCGGCAGACAAGCGAACGGCACTCCTCATGCGACGGTGTCGAGTGGACAGATGGGCCTGGCGATTGGGAAAGCGTGGTGCACTCGAGGTACGAGACGGGAGTGCGCCGCGGGGCTCAGTCTACCTTGACGCCGGCCGCTCCTTCCCTACGGTTCGGACGGGAAAGGGCTATCTTTGGTGGACGTTTTCCGGCTTCCGGGCCGGGAGGACATTCGACCTCTGGGAAGGCACTGGGTATGCGAAATCGTCACTCTGCGGCGCGCCCGCCGCTCGCATGAAGGGCTCGAAGCTCCGGCGCGTCGTCGCCACCGCCCTCGACCCGGGAACGTACATCCACCCGGTTCGGCTCCTCCACTTCTACGGGTACTCGCACGTGCGTCCGCGCCGAAAGGTGACGCTCGGGGAGGGCGCGACGATCGCGCCGAACGTCTCGCTCCGGAACGGCGAGCGCATCGTGATCGGTGCGAGGTCGAAGGTAGGCGAGCGGGCCTACCTGTGGGCCGGCGACGGGAGCGCGGAGATCCGGATCGGAGAGGACTGCCGCATCGGGCCGGAGGTCTTCATCACGGCCTCCGACTACGGGCTCCGCCCGGATGAGCCGATGGCCTACCAGGAGCGGAACGAGCGCGACGTCGTGATCGGGAACGACGTCTGGCTCGGCGCGCGGGTCTTCATCGGCGCAGGCGTCACCCTGGGCGACGGCTGCGTGGTCAGCGCCGGCTCGGTCGTGTCCCGCTCGCTACCCGCCGGCTCGGTCGCTGTCGGAGTGCCGGCGCGCATCGTGCGGCGTCGCGAGGACTACGGAGAGCGTGACGGCGGCGCGGATGCCGCCGACGGCCGCGAGGCAGAAGCCGCGGTCGCGGCGGAGACCGCCGAGTGAGACCCGACGTCTCGATCCTCATCGTCACGTACAAGTGTCGGGACGAGGCTCGCGACTGCCTCGCGTCGATCTACGGCCAGGAGCACGGCGTGACCTACGAGACGCTCGTGCTCGACAACGACTCGGGCGACGCGACCGTCGAGATGATCCGCACGGAGTTCCCGCAGGCCACGCTCGTGGCGCTCGACGAGAACGTCGGATTCGCGGCAGGAGTGAACCGGCTCGCCGACGCCGCCGCCGGCGAGTTCGTACTGCTCCTGAACCCGGACACGGTCGTCCACCCGCGCGCCCTCGAGAGCCTCGTCGAGTTCGCCCGCGCACGCCCGCAGCACGGGATCTACGGGGGCCGGACGGTGAATCCGGACGGCACGCCGCATCCGGGCTCGTGCTGGGGCAAGCCGACCCTCTGGAGCCTCACGTGCTTCGCGACGATGCTCTCGACCGCGTTCCGGAGATCGCGCCTACTCGACCCGGAGTCGCTCGGGCACTGGGAGCGCGACTCGGTGCGCGAGGTGGACATTGTCACCGGCTGCCTCCTGCTCGTCCCGCGCACGCTGTGGCAGGAGCTCGGAGGCTTCGACCTTCGCTTCTTCATGTACGGCGAGGACGCCGACCTCGCACTGCGCGCCGCTGTGCTCGGGTACCGGCCCGCGATTACGCCCGATGCAGTCGTCACGCACGAGATCGGCGCCTCCAGCGAGTTCCACCCCGACAAGATGGTCCTCCTCCTCCGCGGCAAGGCTGCGCTCCTCCGCAAGCACTGGTCGCCGCCGAAGCGGCAAGTCGGCCTTGCCCTCCTCTGGACGGGGGTCGGGCTTCGCGCCCTCGTCGCACGGGCGACGCGGGCTCGAAGCAGCGCGGCATCCTGGGGTGTCGTCTGGCGCACGCGCCACAACTGGCTCCAGGGGTACTCCGAGCCGGTCGGCGCCGTCTCCGAGGGCTGATCCGTCGTGGCGGACAGGACGCTTCGTAGCTCGCTCCGGTGGGCATTCGCGCTCGCGTGGGGCCAGCGCGGCATCACGATCGTCTTCACGATCGTGCTCGCCGCGATCCTCGGCCCGAAGGCCTTCGGCGTCGTTGCGATGGCCGGCGCCTTCATCTCGCTCGTCTGGCTCGTGCAGGAGCAGGGCGTCACGACCGCGATCGTCCAGCGGGCAGACCTCGAGCGCGAGCACCTCGACTCAGCGTTCTGGATCAATCTCGTGTTCTGCGCCGCCCTCGGCGCGCTCATCGTCGCGCTCTCCGGGTGGTGGGCCGATGTCAACAACACTCCGGAGCTCCAGGCCGTCGTCTCCGTGCTCTCCCTCACGCTCGTGCTCTGGGGACTCGGGATCGTCCAGCAGGCGATCCTCCAGCGCGAGCTCCAGTTCCAGAAGCTCGCGATCCGCACGAACATCGCGGCACTCGCCGGCGGAGTCGCGGGGCTCGTCTCGGCGCTCGCCGGCGCCGGCGTGTGGGCGCTCGTCGTCCAGCAGGTCACGCTCTCGGTCGTCGCGGTCGCGTTCATGTGGGCCGTCAGCGACTGGCGGCCGCGCTTCCGATTCTCACGCCGGCACGCGAAGGACATCTTCGGGTTCTCGACGAGCGTGTTCGTGGCGAACACCGGCGGCTTCGTGGGTCGACGGGGGGACATTCTCCTGATGGGCCTCTTCTTCGGGCCCACGGTGGTCGGGATCTATCGGCTCGCGGACCGCTTCGTCGACGCGCTGATGGAGCTGACGACGCGGCCGGTCGGCCTAGTCTCGCTTCCGCACTTTTCCCGCCTCCAGCACGATCGCGAAGCGCTGCGGGAGACGGTCGCGTCGTGCATGCGCCTCGTCACGCTGACGACGCTGCCTGTGCTCCTCGTGCTCGCGGCGTGCTCGGAGTACGTGCTCGCCGTCATCGGACCGGAGTGGGAGGCAGGTGCCGACGCCATGAAGCTCCTGTGCATCGTCGGGATCGTCAAGGGCCTCGTCCACTTCACGGGCCCATTGCTGTTTGCCGTCGCGAAGCCGCTCAGCCGCGCGCTGATGCTATGGATCATCGCCGGGGTCAACGTCGCTGCCGTCGTCCTCGTCGGACAGGCGCTCGAGTCCGCAACGGAGGACGACCAGCTCCTCGGCATGGCCGCGGCGCGAGCGCTCGTGTCGCTCCTCGTCGTCGTGCCGCTCAACATCGTCGTCATCAAGCGGCTCGCAGGGCTCTCGGCCCGCACCCTGGCCCCGTCGATCGGCGCGGCGGTCGCAGCCGGCCTTGCCTCGATCGCCGTCGTGGAGGGAATCACTGCCACGGGCATCCTCGACTCCGCGCCCCCGCTGCTGGCGCTCATCGTGGCCGGCGGCCTGGCCACGCTTACGGCGCTCGGCGTCCTCCTGGCCCTCGAGCCCCAGGTGCGCTCGGAGGTGCATCGTCTGCGCCGGGCGCTCCGCACCGGGCGCGGCCCCAGGCAGCCTGCGCAGGCGGAGCAGGCCCTTGCCGCGATCGAAGGGCCCGACGACTCCTTCGATTCTCTCGACAGCGCCGAGGACCCCCTCGTCGACCGCGGGATCTCGAAGGCGCGCGCGGAGTGACCGTCAGGCGGTCGGTGCCCGCGTCAAGCGGCGGCGCCAACCGCGCTTGAGACGCTGATACACGGCGCCCTTTCCGAGAATGCGCTTCGTGACCCGCACACCGGCGAGCAGCGATGTGCGGACGAGGTTCACGCGCGCAGCGCGAAACGTCGGCGCGTAGACGATGACATTGCCCTCTCGCCAGCTGTGCGTGCCGAACCGACGCTTGTAGTCGGCATCTCCGATGCCGTAGTCGACGAAGGTCGCGCCCGGCGTGTCGACGAGGTCTTCGAGGAGCCGGAGCAACAGGTAGGTGCCGAGGCGCAGATGTGCGAGCTCCGGGTCGTAGCCGGGGCGTCCAAGACGAAAGCGGCCGCGATAGAGCTCTCCGTGTTGAAAGGCGCGAGGCTCACCGTCGATGTAGAGGACATAACCGCGGTACCAGCCATGCTCCATGCTGACGCGCGTCCGCTCCCGGTCCTTCGGCGTATCCCTGAAGGCGACCCCGAGCGCATGTTGGTACGTCTTCGTCGAGATCGGCTCCACGTCACGGAAGTACTCGTCGAGCTCGGCAGGCTCCGTGAAGACCCGGATCGACACCCTCTCCCCGTAGTCCTTCTCGAGCCGGCGCGCATACCGCTTGACCGTCTGCCTCGTGCTCGAGGAGAGTTGTGCGAGCACCTCGTCGAGCGTGCCCGGGAGCGCGAGCTCCCAGCGGACGTCCGAGTCCGTGCCACGCTGCCGGGCGAGGAACGGGAGCTCCGACGAGGCGATGCGATGGAACTCGGAGTCGAGAGGGAGATAGCGGAAGATCGCGACGTCTGCCCCCTCACCCGGAAGCGAGTCGCGCAGGGTTGTCAGGAGCTCACGAAAGGTCTCGCCGTCGACGTCACCGAGAATTCCGTCCTCCACGATCGTGACCGAGTGAACCCAGGGCGTGTACAGCTTCCGGTAGCCGATCCGCACGCCGAACTCGAGGTGCTCGATGCGACCGACGAGCATCGCCACGACCTCGCCGTCACGCTCGAGCACGACGACGTGCGGCCGGAGGATGCGCTCGTCGAACCGCATCGCCGCCTGGAAGTAATCCGGGTCGGCGGCGATCCGGTCGCTCCGCAGCCGGAGCCAGTCCTCGCGCACCGACGCGAGCTCTTCGACGTCACGAACGACGCGAATCCGGCTCGCTTTCGCAGAGACGCCGGGCTCGTCAGGCCGCTGCACATCCGGCACCCCGGCGACGGACTTGCCCGGCATTTTCCGATGATAGCCTTCGCCACCGCGCGCGTTCGAAATCGGCCATGCGCGCTTCGGCCTACCGCCCGATGACGCACTCCGCCTCCGTCGCTTCGCTCCTCGCTGGCAGCTCACCGTCGCTCTCCGCGCTCGAGCCGCGGGTGATCGGCGCCACCGGCGGCTCGGGGACGCGCGTCGTCGGCCGGATCGTCCGGGCGGGTGGCATGTTCACCGGCACGAACCTCAACGACTACGAGGACGCGCTCGACCTCGCGGGCTTCTCGGACCGATGGATCAACCCGATCGTGACCTCGGGCCTGGACGGCCTCTCCGAGGAAGCAGTGCGCGAGCTCTCCGGCGATCTCGTGACGACGCTCGAGGAGCACCGCCGCCCGCTCACCGCAGATGCGATCGCCTGGGGCTGGAAGGAGCCACGCAGCATCTACCTGATCTCGCTCTTCAACAGCGTCATGCCCGGCTTCCGCTTCCTGCACTTCATCCGCGACGGCAGGGACATGGCGTTCTCGGAGAACCAGCAGCAGTTGAAGAAGCACGGCAGCGCGGTGCTCTCGAGCGACACGGCCGGCTGGAAGCAGCCGATCCGGTCGATCGCACTCTGGGCGCACGTCAACTCGCAGGCGGCGGACTACGGCGAGCGGAACATGCCGGGGCGGTACCTGCGCGTTCGCTTCGAGGACCTCTGCTCTGACCCGGCCGCGATCGTGGGGCAGATCTACGAGTTCTTCGGACTCCGGGGCGACGTCGCGGAGGCCGCTGCCGAGGTGCAACCCCCGCAGACGCTCGGCCGGTGGCGAAAGGCGCGCAAGGGGACCGTCGCCGACCTGCACGAGGTCGCAGGGCCGGCCCTCGAGCGCTTCGGCTACGTCTCGCCCGAGTAGCTCATGCAGCCGCCCATCCTCGTGACGGGGGCGCACCGCTCGGGGACGACCTGGGTCGGCGCGATGCTCGCCCTCTCCCGGAACGTCGGCCTGATCCACGAGCCGTTCAGCCCGGCGACCCCGGCAGGCGTGTCCGGCGGCCCGTTCAGTCGGTTCTTCCAGTACGTCTGCGCCGAGAACGAGCAGCCGTACCTGCCGCATGTCGAACGCACTCTTCGCTTCTCGTACGACCTACGGCGCCAGCTCCCGACGATCCGTTCCCCCCGCAAGCTCGCCCGAACCGCCACCGACCTCTTCGACTTCACCCGCAACCGGGCGCGGCGCACGCGGCCTCTGCTCAAGGATCCGATCGCCGTGTTCTCGAGCGAGTGGCTCGCCGAGCGCTTCGATGCCCGCCCCGTCTTACTCGTTCGCCACCCGGCGGCGTTCGCGAGCAGCCTCCTGCGTCTCGGCTGGACACACGGGTTCGGAAGCTTCCTCGAGCAGCCTCTGCTCCTGCGCGACCACCTCCGCGCGTTCGAGGACGAGATCCGGGACTTCGCGACCCACGAGCGCGGCGTCCTCGACCAGGCGATCCTGCTCTGGCGCCTCGTCTACAGCACCGTGGACACGTTTCGCGAGCGGCACCCCGAGTGGCAGTTCGTGCGGCACGAGGATCTCGCGAACGACCCTCTGCTCGGCTTCGAGCCCATTTTCGCTTCGCTCGGCATCGAGATGGACGATCGCATCCGACGCGCGATCGTGGAGCACTCGAGCGAGGACAACCCGACCGAGCTGCGGCGGTCACACGACGTCCGCCTGGACAGCCGCGCGAGCGTCAGCTCGTGGCGGCGCCGTCTCTCGCCCGAGGAGATCGAGCGGGTGCGCTTGGGAGTGGCCGACGTCTCGCCGGCGTTCTACCGCGACGAGGACTGGTAGCGAGACGCGCGCTCCGCGAGCGCGTTCAGCATGGCCACCAGGCCCGCCCGTTCCGCGTCGACGTCCGCGAGGGGCGCGAGCACTCCCTCGATGCGAGACTCCTGGACGACGCGATACCGATCCTCTCCCAGGGGCAGGACGCGAAAAATCTGCTCGTGGTCGAGCACGCCAGGGACGAGCTGGCGCGTTCGCCACTCGAGCTTGCGTCGAGGCTTGAGGATCAGGATCTCCGCCTTCTGGGTCCGGGGCTCTTCGCCGGACGGCTCGAAGGTGAGCTCGACGGTCGAGCCCTCGCGCGCGCTCCCACGACCCGCCGTGACGTAAGGGTTCCACTCCCCGTAGCGCTCGACGTCGGTGAGCAGCGACCAGATGGCGGGCCGCGGCGCCTCGACGACGACCGCGTTCCGGAAATAGCGCGCAGGCTGGTCGAGAGCGGCGCTCGCCAACACCGCTGCTCCGGCCGCCACCACGACCGCGGCCAGGACGAGCGCAGTCCAGCGCGCGACTCTCAGCTCGACTCCGATCGCAGCCGGTCTCGCCACCAGCGCTTGACGCGAGGGACGGCGTTGCCCTTTCGAAGCATGCTGCCGCCGAGACGAGATGCCCCGACCACAGCCGTCCGGCCGACGTTCGAGCGAATTGCCTTGAAGGACGGCGCGAAGACGAGCACGTCCTCCTCGAAGTAGCTTCGATCGGCGAGGCGGCGCTTGTAGTCGGCGTCGCCGAAGCCATGGTCGAGCAGCGCGATCTCCGGATCGTCGCAAGCCTCCTCGATCAGCCGGGCAAACACCGCGGTGCCGACGCTCAGATCGCGGTACGCCGGGTCGTAGCCGGTGAAGCCGGAGTGCACGACACCGCTGTACGCCGTGCCGTACCAGAACGCAGCGGGCGTGTCCTCGAGGTAGAGCATGTACGCGCGGAACCACCCGCGTCGCACGCTCAGGTCCGTGAGCGAGCGGCGCATCGTGTCGTCCTCGAACGACGCTCCGAGCGCGTGCTGGTACGTCTTCTCGGCGACGCGCGTCGTGTCCCGGTACAGCCGTTCGAGGTCCGAGCCGTCGTGAAACGTCTCGAACCGCGCGCCGTCCCCGTACTGCGCCCGAAGCCGGTTGACGGAGTACCGCATGTTGCTGCGCGTGCTCTTCGAGCGTGCGCGCAGGAACTCGTCGAACGAGTCGGGGATCGCAACCTGCCAACGGACGCTGGGGCGGGCGAGGCGGTCCCGACGAAGCGCAGACGGCACCGTGCGCGCGAGGTGATGGAGCGGGGATCCCACCTCGAGCAGCCGAAGCCGCAGGACGTCTGCCTCACCACGCTCGAGGGCTCCCATGAGCTCGGACAGCGCTTTCGCCGCTGTGGCCTCCGATCCGTCGCCGAGGTAGCCGCCCTGGACGACGGTGAGCGTCCGCAGGCGCGGCGCGAGGATCTTCCGGTACCCGATCCTCGCCTGCAGCTCGATGTCTTCGAGCCGCCCGGCGACGAGCGCGACCGACTGCCCGTCACGTGCGAGCCGGACCACGTGGGGGCGCACTGCTTCGGGCCGCGTCTCGAGCACGGTCCGGAAGTGCTCGGGGTCGGCAGTCGCCTCCCGGGGTCCGAGGGCCGACCAGGACTCCCGAACCGAGTCGAGGTCCTCGACGCGACGGATCGTGTCGATGCCCCAGTCGGTCAACGTCGCACCAACGAGGTGAGGCGACGTCGGACTCCTGCGACCCGTCCGCTTCGAGCCGGCATCGAGAACGTCGTGCGGTCGAGCAGGGAAATGTCCTCTTTCCTGAGCGAGATGCCCGCCGCGCCGTCGTTCTCCTCGAGGTGCGCGACCGATGCAGTACCGGGAATCGGCGCTGTCGCGGCCGAGCTCGCGAGGATCCAGGCGAGTGCGATCTGAGCGGGCGTCGCGTCGTGCGCTGCCGCGACCCGCTGGAGCGTCTCGTCCGGTCCGGTCAGCGAGCCCTTCGCGAGCGGGGCCCACGCGACGAACGCGAGGCCATGACGCTCGCAGAGGTCGAGGACGGGCTGCGAGGAGCGGTCTGCGAGGGAGAAGCGGTTCTGCACCGAGACGATCGGCTCCACCGCCAGCGCCCGGCCGAGCTGCTCGGGGTCGACGTTGCATACGCCCACGTGCCGGATTTTGCCCTCCGCGCGGAGCTCGGAGAGCGCACCGACGGACTCCTCCACGGGCACGGCCGGGTCGACGGCGTGCAGCTGGAAGAGGTCGATTCGATCGACACGCAGTCGAAGGAGGCTGGCGTGGCAGGCGGTGCGCAGGTATTCGGGGCGGCCGTCGCGGCTCCAGCGACCCGGCCCCTGCCGGGTCAACCCAGCCTTGGTGGCGACCACGATGCCGTCGTACGGGTGCAACGCATCGGCGACGAGCTCCTCCACGACGTTCGGCCCGTAGGAGTCGGCCGTATCGAGGAAGTCGGCGCCCAGCTCGACGGCGCGCCGAAGCACGCGCCGCGCGACGCCCGTGTCTCTCGGCGCACCCCAGACACCCGGGCCCGTCAACGACATCGTCCCGAAGCCGAGCCGGCGAACGACGAGCTCGCCGAGTGCGAGCGTGGACGGAGGGACGACGCTGACGTTCACGCGGAGTGCCTGACGCCGAGCTAGGCCGCGTGCGAGCGGAACAGCACGGGGATGGTGCGGAGGATGAGCTTCACATCACCCATCATCGACCAGTTCGTCACGTAGAGGTAGTCGAGCATCACCATCTCGCCGAAGGGAATACCGTCGCGTCCCAGCACCTGCCAGAGCCCCGTGATCCCCGGCTTCAGATTCAGGCGGCGCCGCCGCCAGTCGACCACGTGCTGATCCTCCTCGAGAATCAGCGGGCGCGGCCCGACGAGGCTCATGTCTCCGCGCAGCACGTTGATCAGCTGGGGCAGCTCGTCGAGCGAGTACCGCCGCACGAATCTTCCGAAGCGCGTGACACGCGGGTCGTCCGGGATCTTGAACATCCGCGCGTCGCCGCCGTCGGCGAGGTGCTTGTTGAGAGCAGCGACCTCCGCCTTCTGCGCCTCCGCGTCGGCATGCATGGTGCGGAACTTGAAGATGCTGAACACCCGGTTCCCCTCGCCGCGCCGCACCTGCCGGAAGAAGACCGGACCCTTCGAGTCGAGCTTGATCCCGATCGCGACGGCGATCAGCAGGGGCGAGAGAACGAGCAGGCCTGCGAGCGACGTGACGACGTCGAGCACCCGCTTCGCGAGGAGGGCCGAGCGCGACAGCCGTAGAGGCGGCAGGCCGATCATCGGCATCCCCTCGGCGGTGTGCAGCCCGACGTTCGGGCCGATCACTTCGAAGAGACGCGGGACGATGTCGATCTGGACGTCGAGGTCATTGAGCGACCGGATGAGGTCGAGCGTCTCCTCGTGCGAGTCGTTCGAGAAGGCGACGACGACGCGTTCCACCTCGAGGACCCGCACGATCTCGCTGAGTCGCTCGGGCGATCCGAGGATGTTGATGTCGCCGAGCCCGGGCTGGCGCTCCTTCGGCTGTGCGTCGACGAAGCCGACCACGTTCAGGCCGTACTCGGGGTGCTGGCGCAGCTTGCGCGCGACGAGCTGCCCGACGTCACCCGCTCCGACGATGACGGTGTTCTGGAGATAGATGTCCGTGCGGCGGCAGATCGACCGCGCGAGCGCACGGAGCGACGTCACGAAGAGGATCGCGAGGAGCCAGAACGTGATGAGCCGCTGGAGGCTCGGGTTCGCGACCGACGTGAACGTGATGCCGAGGAAGAGCACCCAGCTCCCGACGGTGGCGAGATGGAACACCCCCACGAGGTCGTCGGCCGTCGAGTGGTCGGTGCGTTCCTCGTCGTTCGAGTAGAGGCCGTAGAGGTTCGCGGCGATGACCCACGCCGGCAGCGAGAGGATGAAGACCGTGAGCTCGAGCGAGTCGGACACGTGGTCGTCGGTGGGCGAGCCCGCCCACCAGACCATCGCGACGAAGAAGGCAACGGAGAGGCCGATCATGTCGGCAAGCGCAAGCGCACGGCGAACGAGCCAGCCGCGGCCCTTGACGAGACCGTCGCCGCGGTGCCTCTCGATGACGTCGATCGTCCGTGCGTCGAGGCCCGGCGCCAGTTGATCGAATAGCTCGGTCGACGCGATGCTCGAGTCGACGACCGTCATGCGAGCGTCCCTGAACGAGACGCGTCGCGCCTAACCATGCCGCACTGGCCGCTGATCGCTCTCCCCTTCCCCCTGTACCGATTCCCCACCGCCGTATACGCCCGGCGACTGTTTGAAAAATACACCCCTACCGCAGAATTGCAATACCCGCCACGCCGAATTCACCCGAACGCAAACCGGCGTGGTTGGCTAGGTTAGACGACGAATTCGCGAATTTGTCGGTGCGCGAGGGCCTCGTATCAGTCGTCGCGCTCGAGAAACGCTCGCAGCGCGACGAGCTCGTCCTCCGAGAGCTCCCAGCGGCTCGCGGCCGCGTTCGCCCGCACCTGCTCCGCCGAAGTCGCGCCCGCGATGACCGACGCGATGCCCGCAGTCGAGGCAAGGGCGCCGATTGCGAGCTCGAGGAGCGTGCGGCTACGCTCACCGGCGAAGCGCTCGAGCTCTTCGACCTTGCCGAGCGTCTCGTCGGTCAACCGCTCGGGGCGGGCCTCGAGGCGACTTCCGGCAGGCGGCTCCTCGCCGCGACGGTACTTCCCCGTCAGGAGCCCGCTCGCGAGCGGAAAGTACGGCACGAAGCCGATCCCGTACTCGCGGCAGAGGGGCAGGACGTCGGCCTCCGCGGAACGATGGAGCAGGCTCAGCTCGTTCTGGATCGCCACGACGTGGTTCATCCCCGCCCGCTCCACGATCTCGTGCACGTCTCGCAGCTGCTCGGCCGTGAGGTTCGAGCAGCCGACATGCCGCACCTTCCCTTCCCCCACGAGGTCGTCGAGCGCACCCAGCGTCTCGGCGAAGGGCGTTACTCCGTCGGGGCGGTGGTAGTAGTAGAGATCGACGTGGTCGGTGCGGAGCCGCTCGAGCGACGCCTCGAGCGCCTGTTTCGCGTACGAGGCGGATCCGCGGAGCTCGCCGCTGGCCGCTTGCCAGCCGAACTTCGTCGCCAGCACGACCTCGTCCCTCCGCCCCTCCAGGATCTCGCCGAGGAACCGCTCGCTCTCGCCGTCGCCGTAGACATCTGCGGTGTCGAGGAACGTGATGCCCTCCTCGAGCGCAGCCTCGACGACCTGCCGCGTGCCGGCGAGGTCGACCCGCCGCCCGAAGTTGTTGCAGCCGAGGCCGACCACCGAGACCTGCAGATCCGATGAGCCCACGTTCCGGTGCTCGATCGCCGCAGACTATCCACGTCGTTCGAGGCGCCAGCGCTGCCTCGACGGTGCGATAGCGTGGCGACGTGGCGGACACTGTGCAGCTCGACTCGCTCGATGGACGCGTCATCGCGATCGCCGGTGCCACCGGAACCCTCGGGCCGACGGTCGTCCAGCAGCTCGCGACGACGGGTGCTCGCCTCGCGCTCGGCGGACGGCACAAAGAATCGCTCGACACGCTTGCTTCCGGGGCGGACACGACAGCGGCCGATCTCCTCGACCCCGCGGCCGCCCGCGCGTGGGCGGACGGGGTGGCGGACCGCCTCGGGGCGGTAGACGGGCTCGTCCACATGGTCGGCGGGTGGCGCGGAGGCTCGCCGATCGAGGAAGCGCCCCTCGAGGACTGGGACTTCCTCGAACCGCTGCTCGTCCGCACGCTCGTTCACGCGACGCAGTCGTTCGTCCCGCACCTCCTCGCGAGCGGTCGAGGCCGTGTCGTCGTCGTCTCGACCGGCCAGGCGCAGGCGCCGACACATCCGAATGCGCTGTACGCAGCGGCGAAGGCCGCCGCGGAGACCTGGACGCTTGCGCTAGCCGACCGCTTCCGCGGGACGGGTTGCACCGCGAATCTCATCGTCGTCGGCGGCGCCATCGTCACGCCCGCGATGCGCGAGGAGAGCCCAGAGAAGGACTTCTCCGGGTCCACGCCGGCTGAGGAGATCGGGGCGGCGATCGCCTACCTGAGCTCGGATGCCGCCGCCTCGATGAACGGTCAGCGCGTGACGCTGCGCGGCGCTGCCTGAAGTAGTCGCCGCGCTCGTCGCTCGCGCGAGACCTGGAGCAGCGGCACGAGCGCCGCGAAGCCGAGCGCAAGCCAGAGGTAGGCCTCGGGTGCAGACAGCACGAGGCAGACCCCGAGAACGGCGAGCTGCGTCGAGAGCCCGAGGTTCGCGAGGACGAGCGGCAGCGGGCCGTCGTGGTACGCGAGCGTCGCCCGCGTAATGAGCTCGTCGTCGGTGACGCCTGCGAGGAGGCGCTCGAGCCGCTTCGTCGCAATCCCCTGCAAGGCGCGATCCTGGGGTGCGAAGAGCGCGTGGTAGACGCGAGAGAGCAGCCCGGCGACCGGCCCCTCGCCGGCCGGCGACGGCTCCGTCACCACCGCCTCGCCCCGCACGCGGCGGTAGAGGACGTCCTCGTTGAAGTCTGCGCTCAGGACGAACGTGAGCGCGGCGAGAGAGGCAAGCGCGAGCGGCCAGGCGCCGGTCACGCCGTCACGTACCCGAGAGCGGCGAAAAGTACGACGTTCACGAGCAGGTCCGCCTCGGTGTCCAGATAGCGCCCGAGAGCGCTCGTGCGGCCGGACCTGCGGGCGAGCTGGCCGTCCGCGTTGTCGAGCACGGTCTTCAGCTGGAGCAGAAGGGCGGCGCCGATCAGCTGGCCGCGCACGACGAGGTACGCCGCACCGAAGCCTGCGAGAGCATTTGCGACCACGACTGCCGGCGGAGGCACGCGCAGCGGGAGCAGGGCCCCGACGACAACGCGTGCGAGCGGACGGAAGACGACCTCGGCGAGGAGCTCCGGGCGCGCCCGTCGCCTCTGTTTCGCGTCGGTCGAGGAGCTGACGCTCGGCGCCTTCTCCGGCTCGCACGACGCGACCATCGCGCTCGATCGTAGTCGCGGAAGCCGCAGCGCGGCATACTGCTTCCATGGCCGGCGGGGACAGCTGGAGCGAGGTCGACGGTGCTCTCGAGCGCACGTTCACCTTCGCGGACTTCGTGGAAGCGCTCGCGTTCGTGAACCGCGTCGGAGACCTGGCGGAGGCCCAGAATCACCACCCCGACATCCGGATCGACTACAAGAACGTGACGCTGCGCTGGTGGACGCACACAGCCGGCGGCATCACCGACCGGGACCGCGAAATGGCCTCGCGCTCGGCCGAGCTCGCCGGCTAGCTTCCCTCCTCGGCCTTCACGACGACCACGGGGCAGCGTGCGTGCACGGCGACGTGACGGCTCACGGAGCCGAGTAGCGCCGATGCGAGGCCCGACTTGCCGCTCGAGCCCACGACGACAAGGTCTGCGCCGTTGCTCTCGTCGACGAGCACGTCGCCGGCCGAGCCCTCGACGAAGCGCGACTCGAGCTCGACGGGCGGCCCGTTGGGAAACGCCCCGGCGATCGCCGAGCCCAGCTCGGCTCGGGCGGCCTCGCGCTCCGCCTCGAGCTGACCCACGAGATCAACATCGGCCATAGGGATCATGCCCGCGTCCACGATCGCGGGCGGGCTCACGAAGCTCCAGGCGTGTATCGCGACGAGCTGCGCGTTCCGAAGCTCGGCTTCTTCCGCGGCGAAGCGCAATGCCGCCAGCGACGGAGGCGAGCCGTCGACGCCGACGACGATCGAGCCGGGCACGCTCGCAGCGTACTACGGCGGTGTCTGAGTAATGTGGGCTCGTGCCTGCGAGCGTTCGGCTCTACGACGTGGGGCCGCGCGACGGCCTTCAGAACGAGCCGGACGTCCTGGCCCCGGAGGTGCGGGCGGAGCTCGTCAGGCGTCTCGTCGAGGCCGGCCTGCGAGCGGTCGAGGTCGCCAGCTTCGTCGATCCGCGGCGCGTGCCGCAGATGTCCGGCGCGGAAGAGGTCGTGCAGTCCCTCGCGCCCCACGACGGCGTCGTCTACGCAGGGCTGGCGCTGAACGAGCGCGGCTACGAGCGGCTCGCGGGGACCGGGCTCGGCGAGGTGCGGTTCTCGTTCGGCGCCACCGAGTCCTTCAACCAGCGCAACCAGAACGCCTCGGTCGAGGAGTCGCTCGCGCTCGCCGGCCGCATCGCCGAACGCGCACGCGCAGACGGGATTCGCTCGACCCTGATCGTCAGCGTCGCGTTCGGGTGCCCGTTCGAGGGCTCCGTGGACGAAAGCCGCGTGCTCGCACTCGCGGAGACGCTTGCCGAGGCCCGGCCGGACGTGCTCATGCTCGCCGATACGATCGGCGTCGCCGTGCCGGGCCACGTTCGGCGACTCGTCGGCGGCGTCGCCGCGCTCGGCGGCGTTACAGGCGGCCACTTCCACAACACGCGCAACACCGGCTACGGGAACGCGCTCGCTGCGCTCGAGGCGGGCGCCTCCGTGCTCGACGCCTCGGTCGGCGGTCTCGGCGGCTGCCCGTTCGCCCCCAAGGCGACGGGCAACATCGCGACGGAGGACCTCGTCTACCTCCTGGACGGCGAAGGGGTCGAGACGGGCGTCGACCTCGGCGCGCTCGTCGGAGTCTCGGGCTGGCTGGAGGACGTGCTCGGCCGCCGGCTGGAGGGGCAGGTCTACCGCGCGGGGCCGTTCCCTCCCTAGGCGGTGACGATAGTCCCGCGCACCTCGCCGAGCTCGAGGTCGCCCGCACGGCCACGCAGAACGACCTCGTCGCCGTCCTCGAGGAAGGTCCGCTCCGTACCGTCGTCGAGCCGCAGCGGCTCGGTGCCGTTCGAGGTCAGCTCGATGAGCGATCCCTCGGACCCTCGCTCCGGCCCCGAGATCGTCCCCGAGGCGAAGAGGTCGCCGGTGCGAACGGATGCGCCGTTGACCGTCGCGTGCGCGAGCTGCTGGGGCATGGTCCAGTAGAGGCCACGCGCGTTCGTGCGCGACACCACAGTGCCGGCGAGCTCGACCTCCAGCTCGACGTCGAGCGCCCAGTCGCCGTCCACCCGGAGGTATGGCAGCGGCTCGGGATCCTGCTCCGGCGACGCGGCGAAGCTCTCCTCCAGCAGCGCGAGCGGCGTGACCCACGCGGATACGGACGTCGCGAACGACTTCCCGAGGAACGGCCCGAGCGGCTGGTACTCCCAGGCCTGTATGTCACGGGCGCTCCAGTCGTTGACGAGGACGACGCCGAAGACGTGGTCGCGGAACGCGCTGCCGGGGACAGGCTCGCCGAGACGGCTCGGCACGCCGACGACGAACCCGAGCTCGAGCTCGAAGTCGAGTCGGCGGCTCGGCCCGAAATGCGGCTCGTCGTCACCGGGAGCCTTCCACTGGCCTGACGGGCGCGTGACCGGCGTCCCGCTGACGACGATCGTCCCCGCGCGGCCGTGATAGCCGACCGGAAGGTGACGCCAGTTCGGGAGGAGCGGCTCGGCGTCCGGCCTGAAGAGCCGGCCGAGGTTCGTCGCATGCTCGAGCGAGGAGTAGAAGTCGACGTAGTCGCCGATCACGACCGGAAGGTGGGGCTCCACCTCCGCGAGCGGAACCAGCTCCGCCCCGGCCGAGACGAGCTCGCGAGCTCGCGCGGTCACGTCCTCCCACGCAGCGCGGCCGAGCGCGAGGAACGGGTTGAGCGACGACGCCTCGAACGCCGCGCCTAGCCCTGCCGCCGCGAGATCGAGCACGCCGTCGCCCGCGCGGAAGCCGACGCGCGGCTCGTCCCCACCACCGGAGAAGACGCCGAACCCGACCACGCCGGTCACGTCGTAAGCGCCGCCAACGCACCGAGCTCCTCGATCGGCTCGAAGAAGCTGCAGCTGCCGATCGAGCACAGCCGCTCCCGCCGAGCGCGGTCGAGCTCGGCGGCGCCGGCGGAGCGGTCGCGCCAGCGGAACGCTTCGACGTCGAGCCCGAACGCCGAAGCCTCGTCCTCCCGGAGCGCCGCCTCCTCCTCGCCGAAAACGACCGCCGCGAGCAGATTCAGGAAGCCGTGCTCGCCGTCTCTCCGCACGGCCCGGTGCAGGCCCGCGGTTGCCTTGAACGGAAGCCTCCGCTCGCGGCAGGCACGCAGGAATCGCGCAAGCTCGCCCACGTCCGGGGCGGCCGCCCCGCCACACCGGACCTTTGCCCGCAGCCCCTGACCCGCGACGGAGTCGAGGCGCGAATCGAGCTCGGCGTCGACCGGTATCTCGACGTAGACCTCGCCCGCAAGCCCGGCCAGCCCGGAGAGGTCGTCGCGATAGACCGCCTCGACCGCCTCGATCCCACCTTTCGGCCGAAACCCGCCGTCGACAACGACGCTGAGCGCGCGCGTCGTCTCCGGAAGCTCGTCCAGACGGGAGGCCGGCCAGACGAGGCGGCCGAGCGCGAACGCCGCGTCGCTCTCGCGGGCCCGGCGGTCCTCCGCGAGTGCGTCGGGAAGGGCGAGCGACGCCGGTGGGAACAGCGGTGCGTGGTCGATCAGCCCGCGCAGCAGCGCAACACGCGCATCCGGCGGAGCAGCCACGTTCAGCCCGCCGCCTCGGCCTTGCGCAGGCCGAGGAAGGCCCACGTCCAGAATGCGACACCGAGGCCGATGGCAATGGCGAACGCGCCTGCGACATGCGGCGCGTCGCCGGCGATGAACCCGCGGCCCGTCTCCAGGATGTACGTCAGCGGATTGACGGTCGCGACCCCCTCGATCCAGCCCTCGAGCAGCTCGAGCGGTACGTAGACCGGGGCGAAGAAGAGCACGAGGAAGACAGGCATCTGCATCAGCGGCGCGGCCTGGATCGTGCGGAAGCGCATCGCGATCCCACCGGCCCAGAAGAACCCGCAGAAGTTCACGAGCAGCGCGAGGCCGTAGAGGCCGACGAGATCGACAGGCCCGCCGCCGACCTGCATGCCCGCGATGAGCGCGACCACCGTGAGCACGACGGCGACGATCGCCCAGCGGAGCAGGGCGGCGAGGCCGTAGCCGATCACGATCCCGCTGCGGTGCGGCGCCGCGAGCATGAGTCGCTTCGCAAACCCGCCCTCGAAGTCCCGCGCGACGCCGAAGCCCGTGAAGACGCCGCTGAAGGCCGCGGACTGGAGGAGGACGAAGACGAACTGGAAGGCCGTGTAGCCGGGTGGGAAGTCGAACCCGGGAATCTCGCGGAGTTGGGACAGCCCGCCCGCGAAGGCGATGAAGAAGAAGAGCGGGAACGCCAACGTCGGGACGAAGATCTGGGGATTCGTGACGGCATTCTTGAGCGTCCTCCACGCGACGCCCGAGACGACGGGCCACATCTCAGGTCCTCGTCATCCGAGTCCGCAAGGCACTCGACGCGAGCACGAGCGAGACGATCCCGAGGACGATCACGAACCCGAAGCCGAGCGCGAGCGCCTGCGCGTCCCACCCGGTGATGATCAGGCTCCTGATGCACTCGATCATGTACGAGACCGGGTTCAGCGTCGCCGCGATCCGGAACCACTCGACACCGATGAGCTCGCGTGGCGTGTTCATCGAGGAGATGAAGAGGAAGACGAACAGCACCGGGAACAGCGCCTGGATCGTCTCGCCCGAGCCGGTGCGAAACGCCAGGAAGGAGCCGAGGGCTCCGAAGGCGAGAGAGACGATCGCCGCGTACACGAGCAGCACGACCACGCCGAGCGGGCCCGACGCGATCTCGACGCCCGACGCGAGCCCGACGGCGAGGTAGAAGAGCGCCTGCACGATCCCGAGCGCCACGACGCCCGCCAGCTGTCCGGAGAGCAGCGCCCAGTCCCGGAGAGCCGTGAGCGCGAGGCGGTTCACGAAGCCCGTCTGGATGTCGCGCGCGAGGTCGGTCCCGGCGTTCATCGTCGAGAAGAGGGCGCCCTGGATGAACGGCACCGCGAGCGCGAAGGCGAGGAACGAGTCGGTCGGAAAGCCGGCGAGCTCGGTCGAGGACTGAAGCCCGGCGGCGTTCACGGCCATGAGCGCGATCGGGAAGATGAGCGGCGGGATGAAGCTCGCCGGCTGCCGCGCCGTGCGGACGATCGAGCGCTGGGCGATCGCCCCGACCTGGACCCACGTCGTGCTCGATGCGGGTGTCGCGTCCTGCTGCTCCGCCTCCGCCTCCTCCGTCGCCCCCTCGAGCGTACGGCCCGTCTTCGCGAGGAAGACATCGTCGAGCGTCGGGGCACGGAGCTCGAGGTCGACGACGTCCACACCGTCGGCGTCCACCGCGCGGACGATGTCGGTGAGCCCCAGCCCATCGCGAAGCCGGACCGCGACATCCTTCGTCGTGGAGAGCGGCTCGCCGAACCGGGAGAGAAACTCCGCGATGCGGGGCTTGTCCTCCTCGCGGTGCGGGATGGCATGCACGCTCGGTCTGCCGATCTCCGCCTTGAGCTCCGCGGGAGTGCCCTCCGCCACGATCTTTCCCTGGTCGATGATCCCGACCCGGTCGGCGAGGACGTCGGCCTCCTCGAGGTACTGCGTCGTCAGGAAGACGGTGACCAGATCCTCCCGTCGCAGCCGGGCGACCTCCTCCCAGAGCGCCGTCCGGCTCTGCGGGTCGAGGCCGGTCGTGGGCTCGTCGAGGAAGAGGATGCGCGGCGCGTGGATCAGCGCAAGCGCGAGATCGAGCCGCCGCTTCATCCCGCCCGAGTAGCCGGACACCTTGCGGTCGCCGGCATCGGCGAGCCCGACCCGCTCGAGCAGGTCGTCGGCGCGCACCCGCCGCTGCGCCTTCGGGACGCCTTGCAGCGTCGCCTGGAGCCTGAGGTGGTCACGGCCGGTGAGGAGCGGGTCGAGCGCGGCCTCCTGCAGCGCGACCCCGATCAGCGAGCGGACCTTCGGCCCCTCCTTGACCACGTCGTGCCCACCCACGCGCGCCGTCCCGGATGTCGGAGGCAGCAGCGTCGTGAGCACGTGCACGGTCGTCGACTTCCCCGCGCCGTTCGGTCCGAGGAACCCGTAGATCTCGCCGGGAGCCACCGTGAGGTCGATCCCGTCGACCGCGCGCGGGCCCTTCCGGTACTCGCGCACGAGCTTGTCGACGACGATCCCGTTCGACGCCTCCACCGTTCAACACTACCGGCGTCGATTGGCGCGGAATCGCGGTCAGAGGAAGAGATCGCCGCAGAAGTCGTCCTCGCTCGTGAGGCGCGCGAAGACGAGGTCGCTCAGCCGGTCCACCTCGCGCCGGCGGCGCCTCTCCCGGTACTGAGTCCACTCGAACTGGAGCCGGCGCACGACGGGAATGCGTGACGGCGGACGGTCGAGCGCCGCGAGGTCGACGCGACTGAGCCGCTCCCGGAAGCCGGCGCCGTGGTGGTACACGAGACCTCCGTACACGCCGAACCAGAGCGGGTGGAGGTTCCGGGCATTCGTCCGCAACAGCGGCTCCCATTCGATCTTTCTCCGCCTGAGCTCACCCAGGAGATTGCCGCCGACGTCGCTCACGACCGATCCCACCGAGGTTCGCCACGTGTAGCCCGGCGACCAGTCGCCGCCTGTCTCGTTCCAGAAGCGGACGGTGGTCGCGCAGAAGCACGGGTGCGGCTGCTGCTCGCCGAGGTTCTCGGCGCGTCCTTGACCAGCGGCGCGTACATCTCGTAGTCACGGCGGACGCCCTCATGGGTGTGGTCTCTCCGTCGATGAAGATGAAGTCGATCTCCCGGCCTGCGAGGAGGTCGCGTAACCCCGCCAAGGTCCGTTCGTCGTGCGAGTCGCCGCGCAGGAAACTCGATCGTCTGGGCGCCGCGCGCGAACTCGCGCATGCGCTCGGTGTCGCGGTTGCCGCCTGCTCCGACGTGCTGGTCCTCGGGGAAGTCGATGCTCACGAGGAACGCGTCGGGCTCGGCAATCTGACACCACGTCCACAGCGTTCCGCCGCGGAGCGTCCCGATCTCGACCACCACTCCGAGCCGGCGATCGCGCAGGAATGCGACGAGCGCGGACAGCTCCCTCGTCTTCTGCATTGCGCCGCGGCGCTGCGCCTCGCGGGTGAGCCGGACGGCGCGAGGCCCGGACGAGACCAGCGAGCCGAGCACGCGGGATGCCTCGCGGAGCACGGGCGAAGGATATTGAACGCCAGGGTCGGCTCTCGGCGCTCGATCAGACCGGCTCGAGGGGGAGCTTCGTCGCGACGACGCGCTTGCCGTTGCGCTCGTAGACGACGTCCACCGAGTCGTTCTGGCGGTAGGTGCCGGCGATGCCGACCCACATCGACGCCCAGCGCCAGAAGCCGAGCTTCCCCTCGGACTTGAGCTCCTGGCGGAAGACGAGCGTGCGGCCTTCGACGTCGAAGTCCACCCCCTCCATCTGCGGCACGCCGTTCACGTAGACCTCGAACGGCCGCGTCACAGCCGGCGGGAGGCGCACGCGGGTTGCCTTACGCGCTTCTCCGGGCACGTTCATAGAATGGCAAGCGCGGTGCGCGCGCGACTTCTCACGGTCGGAGTCCCATTCCTCGCGCTCGCTGCTCTCCTCGCGCCCGCCGCCCTCGCCGACAACGGCGGCTTCAGCCCCGTCGAGCCGGTTACGGAGAGCGCGGACGGTATCTGGGACACGTTCATGTTCGTCTCGATCTTCGCCCTCTTCATCTTCCTGCTCGTGGAGGTGCTGCTGGTCGCGTTCGTGCTCCGCTACCGCCGGAGGAAGCGCGCGCGCTTCGAGGACGGAGCCGAGATCCACGGCTCGACGAAGCTCGAGCTGATGTGGACGGCGTTCCCCGTCGTCGTGCTCACGCTGATCGCGTTCTTCGTGTTCCTCGAGCTGCCGACCGTCTCCGACGAGCCGGACGCGGAAGCAGGCGGCCAGCCACTCGAGATCCAGGTCGTGGGGCAGCAGTACTTCTTCCAGTACACGTACCCGAACGGCGTCGTCGCGATCGACACGATGCGCGTCCCCGCCGGGGTCCCCGTGCGGCTCGAGATCACCGCGCCGGACCGGGACGTCATCCACTCGTGGTGGATCCCGGCTCTCCAGGGGAAGATCGACGCGATCCCGGGCACCGTCAACGTGCTCTCGTTCGAGGCGGACGAGCCGGGGCTCTACGAGGGCCAGTGCGCCGAGCTCTGCGGCGTGGGGCACGCGAGCATGGTCACGAGGGCAGAGGTGATGCCGGCCGCCGAGTTCGACGCCTGGCTCGCGGACCGCCGGAGCCAGCAGACGGCAGGGACGTCGGAGCTCGGCGAGGAGACCTGGGAGGGCGTGTGCGCGAAGTGCCACGGCCTCGGGGGTGAAGGCGGCATCGGCCCGCGGCTCGCCGGGTCCGTGCTGCTCCGCGACGCCGACGCCCTCTCGGACATCGTGAGGAACGGCCTCCGCGAGATGCCTCCCGTCGGCCAGGACTGGTCGGACGAGCACATCCGCGCGCTCACGTCGTACCTCGGGGAGAACCCGCCGAGTGGCCAGTAGCGCGGAAGCAGCCGTCCCGTCGTGGCAGCGCGGAAGGTTCGCGAGCTGGCTCGTCACGACGGACCACAAGCGCATTGGGATCCTCTATATCTCCACCTCGCTCGTCTTCTTCCTCCTTGCCGGGTTGATGGCGATGGCGCTCCGGCTCCAGCTGGCGCAGGCGGACGCGGGCATCGTGGGGGCCGAGCGCTACAACCAGCTCATGACGATGCACGGGACGACGATGGTCTTCCTCGTCGTCGTGCCGATCCTCGCAGGCTTCGCGAACTACCTCGTGCCGCTCATGATCGGAGCCCGGGACGTGGCGTTCCCACGCTTGAACGCACTCTCGTACTGGCTCTTCCTGCTCGGCGGCATCGTCCTCATGCTGTCGTTCTTCGCCGACGGCGGGCCGGCGGAGGCGGGATGGACGTCGTACCCGCCGCTCTCCGCGCAGACCGAGGGCAACGGGCAGGACCTGTGGATCCTCTCGCTCCACATCCTGACCGTCTCCTCGCTCGTGGGGGCGATCAACTTCATCGTCACGATCCACAACATGAGGACCCGCGGGATGAGCTGGATGCGCATCCCGCTCTTCGTCTGGACGATCGTGATCTACGCGTGGCTCCTCATCGCGGTGCTCCCGGTCCTCTCGGCCGGGCTCACGCTCCTCCTGCTCGACCGCGGCGTCTCGATCGGCCCGTGGGACCTCCAGACGGACTTCTTCAATCCAGAGGACGGCGGCTCACCGGTGCTCTACCAGCACGCGTTCTGGTTTTTCGGGCACCCCGAGGTCTACATCATGATCCTGCCCGCGATGGGGATCATCTCCGAGGTCATCCCCGTCTTCGCGCGCAAGCCGATCTTCGGCTACAAGGCGATCGCGCTCTCCACGGTCGCGATCGGGTTCTACTCGCTGCTCGTCTGGGGGCACCACATGTTCACGGTCGGGTTCCCGAACTCGTTGAACTCGTTCTTCATGATCACCTCGATGATCATCGCCGTCCCGACCGGCGTGAAGATCTTCAACTGGCTTGCGACCCTCTGGCGCGGCAACATCAGCCTCGACACGCCGATGCTGTTCGCGCTCGGGTTCCTCTCGATCTTCACGATCGGCGGGCTCTCGGGGATCTACCTCGCGGCCTTCCCGATCGACTTCCAGGTCCACGACACGTACTTCGTCGTCGCGCACTTCCACTACGTGCTCTTCGGCGGGTCCGTGTTCGGGATCTTCTCGGGGCTCTACTACTGGTGGCCGAAGATGTTCGGCCGCCTGCTCGACGAGCGGCTCGGGAAGTGGCACTTCTGGCTGGTGTTCGTCGGCTTCAACCTCACGTTCTTCCCGCAGCACCTGCTCGGGCTCGACGGCATGCCGAGGCGCATCTACACGTACACGAACGAGGGTTGGGAGGGCTACAACCTCACCTCGACGGTCGGCTCGTGGATCATGGGAGTCGGCATCCTCTTCTTCGTCTGGAACGTCATCCGGACGCAGAAGCGGGGGCCGCGCGTCGGCAACGATCCGTGGCAGGGCGACACGCTCGAGTGGTACACGACCTCGCCGCCTCCGCCGCACAACTTCGACCGGGTGCCGTACGTGACGAGCGCCCGACCGCTCTACGATCTCCGCAGGAGGTTGCGTGAGGGCGATGGCTTCCGACAGCTCACCTGAGGTTCCCGGCCCGCTGCTCCGCCTGTCGGCGCTCGCAGGCGCTGTCGGCACCGGCGTGGTCGTCGCGAGCGCCGTCCTCGAGCTCGGTGCCGCCCACTGGGGGCTCGCGGGCCTCGTCCTCCCCGCGCTCGTCGTCAACGTACTCGCCGCGCGGTACGCGTACCCGCCGCTCCTCGCGCGAGCGGTGGCGACACTCGCACTCTTCTCGCTCGCGATCGCGCTCGGCGGAGTCGTCGCATGGAGCGGAAGCGCATCCTGGGCGGTCGCGCTCCACGTCGGTGGCGCTGCCGCGGCGTTCGGAGCCTCCCTCCTCACGGCCGCGGCGGCCTGGCGAGGCTCGTCAGCGCCCTTCGCTTCGCCCCGCGACTACCTCACGCTGACGAAGCCGCGCATCATGTCGCTGCTGCTCCTCACCGGCGCGGCGGGCATGTTCGTGGGTGCGCAGGGCGCGCCTCCGCTCGACCTCCTCGTCCTGACGATGACCGGGCTCGCGCTCGCGTGCGGTGGCGCCTCGGCGCTCAACCATCTCCTCGACCGCGACATCGACGCGCTCATGGGGAGCAGGACCGAGCGTCGCCCGGTGGCCTCCGGTCGGGTCTCCCCCGGGCAGGCGCTCGAATTCGGCCTCGTCCTCTCTGCTCTCTCGTTCGCCCTGCTCTCGTCCACCGTGAACCTGCTCACGGCTGTCCTCGCGCTCGTCGGAAACGCGTTCTACGTCCTCGTGTACACGCGTTGGCTCAAGCGCTCGACCCCGCAGAACATCGTCATCGGGGGTGCCGCAGGAGCGGTTCCGCCGCTCGTCGGGTACGCGGCCGCGACGGGCAGCCTCGCCCTCCCGGCGTTGTGGCTCTTCCTCATCGTGTTCCTGTGGACGCCTCCGCACTTCTGGGCCCTCGCGCTGATGATCAAGCGCGCATATGCGGCAGCCGGGATCCCGATGCTGCCCGTGGTCCGCGGCGACCGTGAGACCGCTCGGCAAATCGTGCTCTACTCCATCGCGCTCGTGCTGTTCACGCTCGCGGTGGGCATCTGGCTCGGCCCCGTCTACACGGCGGCGGCGGGAGTGCTCGGGGCGATCTTCATCGCGCTCGCCGTCCTCCTACGCCGCGACCTGAGCCGCGCGCGGGCCCAGGTTCTCTTTCACTACTCGCTCGCGTACCTCGCGCTGCTCTTCATCGCAGCCGCGGTCGACCCGCTTCTGGCATGAGCACCGAGCCTCAAGGCAACGACCTCGAGCGCCGGAACCTCCGCTTCGGCTGGGCGCTCTTCGGGCTGTTCTGGCTCCTCTTCGCCGGCACGTTTCTCGTCGCGGTCCTGTACCTCCAGCTCGACTGACACCACTTTCCGGCGCGGTTCTCCAGTCGCGGGCATCCGCCGATCGAGGGAGGGCCGGGCCTCTGGTACCACCGCGTCCGCGGCCTCAACGCCGGCCCAGGTCGCCACGCCGGCGATGACGTGGTCCGCGCCCGCGGCCCCGCAGTCGTCCGCCCGACCTTCCGCGTCGCCTCCTCGCGCTGACCGTCTAGGGTCGAGGGCGATGAGCCCCGACCTCGAGCTTGCCCTCGCTCTCGCCGATGCCGCGGATGCGATCTCGCTGCCCCACTTCCGCACCGGCCTGGCCGTCGAGACGAAGCCCGACCTCACGCCCGTTACCGAGGCAGACCGGGCGGTCGAGGTCGAGCTGCGGCGCCTGCTCGCAGACGCTCGCCCGGACGACGCCGTCCTCGGGGAGGAGCTCGGGGTCGAGGGCGAGTCGTCACGCCGCTGGATCGTCGACCCGATCGACGGCACGAAGAACTACTCGCGGGGAGTCCCGATCTGGGCAACGTTGATCGCGCTCGAGGAGGAGGGCACGGTTCGCGTCGGCGTCGTCTCCGCCCCGTCTCTCTCGCGGCGCTGGTGGGCCGAGCGAGGCATGGGCGCATTCGCCGGCGCGGAGCAACTGCACGTCTCGTCGATCGCGCGCGTCGAGGACTCCGTTCTCACCTTCCCCCTCGACCGGCAGCTACCGGCGATCGCGAAGCGTGCCTGGCACGTCCGCGGCGTCGGAGACTTCTGGGCGCACATGCTCGTCGCCGAAGGAGGCGTGGACGGTGCGGTCGACGCGACGGGAGTGGGCGTCTGGGACCTCGCGGCAGCCCAGGTGATCGTCGAGGAGGCGGGCGGGCGATTCACGGACGCGCGCGGCGAGTCGCGCCTCGACTCCGGAACGGCCGTGTCGTCGAACGGGCTCCTCCACGGCGAGCTCCTCGCCGCCATCGCGTAGGGGCGAGGACCTCCTCGCCCCTACGACGGTCTCCTCACACGACAGGCGCTGGCTCGCCGGTCGGTCCGCCTCGGGTTTCAGCGCCCTCGTCACGGAGCCGGCGGAGCAGATCGTGGATGTCCGCGATCTCCTGCTCGAGGTCCTTCTGCCGCTCTTCGAGCGAGCGCTGGAGCTCCTCGCGGCTCGGAGCGCGCCTTCCTCGTCTCCGGTGGCTCCTGTGGCTATGCCGTTCGCACATCGTCACCCCCCTTCGCTCGGGATCGTTCGATGAAAGTGTCGAGGCCGTCTCGCAGCGCGGCGAGCGACTCGACCCACGCGCCGAGGACGGTCTCGCCCGCTTCGGTCAGCGTGTACGTGCGCTTCGCCGGCCCCGGCAGGTCGGCGCTCCACTCCGAGACGACGAGGCCCTCGTCCTCGAGCGACCGGAGCGCGCGGTAGACGTTGCCGACGTCGACCCGCTCCTCGCCGAGCAGCTCCGGGAGCCGCTCGAGGAGCTCGTAGCCGTGGGTCGGGCCGTCCGCCAGGAGGAGCAGCGCCGCGGGCTCGCCGAAGCGCTCGACCCTCGCGCGCACTTCCCACTCCCCGTCCGGGAGGCGCCGGCGGTTGCGAGAGCGGAGTCGGCGACGGTGCACGCCGTCAGTATATGTGAATTACATATGTAAGGAGCGGAGGACTACGCGACGAGCACCTTGCGCTTCGCCTCGATGCCCTCGCGCAGGGTGCGGAACGAGTCGGAGAACTTCTGCACGCCCTCCTCCTCGAGCGTCTGCACGACGTCGTCGTAATCGACGCCGGCCGCCGCCAGCTCGTCCAGCAGCGCCTTGGCCTCGTCCAGGCGCTCGAGCAGCGTGTCGCCACGGACCTCGCCGTGGTCCTGGAACGCCGCCACCGTCTCGAGCGGCATCGTGTTCACCGTCTCCGGGCCGATGAGCTCCTCGACGTAGAGCACGTCGCGGTAGGCGGGGTTCTTCGTCGACGTGGAGGCCCACAGGCAGCGCTGCGGACGCGCGCCCGCATCGGCCAGCGGACGCCAGCGCTCCCCGCCGAACAGCGTCTCGTACTGCTGGTACGCAAGCTTCGCGTTCGCCACGGCAAGCCTGCCCTGAAGATCCTCGCGACCGACCTCGGCGAGGCGCCGGTCGGCCTCGGTGTCCACCCGGGAGACGAAGAAGCTCGCCACCGACGTGACCCTCGTCGGGTCGCCGCCGTCCGCCACGAGCCGCTCGAGCCCTCGGATGTACGCCTCGGCGACCTCGGCGTGGCGCTGGAGCGAGAAGATCAGCGTCACGTTGATCGACTTGCCCGCAGCGATGCAGTCCTCGATCGCGCCGAGCCCCGGAGCCGTCCCCGGGATCTTCACGTACGCGTTGGGGCGATCGACGAGCTCGTGCAGGCGCATCGCCTCGCCGAAGCTCGCAGCTCGGTCGTACGCGAGCTCCGGGTCGACCTCGATCGAGACACGCCCGTCGACACCGTGCGTCTCCCGCCACACGGGCTCGAGCAGGTCGCACGCCTCCTGGACGTCCGCCACCGCGAGCGCGATGAAGACCTCTTTCGTGTCCTCTTCGCGATCGATGACCTCACGCAGCTGCTCGTCGTACCAGCCTCCAGTCGAGAGCGCCTTCTCGAAGATCGTCGGATTCGAGGTGACCCCGACAACCGCGTCCTCGCGGATCAGTCGCTCGAGCTCCCCCGTGTCGAGCATCTCGCGCGAGAGCGTGTCGATCCACACGCTGACTCCCCGCGCCGAGAGCTCGTGCAGCCGGGTCGTCGCCATGTTGGAACGTTACCTCGCGAGGGAACGGGGAAACCCGAGCCGTAGAATGGCCCTCGTGACCGACGCCGCCCGCCGGCGCGAGCTCGCGCAGCAGCTTCGCATCGACTCCGTGCGCATGAGCGCGGAGGCGAAGTCTGGGCACCCGACCTCCGCGATGTCCGCGGCCGAGCTGATGGCGGTGCTCGTCGACGGGTATCTCCGCTACGACTTCGACTCGCCGGAGAGCCCCGGGAACGACAAGCTCATCTTCTCCAAGGGGCATGCCTCCACCCTCCTCTACGCGATCTATCGCGCGGCAGGAGCGGTCTCCGACGAGGACCTGCTCACGTACCGGCAGTTCGGCAGCCGGCTCGAAGGGCATCCGACCCCGGTGCTGCCCTGGGTCGACGTCGCGACCGGCTCCCTCGGCCAGGGCCTTCCGATCGGGGTCGGCGTCGGCCTCGCAGGGAAGTACCTCGACCGTCTTCCCTACCGCGTGTGGGTGCTGTGCGGCGACAGCGAGCTCGCCGAGGGCTCCGTGTGGGAAGCGTTCGAGCACGCCGCGCACTACGGGCTCGACAACCTGACGGCGATCCTCGACGTGAACCGGCTCGGCCAGCGGGGCGAGACGATGGTCGGCTGGAATCTCGACACGTACGTCGAGCGGGCGCAGGCGTTCGGCTGGCATGCGGTCGCCGTCGACGGCCACGACGTGGAGCAGATCGACCGCGCGTACGCGGAGGCGGTCGCCACGACAGGGAAGCCGACGGTCGTCGTCGCGCGCACGATCAAGGGGAGGGGTGTCAAGGCCGTCGAGGACGTCAACGGCTTCCACGGGAAGCCGCTCGACGATCCCGCGGAGGCCATCGCGGAGCTGGGCGGCGAGCGTGACCTCCGGATCGAGGTTCGGAAGCCCGAGCCCGGGGAGCAGCACCGCTTCCCGACCGTCGAGCTCGAGCTTCCCCGGTACGAGGTGGGCAGCGAGGTGGCCACGCGCAAGGCGTACGGCGACGCCCTGGCCGCGCTCGGCTCGGCGCGCGGCGACGTCGTCGCGCTCGACGGCGAGGTGTCGAACTCCACCTTTGCCGACATCTTCGGCAAGGCCCATCCCGAGCGGTTCTTCGAGATGTTCATCGCGGAGCAGCAGCTCGCAGCCGCCGCGGTCGGGCTCCAGGTCCGCGGCTGGAGGCCGTTCGCGTCGACGTTCGCCGCCTTCCTCACCCGCGCCTACGACTTCATCCGCATGGCCGCGATCAGCCGCGCGAGCGTCGTCTTCTCGGGCTCGCACGCCGGCGTGTCGATCGGCGAGGACGGCCCCTCGCAGATGGGGCTCGAGGACATCGCGGCGTTCCGCGCGATTCACGGGAGCACCGTCCTCCACCCCTGCGACGCCAACCAGACGGCGAGGCTCGTCGCGGCGCTCGCCGAGCAAGAAGGGATCTCGTACCTCCGCACCCTGCGCCCCGCGAAGCCTGTGCTCTACGACGCCGACGAGGAGTTCGAGATCGGCGGCAGCCGCGTGCTCCGCTCGTCGGAGGACGACGAGGTGGCGATCGTCGCCGCCGGCATCACCGTGCACGAGGCGCTGGCGGCCGCCGACGCGCTCGCCGAGGACGGCATCGCGGCCCGCGTCATCGACCTCTACTCGATCAAGCCGCTCGACCGCAGCACGCTGCTCGCGGCCGCGGAGGCGACCCAGGGACGACTCGTGACCGTCGAGGACCACTGGCCGGAGGGAGGACTGGGCGAGGCTGTCCTCTCGGCGTTCGCGGACGCCGAGGAACGCCCGCAGGTCTCACTCCTCGCCGTGCGGATCATGCCCTCGTCCGGAAAGCCCGAAGAGCTGCTTGCCGCAGCCGGGATCGACGCGGAGCACATCGCGGAGGCCGCGCGACAGTTGGTGCGCGCAGCTTCCGCGCAGGCAGCGCGCTAGGCCGTTGCCCGGGATCCCGGGTCGGCCTTGCCGTGCACCCGAGCCTGCGGTAGCCGACGCAAGTGTCGGCGCCAGCGTCGCACAGCAACCGAGACCACAATTTGCTCGCGCCGCAGCACGGGGCAGTACTGACAGAGCGGCCCGGACTGCATCCTGCTGACCGCAGTACCGTTCCGGGCGTGGCGGTCCTGATCGCGAGCCAGCTCCGCAAGGAGTTCTCCGGCGACCCGCTCTTCGCGGGGGTCTCGTTCACCGTGAACCGGCGCGACCGCCTCTCCCTCGCGGGGCCGAACGGGGCGGGCAAGACGACGCTGCTCCGTGCGATCGCGGGCGAGACCTCCTTGCAGGGCGGAGAGCTAGCGTTCTCGAAAGGCGCTCGAATCGCGCTCCACGACCAACGCCCCCCACGCGACCTCGGCCTGACGCTCCGCGAGTACGCGCTCTCCGGCGCGAAGGACTTGCTCGCTCTGGAAGCGGATCTCCGCCGCCTCGAGCAGGCGATGGAGGCAGGAACGCACGACGACGCCACGCTGCGCCGCTATGCGGAGGCCCAGGCGCAGCTCGAGCACGCCGGCGGCTGGGCGTGGCGCGACCGTGTCGCGTCGGCGGTCCGCGGCCTCGGCTTCGTCGAGGTAGACCTGGACCGGAAGCTCGACACGTTCTCGGGCGGTGAGCTGACGCGCGCGTCCCTCGCTCGCGCGCTCGCGGGAGACCCCGACCTGCTCCTCCTCGACGAGCCGACGAATCACCTCGACGTCGAGAGCCTCGAATGGCTCGAGCGCGAGCTCGAGACGCTCGATGCGGCCGTGATCCTGGTCGCCCACGACCGCTGGTTCCTGGAGTCGGTGACGACCGCCGTGCTCGAGCTCTCGACGGGAGGCGCCCACTACTTCGCGGGCCCCTGGCACGAGTGGCGTCGCGAGAAGGCCGCACGCGCGGCCGCCGCCGCGAGGACCGCCGACCGTGTCTCGGAGGACATCGCGCGCCTCGAGCGCTTCGTCGAGCGGTTCCGGTACAAGAAATCGAAGGCGAAGCAGGCGCAGGCGAAGCTGACGCAGATCGGCCGTCTCGAGAAGGAGCGGGCCCGCGCCGCCGGCGAGCACGAGTCGCTGACGCGCAGGCGCAGGACCCTCGGCTTCGACTTCCTGTCGCCTCCACGCTCGGGCCGCGTCGTCCTCGAGGCGGACGGGATCTCGCTCGCCGCCGGTGACAAGCTCCTGCTCGAGAGTGCAGGCTTCGCCATCGAGCGCGGGGAGAAGGTGGCGCTCGTCGGCCCGAACGGGAGCGGCAAGACGACGCTCCTCGAGGCGGTGCTCGGTCGGCGCACGTTCGCCGAGGGCACGGCCAGGCTCGGGCACGGCGTCGTCCCCGGCTACTTCTCCCAGCACACGCAGGAGCTGCCCGACCGCGGCTCGGTGCTGGACACGGCGGCCGCCGCGACCACCCTGTCCAGGCCGCAGGCGCAGATGCTGCTCGGCCGCTTCCTCTTCTCGGGCTGGGAGACGCACGAGCGGCCGGTCTCCGTCCTCTCCGGCGGCGAACGCCGGCGCCTCTCGCTCGCGCTGCTCGTCGCGTCCGGCGCGAACTTCCTCGTTCTCGACGAGCCGACGAACCACCTCGACCTCGAGAGCCGCGAAGCGCTCGAGGCAGCGCTCGAGGCGTTCCCGGGCACCGTGCTCCTCGTCTCGCACGACCGCGCGCTCCTCGACGCCGTCCCCGACCGCATCGTCGCCGTCGAGGAGCGCTCACTCCGCTCGTACGACGGTGGTTGGGCCGACCTCGTTCGCGTGCGCTCAGCGGCATCGGAGCCGGAGCCGGCGCCTGCGCCCGCGCCGAAGCCAGCTCCGAAGCCGCCTCGGTCACGCCCGGCGCACAAGACGCCGACGGAGCTCGAGCTCGTCGAGGGCCGCATCGCGGAGACCGAGGCTCGGGTCGAGGAGCTCGAGCGCACGCTGGCGGCCGACTGGACGAACATGGACGTCCTCTCGGCGCACCGGGCCGCGCGCGACGAGCTCCAGAGCCTGTTGACACGCTGGGAAGCGCTCTTCGAGTCCGCCCAGTCGCAGGCGACCTGACGGGTGCGTGACGTGACCGCGTCCCGGCGGCGTAGTTCCGGCGTGCACGCGGTGTCGCTCGACGTCCCGAGCCGGCCGGCAGCACCGACGTTCGCGTCGGTTGCCGAGTCCTGTCTCGACGATGTCTACGGCTACCTGCTCTACCTGACGAGGAACAACGCCGTGGCCGAGGACTTGACCGGAGAGACGTTCGAGACGGCACTCCGCCGCTGGCGCAGGTTCGACCCCGTCCGCGGGACACCACGCGCCTGGCTGCTCGCGATTGCACGGACGACCGCGCTCGACTGGTTCCGCGCCGACGGCAGAAGGCGCCGCCGGGAGGAGCGAGCCGGGGCGGCCGAGCCGCACGCCACGACGCAAGAGGCGTTCGAAGGCTTCTCGCCACTGCTCGAAGCCGGGCTACGAGAGCTCACTGCCGGAGAGCGTGAGGTGGTTGCGCTCCGGGTCGTGCTCGAGCTCGAAGGCGAGGAGACCGCGCGCCTGCTCGGCATCAGCACGACGGCGGTTTCCACACGCCTACACCGGGCGCTCGCCAAGCTCGAAGAGAGGATGAGACACGATGACGTCGCCTGAACCGTCGCCCGAGCTCGCTGCGCTGCTGCGCTCGTCGCGCCCCACTGCATCGCCGGAGCTCAGGGCTCGCGTCCGCGAGGTCGCCGGCCGGGATCACGTCGCCCAGCCGATCTGGTCGCGAGTCGCGGCTTCCCTCGCGCCGTGCAGCACTCGTGGCGCTCCCGGCCGCAGCCGCGCTCGCCATCGCGAGCGCCGGCGTTCTCGGGCTCGCGCGCTCCGATGCGCCGACGACGGAGGCAACGCGCGACCGCGTCCAGAGCACCGCGTCGGCTGAGAAGGGAGCGCTCGAGTCCAGAGACTCCGCGGTGCCCGCACCGGCGCGGGGCGCGACGACCGGCGCACTTGCACCGACCGACGATCGCGCACAGCGGATCAACGCGACGATGACGGTCGAGGTTGCCGACTCGGACGGCGTCGCGGATTCCGCGCAGAACGCCATCGCCCTCGCTCAGCGCCTCGGCGGGCACGTCGTCACTTCGACGGTGGCCACGGGCGAAGGCGCGAACGCCGCGCTCACGCTCCGCGTTCCGGTCACGCGCGTGCAGGAGGCAATCGCGGGGCTCTCGGCGCTCGGGACAATCGTGTCGCAGCAGGTGTCGGTGGAGGATCTCCAGGCGACGCTCGACCAGCTGGAGCGGCGAGAGCGGTCGGTGCGCGCGCAGATCGCGCTCATCTCGGCGCGGCTCGAGTCGGAGGCACTCGACCTCGAGACGAGGACGCGCCTGGAGAGCCGTCGCAAGAACCTTCGCGACGAGCTGAGGGCCCTCCGCAGCGGCATCGCCGGCACGAACGCGGAAGCACGGATGGCGACGATCCAGATGACCGTCGTCACCGCGGAGGGATCCGGAGCCGTTCCGGTGCCGTCTCGCCTCGACCGCATGCTCGACGAGGCCGTGAACGTGCTCGTGTGGGAGGGCGTCGTCGCGCTCGCGATCCTGATCGTGGCCGCGCCGTTCGCGCTGCTCGCCCTCGCCGTTTGGTTGGGAAACCGGCTCTACCGACGCCGCGAAGACGAGCGCCTGCTCACGGCGAACTGAGCGTCGGCCCTCAGTTGCCCAAGGTTGCGATCAGCGCTTCCGCGACGACCTTCAGCGGCCGCCCTGAGATCTGGCTCGCTTTCCGGAGTCGCGCGAATGCCTCCTCCTCGGAGAGCCCTTCGCGCTTCATCAGGATCCCCTTCGCCCGCTCGATCGCCTTCCTCGCCGCGAGTGCCTCGGCGAGCGAGTCGGCCTCCTCCCGAAGCGCGGCGAGCTCGTCGTGGCGAGCGCGGGCGGTCTCGATCGCCGGCAGCAGGTCGGTCTCGCGGAACGGCTTGACGAGATAGCCGAAGACACCTGCCTCGACGGCGCGCGAGACGAGCTCGCGCTCTCCGTAGGCGGTGACCATCACGATAGGAAGGGGGCGCTCGTGGAGGATTCTCCGGGCAGCCTCGATCCCGTCGAGCCCGGGCATCTTGACGTCGAGCAGCGCGACGTCCGGCGTCGTCTCCTGTGCGAGGCGGACGGCTTCCTCTCCGTCGCGGGCCTCGGCGCAGACCTCGAACCCCGCCGCTTCGAGGAGACCCTTGAGGTCGAGGCGGATGATCGTCTCGTCCTCGGCGATGAGGACTCGGGTCGGCCGGCTCGCCGGCTCGCTCACCGGTCGATCCACAGGACGCGGTACTCCATGCCCGGCTTCCAGGGGTTGCGGCGCATGCTGCGCCCGGCGATCTCGAGTCCCCAGGAGTCGATCTCGTCTTCGGTGGTCCGCTCGCTCTCGTGCTCGTTGAAGACGCCGATGACGACGCGCTCGGAGTAGCCGAGCAACCGCTCGACGAGCTCGCGCCTGCGGGTCCCGGGGACGTACTCGAGGCCGGTGCGCACGTACGTGAACCCGCTCGGCGCGTCCCAGGTGAGCGCGTTGCCGACGAAGATCCGGTCGGCCCAGTCCGGCAGCCGCCGCCGCGCGAGCTCTGCCAACTCCGGCGAGATGTCGAGCCCGTACGGCTCGACCGCGGACGACGTCCAGCGCGGGAGGCACTCCATGAGGTAGCCGTTCGCGCAGCCGACGTCGAGAAACGTCCCGTCGCGATCGATCGCGTCCGCCACGTGGCTCCGGGAGCGCTCCCAGTCCTCGGACGTCCCGCTCTTGCCCGACTGACCCCAGGCTGTCTCCGCGGCTAGGTAGGCCGGCACCATGACCGCCCCGGTGCGTCGGTGCCACTCGTCCTCGTCGATCTCCCCCTTCGCGAGCTCGGCGTCGATCTCCGCGAGCTCGCGCCAGGAGTTGTCCTTCAGGTGCGCGTACGGGCCCCTCATGCCGGAAAGGCCACCTCCGCGCGCAATCCGCGCTCGTCGCGAAGCTCGAGCGCTCCCTGGAGCTCGTCCTTCACGAGCGCTCGCACGATCGAGAGCCCGGTGCCGCTCCCGTTCTCCCGGATTCCGGGACCGTCGTCGGCGATGGTCAGCACGATCTCGCCGTCGCGCTGGGCGAGTGCAATCGAGACATGGCTGCCGCCATGCTCGAGCGCGTTCTGGAAGAGCTCCGTGAACACGAGCGCCACGGCAGTCGCCTGCTGACCCGCGAGCGAGATCGGCTCGAGCTCCGCCGTCACGTCCTTCCCGGCCCCGATGCTCTGGACGAGCATCGCCCGCAGACGGTCGACGAGCGCGCCGAGGTCGACGTCGTCCTCGCGATGCTCCGTGAGCACTTCGTGGACGGCGGCAATCGCGAGGACGCGGTTCACGGAGTCCTGCAGCGCCTTCCGAGCGTCCACGTGGTCGGCGCGCGCCTGCAGGCGCAGGAGGGACGCGACGGCCTGGAGGTTGTTCTTCACGCGGTGGTGGATCTCCTGGGCGAGGACGCCGCGCATGACCGCGCGACCGTGCTCGAGCGCGACGGCAGCATGATGCGCGATCGCCTCGAGGAGCGCGCGCTCGTCGTCCGTGAAGGCGACGTCCCGGTCGCACACCAGCTCGCCGATCTGACGACGCTTCCAGCGCAGTGGCATGCGGACGGCGAAGGCGCCGGCGCGGCCCTCCGGCCACGCGATCTTCCCGTCCTCGAGGACGAGAGCGGCCCCGGTCGCGTGCAGCGACTCCATCGTCGTCTTGACGATCGCCTCGAGCGACTCCTCGAGGTAGAGCGACTCGGACACGGCCTCGGAGATGCGGGCCAGCGCTTCGAGCTCGACGACGCGCCGCTGCGCGGCGGCGTAGAGCTTCGCGTGCTCGATCGTCTGCGCGACCTGCGACGCGATCGCGACGAGGAGCTCGATCTCGCCATCCGTGAATGCGCGCGGCGCGCGAGTGCGGACGTTGAGGGCGCCCTCGAGCTTCTCGCGAGCCAGGATAGGTACGGCGAGGATCGACTCGTACTCCTCTTCCGGAAGATTCGGGAACTCCTTGAAACGCGGATCGAGGTGCGCGCTCTCCGCGATCATCACCGGCGCGCGTTCGGCCGCCGCGACACCTGTGATTCCCTCGCCGGGCCGCATGCGCGGCGTCCGCGTGAGCTCCTCGACCCGGCTGCCGTGCGTCGCCCGCAGAACGAGCTCGTCGCTCCGCTCGTCGTAGAGGTAGACGAAGCAGGCGTCGGTGCCGAGCGCGTCCGCGACCTTGCTGGCGACGAGCTCGAGCACCTCCTGCAGGTCGAGCGACGAGTTGACCGCCGCGATCGTCTCCGTCAGCAGACGCAGGTGCCTTGCAGTGCTGTCCATCGCAGACAATTGTCGCCGTTGAAGCCAGTAACCATCAGGGCCCAGAGTTCTTTACAGTGCCTGGCACTGTAAGGGCGCCGAGAGTGCGCCAATTTGTCCACAGGTCCTTTCGTGACAGGCGCGGCAAGCTGTCGTAGTATCGACGGCGCGTGAGCTTCGACGACTGGATCCTCGCCCTCCACGTGCTGAGCGCTTTCGCCTTCGTCGCGGGAATCGTCCTCTTCTGGGTGCTCATCGTGGCCGTGCGAAAGACGGACACGCCGGACGGGACGACCCGCTTGGAGCCGATGGTGAAGGTGGGCAACGCGGTGGTCGGGATCGGCGCCGGAGGGACGCTGATCCTCGGCATCTGGCTCGCCTTCTCGGTCGGCGGTTACGACATCTGGGACGGCTGGATCATCGCCGCGCTCGTGCTCTGGGCGCTTGCGGCGGCACTCGGGCAGCGGACCGGCGTCGCGTACATGCAGGGCATGACGAAGGCGCAGGAGCTCGAAAGAGCGGGACAGACCGGCCCCAACGCCGAGCTGCTCGCGCTCAACCGGACGTCGAACGGTCTCGTATCTCCATGCGGCGTCAACGCTCGTGGTGCTTCTCCTGCTGATCGTGATGATCTGGAAGCCGGGCGCATGAGCACCCTCCTGGCCGTCTCCCGCCCGACCGACTGGAACCTCCCGCTCTTCCTGCACGTCCTCGGAGCGATGATCCTCGTCGGCGGCCTGCTCACTGGTGTGAGCGCGCTCGCGTTCGCGCGCGGCGAGACGCGCTTCCTGCGACTGGGCTACTTCACGCTCCTCCTGGTCGCGCTCCCCGGCTACATCTTGATGCGGATCGGCGCCGAGTGGATCTACTCGAGGGAAGGCTGGGACGACCTCCCCGAGGGAGTCGACGAGCCGGCCTGGCTCGGCATCGGCTACATCATCGCGGACGCCGGCGCGTTGCTCACCCTCATCGCGCTCATCGTCGGCGGCATCGGGATCCGGCGACTGCGCGACGGGAGAGGCGCCGGACTGCTCAAGGCGACGATGATCCTCGCGTTGATCGTGCTCGCCGCCGCCGTCGTAGCGGTCTGGGCGATGGCCGGCAAGCCCGACTAGGGCTTCCGCGGGACGAAGAGAAGCAGCGCCACCGGTGCCGCCAGCAGCGGCCACAACGCAACCGCGAGACCCCAATGCTCGGCGAGCCCAGCGATCGCGAGCGGTAGCACGGCATTGAGCGGGAAGAGCGCGCCGACCGTCAGCGCGAGCCCGCTCGCTTCCCCGAGAGCGCCGTAGAGCCGAGCCTTTAGCACCGGGTACCAACCGGCATTCACGACCGCGATGGCGGCCACGAGAGCAAGCTTCGCGCCCAGGCTCGGCACGACGAGGAATCCGACGAAGAGCAGCGCCGTGGCTCCCGCCGACACCCGCAGGTAGCGAAGGCCGTCCACGCGGCGGAGCAACGGGATGACTGCGGCGGAGCCGACGAGCCCGGCACCCGTACAGACGGCGACCGCGAACCCACCGGATGTGGCCGACACGCCTGCTTCGTCCACGAGGTAGAGCGCAAGGAAGGCAACGAACACGTCGAGCAGCAGGTCGGAGAGCTCGAGCAGGAACAACCAGCGGAACACCTCGCGGCGCCGCAGCACGCGGAGGGCGTCCCGGACCTGGAGGCGCTCGCCGTCGCCGTCGTCGCCGGGAGCGCGACGGGCGAGCAGCACCAGCACGAGCGCGAGAACTGCGAAGGCGGCGAAGAGGCCTCGCCAGCCCCGCCCAGCCCAGGCAAACGCAGCCAGGAGCAACGGGCCGACGACGGCGCCCACCGCGCCCGCGAAGGTCCAGCGCGCCATGTTGTGCTCGCGCCGGTCCGGCTGCAGGTCCATCAGCGACGCCTGCGAGAGCGAGACGAACGCTCCGGAAGCGGGATAGAGCGCGCTGAATGCGATGAGCAGGAGCCAGAACGACGAGGCGCCCGCAGCAAGCGCGAGGGCGCCGGCGAAGCAGCCGCCTCCCACGAGCACGAGTACCCGCCGGCGCCAGGTGACGGCGACGACGCCGAGAACCGGCTCGACGAGGAGCGACGACGAAGCTCGGCACCGAGAGCAGAAGGCCGATCTCGGCGTACGAGAGCGAGAGGTCGTCCCGGATCAGCGGCCACGCTGCCTCGCGCGCTCCGAAGACCAGCTCGTCGAGAAGCTCGATCGCCAGCAGCGTCGCGACGACGCCGCCGAGCGACCTACGAGCTAGGCGTTACCAGGGAGGAAACATGGTCCTAGTCTAGAGACCAACCGAAGACCGGAGTCTGACTGAAGTCAGACCCCCAGTGTCGACGTAGGTTGCGGCTGCACCTCGTGGGAGATGCGTCAGCATCTCCCACCTGAGAACGACCACGGGCTCCACACCAGGGAGCCCGCGATCGGCCGTCAGATACAAGGCCCGCCGCTCGCCTTGCGGCTCGCCTTGCAGGGCGAATCATCCGCTAATCTCGCGCCCTGCGCAAGTGGGAATCTAGAGCGCGGCCAGGTACTTCTCCTTCTCCCACTCCGTCACCTGGACGCGATACTCGTCCCACTCCCGCCGCTTGAGCTCGACATAGCGCGGGAAGATGTGCTCGCCGAGCGTGCGCCGCATGAGGTCCGAGTTTGCGAGCTCGTCGATCGCCTCGCCCAGGGACTCGGGCAGAGCGACGATGCCCTGCTCGCGGCGCTCCTCGGGGGTGAGCCGGTACAGGTTCCCCTCCATCGGCTCGGGCAGGTCGTAGCCCTGCTCGATCCCCTCGAGGCCGGCCTGAAGGAGCGCCGCGAACGCGAGGTACGGGTTGCACGCCGGGTCGGGACAGCGAATCTCCGCGCGCGTCGCCTGCTCCGAGCCCGGCTTGTACAGGGGGATCCTGATGAGCGCCGACCGGTTCCGCTGCGACCAGGCGCAGTACACGGGAGCCTCGTACCCAGGCACGAGACGCTTGTACGAGTTGACCCACTGCGCGAAGACCGCCGCCATCTCGCGTGCGTGCACGAGCTGGCCCGCGATGAACCCCTTCGCGGCCTTCGACAGGTGGTACGGGTCGCTGCGGTCGAAGAACTGATTGCGACCGCTCTTGAAGAGCGACTGATGGGTATGCATCCCCGATCCGTTCTCGCCGAACAGCGGCTTCGGCATGAACGTCGCGTAGTACCCGTGCCAGGCGGCGACCTCCTTCACGATCAGCCGGTACGTGATCGTGTAGTCCGCCATCGAGAGCGCGTCCGCGTAGCGCATGTCGATCTCGTGCTGCGACGGGCCTACCTCGTGGTGGTGGTACTCGATCGGGATCCCGACCGACTCGAGCGCGGCGATCGTGTCGTTCCGCATCTCGGTCGCCGCGTCCTGCGCGGTCATCGCGAAGTAACCGCCCTCGTCGATCGTCTCCGTGCCCTTGTCGTCCTCGAACACGAAGTACTCGAGCTCCGGCCCGACGTTGAACGCGTCGAAGCCCATCCCCTGCATCCGCTCGAGCGCGCGCCGGAGCACGTGGCGTGGGTCGCCCTCGTACGGGGCGCCGTCCGGCGTCACGACGTCGCACATCATCCGTGCGACCTTCGCGCCGACCGGCTGCCCGTGCTCGTCGAGCGGCCGCGGCATGAGCTGGTAGGACGCCGGGTCCGGGATCGCGACCATGTCCGACTCCTCGATCGCGTTGAACCCGGTGATCGACGAGCCGTCGAAGCCCATCCCGTCGTTCAGTGCCTCCTGCATCTCGGACGGCGTGATCGCGAACGACTTGAGGTGCCCCTCGAGATCCGTGAACCAGAAGAGGACGTGCTCGACGCCCTCGTCCTTGATGCTCTTCAGCACGGCGCGCCGGGCGGCCACGGACGACGTCGCCCGATCCTTGCTCTTCACCATCGTGGCGCGGGACTGCGTCCTCGGTCGTGCCATAGATCCCTCCTTGAAATGAAAAAGCCCCGGACGGCAAGAGCCGCCCGAGGCCCCGTTGCCTCACAGAGACCGCGGCAGTCTACCGGGACTCGCGTTTCCGCGCGACGAACACGACGAAGTCGTCGTCGCTCGTCGGCGGCCGGTCCTCGTAGCCGGCGCGGAGCACGATGTCCACGAACCCGGCCCGCTCGAGCAGGAACTGCACCTCATGCGTGAAGTACAGGTTCAGCTCCAGCGAGTGCTCCTCCTCGGCGGCAAGCTCGCCGTCGCGCCACATCCAGGCTCGCATCTCGATCGTCAGGTGTTGCGAGAGCGGATCGAGGTCGACGATTCGCGATCGGAGCGCATACTCCGCGCCGTCAGAGCCGACCCGCCGCTCACCCGGCGCGCGCCACTGACGCGGCAGCTCCGCACGGCCGTCGCGCAGCCACAGCGGCCACATGTGCGCGTCCGCGTACGGAACCTCGTTGTCCAGCACGAGCGTGCCTCCGGGCTCGAGGTGCTCGTAGAGCCGCCGCAGGCCCGCTGCATCGTCCGCCCTGCTGCCCCCGAGTCCGAAGCCGCCGCAGAAGACGATCGTCCGGTACCGGCGCGGCAGGTCGAGCTCGTGCACGGCCTGCGCGTACAGGTTCGGCTTCAGCCCCTGACGCTCGGCACGTTCTCGGCAGAGCGCGAGCATGTCGGGCGAGACGTCGCAGCCGTCGACGTCGAGCTCAGCGGCGAGATACGGGACCAGCAGCCGCCCGGTGCCGCAGGCGACGTCGAGCGCGGGCTGCCCCTCCTCGACGAAGCGCCGGAAGAAGTCGATCTCCGGGCCGTCGAGGTTGAACTCGGCCCACCACCGCGCGACGAGGCCGTGGTGCCACGTCAGCGCACCAGCATCGGTCACGCCGAGGCGCCGGTGTAGTGCCGGAGCCCGAAACGCCAGAACCAGCGGGAAATCGCAAAGGCAACAACTGTGAAGAGCGCCGCGAAGACGAGCGTCTGCACGTCGAGGCGCGAGGTGACCGCCTCTGCAGGCACGGTGATCGCGAAGGCGATCGGGACGAGGAAGGTGATCCCGAATCGCAGCCAGTCGGGATAGATGCCGACCGGCCAGCGGCCCGTCTGGAAGATCCCCTCGAAGAGCTCGGGGAGGAACCACATCTGCACGACCCAGAAGGACCCGGTCGCGAGGACGAGCCAGAAGCAGTAGAGGAGAACGGCGCCGAGCACGAGGGCGAACGCGAACGCGAGCGTGTCGACCACGCCCAGGTCGCCGCCGAGTCGCGACAGCGCGACGCCGATGACCACGGCCCCGGTGACGATGTCCACCGCCTGCCAGAGCTGCACCTCGCGAACGCTGACGAGCATCTGGGAGTCGACGGGCTTCGTCAGCGCATAGTCGAGCTTCCCTTCGCGGACCTCGTCGGTCAGCCGCATCATGTTCGGCTGGATCACGGAGTGGATCACGCCTGCCATCACGGCCTGCACGCCGAGCACCGCGAGAAGCTCCGAGTGCGACCACCCGTTCAGCTCGGCCGTGTGCGAGAAGACGAGCTCGAAGAGGACGAGGCCAACGGCGATCGCAAGGAGGGACTGCAGCACCTGCAGGGCGAAGTTGACGCGGTACTGCAGGTCGTTCATCAGACCGACGCGTAGGTGGAGCAGCGCGACCCGAAGCGTCGTCACGTCAGTTCCCCACCGCCGTGTAGCGACGAATGGCATGCCGCCAGACCAGTGAGAAGATCGCGATGCCGACGAGCGTCCAGAAGATCTGCATCCCGAGCCCGGCGAGGAGCTGCCCGTTCGAGAGGTCGCCGACGAGCGCCTCGATCGGGAAGTAGAACGTCCACCGGAACGGCAGGAGCCAGGCGAGTGTCTGCGCCCAGTCCGGCATGAGCGTGAGCGGGACGAGACGGCCGGAGAGCAGGAGCTCGAGCACGATGTAGAGCGAGAACAGCGCGCCAACGCGGGTCGTCCAGAAGGTCACGAGGCCGAGCGCCGACTGGTTGAACGTCCGGATCAGGTAGGCGCCCCAGATCGCAATTGCAAATACCGCTACCTCCGCGGGTCGTACGTCGAAGGTCGGGTTGAAGACGAGCGTCAGGACGACCGCGATCGGGATGTAGTAGAGGAGCCACGGGATCTTCCCGCCGGCGAAGCCGGCGATGTCGTAGTGGATGGGGTGCAGCGGGCGGAGCAGCTGGCCCGTGAGCTCCCCTTCCCGGATCCGGCCCTCCCAGCCGTACGGCGTGAAGACGATGTTCATCGTCCGCACGAGCGTCCACACGATGTAGTAGGCGGCGAATTCGCCGACCGTCAGCCCGCCGACCGTCCCACCCGACTGCTCCGCGATCGTCGTCCAGACGACGAGGTAGATGACCGGCTCGGCCACCATCCCGAGCAGGTACATGTACGTCGCGGCGCGGTACTGGAACTGCGACTGCATCTGCGTCCGCATCGCCGTCCAGTAGAAGTCGGCGAGCGAGCGCAGGCGGCCTTCCTGCGGCGGGGGCCGCGTGACGGGAACCGTGCTCATTCGACTGCCTCGCGCGCGAACACGAGCTCGATGACGTCCTCGATCGGCGGGTCCTCGACGTTCAGGTCGAGCACGTCCTGCTCGGCCAGGAGCCGCGCCGTCACCCGCGCCGTGTCGGACTTCGCGACGCGGAGCGTGACGAGGTCGCCGTCGCGGTGGATCACTTCGCCGTACTGGGAGAGATCGCCAGCGCCGTTCTCCAGAGCGACCGCGATCGTCTTCCAGGCGGCAACGGTGTCGGAGAGCCCCGAGAGGTCTCCGTCGAAGAGGATCCTGCCGTGGTGGATGAGGATGACGCGCTCGCAGAGCGCCTCGACGTCGGCCATGTAGTGACTCGTCAGCATCACCGTTGCCTCGTGCCGTTGCCGGTACGCGGCCACGAACTCGCGGATGCGCTTCTGCATCGTCACGTCGAGCCCGATCGTCGGCTCGTCGAGGAAGAGCACCTGCGGCCGGTGGAGGAGCGAACCGACGATCTCCACCTTCATCCGCTCGCCAAGTGAGAGCTGTCGCACCGGCTTTCGCACGAGGTCACCCACCTCGAGCAGCTCGGTCAGCTCGTCGCGCATCGAGCGAAAGTCGTCGCGGGGAATTCGGTAGATCGAGCGGTTGAGCTCGAACGAGTCGAGCGCGGGGAGATCCCACTGCAGCTGGTTCCGGTTCCCCATCACGAGCGAGATCCGGCGCAGGAAGTCCCGCTCCCGCTTCGACGGCACGTGGCCGAGCACCCGTGCCTCGCCGCCCGAGACGTAGAGCAGCCCGGAGAGCATCTTGAGGGTCGTCGTCTTGCCGGCCCCGTTCGGGCCGAGGAAGCCGACGATCTCCCCCGGCGCGATGTCGAACGAGATGCCGTCGACAGCACGAACCTCGCGCATCCTCCGCCGCACGAGGCTCTTCGTCGCCGCGCGCAGCCCCTCGTCCCGCTCGGGTACGTCGAACGTCTTGCGTAGGTCGGCGACGTGGACGGCGTAATCCGTCATCCGGACCTCTTCAGCTTCCCGTGCCGCTTGGCGTACTGCTCGCCGCGGCTGAAGACCCACAACCCGAGCGGGATCGAGACCACGCCGATGACCATGAGCGGCCAGAGCTCGTCCCACATCGCCGTCAGGCCCTGACCTTCGAGGATCGCCTCCCGGATGCCGTCGAGCGCGTACGTGGCCGGCGAGATGACGGCGATCCACTGCATCCACTGCGGGAGCACCTCGACCGGGTAGTAGACACCTGACACAACGAGCAGCGTCCCCTGCGCGACGAAGCCGAGCTGCGTCCCCTTCTCCGGGGAGATGAGGGGCAGCACCGACATCATCATCCCGATCCCGATGAACGAGACGGATGCGACGACGAGCACGACGAATGCGGGGAAGTACCTCGCGTCCGGCATCGACAGGTCGAAGAAGACGAAGGCGCAGACGACGAACAGGAAGATCGCCCGCAGCAGCCCGTACATGATCGCGAAGACGCCCTGGCCGGCCAGGTGCATCGCCCGCGAGAGCGGGGCCATGAACGTGTACTCGATCGTCCCCTCCCAGCGCTCCCAGGCGACGGTCTCCATGAGGAACTCGAACAGGATCCCGAGGTAGGCCCAGACGACCGCGCCGATGAGCAGCGTCGTCATCGCCTCGTTGACGTCGAGGGTGCCGCCCTCCGCCTCGATCCCCTTCGCGATGAAGACGATCGTCAGCGTGTTGGCGACGGTCCACAGGAACCAGGCGACGTCCCACCAGATGTAGCGCTTCGTGAGGTAGGCGTTGCGCTCGACGACGCCGCCGGCACCGACGAGCTCCGCCCGCATCGTCCCCAGCATTGCTCTCATGCGAACACCTCCCGGTCCTCGTCGTCGGAGTCCTCCTCGGCCTCGAACTCGCGGCCCGTCGCCGCGAAGAACGCCACCTCGAGGGTGTCTGCCTCGTACCTCGCCTTCAACGCCTCCGCAGGCTCGAGCGCGAGCAGGCGCCCACGGTCGAGGATCCCCACCCGCTCGGCGAGCGTCTCCGCCTCCGTCAGGTCGTGCGTGCACAGGAGGATCGTCGAGTCGTGCGAGCTCCGGATCTCGCGGATGAAGTTCTGCACCTCGAGCTTCGAGCGCGGGTCGAGGCCGGTGGTCGGCTCGTCGAGCAGCAGGACCACCGGTGAGGTCAGCAGCGCCCGGGCGAGCGCGACTTTCTGCTGCATCCCCCGGGAGAGGTTCTCCATCGGCTCGTCGCGTCGATCCGACGGGAAGCCGACGCGCGTGAGCAGCACGGGGATCTCGCGGCGCGTCTGCTTCGAGGTCATGCCGTAGTAGCGAGCCGCGTAGCTCAGGTTCTCGGCCGCGGACATCTTCTTGAAGAACGACGCCTCGACCGACACGCGGTTGACGAGCCTTCGCACGGCGCGGTGCTCCGAGACGACGTCGTGTCCGAAGATGCTCGCGCTGCCTCCGTCCGGGAGGAGAAGGGTCGAGAGCAGCCGGACGAGAGTCGACTTCCCCGAGCCGTTCTGGCCGAGAATCGCAACCGTCTCGCCCCGTTCGAGCGCGAACGTGACGCCGTCGAGCGCGACGCGCTCGCGCTTCCCGAAGCGGCCAAGCTTGCTATCGCGCCGCTTGAACACCTTCCGCAGGCCGCGGACGTCGACGGCCGGCGCCACGACGCGCGGGGAGTCTTCGGTCGCGACCGGACCGGCCATCACGGGAACTTCTTCCTGGACCTCTGACATTTCTCATTGCTCCTGAATCGAAAACGACAACGGCAAGCTGCCACTGGCCCCGTCGTGGCGGGGCCCGCGAACGTATGAATCAGCCGTTGCGGAGCAACATCAGGCCGCGCACGATAGCGCTGCGACCGGATGAGCGCAAACTACGCCGCGTTCTCGCCGCGGGCGGCCTTCTCTTCGGCGATCTTCCGCTCGTAGTAGGCGATGCGCTCGAGCAGCTTCCGATCGGTCTCCTCGAACCGAGGGCCCCACTTTGCCCACCACTCACTCTTCGTCAGTCTCTTCCTCCTCTTCGGCATCGTCGTCACCACCTTCCACGGCATCCGCGATTCTCGAGAGCAAGACCTTGATGTCGAAAAGCACCTCGAAGAGTAGCTTCCGGTCCTCGTTCGTGAACGCCGCCGCCACGTACGCAGTGTCACGATGCAGTGCGAGATCCGATAGTCGCCAGCTTGGACAGGTCGTTGACCAATGTCCGCAAGCACGGCTAAGGTAAGCCTTGGTTGGAGCCGCAGTCGGCTCCCGCCGAGGCGATGTGGCCTCAGGACTCGAGCGGAGTCCTGGGGTCTTTTTTGTTGGTCCGAGAGGAGGCGAGATGTCGGAGCTCGAAGAGCGGCACTACCTACAGAACGGCGGCGAGGTAGCGCCGGACGCACGCGAGGCGCTCGAGTGGGCGAGCGAGACGCGCGCGGCGATGGTCGACCTGAAGTTCTGCGACCTGCTCGGGACGTGGCAGCACGTGTCCCTCCCCGTGCGCGCGTTCGACGAAGGCGCGTTCGACGAAGGGCTCGGCTTCGACGGCTCGTCGATCCGCGGCTGGCAGGCGATCCAGGACTCGGACATGCTGCTCATGCCGGACGCCTCGAGCGCGATCCTCGACCCGGCGACGGAGGCGCCCACGCTGTCGCTCGTCTGCGAGATCGCAGACCCGGTGACGCGCGAGCCGTACGCGAAGGATCCGCGCGGCGTCGCCCGTCGCGCAGAGGCGCACCTTCGCGCCTCCGGCATCGCCGACACCGCCTACTTCGGCCCCGAGTGCGAGTTCTTCGTCTTCGACGAGGTGCACTACGACCTCGCGCCGAACCGGTCCCATTACTCGGTCGACTCGGAGGAGGGCTACTGGAACTCCGGCAAGCCCGGCCTCGGCTACACCGCGCGTCCGAAGGAGGGCTACTTCCCGGCGGCGCCGTCGGACTCGCTCCACGACCTCCGCACGCGAGATGGTGCTGACGCTCGAGCGGATCGGGATCCCGTGCGAGTTCCACCACCACGAGGTCGCCTCGGGCGGGCAGTGCGAGATCGACCTCCGCTACCAGTCCTTGACCCGCATGGCCGATCAGGTCATGACCTACAAGTACGTCGTCAAGAACGTCGCCCGCCAGCATGGAAAGTCCGTGACCTTCATGCCGAAGCCGCTCTACGGCGACAACGGCTCGGGCATGCACACCCACCAGTCGCTGTGGATGGAGGGCACGCCGCTGATGGCAGACAAGTCCGGTTATGCGGGCCTCTCGCACCTCGCGCGTGGCTACGTCGCCGGCCTGCTCGCCCACGCCCCGGCGCTCCTCGCGTTCTGCGCACCGACGACGAACTCGTACCGGCGGCTGGTGCCGGGCTACGAGGCGCCCGTGAACCTCGTCTACTCGCAGCGCAACCGCTCGGCCTGCATCCGGATCCCGATGTACTCCGAGTCGGCGAAGGCGAAGCGGATCGAGTTCAGGCCTCCGGACTCGGCCGCGAACCCGTACCTCGCCTTCTCCGCGATGCTCATGGCGGGTCTCGACGGCATCGAGCGCGGGCTCGACCCCGGCGCGCCGGCCGACTACGACCTCTTCGAGGATGCCGCGGGCGACGTCCCGCAGGTACCGGGCTCGCTCGCAGAGGCCCTCGATGCGCTCGAGGCCGACCACGAGTTCCTGCTCGAGGGAGACGTCTTCTCGAAGGAGCTCATCGAGACCTGGATCGGCTGGAAGCGGGAGAACGAGATCGACGTGGTGCGCCTCCGGCCACACCCGGCCGAGTTCGCCCTCTACTACGACTGCTGAGGCGCTGGTAGCACGGGCCTCGACGTTCGAGCCGTCTCGTGGCTCGAAGCCACGAGACGGCTTTGCGTCACCGACTCAGGGGGCCGGTGTCAGCGGAGGGAGAACGTGACGGCGACCGTTGCCGAGGTCTCCTGCTCGCCCGGGACGATCGGCGTGGAGGCAGCCGTCGCGTCCCTCGCCTCGGCGTAGTACGGGATCGCCTGCGAGCCGACCTCGGAGAGCGAGGTGATCTCGCCGAGCGAGCGGCCCGCTGCCCTGGCGAGCACCTCGGCCCGCTCACGCGCGTCGTCGACGGCGTCGGCGAGCGCCTCGCGGTAGAGCCGGTCCGCGTTGCTCGAGCTCATGCCGGGGCCGGAGATCTGATTCGCGCCCGCGACCGCCGCAGCGTCGATGAGCGCACCGGCGCGCTGGACGGCGATCGTCGCCGAGACGCTGTTGCTCGCGGAGTACCCGGTCACCGTCCCGTTCTCGTCGGTGACGGTGTACACGCTCACCCACTGGGTGGCGATCTCCCGCGCGCCCGCTTGGCGAAGAGCGGCGATCACCTTCTCCATCGCGGTCGCGTTGGCGGCGATCGCGGACTGAGCAGTCCGGCCGCGGCTCTCGACGCCGAAGTTGAAGTCGGCCTCGTTCGGGACGGACTCGACCGTTCCGACCCCGGTCACCGTGACCGTGTCGGCGGCGGGCGACGCGGGGTCCTGCGCCGCGGCAGGGCTCGGAGCAGGCGCGAGCGTGCCGGCAAGCGCGGCGACGGCCAGGAGCGCGGGCACTGCGATCAGGAGACGGGTCTTCATCGGGTTCCTCCGGAGTCGGTGACAGCCGAGATACGTCGCCGGAGTGACCGCGTGTCACAGAGGATGCTGGGGTCGGGCTTCAACCCGACCCGCAGACCCCCTGGGGGGTCAGGCTTCAGCCTGACCCCGTGTGGTTCGGCGCTTCAACCAAAGACGGGTCAGGCTGAAGCCTGACCCCAGCGCTCGCCTACTCCCAGCCGAGATACGGCGCCGCGCCGCGCTTGAAGAGGCCGCGCGCGATGACGAGCCGCTGGATCTCGCTCGTCCCTTCCCAGATGCGGTCGACCCTGAGCTCGCGGTAGAAGCGCGCCGCGGGATTCTCGACCATGTACCCGCGCCCGCCGAAGACCTGGACGGCTCGATCCGCGGCGCGCCCGGCCATCTCGGAGGCGAAGAGCTTCGCCATCGCCACCTTCCCGTGCACGACCTTCCGGTCCTCGAGCGTGTCGAACGCGTGCGCTGCGTGGTACGTCAGCAGCCGGGCGGCGAGGAGCTCGGTCAGCGAGTCCGCGAGCTGGAACGCGACGCCCTGGTGCTCCGAGAGTCGCGCGCCGAAGGCCTCGCGCTCCTGCGCCCAGGCGCTCGCCTCGTCGAGGAGACGCTCGGCGGCGCCGCAGCAGCGGGCAGCGATGAAGAGCCGCTCGACGAGGATCCACTCCTTCGCGCCCTCGTCCCCGCTCGCCGGCACGCGGTTCGCGTCGGGCACGCGGCAGTCGCGAAAGACGATCTCCGGGTGGTGGTCGAGATACGGGTCGTGGAGGAACCGCGGCGTGCGCACGATCTCGAGCCCTGGAGCAGCGGGCTCGACGATGAAGAGGGTCTGCTCCCCTTCCGCGACCGCGAGCACGATGTAGAAGCCGGGATCGCCCTCGCTCGTGACAAACCACTTCTCGCCGTTCAGGACCCACTCCTCGCCGTCGCGAACCGCCGTCGCCTGCAGGCCGGCGAGATCGGAGCCCGCCCCCGGCTCCGTCAGCGCCCAGGCCTCGCGGTACTCGCCGCGGACGACGGGTGCCACGTAGCGCTCGCGCTGTTCCGGTGTCGCGATCTCGAGCAGCTCGCGCGGCCCGCGATCGACGACGGCAAAGCCGAGCCCGTTCGTCGCCTTGCCGGACTCCTCCTCGAGCGCCACCTGGCCGAGCATCGAGAGGTCCCGCCCGCCGAGCTCGGTCGGCATGTTGAGCATGGCGAAGCCCTCCGCGCGAGCCTTCCGGCGAAGCCCCTCCACCTCGGCGTCGTCGATCGACCCGCGCTCGGCGATCGATAGCTCCACTGGATAGACCTCGGCCTCGAGAAAGCGGCCGACCCGCTCCTTGAGCTCGCGGATGTCCGCGGGCAGCTCCGGGACGATCACGGCCGGCGTCCTCCGGCGACCCCCGACAGCGCTCGTTCGAAGAGACCACGCTCGGAGTCGGTGAGCGGTCGCGAGCGCCCGGCTTCACGGTCCCGCGCCACGAGGACGGCCTCGGCCTCGGCGGCGAGCCAGCCCTCGTCGGAGCGGATCTCCTCGAGCAACGTGAGACTCGAGGTGCCGATCCGCTCGAGACGGCACGAGACGACCACGTACCCGTCGTCCAGCCGCAGCTCGCGCCTGAAGTCGATCGCGACGCGGGCAAGCACGAAGTCCCACTCGTCGCCGGTCCCGTCGAGCGCCCGCGCGAGCCACTCGTCGCGGCACTCCTCCAGGTACGTGGCGTAGACGGCGTTGTTCACGTGCTGGTAGGCGTCGACGTCGTGCCAGCGAATCTCGATGCGCTTCTCGTGCACCATCGCGCGCGATGGTACGGAGAGAATGCGCGTCGTGCCCGAGGTGCGCGCCCTCCTCTTCCCTCGCTCGCTCGTCGTCGTCGGCGCATCCCCGCGAAACGTGGACGCGGTGGAGACCGTCGTCCGCAGCGGCGTCCCGGCGTGGGGAGTGAACCCGAACCGCGACGAGGTCGCGGGGCTGCGTTGCTTCCCGTCGTTCGCCGACCTGCCCGAGGTGCCGGAGGCAGCGCTCCTGCTCGTGAACCACGAGCGCGTCGAGCAGGCATTCGAGGATGCCGCGGAGGCGGGCGTGCGAGCCTTCGTCGTCCCCGGAGTCGGCGCCGAAGCGGGCTCTGAAGCGGCACCGACCGTCGCTCGGCTCGCCGCCCGCGCCCGAGCGCTGGGCGCCGGCATGGTCGGCCCGAACTGCATGGGCGTCGTCGTCCCGGACGGACCCATGGCGTGGATCGGGCGCCCGCCGACGACGACCGCACCGGGGGAGGTCGCGGTCCTGTGCCAGTCCGGCTCCGTCGCCGATGCCTTCCTCTCGCTCGGGGGGCGCGTCGGCTTCCGCTGCGTGGTCTCCTCGGGTGTCGAGGCCGTCACGGACGCCGCCGACTATCTCTCGTTCTTCGCGGAGGACCGGGGCACGCGGACGGTGGGCTTGTTCCTCGAGACGGTCCGCCGGCCCGACGCATTCGTGGCAGCCCTCGAACGGTGCGCGGTCGCGGGCAAGACGGTGGTCTGCCTCAAGGTCGGGCGCTCGGAGGCCGCCGCACGTGCGGCGCTGTCCCACACGGGAGCGCTCGTCGGCTCGAACCGGGCGTTCTCCGCTGTCCTCCGTCGCTACGGCGCGGTCGAGGTCGACGACTTCCACGAGCTGGTCGAGACGCTCGAGCTGCTCGGACGTGGAGGACGGCCGGGTGGCACCCGGATCGCGGCGATCTCGGAGTCGGGCGGCGAGTGCGCGCTCCTTGCGGATCAGGCCGACGCGGCGGGGATTCCCTTCGAGCCGCTGCCTGACGAGCTCGCCGCCCGCCTCCAGGCCGAGTTCCCGAACTACCTCGCGCCGGGAAACCCGCTCGACGCGTGGGCCGTCGCGGAGGAGAGCGTCGTCTATCCGCGCTCGCTCGAGCTCATGGCCGAGTCGGGCGCGTTCGACATCGTCGCCGCCCAGGTCGACCTTTCCCAGTTCCGCGACGAGTCGAACGATGCCTGGAGCGAGCTCACGCTGCGCGCGCTCGCGGGCCTTCGTGACCGGACCGGCGTCTTCGTCGCCGGGACGACCGTGCACAGCGCCGATCCGCCGCGCGCGTTCCAGGAGCTCGCGCGCGAGCTGCGGCTGCCTCTGCTGCGCGGGCCGCGTGACGCGATGCTCGCCCTCGCCCGCGTCGCGCGTCTGCGCCCGGTCTCGACGGGGGAGAGCGAAGACGCCGTACCGGACATGTCCGATCTCCTCTCCGCCGGCGCGCTCTCGGAGCACCGGTCGGCGATCGTGCTCGAGCGCCTCGGCATCCCGTTCGCGGAGCGACGACAGGCCACCGAGCCGGCCGAGGCAGCGCGGTTGTCAGAGGAGCTCGGATTCCCGGTCGTCGTGAAGCGGGACGGGCCGGCGCACAAGAGCCGCGAGGGCGGCGTCATGCTTGGGCTCGCCTCGAGCGAGGCAGTCGCCGCCGCGGCGGAGCAACTCGGCGGTCCGGTCCTGGTCGCGAAGCAGGTGGAGCCGGGCGACGAGGTCCTGTGCGGGATGACGAGGGACCCGGACTTCGGCCCGGTGCTGGCGGTCGGCTCCGGCGGCGCGGCCGTCGAGGACCTGCACCGAGTCACGCTCGCGGTCGCACCTGTCGACCTCGTCACGGCTCAGGGGCTCGTCGAGGACGCAGCGATCGCGGATCCCGCGGGCGTGATCGCAAGCACGCTCGTGGCGCTCTCGCGGCTCGCCCTCGCGTACCCACAGATCGAGTCGGTGGACGTCAACCCGCTCATCGTTACCGCGAATGAGACGGTCGCCGTGGACGCCCTGGTGGTGGTCGCGCCGTGAAGCCGATTGACCGCGCGGTCAGTCTCTGCTTCACTCGCGCAGGTCTTGACGGCTGCCCGGAGGTGAGTGATGGCGTTCCATCCGCGTGAAGCGCGTTACGGACGGCGGGAGTTCCTGGGGCGATCAGCCGTCGGGATAGCCGGGCTGTCGAGCCTGGGCACGGTCCTCGCGGCCTGCGGCGGCGGCAACGGAGGATCGACCACGGCAGACCTGCAGCTCGCGCGGCCCGACAACCCGGTCACCTGGCCGCTCTACGACGACAACCCGGCGATCGCCTCCGGCCTCGATCCCGAGCAAGGCCCGCTCAAGATCTACAACTGGAACGGCTACCTCTGGCCGCGGATCATCAAGGACTTCTCGAAGGAGTACGGCGTCGAGGTCGAGCTCTCGACGTTCTCGACGACGGACGAGTCGATGGCGAAGATCTCGTCCGGCGCCGTCGACTACGACGTGTTCTTCCCGTACCAGGAACGGCTCGGGCGCATGGTGCTCGGGAAGCTCCTCCAGCCGCTCAACCACGACTACGTCCCCAACCTCCAGACGACGATCTGGCCCGCGCTCCACGACCCGTTCTACGACAAGGGCTCGCAGTACACCGTCCCGTACACGGTCTACACGACCGGGATCGGGTACCGAACGGACCAGGTCGAGACGACGCCGTGGGATCTCGAGAACCCGTACGAGATCTACTGGGACGAGCGCAACCGCGGGAAGACGTACCTCTTCGACGACGGGCGCGAGGCGCCGATCCACATGCTTCTGAAGAACGGCATCACGGACACGAACACGGAGAAGCCCGAGGACATCGAGCTCGCGAAGCAGGAGCTGAAGTCACTGACCCCGGCCGTGAACGTGAAGCTCTCGACCGACGACTACACGAATCTGCCCGAGGGCCGGGCGTGGGTGCACCAGATGTGGTCGGGCAGTGCCGTGTCGGCGCAGTGGTACCTGCCGGAGGGAACCGGGCCGGAAGTGCTCGGCTACTGGTACCCGCCGGACGGCGTCGGGCTCATCGGCAGCGACATGATGGCCGTCCTCCGCTCGGCGAAGAATCCCGTGCTCGCGCACCACTTCGTCAACTACCTTCTGGACGAGAAGCACGGGTACGACAACTTCGCGCAGTTCAACGGGTACCAGCCGCCGTTCGTGAGCATCGACCCCGACCGGCTCGTGGCGGATGGCATCGTCCCCGCGAACCTGAAGACGGCGGTCGTGCGCGAGACCGACTTCGTGAACGGGAACCAGCCGCTCGAGCTGACCTCCGAGGGGCAGACGCTGTGGCAGAACGCCTGGGCAGAGTTCAAGGCGGGTGCCTGATCCCGAGAGCCGGATAACGCGTCGCCGCGACGCATTCTGGGCCGGGCTTGCGCTGCCGGGGATCGCGTGGCTCGCGATCTTCTTCGTCCTGCCGTTCTACGTCATCGTCGCCGTCGCCCTCGGCACGGTCGATCCGATCCTGCAGACGCCCCAGCCGGCATGGAATCCGCTGGACTGGGACTGGGGCGCGTTCCAGTTCGTCGTCGAAGGCCTGTTCACCGGCGATCGCGCCTTCGGGCGCGTCTTCGTGCGCACGTTCGTCTACGTGGGGATCGCGGTCGCGCTGTCGCTCCTCATCGCGTATCCGGTCGCGTACTACGTCGCACGGCACGGCGGGCGCTGGAAGGGGCTCCTGCTCCTCGGGCTCGTCGCCCCGTTCTTCATCAGCTACCTGATGCGGATGCTCGCCTGGATCAACCTCCTCCAGGACGACGGCTGGGTCAACGACGTGCTGATCTGGGTGGGGATCCTCGACGCTCCGCGGAACTGGCTCGACGGGCGCGCCTCGAGCGTGATCCTCGGGATGGTCTACGGCTACATACCATTCATGATCCTCCCGCTCTACGCCTTCCTCGACCGGATCGACCGGAGCCTGCTCGAGGCGGCGCGCGACCTGGGAGCCAGTCGGCTCCAGACGTTCCGCATGGTGACGTTGCCACTCTCCGTCCCGGCGATCCTCACCGGCATCGCGATCCTCGCGCTCCCGATGTTCGGCGACTACTACACGCCGGACCTGCTCTCGGGCTCGCCGCAGACATCGCTCGTAGGCAACCAGGTCAACCTCTACATCCGCGGCGGGCAGCAGATCCCGGTGGGAGCCGCGCTCGTCGTCGTGCTCATGCTCCTGCTGTCGGTGCTCCTCGCTTACTACGTCGTCGCGACGACGCGCGCGCAACGGAGGGTCGGGCAGTGAGCGCTACCGCAGCCGCAGAGACGACCGCGCCGCGTCCCTCCGCGGCCCGGAGGGTTCGGGAGTGGCTCGCGAATCCGTGGGGAAGACCGCGGTTCCTCCCGCTGTTCACGCTCCTCTACCTCGTCTGGTCGATCGTCCCGATCCTCATCGCGATCCGGTTCTCGTTCAACGAGGGGCGCTCGCGCTCGACCGCCCAGGGCTGGTCGCTCCGCTGGTACTTCGACGATCCCGACCTTTCGGTCTGGAACGACCCCGACCTGCGCTCGGCTCTCTTCCAGAGCCTGAAGCTGTCGGCGATCGCGGTCGCAATCGCGGTCCCGCTGGGAGTCGCGCTCGCGATCGGGCTCACCCGCTGGCGCGGGCGCGGGTCCGGCACGTCCCGGTTCGTGTCCGTCGTGCCGCTCGTGACCCCGGAGATCGTCATGGGCGTCGCGCTCTTCCTCGTCTTCGTGAACCTGCTCACGTTCATCCCGCTCGGCACGACGGCACAGGCGATCGGGCACGTCACGTTCTCGCTCTCGTTCGTGCTCATCATCGTGCGCGCCCGCCTGCTCTCGATCGGGCCCGAGTACGAGGAAGCGGCCCAGGACCTGGGCGCGTCACCCCTGCAGTCGCTCCGGCTCGCGCTCCTACCGATGCTCACCCCCGCGATCGTGGCGAGCGCGATCATCGTCTTCGCGATCTCGATGGACGACTTCGTCGTCAGCGCGTTCCTCTCGTCGGGCTCCACCACGGACACCGTCCCCGTCCGGATCTACTCGGCGGGACGCACCGCGCCCACTCCCGCACTGAACGCACTCGCGACGCTCACGCTCGCGATCACGCTCCTCATCGCAGTTGTCGCGTTCCTGCTCTGGCGACTCGTTCAGGCGCAACGAGGGAGGAGCGGCTCTGCGCTCCAGGAGTTCGCCTCGCTCGAGACCGACGCGACCCGGCTTCGCTAGCCACCTGGGAGAACGGCGGCAGCCGCGGCCTCACCCGCGCGCACGCCACCGTCCATGTGCATGTGACCGACGCCTGCGATGTCGGAGCACGCCCAGTGGATCGGGCCCACGGGCCGACGCAGGTCGGGACCGAAGCGCGTGAGGCCGCCGACGGAGAAGGTCGCGGCGTACGCGCCGCGCGTCCACTCCTCGGCGCACCAGTCCGTCTCGATGTAGTCGGTCGGCTTCAGCGCGCGGTGACCGACGAAGGACGCCATCCCCTCGAGGATCGCGGCCCGCCGCGCGTCGGGGCTCATGCGCCCGGCCGCCTCGGCGACCTCACCCGAGAGAAACGTGCAGAGGACGCCGATCGAGCCCGACGGCGGCGAGTTGTCGTAGAGCTCGCGAACGAGCGCGTACGGGGCGAAGCCCTCGCCGGAGAGACCGTCGTCGCGCCAGAACGGCTGCTCGAACGCGACGAGGATCTTGTTCACGCTGCCCTGCGAGATCGCCTGCTCGAGCCGTAGCCGCCACGCTGGGAGTGGCGGGTCGAAGCGGATCAAGCCCGTGAGGTTCGGAGCGACCGCGACGATCGCGGCGCGCGCCCGCACCCGTGCCTCACCGGCGTGCACCTCGACACTCTCCGGCGACCAGCAGATGTCACGCGCAGGCGAATCGAGGAGGACGCGCTCGCCGAGTCGTTCCGCGAGTCGCAGCGGCGCCAGTTGCGACCCTTCGACGACGCGAAAGGCGAGGCACTGCTCCGCCGCGAACAGCTCGTACACGCCGCCGGCGCCGGCGATGACCCAGAGGCCCTGAAGCAGCGAGAAGGTGTGCGCCGGCTTCGTCAGGAACCCACCCGCGAGCCACGAGCGAAGGAGATCGCGGGCGACGTCGTCCCTCACCTCGCGCCGAAGCCACGCCTCGTACGTCGTCGCGTCGAGCTCGGCGGCGTCCGGGTGCTCCCACGGCGCCTCGGGATCGAGCTCCTTCGCGAGCGCGTCGAGCTTCGCCTCGGCCTCCTCGTACGCGCTCATGGACGCCGCGCCGACCGGCTCGTGACCCGTGTACCGATGGGCGACGCCGTCGGCGTCCACATAGACGTTCTCGCCCTCCCGGTAGGCAGGGAAGAGCTCGATCCCGAGCTCCTCGAGCAGAGCGTGGAGCCGCGACTGGTACGGCGCGACCCACTCCCCGCCGAGCTCGTTCGCCTCGCCGCCGAGCTCCGTGTTCCAGAGCCGGCCGCCGACGCGATCGCGCGCCTCGAGCACCAGGACGTCCTCTCCTTGCTGGACGAGCCGGATGGCAGCCGTGAGACCGGAGATCCCGGCGCCGATCACGACGACGTCCGTCGTCAGCTCGCGTACGCCCATCGACTCTCTGGCGCGCCCAGAGCTGCGGCCGCGGCGGCGCGTCCCGTGCGGACGGCGCCTTCCATGTACCCGGCCACCCACTGATCCGAACCGCAGACGTAGAACGGCGGCGCATGGGTCCCGTGCCGCGGGCCGACGCGCAGCACGTCCCCGGGCCACCAGTGCGTGACGTATCCGCGGGTATGCGGATCGGTTGCCCAGGTCCGCAGGAAAGCCTGCACCGGCGCCGCGGCCTCGTCCCCGTACATCCGCCGCAGCTCGTCGAGGAGGACCGGCTCGCGCTCGGCGTCTGCGGTCGCGAGGAGCCACGCGATGCGCTCGGGCGGGACGAGCCCGGAGAGAACGCCGTCGCGCTGGGGCCACGTCGACGCGAGCAGGTGCTCTCCTTCCGAAAGGCCGTTTGCACCGAGGTCCGCCCAGACCGAGCGCTCGTAGGCGGTCACGAGCTTCGCCGCATGCGCGTGCCGCTGCCGGCGCAGCGACTCGAGGCGCTCGGGGTCCACGCCCTCGATGCGGATCTGCCCGAGCACGGAGACGGGAAGCGCGCAGACGACGGCCTCGGCCTCGAGTCGCTCCCCCGAGCTCGTGGTGACAACACACCCTGTGGAGCTGACCCCGACCGAGCGGGCATCTTCCCCGAGTCGCACCCGCTCGCCGAGGCCGACAGCCATCCGGAGAGCGACCTCAGCGCTGCCCTCTGCAACCTGCAGCGACTCCCAGTGCTCGTAGTAGGCGTCGAACCCGGGGTCGGGAGCGACCGCCGCCTTGCGCAGCTCCGAGAGCAACGATGTCCGCTCCGCCGAGCCTGCCGCGAGCGACAGCGACCCGACCTCGAGCGCACGAACGGTCGAGGGCAGGGCGTTCACCGAACGCGCCCACGCGCCGACGGACGCGGTGTCCAGGCGTCCCGCGTCCGGATGAGCCCACGGATCGGCGGGATCGACCGTCAGCGCGAGCTCGACGAAGAGACCCTGGACGCGCGCGTAATCGTCCTGCTGCATGGCGTCGGCGAACGGAAACCCGCCCGAGCGCGACACTCCCTCGAACAGGTCGTAGGTCGTGTCTCCGGCAGCTGCGGTGTACGTCGGCTCGAGCGAGAGCCCGAGCTCCTCGACGAGCTCGAGGTACGCCGCGTGCACCGGGCCGACGAGCTCGCCACCGAGCTGGAGCGGCCGGCCGCCGTCGTGGGCCGCCACTTGCTCCACGCGCCCGCCGACCCGGTCGCGCGCCTCGAGCACGACGACGTCGGCACCTCCTGCCGCCAGATCCCTCGCTGCCGCGAGACCGGCGAGGCCCGCCCCGAGCACGACGACGTCGCTCAGCGCGCCGCCTCGTCGTCGGCGAGCACCCGCAGCGCATCCGGCGGCAGGTACGCGACGACCTCCTGCCCGACGTCGTACTCGTCGACCTCCTCGGCATTCGCGACGAGCGCCTGCAGCCGGTCGCCTCCGGGAAGCGTGACGAAGACCTGCGTCGTGGAGCCGAGATAGACGAAGCGCTCGATCCGCACGGGAACGCGGTTGTCGCCCGCCGTGCTCAGCGCCTCGATGCGCACACGCTCGGGCCGGATCGCGACGCGCACGACTCCGGGCTCGAGCGACTGCCCGGAGACCGCGAGCCGAACGTCGCCCACCTCGATCTGGCCGGATCCGGTCGACTGGGCCCGCATGAGATTCGACACGCCGATGAAGTCGGCGACGAACGTCGTCTCGGGCCGCTCGTACACCTCCCGGGGCGACCCGAGCTGCTCGACTCGGCCGTTCGTCATCACCGCCAGCCGGTCGGACATCGTCAACGCCTCCTCCTGGTCGTGGGTCACGTACAGGAACGTGATCCCGACCTCGCGCTGGATGCTCTTGAGCTCGACCTGGAGCTCGCGGCGGAGCTTCGCGTCGAGCGCGCCGAGCGGCTCGTCGAGGAGCAGGACGTCCGGCGAGAGGATGAGCGCGCGGGCGAGCGCGACACGCTGCTGCTGGCCGCCCGAGAGCTCGTGCGGCTTCCGCTTCCCTAGCCCACCGAGGCGCACGAGGTCGAGCATCTCTCCCACCCGGCGCTCCTTGTCGGGCGCCGGCAGCTGGCGGAAACGCAGGCCGAAGCCGACGTTCTCGCCCACGCTCAGGTGCGGGAACAGCGCGTAGCTCTGGAAGACCGTGTTGACCCGTCGCTTGTGGGGCGGGGTCTCGGTGACGTCCTCCGCACCGATCGCGATGCGGCCGGTGTCCGGCCTCTCGAACCCGGCGATCATGCGCAACGTCGTCGTCTTCCCGCAGCCCGAGGGCCCGAGCAGCGAGAAGAACTCGCCCTGGCGGATCGTGAGCGAGACGTCGTCCACGGCGGGCACGTCCGCGAAGCGCTTGCTCACGCGCTCGAGCACGACCCCGCTCGCGCCGGTGCTCACTGGGCGTCGAGCTCTCGCCCGATGCTCTCGCGCAGGAGGCGGCGTGCCTTCCGCCTGTCCGTGAGACTCAGGTAGAGCATCGAGTCGAGGCCGTCGGCGAACACGGCCAGCCGACGGCCGGCTCGCCGGGCGGAAACCGCCTTCGGCACCGAGCCGTCGCTCCGTCCTTCCTCGATGAGCGAGACCAGGCGCTGCATCCAGGAGGTGTACGCGTCCCGGACGAGCGGCCGGAGCTCCGAGTCGACGCGCAGGCTGCTCCAGACCTCGTTCCAGAGCGCGCGCTGCTCGTTGTAGGGCTCGCTCGAGTCCACCGAGGCGAGAAGGTAGAGCTCGACCTTCGCCGCACCGTTCGGCGCCCGGTCGAGCCGCGCCTGGACACCCTGGTCCCAGAGCTCGCTCGAATAGGCGAACGCCGCCCGCACGAGCTCCTGTCTCGTCGAGAAGTAGTAGTGCAGGAGCGCTTTCGACACGCCTGCCTCACGTGCGACCTCGGCCATCCGCAGGGCGTGCGCACCGTCGCGGACGACGACCCTGCAGGCCGCCTGGAGGATGTCGGCGACGCGGTCGCCGGCCCCTGGAGCTCGGACCGAGGCGGCGGTGCTCATGCGCTGCACATCTTCACCGATCCGACCTTCGAGCGTTATCCTGACCGCCCGGTCAGCCGACAGCGCAGGAGGCACCGATGGAGCTCAACGCGGCGAGCCCGCCCATTCCCGCGATCGAGAATCCGATCGAGGACGGTTGGACGCTGCCGGCCGGCTGGTACGCCGACGACGGCGTGTGGGCGCTCGAGCGGGAGCGGATCTTCGCGACCGCGTGGCAGTACGCAGGACGAGCCGACCAGGTGCTCGAGGCCGGCAGCTTCTTCGTCAGCCGAGCGGGACACGTTCCGGTTGTCGTGGTCCGAGACCGCGAGCGCACGCTGCGCGCTTTCGTCAACGTGTGCCGGCATCGCGGACACCCGGTCGCCAGCGGAGAGGGCTGCCGCGAGACGCTCCAGTGCCCGTACCACGCCTGGACATACGACCTCGACGGCTCGCTGCGGCGCGCGCCGCGGGCCGAGCGTGAGCCCGGGTTCGATCCGACGCAGCTGTCGTTGCGACCGGTGTCCGTGGACACGTGGGGCCCGTTCGTGTTCGTGAGCCCGGACGCCGAGGCGGCACCGCTCGCGGAAGCGCTCGGCGACCTTCCGGAGCTCGTCGCGGAGAGCGGCGTCGACCTCGACGGCGTGCGCTTCCACTCGCACCACGAGTGGGAGATCAAGTCGAACTGGAAGGTCGCGATCGAGAACTTCCTCGAGTGCTACCACTGCCCCGTCGCGCATCCCGGCTTCTCGAAGGTGATCGACGTCGACCCCGATGCGTATCTCCTCACAGTCTCGGCGGGGTACTCGAGCCAGGTCGGCCGCGTCCGCGAGTCCGCGCTCGCGGGCAACGGCAAGCTGCCCTACGTGCCGCGCGGCGACGTCACGCAGGCCCAGTACCACTTCATCTGGCCGAACACGACGATCAGCATCGAGGCAGGCCCTGCGAACGTCGCGATCGAGCGGTGGGTCCCGACCGGCCTGCGGACGACCGCCGAGGTCACCGACTACTTCTTCGGGCAGGACGTGGGCGAGGTGCAGATCCAGGAGGTCATCGCCTTCGGGACGCAGGTCGGCAAGGAGGACCTCGCGCTCTGCGAGGCGGTGCAGACGGGCGCTCGACAGCCGCGCGGTCCCGCAGGGGCGTCTGATGCGCGAGAGCGAGCAGCTGATCCACGACTTCCAGCGCAAGGTCGTCGCCGCGCTGCTCGGGTGAAGAGCGCCTAGAGGTCCTCGACGAAGCGACGCCTGGCCTCGGCGAGCGCCTCCTGGATCCCGGACGGGCCGGGCGCAGGGCGCGGCGCTGGTGTCGCGGGCGGCTCGAAGGCTTCGTCGCGTACTTGCGCCGCGACTCGCTCGTGCGCGTCCCGGAACGGGACACCCTCCTGCACCAGTGCCTCGGCTGCGTCGGTGGCAAGCAGCTGCGGATCCGACGCCGCCGCTTCCAGTCGCTCCCGGTCGACCTTGAGCGCGCTCACGAGCAGGACGAGCGCTCCCAGAGAGAGCCGCACGTCCCGCCGAGCTGCGAAGACGGGCGGCTTGTCCTCCTGCAGGTCGCGGTCGTACGCCAGCGGCAGTCCCTTGACGGTCGCGAGCAAGCCCGTGAGCCGGCCGATCGCCGAGCCCGCCTTCCCGCGGACGAGCTCGGCGACGTCCGGGTTCAGCTTCTGCGGCATCATCGACGAGCCCGTCGCCGCCGACTCCGGCAGCAGGACGAAACCGAACTCCGAGCTCGCCCAGAGCACGATCTCCTCGCCGATCCGGGAGAGGTGGACGAAGAGCACGGTCGCGGCGTACAGGTAGTCGAGCGCGAAGTCGCGATCGGCGACCGCGTCGATCGAGTTGCGCATCTGGCGCGGTGGCGGCGGAAGCTCGAGCGTCGAGCCCGCGAGCGCGCCGGCGCCGAGTGGGCTCTCCGACGCCGCCTCGGCGGCGTGGGCGAACCGGGCGCGGTCGCGGTCGAGCATCTCGACCCACGCGAGCAGGTGGTGGCCGAGCGTGACCGGCTGCGCGCGCTGGAGGTGCGTGTAGCCGGGCATCGCGGTCTCGGCCTCGGACTCGGCGAGCGAAAGGCAAACGAGCGCGAGTGCGTCGATCGCCTCCCTTGCCTCGGCGCACGCGTCGAGGACGTAGAGGCGGAGCGCGGCGGCGACCTGATCGTTCCGGGACCGGCCGGCATGGATCTTCCGCCCGACCTCCCCGAGCTCCCGTTCGATTGCGGAGTGGACGTCCTCCGCAGCCGGCGAGGGCTGCGTCCCCGTCCTGGGCGAGAGCGGCCAGTCGCTCCTCGACCTCCGCAAGCTCCTCGGCGGTGAGAATCCCCGCCTGCTCGAGCCGCTGCGCGTGCACCGCGGTCGCCTCGCAGTCGTAGGGCAGGAGCTCCGCGTCGTCAGCTCGCAGGAACTCCCACACCTCGGGAGCGAGGGCTCCCTCTACGCGCCCCGACCAGGTGGTCACGCCTCGATTCTGGCGCGTATGCGCGCGGCGTGCAGCTCCGTCTCCAGCGCGGCGATCCGGATGAAGCCCTCCGCGGCGTCGTGCGGGAAGCTGTCCGCGGCACCGTACGAGGCGAGATCGGCCGCGTAGAGCGAGTGCCGCGAGCGCCTCCCGGTGACGACCGCGGCGTTCGGCCTCAGCTCCACGCGAACGTCGCCGGTCACGAGCTCCTGGGTAGAAGCGACGAATGCGTCGATCGCCTCCCGCGCGGGGCTGAACCAGCGGCCCTCGTAGACGAGCTCCGTCCAGTGCTGCTCGAGCGGCCGCTTGAGCCGTGCCTCGTCCCGGGAGAGCACCGCATCCTCGAGCGCCGAGTGCGCCTGGATGAGCACCATCGCCGCCGGCGCCTCGTAGACCTCGCGGCTCTTGATCCCCACCGCACGGTTCTCGATCATGTCGATCCGCCCGATGCCGTACGCGCCCGCGAGACCGTTCAGTCTCCCGACGAGCTCCGCGAGCGTGAGCTCCTCGCTGTCCAGCGTCGTCGGGACGCCCTGCTCGAAACCGAGCACGATCTCGACCGGCGGTGGCGCCGTCGCCGGGTCGGCGGTGATCGCATACGGATCGGGCGGCGGCGGCTGCCACGGATCCTCGAGCGCCCCCGCTTCGATGGCGCGCCCGAAGAGGTTCTCGTCGATGGAGTACGGGGAGGCCGCGGTCTGGACGACGGGAATGCCTCGCGCGAGGGCGTACTCGATCTCCTCGTCGCGTGTCCAGCTGCGGTCACGGAGCGGCGCGATCACCGTCGCGTCGGGGAACGTCGCCTTGAACGCGAGCTCGAAGCGGAGCTGGTCGTTGCCCTTGCCCGTGCACCCGTGCACGACGGCCTCCGCTCCACGTTCGTCCGCGATCTCGGCGACCGCCCGGGCAATCACCGGCCGCGAGAGCGCGGAGACGAGCGGGTACTTCCCCTCGTAGAGCGCGTTCGTCATGATCGCGCGCGCGCACTGCTCGTCCGCGAACTCGTCCCTGCGATCGACGAGCAGCACCTCGCTCGCGCCCGCCGCGTGCCCGCGCACGATCGACTCCTCGAGGTCGAGCTCCTGGCCGACGTCGACGAGCACGGCGATCACCTCGTCGAAGCGGTACGGGTCCTCCTGGAGCCAGGCGACGATGCAGCTCGTGTCGAGCCCGCCGGAATAGGCGACGACCGCGGTGCTCATGTGGCGTCTCTCAGCATGTTCCAGGCTCGCGCATGAATATGCGGAGATTAGCATGATATGCGCATAGTCCTGGAAAGCAGGTAGGCCGAATGCGGCGCCGCGCAGGGCTTTTTACCGCATGCCCTGGTGCTACGCTGCGCGCGCGGTGGAGCGCGTACTCGTCCTCAACGCAAGCTACGAGCCGCTGAACGTCTGCTCGCTCCGCCGTGCGCACGTCCTCGTGTGGAAGGGTCGCGCCGAGATCATCGAGGCAAGCGACGGACGGCTTCGCTCGGCCACCACCACGTTCGCGCGGCCGCACGTGATCCGCCTCGTCACGTACGTGCGGGTGCCGCGAGCGGTGACGCGGAGGATCTCGCGCCGGGTGCTCTTCGCCCGCGACGGCTGGCAGTGCGCATATTGCGGGACCGGCAGCAATCGCCTGACGCTCGACCACGTCGTCCCACGCTCGCGAGGCGGCACGTCGGTCTGGGAGAACGTCGTCGCCTCGTGCGCGCCGTGCAACCACCGCAAGGGGGACAGGCTGCTCGAGGAGACGAGCATGAGCCTCCGCACGACTCCACGGCCGCCGACGCCCGTGCTCTTCATCCGCCTCACCGCGGAGCACATCCCGGACGCCTGGCGCCAGTATCTGCCCGGCGTCGAGGCGGCAGCAGCGGCATAACACGAGGGCGAGGCGAGCCTCGCCCCTACGTGCCTCGCCCGCCCTACCGGGCCATCGCCCGCTCGACCGCTTCCTGCTCCTCAGGTGAGAGCGGGACCGAGGACCGGCCGCGGTCCAGGTCCTTCACGTAGATCCGCGCGTAGTCGCGCCCCTGGATCGCCGTGACGACGGACCCGGTGCGAGTCGAGTCCAGGAGCGCCAGCGACGCCGACTGCTGGCCGCCGGTTCCCTCGTAGGCGTCGTAGCGCACGACCGCCGTGTTCGTGACAGAGCTGTCCACCCGGCGGTCGACGCGCGAGAGCCCGCTCGCGACCTCGTCCACCGCACGGTGCAGGTCGTCGATGCGGCCCTGCAGCGAGACCGCGAAGTCGAGGAGGTCCTGGCGCCCGCTACCGAGGACGAGCGACTGCGCCGACTGCAGCTTCGCCTGCCGGCGCCAGAGCCAGAGCGCGACGAGCAGCGCGAGCCCCGCTACAGCGCAGGCTGCGATGGCCACGACGAGGGACGCCTCCATGACGACCTAGAGGGTGAAGATAACGGGAAACTCGTCCGTGTTGTTCGACGTGTTCGTCTCGCCCGGCACGGGGTCGACGTCGACCTTCACCGCGACCGGCTCGGCCAACGGTACGAGCGAGCCGACCCGGAACATGACCGTCTTCGTCTCGCCCGGATCGATCAGCGCGATCGTCTTCGTCTGGACGATCGGCTGCGGCTCCTTCGGGATCGTGAGCGTGACCTTGATGCCCACCTCCGGGCTGTCCCCGGAGTTCTCGACGCCGACCTCGAACGTGAGCTGCGTGGAAGCCCTGATGGTCGTCTCGGTGTCCGTCGAGAGGACCGTGTTGCTCGGCAGCGCCGTGACGGACGCGATCCCGTTCCCATGGACGCCGGTAACGGTGCCGCCGGTCGAGGCTCCCTGGATCCCCTGCCAGACCGCCGCGAGCGCGTTCGCCGACGTGAGGTCGTCCGACTGGACGAACTGCGAGGAGGGAACCTGCACGCCCTCGATGTCCTCGTCCTCGAGCACCGCCTGCGCCGGCGCCCTGAACAGGTCGGCCCAGACGACGTCGCTCGCCTCGAGCCGCCGCATCTGCGCCTCGAGCTGCAGCCCGACCTCGGCACCGTCCGTCGCGTCGGTCGTGTCCTGGAAGACCGAGCGCAGCCCCTGGAGGCCGTTCACGCGGAGCTGCAGGGCCTGGACCGCTCCCTCGTTCGACTCGTGCAACGGGCCGGGCGTGTCCAGCCCCTGCGCGTTCTGCACCTGCGTCTCGGCGACCTGGACGTAGCCGCCGAGCTTCGCGTCCAGCTCCTCCTGCTTCAGCCCGACCGTCGTCAGTGTCGCGCTGAGCTGCTCGCCGAGCCTCGCGGAGTTGCCCCCGATCGTGCCGATGTCGGTCATGTAGCTCGAGTAGCTGTCACGCTTGCGATCGGACGAGCAGCCCTCGACCCAGACCGCGAGCAGTACGACGACGAGGATGGCGAGCCCGATCAGCGCGATGAGGCGGAGGAGCGGCGTCAGGTTCCGGCTCGCGCGGCGCTGCGGAGGCTGGGGGCCGCGCGGCGGTGGCCCTGGGCCCCGCTCGGTCGTCTCGTCCCACGACGGCGGCTCCGCCTCGTCGAAGAAGTCGAAGTCGAGGATGTCTTCGTCGCGAGTGCTCACGATTCGCCCGCCTTTCGACCCGCCACTGTAGACGAGGGGGAGGAAAGAGCGCCTAAAGGACTTCGACGCAAAGCGGATAACCCATCCCGCAACGGTGTCCTCGCTTGCGCATGCCCTTCCGACCCGAGAGCTCGTGCTCGGGCGCTACCGGGCCGTCCGGCCGCTCGGAAGCGGCGGAAACGGCTCCGTCTGGCTCGCCCGCGACGAGCAGACCGGCCTCGACGTCGCGCTGAAGATCGTCCCGCGCGAAGGCAAAGCAGCCGCGCGGGCGGAGCGCGAGGCGCTCGCCTCACGACGCCTGCGGCATCCGCGCTGCGTGCGCGCGTACGACGTCGGCCACGACCCGAGCCACGTCTACATCGCGTACGAGTACGTGCCGGGGAGAACGCTCCGCGAGGCGCTCCGGACGGACGACCTCACGGATCTCGATGCGGTCGAGATCGCCGCCCAGGTGCTCGAGGCGCTTGCGCATGCGCACCGGACCGGGATCGTCCACCGCGACGTCAAGCCGTCCAACATCCTCCTCGAACACTCCGACGAGATCGCGGTCAAGCTGCTCGACTTCGGGCTCGCGCAGTTCGACGGAGCCGACACGCTAACGGCCGTCGGAGACGTTCCCGGGACGCTCGCGTACATCGCGCCAGAGCGTCTCGGCGGCGAGGAAGCCACTCCGGCGAGCGACGTGTGGGCGGTCGGCGTCCTCCTCTGGGAAGCGCTCTCGGGCCGGCACCCGTTCTGGGGCATGGCGCTCCAGGAGGTCGCGCGCGCGATCGAGCGAGGCGCTCCTTCCCTCGCAACGGAGCGTCCCGAGCTTCCACGGCGCCTCCTCGCCGCCGTCGACCGGGCCCTCTCACCGCAGCCGTCGGCGCGACCTCGCGCCACCGCCCTCGCCAACGAGCTCCGAGTGGCGCTCCGGCAGCAGGAGAAGCGGACGCCGAAGTCCGGGCCGTCCACGGTCCGCTCCCTGCCGGTCATGCGCGGGCCTCTCGCACGGGTCGTCCCATCGGTGCTCGCCGCGGCGACGGCGGCTCTCGGTGTCACCATCCTTCCCTTCTGGCCGCCTGCGCTCGCCGTCGGGATCGTCGTGCTGGCCGCGGCCGCAGCGGCGGCGAGCCCCCGACTCGGCCTCGCGCTCGCGCTCGCCGCCCCGATCTTCCCTCTCGGGAACGACGCGCGCAGCGCGGCGCTCCTCTACGTCGGGCTCGCTCTGTCGTGGTTCGTGCTCACCTGGCGCGAGGCGCGGTTCGGCCTGCTCTTCGTCGCGGGGCCTCTCCTCGCGTCGATCGGCGCGCTCGGGCTCGCCCCGCTCGCGGTGCAACCGGTCCGCAGCCCGCTCCTGCGCGGCGCTCAAGCGGCGCTCGCCGTGCTCGCCGCCGCCTTCCTGGCCTCCGTCGCCGGAGGGACCGGCATCGCTCCCGGCGACTCGGTCAGGGAGATCGCAGTCGCGCTCTCCAAGGGGCTCTTGGCGCAACCCATCGTGCCGGCGGTGGCGCTCGTGGCCGGGCTCGCCGCCACGATCCTGCCGTGGGCGCGGCGGCGCCACCGGTTCGGCGTCGCAGGCACAGGCATCGTCCTCGTCACGGCCACGGTCGTGCTGGGCTCGACCCTGGGCGGAGGCGTCGTCGGGATTCTCCTGACGAGCGCCGGCTGGGGTGCGGCCGCGCTGCTGGCCGCCGGATCCCGCCGGTAGACTCGACTCCCGGCAGATAGTCCCGCCGTATGACACAACGCGGCCCGAACACGAGCCCCTGCATCCTTCTCCGGCGATGAGCGTGCTGCGATCATTGGAAGCGCGAATCGAAGGCCTCTTCGAGGGCATCTTCGGTCGCGCGTTCCGCACGCACGTGCAACCGATCGAGCTGGCGCGGAAGCTCGTCAAGGAGATGGACGACCACCGCAGCGTGTCCGTCTCCCGGGTCTACGTCCCCAACGAGTACACGCTGTACCTCTCACCCGCCGACCGCAAGCAGTTCGAGGGCTACGAGGAATCGCTCGTCGGCGAGCTCGAGGAGTACCTCGCCGAGCACGCGCGCCGCGAGGAGTACGCGCTGCTCACTCCGCCACGCGTCCTGGTCACGGTGGACGACGACCTCGCAGTCGGTGAGTTCGGTATCGCCACGCGCCTGGTCGCCGCCGAGGACGAGCCGCAGCCGCCCGCAGAGCTCGAGCTCGACCAACCGGCGCAGACGATGATCTACAAGACGCCCGCTCCGGCGCCTGCGCCCCCACCAGAGCCCGAGCCGCCTCGCCGCTCGTACACGCTCACGTTGAACGGAAAGCGTCGCGAGGTCGCATCCGAGCACGCGGTCATCGGCCGCTCGCGGGAGTGCGAGATCCGCCTCTCGGACCTCAACGTGTCCAGGAAACACGCGGAGATCCGCGAGGAGGGCGGCGGCTTCGTCCTCGTCGACCTCGGCTCGACGAACGGCACGCTCCTGAACGGGCGTCGCATCGATCGCGAGCCCCTCTCGGACGGCGACACGATCACTCTCGGCTCGACCCAGATCGTCTTCGGCAGCGGGTCGTGAGGACACTTGCACTCACGACCGACGAGACGCTCCTCGTCCTCAAGCTCGCGTTCCTCGTGCTGCTGTACGGCTTCATCTTCCTCATCGTGCGCACGGCGACGAAGGACCTCGGCGGCGCGCCGCAAGAGAGCATCGTGCTCGGCGCCGCCGATGCGGCGAAGCTTCGCGCCGCCCATGGCCTCGGCCCCGCCCGCTTCGTCGTCCTCGCAGGCCCCGGCTTCCGCGCCGGGAGCGCGCTCGAGGTGAGCGTCGTTACGACCGTCGGCCGCGACGCGGGCAGCGGCATTCGCCTGGACGGCGACGAGTTCGCCTCCGCGCAGCACGCGCGGATCGACCCGCGGCCCGACGGCGTCTGGGTCGAGGACCTCGGCTCGACGAACGGCACCTTCGTGAACGGTGCGCAGATCACGTCGAGGAGGCTCCTGGAGCCCGGAGACGTCCTGCGCGTGGGCGAGACGGAGCTCCGGCTCGAATGAAGCTCGGTCGCGCGGCGGTCGTGACGGACACGGGCAGGCGCCGCCTCGGCAACGAGGACGCGTACGTCTGGAAGCCGCCGCTGTTCGCGATCGCCGACGGCATGGGAGGCGCGAGGGCCGGCGAGATCGCCGCGGGGATGGCAGCCGACACGCTCGAGGAGGTCGGGAGCGAGCCGCTCGACGCGGACGCCGTGACGGGCCTGATCGACGATGCGAACCGCCGCATCTGGGAACGCTCGCTCGCGGACCCGGCCACGGCCGGCATGGGCACCACCGTGACGATCGCGCTCGTGGACGAGGGGGCCGGAACGGTCGTCATCGGGCACGTGGGCGACTCGCGCGCCTACCGGATGCGGGACGGGGTGCTCGAGCAGATCACGACCGACCACTCGCTCGTGGCGGAGCTCGTCGAGAGCGGCGTCCTCACGCCGGAGGAAGCCGAGCGCCACCCGCAGCGCTCGGCGATCACGCGCGCGCTCGGGACGGAGCCCGCTGTCGAGCCGGACGTCTTCACCGTCGACGTCGTCCCCGGCGACCTCTTCCTCCTCTGCTCCGACGGGCTCTCGGACATGCTCTCGGAGGACCAGATCGCGGCCGCCATCCAGCGCGCGGACGGCGACCCGGACGCCGCCGGCAACGAGCTCGTCAAGGAGGCAAATGCGCGCGGCGGCGACGACAACATCACCGTGCTGCTGTTCGAGGTCCTCGCCGGCGAGCCCGAGCCGCCCGCGGCAGTCGCCGCGAGCTCGGCAGCGACGGACGGCTCGGGCGAGGATGAGCCGAGCCCGGGGGCCGCAGCCGCATCGGAGACCGGCGCCGACGAGCTGAGCAGGCACGGCGCCGGGCCCGGCGGGCGCGTGGCCGCGATCCTCCTCATCGTCGCCGTGCTTGCCGTCGCCGCGCTGGTCCTCTACTGGGAGATCGCGCGCTGACCGCCCGCAACCGCGAGCTTTTCGGCCTCGTCGTCGCCGCGACCATCGCCGCGCTCGCGCTCGCGAGCGTCACGGTCTCCCGCTCGGCGGAGGTGTCCTCGAGCGTCTTCACGTACGCCGCGCTCTTCCTCGCGGTGTACGTCGCCGCGCACGTCGTCGTGCGGCGGGTGGCTCCGTATGCCGACGGCGCGCTCCTCCCGCTGACCGCTGCCCTCACGGGCATCGGGCTGACGCTCAACTACCGGCTCGACGCCGACGACGGCCGCAGGCAGGCACTGTGGGTCGTCATCGGAGTCTGCGTCTTCGCCGCGACGCTGATCCTCCTGCGCCACGACTACCGCGTCCTCGAGTCGTACCGCTACCTCTTCGGGATCGCGGCGGTCGCGCTGCTCTTTCTCCCCGCGCTTCCGCTCATCGGGGAGCGGGTCAACGGCGTGCGCCTGTGGGTGCACGTCGGGCCGCTCCAGTTCCAGCCAGGCGAGCTGGCGAAGATCTTCCTCATCGTCTTCCTCGCCGGCTACCTGCGCGAGAAACGCGAGGTGCTCGCCCAGGGCCGCCTGAAGGACTTCGGGCCCTTGCTCGCGATCTGGGGGGCGGCGATGCTCGTCATCGTCCAGACGGCCGACCTCGGAAGCGCGCTTCTCAACTTCGGGATCTTCCTCGCGCTGATCTACGTCGCCACCGGGCGCGCGCTCTTCGTCGCGGTCGGGATCGCGCTCTTCGTCGGAGGGGCAACGCTCCTCTACCAGGCGCTCGACCGCGTGCAGGAGCGCGTCACGATCTGGCTGCACCCGTGGACGGACGAGCGCGTCCCCTGTGCGCTGAACGGACAGCTCGAGTTCCGCCAGGACTGCGCCTCGTACCAGCTCGTGAAGAGCCTCTACTCGATCGCCAACGGCGGCTACGGCGGCACTGGCCTCGGCGAGGGCACGTTCACGTCTCCCGAGGGCGCTGAGCTCATCCCGCACCTGCGCACCGACTTCATCTACTCCGCCATCGCGCAGGAGATCGGGCTCGTCGGAGCCGCGGCGCTGCTGCTGCTGTACATGCTCGTCGTCGTGCGAGGGATGCGCGTAGCCCTTCGCGCAGACGACGGCTTCTCGAAGCTGCTGGCCGCGGGGCTCACGTTCGGCTTCGCGCTCCAGACGTTCATCATCGTCGGCGGCGTGCTGCGGATCGTGCCGCTGACGGGCATCACGCTGCCGTTCGTCTCGTACGGCGGCTCGAGCATCGTCGCGAACTTCTTACTCCTGGCGGGCCTCCTGCTCGTCTCCAACCGGGCGAACGCCCCGAAGCCGTGAACCGCCGCATCGTCCGCCTCACATACGTCTCCCTCGCGCTCGTGAGCGCGCTCGTCGTGATGACGACGTACTGGCAGACGTGGGCCGCGCCGGCGCTCGCCGACCGGCAGGACAACGCGATCAAGCGCGTCGCGGAGTTCTCGGTGGACCGCGGGCAGATCGTCTCCGGCTCGCCGTTCAGACGGCTCGCGCGAAACGTGCAGCGCGAGGTCGACGACCGGACGCTGTTCTTCCGCCGCTATCCGCAGGGCGAGCTCGCGGCGCACGTCGTCGGCTACTCGACGGCTGCCCGCTCGAGGACCGGCCTCGAGCGGTCGCTCAACGACTACCTCACGTCCTCGAACGCAAACCTCTCGACCCTCGTGGACAAGGCGCTCGACGAGCTGCGCGGAAAGCCGGTGGAGGGCAACGACGTCGTCGTCAACCTCGACCTGGAGGCGCAGCAGGTCGCGCTCGAGCAGCTCGGCGACCGCTGCGGCGCCGTCGTCGCGCTCGACCCACGCACGGGGAAGGTACGGGTCATGGCCTCCTCGCCGAGCTTCGACCCGAACCGGGTCGAGAACGACTTCGGGAGCATCGAGAGCATCACGGCCGACTGCCGGCCTGCCTCGCCGCTCCTGAACCGTGCGAGCGCCGGCCTGTACGTGCCCGGCTCGACGTTCAAGGTCGTGACCGCCTCGGCCGCGCTCGAGTCGAACCGGTTCACGCCCGAGTCGTCGTTCTTCGATCCGGGGTACTGCACCGTGTACGGCAAGCGGGTGAACAACTTCGACACCTCCAGGCCGTTCGGGACGATCGACCTCGAGGATGCGCTCGCCTACTCGGTGAACTCGGTCTTCTGCAACGTCGGCAAGAAGCTCGGCGCGAAGCGGATCCTCGACCAGGCGAAGCGGTTCGGCTTCTACGAGCTGCCCCCGCTCGAGACGCCGACGGACGAGCGGCGCGTGAGCGGCCTCTACCAGGGCCGGCGGCTCTACTACCCGAAGCTGGACTCGGACGTCGACGCGGGACGGATGGCGTTCGGGCAGGAGCGGATGCTCGTGACGCCGCTGCAGATGGCCATGGTGGCCGGGGCGATCGGAGTCGGGGGGAAGCTGATGGAGCCGCAGGTCGTGAGCCGCATCGTGTCCCCGGCCGGGAAGACGGTCGTGAAGCAGCGGCCGACGCTCATCCGAGAGGCCGTCAGCCGGGAGACCGCCGCTGCGGTCGCGCGGATGATGCGGCTCGCGGTGGAACGCGGAACGGGCACCGCCGCCCAGCTCTCCGGCTACTCCGTCGGGGGCAAGACCGGGACCGGCGAGACCGGCGTCCCCGGCAGCAACACGACGTGGTTCATCGCCTTCGCCGGCGAGGACGAGGAGAGCCCGGCCGAGCTCGCCATCGCGGTCGTGCTCGAGGACCAGAGCGGGACCGGCGGCGCCACCGCCGCGCCGATCGCCCGCGCCGTCATGGAGTCAATCCTGCGCTCCACGGAGAATCCCTAACCTCTAGACAGCGATGGCGACCCAGGACACGCTCAACGGAACGCTCTTTGCGGCCCGCTACCGGATCAGCCGAAAACTCGGCGGCGGCGGCATGGCCGACGTGTACCTCGCGGAGGACCAGGAGCTCGGCCGCCGCGTCGCGGTCAAGATCCTGCACGAGCGGTACGCGAACGACGACCAGTTCGTCGAGCGTTTCCGCCGCGAGGCCACGCACGCCGCGGGTCTCCAGCACCCGAACATCGTCTCGATCTACGACCGCGGGGAAACGAACGGCTCGTACTTCATCGTCATGGAGTACGTCGAGGGCCGCACGCTCAAGGACCTCATCCGCTCGCGTGGGCCGTGCCCGATCCCCGTCGCGATCGCGTACACGCGCCAGATCCTCGCCGCGCTCCGCTATGCGCACCGCAACGGCGTCATTCACCGCGACATCAAGCCCCACAACGTCATCGTCGACCCGGAAGGCGTGGTGAAGGTCACGGACTTCGGCATCGCGCGCGCAGGCGCGAGCCAGATGACCGAAGAGGGCGCGATCATCGGCACCGCGCAGTACCTCTCTCCCGAGCAGGCGCGGGGAGCGCCCGTCGACCAGACGTCTGACCTCTACTCGACCGGGATCGTCCTCTACGAGCTCCTCACCGCGAACGTGCCGTTCACAGGCGAGAGCCCGGTCGAGATCGCGATGAAGCACCTCGCCGAGATCCCCGAGCCGCCGTCCGCGCAGCGACCCGAGATTTCGGAGGATCTCGACCTCCTCGTCCTCAGGTCGCTCGCGAAAGAGCCGTCCGACCGCTACCAGTCGGCATCCGCCATGGACGCCGATCTCGAGACGATCGCCCACGGCGGCCGCGTTCCGGCGGAGACCGCAGAGGCGGCGACCATGGTCCTGGCGGGCGCGTCCACCATCGACGGAGCGACTGCCGTCACCCAGGTCGCGCGGCGCGGCCCGCCGCAACAGCCCTTCGACCCGCGGAGGCGCCGGCGGTCGCCCTGGCCGTGGTTGCTCGGGATCGGAGCGATCATCGGAGCCGCGATCCTCGGCTACGTGCTCTTCGACGTCCTCCGCGACCGCGGCTCGGAGCCGGTCGCCGTCCCGTACGTCGTCGGCATCCCCGAGGCGAGCGCGCGCTCCGATATCACCGATCGCGGGCTTGCCGTACGCGTCCGCAACCTCTCCAACTCGGACTTCGAGGAGGGTCTCGTGTTCGCGCAGACGCCGACCGAGGGCACGAAGGTCGAGGAGGGCACGGTGGTGACCATCGACGTCTCCACAGGTAGACCGGAGGTAACCGTGCCGAGCGTCATCAACGAGCCGCTCGCAGACGCAGTCGCGGAGCTGACCTCGGCGGGCCTCGATGCAAGGGTCGTGGAGGTCGACTCCGACCGCACGCCTGGAACGGTGACCGGGCAACAGCCGTCCGCCGGAACGGTGGTCGTCGAAGGGACGCAGGTGCGGATCAACGTCTCGCGCGGGCCGCGACCGGTTCCCGTGCCGAACGTCATCGGGTTCCCGTACGACCAGGCCGCCGCCGAGCTCCAGCGCGCCGGGTTCGCAGTGGCGCGGGTCGAGGTCGACTCCGACCTCTCGAAAGGAATCGTCGTCGGGCAGGACCCGGACGGCAACTCGACGAGCGCGGAGGGCTCGACGGTCACGCTGTCCGTCTCGCGAGGCCCCGTCACCACCGCGGTGCCGGACGTCACGAACCAGGAGGTCTCGATCGCGAGGACGACGCTCGAGGCAGCGGGCTTCCGCGTGCGGACCGTCCTCGAGGACACGACCGACCCGGCGCAGGACGGGTTCGTCATCGCGCAGGACCCGATCGGGGGCTCGCAGGAGGAGCAGAACTCGACCGTCACGCTCGTCGTCGGGCGCTTCACGAGCTTCGACACCGAGACCGGCGACACCGACACGGGCGACACGACGACGACGCCGTGAGCGACCGCCTCCGGGTCGCCGTGCTCGCCGGCGGGCGCTCGAGCGAGCACGCGATCTCGCAGGCCTCGGCTCGCTCGGTGCTCGAGGCGCTCGATCCCGCACGCTACGAGACGGCGGCAATCGAGATCGGGCGCGACGGCCGGTGGGAGCTCGGCTCGCCCACGAAAAGCCTGGCTGAGCCCGGTGAAGCCACCGAGACGCTTCCCGTCCTCGCCGACTCTGCCCCCGCCCGCGTGCTGGGGCAGGTGGACGTCGTGCTCCCGATTCTCCACGGGCCGTTCGGCGAGGACGGCACCGTTCAGGGACTGCTCGAGCTCGCCGGCGTTCCGTACGTTGGCGCCGGCGTGGCCGCCTCGGCTCTGTGCATGGACAAGGACCTCTGCAAGGCCGTGCTCCGCGACCGCGCGATTCCCGTCGCGAGGAACGTGACCCTGCGCGACGGCGATCCGCCCGAGCACCCGTTCTCCTACCCCGTGTTCGTGAAGCCGGCTCGGCTCGGCTCCTCGGTCGGCATCTCGAAGGTGCACGGAGAGGACGAGCTCGGAGACGCAATCGCCCTCGCGCGGCGACACGACGACAAGGTGCTGATCGAAGAGCTGGTGGACGGCGTCGAGGTCGAGTGCGGCGTGCTCGGGAACCGCGAGCCCGTGGCCTCCGTCGTCGGCGAGATCGTCGCCCATGCAGAGTGGTACGACTACTCCGCGAAGTACGACGAGGGCGGGATGGACCTCGTCGTGCCGGCTCGGATCGCTCCCGAGTCGGCGGAGGACGTGCGCAGACTGGCCGTCGAATCGTTCGTCGCGACGGAGTGCGAGGGCATGGCGCGCATCGACTTCTTCGTTCGGCCCGGCGGCGAGGTCGTCGTGAACGAGATCAACACGATTCCCGGGTTTACGTCCACGAGCGTGTACGCGAAGCTGTTCGAGGCGTCGGGGATTCCGTACCCCGAGCTGCTCGACCGCCTGATCGAGCTGGCGCTCGAGCGGCACGACCGACGCTCGGGGTTGGAGTTCTAGGTCGATCGAGCAAGGCAAGCCTCGCCCCTACGAACCCGCCCCGGCGCCCGGCCGGCCGTCCTGTGTGCCGGGCATGCCCTACGACGAGAGGGCGGCGGCCAGCGCGTCCTCCCAGACCGCGAGCCCTTCGTCCAGCTCGCCGTCGGAGATCGCGAGCGGACAGAGCACGCGGATGCAGTTCCCGTGCACGCCTGCCTTGAACAGGATGAGCCCCCGCTGGAGCGCCTCCTCGACGACCGTTGCCGTCAGCTCGGTTGCGGGCTCCTTCGTCTCGGGATCGGAGACGAGCTCGATCGCGAGCATCGCGCCCAGCCCACGGACGTCGCCGACCTGCGGCCACCGGGCCTGCCACCGCTCCATCCGAGCGCGAAGCGTGTTCCCGACCGTGACGCCGCGCGCGACGAGATCCTCTTCCTCGAAGACGTCGAGCACGGCGAGCGCTGCAGAAAGCGCGACCGGGTTGCCGATGAACGTGCCGCCGATCGCCCCGGAGTGCGCCCCGTCCATGATCTCGGCCCTGCCGATCACGCCGGAAAGCGGCAGGCCGCCTGCGATCGACTTCGCGACGACGACGAGATCCGGCTCGACCTCGAAGTGCTCCATCGCGAACATCCTGCCCGTGCGGCCGAAGCCCGTCTGCACCTCGTCCGCGACGAGGACGATGCCGTGCTCGTCGCAGATCCGCCGAAGTCCCTCCACGAATGCCGGCGGCGCGGGGATGAAGCCCCCTTCACCCTGCTGCGGCTCGAAGACGATCGCCGCGACGTCGGTGGCCGCAACCTGCGTCGAGAACATGCGCTCGAGCGCGGAGAGCGCTGTCTCCGCGTCCGGTCCCCGGTAGCCGTTCGGATACGGAGCGCGATAGACCTCGGGCGCGAACGGCCCGAGCCCGGTCTTGTACGGATGTGTCTTCGACGTCATGGTCAGCGAGAGCAGCGTCCGCCCGTGAAACGCTCCGTCGAACGCGATCACGGCCTGCCGCCCGGTATGCAGCCGGGCAAGCTTGACCGCGTTCTCGACCGCCTCGGTTCCGGCGTTGAAGAACGCGCACCGGCACTCCGCCACGATCGGCCCGAGCGCCGCGAGCCGCTCGGCGAGCTCGATGTACGGCTCGTAGGCGACGACGGTGAAGTCCGTGTGGAGGAAGCGCTCGGCCTGGGTGACGACGGCCTCGACCACACGCGGATGGTTGTGGCCGACGTTCGCGACCCCTACCCCACCGACGAAGTCGATGAACGTGTTGCCGTCGACGTCGGTAATGGTCGCTCCCCGAGCCTCGGCGGCGATGACGGGGCCGTGGACGATCAGCGGGCGCGCGACCGCACGCACCTCGCGCTCGAGGATCTCGCGGGCCCGCGGGCCCGGAATCTCGGTCTTCAGCTCGATCGCACGCGTCACAGCCACGCGCTCAGGTTATCCCGCCGAGCGGGCGACCAGCGGCGGCGCCGCCGCTACGGGTAGCGACGCTCCGGGACGCGCGCGAACCACGAGACGACGTCCGCGAACGCCGCCAGCCCGACGAGCGCTCTCAAAGTGTCCTCGGCCCGGCAGATAGTCAAGAGGGCATGCTGCAGAGCGTGGACGAAGGGGAGCTCAACGAGGATCCGATCGCGCAGCTCGGCGACTGGCTCCGCGATGCGCAGGCAGTGAGCGCGCAGCATGACGCGATGACCCTCGCGACGGCCACTACCACCGGCCGTCCGTCGGCGCGGCAGGTCCTCCTGCGCGAGCTCGACGAACGCGGGCTCGTCTTCTTCACGAACCGCACGTCGCGGAAGGCGGCCGAGCTCCTCGAGAATCCGCACGCCGCTCTCGTCTTCCACTGGTACGAGCTCGGCCGCCAGGCCCGCATCGAGGGCTCGGTCGAGGAGGTGGACGAGGTCGAGTCGGAGACGTACTGGAGGACGCGGCCGCGGGGGAGCCAGATCGCGGCCTGGGCCTCGCCGCAGTCCCAGACGGTCGAGGACCGCGACGAGCTCGACGGCCTCTATGCAACGGCCGACCTCGAGCTCGGGGAAGGAGAGGTTCCGCTACCGCCGTTCTGGGGCGGGTACCGCGTCGTTCCGCACTCGATCGAGCTCTGGCAGCACCGCGAGAACCGGCTGCACGACCGCGTCCGCTACCGCCGGACGGCGAGCGGCTGGACGCGCGAACGGCTCGCGCCGTGACCTCGGATCAACGCTGGGGTCAGGCTTCAGCCTGACCCCGGTCTTGGGTTGGACGCTCCGTCCGATCTCACACCGGGGTCGGGCTGAAGCCCGACCCCGACTCCGCTCAGTTCTACGGACCCGCGAGCGCGCCCTCGGTGTACAAGCCCTCTGCGTTCCAGAGCATGTATCCCTTGGCGCCGGCGAGGCGCGCGGCCTGGATCTGGGCCCGCACCTCGTCGAGCCCGTAGTCCACCTCGAAGCTCCAGTCCTGCACCCACGTCACGAGGAGCACGTCGCGGCCGCGAAGCGCCTTGTGGAAGTGCCGCAGGGCCTCGGTCACCATCGCACCCGGCATCGCGCCCGGATCCGCGACCCCGAGCTCGCCCGGGCCGAAGAGCGACGGGTAGGTCATCGCGTAGACGGCGTCGAGGTGCGCGCTCATCTTGCGCGGGATCTGACCGATGCCGAGATCGCGCGCGGCGGACAGGCCGAAGACCGCTGCGGACACCTGGACTCCGAGCGGCTCGAGGCGGCTCGCTGCATAACGGAGGAACGCGGGAACCACCTCGCGCTTCGAGAGCTTGCCCCTATTGCGATACTCGGCGGCCGCGACGTCCCCGTCCGACGGGAAGCGGACGTAGTCGAAGAGGATCTCGTCGAACCCGGCTCGCGCTGCGGCCACCGCGATGTCGACGTTGTACTTCCAGACCCGCCGATCGTACGGATTCGCCCACGCGAGCCCCGCGCCGTCCCGCCAGACCGATCCGTCACTCCGCCTGATGGCGAGACCGGGACGCGCGGTCGCGAGAATCGGGTCCTCGAAGGTGACGATCCGGCCGACGAGATAGACGTCCCGTTCATGCGCCATGCGGGCCGCCTCCCGAGGCGAGTAGTACTCGCGAGCAGCCCCGACGGCCTGCGCGAGAGGAACGGTCGAGGGCGTGAACCCGACCTGCCCGTTCTCCTCCTTGATGTCGAGCTCGAGCGCCGTCAGGCCGTCCTCCTCGAGTGTGAGGTACTCCTCGAGCTTGCCAGGGATCGACGCGAGGCCGAGCGTCACGTGCACGCCGCGAACTTCGAGCGGGAGCGGGCGGCGAGTCGACGGGCCCGTGGGAACGCTCGCATCGAAAGCCGCGTCCACGGTTGCGGGCTGCGGGTCGCCACCTCCGGCTCCCCCGACGAGCTGCGCGCCGCCCGCGAAGAGAGCAATGCCGAGTAGGACGACGCCGATGAGCGCGGTGCGCCGGAGACGCTTCCTGCGCCGAACCGCGGCCCGCCGTTCCCGAAAACGCTCGTTCGGGTCGATCGGTGGAAACAGCATCGACACCGGGCACGGACCTTATCGCAGTCGCCACCTGCGGCAACCGCTCACGTGCGAGTGGGAGAGCGCGACGGGCTCGTAGAATCGTCCGATGGTCTTGTCCGACCGCACGATCCGCCGCCTGCTCCGGGAGGGGCGCATCGCCATCGAGCCGTTCGACGAGGGGCTCGTCCAGCCCTCGAGCGTCGACGTCCGTGTGGACCGCTTCTTTCGAGTGTTCCGCAACTCGCGGTACCCGTACATCGACGTGAAGACGCAGCAGGAAGATCTGACCGAGGTCGTGGAGGCGGGCGACGACGCTTTCATCCTGCATCCGGGCGAGTTCGTTCTCGGGTCGACGCTCGAGCGGATCACGCTTCCCGACGACATCGTCGGTCGGCTCGACGGGAAGAGCTCGCTCGGCAGGCTCGGCCTCCTCATCCACTCGACCGCCGGCTTCATCGACCCGGGCTGGGACGGGCACGTGACGCTCGAGCTCTCGAACGTCGCGAACCTTCCGATCACGATCTACCCGGAGATGAAGATCGGCCAGCTCTCGTTCGTGCAGCTCTCGGAGCCGGCCGAGCGGCCGTACGGCGCGGAGGGAGTCGGGTCGAAGTACCAGGGCCAGCGCGGCCCCACCCCGAGCCGGTACTGGCAGAACTTCGTCGACGGCTAGAGCTCAGCCGTCCGGGACGCAGTCGCCCGGCTCGGGCTCGCCGAGCCGCGCCAGGAGATCGCCGACCCTCTGCAGCTCCGTTTCGTCGAAGCGCTCTGCGAACAGCTCGTCGATCTGCGCGACGTGGCTCGTCGAGGCCGTTCGCAGCTTCTCGAGGCCGGTCTCCGTCAGGACCGCGTACACCACGCGACGGTCGCTCTCACACGTCCCGCGTTCGACGTAGCCGGCCTTCTCGAGGCCGTCGAGCAGCCGGGTGACGCCCGACGCCGTGAGCAGCACCTCCGCAGCCAGATCGACGCGCCTGAGGCGCCGGTCCGGGGCCCAGGCGAGGCGGAGCAGCACCTCGTAGTCGCTGATCGTCAGCCCGTGGTCTGCCATGAGCTGCGCGCTCAGACGCCGCGTCGCCGAGGCGTGCGCCCGCACGAGAGCCGCAAATGCGCGCACCCCAGTCGATTGATCGCTCAATACTTGACTCATCATCTATCTTCCTGTTAAGCTGCTTGCGCAGTCAATAATATCGACCGCAAAGGAGTGTACCGATGGCAGCAACAATCGTCGCAGAAGAGACGACACAGATCCCGGCGGGGGAGTGGGAGATCGACCCGGTGTGGTCGGCGCTCGAGTTCGATGTCCGCAAGCTCGGCCTCGTCACGATCAAGGGACGCGTCCCGGGTTTCACCGGGAGCATCGTCGGCGGCGAGAGCCCCACGCTCTCGGGCGCCGTCGACGCGACGAGCATCACGACCTTCGACGAGACGCGCGACACCCACCTCCAGTCCCCCGACTTCTTCGACACGCAGCGCTACCCGGAGCTCCGCTTCGAGTCGACCTCGATCGAGGCCGATGGCGACGGACTCGTCGCGCGCGGCGACCTCACGATCAAGGGCGTGACCAGGCCCGTCGAGCTACGCGGGACGTACGCGGGCTCGGACCAGGACCCGTGGGGCAACGAGCGGATCGGGCTCGAGCTCTCCGGAACGGTCGACCGCTCCGAGTTCGGCCTCAACTGGAACGCCCCGCTGCCCGGCGGCGGGTTCCTGCTACCGAACGAGGTCGTCCTGAAGGCCACCTTCGCGGCGGTCAGGAAGAGCTGACCGTGCGGATCCTCGCCCTCTCCGGCAGCCTGCGCGAGCAGTCGTTCAACTCGGCCGTGGCACGCGCCGCGGCCGAGCTCGCGCCGGCCGGCGTCGACGTCGAGGTGTTCGACCGGCTCGGCGACCTCCCGCTCTACGACGCCGACCTGGACGTGGAGGACGAGGAAGAGCCCGCTGCCGTCGAATACCTGAGGGAGCGCATCGGGGCCGCCGACGCCCTCTTCGTCGTCACTCCCGAGTACAACGGATCCCTGTCCGGCGTGCTCAAGAACGCGATCGACTGGGCATCGCGTCCTCCGGGCGGCGGGGCCGTGCTCTGGGGCAAGACAGCCGCCGTCGCCGGCGCGACGACCGGGCAGTACGGCGCGATCTGGGCGCAACAGGACCTGCGACGGATCCTCGGAATCGCCGGTGCACGCGTCATCGAGGGCGAGCTGCCGATCGCTCGCGCCCAGAACGTCTTCGACGAGGCCGGTGACCTGCGCGACCCGCTCGTCGCCGAGCGGCTCCGAGTGCACCTCGCGGGACTCGTGCACGAAGCCGCCGTCCCGGTTGCAGCCTGAGCCACGCTGAAACGGACGAGGGGCCGCAGAGCGGCCCCTCGGTCCTGGATACCAGCGTTGAAGTAGTAGAGGCGCTTCCAGCACGTCACGCCGGCCATGGGCCGGGGAATCGTGCGGCGCGGGTCGCGAGCCCCCTACGCTGGCTAGGCGGTTCCCGGTGGTCCCGGGGGCACGCCTCTACCCGCTGGTACCTCCGCTGCCCGAACTGTCGTCACTCAAATCGGACCACCTCCTTTCCGCGGTACTCGCAGCATACGCACTCGCGGCGGATGGAGGTCGCCGAGTAGGCGCTCAGGTGACGGGCAGCTCCGCGAGGACGGTCGTGAGCTCGAGGCCGCGGTCGAGCGGCACGGTGACCGAGATGAGCGTGGGATCGCTCTGGCGCGCGTGCGAGTACGCGGCGAGGGTCTCGGCGTGGGAGCTGACGTTGTCGGCGACGACGAGCGCTCCGGGCTCGAGCAGCCGCCTCGCGAGCGCGAACAGCGCCTCGTAGTCGTCCTTCTCGGCATCGAGGAAGACGAGGTCGAACACGTCCTCGGTTGCCCGCAGCGTCTCGAAGGCGTCCCCCTCGACGAGCTCAGCCCACTCGTCGAGGCCGGCGCCGGCGACATTCGCCCGCCAGGCCTCGCACTTCGCCGGGTCGTGCTCGAGCGAGACGACTCGTCCTCCCAGCACGCGTGCGCCGGCCGCGAGCCAGATCGTCGAGTAGCCGCGCGAGCCGCCGATCTCGATCACCTCGATGCCCGCCTGCGAGGCGGCGAGCGAGAAGAGGAAACGGCCGGTCGTCGGCTCGACCTGGCGCGCCCGCTGCGCAGCCTGGAGGCCGGCCTCCCGCTCGACGCGGTCCTGCTCCTCGAGCCGCGCGAGCACCGCTCTCACCTGCTCGTCGAGCACGCTCTCACTCCTCCACGTCGACGAAGACCACGCCGTCCCGAACGGACACCGGGAAGGTCTGGACCGCCTGGAACGCCGGCAGCGACATCGGGATCCCCGTCTCCAGGTCGAAGCGCGAGCCGTGGCGAGGACAGACGACGACGCAGGCTTCCGGATCCCAGTCGCCCTCGGCGAGCGGGCCGTCGTCGTGCGAACAGCGGTCCTCTATCGCGTACAGCGATCCCCCGCAGTTGAAGACGCCGATCGTGAGCGGGCCGGCGGGCACGAGGCGCATCTTCCCTGGTGCCAGCTCCTCGAGCGGGCAGACCTCGATCTCGGCCACGTCGTCGGCTATTCGAGGACGAGATCGCGAACGGAGGTGCCCCACTCCTCCGGGAGCGGCGTGTTCCTCGCCTTGTGCAGCGCGAGCTTGAGGACGCCGAGCCCGAGGATCGCGCACTTCAGGCGCACGGGCGTAAGCGGGATCCCGAGCTCTCCGAGCAGCTCCTCCTTCGGCATCGCCGCGATCTCCGAGGCCGTGCGGCCCTTCACGAGGTCGGTCAGCATCGAGGTCGCGGCCTGGCTGATCGCGCAGCCGCGGCCCTCGAATCCGACCTCTTCGATGACGTCACCCTCGCCGAAGCGAACCGAGACGGTGACCTCGTCGCCGCACAGCGGATTCTGTCCCTCCGCGGCCGCATCCGCGTCCTCGAGCAGCCCGTGGTTTCGCGGGCTCTTGTAATGGTCGAGGATGAGCTCTCTGTAGAGCTGGTCGAACTCGCCCACTACGCGAACGCCTTCTTGACCTTGTGGAGGCCCTCGACGAGCCGGTCGATCTCTTCCGGAAGCGTGTAGAGGTAGAAGCTCGCGCGATTCGTGGCGGCGACCCCCAGCTTGCGCATCAGCGGCTGGCAGCAGTGATGGCCCGCGCGGATCGCGACGGCCTCGAAGTCCAGAACCTGCGCGACGTCGTGTGGATGGACGCCGTCGACGTTGAAGGACACGATCCCGGCGCGGCGGTCGGCCGGCGGGCCGTACGACGTGACCCAGGGCAGCTCCGCGAGCCGCTCGAGCGCGTACGCCGCCAGCTCGTGCTCGTACTGTTCGATCGCGTCGAATCCGACCTCCGTGAGGTAGTCGACCGCGGCGCCGAACCCGACCGCCTCCGCCATCGGCGCGGTGCCCGCCTCGAACTTGTGCGGGAGCTCGCCCCAGGACGTCTCGTCCGGGCCGACCGCTCGGATCATGTGACCGCCGGTCAGGAACGGCTCCATCTCCTCGAGCAGCTCGGCGCGCCCCCAGAGCGCGCCCACCCCGCTCGGCCCGCACATCTTGTGCGCCGAGATCGCGAGGAAGTCGCAGCCGATGGCCTGGACGTCGACCTTCCGGTGCGGGGCCGCCTGTGCGGCGTCCGCGACCATGATCGCTCCTTGCTCGTGCGCCCAGGCCGCAAGGCGATCGACCGGGTTGACCGTCCCGAGCGAGTTCGACACGACTCCCGTTGCGACGACCTTGACGTTTCCCTCGCTCGCGATCGCGTCCAGCTCGTCGAGCCGGAGCTCGCCTTGCTCGTCGAGCGAGATCATCCGGAACCCGGCTCCCGTGCGCTTCGCGACGTACTGCCAGGGCACGAAGTTCGAGTGGTGCTCGAGCTCGCTCACGACCACGAGGTCGCCCGGGCCGAGCCTGTTCAGCCCCCACGCGTAGGCCACGAGGTTGATCCCCTCGGTCGCGTTGCGGACGAAGATCACCTCACGCGCAGAGGGAGCGTTCAAGAGGGCGCGGATCTTGTCCCGCGCAAGCTCCAGGCCCTCGGTCGCGCGCTCCGCGAGCACGTAGACGCCGCGATGGACGTTCGCGTACGACGTCTCGTAGAACGAGGTCATCGTTTCGAGCATCTGGCGCGGCTTCTGCGAGCTCGCCGCGGAGTCGAGGAAGGCGAGCGGCTTGCCGTAGAACTCCTGCTCGAAGATGGGAAAGTCGGCGCGAAGCCGCCGTGCGTCGAGAGTCGGGGTGGTCGTTACTGCCACGTGCCCATCGTACCCCCGCCCCTCCTTGTCCCCGCCGCTCCCACCTTCCGTACGCTCACGCCGTGTACTCGGACGACGAGGCCGCGGCGCTCTACAACGTGCTCAACCGCTGGGGACCCGATGACGACTACTACCTCGCGCTCGTGATGAACGCCGAGTCGGTGCTCGACGTCGGCTGCGGCACGGGACGGATCCTGCACCGCGCCCGGGAGGTCGGGCACGCCGGGCGGCTGTGTGGCGTCGACCCAGATCCCGCGAGCCTCCGCGTGGCGCGGCAGCGAGACGACATCGAGTGGGTGGACGACACCGCGGCGTCGATGGCATGGGACAGGGAGTTCGACCTGGCCGTCATGACCGGCCACGCGTTCCAGGAACTTGTCGGCGACGACGAGCTGCGCGACTCGCTCGTCGCGATCCGCCGCGCACTTGCCGACGGTGGGCGCTTCGCATTCGAGACCCGGAATCCACTCGCGCGAGCCTGGGAAGGCTGGCATCCGGGAAACGCGACGAGCGTCGTCGACCCGGCGGGCCGACAGGTCTCCGTCTCGCACGACGTCGAGTCGGTCGTCGCCGACGTCGTCAACCTCACCGAGACCACGAGCGATGCGGACGGCACCCCGTTGCGCGTGGATCGCGCCAGCCTGCGCTTCCTCGACGTCGACACGCTCGCCGGCTTCCTCGCCGAGGCCGGCTTCGAGATCGAGGAGCGGTACGGCGGCTGGTCCCGGGAGCCTTTCAACCCGGCGAGCCGCGAGATCGTCGCGATCGCCCGGCTCAGCTGAGATCCACGCGGCCGTTCGTCGACGCGCGCTCGGCTGCGCGGCGGTGCCGCTCGACCGTCACGGCAGCGTCCACGAGGAGCTCGCAGACCCGCTCGAGCCGGTCCCGCTCCGAGGTGTCCTGAAGGAGCGCTTGCTTCACCTCCGGGTCGAGCTCGACGCGCGCAGCGAGGGCGTACGAGAGCTGCGGGGAGTCGGCGCCAGGCACCTCGACGTCGCTCCCGGTCACCTCTTTCAGACGGCCGAAGAGCTCGATCGCCTTCTCGATCGTCTCGTCGTCAGCGGGGTCATCGTCGTCGAGCACCGGGGACGTCAGGCCGGTCTGGAAGCTCCGGCTGTCCGTGATCTCCTCGACGCGAAAGCGCTCCACACCCTCGACGAGGATGTTCATGCGCCCATCGTCGAAGCGGGTGAGCACTTCCAAGACCGATGCGCTCGTGCCGATCTCGTGGATCCCGTCTCCTTCGGCAAAGACGAGCCCGAACGCCTGGTCCTCCTCCACGCACTCGTCGATCAGCTCCTTGTACCGCTCCTCGAAGATGTGCAGCGGTACCTGCTCGGTGGGAAGCAGCACCAACGGGAGCGGGAACAGCCCGAGCTCGGACATCGCCTCAAGCCTACGCCCGGCGGCGCAGCGCGACGAACTCCCAGGCGAAGCCATGCTCGGCCTCGGCGAGACCGAGCCCCTCGGCTTCGGCTGCGGCGACGAGAGCAGTCCGAGGGTGGACGAAAATGCGGAACGAGCGGCCCAGCACTCGCATGGTGACGTTGACGAGCTTGATCCCGGAGCGGACCAGAAAGCGGTCGCGCGGGAAGCTGAGCAGGAGCGTCCGCCTCGTCAGTCCGGCCGCGATCCCCGCCAACCGGATGCCTTCGGGAGAACAGCAGACGACGCGGTTGAGGACGACGATCTCCGCAGGCTCGACGCCTTCCTGGCCCTCGATCACATCCGCAACGCGGAACGAGATGCGCTCGTTCAGTCCTTTCTCGCGCGCGAGCTCGCGTGCATACGGCTCCCAGGCCGAGACGAGCTCCACGATCTCGCCCTGCTCGGCGCCCGCTTCGAGGAGCTCTGCCTGGAGCGCGCCGATCCCACCTCCGACCTCGAGCACACGCGCGCCGTCGAGCCCGTCAGCCGCACCCGCGGCGACCATCCCGCGCTCGAGCTCGTCGAGACCTCGCTGCCGGTACCGCCGGAGGCTCCGGCGTGCGATTCGTGGGCTGAACATCTCCTCGCATGGGCCCGACCGGCAGCAGCTGGCCATCGCCGGCGGCGGTCAGGATTCGCGTTCGAGGTCGAGAGCGCAGGAGTTGATGCAGTAGCGCTGCCCGGTCGGCGCGGGGCCGTCGTCGAAGAGGTGGCCGAGATGGCCGCCGCAAGTCGCGCACATCACCTCGGTGCGGATCATCCCGTGGCTCGTGTCCGTCTCCGTGATCACGCTGTCGAGCGCGGCAGGCTCGAAGAAGCTCGGCCAGCCCGTGCCCGACTCGAACTTCGTGCCGGAGCGGAAGAGCTCCGCTCCGCAGCCCGCGCAGCGGTAAACGCCCGGTGCGTGCTCTTCCCAGTAGGCACCGGTGAACGCGCGCTCGGTGCCCTTGCGCCGCAGGATCTCGTACTGCTCGGGCGTGAGGCGCGCCCGCCACTCCTCGTCCGTGAGCTGAACCTTTGTCTCCATGCCTCGAGGTTAGAGGACGAGCAGCGAGACGGCGACGAACTGCGTCACCGCGGCTGCGATGACGAGCACGTGAAAGACCTCGTGGAACCCGAACGTGGCCGGGAACGGGTTGGGCCAGGTCGTGGCGTAGGCCAGCGCACCGAGCGTGTACAGCCCGGCACCCACGATCGCGAGCACGGCCACGGCGATGCCAAGCGACGGGAAGAGTTGCGGGATCGCGACCACTCCGACCCAGCCGACGGCCAGATAAGCGGCGACGGAGACCCACCTGGGGGCACCGATCCAGCGGAGCTCGAGCGCGAGGCCGAGCAGCGCGGCCGTCCAGACCGAGACGAGCACCACGATCTGGATCGCGCCGGTGAACCCGAGCAGCGCAAACGGCGTGTAGGTCCCGGCGATGAACACGAAGATCATCGCGTGGTCGAGCCTTCGAGCGTGTAGGCGCGCCGCCGCGCTCCGCCACGGGAACCGGTGGTAGAGCGCGCTGACGCCGAACAACGCCGCGAGCGCGAGCGCGTACACCCAGACGGCGAAGCGCTCACGGAACCCGTCTGCCAGCGCGACGAGGACGATCCCTGCCGCGAGCGCCGCGAAGAACGCGTACAGGTGGAACACGCCACGGAGTCGCGGGGTCACGGTCGTCATCGTCGGATTGTGCCTCGCCTCGCTACCGTCCGCAGCATGGATGCCGACGTGGTCGAGATCAGGGTGCTCGGCTGCCTCATCGAGAAGCAGCGGACAACGCCGGACACGTACCCGCTGTCGCTCAACTCACTCAAGCTCGCGTGCAACCAGACGACGAACCGCGATCCGGTCGTCGACTACGACGAGCCGACGATTCGCACGGCGCTCGAACGCCTCTCCCGCAAGGGCTGGGTCCGGCTCACGAGCGGAGCGGGCAGTCGTGCGGCGAAGTACCGGCATCTCCTCGACGACGCGCTGGGCGTGTCGAGCGCGGAGATCTCGCTACTCGCCGTGCTCATGCTGCGCGGACCGCAGACTCCGGGCGAGCTGAAGCAGCGCACCGAGCGGCTCCACCCGTTCGCCACGCTCGACGACATCGAAGCCGTCCTCGGCGGCTTGACCGAACGCGAGCTCGTCGTCCAGCTCGAGCGCCGTCCGGGCCAGAAGGAGGCGCGGTACGCCCACCTCCTCGGCGAGACCGCGGAGGCGACGGCCCCTGTGGGCGACGTACCCGCTCCCCTCGCGGACGATCGCATCGGAGCGCTCGAGCGTCGCATCGAGGCCCTCGAAGGAGAGCTTGCGGCGCTGCGGCAAGCTGTCGTCGACCGCTGAGGCGTCGCTCAGGCCTGCGGGATGCGGGCTTCGAGCGTCGAGGCGAGCGCGTCGCGCACCGGCTCGAGCTCGACGCGGTCGAGCACGTCCTGGAAGAAGCCGCGGACGATCACACGCTCGGCCTCGGCGCGCGTCAGGCCGCGAGTCATCAGGTAGAAGAGCAGCTCGCGGTCGACCTGGCTGAGCGTCGCGCCGTGGGTGCAGCGAACGTCGTTCGCAAGGATCTCGAGGCCGGGAATGGAGTCCGCGTGCGCCGTCTTCGACAGCAGGAGGTTGCGGTTCTCCTGGTACGCATTGGTCTTCTGCGCGCCCTCCTCGACGCGGATCATCCCGCGCCAGACGGCACGCGCGTTGTCGCGGAGCGCGCCCTTGAAGGCGAAGTCCGACGTCGTGGACGGGGCCATGTGCTCCTGGAACGTGTCGTAGTCGAGATGCTGCGCCCCGTCGGCGAAGTACGCGCCGGTCACGCGCGAGGTCGCGCCGGGGCCTGCGAGGTCGTTCTGGATCCGGATCTTGCCTTTTGCCGAGCCGAAGCCGCCAGCGACCCAGTCGAGCTCGGCGTCGCGCTCGACGCGAGCGTGGTGGGACGCGAAGTGCCACGTTCCTCGCGACAGGTTCTGGATCGAGACGTACTCGACCTTGGCGGCCTGCTGGACGACGATCTCGACGGCGGCATTCGAGTAGGAGGAGAGCTCGGCCGACGCGGAGGCGTATTCCTCGATCACGCTGAAGCGGCTCTCGGGCTCGGCCACGATGAGCAGTCGCCAGAAGAGCGACCCTCCCTCGACCGAATTCGCCACGCGTACGTACAGCGGCTTGTCGAGGACGACGCCTCGCGGGACGTGGACGAGGAGGCCGTGCTCCCATTTCGCCGCGTTGTGCGCCGCGAACTTCTCGTCCCAGCCGACGAGCGAATAGAGGAGCTCGTGGTCGTCCGTGAGCGGCTCGAAGCGGACTCCGTCGGGCGCGTTCTCGATCGAGATGCCGCCCTCCCCGACCTGCGCGATTCCGGCCGCGTCCAGCTCGAGCATCGACGGGGGAGCTGCGATGTCGGCCGCCGCCCCGTTGGCTGCCCACGCGTCGGGATCGAAGCCGGTGAGGTTCGTGAACCGCCAGTGCTCGTCCTTCGTCGTCGGGAGCGGCAGCGCCGCGTACCGCTCCTGGAGCTCGGTCCTAGTCACGTGGCGCGTACCGCCGGTGGAGCATGAGTGAGTTCCCGTCGGGGTCCTTGAAGAACGCCATGTGGCAGACGCCGGTGTCGATTGTCTCCCCGTCGAACTCGACGCCCTTGCCTTCCAGCTCAGCCCTGGCCTCGGCGACGTCCGGGACGCGCAGCGCCATGCCCGCCGGGCTCGGCGCGAACGGCTGGCCGACGCTCGACGGATCGAAGATGTCGAGCGTCACTTGGCCGGCCTTGAGCTCCATGTCGCTCTCGCCCCCCGTCTCGATCTCGAGGCCGAGGACCTCCGTGTAGAACTGCCTCGCCCGGGCGATGTCCTGGGTCAGGAAGGACACGAAGTCGACGCGCTCGACCTGCATCACGCCAGCCAACTCATGGGAGCGTCCCGTCGGGATACGGCGCATAGCGGTGGTGGAGGAGGATGCGGTTGCCGGCCGGATCGCTCACGCCCGCGCCTCGGCAGCTACCCGAGTCCCAGACGTCGCCGACCTCGATGCCTGCGGACTCGAGCTTCGCCTTCGCGGCCGCGACGTCGGGAACACGCAGCGCGATCGTCGCGGGTGGCAAGAGCGTGAACTCGTAATCGTGCGTGTGCGGTGTCATGACCGCGAGCGTGACGTTACCGACCTCGTACTCGACCCAGTCCCCGCCGGGTGAGTTCGGATTCCGCTCGAGGCCCAGCACCTCGCCGTAGAAGTGATTGGCCTTCTCCATGTCGGTCACGGGGACGCGGATGTAGTCGACGCGCTGCGCGTCGATCATGCGGCGGACCTCTCGCCGTAGGGCGCGTACCGCTTGTGCAGGGTCAGCGGGTTGCCGTCGGGGTCGGTGAAGTTGGCCATGTGGCAGACGCCGGTGTCGAAGACCTCGCCGTGGAAGCGGACGCCCCTCGCCTCGAGCTCCGAGCGCGCGGCAGGAACATCGTCGACCTGAAGCAGCACGATGCTGTTCGCCTGCGGCTCGAACTCGACGCCGAACTGTGCCGGCAGCCAGATCGCGAAGCATGTGTCGCCGACCCAGAACTCGTTCCGCGCGTTCTCGTCGGGTCGAAGCCCCAGGGTGTCGACATAGAACTGTCGGGAACGTTCTACATCCGTCGCTGGGATGCCGACGACGTCAACCTTGCTGATCGGGCTAGCCAAACGGGCTCCTAGCCGACAGAGCCTTCCATCTGCAGCTGGATGAGGCGGTTCATCTCGACCGCGTACTCGAGCGGCAGCTCCTTCGTGATCGGCTCGACGAAGCCGGAGACGATCATCGCGCTCGCCTCGGCCTCGGAGAGGCCGCGGCTCATCAGGTAGAAGAGCTGCTCCTCGCCGATCTTCGAGACCGTCGCCTCGTGCCCGAGGTCGACGTCGTTCTCGTCCACCTGGATGTACGGATACGTGTCCGAGCGCGACTCGTCGTCGAGGATGAGCGCGTCGCACACGACCTTCGACTTCGAGCCGTGCGCGCCCTTCGCCACCTCGAGCAGCCCGCGGTAGCCGGCGCGGCCGCCGTCCTTCGAGATCGACTTCGACGTGATGACCGACGACGTGCGCGGTGCGACGTGGACGACCTTGCCGCCGGCGTCCTGGTGCTGTCCCTTGCCCCCGAAGGCGATCGAGAGCACCTCGCCGTGGGCGCCCTCGCCCATCAGCCAGATGGCCGGGTACTTCATCGTCACCTTCGAGCCGAGGTTGCCGTCGACCCACTCCATCGTCGCGCCCTCGTAGGCGACCGCCCGCTTCGTGACGAGGTTGTAGACGTTGTTCGACCAGTTCTGGATCGTCGTGTAGCGGGCGCGCGCGTCCTTCTTGACGACGATCTCGACGACCGCGGAGTGCAGCGAGTCGGACGAGTAGATCGGCGCGGTGCAGCCCTCGACGTAGTGCACGTACGCGCCCTCGTCGACGATGATCAGCGTGCGCTCGAACTGGCCCATGTTCTCCGCGTTGATGCGGAAATAGGCCTGGAGCGGCATCTCGATCTTCACGCCGGGCGGGACGTAGATGAAGGAGCCGCCTGACCAGACTGCCGAGTTGAGCGCAGCGAACTTGTTGTCGTTCTGCGGGATGATCGTCCCCATGTACTGCTTGACGATGTCCTCGTGCTCCCTGAGCGCCGAGTCCATGTCGAGGAAGATCACGCCCTTCGCCTCGAGGTCGGCCTGGAGCTTGTGGTAGACGACCTCTGACTCGTACTGGGCTCCGACCCCGGCGAGGTACTTCTTCTCCGCCTCGGGGATGCCGAGCTTGTCCCAGGTGTCCTTGATGTCAGCCGGCAGGTCCTCCCAGGAGTCGGCCTGCTTCTCGGTCGGCTTGATGTAGTAGTAGATGTTGTCGAAGTCGATGCCCGAGAGATCCGCTCCCCAGCTCGGCATCGGCCGCGCGTTGAAGTACTCGAGGCTCTTGAGCCGGAACTTCCGCATCCACTCCGGCTCGTTCTTGTGCTCCGAGATCGCCGCGACGAGCTCGGGCGAGAGCCCGCGGCCGGACTTGAAGAAGTAGTCCTCGGGTACGGAGAAGCCGTACTCGTAGTCGGAGCGGATGTCGCGAACGACTTCGGTCTCGTGGGCGCTGCTCATGACTCACCTCCGACGCCCGCCGGAGCGAACGCCTCGTAGCCTTCGGCTTCCAGTGTATGCGCAAGCTCGGCCCCGCCCGCGGCCACGATCCGGCCGTCGGTGAACACGTGCACGAAGTCGGGCTCGACGTAGCTGAGAATCCGCTGGTAATGCGTGATGAGCAACGCGCCCATATCGGGGCCGACGAGCATGTTCACCCCGCCGGCGACGATGCGCAGCGCGTCGATGTCGAGCCCGGTGTCCGTCTCGTCGAGGATCGCGATTCGCGGCTTCAGCATTGCCAGCTGAAGGACCTCGATCCGCTTCCGCTCCCCGCCCGAGAAGCCGTCGTTCACGTACCGCGACGCGAGCTCGCGCGAGACCTTGAGCTTCTCCATCGCCTCCTGGAGCTCGTCGCGGAACTCGGGGATCGGGATCGGGTCGTCCCCCCCGCGCGCGCTTTGCGGATCGCGTTGATCGAGCTGCGCAGGAAGCTCGTGACAGTGACGCCGGGGATCGCGTGGGGGTACTGGAACGCGAGGAAGAGGCCGCGCTGCGCGCGCTCGTCGGCGCCGAGCTGGGTCACATCCTCGCCGTCGAGAATGATCTGCCCCTCCGTCACCTCGTAGGCCGGATGGCCCATCAGCGCGTAGGCGAGCGTCGACTTGCCCGAGCCGTTCGGGCCCATGATCGCGTGCTTCTGGTTCAGGTCCACCGAGAGATCGACGCCCTTCACGATCTCGGGGCCGCCCTCCAGGCCGACGTGCAGATTCTTGATCTCGAGTAGTGCCATCTCGCAGGGAAACTCCTCGTCGAAGCCGACGGCGACGAGCAACGCCGCCTGGTCGGATGGTAGCCGACTCGCTGTCGGGCAAGATCGGGGGAGATGCACGGTGGTATCGTGCGGCCATGCCTTTCGGCATCTCGATTCCCGAGCTCTTGATCCTCCTCGTCGTGCTCCTCCTCGTCTTCGGTGCGAAGCGCCTGCCCGAGATGGGACGGTCTCTCGGCAAGGGAATGCGCGAATTCAAGGACTCGGTCACGGGCGTCGAGGAAGCGGTGACACCGCCCACGACGACCCCGGCGCCGCCCGAGCTCCCATCCGCTCCTCCCTCCGAGCCGTCCGCGACACCGCGTAGCGAGGCGGAGGAGACCGAGCGGGAAACCGTTCGCTAGGAGCCCCATGCGTCGGTGGCTGCCGCGGCGCTTGAGCCACGGTGAGGAGGCCACCCTCGTCGAGCACCTCGACGAGCTCAGGTCGCGCCTGATCATCAGCCTCCTCTTCGTCGTCCCCGCGTTCGTCCTCGCGTTCGCCTTCCACGAGGACATCATGGAGTGGCTGACCGGGCCGCTTCCCGACGACAAGCGCCTGGTCACGCTCGGCGTCACCGAGCCGTTCACGACCTCGGTGAAGGTGAGTCTCATCGCAGCGATCGCGCTGGCTCTGCCGGTGCTCCTCTGGCAGACCTGGGCCTTTCTGGCGCCTGCCGTCGAGCCGCACTTCCAACGCATCGTGGTCGTGTTCGTCGCCATGGCCACGGCGCTCTTCGCGTGCGGCGTCCTCTTCATGTACTACATCGTGCTCCCGCGCGCGCTCGACTTCCTGACGAGCTACGACGACAACCTCTACGACATCCAGATCCGCGCGAGCTACTACTACTCGTTCGCGGCCTGGACGCTGCTCGCCGGGGGACTGGCGTTCCTGATGCCGGTCTTCGTGCTCGGGCTCGTGCGGCTACGCGTCCTGACATCGGCGCGACTTCGCCGGAACCGCCGCATGGCGTTCGTGCTCCTGCTCGTGTTCGCGATCCTGCTCCCCACGGTCGATCCGGTGTCGCTCGCCTTCGAGGTCGTCCCGCTCGTCCTTCTCTTCGAGGCCTCCATCTGGCTCTCCGTCTTCATGGAGCGGCGCTGGCAGCGCGACTGGGACGAGGAGGAGCTGTTCGAGAGCGGGACTCTGTGAGGATCCTGTCGGCCGACTGGGTCGTGCCTGTCGAGGGCGCTCCGATCAGGGACGGCGCGGTCGCGATCGAGGACGGCAGGATCGCCGCGGTCGGGCCTGCGGCGGATCTCGGCGAAGGCGAGCACTTCGCCGACGCCGTCATCCTCCCCGGTTTCGTCAACGCGCATACGCACCTCGAGTACGCGACCTATGCGGGGTTCGGCGACGGGCTCGACTTCCCCACGTGGCTCGGGCTCCACATCGAGCGGAAGCGCAACCTCGACTACGAGGACATGGAGGCGAGCGCACGCTATGGGGCGCTCGAGTGCCTGCGCTCGGGAGTCACCACGGTCGGAGACGCGAGCTTCAGCGGCGCGGCCGCCACGGCGTGCGCCGAGCTCGGACTGCGGGCGATCGTCTACCTGGAGGTGTTCGGAGACGGCACCGGCGAGATCGAGGAGCAGGTCGAGCGGAAGCGCGCGCGGGTCGCCGATGCGTTCTCCGGGACGGTTCGCGTCGGCGTCTCGCCACACGCGCCGTACACGTGCTCGCTCGACCACTACCGGGCCGCAGCCGAGCTCGGGCTCCCGATCGTGACGCACCTCGCCGAGAGCGAGGCCGAGACGGCGTGGCTTCGCGACGGCACGGGGCCCTGGCAGGCGCTCGCGGAGCTCCTCGTTCCGCCCCTCGGGACAACCGGAATCCGGGCGCTCGCGCAGGCAGGGCTGCTCGGCCCGACCGTCCTCGCCGCGCACTGCGTCCAGGCCGACGCCGAGGAGATCGAGCTGCTCGCCGCATATGACGTGGCGGTCGCGCATTGCCCGCGCTCGAATGCATTGCTCGGGTGCGGCACGGCGCCGCTCGCGACCCTGCGCGAGGTCGGGATTCGTGTCTGCATCGCGACGGACAGCCCGGCGTCGACGCCCTCGTTCGACATGTTCGACGAGCTGCGCGCCGCGATCGCGGCCGCTCGCGCGCGCGAGCGACGCCCGGATGCGCTCAGCGCTGCCGACGCCCTCGAGCTCGCGACGCTCGGCGGTGCCCGCGCGCTCGGACTGGACGACGAGGTCGGCTCCCTCGTGCCCGGAAAGCAGGCCGACCTCACGGTCCTCTCGCTCGCGGAGAGCCCGTTCGTGCCCTGGGAAGATCCTGTTACGGCAGCGGTTCTCGGCGGCTCACCCGAGCGCGTCGTCGCTACTCTCGTCTCCGGCAATTCCCGCTATGAGAGAGGAGGGGAGTCATGGCTCGAGCTGATCGGCGCCGCACGCAGCGCACGCGGCCGGCTGCTGTCACACGTCGCGCCGACGTCGTGATCGAGGACACCATGTTCTTCCCCAAGCTTCGCCGGAACGCGAAGTGGGTCTTCCTCTTCCTGGCGCTCGTCTTCGGCCTCGGGTTCATCGGCTTCGGCGTCGGCGCCGGTGGTGTGGGAATCGGCGACGTCTTCAGGGGCGCGGCCGGCGACTCCGGCGTCCCCGCCCTCGACGACGCACGCGAGCGGGTCAACGAGAACCCGAGGGATCCGCAGGCCTTCCGCGACCTCGCGACTGCCGCGCAGACCGAGCAGGAGACGGACGAGGCGATCGAGGCGCTCGAGGGATACATCGCGCTGAAGCCCAGGGACACGGACGCGCTGCGCGAGCTCGCGGGCCTCTACCTCGTCCAGGTGGACGAGGCGCGGCAGGAGTACCAGATCGCCGAGCTGCGCTCCGCCTACCTCGGCACGGGCGCAGCGGTGTTCCAGACGATCAACCTCGGCGGCCGGCCATTGGACCCCGACCCGATCTCGAACGCGGTCTCGACGTTCTACTCCGTCGACGTGCAGAACGCCCTCGGCAAGGCACAGCAGGCGTCCTCGAGCTCCGTCGCGACATACAAGAAGATCGCGGCGCTGACGCCGAACGACCCGAACGTGCAGCTGGAGCTCGCCGAGGCCGCACGGAACGCCGCAGACACGCCCACCGCAATTGCCGCCTACAAGAAGTACCTGGCCCTCGTGCCCGCGAACGACCCCACGGCGCGTGAAGTCAAGCGCGTGATCAAAGAGCTGAGCGCCGGCACGCCCGGTTAGACTCGCGCCCGGTGAGGTACTCCGGGCGCTACGCGTTCCTCGTGCTCGTCGCCTGCGCCGCGGCGGCGGCCTTCGTCCTAGCGGGCTGTGGCACCGGCGGCTACTCGAGCGGGGGAAACCAGACCGCCGGCAAGGAGCTCTTCCTCGACCGTTGCGGCAGCTGCCATGCGCTGGCCGACGCGGGATCGACCGCCGCCATCGGGCCGAACCTCGACGACGCGTTCGCACAGGCACGCGCGGACGGCATGTCCGACGAGACGTTCGCCAACATCGTCCGCGACCAGATCTTCTTCCCGATCGAGAATCCCTCGACCGATGCTCCGGGTATGCCGGGCCCGGACGACACGCTCCCCCAGTGTGAGGATGTCGGTGACGACGTCGAGGGCGAGGGCCCCTTCTGCGTCGAGGATCAGGAGCAGGCGGCAAAGGACATCGCCGCGTACGTCTCGCGAGTGGCCGGGACGGGTGTCGCGCCGGAAGCCCCGACGGACGGCAAGTCGATCTTCGTGGCCAACTGCGGGAGCTGCCACACGCTCGCCGACGCGGGGACATCCGGCACGGTCGGCCCGAATCTCGACGACTCGCAGCCACCCAAGGCGCTCGTCGTCGACCGCGTGACGAACGGCCAGGGCGCGATGCCGTCCTTCGCGGACTCGCTCGACCCGGCGCAGATCGACGCCGTCGCCGAGTACGTGTCGACCGCTGCGGGCCGATAGAGCGGTCCGTCGCAGACCGTTGCGCGGTCGGAACGATCGGTTCATAGTAGGAGAGCCGTAGTTGTCAGGTAGGGGGACGGAACCGTGGACGTCGAGTCGGACAGGCTCAAAGTCCTCGTCGCGAGCGAGGACCGTCTGTTTCGCGAGACCATGAGCATTGCGCTCGAGCAGGAGCCAGATCTCGTCGTCGTCGCCGAGGCCGCAGACGGTGACGCGGCCATCGCAGCCGCTGCGACCCTCGACGCGGAGGTCGTCGTGCTCAGCGCCGGGCTGCCGGGCTTCGAGGGGGCGCGGCCGAGCTGCCTGCTGAAGGATCACGCACCCGAGTGCCGCATCGTCGTGCTGGCCGACGTGCAGGATCAAGGGCTCCTCACGGACGGCCTGGGGTGCGGCGCCAGCGGCTACCTGACGAAGGACTGCTCGCTCTCCGAGCTCGTCGAGGCGATACGCGGCGTCGCCCGCGGAGAGGTTCTGGTGCCTCCCACGATGCTGGGCCCGTTGCTCTCCGAGCTGATCGAGCGCCGGGACGACCACGAGCAGGCAGTGCTGAAGCTGGCCGCTCTTTCGCCGAGGGAGCGACAGGTGCTCGGCCTCGTGGCCCGCGGGATGAAAGCGAGCGCGATCGCAGAGACGCTCGTCATCAGTGTTGAAACTGCGCGGACGCACGTCCAGAACACCCTGACCAAGCTGGGCGTCCACTCGAGGCTCGAAGCCGCGTCGTTCGTGATCGAATACGGGCTCCTCCCCCACCTCGAGCCGGAGGGCGCCTCGGCCGGCGCCCAAGGCAATGCCAAGGACTAGCGCGGTGCCTGCGACGAAGCCGCGGATCCGCGACGACGTGACGCTCGTCGAGATCGGGCCGGAAGCGGTCGTCTACGACCCGCGAAGCCGCCTCGTTCACTACATGAATCCCATGGCGTCGCTCGTCCTCCAGCTCTGCGACGGAACGGCGACCGTGAGCGAGACGATCGCGGAGCTGGCAGGAGCGCAGGAGGTCGAGCCAGAGGCGATCGCGCCGCCGGTGCGATCGCTCATGCGTGGCTTCCGGAAGTTCGGCCTCGTGACTCCCAGCCGTGGCGCCGAGCGGCTGCTGGCTGTCGGCGACCCCGGCACGTCGGATCGCGAGAAGATCCGGAGGGAAGTCCCGCGGAGTGAGTGAATGGACGAACTGGACCACCTCGGGTGGGTGGTGCATCGCTCCTATGAAGTCGGCGGCGTTCAGTTCGGCGTCCGAACCAACTCGGAGGCCGGGGTACATGGCTCGACGAGACCTTCGGGAGGTACCGCATCGACGACGAGACTCAGCCGTACTTCTCACTCCTCGTCAGCGACGGCGACGGTCGTCTGCTGGGTAGGCGCTTCCACATCCTCTACGAGGAAAGCCGAGCGCTCGTGCGAACGCACGACCTCCGGATCGCCGGCGAGGCCCTCCTCTCCCAGTTCGACCAGTTCCAGGCAAGAGAACGGCAAGACCACGTGTACGTCGAGGCCGCTCTCGTGCGCCTCGGCGACGTGGTCGGCCTCGTTCCGCCCATCCTGCCCCCGTATCTGAGCACGCTCGGGCATCGCGTCATCGGCCGCTCTGGCCTCGAGCTCCCGACCACGACCCATGTCGCCGTGGATGCGGTGTCCGGCCGGGTCGTCCGGCAGCGCCGTACGCTGCACGTCCCGGTCGATGCACTCGACCGGCTTGCCGAGCTCGCTCCCTCGAACGGTCGCGACGTCACGGTGGAGCCCGCTGCAAGAGACGCCGACGTCGTGTGTCTCATCGGGCTGGACGACGAACCCGTCCGGCCGGTGTCCGCAGGCCAGGCGACCCATGTGCTCGCAACACGCATCCTGAACCTGCACGTGGTCGGCGGCACGGGGCTCGAGGCCGTCGCCCGTCTCGCCCGGCGCGCTCGCTGCTGCGAGATCCGCTCCGCAACGCCGAAGGAGACGCTCGACGCGCTCCTCCGAGCTTTGCAGCCAGCCTGACGGACCACCGACCCGGTTGGGAGCGTAGGAAAGATACTGCGCGCATGGCCTGAAATCTCCTGCAACTGCGGTATCGACAGCTGCACGGGGGAATGCGCTAATTGCGACGGGCCAACCAGGAGGGGGTGAGCAACTTGGCCGTCCAAGAGAAGATCTCACGTGGGCGCTTGCTGAAGCGGGCCGGCGCCGGAGCAGCCGTACTCGGCACCGGGTCGATGCTGACAGCGTCGGCGCATGCGTCTGGAGGCGGGACGCTGGATCCCTGCACGCAGGCCGCAGTGGACGAGGATGTCGCCGCCTGTGGGCAGTGCGCCAATCAGACGAGCTGCGGTCCTGGATGCGGCTGCATCGTCGCGGTCAACGGCTGTTGTTTCTGTCACCAGGGCGTCTCGTGTGCCACTGCACAGCCGTGCAAGTTCACGAGCAACTGCCCGCCAGGCTGGAAGTGCGCCGCGGCGACCTGCTGCGGGCCACACAGGATCTGTGTGCCTCCGTGCGGATTCGCCGACATCGCGCTCACGGGCACCGGTTCGGGCTACTCGACTCCGGGCTAAGCCGAACGTCGCTAGACGACCTACGAGGGCCTCTCGTCCAGGGGCCCTCTAGGTCGATCCGGATGCTGGGGTCTCCGCAGCGGCGGCCTCGAGATCGACGACGACGTGCTTCACGGGCACGTCGAAACGCTCCCGAACCGCTGCCACGACGCCGCGCTCGAGCCAATGCGAGCGCCCTGGAGGATGCGTTGAGATCACGATCTCGTCGGGATGAAACGTCCGCACGGCGTCCTCGATCGCGACGACCGGATCGATGTCGCCGATCGTCCCGCGGGCGTCGACCTCGATCGAACGGAGACGCGCGAGCGTCGAGTCCAGGCGCCGCTGGGCCGCAGCGCGGGCGCCGTCCTCGTCCGAGGTCCAGGTCCGGATCCGCGACGCGAGCGCAGGGCAGACCACGAAGAACTCGGCATGCCCAGCGAGCGCAAGGTCGCCGATGACGTCGATCAGCTCTGCTCCTACGACCGTCTCGTTCGCAACCACGAGCACGCGACGCTCGTCCGGTGAGCCCACGTGCTCGACGCGCTGCTGGGGGCGCTGCGGGCCCCGCTGCCGCATGTAGACGGCGACGGCCGCGAGCGCGAGCGCGAACGTGACGATCGTGCCGAGCCAGGGGCTCACCCAGGAGGCCGCCACGATCAAGGCGAAGGCACCGATCGTGATCAGCAGGAAACGGAACGCTGCGGCTTCGCTCCGAAACGGGCTCTCCACGAGACCTCCCTAGAGCAGGTACACGGCTGCGTACACGACGATCCACATTACGTCCACGAAGTGCCAGTAGATTCCGGGGAGCTCGACGCCATGGTGGTGCTCGGGCGAGAAGTGCCCCCGGAAGCCGCGCACGATCACCATCCCGAGCAGGGTCAACCCGACGAACACGTGCGCCCCGTGCAGGCCGGTGAGGCCGAAGAAGACCGAGGCGAATGCCCCGTCACTCGTGTTGAAGCCGACGTTGAGGTATTCGATGACCTGCGTAAGCAGGAACGCGAGACCCATCATGAAGGTCAGCACCATCCCCGCGAGGAACGCCGGGCGGTTGCCGCGCTTGATCGACTGGAGCGCCCAGTGCATCGTGAAGCTCGACGTCACGAGGATCGCGGTGTTCACGCCCGCGACGAAGACCGGGAAGTGGTACGGCTCGGGAGGCCAATGCTCCGGTGCGCTCGGGTTGACGACGCGCACGAAGAAGTAGGCGGTGAAGAACGAGCCGAAGAGCATCGCCTCCGACGCGATGAAGAGGAACATCCCGAGCACGCGCGCATCCACGCGCGAGCTCTGATGCGCGACGGGAGGACCGTGATGCTCGTGATCGTGCGCCGCCTCCGCGTGCGCGCTCACGTGGTCTTCTCCAAGCGCGGCTTCATCGCCGACGAGCCCCGGCTCGACGACGACATGGTCGACGGGAAGCCCCGAGTCCGAGCGGAGCCGGCCGACGAGGTCGCGGCGTAGCCAGCCAGAGCGCTCGCCGGGGAAGGTCGAGACGATGATCTCGTCGATCCGCTCGTCCTGCACGGCGTTCATCGCGGCCGTGTATGGATCCGGCTGCGCGATGTTGCCGTGCGCGTCGATGCCTTCGGAGCGGAGGGTCGCCAGGGCGGCTCGGAGACGACGGTCGGCCTCTGGGTGCACGGCCGCGTTCGGATCGCTCTGCGGCGAGACGACGAGGAAGCTCGCCGGGCCCTCCTGCGCGCGCCGACGGATGCGTTCGAGCAGAGGCTCCCCGAGGACGGTCTCGTTCGCGACCACGAGCACGTTCACGCCCTCGCGGGCGGCGACGTCGGCGGCCACCACGTGCTCGACGGGGCGCGGCGCCGCCACCTTGCGGATCTCGTCCACGAGGTTCTTGCGCAGCCAGCCCGACTTCGTCTCGGGGTGTGTCGAGACGATGATCTCGTCGACGTCCTCGACGGCGAGGACGTCCTTGACCGCGCTCAGCGGCTCGTCCTCGAAGACCCCACCGTGCGCAGGGATGCCCGCCGCACGCAGGGACTCGAGCGTCCGCTGGAGCCGTCGTCCCGCCGCTGCCCGACGCGAGTCGCGGTACACGACATAGCCCTCACGCGGCGACGACACGGGCGCGAGGACCGTCACGCGAATCGGCCCGCGCGCGGCACGCTTGCGAACGGCTTCACCGAGCTCGTCGCCCGTCAGGGTCTCGTTCGCGACGACGAGGACGGCCGTCGGCTCGGTCATGCACGGACCTCCTGCGGCTCGGCGGCGGCCGCGCTCAGAACCGCGTGCCGCGCGCCGGGCACGCCATACTCGTACGGCCCGCCGACGACCTGCGGGATCTCGTCGAAGTTGAAGATCGGTGGTGGCGACGTGACCTGCCACTCGAGGGTGTGCGCCCGCCACGGGTTGTCCCCTGCGATCGGGCCGCGCACCCAGCTCACCACGATGTTGTAGGCGAAGAGCACGAACGACGCGCCGAGGACGAAGGACGCGATCGTGATGAAGAAGTTCAGGTCGCCGAATGCCTCGGCATAGTCGGAGACCCGGCGCGGCATCCCGCGCAGCCCGACGTAGTGCATCGGGAAGAACGTCGCGTTGAAGCTCACGAACGTCAGCCAGAAGTGCCACCTGCCGAGCGTCTCGTCGTACATCCGGCCCGTGATCTTCGGGAACCAGAAGTAGACCCCGGCGAAGATCGTGAAGACCGAGCCGCCGAAGAGGACGTAGTGGATGTGGGCGACGATGAAGTACGTGTCCGAGGCGGCGATGTCGATCGGGACCGAGCCGAGGTAGATCCCCGACAAGCCGCCGATCGTGAACATCGTCACGAACCCGAGCGCGAAGAGCATCGGAGTCGTGAGGTGGATCCGGCCGCGCCAGAGCGTCGCGATCCACGAGAACACCTTGATCCCGGTCGGGATCGCGATGAGCAGCGTCGTGATCATCATCGGGACGCGCAGCCAGTCGGCCATGCCGGCGACGAACATGTGGTGCGCCCACACGGAGAAGCCGAGCACGAGGATCCCGATCAGCGACAGGGCCATCAGCCGGTAGCCGAAGATCGGCTTGCGTGACATCGAGGAGATGACCTCCGAGACGATCCCGAAGCCGGGCAGCATCATGATGTAGACGGCCGGGTGGCTGTAGAACCAGAAGATGTGCTGGTAGCCGAGCACGTAGCCGCCGCCCTCCGGCACGAAGAAGCTCGTGTGCAGGATCCGGTCGAACATCACGAAGAACTGCGAGCCGGCGATGAAGGGCGTCGCGATCACGACGAGCAGCGACGTCGTGAAGTTCGCCCACACGAGGAGCGGCATGCGCCAGAACGTCATCCCCGGCGCCCGCATCGTGATGATCGTGACCAGGAAGTTGAGCGCGGTCATGATCGACGACGCACCCGCCCACTGCACGCCCATGTTGAAGAACGTCTGGCCGAGCGGCTGTCCCTCGGCGAGCGGGGCGTAGCCGGTCCAGCCCGCGCCGAAGGCGCCTCCGGACACCGCGAAGCTCGCGACGAACATGACGCCCGCGATGGGCAGGAGCCAGAACGAGAGCGCGTTCAGACGCGGGAACGCCATGTCCGGCGCGCCCAGCATCAGCGGCACGACGAAGTTCGCGATGCCCGCGAACGCCGGGATGATGAAGAGGAAGATCATCAGCGTCGCGTGCACCGACACGAGGCCGTTGAACGTCTGCGGGTCGACGAACTGCAGTCCCGGCTGCGCGAGCTCTGCCCGGAAGAGCATTGCCATCAGCCCGCCGATCGTGAAGAACACGAACGTCGTGACCAGGTACTGGACTCCGATCACCTTGTGGTCGGTATTGACCCGGAAGTAGTCCTTCCAGCTCGTGGCGCCGTGCCCCGAATGGTCCTCCGGCCTGGTCGGGCGACCGGAGATGTAGTGCAGCCAGTAGTCGAACGAGCCGATGCCGGCGAGGAAGCCGATCGGCGCGGTCGTCATGCCTGCAACGGCGGCGATCACGTCCCAGTCCCAGATCGGGTCCCAGCCCCACCACCAGCGCAGGCCGCCCACGAGGAGCGTCCCGAGGCCGAAGAAGAGCAGACCCATCCACACGCCTCGCACGAGGCCAGGCCCGAAGAGGAGCCGCCAGTACGGGCCGCGCGGCGGCTCGTAGTGCTGCGGGTAGGCCCCCTCCGGGGTCGTGTGCTCGAGCGTCGTCGTCATGACGCGCTCTCCTCCTCGATCCAGCGATCGAACGCGGCCCGGGTGACGACGCGCGCCTTCGCCCGCATCGTCGCGTGGCCGTAACCGCAGAGCTCGGCGCACACGACGGTGTACTGGCCGATGCGGTCGGGGGTCACGACGATCGTCGTCTCGATACCCGGAACCGCGTCCATCTTCTGCCCGAAGTTCGGCACCCAGAACGAGTGGATCACGTCAACCGCGGTCATCGTGAAACGCGCCGTCTGCCCGATCGGAAGCACGAGCTCGCCCGACTCGAGGTCGTCGTGGTCGGAGTACACGAACTTCCACGCGAACTGCTGCCCGACGGCGTTGATCTCGAGCGGACGGTTGCCGGCCTCACCGTTTCGCGCGAGCACGATCGCGCTCACGATGCCGATCGCGATGACGAGGACCGCGGGCACGGCGGTCCACGCGATCTCGAGCCCCGTGTGCCCGTGGATCGGAGGGCCGTCTGCGTCGTCGTCGAGCGGGACTCGCCACTTCCAGACCGAGTACACGACGACCGCGGCGACGAGCGCGAAGATGCCGATCGAGATCACCGTCGCGAACCAGTAGACGGCCTGGATGCGGTCGAATTCCTCCGACGCGGAGGTCGGCAGCCACTTGAAGACCAGCGCGACAACGGTGAGGAGCAGCGCGATGACGACGCCGATCGCGACGAGCTGTGCGATACCCCTGCGCACCGAAACCGAGACTACTTCAAGCTCCAGCGGTCGTGTGCAGGGAGGAGCTTCCGCTCCGTTGGCTAACCTCGTGCCCGTGCAGGCGCTGCGCTTCGCCGTTCCCGGAGCCGCGCTGGTCGTGGTCGTCGTGGCCGCCGTCTTCGGCGGCCGCCAGTCGCCCCCCGCGGGTGCCGGAGAGCTTCGACCCCCGAGATCGCTCGTCGCGAGCAACGTCTCGCAGAGCACATCGCTCGCCGGTCCGGCACGCCTCGGCAGCGGCAACCCGGTCACGCTTGCGTTCGCCGGCGACGTGCACTTCGAGAGCCCGATCCGGGAAGAGCTCGCCGCGGATCCGCGCGACGTGCTCCGCTCCATCCGGCCGGTGCTCGGCGCGGCGGACCTCACGGTCGTGAACCTCGAGACCGCGATCACGTCCCGCGGCTACCCGCAGTCGAAGGCCTACACGTTCCGTGCGCCCGCGTCGGCGTTCAGTGCGCTCAGGGCAGGAGGCGTCGACGTCGCGTCGATGGCCAACAACCACGGGATGGACTACGGTCTGACCGGGCTGCGGGACTCGATCGCCGCCGCGCGCAAGGCGGGCTTCCCGGTCGTCGGAATCGGCCTCAACGCAGCGCAGGCGTATCGCCCATACCGGGCGACCGTCCGCGGGCAGCGGATCGCCGTGCTTGCGGCGACCCAGGTACTCGACGACCACCTGATCAGCTCGTGGAGCGCGGACCGGAGCGCGCCCGGGCTGGCGTCTGCGAAGAACGCCCCGCGGCTCCTCCAGGCGGTCCGCGAGACGAGGAAGACGTCCGACACGATCGTCGTCTTCCTCCACTGGGGCCTCGAGCTGGCGTCGTGCCCGACGACCGACCAGACGACTCTCGCGCGGCAGCTCGTCGGGGCGGGCGCGGACATCGTCGTCGGGGCGCACGCGCACCGGCTCCTCGGCACCGGCCGCAAGCAGAAGGCGCTTGTCTCGTACGGGCTCGGAAACTTCGTCTGGTACTCCGCCCGCCCCGAGACGATCGCGACCGGCGTCCTGGTCGTGAGCGCGACCGGTCGCCGGATCAACGGCTATCGCTTCGAGCCCGCCCGGATCGTCTCCGGGACACCGCGTCCGCTCTCCGGGTCGGAGCGCCGGAGCGCGCTCGCGTCCTGGCACGGGCTGCGCGGCTGCACCGGGTTGCGGCGCTAGGAGCAGGGCTACACTTCGCCGCTCCGGGCCGTTAGCTCAGTTGGTAGAGCAGGGGACTCTTAATCCCAAGGTCGAAGGTTCGAATCCTTCACGGCCCACTAGAATTCCTGCATACGCACGTGTTACGTAGTCCATTTCGGCTACGCGGGGTCAAGATCGTCGCTGAGCCCGGCTTGCGGTGGCCACTCGAGACCGTCCCGTTTGCAAACACGAGGTCCTCCGCGGCCGGCTCCCTCAGGAAGCTCACATGGGTGTCGTCCTTACGGAGAACCAACTGCCACCCCGACCGCGTGGTTCAACACCGGCCATATCCGGCGTAACTTGTGTGCGTGGCGCGTGGGATCCTCCGATGTCGAGCACGCCTGCTCGCAGTCGCACTTGTCCTGAGTGCCGGCTTTGTAGCGGTCAGCCTCGCAATCGCGGGTGATGGAGTTTGGGGTCCGTCGTATGGTCCTCCGCCCGCCATCACGGACTTGGCCGTTGATCCGCGCGATCCGAAGACCGTCTACGCGGCTACTACGGTTGGCGTGTTCAAGAGCTTGGATCAGGGCCGGACCTGGGATGTCCCGCGTCTGCGAGGCGCCTTTGTGCACACGCTTGCGATTGACCCGCGAAGAGCCGCCACGATGTACGCGGGCACGAGTGAACGTGTGTTCAAGAGCACGGATGCAGGTCGTCGGTGGCGCCCCGCCGGTCTGGCGGCCGAGGTGTTTGCGCTCGCGGTCGACCCCCACCGGCCCGCGCTTGTGTACGCGGGCACGGATCGCGGCCTCTTCAAGAGCACCGATCGGGGCCGTCGCTGGCAAGCGCTCGACTTGGGCGTGTCGGACGATGACCCGCGCGTGCTTGTGCTCGTGATCGACCCGAAGGCCCCAGCAACCGTCTACGCGAGCGTGGTCGCCGACGAATGGCGCGTCTACAAGAGCACGGACGGCGGCGGGACTTGGAGGATCCTGCAGAGCTCCCCATTCGCGGATGACCTCGTACTCGACCCGCAGACGCCCACGACCCTGTACGCGGTGTCGTCCCGTGTCCTCAAGAGCACGGACGGCGGCGAGAGCTGGACGACTGTCGTCGGCCTGCGTGGAGGTACCACCTCGCTGGCGATAGACCCGCAGAATCCGAACACCCTGTATGCGGCGGCCGGGGGCGTCTTCAAGAGCACGGACGGGGGGCGTCGCTGGCGGTCGAGCGGACTGGACGAACGGTCCGTGGGCGCGCTTGCGATCGCTGCCAAGGGCGCGACCATCTACGCGGGCACAGAGGATGGGGGCGTCTTCACAACCGCGAGCGGGGGGCGCCGGTGGCGGGCAGTCAACACCGGTCTCGCGTCCGAGGAAGCCTCGGTGCTGGCAGTCGACCCTTCGCGACCGGGAACCGTCTACGCCGGCGGGTTCGACTCCGTCTTCAAGACCACTGATGGTGGCCGTAGCTGGCGAGATGCGTACGTCGGTGTGTCCCAGGTACACGCGCTCGCGATCGACCCCCGAAGCCCGGCGACCGTTTACGCGGGCGGCGGCGGCGGCTCCGTCGGCGAGGGCGGCGTCGCAAAGAGCACGAACGCAGGACGCAGCTGGGATGTCTGGGGTCTGAGGGGCAGGTACATCCAGGCGCTCGCGATCGACCCCCGACGGACGGCGACGATCTACGCGGGAGGCTTCGACGGCATCTTCAAGAGCGTTGACGGCGCTCGCACGTGGCGAGCGGCGAACGCAGGTCTCTTCGCAGAGGTCCTGGCGCTCGCTCTCGACCCGGAGGCGCCGGCGACCCTCTATGCGGGCACATCCCGAGGCGCCTTCAAGACCACCAACGGTGGCCGCAGATGGCGCGCCGTAAACGCAGGTCTGGGGCGAACTGCCGTGCTGGGACTCGCGATCGACCCGTTATCGCCGGCCATCGTCTACGCGAGTACCCGTGGCGGCGTCTTCAAGAGCGCAGACGGCGCGCGGAGCTGGCGAGTCGTAGGCGGTCTGGGGACCGGGACCGTCGCCTCTCTCACGGTCGACCCGCACAAGCCTGCGACGCTCTACGCCAGCTTCCTCGGTCGCGGCATCTTCAGAAGCACGAACGGCGGGGCACGCTGGCGCCCGTTCAACAAAGGCCTGCCCTCTCTTCGTGTCGGCGCTCTTGCGATCGCTTCTACGGGGAAGGTGCTCTACGCCAGCACGAACGGCGGTGTCGTCGACTACCGCTTTCCAGGCTGATGCCCACCGCAGCCATGGCACGTTGTCATCGATAGCCAGATCGGGTCAACCGAGGGTCAACAAGAAAGGCCCAACGAGAGCGAGATCACACGAGCCGATTCTGCTCAGCGAAGCCGGTTCCCCAGCTCACCCGAGGACGAGCGAAGCCACGAGCATCCACTCTTAATCCCAAGGTCGAAGGTTCGAATCCTTCACGGCCCACAAGGGGAACGGGCGGTAGCGCGATTCAGGACTGCTCTTTGACCATGTCCCGCTCGTCGTACTTGTACTGAAGCCCGATCGCGTTGGTCGAGCCCTGGTACGCGACCCACAGCTCGCTTCGGTGCTTCGGGTTCGCCTTGACCTCAGCGTTCACGCGAAGCACCGAAGCACGGACGTCCGCCTCTTCCGCGAGGAGGTCGCGCAACTCCGGGATGTTCCGCCGGAGGAAGCGGATCGGGTCGACGAGCAACTCGCCCCCGGCCTTCGACTCGCTGACGACCTGCACGAGGAAGATCGAGAACTCGTCCTGGTACAGCGGCCCCTTGCGCGTGAGCTCGACATAGGCGAAGTCCCCAGGCTCGTACTTCCCAGGCTCGTAGTTGTCTCCTGCTTCCATACGGTCACGCTCCTCCGTCGCTTGGAGCGACGAATGTACGAAACCCGCCCGACCAGGTCAATGGGCTTCGCCGCCTTCTCCGTTCGGAAAGCGGCCCGCATCACGTCGCGGAAAGACGAAAATGGAGCGAGTCATGGTCATTTGCAGCAAATGCCACCATGAGAACGCACCCGACTCCCGCTTCTGCGGTCGTTGCGGAGCAACGCTCGTCGCTGCGCGGGACCAGCGGGAGGAGCGCAAGATCATCACCGTGCTCTTCGCCGACCTCGTCGGCTTCACAAGCCGTGCGGAGCAGATGGACGTCGAGGACGTACGCGCGATCCTCGCCCCGTTCTACACCCTCGTTCGGGAGCGACTCGAACAGAACGGCGGCACGGTCGAGAAATTCATCGGTGACGCGATCATGGCGGTCTTCGGAGCCCCTCTTGCCCGAGAGGACGATCCAGAGCGTGCCGTTCGTGCGGCGCTCGGCATTCGCGAGGCAGTAGCAGCCTCCAACGAGCGCCGCCCGGAGCTCGACCTCCACATCCGGGTCGCCGTCAACACTGGCGAAGCGCTCGTCGCGCTCGATGCAAATCCCGCCGCGGGCGAGGTCATCGCGTCGGGAGACGTGGTCAATACCGCGGCACGGCTCCAGTCGGCAGCGCCGATCGACGGAGTCGTGGTGGGGGCAGAGACCTATCAGGCGACATGCGACGTCATCGAGTACGACGACTCATTCAGCGTGCGCGCAAAAGGGAAGTCCGAGCCCGTTCGCTGCTGGCCGGCGCTGCGCGCGCGATCTCGAGTCGGTGAGACGAGGCGGCGCCAGGATGCCACCCCGCTCATCGGGAGAGAGCGCGAGCGCCGAGTGCTGATCGACGCCTTCGAACGGATCTGCCGCGAGCGCTCGGTGCAGGCCCTCACGCTCGTGGGCGTACCGGGCATCGGGAAGAGCCGGCTCGTGCGCGAGCTCTTCCGCTACATCGACCAGAAGCCCGAGCTGACTCAGTGGCGGGAGGGCCGGTCGCCGCCGTACGGCGACAGTGGCTCCTTCTGGGCGCTGGGCGAGATCGTGAAGGCAGAGGCCGGCCTGCTGGACTCGCAGGAGTCGAAGACCGTCTCTTCGAACCTCGCGAAGGCAGTCGCCGCCGTCTTCGACGACCGGGAGGAAGCCGAGTGGGTCGAGCGCCACCTGCACGCGCTCGTGGGACTCGACGGAGAGGCCACACTCTTCGGCGATCGGAGGGCCGAGACATTCGCCGCATGGAGACGGTTCATCGAGCGGCTTGCGGAGCGGAGGCCGACCGTGCTCGTGTTCGAGGACCTCCACTGGGCGGACGACGACGCGATCGACTTCGTCGAGCACCTCGTCGCCTGGGCCACCGACGTTCCCCTACTCGTGCTCTGTACCGGACGACCGGAGCTCCTCGAGAGGCGGCCCCGCTGGGGAGCCGATACCGGCGCCACGCGTGTCGTATCCCTCGAGCCGCTGACCGAGGCCGAGACACGCGACTTCCTCGACGTGCTGCTCCCCAACGCGCTCCTGCCCGAGCAGACACGCTCGGCCCTGCTCACCGCGGCCGAGGGAAATCCGTTGTACGCACAGGAGTTCGTTCGAATGCTGAAGGACCGCGAGCTCCTCGTGGAGCGCGACGGTGAATGGGTGCTGGAACAGACTGACGACTTCCCGGTACCCGACTCCGTCCACGGCATCGTCGCCGCACGGCTGGATGCTCTCCCGGCGACCGACAAGGAGGTGATCCAGGACGCTTCCGTGGTCGGGAGGCTCTTCTGGGTGGGAGCGGTCGCCTCTGTCTCCGCGCGTGGCCGCTGGGCGATCGAGGAGGCGCTTCGGCAGCTCGAGCACAGGCAGCTCGTACGCCGCAAGCACGAGTCGGCCGTCGCCGGTGACTCGGAGTGGGTGTTCGAGCACGCGCTCATCCGGGACGTCGCGTACCGGACGATCGTGCGCCGGCTGCGGGCGGAGAAGCACCACAGAGCAGCCGAGTGGATGTCGTCGCTGAGCGGCGACCGCCGAGATCGGGCCGACGCCATCGCGTTCCACTACGTGACGGCCTTCGAGAATTCCCATGCGTCCGGTACTTCGACAGCCGAGCTGCGGCACGAGGCACTGAGCGCTCTGCGAACGGCCGCGGAGCGAGCGGTGTCCATCCACTCGCACGCCGAGGCGGCGCGCCTCTGGCGACAGGCCGTCGACCTCAGTGCTCCCGACGACGGCATGCGCCCGCGCTTGCTTCTCGAGTACGGAAAGGCACTCGCGATCGTGGACGAGCCAGCGGCGCAGATCCTCGACGAGGCTGCCACCGCGTTGATCGCAGCCGGTGAGCTCTCGTGCGCCGCAGAGGCGGAGTCGACGAACGGCTGGCTTCTCTCTCTGGCCGGCAACGAGGACCTGGCACGCACTCGCGACGAGCGGGCTCTCGAGCTCGTGCGCGACGCCCCACCGTCCCACGCCAAGGCGCTGATCCTGACGCGCGCGGGCACGCACGTGCTGGGGAACCCCACGACGCACGCCCGGGCACTCGGTTTGCTCGCGGAAGCCCTGTCCATCGCCGAGCAGCTCGGGTTTCGCGACATCCAGGCGGAGGCGTTGCAGTTCGTTGGCCTGACAAGGCTCGACGCCGGAGAGTTGGAAGGCATCAAGGACAACGAGAAGGCGCTCGCAGTTGCCCTCGAGCTGAATTCCCCGGTCTCCCTGAGCTGTTACGGCAACCTCGCGGATGTGCGGAGATATCTCGGCTCGCTCGCGGAGTCCGCGAAACTCCACGCGGCCGGCGAGCGCGCCGCCGTGCGCTTCGGCATCCCGGTACAGGTGCGGCGCTTTCGCGCCGAGCAGGCGATCGACCTCTACTACGACGGGCGGTGGGACGAGGCTCTATCCCGGCTCGAGGAGTATCTGGATGCGGTCGAGACCGGGTCACCGCACCGCGGCGTTGGCGAGGCAAAGCTGAACCGAGCGCGCATCCGCCTCGCCCGGGGCGACGCGGAAGGAGCGTGGGACGATGCACGAGCCGCGCTCGAGTTCGCCAGAGAGACCGGCTACCCGTGGAATCTCTTCCCGGCGCTGGCGCTCCATGCACGAGCGGCAGCCGAGTCCGCCCCAGACCAGGTCGGCGCAAGCGTCGACGAGTTCCTGGCTTCGCTGACGACCAGCCAACCTTTCTGGGGAGCCGCCTCGCTTCCCGACCTCCTCGCGGCAGCCGACGCGGAGCGCCAGGCCGAGCTGCGCCCCTTGCTCGATGCCGCCAGTCTGCCCACGCGGTGGTACGACGCCGCTCGCGCGGCGATCGACGGCGACTTCGTCCGCGCGGCCGACACGTATGCGGCTATCGGATCGCGGCCGGACGAGGCGGTCGCTCGTCTGGAGGCGGCCAAGCGCTCGCCCGCGGACCGCAACGGTGAGCTCGCACGCGCGCTTGCATTCTTCCGCAGCGTCGGTGCGCGCGCCTATCTGCGCGAGGCCGAGCTGTTGGCTTCGGCCTGAAGATGGGCGCGGAGGCCCGACCGCGGGGCTCTACTCGATTCGGTAGTAGGGCCAGCCCGAGAGCCAGGCGCGAAGCGCTCGTCCGTCGGCGAAGGTGTCGAAGCGAAGTCCCTCCGGATCGGCCGGATCCTCACTCACGTGGAAGGAGCCGTCGGGGGCAGGTACGAGCGGCTGCTCGCTCGTGAAGCCTTCTGGCGGTGCCGAGAAGACGAGCCACGCCTGATCACCGCGCAGGACGACTCGGAAGTTGCTCGTCCAGGGGTTGTAGGAGCGGTAGTGGCCCGCGATCGCGCGCAGGTCTGCCGGCGGCGCCGGCAGCGGGCGGCCGGCAGCTCCTGCGCGAACGTAGCGCCGGCCACCGTGCCAGAGCTCCGGAGGGCTGGTCGTCGGTCGCTCGATGCGAAGAGGGAACTCGTCGAAGGCAGGATCGGGAACCAGGAAGACGTCGGCAGCGTCCAGCGGCTCGAGCGCGATATCCCGGTCAGGGAGGCGCAGGATCGGATCGTCTCCTGTCAGAAGCTCGATTGGCTCGAGCCCCGGCTCGTCAGGCGTGTACACGCCCGTGGGCACGTCCCGGACCACGCGTACGGCGTCCCTCGAGGCTCTCCGGGTATCCGACGGCGATGAACCGTCCACCGGCTCGCGCACGATCCGGAGCAACGTTCGCGCGAGTGCCATCGCGTCCATCCCCATTCCGTTCAGCAGCACGATGGCGCCTAGGCCGGCCTCGGGATCCGTCTCCATTCCAGCCACGTAACCGACCATCCCTCCGGCGTGCCCGACGAGGTGACGACCGTCGACCTCGTGAATCGCCAAGCCGTAGCCGTACTCGCTCCCGCTCTCGTCGCGCGCGTGAGCGGTCGTCATCTGCGAGTAGGTGCTTTTGCTCAGCACGCGTCCTGCCGGACCTTCACCGCGACACAGAAGGACTCGGATGAACGCGCACATATCGTCCGCCGTCGACGCGATCGAGCCATCGGCCGTTGTGATTTGCAACCACGGTGCGGGCGCCAGCGCGGCGCCCGCATACCCGAGCCGGTCGTCGTGCAGATACGCGTAGCCGACGGCCAACCGGGCTCTGATCTCGTGGGTGATGACGGGCTCCGTCGCATGCATCCCGACAGGCTTCAAGACGCGCTCGCGAAGGATCTCGCGGTACGGCCTCCTCTCGACTGCCTCCAGCACGAGGCCGAGCACCTTGTATCCGACGTTGGAGTAGTGGAATCGCTCGCCCGGCACCGAGTACGTCGGCAGATCGCGCAGCGACCAGACCTGGAACGTCGCCTCGGGGGTCGCGTCGACGCCGGCCACGATCCCCGAGGTGTGGGACAGCAGGTGGCGTACGGTGATCGGCGCGTCCCCTCCTCGCCGGTCGATCACGAGCCACGGCAGGTATCGCTCGACGGGCGCATCCAGGTCGATGCGCCCCTCGTCGACGAGCTGCAAGATGGCTATCGCCGTGAACGACTTGCCGATGGAGCCGATCTCGAACAGCACCCCGGGGGTCACCGGACGCCGAGACGCGAGATCCGCGAAGCCATAGGTGCGGATCGCGAGCGTGCGGTCGCAGTCGGTGAGCCCGAGCGACACTCCCGGCTGACGGCTGCGCTCCATCTCCGACCGGACCGTCGCGTCGATGGCGGCCACGACGGCGTCGTCGATCACGAGGCCATCGTAAATGGCGGTCGAAACATCGTCAGGCTCGGGTCGAGGCCAAGTTGATCGGCTCCTTCGCGATCCCGGCCCTCGACGAGACGCTGGCTGAGCTTCAGGGCAGTTGCGAGACCTTCCTGGCGCGATCGTGGACGGTTCCATCGCCGGCGCGATCTCCTGGCGAGTCGTCAGCGACACGATCGACCTTCATAGGCTGATCGTTGACTCGGCTCACTTCCGCAGAGGCATCGGTTCGATGCTCGTCCGCCGCGCGCTCGCCGTCGAGCCTTCGGTTCGAGACGTCGTCGTCCAGACCGGCGCGGCGAACGCGCCTGCGCTGGCGCTCTATCGGCGCGAGGGTTTCGCCGTTGATCGCACGCGAGCGCGTTGGACGAGGGGCCGTCGGCGGCGGCGCGGGTACCGTGGGCCGGTGAGAATCGCGACCTGGAACGTCAACTCGGTCAAGCAGCGCGTGCCGCGGCTGCTGCCTTGGCTGGATGAGCGGCGGCCGGACGTGGTCTGCTTGCAGGAGACTAAGCTCGCAGACGATGCGTTCCTCGACCTGCTCGGCGACGAGCTCCGAGGCCGCGGTTACGCAATCGCAGTTCACGGCGAGGCGACGTGGAATGGAGTCGCAATCCTCTCGCGTGTGGGTCTGGATGACGTGGTGGTCGGACTCGCTGGTGCGCCGGGCTTCCCGGGTCCAGAGTCGCGCGCAGTCTCTGCCACGTGTGGCGGGATCCGGGTGGTCTCGGTGTACGTACCGAACGGGCGCGTGCCGGACTCGGAGCACTACCAGTACAAGCTCGCCTGGCTGGCTTCGCTGCGGGAGATGGTTGCCGCCGGCCCAGAGGCGACGGTCGTATGTGGCGACATGAACATCGCACCGACCGACGACGATGTGTTCGATCCCGAGGCCTACCTCGGACAGACCCACGTCACCCCGCTCGAGCGGGCAGCCCTGGCGGAGCTCCAGGCGCTCGGCTTGCGTGACGTCGTGCGCGATCGCTGGCCGAACGAGCGGGTGTTCACGTACTGGGACTACCGGGCGGGGATGTTCCATCAGGACCTCGGGATGCGGATCGATCTGGTATTGGCCAGCGAGACGGTCGCCGGCCGTGTCCGGGCGGCGTGGGTGGACCGGCAGGCCCGCAAGGGAAGCGGGCCTAGCGACCACGCGCCGGTGATCGTCGACATGGACGAGGCGCCGGACGGGGACATCGGGCCAGTCGTGCCGCCGCCCTCCGCGCCGCTGACAACGCGCGGCTCGCCCAAGCTGCCGCAGTCGCCGTAAGGCCCACGCAGGCTTACCGCGGGCGGTCACGATCGCGCGAGGGCTGAACGCGCTTTGGCTCTCCCGGCATCTTCGGATAGTCGGGTGGGTAAGGCATGTCCCCCCGTCCCTCGGCGGCGTCGTTCTCGTACATGTCCAGCAGCGGCTGCAGCGAGTGGACGACTTCGTCGATCGTCGCGTGGCGATCGCCGACCTCGGCAAAGCGCGCGGGCATGGTCGCGACCGTGAAGTCCTCAGGCGCGACTTCGGCGAGCTCGTCCCACGTGACCGGTGCGGAGACCGGCGCGCCCGCCTTCGGCCGGACGCTGTAGGCCGAGGCGATCGTGCGATCGCGGGCGTTCTGGTTGTAGTCGATGAAGATGCGCTCGCCGCGCTCCTCCTTCCACCAGTTGGTCGTGACCTGACCTGGTAGACGCCGCTCGAGCTCACGCCCGAAGGCGATCGCGGCGTGGCGAACGTCCGTGAACGTCCAGCGGACGCGCGATCCGGACATAGATGTGGACGCCTCGGCCTCCCGAGGTCTTCGGGAAACCTGTGTAGCCAAGCTCGTCCAAGAGCACGCGTGCCTCCGCGGCGACCCGCACTGCGTCGGCGAAGTCCCTGCCCGGCTGCGGATCCAGGTCGATGCGCAGCTCGTCTGGATGGTCGACATCGTCGCTGCGAACCGGCCACGGATGAAACGTGATCGTGCCCATCTGGGCCGCCCAGGCGACGACGGCCACCTCCGTGGGGCAGATCTCATCCGCGTGTCGACCCGACGGGAACTGGATCCGCGCGGTCTGCACGTAGTCCGGAGCTCCTTTTGGGATGCGTTTCTGAAAGAAGGCGTCGCCGCCGCCCTTCTCGCGCGTCGAGACGACGATGCCCGGATGCACGCCCTTGGGCCAGCGCTCGAGCGTCGTCGGCCGCCGCTCGAGCGCGCGCATGATGCCATCGCCAACGGCGAGGTAGTACTTGACGATGTCGAGCTTGGTGACCGCGCTCGAGCGCTCGGTCATCGGGAAGATCACGCGATCGGGGCTAGACACGCGTAAATCGCGCCCACCTGCGTCGACGATCATTGCCTCCGATGCGGCCATGCCCGGAGTTCTACGGCAACGACGCCGGGCGCACACCCGCCGCCGCACCGCAGCTGCTCACTCGGCTTGGCCAGACTCGCGTGGATAAACGGGCTCACAGCGGCCCGCGCGAGCCGGACGAGGCTTCCGCGTCGGAATGCCCGCGGACGCGTCGCCAGCCTCCGCGCGCGCTTCTCGTTCGCGCGTGCGAGCGTGTTCACTGGCGCGCTGCCGCAAGTTCAGTGGCGGGAGCTGCACGGGCGAGCAAAGCGCAAGCGGCAGCTAGCCGAGTCGTTGAAGCACGAGCGCGAGGCTCTGGTCGACGTCGAGACCGGTCGTGTCGATGCGCACTGTTGAGTCCCAATCGGCACAGCGGGCGTGCTGTGTCCGAGTGTGCTTCTCCATCACCCGCTTATCGCGCTGCGCCGACCGAGCGAGCGTCTCGTCAAGGGAGGGAAGGACGACGACGAGCTTCCACGCTAGCCCGTCGAGTGCGGGCCGCCAGTAGCGATCGAACGCAGCAGGCTCGAACACGTCGTCGACCGCAACGTCGCAGGCGCCGCTGGCGAATGCGCGAGCCAACGCGCACGTCGCTTCGACGCTGAGGCGATACTGCGCCGCTTGAAGGTCACCCGGCTGTTGTGCGTCAGCGCGACCGCTTACGATCAGGTGCCTGATCTCGTCCAGCTCGACATGGGCTGCATGCGGGCGCGTTGCGCACCAGGCCCGAGCGAGCGTGGACTTCCCCGCTCCCGCCGGGCCGCCGAAGAGTGCGACGACTCCTTCGCCTTCCTGCACGTCCGGACCGTAGCCGACGGCAGGAACCCCTCAAACGCCTCGACAAGCACGCCTGCGGCGCGCGCGTCCTGGGCGAGCGCCGGGATTCAGTTTCGGCACGGCCGCCGCTAGCCAGCAGGGTCACTCTTGCACGACCGCACGGTCGCCAACGATGTCGACAATTGGATCGCGGATTTGGACGGGTGCGTGATTCGTGGGCCTGCTCCGCCCCCACGCACGGCGCACACTCAACACGGGCGAGGAACGAGAAGCGCGTCGTGATGACGCACATCGAGGAGTCGGACGGAATGAGCTCCGACGACCTGGTCGAGATGGCGGGTCGTCTGAACCAGCGCGGGATCGAGCCACGTTCGCCCACAACCCATGACCCTCGAGGTCTAGCGCCGCCACCCATCCAACAATCTGCTCGTCCGTGATCGGATGAGTACGTGAAGTGCCCCCACCGGTGCCCCCACGCTGGAGAAGAAAGCCATATTTGCAGGGCTGTTCGAATCCTTCACGGCCCAGCTCTCAGCGCGCGACGAACACGTACTCCCTGCTTTCGTCGCCGAACGGCTCGCCGGCGAAGCCGCCGTAGAGCGCCTCGACTCGGAGGCCGGCACTGTCGATCAGCCCCAGCCACTCGTTCTTCGTTGCCCACCAGAGCGAGCTCTTCCCACCGTCGTCGAGCACGATGTCGACCCGGTTGTCGCCGACGGCGTAGCGGATCGTGTGCGGAACGGGCTCGTCCTCGTGCTTGCCGTCCAGGTCAGCAGCGATCCGGTGGTCGAAAGCGAAGGCGTTCCAGGCGAAGCGGCCCTCTGGCAGCAGCGACGCAGCGACGCGCTCGAACGTGCGGCGGCGGTCGGCCCACGTCTGCAGGTGCAGCAGCGCGCGGAACGGGCAGTAGATCAGCGCCGCGGGCTCCTCGAGGGCGAGCTCACGCATGTCGCCCTGGCGCAGGTCCAGCTCCACACCCGCCTCGGCCGCTCGTACGCGTGCCTGCTCGAGCATTGCCGGCGAGGTGTCGATGCCGATGACCCGGCGACCGGTCGCCTGGGCGACGGGAATCGCGACCCGGCCGTTCCCGATCGCGAGCTCCACGATCGGCCCGTCCGCCTCGCGCGCGAGCGCGACGTAGAAGGGGACGTCGGCCGTCATGGCCGCCGACCACTCCTCGTAACGGCGCGAAAACGCCTCGTCCCAGCTCATCGACGCATGCTACGAGCCGACGCAACAGGTAGACATCAGCAGCTGTCCCTGATCAGCCACACGCAGGACGAGCATCGCGGCCACGCTTCGTCGCTTCGGGAGCGCGTCGCGTCGCGGCCGCGTGTCGTCGCAGCGGTCGGACTTGTGCTGCTGTGGGCGGGAGCCAGTGCCGTGCTCGCGCTCTGGTACACCGCCCGGATCCGCGACTGGTCGGTGATGACCGACGAGCTCCAGTACGCGAAGCTCGCGACCGCGATCGGTGAGTCCGGGTCGCCGCTGCCGTCGCTCCACGACACGGCCGTCTCGATCTCGAACCAGCTGTACCCGTTGCTGATCGCGCCTCTTTACGGGCTGCTCTCGCCGCCGTCCGCGTTCAGGGCCTCGCACGTCCTCAATGCGGTCGTAATGGCGAGCGCGGTCGTCCCGGTCTACCTGCTTGGCCGGCACGTGCTCTCCCGGCCCTGGGCGTTCGCCGTCGCCGCGCTCTCGATCGTCGTGCCTTGGATGGTGCTCGCCGGTTTCCTGATGTCCGAGGCGGCCGCGTACCCCGCCTTCCTGTGGGCGCTGCTCGGCCTCCACCTCGCGATCGTGTCACCCCGGGACCGCAACGACCTACTCGCAGTCGGCGCGCTCGCTCTCGCTTTCCTCGCCCGCGCGCAGTTCGCGGTTCTCGTCCTCGTGCTCCCGCTCGCGATCCTCGGACACGAGATCGGCCGGGAGCTCGCCGGCGATGGGTCGGGGCCGTGGTGGCGGAGAGCGCTCGCCGGCGCCCGCACGGCCGTCGTCCGCCACCGCGTGCTCACGGCCCTGTACGCGGTCGGCGCGGCCGTGACGGTCGCCGCCGCCCTCTCCGACTCGATCGGCGGGCTGCTCGGCGCCTACTCGGTCACGCTCGAGGAAGGATCGGTCCTCCCGCCTGAGACGTGGGCGTCGGCGGCGAGACACCTCGACACGATCGCGATCGGAGCGGGCCTCGTGCCGCTCGCTCTGGGTGGCGGTTGGATGCTCGCCTCGCTCGTCCGGTCACGTAGCGACGCGGAGCGCGCGCTCGCGACGCTCTTCCTCCTGACGGTCGTCTTCCTGACCATCGAGACGGCGTCGTACAACGTCCGCTTCGGCGGAGCGGAGGTGATCCGCGACCGCTACCTCTTCTACGTCGTGCCGCTGCTGCTCGTGGGGACCGTCGCCGCCGTCCTCTATGCCGCTCGCAGGCTGCTGGCGATCGCCGCCGCCTCGATCGTCGTCCTCTTCGCCGCCACCGTCCCGCTGCTCGAGCTCACGCCGTCCGAGGGCTTCGGCGTGGACTCCCCGGCGAGCGTCCTCAACGACACGCTCGACGACCTTTCCGGCGACCTCGGAACGGCGACCTTCGTCGCCCTGGGCGCGCTCGTCCTCGGCGGCGCGCTCGTCCTCGGCGTGCTATTCGCGCCTCGCATCCCCTTCGCGCTCGCGCTCCTCGTGGCGCTCTTCGCGTTCTCGACGCTCACGCTGCGCGCCGCGGGGGAGCGCGTCCTCGAGAGCGAGAGCCCGAGCGGGCGACCCGTCGCGGGGCCTCCCGGTGTCGTTCTCGACTGGATCGACTCCGTGCTCCCGGCCGACGCACAGGCCGCACTCGTTCCGTTCCCGGTCTCGACCGTGTGGCACCTGAGCGCGATCCGCTGGTGGGACGCCGAGTTCTGGAACCGGAGCATCACGCAGACCTTCATCACGCCCGAGGGGACGTTCACGTACACGCCGTTCCCCACCCGGACTCTGGACATCGACTGGGAGACGGGCGAGATCGCCGGGACCGCCGACGCGCCCCCGTACGTCGTGAGGGCTCCGGGCGATCCGCGCCTCGGGCTCCGCGGCAGCTCGCACGCGACGAATGTCGGGCTCGAGGTCGTCGCCGTCGACCGTCCCTACCGGGCGGTCTGGACAAGCCGGGGGCTCGAGGCAGACGGCTGGACGCGCCGCGCGCGGCCGGTCACGTTCCGGCTCTTCGGCGGGCGCGAGGAGCCTGCCGAGCTCGTGGAGCTCGAGCTGGCCCTGCTGGCGCCCACCGGAGGCCCGGCCATCTACAGAATCGAGGCGCCGGACGAGGCGAAGGTCGTGCCGCTCTTCGCGGGCGCGACGGCGAGCGAGCGGTTCCAGGTCTGCCTCCCCGCGCGCTCGGCCACGGACGTCACGCTGACCGGCTGGAGCAACGCGGTCATCTCGGACGTCCCGGTCGGGCCCGAGGTCGAGGGCACGCGCTCGGTCGGGGTAGGCGTCACGCGCGTCGAGGTCAGGCCGACGGGCGTGGACTGCGCGGCTGCTCTCCCCGACTGACCGCGCTCCGACAAGGAGCCGGGCGGCGGATCGCTCCGCCGCCCGCTCTCGTGGCTTCCCGCTAGGGCTTGAAGCGCATGAGCGACGGATCGTGATCCGACGCCTGGATCGAGTCCGCGAACTCGGCGTTCACCCGCACGACGTCGTACTCCGGCCTCTGCCGGAGCATGCCGCGGTTCGAGACGAGGATCTGGTCGAGCACCTGCGAGTTACCCTCGAAGACGTACGAGTAGCGCTCCTGCGCCGGCAGCGTCTCGAGGAGCGTCGTCAGGACGCCGCCCTCCAGGATGTTCACCGTCTCCGAGAACTCGAAGTCGTTGATGTCCCCGAGCACGACGATCCTCGCGTTGTGGTCACGGGCGAGGATCTCGTCCACGAAGTCGTTGACCACCTGCGCCTGCCCGTGCCGGGGGCCTTCCGTGAACCTCGTCGGCGGCTGGTTCGGCCCGAAGAGCGGCTGATCCTCGTTCTTCGAGCTGAAGTGGTTCACGATCAGGAAGTACGGCTTGTTGTTGATCTGGAACTCGCCGACGAGCGGCTTGCGCGTGTTGTCGAACGCCGCGCTCTGCGTCCCGATGCGGCCCGGGCTCGCGGAGAGCTCGGGCGAGTGCGGCTTGCCGACGATCGTCGTCTCGGTCGTCGGCGATCCGCCCGGCCGGTCGACGAACTTCACGCCGCGATCGGTGCGGAAGAGGAAGCCCACCCGGATGTTGCCGCCGGGCGCGCCTCCCTCCGCGTCGTCCACGGGGTCGATCTGCCGGTATTCGTAGGTCGGCCCGCCCGCGGCCTGGATCGCCGCGACGAGCCGTGTCCAGCTCGTCGTCGCGTCGACGACCGGGCTCCCGGTGCCGCCCGCGACGCCGTCGTTGTCCTGCACCTCCTCGATCCCGATGATGTCGGGTGCGCGGAGGTTCGTGCCGATCAGCGACGCGAGGTGGTCGTACTTCGCCTGCGGATCCGTCCCGGCGAGGTTCTCGACGTTGAAGGTCGCGAAGCTGACCTCCTTCTGCTTCAACGGGTCCGTCACCTCACGGGGGATGCCGCCCGAGGTGGAGGTCGGCGTCGTCGTCGCCTGGATCTTGTAGTTCGAGAAGCTGTAGTCGAGCGGCCCCACGACCGCGGACGTCAGCTCGTCCCCGACGTTCAGGTCCGGCATCGCCTTGGCCGGGCGAGGCAGCGGGGCGAGATCGCGCAGGATCTCGTCGTCCACCGTGATCCGCTCGGGGTTCGGATCCCTGTACCCGCCGAGCAGGATCCCGCCACGCGGCGTGCGCAGGCCGGTGGCCCACGAGCCGTCGTCGGGGAGGAGCGTGATCTCGCCGAAGCTCCTCGTGGCGTTCACGACGTCTGCCGAGTTGACCTGGAGGATCATCCCCTCGAGGCTCTCGTAGAAGTCGATCCCGTCGCCAGCCGGGTCGAACGTGCCGCCGGTCTCGACGTTCCCGGCGTTGTCGTCGTCGATCACCTCTGTCGGCGGCAGGCGACCGCCGAGGCCGAGCACCGTCGGTGCCGGGACGTCGTTCCCGCTCGAGAGGACGGCGACGTTCGCGTTCGAGCTCGTGATCTGCGTGATGGTGAGGTTGTCCGGGTCGTTGCCGGGCCGGAACTCCGTAACCGTGCCGGTCACGCTGACGAGGTCGCCGATCACGGCGACCGGCGTGGCATTCGTGAAGACGAAGATGCCGTCCGAGGTGGCGGCGTCGGCATCCGGCGTCGGGTCCTGGATCCAGACCCCGCGACCGGGCGCCGTCCTGCGGGCGGTGACGACGCCCTCGACGCCCGCCACGGTCTGGCCGCTCTTCGGCGAGATGTGCGCTGCGCCCTGGATCTCCGCGATCTCGGGTGCCGGTGCGAACGTCGTGAAGCCGAAGACGTAGTCGGCGCCCATTGCGTCGGGCGGATCGATTGCGTCCTGATCGGTGACCTGACTCGCGAGCACGGTGACCGTGCACGTCTCGCCCTGCGCAAAGTCCGCGTCAGGGTTCAGCGTGAAGCTCTGCGGGCCGCCGCTCGCGACCGCCGTGTGAGCGCCGCTCGTGGCGCACGAGATCGAGAACCATGCGCCCGAGACGTCCACGTTCTCGGAGAAGTCGATCGAGACGTCCGAGTCGACGGGCACGGCGAAGGCGCCGTTGACCGGCGCCGTCGAAGCGACGGAAGGCGCATCGTCGCCGGCACACGGGCTCGAGGGCGATGCGGTGTTGCGGGGCCTCGGCGTGCCCACCGAGAAGTCCCCGGCGTTGTTGTCCGTGTCCGTACAGCCACTCCCGTTGCGCAGGGCGGAAGTCGTGTTCGACGTCGCGGCAGTCGGGCCCGCGCCTTCGAAGAAGTTCGCGGCGCCGTAACCGACGAGGTCGACGATCCTCGCGAGCTGGGACGCGTCGCACGGCGTCGAGCCGCCGTTGCAGCCGAGCGGCTCGTCGCCGGTGACGAGCACGACCTTGCCGCCCGTCGCGGACATGTTGATCGACGTCGCGTCGGTGACATCGGGAGTGGGCAGTGGCGCCGAGGGCGTGGTGCCCGCGGACTCCTGGACGAGCACGTACTGGCCCGGCGCGACGGAAATCGAGGGCAGCTCTGTGAGCAGGTTCGTCGCCGAGCCGAGGTTTCCGGTCCCGGACGCGCTCGTGTACTGGAGCGAGTAACCGTCGGTGTCGACGGCTGTCGCGCCGCGGTTGAAGATCTCGATGTAGTCGTTGGTGAACGGCGCGCCGCTGTTCCCACCGCCGCCGTAGACCTGGCTGACGACGAGGTTCGGGCTTACGGCGCCCGCAGGCTGGACGAGAAGAACGAGAAGCGTGAGGGCCAGCGCGCTCAGCAACACGCGCAGGCGGAGGCCTACGGCGGCAATCGACATGGTTCCTCCCCGGAGTTCGCGACCTGAATGGCGGCCGGAACCTACCACCTCGCCACGGCCGGGAAACCTCGGCGACCACCCCTAGGGTATGCGGGCGTGAAGATCCTCTCCGTCGTCGGCAACCGGCCGCAGTTCGTGAAGAGCGCGCCGCTCTCGTCCGCCCTGCGCTCGCGCGGGATCGACGAGGTCGTCGTGCACACGGGCCAGCACTACGACCACGAGCTGTCCGACGTCTTCTTCGAGGAGCTCGGGATCTCCGAGCCGCGCTACCGCCTCGATCTCCACACCGCCGACCCGGGCGAGATGGAGACGGGGATCGGCCCGCTCCTCGCTCGCGAGCAGCCCGATCTCGTCCTCGTCTACGGGGATACGAACTCGACGCTCGCGGGCGCTCGGGCAGCTGCCGGGGCACGCGTCGCGCTCGCCCACGTCGAGGCCGGGTTGCGAAGCGGCGACCTGACGATGCCGGAGGAGCACACGCGGATCGAGGTCGACTCCCTCTCGTCGCACCTCTTCTGCCCGGACGAGCGGTCGGCGGAGACCCTCGGGCGAGAAGGCGTGACGGGCGAGGTCCATGTCGTCGGCGACGTCATGGCCGACGCGAGCATGCGCTTCGTCCCAGCGGCGCGGGAGCGCTACCCGATCCCCTACGAGCCCGGGACCTACGTCGTCGCGACGATTCATCGCCAGGCGAACGTCTTCCAGCCGCGTCTCGGGCTCATCGTCGAGGGCATGAACCGCATCGCGGAGCCCGTCGTCTTCCCGGCGCACCCGCGGACGCGCGTCAACATCGTGGCCGCCGGGACTCCGCTCGGCGAGCACGTTCGGCTGCTCGGCCCGCTCGGGTATCTCGAGCTCGCCTCGCTCGCATCCCAGGCGCGCGTGCTCGTCACGGACTCCGGCGGCCTCCAGAAGGAGGCGTACTGGTACGGCGTGCCCTGCGTGACCGTGCGGCCGTCCACCGAGTGGGTGGACACGGTCGAGGTCGGCGCCAACGTGCTCGTGGACGCCGACCCCGGAGCGATCGCAGCGGCAGTCGCAAATGCTGCAATGCCTGCCGAGCGGCCGGTCCTGTACGGCGACGGTCACGCCTCGGAGCGGATCGCAGACGTGCTCCACGCTACGATGCGCGACCGATGAAGCGCGACGTGGCCATCGTGGGCGCGGGCTACGTCGGCCTGCCGCTCGCCCTCACCTTCGCCCAGGCGGGGAAGTCCGCCGTCCTCGTGGACGTCGATGCCGAGCGAGTCGCCCAGCTCAACCGCGGCGAGAGCTACATCGAGGACGTCGCCTCGGACAGCTTCCGTGCGCTCGTCGAGCAGGGCCTGATCGCCGCGACGACGGACTACGACGAGCTTCGGGACGCGGACGCGATCCTCATCGCGCTCCCCACGCCGCTCTCGCGACAGCGCGAGCCCGACCTCACGATCCTCGTCTCCGCCACCGGCGAGATCGCGAAGCGGCTGCGGCCGGGCCATCTCGTCGTGCTCGAGTCGACCACGTACCCCGGCACCACGAGGGAGAAGCTCCTCCCCGTCCTCGAGGAAGGCAGCGGGCTCGAGGTCGGCAAGGACTTCCACCTCGCCTTCTCGCCGGAGCGGGTCGACCCGGGCAACCGCGACTGGACGACGAAGAGCGTGACCAAGGTCGTCGGCGGGATCGACGAAGGTTCGGCGGCGGCGGCAGCGGAGCTCTACCGCTCGGCCATCGACACGGTGCACGTCGTTTCCTCGCCCGAGGCGGCAGAGCTCACGAAGCTCCTCGAGAACATCTTCCGCTCGGTCAACATCGCTCTCGTGAACGAGCTCGCGCAGCTCTGCGACCGGATGGACATCGACGTGTGGGAGGTCGTCGAAGCCGCCGCGACGAAGCCCTTCGGGTTCATGTCCTTCCAGCCCGGGCCAGGCCTCGGCGGCCACTGCATCCCGATCGACCCCTTCTACCTCACCTGGAAGGCGCGCGAATACGGCTTCTACACCGAGTTCATCGAGCTTGCGGGGAAGGTGAACGAGTCGATGCCGTACTTCTGCCGCTCGCTCGTCTCGCAGGCGCTGAACCACGCGCGCCAGCGCTCGCTCTCGGGCTCGCGCATCCTCGTGCTCGGCGTCGCGTACAAGCCCGACATCGCCGACATGCGCGAGTCGCCGGCCGTGAAGCTGATCCATCTGCTCCAGAACGCCGGCGCCGACGTCTCCTACCACGACCCGCACATACCCGAGTTCGAGGAGAACGGAGTCGCGCTGAGCTCCGTCCCGCTCGAGCCGAGCGAGTACGACTGCGTGGTCATCGTGACCGACCACGAGTCCGTCGACTACGACCAGCTCGTCGAGGACTCGCTGCTGGTCGTTGACCTTCGCAACGCAACCAGGCGGAACGGCTCGGACAAGGTCTGGCGCCTATGAGCGTCCGCGTCGGTCAGGCCGGGCTGGGCGAGTGGGGCCGGAACCTCGCGCGCAACTTCGCCGACCTCGCCGAGCTTGCCTGGCTCACCGATCCGGCGGACGGCAAGCGCGAGGAATACGAGGCGCGCTACCCGCAGGCTCGCTGGGCCCAGAGCTTCGACGAGATGCTCGCCGACCCGGCGCTCGACGCCGTCGTGATCGCGACGCCGGTTCCCATGCACCACGAGCTCGCAAAGCTCGCGCTCGAGGCGGGGAAGCACGTCTTCGTCGAGAAGCCCCCGGCAATGACCGGGGCGGAGATCGACGAGCTCGTCGCGATCGCCGAGGAGCGGGACCTCGTGCTCATGCCCGGCCACCTGCTCCTCTACCACCCGGGAGTCCGGAAGCTGAAGGAGCTCGTCGACTCGGGCGCGCTCGGGGACGTCCTCTGCGTGTACGGGAATCGCCAGAACCTCGGCCGCATCCGGCCGTACGAGAACGCGCTCTGGTCGCTCGGCGTGCACGACCTCTCGGTGATCCTCCATCTGCTGGACGAGGAGCCCGTGGAGACGATCGCGCTCGGCCGCGACTTCCTCCAGCCGGGCGTCGAGGACGTCGTCTTCTGCTACCTCCGCTTTCCGTCCGGCCGCATCGCCCACATGCACCTGTCGTGGCTCGACCCCCACAAGATGCGGAAGATGACCGTCGTCGGCACCGAGAAGATGGCCGTCTTCGACGACATGGAGCTCGACCGCAAGGTGACGATCTACGAGAAGTCGCCGTGGCGGCCGGTTGCGACGTACGGCGAGTGGCAGACCCGAACCGGAGACATCCACATCCCGAAGATCGCGACCGACGAGCCGCTCAAGCTCGAGTGCAGGCACTTCCTCGCGCTCGTCGCGGGCGACGGCGACCGGCGCCAGGTGGCCCGGGACGGAGCGCGCGTCGTGCGCGCGCTCGACCAGCTGACCGCGTCGCTCCAGGCCGGCGTCCCGGCGGCTTGAGCATCGCTCGCCTTCGGCTCGCGTTCGTGGGGGAAACCATGTTTCCCCAGGCTTTGCCGCGACAGGAATCCGCGCGAGCGGATTCCTGTCATGCGAAAGGCGAGCGTGCCCCCTTCTTCCTGAGAGCGTGGGGAACCTCCCGGTTCCCCACACCCCTCCCCGCTCATGGGCAAGGATCTCTCCCATGAGCACGGACATCCACCCGAGCGCGATCGTCCACCCGGGCACCGTCCTCGGCGAGGGCGTGAAAGTGCTGGAGAACGCCGTTGTCGGGAAGCAGCCGACGCTGTCGCCCCGGTCGACCGCCGCCCGCGACCCGCTCCCGCCGGCGGAGCTCGGAACCGGCACCGTGGTCTCGACGGGCGCAATCGTGTTCGCCGGCGCGCAGATCGGGGCGCGGGTCATCGTCGGCGATCAGAGCTGCATCCGCGAGCGGGTCAAGGTCGGCGACGACGTCGTCATCGGCCGCGGGACGCTCGTCGAGAACGACACGACGATCGGCGCGAGGACGCGCATCCAGGCGGAGGCGTACATCACCGCCTACTCGACGCTCGAGGAAGACGTCTTCGTCGCCCCCTGCGTCGTCACGACGAACGACAACTTCATGGGCAGGACCGAGAAGCGGCTCGAGCTCATGCGCGGCCCGACGATCAGGCGCGCCGCCCGGATCGGCGGCGGCGCGATCCTCTGCCCGGGCGTCGAGGTCGGCGAGGAGGCGTTCGTCGGAGCCGGCGCGGTCGTGACGAAGGACGTTCCTGCTCGTGCTCTCGTCGTCGGAAACCCCGCGCGCGTACTGCGCGAGGTCTCGGCGGACGAGCTCCTCGCTAGCCCTTGACGATCCGCAGGCGGTACGGGGTGCTGCCGGCGGCGGACATCCGCACCTGCACGAAGTACGTACCGGACGCGGGCGCACGGTAGGAGAAGTACTCGCGGCTCCCCGACCGGGCCGAGATGCGAGCGCGCAGGCGGATCGCACGAACGTCCTCGATGAACTTCGTCCCGGGAAGCCAGAGGGCAAGGCTCAGATCGGCGCCCCGCTCCGCCCCCGTGAGCCCGAGGTAGACGCGCTTGCCGCGGTCGAGCCTGATCGCGTAGACGTCGTCCTGGTCGTCCCAGAAGTCCACCGTCGCGCGCACGAGGCGGTTGCTGCCGGAGCGCACGGCTATGCGCGTCGCCCGCGAGCCCGCGTCGTCGTTCGTCTCGTAACGATCCGCGGGCGGCAGCGATTTCGAGAGCGCCGCGATCGCGGCGGCGACGTCGAGGCGACCCCAGCCCGAGAGCGCGTCGCGTCCGGTCGCGCACGCCGCGCAGCCCGTCTCGACGTTGACGTCCACTGCCGTGCGCTCGAGGATCGTCGTCACCTGCTCCGCGGTAAGGCCCGGTCGAAGGCTGAAGAGGATCGCCGCCGCAGCGCTCGCCTGCGGTGCCGAGAACGAGGTTCCCTGCGCCTGCCGGTACTCGTCTGGCCCGCAGCTCGAGAACCCCTGGTCGGCGCAGGCGGGGAAGCGCGACGTCAGCGGCCGCGGGAAGGTCGAGAGGATCTGCTCTCCGGGAGCCGCCAGGTCGTTGTAGATCTTGTCGCGGTTCGAGAAGCGCGGCACGTTCCCGAGCTGCGTGACGGCGCTCACGCCGAGGACGTGGGGCAGCGCCGCCGGGTAGCTCGCGAACGACCACGGGCTCGACGGCGACTGGTCGTCGTTCCCGACCGCGGCGACGACGACGACGTCGTTCCGGACGGCGTAGGCGACCGCATCCGCTTCGAGGCGCGAGAACGTGTCGCGGTCCGGCTCGAGCGGGTCCCGGACGCCGCCGAGGCTCATGTTGATCACCCTCGCGCCGCGCTCCACGGCCCAGCGGATGGCCCGCACCTCTGCCTCGATCGGGATCGTGCGCCGCTTGGTGACGACCTTCGCGACGAGTAGCTCGGCCGGAGGCGCGAGCCCGGCGATGCCGATCCCGTTGTCCACCCCGGCTGCAATCAGCCCGGCGACGAACGTGCCGTGTCCGAGCGGGTCCTGGCCAGGAGAGCCGCCGACGAAGCTCTTCGCGTCGAGCACGCGCCCCTGGAGCTCCGGGTGCTTGAGATCCGCGCCGGAGTCGATGACCGCGACGGGAACCGCCTCGAACGCCGGGTACGTGAGCCACGACTCGTAGAAACGGCTCTGCGTCAGGTACCACTGGCGGGTCACGAACGGGTCGCTCGGGACGAGGGCGAGCCGCCGCGGGCGGAGCGGCTCGACGTAGCGGACGCCGCGGATGCCGGCGAGCGACCTGCCGACGGGGAGCTCGACGACGACGGCCGGGATCGGCGCGAGGTCCTCCACGACGCGTGCGCCGCGGCTCTCGAGCGCTTCGAGGACAACCGCGCGCTTCGCCCGGGAGTCGAGCCCGACGGCGACCCGTCCGGCCGATGCGAGCTCGGGCACCACGAGGGCCGAGACGAGCAGCGCGAGGATCAGGATGGCCCGCCGCGTCATCCGTTCACCGTCAGGAGCGGCGAGAAACCTTCGGCCAGCCCGGCCACGGGCGAGGTACGCGCGCGGTACGTGCCCGGCACGACCTGGGCTTGGATGCGGAAGGCGCCGTTCGCCGCGAGCGTCTCGCCGACGTGTACCCACGTCGAGCCGCGCTGGCGCTCCACGTGCACGATCGTGCCCTGTACTCGCGGTCGCACCGTGCCCGAGAGCACGCCGGGCTCGACGGGGTGGGCGAGCCGGACCTTCGCGCCCACCCGGAGGAGGAGTACCTGGCTCGCGATGGCGGTCGTCGGCTGATCCTGCGTCCCCGCGGCGATCCGGTACCTCATCGTCTTCGAGGGCGTCACGGACGTCGTGAACGCGCCGTCCGCGGCGCGCTCGAGCGGCCCCAGGTCGCTCCAGGACCTGCCGTTCGTGGACGGCTGGAGCTTCGGCGAGACGACGTTCCGCGCGATCCCGCGCAGCTGAACCGCCGAGCCGAACTCGGCCGTTCCGCGCGGACGGTCGAGCCGGAGGACGCCGAGGGTGAACCACGTCGACCGGAGGCCGAGGGCGGTGCGCACGAGGCTCGCGGGCACGCTCGCCGTTCCTGCCGGCGTCTGCATCGTCAACGTGCGGATGCGTCCGGAAGGCGTCACGACTCCGGTGGCGTCGAGCACCCGCCCGCTGACGCCGAGCCTCGCCTGAAGCGTTCGCGCTCCGAGCAGGACGGGCCCCCAGCGATGGTGCGGCGACGCCTTGTCCCACGGATCGGGCCGCGAGACGAGGTACGGCAGCGCCGCACCGAAGACGTCGGCGGAGCTCGCCGTCCTCCCACCCGAGCTCGAAGAGTAGAACGCCGTGATGAGCTGGCCGCCGTACGTCACGACCTGGCCCGCGGTTGCGAGGACGGCCTTCGTCGCCTCGTCCTCCTCGGACTCGACCCCGCCGTAGACCTGGCTTCTGGTGTCGGAGTAGAGGTCGAACGGCTTCCCCTTCACGACGCTCTTGAGCGCGAACGTGCGCGCCGCGACCGCCTGCGCCTTGAGCGCCTCGAGCGGCCACGTGTGCGGCATCTCGTCCGCGACGACGCCCTGGATGTACGGCTCGAGGCCCACCTGGTTCACGACGCGGAGGTAGCCACCGGTCGCAGCGACCTCGAGCTTGCCGCGGTACGGCCGTCCGTCCAGCGAAAGCGGCGTCTTGCCCGGCAGGACGAACAGCGGCCCCTTCGTCTTCATGGTCGCGCCCGGAAAGTCGAGCTGCGGCGTGAGGACGAGCGCACCGCTGGGGATCTTCGTGACCACCCCTAGAGCATCCCGCACCCTGAACGGAGACGCGGATTGCACCGTCGCCGCCCGCCTCCCTTCGGCCAGGAGCACGCGCACTTCGCTCTTCCCGGCTCGTCCGAGCTTCGTGCCGAAGTAGTAGTGCGCGAGGATCTGGTCGTAGGTGCGACCCTCCTTCGCCTGGCCGTATGCGCCCCACTGGGCCAGCCCCACACCGTGCCCCCAGCCGCGGCCGGAGACGGCGAAGACCGCCTCACCCGTCGTGCTGTCGGCGGGCGCGGGCGGAGGAGGCACCTGGGCAGCCGCGGTCGTCGCAACGACTGCGAGGGCGAAGACGGATGCCGCGAAGAGACGCACGAGAGGCTCGAGAGGCTAGCGAGACGGGATTAACCCTTTGTGTTCTCGGCACAAAGGTCTAGCACTTGAGCGCGTCGCGCGTCAGGGGTCCGACTTCAACCAGGCCCCGCGGTCTTCTCCCAGGCGGTCTCGACCACCGGTGCACGGTCGCGGAGCGGCTCCCACCACTCGCGATTCTCCGTGTACCACGCGACCGTCTCGGCGAGCCCTTCTCGCCACCCTTGCTCCGGCTTCCACCCGAGCTCGGCCCCGATCTTCGTCGCGTCGAGCAGGTAGCGCCGATCGTGGCCGGGCCGGTCGGGAACGATCGTCTTCAACGACTCGGGCTTCCCGGTGAAGTCGAGCACGAGGTTCGCGATGTCCTCGATCGTCGCCTCGATGCCCGAGCCGACGTTGTACGTCTCCCCAGGACGGCCCTCGTGTAGGACGAGGTCTATCGCGGAGCAGTGGTCGAGCACGTGCAGCCACTCGCGCTTGTGACCGGTGGACGCGTAGAGCGGCAGCGACTTGTCGTCGAGCGCGTTCGTCGTGAAGAGCGGGATGACCTTCTCCGGGAACTGGTACGGGCCGTAGTTGTTCGAGCAGTTCGTGATCGTCACCGGGAGGCCGTAGGTCTCGAAGTACGCGCGCACCGCGTGGTCGGCCGCCGCCTTCGACGCGTTGTACGGCGTGCGCGGCCGATACGGCGACTCCTCGGTGAACACCTCGTCGGAGTCGAGCGGCAGATCGCCGTACACCTCGCAGGTCGAGACGTGGTGGAAGCGCTCGACGCCGATGCGCCGCGCCGCCTCGAGCAGCGTCTGTGTCCCGAGCGCGTTCGTCCGGAAGAAGCGGCCGGGATCGACGACCGCGAGGCTGTTGTGCGACTCGGCCGCGAAGTTCACCACCACGCCGATCTGCTCGTCGCGAAGCGTCCGCTCGGCGTGCTCGCCGTCTCCGATGTCGCCCTGGACGAAGACGATCCCGTCCTCCACCGCGGCGAGGCTCGGCCGATTGCCGGCGTAGGTGAGGAGGTCGTACACCACGACGTGGTCGTCCGGGTAGCGCTCGAGCCAGTAGTGGACGAAGTTCGAGCCGATGAACCCGGCGCCGCCGGTGACGAGGAGTCTCATGGCGCGGAAAGGCTAGCGCCAAGTGTCACTTCGACACTTGGCTAGCCGTCGTTCGCTCGCAGCTTCACGAGGCAGGCTCGGAGCCCCTCGCGCCAGTGAGGCAATGTCGGCGCCTCCGGGCGCTCGCTGCGCAGGACGCCGTATGCGGGACGCGGAGCGGGGCGGCCGAGCTCCTCCGTCGTGATTCGCCGCACGCGGCAGTCGGCACCCGCCTCCTCGAAGACTGCCTCGGCGAGATCGGCCCAGGTGCAGTCGCCCCCGGCTGCGAGGTGCCAGATGCCGGGCTCGACGCCGGCTCCCATCAGCTCGTGCACCGCGTCGGCGAGGTGCCCGACGTACGTAGGGCACCCGCGCTGGTCGTCCACGACCGAGACCTCGTCGCGGTCCTCTGCGAGCCGGAGCATCGTGCGCACGAAGTTGTGGCCCGTCGCCCCGAAGAGCCACGACGTGCGGACCACCCACGCCTCGGCTCCGGCCGCGGCTTCGCCGAGGAGCTTCGAGCGCCCGTAGGAGGAGAGCGGATTCGGCGCGTCCGACTCGACATACGGCTCGCGCTTGCGCCCGTCGAACACGTAGTCCGAGGAGAAGGCGACCAGCGGCGCTCCCAGCGCGGCGGCGTTCGCCGTCCCGCCCACGTTGACGGCGCTCGCGCCTTGGGGATCGGCCTCCGCACCGTCCACGTCCGTCCAGGCCGCCGCGTGGAGCACGAGATCGAGCTCGCCTAATGTCAAATCGACACCAGGCGGGTGGGCGACGTCCCACTCGCCGTGCCCGAGCGCGAGGACGTCGTCGTCGGCGAACCGCTCCTGGAGCGCCCGGCCGAGCTGGCCGCCGGCGCCGGTGATCAAGACGCGTCGGATCAGGACGCGGCGTCGGCGTCGCGCGCTGACAGGATCGGGTCGGTGGTCTTCCACAGGTGCGCGACGCGCGGGTCGTTCCAGGGAATCGTGTGCTCGTCGGGGGCGGCCGGGTCGTACTCCTCGGTCACGTGGTAACAGAAGAGCACGTCCGTGAGCGCCTCGAAGCCGTGCCCGTGGCGCCCCGGGATGTAGATCGCAACCGGGTTGTCGTCGCCGATGTCCTCGGTGAACGTCTCGCCGGTCGTCCGGTCGAGCACGACGACCCGCGCCATGCCGCTGAGACATGAGAACAGGTCGTCCTGGCCGCGCTCGTGGTAGTGGAGCCCGCGTACGACGCCCGCCCGCGAGAACGAGACGTTCGTCTGCACCATCGGCTTCGGCAGCGAACTCTCGCGGCGGATCTCACAGAACCAGCCGCGCTCGTCGGCGAAGACCTTGAGCGGGATGCGCTCGACGCCGTCGATCACTTGTTGGCGCCCGTCTCCTCGATGACGCGCCCGATCTCCGCGAGGTGCTGCCAGTGCTTGCCCGCGTCCTCCCACCAGCCCTCGACCTCCCGCGCGCGCAGCTGCCCCGTGGCCGCGTAGTGGCGGTTGACATCGGTGATCTCGAGCTCGCCGCGACTGGAGGGCTCGAGCGTCGCAATCACCTCGAACACGTCCGGCGGATAGCAGTAGAGCCCGACCACGGCATGCGACGTGGGTGGCTCCGGATAGCGCGTGTCGACGACTCCGGCTTTCTCGACAATGTCTGTCACCCCGCCGTCCTCGCCGTAGACGACTACCCCGAAGTTCTCCGGATCTGGAACGTCCTTCACGAAGATCTGCGCGCCGTCCGCGGCCCCACCCCAGTCGGCGATCGCCTCGGACTGCGAGAACTCGAAGATGTTGTCGCCGAGCACGACGACGAGCGGCGCCTCCCCCGCGAAGTCCCGCGCCATGCCCACGACCTGGGCGATCCCGCCGGGCTCCGTCTGCACCTTGTACGTGAGATCGAGCTCGAGGATCGGCTCGCCTCCGACGCGCGCCGCGAGCCGTCCGTCGCCGAGCAGGTCGATCATCTGCCCCGCGTGGCCCTTGCCCGTGATGAGGAGCACGTCCGTGATCCCGGCGCGCTGGAGCAGCTGGAGCGGGTAGTAGATCATCGGCCACTGCCCGACCGGGAGCAGGTGCTTGTTCGCCACCCGCGTGAGCTCGCCGAGTCGCGTCGCCTCGCCGCCCGCGCAGATCAGGCCCTTCGGCTTCACGGCGGGAGACACTACTGGCCGCTCGGCTGCAGCGTGGGTGGGCCGTGGCCGAGCGGGGACGGCTCGACGCGGAGGATTCGTGCGGCTCCGTCCGGGAGCCACCAGTTCCATTTCCCGAAGAGCTTCATCGCGCTCGGAACGAGGAGAGCACGCACGATCGTCACGTCGATCAGGATCGCCGCGGCGAGGCCGAAGCCGAACTGCTGCAGCCCCACGACCGAGCCGGCGACGAAGCCCGTGAACGCCGCGAACATGATCAGGCCGGCGGCGGTCACGAGGCGGCCGGTCTTCGTCAGGCCGAGCACGACCGCCTCCTCGTTCGTTGCCCCGTTGTCCCACTCCTCGCGCATGCGCGAGACGAGGAAGACCTCGTAGTCCATCGAGAGGCCGAAGAGCATCGCGAAGATCATCACCGGGATCCAGCCCTCGATCTGGTCGTACGCGGTGAGCCCGATCCACTCCGCGACGCCGTGCTTGAACACGAGGACGAGGAGCCCGTAGGCCGCGCAGATCGAGAGCAGGTTGAGGACGATGGCCTTCAGCGGGAGGAGCAGCGAGCGGAAGGCGCGGGCGAGCAGAACGTACGTCGCGGCGAGCACGCCGAGCACGAGCCACGGGAACCAGCCGTACGTGAGGTCGAGGAAGTCCTTGCCGCCGGGCGGGCCGCCGCCCGCGTAGATCTGGGCGCTCGCGGGGAAGCCTGCGGACGGGACGATCTCGCCTCGCAGCCGGTCGACGAACGCCAGGCTGTCGGGCTTGCCGTACTCGTCCTCGGTCGTCGCGGAGACGACCAGGTACCGCTCCGCCTCGTCCATGTGGCGACGCGACGGCAAGTCGAACACGACGTCCGCGACCTCGGGATCGGCTTGCAATCCAGTCAGGAGCCGCTCTGTCGCGGGAGCGACTCCGGACTCGCGCACGCCTCCGGGCCGGCCCGTGTCGATCACGATCTCCACCGGGGCGAGCGCTCCGTCGCCCACCGCCTCGGAGACGACGTCGAGGCCCCGGATCGCCTCGAGCCTCTGCGGGATGCCCGTGTTCGTGCCCGGCCCGATCTCGATGGTGAGCAGCGGGACGGCGAGCAGGAGCAGAAAGGCGGTCGTCCCGAGCGCGTAGGCCTTCGGGCGGCGCATGATCGAGCGCGCGAGCGTCGCCCAGAAGCCGCGCTCGTGGTCCGCCCTGCGGTCCAGCAGGCTCCGGGGCAGGATCCGAACCCGTTCGAGCCGCGGGCCGACCAGGGACAGCAGAGCAGGCAGCAGCGTGAGCGCCGCGACGACGGAAACGGTCGGTAGCAGGAGCCCGGCGATTCCGAAGCCGCGCATGAACGGAAGCGGCATGAAGAGGACGAGCGCGAGCCCGATCGCGACGGCGGTTCCGCTGAACACGACGGCTCGCCCGGCGGTCTCCATCGTCGTCACGATCGCGTCGTCCTTGGCCCGACCAGTGCGGATCTCCTCGCGAAAGCGATAGACGACGAGCAGCGAGTAGTCGATCGCGATCCCGAGGCCGACGAGCGAGACCATGTTCGTGATGTAGGTGTTGAGCTCGAGGACGTTCGCGAACACCCATACGAGCCCGAGCGTCGTCGGGATGGTCACGAGCGAGAACACGAACGGGACGAGGAACGAGAGCGTCCCGAACGTGAAGACGAGCAGGAGCAACGCGATCGGGACCGCGATGTAGAGCTCGCCGACCCGGAGGTCGCGCTCGAACACCGGATCGAGGTCGTGCTCGATGGCCGGCTGACCGGTCACGTACACGGTCGTGCCGGGGACCCTGCCGACCGCCTCCCGAATGTCGTCCGCGTAGCCCTTCGCCTCGGCGGGGTCGAGCTTCGTGACGATCGTCGCGCGAACGGCGTTCGCGGCAATGGGCTCCACGCTCACGAGCTTTCCAGTCCTCACCGCAGCCGCTCCGCGTACGGCTGCCGCCCGCACTCGCGGGACTGCGGCTGGAGCCGGGCCCCGCGTCTCCGCCACGACCGTGAACGTCCCGTCTGTCGACTGGCCGAAGTGCTCTTCGAGGATTACCTCTGCACGACGGGTGTCCGTGCCCGGAAGCGTGAAGCGATTCGTGAGGAGGTCGCTCAGGCGGCTCGAGGCGAGAGCCGACACGACCACGACGGCGATCCACACGGCCACGATGGGCCAGCGGCGCCGCAGGACGAAGCGGGTCAGGCCTCCCATGACCCGGGCGGCGTTCCCAGCCGGGCCCGGCGGCGCGCTGCTTTTCTCCTCTTCACGTTTGGGACCGCACGCACCGCGGCATACCAGACGTAGAGCACGAAGCCGACGAGCCCGGCCACGAGACCCAGCAGGCGACGCGGCCGGCTGAGAAGAGCGAACAACCCGCGCACCGAGTCGATGCTAGCCGACATACTTCGGCCCTCAGTCGTAGAAAGGTGGGAGCAGAATGGGCAAGTCGAAGGACAAGCCGACAGTCGCGATCGAGACGCTGCGGCCGTACGTCAAGCGCGCGATGGAGGACCCCGAGCTGCGGGACGACCTCGTCGCTGCGTTCGCCACGGCGCGGAGCATTTACGAGCAGATCGGCAAGAAGGACGGCGTGAAGGCGAAGGCAAAGCGCGTGTCCGACAAGGACTTCCAGGAAGACATCCAGGACCTCGTCGCCGAGCTGACGACCGCGAGCGACCGGCTTCAGGGGAAGGCGACGAAGAGCCACAAGACGCGGAACCGCGTCATCCTGCTCACCGGCGTGACGCTCGGCGTCCTCTACAACCCGTGGACGGGCCAGGCGACGCGCGAGTGGATCATGGAGCAGGTCGCCGGCGGGAACGGGGACGGGTTCAAGGAGTTCTCGGACGCGGTCGAGGCCGATGCTGCCGCAGTCGCCGATTCGGCCACCGACACCGCGAAGAAAGCCAAGGACGCGGTCGAGGACGCAGCGAAGAGCTAGGGGGTTAGCCGCGCCTTCGTTCCAGGGCGCGCTCGAGCGCGCCCGGGACGAGGCCGGAGAGCGACGCTATGTCCTCAGCCTGGAGCAGGACGGCCCCGGGCGGCGGCAGCGAGGGAATGCCGGGGCCCGCGCCCGACGGGACGAAGATCCGGCCGGCCGCAAATGAGATGTCCTCTGCTCGCCGCCAGGCGACGAGGAACGGGTATGGGGCGATGACCCCGTCGTACCCGAGCCCGAGCATCGCGGCGGGATGGATCTCGAAGTGGAGATGCGGGCTGCCGCCTTCGGCGTCTCCCGTCGCACCCACGAACCCGATGACGTCGCCCGCCTTCACCTGCTTGCCCTCGACGGCGAGCGGCGAGAAGGCCGAGAGGTGCGCGTAGTAGAACTCGTTTCCCTGCTCGTCGCGGAGCCACAGCCGGTAGCCGCCGATGGGGATGAAGCCGATCTGGTGGAGCGTGCCGTCGGCAACAGCGAGGATCGGCGCGCCCTGCCGGGCGAAGATGTCCTCCCCGTGATGCCAGCCGCTGACGATGTTCGGCCGCGGCGCGCCGAAGCTGTCACCGAATGACGCGGCTCCGAAGACCGGGAACACGAAGCCGCCGGAACTGAGGCGCGCGGCGATGCCCGGCGGCACGGACCGGACGGGGCCTCCGGGGATCGAGATACCGCCGCCCTCAGGCTCGGGCGGCGGCGGCGCCACAGGCACCGGTGGCACGGGCGGGCCCGGAGGCGGCGGCCCGACGATGCCGCGAGGTAGCTCCGACGGGGCCGCCACTGGCTCGGCGACCGCGGTTGCAGCGGCGGCGCCGATCTCGATCTGGCTGCCGGCGGGCAGGCCGCCGTGGGTGGCCGTCAGGGTGACGCGCAGGACCGAGACTGAGCCTTGTGCGGCCGGTGCAGCCCCGCGCCTGGCGCCCGAATCGTGGGCTAGTACCTCGAGCGTCCCCCAGTCCGCGAGCGCGACGCTCGCAGAGATCGAGGGGACGTCCTGTCCGAGGACGCGCATGCCTCTGACCGCCGACTGTGCGATGTCCGCTCCGGCCGAGCGCGATGCCGCTCCGGCCGTCACGGAGGCCGTGACCTGCGCCGCGAGCACCTCTCCCCCGAAGAGCGAGAGCGTCGTGATCTCGGCGGTGGCCTGAGCGGCGGCAGCGGCACCGGTCTCCGCCGACACGTTCGCACGGGACAGCCCGAGGGTGAGGACCGACCCGTCTTCGGGGTACGTGAACGACGGCACCTCGGCCGCGGCCGTCGACGGCCACTCGACGCCCCCGAGCACGACGGCGGTCTGTCCGGGAACGGTGATCGTCGCGATCGTCGCGCTCGCGGCCGTCACGGCACCCGGCAGGGGCGGTGCACCAGCCGCGATCGTCGTCATGACGGCGAGCGCGGCCGCGGCAGAGACCGCGAGACGGAAGGCCGGGCGGTTCAACCCGGCCCAGGGTAGCGCTGTGCAGCGGAGCGCGAAGCGCGATAAGCACGCCACGCAAGCTGCGCGGCGACCGCGAAGAGAAGGATCGCGAACAGCCGCCGCAGCGCGACTTCCGGCAACGAGGTCGCAATGCGGGCTCCGAACTCGACACCCGCAACCGATACGAGACCGAGGATCAGCGCCGTTCGCGGACGCAGGTTTCCGTACCGCCGCTGGTTCCAGGCGCCGGCGGCAACCGTGGGCAGGATCGCGAGCAGCGATGTCGCCTGAGCCTCGACCTGGCCGAGCCCGAGGGCGACGAGCGTCGGGACGAAGAGGATGCCGCCGCCGACCCCGAAGAGACCCGCCAGCACGCCCGCCGCCAGTCCGAGCGCGATCGCGATGGTGATCGTGCCGGCGCTCACGACACGAAGAGCCAGATGCCGACTGCGGTCAGGAGCAACGCGAACCCGTAGGTGATCGTCGTCGTGCGCAGGCGCTGCTGAAGCCCGGTGCCGAGCAGCGCACCCACGGCACCGGGGATGCCCACGAGCGCGGCGTAGCCGGGGTCCACCTGCCCGCGAAGCGCATACACGACGACGCCCCCGAGGGCGGTGATGCCGATCGCGCCGAGCGACGTGGCGGCGGCAACGCGCTCGGGCAGGCCGACGAAGATGATGAGGAGCGGCACCAAGATGATGCCGCCGCCGACCCCGAAGAGAGCGGCGAACACCCCCGCCGCGAGGCCGATGGCGACGAGGCGCACCCGCCGTATCCTAGGGAGGTCCGAGGATCACGCAGCCTCGCGCCTGAGGACGTCCCAGGCCACGCGGACGTCTGCCTCGGTCGTCCGATAGTTCCCGACGGCAAGGCGCAACGCGTACCTCCCGCCCAGCCTGGCATGGGAGACGAAGACCTCGCCCGATGCGTTGACGCGCTCGAGGAGGCGCTCGTTGTCCTCGTCCGTCCCTTCGCGACGGAAGCAGACGAGCGAGAAGTGACGCGGTGCGACGACCTCCCAGCCGGGCTCCGCTTCGACCCAGCTCTCGAACAGCTCCGCGAGCCGGATGTGCTCCCGAATCCGGTCCTGCAGGCCGCTGCGGCCGAAACAGCGAAGCACCGCCCAGAGCTTGAGCGCGCGAAACCGCCTGCCGAGAGGGATGGTCAGCTCGCTCAGGTTGACGGCGTCGTCGGGTGACTGGAGAAACTCGGGAACGAGGCTGAACGCGCGCCTGAAGTCGTCCGGTCGGCGCGTCCAGAGGGCGGAGCAGTCCATGGGCGTCCCCAGCCACTTGTGGGGGTTGACGCCGATGGAGTCGGCGCGCTCCCAGCCCGCGAAGAGCGGGCGCAGCTCCGGGCAGATCGCGGCGGGCCCGGCGTACGCGGCATCGAGGTGCAGCCAGACGCCCGCCTCCACGCAGAGATCCGCGAGCGCCGGAACCGGATCCACTGCACCGGCGCCGGTCGTCCCGATCGTCGCGACCAGCGCGCACGCGCCTTCGAGATCGACGGCCTCGGGCCGCATGCGGAAAATCTCGTCCACGGGCACCTTTCGCAGCTCGAGCTCGAGCAGCCTCGCCGCCTTGTCCGCCGCCGAGTGCGCGTGCTCCGAGCAGAGGACGACACGCTTCTCCGGCTGGAGGGACCGGGCGACGGCCAGCGCAGAGAGGATCCCGGTCGACGCGGTGTCCTCGATGTGGCCGTGCAGGCCGGCGGGGAGCCCCAGCAGCTGCGCGAGCCAGTCGAGGGTCACTTCCTCGAGCTCCTGGAGGGCAGGCGACGTCCGCCAGAGGATTCCGACCTGGTTCAGGCCGGCGACGAGCAGCTCGGCCAGGATCCCAGGCTCCGCGCCGGTGGTCGCGAAGTATGCGAAGAACCGCGGGCTCTGCCAGTGGGTGAGCCCCGGCAGCAGAACCGCGTCCAGGTCGGCGAGTATCGCCGCGAACGGCTCGGAGCCCTCAGGCGGCGAGGCGGGAAGTGCCGCACGCACCTCACCGGGCTCCACCTGCGAGAGCACGGGCAGCTCGCCGACCCGCTCGAGGTACGACGCAACCCAGTCGAGCGCGAGCGCGCCGTCCTCGCGAAAGCTCGTCACTTCCGCTTCTTGCGGCGCGTCTTCTCGATCTCGGCCCAGGTGCGCGTGTTGAGCACCTGCTCCTTCGTGAGCCAGGCGCGGCGGGCCTGTCCGATCCCGAGCACGACGTATCCGAGCGCTCCGGTCGAGTGCGCGTCGGTCGTCACCGGGATCTGGACCCCCGCTTCGCCGGCAAGCCGGGCATGGGTGTCGCGCATGTCGAGCCGGTCGGGCTGCGAGTTGATCTCCAGCGCCGTTCCGGTCTCGACCGCCCGCGCGACGACCTGCTCGACGTCGACGGTCGCGCCGGTGCGCTTCAGTAGCCGGCGGCCGGTGAGATGGCCGATGCAGTCGACATGCGGATTCTCCATCGACTCGAGGATCCGCTCCGTCGGGCTGCGGTCGAACGAGGTGTGCAGCGACGCCACGACCCAATCGAGCTCGGCGAGTGTCTCGTCCGGCACGTCGAGCGTCCCGTCGGCACGGATGTTGACCTCGATTCCCCTGAGGACCCGGAACGGCTTCAGGCGGGCGTTCACGGCCTCGATCTCCTCCCACTGCGCCTCGAGCCTCCCATCGCGCAGGTAGTGCGAGTGGTCGGTGAGGCACAGGAACCGGTACCCGCGCTCCCGTGCCGTCGTCGCCATCTCCTCGATCGAGTTCTTGCCGTCCGACGACCAGGTGGAGTGGCAGTGCATCTCCCCGCGCAGGTCGCCGAGCTCGACGAGCTTCGGAAGCTCGCGCTCCCGTGCGGCCTTGAGCTCGACTCCGGTCTCGCGGAGCTCCGGCGCGACGAACTCGTACCCGAGGTACTCGTAGAGCGCCTCCTCGGTCGCGTGCGTGACGACCTCGTCCGACTCCTCGATCGTGACCCCGTACTCCGAGATGGAGAGCCCACGCCGCTGCGCCTCTTCCCGCAGCGCGATGTTGTGGTCCTTCGACCCGGTGAAGTGCTGGAGCACGTTCCCGTAGCACTCGGGCGGCACGACGCGGAGGTCGAAACGGAGCCCCTGGTGGCCGACGACCGTCGCCTTCGTGTCACCGCGCGCGGCGACCTCGGCCACCCAGTCGCCCTCGCAGAACGCCGCGATGAGCGCGGGCGCGTCCTTCGAGGTCGCGATCACGTCCAGGTCGCGCACCGTCTCGCGACGGCGGCGGACGCTTCCGGCCTCCGACACCGCTATCGCCGCCGGATGGGCAGAGAGCTCCGCGACGACGCGCTCGACGGCGGGGAGACCCACGCCGAGCAGGCCGCGATCCTCGCGCGTCGGCTTCTGGCCCGCTCCCTCCGCAAGAGACTTGAGGATCTTCTCCTCGCTCTTCTGGCCGAGGCCCGAAAGCCCGCGCAGGCGCCCTTCCTCGGCCGCGGCCTGCAGGCCTTCGAACGTCGTGATCCCGAGCTCGCCCCAGATCCGCGCGGCGGTCTTCGGCCCGACGCCGGGCAGCCGGAGGAACTCGACGACGCCTTCCGGCACCTGCCCGCGTCGCTTGCGCAGCGCCTTCATCTCGCCGTCCTCGACCACCTCGAGCACCTTCTGCTCGATCGTCTTGCCGATCCCCGGGAGATCGGTTGCGCGGCCGGCAAGCGCGAGCTGGGCGACCGGGCTCGGCGTCTCGCGAATCCGCGTGGCGGCTCGCCGGTAGGCGATGATCTTGAACGACTCCTCGCCGAGGATCTCCGAGATGTCGGCGAGCAGGTCGAGCTGGTCGGCGAGATCCGCGTTCCGGGGCAGCGTCGTGGCCATCCCGCGATGATACGGCCGTGCCTCGCGCGGTCGTCTGTCTCCCGACGTACAACGAGCGGGAGAACCTCGAGCCGATGGTGCGGGCGCTCGGCGGCGTGCTCGACACCTCGCGGGACGGTGTCCTGGTCATCGACGACGCGTCGCCGGACGGCACGGGGGAGATCGCCGACCGGCTCGCGCAGGAGCTCCCCTGGGTCTCCGTACTGCACCGCGAGCGAAAGGATGGGATCGGCCCGGCGTACGCCGCCGGGTTTCGTAGCGCCCTCGAAGCCGGTGCCGAGCTCCTGCTGGAGATGGACTGCGACTTCTCGCACGACCCTGCGGACGTGCCGCGGTTGCTCGCCGCCGCGGAGCACGCCGACCTCGTGCTCGGCTCGCGCTATGTCGCGGGTGGTGGCACCGAGAACTGGGGCCTTCTCCGCCGCTTCGTCTCGCGTGCCGGCTGTCTCTACGCGCAGCTGCTGCTCGGCGTCGGGGTGCGCGATCTGACGGGCGGCTTCAAGTGCTTCCGGCGCGAGGCTCTCGAGACGATCGACCTCGGCGCCGTCTCGGCGCGCGGCTACGGGTTCCAGATCGAGACGACCTACCGCGTGCTCCGCGCAGGGCTGCGCGTGGAGGAGATCCCGATTTGCTTCACTGAGCGCCGCGTCGGCGACTCGAAGATGACCGGCTCGATCGTGGCCGAGGCCGCGTGGAGGGTGCCGTTGCTGCGGGTGCGCGCGCTCACTGGACGGATGTAGCCGGCCAACGTCTGGGGTCAGGCTTTAGCCTGACCTCGGTGTTGGGTAGTTCGACCGGTGCAAACCCAAGAACGGGGTCAGGCTGAAGCCTGACCCCAGGCGCACGATGGACGAGGTAACCGACGAGACGTTCGCCGACGAGGTACTCGCCTCCGCCGAGCCCGTGATCGTCGACTTCTGGGCGCCGTGGTGCAAACCGTGCGACGCGATCGAGCCGCACCTGCGCGCGCTGGCGGAGGAACGAGGCGTGCGCCTCGTCCGCATGGACATCGACCGAAACCTCGCGGTCCCGGCCAACCTCGGCGTGCTCGCGCTTCCCACCGTGATGCTCTTCGCCGGCGGCGAGCAGCTCGCGACCGTTCACGGCGCGCGCTCGCGGCAGCACTACGCGCGCGCGTTCGCACCGTTCCTCGAGACCGCGTAGCGCTGCGACACTGGCCGCATGGCGACGAGCGCCGCGCTCTGGGAGGACCTGCTCGAGGGCGAGGAGATCGCGTACCGCGAGCTCGAGCCGCCGCGGACGGCACAGACCGAGCCGCTGCCCGACGACCTCGACCCCCGCGTCGCCTCCTCGCTGGTCGCGACCGGCGTCACATCACTCTTCCGGCACCAGGCCGAGTCCTGGGAAGCCGCCCGGCGCGGCGAGAACGTCGTCGTCACCACGGGCACGGCGTCGGGAAAGTCCCTCGCGTTCAACCTCCCCGTCCTCGACGCGATCGCGCGCGCGCCGAAGACGCGGGCGCTCTACCTCTACCCGACGAAGGCGCTCGCCCAGGACCAGGCGCGCGCGCTCGGCGGGCTGCGCCTGAAAGGCCTGCGCCAGGCGATCTACGACGGCGACACGCCTGCGGAACGGCGCTGGCAGATCCGCAAATGGTCGAACCTGATCCTGACGAACCCGGACATGCTGCACGTCGGCGTGCTCCCGCACCACGACCGCTGGGGCGACGTCCTCCACAACCTGCGGTACGTCGTCGTCGACGAGGCGCATGTCTATCGCGGCGTCTTCGGATCGCACGTCGCGAACGTGCTGCGCCGGTTGCGGCGGCTCGCGCGCGTGTACGGCGAGGAGCCGCGGTTCCTGCTCGCCTCGGCGACGATCGCGAACGCGGGTGAGCTGGCCGAGTCGCTCACAGGCGTGCCGGCGACGGTCGTCGAGCACGACGCGTCGGCGAGGTCGGAGCGCGAGGTGGTGATCTGGAACCCGCCACTCCTCGACCCGGAACTCGGTCTCCGCGCGAGCCCGCTCGGCGAGGCGGCGCGGCTCCTCTCTCAGCTGACCACGCGCGGCCTGCGGACGATCTGCTTCGCGAAAAGCCGGAAGGCAGCCGAGCTCATCCACCGCTTCACGGTCGAGCGGGTCGATGCGGCAACCGCCGACCGGCTTGCGCCGTACCGGGCCGGCTACACGCCCGAGCAGCGGCGCGAGATCGAACGGCGCCTCGTCGAGGGCGAGCTCCTCGGCGTCACGGCCACCGACGCGCTCGAGTTGGGGATCGACATCGGCCTGCTCGACTGCGCAATCTCGGTCGGCTTCCCCGGCACCGTCGCGTCCCTCCGGCAGCAGTGGGGCCGCGCCGGCCGCCGCGGCCAAGGCCTGGCCGTGCTCGTCGCGAGCGAGGACGCGCTCGACCAGTTCTTCGCCCGCGAGCCGGAGGCGCTCCTCTCGAGACGCGTCGAGGCCGCGATCCTCGACCACTCGAACCCGCGGATCCTCGACCCACACGTGCTCGCTGCGGCCTACGAGGCGCCGCTCGACGGGAGGGACGCCGACGTGCTCGGCGAGGAGGCCCTCGCGCGGGCGGCCGTGCTCCCCGAGCTCGAGGAGACCTCGGCTGGCTTCGTCTGGAAGGGCCGCGACTACCCGGCGGCGAGGGTCTCACTGCGCTCCGGGGACGCCGAGGCGTTCGCCGTCGTCGACCGCGAGACCGGCTCGCTCCTCGGCCTCAGCGAGCGCGAGCGTGCGTACTCGACGGTGCACGAGGGCGCCATCTACCTCCACCTCGGCGAGCAGTACCTCGTCGAGGAGCTCGACCTCGTGGGCGGCATCGCGTTCGTCGTCCCCGTTCGGGTCGACTGGTACACGCAGGTCAAGAAGGAGACGGAGACGGTGATCGAGGAGGCGCTGCGCGTCGAGCCTCGCCTCGGCGTCGAGCTCTCTTTCGGCCGCGTGTCGGTGACCGAGCAGGTGATCGCCTACGCGCGCAAGGCGACGCGCGACAGCGCGACGATCGACGTCGTGCCGATGCTCATGCCGGAGACCTCGTTCGAGACGGAGGCGGTCTGGTTCTGCCCCGAGCCGTCGCAGCTCGATGGTCTCGAGCAGATGCCCACCCTGCTCGGCACGCTGCACGCGGCCGAGCACACGCTGATCGCGCTCCTGCCGCTCTGGGCCATGTGCGACCGCTGGGACATCGGCGGCCTCTCGACGAACGTCCACCCCCAGACCGGGCGGCCTACCATCTTCGTCTACGACGGCCACGCGGGCGGAGTCGGGATCACCGCGCGCGGCTTCGACCAGTTCGAGGGCTGGGTCGAGGACACGGCGCGGCTGCTCCGCGACTGCCCCTGCACGAACGGCTGCCCCTCGTGCGTGCAGAGCCCCAAGTGCGGAAACCTCAACGAGCCGCTCGACAAGGCGGGCGCACGGACGTTGCTCGAGCGGATGCTCGGGGCGTCACAGAGGGGTCAGGCTTCAGCCTGACCCCGTTCCTCGGGTTGTCGATTTCGCGTCGAAGCAATCGTCGTCGTGTTGAATCCATGGCGAGAGAGGAGGCGTTGTGAAGTTCCTTGCACTGATCTACGGAGACCGGAAGCGCTGGGACTCGTTCTCACCCGAGGAGCGAGAGGCCGCCTATGCGCAGTACCGCGCTTTCGGGAACGAAGCCGAGAAGGCCGGCGTCCTGCTCGGCGGCGCGGAGCTCGCATCCACGCGCGACGCGACCACCGTCCGCGTCCGTGACGCCGAGACGCTCGTCACCGACGGCCCCTATGCCGAGGTGAAGGAGGCACTCGGCGGCTACTACCTGCTCGAGTGCGGCTCCATGGACGAGGCGCTCGATTGGGCCGCGCGCATCCCGGGCGCGGAGCACGGCGCCGTCGAGGTGCGGCCGCTGTACGTCGACCCGAACGTGGAAGGAGCGGCGGCATGAAGTACGCGCTGCTCATCTACGGCGACGACTCGCGTTGGATCGACCTGCCGGACGACGAGAAGGCGAAGCTGCGGGCGGAGGCGATGCCGCGCTGGATCACGCTCATGGAGGAGCTGGAGAAGGCCGACCCGGAGATGAAGGGGTATGAGCTCGACGGCCGCGACACCGCGAAAGTCGTGCGCGTCCGTGACGGCGATCGCCTCGTGACGGACGGCCCATTCGCCGAGACGAAGGAGCTCGTCGGCGGGATCTTCGTCACGGAGCTGCCCGATCTCGACGAGGCGATCAGGCTCGCCTCGTTGATCCCGACCGCCGAACACGGAGCGCTCGAGATCCGGCCGGTCGTGGGCTAAGGAGCCGTGCAGGCAGGCGTCGAGCAGGTCTTCCGCGAGGAGTGGGGAAACGCCGTCGGCATCCTCACGCGGGCGCTCGGCGACCTCGAGCTCGCCGAGGACGCGGTACAGGATGCTTTCGCGATCGCGCTCGAGCGCTGGCCGCGCGACGGCCTCCCCCGCAACCCGGGTGCGTGGATCGTCACGACCGCGAAGAACCGTGCGATCGACCGGATCCGGCGGGACCGCGTCTTCCGTCAGAAGGTGGAGCTCCTCGCCCGGCTCGAGGAGCTCCCCGGCGAGGAGGACGACGTGAGCGCGATCCCCGACGAACGGCTTGCTCTCGTGTTCACCTGCTGCCACCCCGCGCTCGCGCCGGAGAGTCGCGTGGCGCTCACCCTGCGCGAGGTCGCCGGCCTCACGACCGCGGAGATCGCGCATGCGTTCCTCGTCGCCGAGCCGGCGATGGCCCAGCGGCTCGTGCGGGCGAAGCGCAAGATCCGCTCCGCGGGGATCCCCTTCCGCGTTCCGCCGGACCACCTGCTTCCCGAGCGCCTGCGCTCGATACTCGCCGTGCTCTACCTCGTCTTCAACGAGGGCTACGCAGCCTCGGGCGGCTCCACCTACGTCCGCGCCGACCTCTGCGACGAGGCGATCCGGCTGGGGAAGCTGCTCGCGGTCCTGATGCCCGACGAGTCGGAGGTGTTCGGGCTCCTCGCGCTCATGCTGCTCCAGGACTCGCGCCGCGCCGCTCGCGTCAGTCCCTCCGGCGAGCTGGTCTTGCTCGAGGACCAGGACCGGTCGCTCTGGAGCCGGGAGCGAATCGACGAGGGGCTGCGGGTGCTCGACCGCGCCGTGACGCTCGGAGGTGCAGGCCCTTACGTTCTCCAGGCCGCGATCGCGGCCGCGCACGCCGAAGGTCGCTCGTGGGAGGAGATCGTGCGGCTCTACGATCGGCTCGCCGCGCTCGACTCCTCGCCGGTCGTGCACCTGAACCGTGCCGTGGCAGTGGCCCTGTCGGGGAGAGTGGAGGAGGGGCTCAAGCTCGTCGAGGAGCTGGACAGTCTCGAGGCGTACCACCTGTTCCACGCAGCGCGCGCCGATCTCCTGCGACGGCTCGACCGCCGCGAGGAGGCGGCTGACGCATACCGGAACGCACTCGAGCTCACCACGAGCGAGGTAGAGCGCCGTTACTTCCGGCGCCGGCTTTCCGAAGTGGGGTCGGCCTAACCGAGCGCCGCGAGGGCGCGCTCGACCGCCTCCGCAGGCGTCGCAGCGACCTCGACGCCCTCGACCGCCGGAGCGCCGGCGAGCGCGACGACGGCTCGGCCCAGGACCTTCGCGAACGCGATCTCGGCCGTCGTCCCCCACGCCCCGCCGACCGCGATCACGGCGTGGCCCGAACCGGCAACCGCCAGGTTGCGGCCGTGCCCGATGCCGGTGACGACTACGTGATCGGCCCACTCGTTCGCCGCAGCGTGTCGCTCACCGGGGAGGATCGCGATCGTCGTCCCTCCGGCGCGCTTCGCGCCGCGGAGCGCGGCTGCCATGACCTCGCCGAGACCGCCGGTCACGACCGTGCAGCCGCGCTCGGCCAGGAGCCGGCCGACCTCTTCGGCTGCCTCCTCCCACTGGGCGCCGCTCCCGATGACGGACACCTGGATTGCCATCGACCCCAAGAGCCTCAGCGAAGCGCTTTGAGTGCTTGCGCCAGCGACTGACCGCCTTCGAGCACGGGAGCGAACAGGTCGCCGTCGCGCGCAACGCGGTCGCGGACCACGTCCATCGTGAGCGAGGCCAGGTCGAGCCCAGGGACGACTTCCTCCCAGCGGAGCGGTGTCGAAACCGGTGCGCCTGCCCGCGGGCGCACGGAGTACACCGCGGCGTTCGTCGCGCCCGGCCGGTTCTGGTTCGCGTCCACGAGCACGCCGCGGCGCTTCTTCCTCGCCCACTCGGTCGTCACGAGCCCGGGATGCGCCCGCGCGAGCGCACCGGCGACGATCGCCGCGAACTCGCGCGCGTCCGCGAAGGTCTGGCGCCGCGAGACCGGCACGAGGACGTGGATGCCCCTCGAGCCGGAGGTCTTCGGATACGACGCGAGCTCGAGAAGGTCGAGGGTCTGCTTCACGAGGCCGGCGACCTCGACGACGTCGTCGAAGGTCGCGCCTTCGGACGGGTCGAGATCGAACATGACCCAGTCGGGGCGCTCCGGCTTGTCGACGCGCGACGACCAGGCGTGCATGTCGATGCAGCCCATGTTCACCATCCACAGGAGCGCGAGCTCGTCGTCCACGAGCGCGTAGTCGATGATCTTCTTCTCGCCTTCGCGCGTCGACGCGGGCTGCCGCGAGCGCTTGATCCACTCGGGCATGTGCGTCGGCGCCTGCTTCTGGAAGAAATTCTTGCCCTGCCAGCCGTCCGGGTAGCGCTTCATCGTGAACGGCCGCTGCCGGAGGTGCGGCACGAGCACCTCGGCGACGTCGCGGTAGTACGCGATCAGGTCGCCCTTCGTGATGCCCTCCTCCGGCCAGAAGGGCTTGTCGAGGTTCGAGAGACGCAGCTCCCGCTTGCCCTTGCGGATGACGTCGGGGACCGGTGCCGGCTCTCGGCGCACTTCCTCGGGAGTCTTGTCCTCCCGGAGCCCGAGGTAAACGGGCGCGCGCAGGCGGCCGTCGTGCGTCCACTCCACGAACTCGACCTGGGCGACGAGCTTCGGCTCGACCCAGACGGCGTCGCCACGACGGACGCGGGGCATCTTCGGCTCCTCCGCGAGCGGCGCCGTCTTCCGCTCGAGCGGACGCAAGAGCCCGAGCAGTCGCTCGATCTCGTCGTCCGAGTAGCCGGTGCCGACGTTTCCCGCCCAGCGCAGCCCGCCGGCCTCGTGCACCGCGACGACGAGCGCACCGAACGAGTGTGACCGCCGTCCCTGGCCCTTCGTGTAGCCGACGATCACGACTTCCTGGCTCGCGCGCACCTTCACCTTGCGCCAGTCGGTGCTTCTGCGCCCAGGCTGATAGCTGGAGTCGAGCTTCTTGGCGACGACGCCCTCGATGCCCTGCTTCCTCGCCGCCCGCAGCAGCGCACGTCCGTCGTCGAACTGCGGAGAGACGAAGATTCCGCCCTTCGACGAGTCGACGAGCGCCTCGAGCCGCTTGCGCCGCTCGGACAGCGGCTCCTCGAGCAGGGGATCGCCGTCGATCTCCAGCACGTCGAAGAGCACGAGTGCCAACGTCCCGGTTCCCTGCTGGAGCAGCGAGAAGCGCGAGCGGCCGTCGTCGTCGAGAGCCGCGATCTCGCCGTCCACGACCGCGTCGGACGAGCGGACGCCCCGCTCGGCAGCCTTGGCGGCCTCCCGGAAGCGCTCGGTGAGATCGTTTCCCCTTCGGCTCGTGAGCGTCGCCTCGCCGCCCGCGATCGTGGCGATCGCGCGGTACCCGTCCCACTTCGGCTCGTACGTCCAGCCCTCGCTCTCGGGGAGCGAGTCCGCCGAGGTCGCGAGCATGGGCCAGTAGCCCTGCCCGCTCGCACTGGTCGCGGGGCCGTCCTTGCGGAAGATGAGCCAGTTCTTCTCCTTGCCGTCCAGGTGAGCGGGGATGAGCGCCCAGACGCCGTCCAGCCGCTCGCCGAAGAGGCGCACGGTGAGCCCTCCGTTGCGCTTCTCCTCGACCAGCTCGTACGTGCCCCGGTCCCAGATCTCCACCGTGCCGGCGCCGTACTCGCCTGCCGGGATGATGCCCTGGAAATCGCCGTATTCGAGCGGGTGATCCTCGACGTGTACCGCGAGCCGGCGCTCACCGCGCTGCAGCGGCACGCCCTTCGGAACGGCCCAGCTCGCCAGTGCGCCGTTCCGCTCCAGCCGGAAGTCGTAATGCAGGTTACGAGCATCGTGCCGCTGGATCACGAACCGCGGCGCGGTGCCTTTCTTCCGCTTGCTGCCGAACGGCTCGGGCGTCCGGTCGGGCCGTCGCTTGCGCCGGTATTCCTCGAGGCTCACCTGTGGATTGTCGCCATCGACGCAACTCTTCGTTCACTCTTCCGACTTAGATCCGACTTCTTCCCCGCTCAGTGGCACTTTCTCTTCCGGGGATAAGCCTGTGGAACCTGTGGATAGTGTGATCCGGGCGCTTGTAACCGATCGTCACAAACTCTCGGTGGCGAGGGCGAGCACGCCCATGCGGCGGTACTTCGCGCGACGCTCGCGTCGTCGTTCGTCCGGATCGAGAGTCTCGATCTCCTGGAGCGCCTCGCCGATCGCCGACTGGAGCAATGCGGCTGCGGCATCGGGGTTCTCGTGCGCTCCGCCCTCGGGCTCAGCAACGATCGCGTCGATCACGCCGAGCTCGAGGCAGTGCGCCGCGTCGGGCTTGAACGCCGCAGCTGCCTTGCGGGCCTCGCCGGCGTCGCGCCAGAGGATCGCGGCGCAGCCCTCCGGCGAGATGACCGAGTAGATCGCGTTCTCCTGCATGAGGACTCTGTCGGCGACCGCGATCGCCACGGCGCCGCCCGAGCCTCCTTCCCCGATGACGCAGCTGACCGTGGGAACTGACAGGCGTGCCATGGCGGCCTGCGAACGAGCGATGGCGCCACCCTGGCCGTGCTGCTCCGCTGCGACGCCCGGGTACGCGCCGGGCGTGTCCACCATCGTCACGAGTGGGAATCCGTGCCGGTCGGCGAGGCCCATCGCACGCATCCCCTTGCGGTAGCCCTCCGGGTACGCCATGCCGAAATTGCGATTCGTCCGTTCCTTGAGATCGCGCCCCTTCTGGTGCCCGATGAGCACGACCGTGCGGTCGTCGAGCTTCCCGATCCCGGTCACGACGGCGCGGTCGTCCCCACGGCCACGATCGCCGTGGAGCTCGAAGAAGTCGTCGAAGATGCGCTCGACGTAGTCCAGGGTGTACGGCCGGTCCTGGTGACGCGCGAGCTCGACGGAGCGCCAGATCTCCTCGGCGCTCGGCTCCTCCTGAAGCCGCTCGAGCTGATCCTGGAGGCGCTCGAGCTCGCCGCTGAGCTTCGTTCCCCGGAGGAGCTTCATGCCGGCGAGCTTACTAAGACGCTCGCGCAGCCGGATCTCGGCCTCGCTCGCCATCGCTCAGTCGGTGTCGAAGAGCCGCAAGAGGCGCCCGAGCATGGGTCGCAGCTCTTCTCGAGGCACGATCGCGTCGAGGTGCCCGAAGCGGTAGTTCGACTCCGCGAGCCCGAAGTCGTCCGGCAGCTTCTCGCGCGTCGTCTGCGCGACGACGCGCGGCCCGGCGAACGACATGAGCGCGCCCGGCTCGGCCAGCACGACGTCGCCCAGGCTCGCGAAGCTCGCCAGGACGCCGCCGGTGGTCGGATGCGTGAGGACCGAGAAGAGCGCTCCGCGCGCCTCGTGCAGCTCCTCGATGGCGCACACGGTTTTCGGCAGCTGCATGAGCGCGAGGATTCCCTCCTGCATCCGCGCGCCGCCCGACGCCGAGACGCAGACGAGGGGAGCGCCCGCCTCGGTCGCGCTCTCGCATGCGCGGACGAACTTCTCGCCGACGACGCTGCCCATGGAGCCGCCCATGAACGCGAAGTCCATGACGGCCAGCCGGCACGGTCGCTCCTCGATCGAGGCACCGCCCGTGACGATTGCGTCCCCGAGCCCCGTCGTGACCTCCGCCTCGACGAGGCGCTCGGTGTACGGCCTGAGATCGAAGAAGCCGAGCACGTCGGCGGAGCGGAGGTCCTCGTCTTCCTCGACGAACGAGCCCGGATCGGCGAGCTGCTCGATGCGCTCCCGCGCGCCGACGGGGAAGTGGTGGCCGCACTGGGGACAGACCCGGAGGCTGCGCGCAAGCTCGTCGTCGCGGTAGTGGGAGCCGCATCCCGGGCACGTGTTCGGATGAGTCTTGCCGGAGCTTTGATCCGGCGGACGCTTGTCCTCGACGGAGACGTCGACGCGGTCCTGGTCGGCCGAGGACATGCGCTGGATCTTATGCGCCGTTCAAAGACCCGCGGCCGCGAGCAGCCGGCGCGCGACAGGCGCGTTCCGCTCGTCCGGAACGAGCCCGGTGATCCCGACTCCGGCAATCGACGAGCGCTCGGCGGCTGCGGTGACGACCGCCTCGGCCTCCGAGACGCTGAGGCCGTTCGGCTCCGGCACGAGCACGCCGATCTCAGACGGGTCGAGCACGTCGAGGTCCAGCGCGAGGTACACGCGGTCCACTCCCTCGAGCGCGCGGTCGAGCGAGTCGTCGATGCCGGTCTCGGCGATGTATTCGAGCTCGCCCGGGTCGAGGCTGCGTGCGCCCACCAGCGCCACGTCCGACGTGGACACGGCGTCGCCGTCGAGGAGCATGCGGAACGGCATCCCCCAGAGGTTCCCCGACGGGGACGTCTCCGGGGTGTTCAGGTCGCCGTGCGCGTCGAGCCAAACGACCCCGAGTCGTCCGCCGCGGCCGGCGAGCCCCTCGACGGCGCCGACGTGCGCACAGCAGCAACCGCCGAGGATCAACGGCCGCTCGGGGAGCGACGCGGCGAGAACGCGCGTCTGCTCGTCGAGCGACGCCTCGGCGATCACCGCGGTCTCGGGATACGGGACGTCGAGCGCAGCCGCCTCCGCCATCGCGTCACCGCCCTTCCCCCAGGCACGAGGAACGCGCACGAGACCCGCCGCGAACTCGCGGCCGCAGCTGTGACATTGGTAGTCGGGGCCGATGGCGACCGCGGTGAGCGTCCGACAGTCGGGGCAGCGGGCGCGAAGCGAGCTCATGCGAGGACCTTCTCATGGATGTCGAAGCGCGCCGTGACCCGCATGCCAACCTGCTCGTAGAGTTTGTTCGCGCCGGTCAGGCTCGTCGCGTCGACGCCGAGCCTGGCGCCTCGCAAGCCGCGTTCCTGGAACTCTCCGAACGCGTGCAGGAGCAGAGCCCGCCCGAGGCCTCGCCGCCGCCAGGAACGCCGCACGCCCAGGATCTTGACCCAGCCGAGCTCCGGCCTCGTCGTATGCGGATGGCAGATGACGAATCCGGCGGGCTCATCTCCGGAGAGCGCGAGGAACCAGAGCTCGGGGACGAACTCGGAGGGCTGCAGCAGCCAATGCGCCCACTCTTCGTACGTCTCGTGGATCGGCTCCCACGTGTCGTCGAACGTCTCCTGGTGGATCTCGTAGAACACGCGCTCGTCACCCGGCTGGAATGGCCGCACGGAGACGCCTACGGGCCACTCGGGCTTCGGTGCCGCTCGAGTGAGGTCGATCTCCATCCGGTGCGCGTGCCGCACGATCCCGAAACCGCGGCTCGCGAGTGTCGCCAGCATCGCGTCGTTGCTCGACCAGGCACCGCTGAACAGCCGTGTGCCCTTCTCGCTGGCACGCGCCTCTGCCCAGTCGAGGAGCGCCTCGGACGGCCTGCCTTGCACGTCGATCCAGGCTCTCCCCTCCGTCATGTCCTCGACGAGGCAGTAGCCGTCGTCCTCGATCCGGACATCGTGCTCGAGCGCGATCACGGGAGAGGTCCAGTCTCGCCGCACCATCTCTTCGTCGACCGGCTCGGGCCAGTGCTCGCTCATCAAGCGGACGACCGTAGCCACGTCCTCGTCGCGTGGAGGACGAAATCCCTCGCTCATGTGGGAACGAGGTCGTCGAGCGCGTCGGCGAGCGCGGAGACGTCCGGCAGGGTCGTTGCAGGACGAGGATCGTCGGGCTCGCCGAGGCGATTGATCCAGATGCAGCGGATGCCGAGCTTCGACGCGGGCTCGATGTCGTGGAACAGGCTCTGGGCGACGTGCACGTGTGTCTCCCCGGTCACGCCCGTCCGCTCGCGAAAGACCTCCCAGTGGCGCGGGGCCGGCTTGTACGAGCCGATCTCGCCCGCGACGATCGTCACGGGGAACGCGATCCCGATCGCAACCATCGAGGCGTCGACCAGGTCGCGATCGGTGTTCGAGAGGATCCCGAGATGCCAGCCTCGCCGCCTGGCTTCTTCGAGCCCCGCGTGGACGTCGTCGAACACCGGCCAGCTCGGGAGCGAGCGTGCGAGCGCGCTCGTCTCGCCCTCCGGAAGCGGCAGGCCGGCCTCCTCGGCGAGCCGTTCGAGCGCGATCGTCAGCACCTCGCGATAGCTCGCGCCCGGGTTCGCGGCCTGAATCTCGGGCTCGAGCTCGTGGTAACGGGCAAGCAGCGCATCGCCGCGCTCGACTCCGAACAGGCGCTCGAGCTCGCCCCTGATCCCGCCGTTCCAGTCGACGAGCGTCCCGTAGCAATCGAAGGTCGCCCAGCGCTCGGCCACGCCGACAGCCTAATCTCGTCGAGCGTGGTCGAGATCCGATCCATGACACCTGAGGACTGGCTCGCCGTCCAGGAGATCTATGCGGAGGGGATCGCGACGCGTCTCGCCACCTTCGAGACGGAGACGCCCACGTGGGAGCAGTTCGACTCGGGTCGCCTGCCGGAGCATCGGCTCGTCGCCGTCGACGGCGGCCGTGTCGTCGGCTGGGCGGCGCTCTCTCCTACGTCGTCCCGCGAGTGCTACTCGGGAGTCGCCGAGCACTCCGTGTACGTGGCGGAAGGGCAGCGCGGAAAGGGCGTCGGCGCCGCGCTGCTGGAAGCGCTCCTCGCGAGCGCCGACGCGGCCGGGATCTGGACCATCCAGACGAGCATCTTCCCCGAGAACGCCGCCAGCGTCGGTCTCCACGAGCGCGTCGGCTTCCGGGTCGTGGGGCGCCGGGAGCGGATCGCGCAGCTCGATGGGGAGTGGCGCGACACGCTCTTCCTCGAACGGCGCTCTCCGGTGGGGTAAGGCTGAAGCCTCACCCCGGTGTTCGGTTTGCAACCCAACGACGGGGTCAGGCTGAAGCCTGACCCCAGTCAGTCTCCGTTCCAGCGCTGGAACACGACGCAGGCGTTGTGCCCGCCGAAGCCGAACGAGTTGGAGACGCCGATCTCGATCTGCTTGTGGCGCGCCTCGTTCGGGATGTAGTCGAGGTCGCACAGCGGATCGGGCGTCTCGTAGTTGATCGTCGGCGGCAACACGCCGCGGTTCACCGCGAAGAGCGTGAAGATCGCCTCGACGGCGCCCGCCGCTCCGAGGCAGTGCCCGGTCGCGCCCTTGGTCGAGGACACGGGCGTCTGGCGCGCGTGCTCCTCGCCCAGCGCCAGCTTCAGGACCCGCGTCTCGGCCGGGTCGCCGAGCGGTGTGGACGTGCCGTGCGCGTTCACGTACTCGACCTGCTCGGGCGCGATGCCAGCGTCGCCGAACGCCATGGTCATCGCGCGGGCCGGATTCTCGCCCGTGGGATCCGGCTCGGTGACGTGCGTCGCGTCCGACGACACGCCGTAGCCGAGTAGCTCCGCGTAGATCTTCGCCCCCCGGGCATGCGCGTGCTCGAGCTCCTCGAGGACGAGCATCGCGCCCGCCTCGCCCATCACGAACCCGTCACGGTCGGCGTCGAACGGGCGGGAGCCTCGCTTGGGATCGTCGTTGCGCTGTGAGAGCGCGCGCATCGCGCTGAAGCCGGCGATGCCGACGCGCGTGACCGGCGCTTCCGTCCCGCCGCAGAGCATCACGTCCGCCCGTCCGAGACGGATCGCGTCGAGCCCGTCGCCGATGGCCATGTTCGAGGCGGCGCACGCCGTCGTCTCGGTCGCGAGCGGGCCTTGCGTCCCGAGCTCCATCGAGACCCAGGCCGCAGCCATGTTCGGGATGATCTGGATGATCGAGAACGGGCTCGTCCGGTCCGGGCCCTTTTCGAGGAGGGTCTGAAAGCAGTTTTCGAACGCGCCCAGCCCCCCGATACCGGTCGCGACGGCCGCTCCCACCCGGTCCGGCTCGCTCGCGACGTCGATGCCGCTGTCGGCTTCGGCCATGCGGGCCGCGGAGAGCGCCATCTGCGAGAACCGGTCCATGCGCCGGGCCTGCTTGCGCTCGATCCAGGTCGTCGGGTCGAAGTCCTTCAGCTCGCACGCGAAGCGCACCGAGTAGTCGCTGGAGTCGAACTGCGTGATCGGCCCGGCTCCAGACTCGCCGGCGACGAGGCTCTGCCACGTCGACTCCGGGTCGTTGCCGAGCGGCGTCACCATCCCCACTCCAGTGATCACGACGCGGCGCCGTCCGTTCATGGCTGCATTGGTCATCGCTTCACATTCCGAGCCCGCCGTCCACCAGGAGCACAGCGCCCGTGACGAACGACGCGTCCTCGGAGCAGAGGAACCGTACCGCCCCGGCAACGTCCTCCGGGTCCCCGAGCCGTCCCAGAGGCGTGTTCTCGAGCATCGCGCTCGTCGCCTCCTCCGGGAGTACGTCGGTGAGCCGCGACTTCACGTAGCCGGGGACGACACAGTTCGCGCGCACGTTCCTGCTCCCGAGCTCGCGGGCGAGGGCCTTCGTGAAGCCGATGATCCCGGCCTTCGAGGCCGCGTAGTTCGTCTGGCCCCAGTTCCCGTGGATGCCGACGATCGAGGAGATGTTCACGATCGAGCCCGACCGCTTCTTCATCATCCCGCGCACCGCCGCCCGGCTCGTGTAGAAGCACGAGGCGAGGTTCGTGTCGATGACGGTATTCCAGTCCTCGTCGGACATGCGGACGAGGAGCCCGTCGCGCGTGACACCAGCGTTGTTCACGAGAATGTCGAGGTCGCCGGCCTTCTCGACGAGCGCACGCGCGGACTCGGGGTCGGAGACGTCCGCCTGCACGGCCCGACCGCCGATCTCGGTTGCGAGCGACTCGCACTCGTCCGCGCCCTCGCGATACGAGACGACAACCGACGCCCCGCCGGCGGCGAGAGAGACGGCGATCGCCCGGCCGATCCCGCGCGAAGCCCCGGTGACGAGCGCATTCTTCCCCTCGAGCGAGCCGAACGCGTCGCTCAACGATGTATTGCTTCCTGCGCCCGGTCGAGGCCGTCGAGGGTGTTGACGGAAATCGTCTTCACGCCACGGTCGATCCGCTTCACGAGCCCCGAGAGCACGTTTCCGGGCCCGACCTCCACGAATGTGGAGGCACCCGAACGCACGAGCTCCGTCGCTGCCTGCGTGAAACGCACTGGCGCCGTCAGCTGGTCGACGAGCAGCGCGGCGAGGCGCTGCGCCGGCTCGATCTTCGCCGTCACCGTCGACATGAACGGCGACAGCGGCTCGGCGAATCGCACGCGCTCGATCGCCGGGCGCAGCCGGTCGGCCGCACGGGCGACGAGCGGGCTGTGGAACGCACCCGAGACCTTCAGCTGGATCGCTCTTCGAGCGCCGAGGCTCTCGGCCTCGGCGCAGCACTCCTCGACCGCGTCCCGCTCGCCCGATACCACGATCTGGCCGGGGCAGTTGTAGTTCGCCGGCCACACGCCGACGATCTTGCGACAGAGCTTTTCGACCTCCTCGTCCTCGAGCCCGAGGATCGCGGCCATCGTCCCCGGCCGCTGCCGGGCGGCCTCCGCCATCGCGAGCCCGCGCTCGCGAACGAGCCCGATCGCCTCGCCGGTCTCGAGGATTCCCGCCGCAGCGAGCGCGGCGAACTCGCCGACCGAGTGTCCGACGACGACATCCGGCTCGAGGCCACGCTCCTTCAGCGCGGCGAGGATGGCAAGGCTCGTGGTGACGAGTGCCGGCTGCTGGACCTCGGTGTCCACGAGGTCCTCGATCGGCGACTCGAAGCAGATGCGCTCGAGGTCGAGGCCGGTCGCCTCGGAGCCCAGGCGATAGACCTCGCGCGACACCGGAAAGGCCTCCGCGAAGTCCCGCCCCATGCCGTGCTCGAGCGATCCTTGCCCCGGGAAGCAAAAGGCGATCTTCGTCACGTAATCCTCCCGTTCGTCGTCCATTCTATGAGCGCCGAGCCCCAGGTGAGCCCTGCGCCCATGCCCGTCATGAGCACGAGCGACCCGTCCTCGAGCCGATTCTCCGCCCTCGCGTCGATCAACGCGAGCGGAATCGAGCCCGAAGACGTATTGCCGTAGCGATCGACGTTCACGACGGTCTTCTCACGGGGGATGCCGAGCTTGTCCGTGGCGTAGTCGATGATCCGCTTGTTGGCTTGATGAGGGATGTAGACATCGACGTCCTCAACGGTCTTTCCGCACTCTGACAGGATCTGTTCCGCTGAGTAGACCATGATCCGGGTCGCGAACTTGAAAACCTCGCGGCCGTTCATCTTCACGTACGAGTCCGGGTCGTCGAAGTGGCGCGAGCCCGATCCGGGCAGCCAGAGATGCTCGCCGCCGCCGCCGTCCGCTCCGAGCTCGAAGCCGAGGAAGCCGCCGTGCTCCACACGTTCCATGACGACTGCGCCCGCGCCGTCCCCGAAGAGCACGAGCGTCGAGCGGTCGTCCCAGTCGAGGATCTTCGAGAGCACGTCTCCGCCGACGACGAGCGCCTGCTTCGAGAGCCCGGCCGCGAGCATCGCGTAGGCCTGCGCGATCGCATAGACGAACCCGGTGCAACCGGCCAGGAGGTCGTAGGCCGCCGCCCTCGGCATTCCGAGTGCATCGGCGAGCAGCGCCGACGACGTCGGGAACATCATGTCCGGGGTCACCGTCGCGCAGATGAGAAGGTCGATCTCGGCGGCCTCCACGCCTGCGTCTGCGAGAGCCCGCTCCACTGCGGGGCGGGCGATGTCGGTCAGCGCCTCCTCCTCGGCAGCGATGCGTCGCTCGCGGATCCCCGTGCGCTCGAAGATCCACTCGTCGGACGTGTCGACGATCCGGGCGAGCTCCTCGTTCGTGAGCACGCGCTCGGGAACGTGCGTCCCGAGACCGGTGATGCCGATGCGGGGACCCGCCGCCGTTCCGAGCATCGCGCTACTGCTCCACCGCGAAGGTGAGCGTCCCGCGCGCAGCGAGCGCGTCGCCGACGTGGGCCTGCGCCTTACCCCGGCCGATCGGCCCGCGGACCATGTCGATCTCGCACGTCAGGGTGAGCACCTCTCCGGGCTCGACGACGCGCTTGAAGCGGCAATCGTCGATGCCGGCGAAGAAGGCGATCTTTCCCCTGTTCGCCTCCTCGATGAGCACGGCGACCGCGCCGGCCTGAGCCATCGCCTCGACGATGAGCACGCCGGGCATGACCGGACGGCCGGGAAAGTGGCCGGGGAACCACCAGTCGTCGGCGGCAACCGTGCGGCGTGCGACGACCCGCTTTCCGGGCTCGAGCTCCGTGACCTCGTCGAGGAGGAGAAACGGCGCTCGGTGCGGGAGGATCGTCTCGATGACGTCCTGACCGAACGGCGCGGCGGGCGGCTCGTGCACGTAGCGAGTCTACTGCCCGAGTTCCGGCTACCTCCTCGGGTTCGCCCGCCGCCAGACGACTGCCTGGCTCTGGTTCCCGGCTGCGTCGGTCGCGGCGACGCGCACCATGACACCGGGCTTCACCGCGCCGATGACGACCGTGCCGGCCCGCGTGATCGCACGCTGGAACCGGCGGGCTCCGATGGCGATCGCCAGCACCGCCGGCTCGCTCACGACGAGCCTCACCTTCGCTCCCGGGACGATCCGCACACGCGGAGCGACGGTGTCGACGACGAAGGGGATCCCGAACCGCACCGTTCCCGCCGCGTCGCTCACCTCGACGACGGCCTCGTACGCCCCGTCCCGAAGGCGGCCCTCGCTTCTGCTGCCGTCCCAGGTGACGCGATTCTCGCCCGCGGCCAGTCCGGCGTCGAGCAGAGGGGAGGCGACCCAGCGCCCGTCTCGGACGATCCGCACGGCAGCCGTCGCCGGCGCCGCGAGCGCGAAGCCGACCTCGAGCAGGTCGTTCCGCCCGTCGCCGTTCGGCGAGAACGCGGTCGGGCTCGCGGAGACGAGACCGAGCGTGCGACTGACGACGAGCGGCAGGGTCTCGACGATCTCGGTCTCGAAGCCGGCTTGAGCCCGGACGACGAGGTTGTAGGTCCCGTCGGGAAGTGCCCCGCCGTCGACGGTGAGCGTGTGCTTCCCGGCGGCCGTCGTGGCGCCGTCGAGCAGGGTGGCAAGGACGTTGCCCGCGGAGTCCGCAACCTCGACGGTCACGTTCGCGGTGAGCGTGAGCGAGAAGCTGAGCTCCGCGACGTCACCCTGGCCGTCGCCGTTGGGGGTGATCCCGTCGGGAACCGTCGCCACGTCGGAGATGGCGAGCGTCGCCCCCGTCCCCAGGCCCGCGCGGACGGAGCCGGTTGCCCGCCGAGCGGGACCGGCGGCGATCGACCACCTGTACGCCCCGGGCGCTGCCGACCTCGCGTCCCAGGTCCAGTCGACGGTCTTCCCGGCTCCCGTGCCGCGCGCGATCTCTGCTCCGCGGCTCGTGACGATCACCGTCCAGAGAAGCGCCGCCGAGAGCCGCGCGCGGAAGCGCACCGCACCCACCTCGCTCGCTTCCACCCGCGGCTCGAAGATCTTCGGTCCGCCGAGCGCTGCGACCTCGCTGGCAATGCTGTCGAGCCGGGAGTAGAGGACATCGCCGGGGCAGGCCGTGTGCCCCGTGTCCCGGTGACCGGTGATCGCACGGAGCCGAACCGGGACCTCCGCGGCCCAGCGTTCACTCCCGCCCGACGGGAAGCTCAGGCGCGACCGGGGATCGACGTGGGCCACGTCGAGACGCCAGGCGAGCAGCGAGATCAGTGCGTCCTGCGCGGCCCGCGTCGGAGCGGTACCCGTGTACGTCCCGAGCAGCGCGACGCCGACCGACCCGGTGTTGAAGCCTCTCGCGTGTGCGCCGACGACCGCCTTGTCCATGCCCCCGTACCGCCCCTCGTAGATCGTTCCGAAGCGGTCGACGAGAAAGTTGTAGCCGATGTCGTTCCAGCCGTTTCCGCGCACGTGGTACAGCTGGATGCCCTTGACGATCGCGGCCGCCTCGGACCGCGTATACGCGTTCCGGCCCGCCGTGTGATGCACGACGGCGAACTGGATCCGCGGCGCGTAGGACGGCGGCGCGCGCCTGATGCTCTCGCTCGCGCCCCACGCGGTGCGAGGGACGATCGTGGGCTCGGACGCTGCGGCGAGCCGCCGCACCGGTACGTGCACTGGGGGGCTCCAGACGAGGTAGGCACGAACACGGCCGACTCTTCCGACCTTTTGCACCTCGACTCGGTCGGACGGGCCGACCCACCACGGGTTGCCGACGTGCCACCCGTCGCGGCCGCGAGCCTCGAGCGAGGCCGCGCTGGGCGCGTCTTCCTCCTCCGGCGCCGCGTTCCGCCAGCGCGTCCACTCGCCCCCGAGCGAGCGCGTCCGGAAGAGCACGCGTCCGGAGCCGCGCCAGTGCACGCCGACGAGCGTGAACCGTTGGTCGCCGCGGGACGCCGCAAGGCTGCGGTCGCTCCCCAGCTCGACCGCTGTCACGGCAGGAGCGGCGAGCGCGGCCGGCGCCAGCACTCCACCGGCAACCACGACCGGCACGAGGACGGCGAGGAATCGACGGCGCATGATGACCAGGGTCGCTCCGGTACGCACCGCGCGCAACCCGGAGCACCGTGCGTTGATGCAATCCTTACACCGTGCGTCACCGCTCCCTCGCGGCCATTGCGGCGCTCCTGTCCGTCGTCGGCCTTGCAGCCGCCGCACCCGCCTTCGCCCAGACGGACGCAGCCGCGCCACCGCGCGTGCTCGCGGCCCACCTCGACAACGACATCAACCCTGTCACCCAGGAGTACGTCGAGGGTCAGGTCGAGCGCGCTGAGAACGACGAGTTCGATGCGTTCGTGCTCGTGCTCGACACGCCCGGCGGGCTGAGCTCGTCGATGCGCGGGATCGTGAAGCGCTTCCTCGCTGCCGAGGTGCCGGTCGTCGTCTACGTCGCGCCACCCGGCTCGAGCGCCGACTCTGCGGGAGCCGTGATCACGATGGCTTCCGACCTGGCGGCGATGGCGCCGCAGACGAACATCGGCTCCTCGACGCCGATCTCACTCGGCGGCGAGGACATCTCGAGGGACCTCCGCCGGAAGGTGATCAACGACGCGGCGGCCTACATCGGCGAGCTCGCCCGCGAGCACGACCGGAACGTGCTCGCGGCGCGGCAAATGGTGACGAAAGCGTCGAACTTCGGCGCGCGCGCGGCGCTCGAGATCGGCGTTGTCGAGGTCATCGCGCCGACCCTGCCCGCGCTGCTCGAGAAGATCGACGGGATGAAGACGGTGCCGAAGGGGTTCGTGCTCGACACCGCCGGCGCTCAGGTCACCGAGGTCGAGATGTCGTTCTGGCAGCGGGCGCGGGACCTCCTCGTGGACCCGAACCTCATCGCGCTCATGCTGTCGATCGGGCTCATCGGAATCGTCGTCGAGCTCTGGAACCCGGGCCTGATCTTCCCCGGCACCGTCGGCGCGATCTCGCTCATCCTCGGCCTCTACGGCCTGCAGGTTCTGCCGGTGTCGCTCGCGGGCCTCTTCCTCATGCTGCTCGCAGCGGCGTTCTTCGTTGCCGAAGCGTTCGTGCCGACACACGGCGCACTCACGGTGGCGGGCGGCGTGACCTTCGTTCTCGGCGCGCTCATCCTCTTCGACCCCGCAGGAGAGGCGTATCAGGTGTCGCTGCCGGTGGCGCTCGGGATCGCGGGCACGCTCGCGGTCCTCCTGGGATTCGCCCTGACGAGAGTCGTTCGCGTCGCTCGCCGGCCCGCAGCAGTCGGCGCTCAGGAGATCGTCGGGCACGAAGGTGTCGTGCAACGCGACGGTCTCGTTCGCGTGAACGGCGAGCTCTGGCGGGCCTCCACCGTCGATGACGCGCCGCTCGTCCCGGGCTCGCACGTGCGCGTCGAGGACGTCCGCGAGTTGCGGCTGATCGTAGGATCCGTGCCACCGACACTGGAGGAGCCGAGTACATGAACGTCACCCTGATCGTTCTTGCCGCGGTTGTCATCGTCCTGCTCCTCTTCCTGTTCGCCGCGGTCAAGGTCGCGCGCGAGTACGAGCGAGGGGTCATCTTCAGGCTCGGGCGACTGCTTCCTGAGCCCAAGGGCCCTGGCCTCTTCCTCCTGATCCCGATCATCGACCGCATGGTCAAGGTCGATCTCCGTACGGTGACGCTCAACGTCCCGCCGCAAGAGGTGATCACGAAGGACAACGTGCCGGTTCGTGTGAACGCGGTCGCGTACTTCCGCATCGTCGACGCGAATGCCGCGATCGTCCAGGTCGAGAACTACATGGTCGCGACCTCGCAGATCGCGCAGACGACGCTTCGGTCGGTTCTCGGCCAGCACGTCCTCGACGAGCTTCTCTCCGAGCGCGACAAGATCAACGCGATCCTCCAGGGAATCATCGACGACGCGACCTCGCCGTGGGGCATCAAGGTCTCGGTCGTCGAGGTGAAGGACGTCGAGATCCCCTCCGACATGCAGCGCGCGATGGCCAGGCAGGCGGAGGCCGAGCGCGAGCGGCGCGCCAAGGTCATCTCGGCCGAGGGCGAGTTCCAGGCCTCCGAGCGGCTGAAGGACGCCGCGGCGGTCATGGCCCAGGAGCCGATCACGGTGCAGCTGCGCTACCTGCAGACACTCCTCGAGATCGGCTCCACGAACAACTCCACGATCGTCTTCCCGATCCCGATCGACATCCTGACCGCGCTCGCAAAAAAGGCACAGGACGACGGCGGCGGCAGGGTCGACTCCGTAAGGCCGACCCTGCGCACGTAAATCGCTGAGTAGAAGCGTCGGTTCGGCGCGGCGGCTACATGATCGGCCCCCGGTCGTCTCCCTCGCCGTTCGCCCAGAGCCCCTCGCGGTAGACGATCGCGATCGCATGCGCCCGCGTCCGCGCCTGCAGCCGGCGCAGGACGCGAGCCACGTGGCTCTTGACCGTCTCCTCGGTCACCCAGAGCGCGCCGGCGATCTCGCGTGTGGACAGCCCCTGGGCGACGAGGTGCAGAACTTCGAGCTCGCGCTGCGAGAGCTTGGGCTTGCACTTCGTTTCGCTGTTGTCGATCACGGTCATGCAGCTCCTCCTCGTGCGTCGAATGCAGGAGCGCCGGCCGAGCCCGGCGGACAGGCCTCGGCCCGGCCGGCGCCTGTGCGCTCCTAGAGGCCGATCACCTCCTTGCAGGCCTGCACGAGGCTCTGGTGCTGCGTTGCGTTCTGGGACTGCGTCGCGGAATTGCCTTGCGCGACGTCTGCGCGAGCGGTGTTGCCGTTCCCCTGGGCGTTCCGGGTCGCAGCGTCACCGCCTGCGGGCTTCCCCTTGTCGCTGCACTTCGGGCGACAGGGGTCGTCCTTCTTCCCGCACGTCGAGCGGCAGGAGTGGTCCTTCTTCCCGCTGACCGCGATCGCCGGGGAGACGTTGACGTTCCCGTTCCCCTGGTACTGCTCGACGGTCGCATCGTTCTTCTGTTCCTCGACCGTCTGGTCGCCGAAGGTCGCCGACTGCTCACCGGCCTGGCTCTGGCCGCTGCAGCAGTCGTCCTTCTTCGGGCGATCGTGCTCCTTGCAGGGCTTCGACCAGCCGTGGGACGCCCGCTTGCAGTCCGCGGGCGGCTTGGGGCCGTGAGCCGGCTTGCAGCAGCCACCCGCCGACTGGCCGAGCACCTGCGACTGCCTCGCCGACTGCGACTGCGTGGCCTCGTTCGACTGGTCGATGTCCGCCTGCGCGGTGTTGCCGTTCCCCTGGGCGTTCCGGGTCGCGGCGTCGCCGAAGACGGCGATGGCCGGGGAGACGTTGACATTCCCGTTCCCCTGCGCCTGCGTGACCTCGGCTCTGTTCTTCTGCTCGCCGACCGTCTGGTCGCCGAAGGCCGCCGACTGCTCGCCGGTCTGGCTCTGACCGTTGCAGCAGCCACGTCCGGAGCCGCTCGGCTCGAGCGACTGCGACTGGCTCGACGACTGCGACTGCGAGGCCGTGTTGCCCTGCTGCACGGTCGCGTCAGCCGAGTTGTCGTTGCCCTGCTGGTTCGAGGTGCTCGCGTCGCCGAAGACGGCAATCGCCGGGGAGACGTTGACGTTCCCGTTCCCCTGGTACTGCTCGACGGTCGCGTCGTTCTTCTGCTCGTCGACCGTCTGGTCGCCGAAGGTCGCCGACTGCTCGCCGGTCTGGCTCTGACCGCCGCAGCAGCGATTTCCGTCCTGCTCGAGCTCCTGCGATTGCGTCGCGTCCTGCGACTGACTCGCGGAGTTCGACTGGCCGAGATCCGCCCGCGCGGTGTTGTCGTTGCCCTGGGCGTTCCAGGTCGCGGCGTCACCACCGATGGCGAGCGCAGGGGCGATGTTGAGGTTTCCGTTCCCCTGGCCCTGCGTGACCTCGGCCTTGTTCTTCTGCTCGCCGACCGTCTGGTCGCCGAACGTGGTCGACTGCGTTCCCTGCTGGAGGTCGTCCAGGAGGGGCAGTCCTGCGGTCGCGGGGCCCGTGCTCACGAGCGCGAGCAGCAAGCCGGTCGCGACCGTACAGACGTACCGTTTCATGTCGGATCCTTTCGTTCGAGCTGTTGCTAGGACAGCGCCGGGATCCCTTTCCCGGCGCGCGGAATCAGGTGTCCGTGCCTAGCCGGGGCGCTCGAGCGAAAGTGCGAGGATGGGCAGCTGCGGAGGAGCCAGTGCGGGTCGGAGCCTTCGACCCACCCCCTGCGCTGCCAGAAGGAAAGTCGCGGCCAGAGCCGCGAACAGCGGTACGAAGAAAGCGCCGCCCGAGAAGGGCGCCGCCGAAAGGGAGAACCCGAACGGCCACGTGGGCGCGAGCGGCCCGGGTGTCGCGGGCGCCGCCGTCGCGGCCCGTACGCCCGGCATGGGCTCGCGATCGGCCCACGGCGTCGCTCCGAGCCACGATCCGGGGGCGAAGCCCGTTGTCCCCGGTTCCTGCCGCTGTGCGACCGGCGAACGTGGTCGCGGCGTGGGTACAGCAGCTTCCCCGGGCCGCCTGAACCGCGTCGTCAGCGCCTCATCTGCAGGCGCGATTGCGAAGTCAGGACCCGGTGTCGGAGTGCCAGGCTGCACGACTCCCGGCGACTGAGCGGCCGGGCCGCCGGCCGGTCGCACCGCTTCGCGACCGGGAGTCGTGGCCTGTCCCCTTGCCCCCGCCAACGGCGATGTGACCTGTGTGAGCGAGCCCAGGACCGGGTCGAGAACCTGTCGCGTCGTCGTGACGACGGGTGCCAGTGCCCGCCGAGCAACCTCGAGGACCGGGGCAACGTTCTGCCCCACGGCCGCCACGAGAGGTCGAACCGTCTGCCGGACGGTGCTGATGACCGGTTCCACGACGCGCTCGACGGTCGTCAGAACTGGTGCGACCGTGGGCTCGGCGGCAGCGACGACGGGCGCAACGGCCTGCTGCGCGGTTGTCGCGACCGGTGTCGTCGCCTGCTGCACGGTAGTCGTGAGCGGCGCCGCGGTCTGCGTGACGGTCGTCGTGACCTGGGTGACCGTCTCCTCGATCGGCTTCGTGATTGCGGGTGCGGGCGACGCCGGAGCAGCAGGCGCGGGCGTCGCGGGTGGGGTGGCCGGAGCCGGCTGCGCCGGGCTCGTGAGCGGCGCGGTGGCGGCCTCAACCGTCTTCGTAACCGTCGAGGTCGCCTCGCTCGTCGTGGCGGTGACCTCGGTTACGACCGCATCCGCCTGTGGGAGGCCCTCGCCAAGGTCGCCCAGCCCCGCAACTGCAGGGCCGGCCCCGAGCGCCGCGACTGTCCCCGCGACGGCCGTCGCGATCGCTAGGCGCCGAAGGCGTGAGGTATGTCCGCGAGGCCGCCGCATGCCTGGTATCGGATTGTTGCCCGCAGAGCGGGCGGACGCAAACCTTCTGCTTCGAGTTTCACCCGTACGGGGGAACCTCGGACTAGGCCCCTAATCGGCCTCGAGGTCAGTAGGCGCAACGGTTTCCGGCAAGACACCGTCACCGTCCACCGCGCTGTCCACAGTGCCGTCCACGAGCTCGTCCTCGTCCTCGTCGCCGGACACCACCGGTGCCAGCGCCGAGACGCGCTCGTCGCCGCGGAGACGCATGACGATGACGCCCTGCGTCGAGCGGCCGGCCCGTCGGATTCCCTCGACCGGCATCCTGATTACGGTTCCGCCGGTCGAGATGAGCATCACCTGATAGCCCTCCCGCACCAGGCGGGCTCCGGCCAGCTGACCCTTCGCCTCGGTGAGCTGCACGGTCTTCACGCCGAGCCCACCGCGCCCCTTGCGTGGATAGTCGCGGATCGGCGTACGCTTGCCGTAGCCCTGCTGCGTGACGACGAGCAGGTCGGCGTCGTCCTGAGCGACTCCGGCGGCAATCACCTCGTCGCCCTCGCGCAGCGACATCCCGCGTACCCCGCCGGTCGCGCGGCCCATCGGCCTGGCCTGCTGCTCGTGGAACCGGATCGCCTGCCCGCGACGCGAGACGAGCAGGAGATCGTCGTCACCCGAGGAGAGGAAGGCCTCGACGAGCTCGTCGTCCTCGCGGAGGTTGATCGCGATGATCCCCTCGGACTTGAGCGGCGTGTTGTAGTCCGTGAACTTCGTCTTCTTCACGATGCCCTTGCGGGTCGCGAGCACGAGGTACTCCATCTCCGAGAAGTCGCGCGTCCGGATGACCGCTCGAACCTTCTCGTCCTGCCGGAACGGCAGCAGGTTCACGATCGCACGGCCTTTCGACTGGCGCGAGCCGAGCGGCAGCTCGTGCACCTTGAGCCTGTAGACCTTGCCGGTCGAGCTGAAGAAGAGGATGTAGTCGTGCGTGGAGGCGACGAACAGATGCTCGATGTAGTCGTCGTCCTTCAGGTCCATGCCCATCACGCCGATGCCGCCGCGCCGCTGCTCGCGGTACGCCGTCACGGGTAGCCGCTTGACGTAGCCGGAGCGGGTGATCGCGATGACCATGTCCTCTTCTGCGATCAGGTCCTCGAGCTCGAACTCGCCTTCCGCACCGATGATCTCGGTGCGCCGATCGTCCCCCTTGCCGTAGATCTCCTTGATCTCGAGAAGCTCTTCCTTGATGAGATTGGCGATCCGCGATTCGTCGCCGAGCAACATCCGCAGCTCGCCGATGCGCTCCTGAAGGTCCTTGTACTCGCCCTCGACGCGCTTCCGCTCGAGACCCGTGAGCGCGCGCAGCCTGAGGTCGAGGATCGCCTGCGCCTGCACCTCGCTCAGCTCGAACTTCTCCATGAGCCCTGTCCGCGCCTCGTCCGCGTCGTCCGACGCGCGGATCAGCTGAATGACCTCGTCCAGGTGGTCGAGGGCGATCAGGTAGCCCTCGAGGACGTGCGCGCGGTCGAGCGCCTTGCGCAGCTCGTACTGCGAGCGGCGGGTAACGACCTCGCGCTGGAAGTCGAGGTAGTGCCGAACGAACTCGAGGAGCGACAGCGTGCGCGGCACGCCGTCGACGAGGGCGACCGCGTTGTAGCCGAAGGTGGTCTGGAGCGACGTGTGCTTGAAGAGCTTGTTCAGGGCGACCTGGGGCACGGCTTCCCGCTTGAGCTCGATCTGGATGCGCATCCCGGTCTTGTCCGAGTAGTCCTGGAGGTCGGAGACCTCGGTGACGACCTTCTCGCGCACGAGGTCGGCGATCTTGCTGATCACACCGCCGTCTCCGCCTTTCTTCACGCCGTACGGCAGCTCGGTGACGATGATCGCGCTCTTTCCGCCCCGCAGCTCCTCGACATGCGCCCTGGCGCGCATCACGATTCGCCCGCGGCCCGTCCGGTAAGCGTCACGGATCCCCGAACGACCGACGATGATGCTGCCGGTGGGGAAGTCGGGGCCCTTCACGTGCTTCATCAGGTCCTCGACGCTGGCGCTCGGCTTGTCGATGAGCGCTACCACGGCGTCGATCGTCTCGGCGAGGTTGTGCGGTGGGATGTTCGTTGCCATTCCGACCGCGATGCCCGTCGAGCCGTTCACGAGCAGGTTCGGGAAGCGCGCCGGCAAAACCTGCGGCTCGCGACGCGACTCGTCGTAGTTCGGGCCGAAGTCGACCGTGTCCGAGTCGATATCGCGGAGCAGCTCGGTTGCGAGCTTGCCGAGGCGGCACTCGGTGTACCGCTCTGCGGCGGGCGGGTCGTCGTCGATCGAGCCGAAGTTCCCCTGGCCGTCCACCAGCGGATACCGCAGCGAGAACGGCTGGACGAGTCGCGCGAGTGCGTCGTAGATCGAGCTCGAGTCGTGCGGGTGGTACTTGCCCATCACGTCGCCGGTGACCCGGGCGCACTTCACGTACGGCCGATTTGGCTGGTGGCCGGCGTCGTGCATTCCCCAGAGGACGCGGCGGTGCACGGGCTTCAGCCCATCGCGGACGTCGGGCAGCGCACGCCCGACGATGACGCTCATCGCATAGTCGAGGTAGCTCGAGCGCATCTCCTGCTCGAGCTCGCGCGGCTCGATGCGGCCGGCGCCGAGTGGTTCGACGACGTCAGACATCGAGGAAGCGGACGTCCTTCGCGTTCTGCTCGATGAAGAGGCGGCGCGGCTCGACCTGGTCACCCATCAGCGTCGAGAACACGATGTCCGCAGCCGCGGCGTCCTCCACGTCGACGCGCACGAGCATCCGCTTGGCCGGATCCATCGTCGTCTCCCAGAGCTGCTCGGGGTTCATCTCGCCGAGGCCCTTGAAGCGGCTGATCTGCATGCCTTCCTTCGCCAAGTTCAGGGAGCCGTTGCGTAGCTGCTCGAACGTCTCCGCCTTCGCGGACTTGCTCCCGAACGCGATCGAGAAGGGCGGGAGGCCGGCGATCTCGCCGACCTTGGCGTAGGCGCGCTGCACCGCGTCGTAGGTCGAGGAGGTGAGCATGGCGATCGGAAGCTCGACGTGATGCGCCGTGCTGGTCTCCGTCTCGACCACGCGCACGCGCAGCAGATCGCCGATCTCCTCTTCGACGGAGAGCTCGTAGCCGTTGCGCGGCAGGGACGCGATCAGCGCCGCTGCATCGTCGGAGCCGTCCGACTCGGCCTCGACGAGCCGGTGCGAGATCGCGAAGCGGGCTGCCGGCCCGAACTCGGCCTCGAGCTTCGCAGCCCAGGCCTCGAGATGGCCGAGCTCGCGGGAGAGCCGCGACCAGCGGGCCTGCGTCAGCACCGTCTCGAGGTCGTCACGCGACGTGACGGTCATGTCCTTCACGCGCTCGCGCACGAGGAGGTCCTCGAGCTGCGAGTCCTTCTCGAAGTACATCCCCTGGCTGCCGAGCTTCACGTGGTACAGCGGCGGCACGGCGATGTACACGTGGCCGCGGTCGAACAGCTCGGGCATCGTCCTGTACAGGAACGTGAGCACGAGCGTCCGGATGTGCGCGCCGTCGACGTCCGCGTCCGTCATCACGATGACCCGCCCGTAGCGGAGGTTCGCGATGTCGAACTCGTCGCCGAAGCCGGTGCCGATCGCCGTGATCATCGCCTGGATCTCGTTGTTCGAGAGCACCTTGTTGATGCGGTTCTTCTCGGAGTTGATGATCTTCCCGCGCAGCGGCAGGATCGCCTGGTAGGTGCGATCACGGGCCTGCTTCGCGGAGCCGCCTGCGGAGTCGCCCTCGACGATGAACAGCTCGGCCGAGTCGGGATCCTTGATCGTGCAGTCGGCGAGCTTGCCCGGCAGCGACGAGTTCTCGAGCGCGCTCTTCCTGCGCGTGAGCTCGCGCGCCTTGCGCGCGGCCTGCCGGGCGCGGGCGGCTGACACGGCCTTGGTGATGATCTGCCGAGCCTCCGCAGGATTCTCCTCGAGGAACTGTGCGAGCTTCTGGTTGACGGTGGTCTTCACGAGACCCTCGACGGGAGGGTTCCCCAGCTTGGTCTTCGTCTGCCCTTCGAACTGCGGGTTCATCAGCTTGACGGAGATCACCGCCGCCAGACCCTCGCGGACGTCCTCGCCTTCGAGGTTGTCCTCCTTCTCCTTGAGCAGCCCCTTGTCGCGCGCGTAGCGGTTGAGCGTTCCGGTGAGTGCACCCTTGAAGCCCGAGAGGTGCGTCCCGCCCTCGGTCGTATTGATGTTGTTCGCGAACGAGAAGACCGACTCGACGTACGAGCTGTTCCACTGCATCGCGACCTCGACCTGCCCGTCGTCGCTCTCGCCCTCGAAGTAGACGACGTGCTTGTGGATCGCGTCCTTCGACTCGTTCACGTGCGCGACGAAGTCCCGGATGCCGTTCTCGTAGTGGAACTCCACGGTCTGACCGGTCGCGCGCTCGTCCGTGAAGACGATGCGCAGCCCCTTCGTGAGAAATGCGGTCTCGCGCAGGCGCTGGATCAGGATCTGCTCCTGCCAGTCGATCTCGTCGAACACCTCATGGTCGGGCATGAAGGTGATGGTCGTCCCGGTTTCCTTCGTCGGGCCGGCCGCTTTCAGGTCGCCCGTCGGCTCTCCGCGCGCGAACTCCTGCCGCCATATCTTCCCGTCGCGGCTGACGTCCACCGTGAGCCACTCCGAGAGGGCGTTGACCACCGAGACGCCCACGCCGTGGAGCCCTCCCGACACCTTGTAGCCCTCGCCGCCGAACTTCCCGCCCGCGTGGAGCTTTGTGAGCACGACCGTTAACGCCGGCAGTCCCTGCTCGGCCATGACGTCGATCGGGATGCCCGATCCGTTGTCTCGGACGGTAACGGAGTTGTCCGGATGGAGGATCACTTCCGCGAGGTCGGCACGACCCGCGAGGGCCTCGTCGACCGAGTTGTCGACCACCTCGAAGACCAGGTGGTGCAGGCCTCTCGAACCGGTGGAGCCGATGTACATCCCGGGCCTGAGCCGGACCGGCTCGAGACCCTCCAAAACGGTGATGTCCTTTGCTGTGTAAGCTGCTTCAGCCATTAAAAAAGCCCTGCAAATCGCCATTTTGCGGGCGCATTCAAGTCTACCAGAAACCGCGGTCGGAGGGGGCCTTCGACAGGCTCGCGCGGGCGGCCCTGGCGACGAGCTCGCGCAGGTCCGGATCCTCGATCGCGGAGGCCGCGGAGGCAGCTTCCACGCCCGCCTCGGCCGTCGTCTCCGGCGCTGCCGGCGGAGGCTCCGGATCCTGTGGCGCACCGGGCTCGGGAACGGGTCCGGGGCGAAACCGGAGCGCTTTCGGCGCACTCTCCCCGAGTGCCTCGGCGAGTCGCTCGGCGATCTCCATCCGCATCCGATCGAGCTCGAATGCCCAGGTGGCCGAGCTGGTGGCGACGTGCAGCGTGCCGTCCCGGGCCACCCGCAACGGCCACGCGTTCCTCGCGATCTGCTCGCCCACGACCGTGGGCCAGCACCTCGTGAGCTCGGCCAGGGCGAGTCCCTCACCGCCTCCGACCTTCGCGAGGCCACGCTCGACTTCCTTGTCGATTCGCTCCATCAGGCAGCTACCACGGCGCTCGGAGTCACGAGGAGCGACTGCGCGGGCTCGACGGGGAGCGCCGCCGCCGCGGTCGTCGTGACGATCGTCTGGCCGCCGTCCGAGATCAGCTCTCCGAGCGCCTGGCGCCGCTCGCCGTCGAGCTCCGACAGCACGTCGTCGAGCAGCACGAGCGGGGGGGCGCCGTTGCGCTCCGCGATCACCGCTGCCTCGCCGAGGACGAGCGCGAGCACCGCGATCCGCTGCTCGCCCTGCGATCCGTAGCTCCGGAGGTCCCGTCCGCCCGCCTCGATGCGGATCTCGTGAAGATGCGGGCCCGCACCCGTGACACCGCGCTCGAGGTCCCGCGAGAGCCGCGCGGCGAGCTCCTCCGCCGTTGCCGGATCGCCCTCGTACACGAGCGTCGCCGCCGGCAGCGCGAGGCTGTCCGCAGAACGCTCGAACCGGGGCAAGAGCGCCTCGATCGCTTCTTTCCTCGAGGCGACGAGCTGCTCGCCGAGGGCAACGGCGCGTTCCGTCCACGGCGTCAACGCGTCAGCAGACGATGCTCCGAGCAACACGCGGCGAAGCGCGGCATTCCTCTGTGCGACCACCGCCGCGTACTCGGCGGGCAGCTGAGCTCTGCTCGGGAACAGGCGTCCCAGCGTGCGGTCGAAGTACGCGCGGCGGGCAGCCGGGCCTCCCTTCACGACGCCGAGCCGGTCCGGCGTGAAGACCAACGTCTGGAGCCTCGTCCGCAGCTCCTCGGCCGAGCGGAGCAGGCTCCCGTTGAGCCGTACGCGGCGGGTGTCCCCCGGCGAGAGCAGGACGTCCACCTCGACCGGAGCAGCAGCCCGCGTTCCCGCGAGCTGCACGCGACCTGTGGACTCACCGAATCGCACGAGCTGTGCGTCGTTCCGCGCGCGCGGCGAGAAGCCCTGGGTCCCGACATGCAGCGCCTCGAGGAGGTTCGTCTTTCCCGCACCGTTCGCGCCGGAGACGAGGACGATCCCCGGCTCGAGGACGAGCTCGAGCTCTGGATACGAGCGGAAGTTGCGGAGGGTGGCCTGGCGGACGATCAGACGCCGTCGATCAGCCGCTCAATCGGGGAGCCTGATCGGCATGATCAGATACCAGAAGCTCTCGTCCGGTGCGGAAAGCAGCCCCGGTCGCAGCGGGTTGATGAGCCTCAGTTGAACCGTGTCGCCGCCGACTGCTTCGAGGCCGTCTCGGAGGAAGTCCGGGTTGAACCCGATCTCGAGCGGCTCGCCCGCGTAGTCGATCTGGAGCGACTCGCGCGCTTCGCCCACGTCCTGGGTCTGCGCCGACACCGAGAGCTCGCCCTCGGAGAAGCGCAGGCGGAGAGGTGCATTCCTCTGAGCCATCACCCCGGCCCGCCGGATCACCTCGAGCAGCGGCTCTCGCGGCGTCGTCACCTCGACCTCGAACGTCTCCGGGAGCAGCTGCTTGTAGTTCGGGAACTGGCCGTCGATGCGGCGCGTCGTCAACCAGACGTCGCCGGCACCGAAGACGACGTGGTTCTCCTGGACTCCGAGCGTCACCGTCTCGCCGCCGGCGGCGAGTCGTGAGAGCTCCTGCAGCGCGCGGGCCGGGATGATCGCGTCGAGCTCCGGTCCAGACTCGCCCAGCTCTGTCTCCTTGACCGAGAGGCGGTACGAATCAGTCGCGGCCATCGTCAGCCGGTTGCCCTCGAACTGCACCAGGATTCCGGTGAGCACGGGTCGCGATTCGTCGCGCGAGGCGGCACGGGCGACCTTCTCGATCGTCCCGAGGAGCGTCGGCGCGTCCACCGTGTGCAGCGGCACGTCGACACCCGGAAGACGCGGGAAGTCCTCCGCGCTGTAGACGTTGACCTTGGACGCGTAGCTGCCCGACGTCACCTCGAGTGCTCCGTCCGCCGGCTCGTACGAGAGCGACACCCTGTCGTCGGGGAGCAGCTTTACGAGGTCTGCGAGCAGGCGCCCGGGCACCACGACGGCACCTTCGCCTTCCACCTCTCCTGCGACTCCGGCTCGAAGCGAGAGCTCCATGTCGGTTGCGGCCAACGTGAGCTTCCCCTCGGCCGGCTCGAGCAGGATCCCCGTCAGCACCTGCACGGCGCTGCGAGTCGAGAGTCCGCGCGCCACCACGCCGAGCGCAGCGGCGAGCTCGTTTCGGGAGCAGCTGATCTTGAGCGCTTGAGCGGTGGCTATGTCTGTATTCATTACTGAAAGAAGCTTGTTGTAGTCGTAGGAGTGTGCATTACGGGGAAGACGGGCGAATTGCAGGCTACATGCGGGGAAAACGCATGGGGACAGGAGTGTTGAGGGCGGCCAACGTCGTCAACACCCCGTCACGAGGCCGATGCCGGGTCCCACAGTTCAGCGGGCCTGCTTGATGCGCGCCGTGAGTTCTTGCACGAGGTTGTACACAGACCGGTCCTCGCGGATGAGGCGTGTGATCTTCGAGGTCGCGTGAATCACGGTCGTGTGGTCGCGGCCGCCGAACTCCTTGCCGATCTTCGGCAGCGACGAGTCCGTGAGCTCGCGCGAGAGGTACATCGCAACCTGCCGCGGGTAGGCAACGGCCTGCGAGCGTCGCGGGCTGACGAGCTCGTCGAGCGTGACGCCGAAGCGCTCGGACACTGCTTCCTGGATGCGCGGGATCGTGACGTCCGGCGCCGCCTCGCCCTGCGGGAAGACGTCCTTCAGGACATGCTCGGCGAGGTCGACGGTCATCGAGCGGTCTGTGAGCGACGAGAACGCGACGACCCTGGTCAGGGCACCCTCGAGCTCCCGGATGTTCGAGGACACGCGGCTAGCGATGAACGTCAGCACCTCGGGGTCCGTCACCGCGATGTGCTCGGTGTTGACCTTCTTCCGCAGGATCGCGATGCGCGTCTCGAGGTCTGGCGGCTGGATGTCGGTGAGGAGGCCCCACTCGAACCGCGAGCGCAGCCGCTCCTCCAGCGTCGCGATCTCTCGCGGAGGCCGGTCCGACGAGATGATGATCTGCGCGCCACCCTCGTACAGCGAGTTGAAGGTGTGGAAGAACTCCTCCTGGATCCGCTCCTTGCCCTCGAAGAACTGGATGTCGTCGATCTGGAGGACGTCGTAGTTCCGGTAGCGGCGCTTGAAGCCCTCGATGCGCTTGTCGCGCAGGGAGTCGATGAAGTCGTTCATGAACGTCTCGCTCGTCACGTAACGCATCGTCAACCGGCGCGAGTGCTGACGCACGTAGTGACCGATCGCCTGCAACAGGTGCGTCTTGCCGAGCCCCGTCCCGCCGTAGATGAAGAGCGGGTTGTAGGCCTGCGCCGGCGCCTCGGCGACCGCGAGCGCAGCCGCGTGGGCGAAGCGGTTCGACGAGCCGATTACGAACAGGTCGAACGTGTACTTCGGGTTGAGCTCGACCTCGGGCCCCTGGCGGAAGCCGGGGTCCGGCTCGCGCACCCTCGGCGTCTCCGCTGCCGGCCGGGGTCGCTCCGTCGGCGGATGCTCGGCAATGGAGAACGACACGACGATGTCTCGGCCGAGAGACTCCCGTGCGGCATTCGACACGAAGCCGTGGAAGTGGCTCTCGATCCAGTCCCGCGTGAAGTCGTTCGGGACGGCGACCTCCAGGGCGCCGTCACTCAGAGCGACAGGCTCTGCGTGCCCGAACCAGGTGTCCCAGGTCGACTCGCTCAGCCTCTGTCGAAGCTGGATCGCGATCGCATCCCAGAGCCCCCCTGCAGTCAGATCACCAGTCGGTTCCGTCGAGTACTCCACCCGTCGCTGCGCTCATTCGCCGTCCCAGAGAACGGCGAGCATATCAACGTTCGTGCAGGCTGCCAACGAGCTCGCCGAGGGCATCTGTGGATGAAAAAGACGCAATTTTGCAGGGACTTTGTGCAATCCACACAACTTTCCACAGCTGTGGAAGAGGACCGTCTTGTTGGCTCTGAAGAGAACGGCAGCCGCGCCTGAGCAGCCATTTCCGCGACAGCCGGCACGAGGGCCGCTGTGGAAAACCTCCGGTCGAGAACGGTTGTCTATACTGCCCGCTCGGCTGTCGAGCGCACGTGTGACGCGACGCAGCCTCTCTCTGCAGCACTCCTTCCGAAGAAGACTCCCAAGACGTGAAACGCACCTACCAGCCGAACGTCCGCCGCCGAAAGCGCAAGCACGGGTTCCGCGCCCGGATGTCGACACGCGGCGGCCGCGCGATCCTCAAGCGCCGGCGTGCCAGAGGACGCAAGCGCCTCTCCGCCTGAGGGACGTCCCTCGGTGCAGCGCCGCCACCGGCTCTCCCGCTCGAAGGACTTCGACGCGGTGTACCGGCATGGCACCTCTGCGTCCACGCGGTACCTGACCCTGCACTGGTTCCCACGCGACGAGGATCCCGAAGGGGAGCCTCGCCTCGGCCTGGCCGTGCCGCGGTCGGTCGGGTCGGCGGTGTCCCGGAATCGCATCAAGCGGCAGCTGCGCGAGGTGTGGCGATCGCTACTCGACCAGGTGCCCGCAGGGAAGGACTACGTGCTCGTCGCGCGTCCCGGGCTTGTCGAGCCCGCCGAGTCGCGAGGAGGCGAATGGCTCGCGGGCGAGGTCGGCGAGGTGCTCGAGAAAGTGCGCGCGTGAGCTACCTGAGGCCGCGTTATCTCGGAATCGCATTGGTGCATGCGTGGCGCTGGACGTTCGGGCTGCTGACTCCGCCCGGCACGTGCAAATACCACCCGTCCTGCTCGCAGTACGCGCTCGACGCCATGCGTGAGTTCGGCCTCGTCCGGGGCACGGTGCTCGCAGGCTGGCGGCTCCTGCGCTGCAATCCCTGGAGCCACGGCGGTGTCGACTACGCGCACGACCAGACGCTCTTCCCGCTCCACCGGCACCCGAAGGCGAACCCGTGATCGTCGGCGGCATCCTCACCCCGATCGAGAACGTCCTCACCGACGTCCTCATCTGGCTGCACGAGACAGGTGGACTGACCTGGGCATGGTCGATCGTCGCGCTGACCGTGATCGTGCGCATCCTGCTCGTACCGGTCGCGCTCCGCCAGATCCACTCGATGCAGAGCCTGCAGCTGCACGCGCCCGAGATGAAGGCGATCCAGCAGCGCTACAAGGACAACCGGCAGAAGCAGAGCGAAGAGCTCATGAAGTTCTACAAAGAGAACAAGATCAACCCGTACGCGGCCTGCCTGCCGATCGTGTTCCAGATCCCGATCTTCATCGCGCTCTTCTTCGTGCTCCGCGACTTCGACTCGGAGATCTTCCCGCGGTTCCCGGAGTCGACCCTCGAGTGGCTGAACCTCGTCGACATCACCGCCGACACACAGGACGGTTGGGGGCCGCTCCTGCTCGTCGTCTACGTCGCGAGCCAGCTCACCTCGACGTGGCTCATGTCCACGCAGATGCAGTCGACGGCGCAGCGCGTGATGATCATGGTGCTGCCGATCGTCTTCATCCCGTTCATCCTGAGCTTCCCGAGCGGGCTCATGATCTACTGGCTCACGACGAACCTCTGGACGACTGGCCAAGGCCTCGTCACGCGCAGGCAAATGCCCAAGCCTGCTCCTCCTCCGAAGCGAACGAGCCGCACTCCGCCGAAGGAGGTCTCGGCGAACGGCGAGCCTGCCGCGTCGGGCTCGAGCAAGGCCGCAACGGCTCCTTCCCGGTCCGGCCCGCCGCGCAAGGTGAAGCGCAAGCGCGGCGGAAGACCAAGACGATGACGGCAGTCCGTGTCGAGGCGACCGGCGAGACGGTCGGCGAGGCGAAGTGGGCCGCGCTCCGCGAGCTCGAGCAGCTCGTGCCCGGCTTCGACCGGGAGAGCGTGCGCTTCCAGGTCGTCACCGAAGGCGAGCGCGGGCTGCTCGGCGTCGGCTTCACGCCGGCCCAGGTCGTCGCGGAGGTCACTGCTCCCGGGGACTCGTCAGACGCCTCGCCGGAGGTGATCGCTGCTCGCGAGTTCGTGCAGAGGATCGCCGATGCCATCGGCGCAAGCGTCTCCGCCACGGCGCTGGAGCGCGAGGGCACGGTGACCGTGACCTGCTCCGGCGCGGACCTCGGCCTCCTCATCGGAAAGCACGGCCAGACGCTCGACGCCATCCAGTACCTGGCCAACGCGGTCGTTCGCGCCGAAGGTGGTGAGCACGACGTCATCGTCGACGCGGGCGGCTACCGCGCGCGGCGGACCGCTTCACTCCACGCTCTCGCGACGCAGTCGGCGCAACGCGCGACCAGCACCGGCGAACGGGTTGCGCTCGAGCCGATGACCGCAGTAGAGCGCAAGATCGTCCACGAGGCGTTGAAGGACGATCCGGAGGTGCAGACGATGAGCGAGGGCACCGAGCCGAATCGCTTTGTCGTCGTGCTCCCGCGTCACTTCGCGGACTGAGCGGCGGCATGGCCGAGGAAGTGCTCGAGCGCTGGCTCGAGGACGTCACGTCGACACCCGGGCTGACGGCGCTCCACTCGCCTGCTGACGCGAGACGTGTGCTGCTCGACGACGCGCTGCGAGCATTGCCGCTCGTCGAAGCGAATCCCGGTGCGCTCGTCGACGTGGGCTCCGGCGGCGGCTCGCCCGGGATACCGCTCGCTGCGGCGGTGCCCGGCCGGAGCGTCACGCTGCTCGAGTCCCAGCGCAAGAAGTGCGAGTTCCTGCGGAGGTACGTTTCTCTGCTCCCGAATCTCGAGGTCGTGTGGGGGCGCGCGGAGGAGCAGCCACTCGATGCGTTCGGCATCGCGCTCGCGAAGGCGCTCGCGAAACCCCCAGTTGCAGCCGAGCTGTGCCTGCCGCTCGTTCATCCAGGCGGCATCGCCGTGCTCTGGACGGGCGAGACGGCCGACGAGGCGGCCGTCGCCCGTGTCGCGGAACGGCTCGAAGCCGTGCTGGAAGAGAGCCGCGACGGCCTGCTCGTGCTCAGGAAGACCGGCCCCACGCCGGCAGGGTTTCCGCGGCGCTCGGGCATGGCGAAGAAACGCCCTCTCGCCTGAGCTCGGCGTCCGAAGCCGCCGATACGCTCGCGTCGTGCCCGCCCGGGTCTACGCAGTGGCGAACCAGAAGGGCGGCGTCGGCAAGACGACGACCGCGGTCAACGTCGGCGCCTGCCTCGCCGAAGCGGGCGAGCGGGTGCTTCTGATCGACCTCGATCCGCAGGCGAACGCGACCTCCGGGCTGGGCGTCCGCGCGAACGGGTCGTCGACGCACGAGCTCCTGGACGGGGTGCCGCTCTCGTCGCTCGCGCATCCGACGCGCTTCCCGAACCTCGACCTGGTGGCCGCGAAGCACGACCTCGCCGCCGCGGCCGTGGAGCTTGCGGCTCGCGAGGGCGGTGAGCGCTACCTCGCCGACGCGCTCGACGGAGACCTCGACGGATACTCGTTCGTCTTCCTCGACTGCCCGCCGTCGTTCGGACCGCTCACGGTGAACGCCCTCGCGGCGGCCAGCCGTGCGCTCGTGCCCGTCCAGGCGGAGTACTACGCGCTCGAGGGGCTCTCGCAGCTCCTCGGCACCATCAACCTGGTCAAGGCGCGGCTCAACCCGGACCTCGCGGTCGTGGGCGTTCTGCTGACGATGGCTGACGGCCGAACCCGCTTGTCCTCCGAGGTCGAGGCGGAGCTGCGCCGGCACTTCGGCGACCTCGTCTTCACGACGATCGTGCCCCGGTCGGTGCGTCTCGCCGAAGCACCGAGTCATGGACTCCCCGCGATTGCCTACGACCGCCGGTCTGCCGGCGCGCAGGCCTACTGGAAGGTGGCGATGGAGCTTGTCGAGCGTTCCTAGGGAACGGCGCGGGCAGGAGCGTCGTGGGCTGGGCCGCGGCCTCGAAGTCCTGCTCGGCGACGCCGTGCAGCCCGAGTTGCTGCACCTGCCCGTCGAGGCGATTCACCCGAATCCGCGCCAGCCGCGCCGCCGCTTCGAGCCCGAAGCCGCGGCCGGCCTCGCCGCGTCGATTCGGCTCCAGGGCGTCCTTCAGCCGGTGGTCGTGCGAAGGCGGGCGGAAGGCGGCTTCGAGCTCATTGCCGGAGAGCGCCGCTGGCGGGCGGCGCAGGCTGCGGGAACGCCGACTCTGCCGGCGCTCGTGAAGGACGTCGGGGATCGGGACTCTTTACTGCTCGGGCTCGTGGAGAACGTCGCGCGCGAGCAGCTGTCGCCGGTCGAAGAGGCCCGTGCCTACGCGTCCCTCGTCGACGAGTTCGAGCTCTCGCTCGGAGACGTCGCGGAGCGCGTCGGGCGGTCGAAGTCCGGCGTGTCGAACCGCCTGCGCCTGCTCGAGCTCCCCGAGGACGTGCTGTGGATGCTCGCGCGGGGGGACCTGACCGAGGGTCACGCCCGCGCCGTGCTCTCCCTGCCGGACGACGATGCTCGCAGACGGCTTGCCCGGCGCATCACGACCGAGGGGATGACCGTGCGCGGTGCGGAGCGCGCGGCACAGAGCGGCGGCGCGAAGCGACGGCCGCGTCGGGCAGCGACTCTCGATCCGGAGCTCGTGTCGCGGGCAAAGGCCGCTGCCGAGCGGCTGACCGGCCTGCCGGCGCGGGTGACGAGCGGCGCGCTCGAGATCCGCTTCGAGGACGAGACCGCGCTCGCGGAGCTCGTCGAGTCCCTCGAAGCCGCCGCCTGAAGCCGAGGCCGAGAGCGCGGGATGGGCGATCGTGGACTCGAACCACGGACCTCCGCCTTATCAGAGCGGCGCTCTAACCGACTGAGCTAATCGCCCGCTTTTCCTCCTGGGCGCCGAACTGTAGCGCACCCCCTGTGACTAACATGGCCAGGCCAGGCGATGCGTGAGATGACCCTCTACGGCGTCAGCTTCGAGCCGATCGGGAAGCAGCCGATCGTCCTCTTGAAGACGGCCGACGACGACAAGTTCCTCCCAATCTGGATCGGGCATGCCGAGGCTGCGGCCATTCTCATGAAGCTCCAGGGCGCCTCGCCGCCGCGCCCGATGACCCACGACCTGCTCACCGACGTGATCACGGAGCTCCAGGGGGAGATCGCGAAGGTCGAGGTCACGGAGCTTCGCGAGAACACGTATCACGCGCGGATCACGATCGTGCAGGACGGCAAAGAGTTCGAGATCGACTCGCGGCCCTCGGATGCGATCGCCCTCGCCGTGCGCTGCGAGGCCCGCATCTTCGCTTCAGACGACGTCATCGCCGAGTCCGGGATCGAGTTCCAGGCCGAGGACGACGAGCAGCCCGGGCTCGTGATCGCATCGAGCCTCGCGGACCTCGATCCTGCCGAGTTCCGGAAGTTCCTCGAGACGGTCACGCCCGAGGAGTTCGCCTCGAGCCTCGAGGAGCTCGAGGAAGAGGACGACGACTAGCCCTCTAGTCGACCACGGCTACCGACACGATCAACGCGACGCCGTTGAAGATCCCGTGGAGGAACATCGACGGGTAGACGCTGTTAGTCTTCGCCCGGAGCCACCCGACCGCGAGCCCGAAGATGACGAGGATCGGAAGCGCGACGAGGAGGCCGTGAGCGACGCCGAACAGGAAGCCTGTCATGACGATCGCGACCGCAGTGCCGTAGGGCGCGAAGAGCGAGAACCCGAGTCCGCGGTACGTGAGCTCCTCCACGATCGGTGCCACGACGGCGACCGAGACGAAGAACGCGGCGAATGCACCGAAACGACTCGAGTCCCAGTCGTCGGGGACGAAGCCCTGCTCGTCGTTCGCGTCGAGGAACGGAGCGAGTGCTGCGCTGGCCACCCAGATCGCGACGAGCGCGATCGCCGCGTAGCCGAGCGCACGTGGCCACGACGACGGTCTACGGAGCGCGAAGACCTCGCGTAGCGGTAGCCCCCGAGCGATGAGGAGAAGGATCCCGAGCATTAGCGCGTACTGGACGAGGGCGGCGACCGAGGACGAGTAACGGTAGGCGAGGTCCTCGGGCGGGTCCTCGCCGCTCAGCCGGCTCGCGTACGAGAGCGCGGCGAGCACGAGCACGAACGTGAGCCACGCGATGAGCCGCCACGGGGCCGGGCGGGCTGCGACGTGCGTCTCCATCGGCGTGCATTCCACCACGCCGCAGCGCCGCCGAGGTGAGGAGCCGCGGCAGCGCCGTCGAACCGAACGGCGTGGTGGCCTCTACCATCACCGCATGAGCCCGGACCGACGCCGCCGGCCTCCGCTCGAGCCAGAGCTGTTGCTCGCACGCCACCGCCGCCAGCGTGCGGTCCGGAAGCGCCGCAGACGAACCGCGATCCTCGCCACCGTGGTCGCGATCGTCGCGATCGGGACGGCTGCCGCCGTCGGCGGCGGCGCGGCGGTGTTTGCGTACGGCTCGTCCTGTGACCTGCGCTCGCTCCGGGGTGCCGAGCTCGGCCGGAACTCGTTCGTGTACGCGGCGAACGGGACCCTGCTCGGCGTGATTCCCGCCGAGCGGAACCGCCAGCCGGTGACTGCGGCGGGCATGTCGATCTGGATCCGGAAGGCGACGATCGCAGTCGAGGACCGCCGGTTCTTCGAGCACGGAGGGATCGACCTCGAGGGCATCGCCCGGGCGGCGGTCGCGGACGTTCGCGCGGGTCGCATCGTCGAGGGCGGCTCGACGATCTCGCAGCAGCTCGTCCGCGACCTCTACATCTCGCAGGACCGCACGATCCAGCGGAAGCTGAAGGAAGCCTGCCTGGCGACGAAGCTCGATGGAGCGTGGGGGAAGCAGCGAATCCTCACGACCTACCTCAACCGCGTCTACTACGGAAACCAGGCGTACGGGATCGAGGCGGCGTCGCGAACCTACTTCTCGAAGCCGGCCGCGGAGCTCACGCTCTCGGAGTCCGCGTTCCTCGCCGGGCTGACCCAGGCCCCGTCGTCGTACGACCCGCTCGTCGCTCCGGCGCGGGCCCTGGCGCGGCGGAACGAGGTCCTCACCGCGATGCTCGATACAGGTGCGATCTCGCGCGCTCGCTACGAGAAGGCGGTTGCCTCCGACGTTCGCCTTCGCCCCGGAAGCAGGCTCTACACCGAGATCCGCGAGCCCTACTTCTTCGGATACGTCCGCGACCAGCTGATCGAGGTGTACGGGCCGGAGCGCGTGCGCTCGGGCGGGCTTCGCGTGTACACGACGATCCGCCCGAAGTACCAGCGGCTGGCGGAGGAAGCGATCCGCAGCACGCTCGACTACCCGAGAGACCCGGCTGCGGCGATCGTCTCGATCAGCCCAAGGACGGGAGCGATCCGCGCGATGGCGGCCGTCATCCCCAACCAGCCGAAGAACCAGTTCAACCTGCTCTCGCAGGCCCGGAGGCAGACCGGCTCGACGTTCAAGACGTTCGTGCTCGCCGCGGCGATCGAGATGGGCATCGATCCCGACTCGACGTACTACGTCTCGGCACCGTTCACGTACAAGCCGAAGGCCAACGGGAACTGCGAGGACGGCAGCTGGTGGTGCGTGCACACCTACGACGACAGCTACTCGGGCTGGAGCTCCATCAGGAGCGCGACGACCCGCTCGGACAACGCCGTCTACGCGCAGCTGACGCTCGACGTGACGCCCGAGCGGATCGCCGACGTCGCACGCCGGATGGGCGTTCGCTCCCCGCTCGACGTGAACGGGGCGTACGTGCCGGCGATGGGGCTCGGCTCGATCGCCGTCTCGCCGCTCGACATCGGCTCGGCGTACGCGACGCTCGCGGCCGAAGGCGTCTACGCCAGGCCCATGGCCATCCGCAAGGTCATCCTGCGAAACGGGCGCGTAGATCGCGAGACCGGGTGGGGCGTCCCGCAGCGCCGCCGTGCGATCTCCGAAGGGACCGCGGCGATGGTCACGCGCATCCTCGAGCAGAACATCGACTACGGCACGGGCACGCGCGCGGACATCGGACGGCCTGCGGCGGGCAAGACCGGGACGAACGAGGAGCACGCAGACGCCTGGTTCGCGGGGTACACGCCGGATCTCGCTACGACCGTGTGGGTCGGGTACACGCGCGGCGAGATCCCGATGGAGAACGTGCACGGGATCGCCGTCGCCGGCGGGACGTTCCCGGCCGAGATCTGGGCGAAGTTCATGGACCCGGCGCTCGAGAACACACCCGAGACGGACTTCTCCGAGCCGGACAAGTGGCCGACCTGGAAGTCGTTCACGCGTGGGGAGCACGCGCTCTCCTACGACCCGTACTACACGCCCGAGTACGAGGTGGAGGAAACGGAGGAGGAAGAGCCGGCCGAGGAGAAGCCTTCGAAGCCCCCCACGACGAGTCCAAGGAATCCGTGACGGGCGGTCCGGCGAGGCGCGGCGAGCTGCTCACGATCGACGAAGCGCTCGCACGAATACTGGCTCGAGCACAAGCACTTCCTTCCGAGCCGGTTCCGCTCGAGGCTGCGGCGGGCAGGGTGCTGTCCGAGCCTGCGCTCTCCCGAACGGACCTGCCTCCATTCCCGAGCTCGGCGATGGACGGCTTCGCCGTACGCGCGCGGGACACGCCCGGGGAGCTGCCGATCGCGGTTCGCGTGGCCGCCGGGCTCCCGTCGGCCGAGCCGCTCGCGCCCGGCTCGGCTGCTGCGATTGCGACGGGCGGCGCCGTGCCCGACGGAGCCGACACCGTCGTCCCGATCGAGCGCGTCGTCGAGCAGGACGGTCATGTCCAGATCTCCGAGCACGTCGATCCGGCGACGCACATCAGACCGCGTGGAGGCGACGTGCTAGCCGGCGAGGTCGTCGTGGAGGCCGGAGCACGCCTCGGTCCCGCACAGATAGGGGCGCTTGCTGCCTCGGGGGTGGGCGAGGTCAGCTGCGCCCGCAGGCCGCGGGTCGCGGTTCTCGCGACGGGGACGGAGCTCCGCGCTCAACGAGAGGCCCTCCGGCCGGGCGAGATCTACGAGTCCAATCGGCCGATGATCGCCGCGATGCTCGCACGGTTCGGCGCCGAGATCGAGCTGTTGCCGGTCGTGTCCGACGACGAGGCAGCGCATCGGGAGGCTCTCGAGCGCGGGCTCTCGGCAGACGTGCTCGTGAGCTCTGGTGGTGTCTCGGTGGGCCCGCACGACCTCGTGCGCGGGATCGCGACCGAGCTCGGCGTCGAGGAGGAGTTCTGGGGGGTCGCCGTGAAGCCCGGGAAGCCGCTCTCGTTCGGCACTCGCGGAGCGACGCTCGTCTTCGGTCTCCCGGGAAACCCGGTCTCGTCACTCGTCGGATCGCTCGTCTTCGTCGGCCCGGCGCTGCTCGCGCTGCAGGGAGCAAGCGACGTCGGCCCGGACTACGAGCACGGGCGCGCAGGATCCCCCCTGCGACGGAACGCTCACCGCGACGAGTTCGTCAGGGCGCGGCGCGGTGCATCGGATTCGGGTGTCGTGCTCGAGCCCGTTCCGGGTCAGGAGTCGCACATGATCGTTCGCGCAGCCTCTGCCGCTGCGCTCATCCATGTGCCTCGCGGAGAGGGGCTAATCGAGCGCAGGCGCTCCGGTTCGCTACCTCGTCCTCGCGTAGGTCCTGCGCGACCGCAAGACGGCTGCTCCAACCGCGCTTCGGAGGACGCCTGCGGGCGGCGGCTCGACACCGCCGGCGTACGGCGCATAACGGCCGAATGCGAGCGTCCCGAGTTGCGCGGCCGCCGTCGCCCAGGCCAGGGCGAGGAGCACTGCGCTCCACGAGACGTAGCCGACGCTCGCGAGCCCGAGGACGTAGAGACCGGCGTCCAGAAGCCCGAGGCCGAGCTGCGAGCCCAGCACGGCGAGCCCGACGAGCGGCCCGAGCAGCCCGAGGACGAAGAGCCCCGCCCTCGTCCAGGCGCGGGCCCGGAGTGGGAGCCACAACCACGCGTACAGCGACGGGAGCACGAACACGAGCGCGTACGGCCTCACGAGCCCGATCACGACCGCCACGACTGCGAGCCACGCCAGCGCGACGGCGTAACCGGCAAGACGTTCCTCAGGAGCTGCCCGTCCCGGGAACGTGAGTCGACGTCGCGTGACCAGCCAGCCTGCCCCGAGCGCAATCGCGAGCAGGCCGAGCCCGGCGAGGGGCGAGTCCGTGAGGAGCGCGGCATGGGTGGGCAGGGGGAGGGCAGCGCCCGTGGGGAGGATTCCGGCGACCCCTGCGATCCACAAGAGCAGACCCGCGTAGAGCCAGAAGAGGAAGCGTGCGCGGAGGGCACGCACTGCGGGCGCCAGCGGAAGGCTGCGCCGCCGACCGCGGACGAGGAGGTCGAGCGCTCCGAGCGCAAAGGGCACGACGGCGATGAGGAGTGTCAGTCGCACCGTCCAGCCGCTAGCCACGCGGTCCCGGAGAAAGACGCTGTCCGGTGTGCGAAAGGCCGCGCCGACGCTTGCATCGATCGAGCCGACGAGCACCTCGGTTGCCCGCCCCATCTCGCCGAGCTGCTCGAACGAGATCTGCGTTGCAGGATCGCCGACAGGCACTGTCGGCTCGCCCGGCTCGCGGGTCGTGAGGGTGACCGCGGCGATGCTCGACGCGAGAAACCTGCCCTGCTCGCTGTACGCGAAAGGAACGCCGAGGTCGACGAGCTGGGTGGGGATCCCGGCCAGATCTGGCTCCGTCCGCGTTTGCTCCTCGACTCGCGACATGGCCGTCCGGACGAGTGCAGGCGCGGGGGAGCGGGGCTCGTCGCCGGCGATGGCCACAGCCGGACGGCCCCCGCCGGCGATTCCGTCGAGGACGACCCCCGCGAACGCCGCCTCCGCGAACGGTGACCGGGCTGCGAATCGCTCCGCTCCGGCGCCGCCGTACGCGCCACCGTCGGTCGAGACGAGCACGAGGGTCCGCTGTGGACGAGGGGATGCAGTCGCTCCCAACCGCGCAAAGCCACGCGCGATCTCGATCAGCGCCGATGTCCCGGACGCGTTGTCGCCGTACGGCAGCGCCGCCCCGGCGTTGTCCCTATGAGCAACGACCAGCACGACCCGATCCGACCGTCCCGGCACGACGGCGACGACGTTCCGGAGCTCCACCTCTCCGAGCTCCGGGAGATCCTCGGTCCAGACGTCCTCCTCGACCTGGAGCCCGAACGCGGATACCGACTGGCTGAACCAGAGCGCGGCGTCGGCGGCTTCCGGAGTACCTGGAACTCGCGACGGATAGGTCGAGGAGAGCTCGGTGGCGAGCGTTGCCGCTGTCTCCTGGTCGAAGAGCGGGTCGAGCTGAGGACGAGGGAGTGTTCCCGTTGCCGAGACGGAGAACAGCAGTGCGAGCAGCGCGGGTACGACGATGAGCGAGGAGACCCGCACCAGACGCGTGTTCAGAGGCTGGTCGACGGTGCCGCGGCGCGGCGCCCGTCTCCGCCCGCCGGGCCGAGCCGCTTCCATCGCGGGGCTATAGTAAGCGGGCAGGCAGCCGCGCGCCCCTCGCTTCCGCACCGATGCCGAACCCTTCGACAATCCTCCTCGTCGACGACGAGGACTCGATTCAGACGCTTCTGACGTACCCGCTCGAGCGGGACGGCTACCGCGTCGTCCAGGCGCGCGACGGCGAGGAGGCGCTTTCGCGCTTCGCGGAGGAGGAGGTCGATCTCGTGGTGCTCGACGTGATGCTCCCGAAACTCGACGGTCTCGAGGTGTGCAAGCGCCTCAGAGGAGAGAGCACCGTCCCGATCATCATGCTCACGGCGCGCGGCGACGAGCTCGACAAGGTGCTCGGGCTCGAGCTCGGGGCCGACGACTACATCACCAAGCCGTTCTCCATCCGCGAGTTCCGGAGTCGCGTTCGAGCACTTCTCCGACGGGCGGTCACGCCGCACCTCGCACGCGAGCGCGAAGACCTCATCGAGCGTGGAGAGCTTCGGATCGACATCCCACGACGGAGCGTGGAGGTGCGTGGCGAGCCAGTTCAGCTGACCTTCATCGAGTTCGAGCTGCTCGCGGTCCTGGCCTCGAATCCGGGCGTCGTGTTCTCGCGGCGCGAGCTGCTCGAGCGGCTTCGTGGAAGCGCGGACTACCGTGAGCCACGGACGATCGACGTCCATGTACGTCACCTGCGGGAGAAGATCGAGAGCGATCCGAGCACTCCCGAGCTGATCCTCACGATCCGGGGGGCCGGCTACCGCTTCAGAGAAGAGTGACGGTCCGGTGAGGATTCCCGGCGGAATCCGCGTTCGCATAGCGCTCGCGCTCGTCGGAATCGTGGCCGCATCACTAGGGGCGGCATACGTGATCGTCATCCCCTCGCTCGAGCAGCGGCTCGTCGACGCGAGGCTCGACCAGCTCGAAAGGCTCTCCGCTCCTCTCGCGAGAGAGCTACCGCCGGACCGCTTCCGCTGGCAGAGGACCGTGGACTCCTGGGCGCTCGAGACGAGCTCGCGCGTCGTGGCCTACGACGTGCTCACCAGGAACCCCCCGGCCGTGACGGTCGGTGCGGACTCGCAGCGGACGGGCTCGCAGGACGTCGAGAACGACGACGTCGCGCTGGAGGCCCTGGAGAGCGGTGAGACCCGCCGCGGGCGCGTGGTTCAGGCGAGCGGAGACAATGCCGAAGTCGCGGTGCCGCTCGAGTGGGGCGCCGTCGTGCTGTTCCGGGCACCGTTGGCGGACTCTCTCGCAACGGTTCGCCTCGTGCGCCAGCGGCTCCTGCTCGCGACTGCGTTCGCTGTCGCCCTCGCCCTCGCACTCGGCCTGTTCGCGTCCGGGATGCTCGCGCGGCGCCTGCTGCGGCTCGAAACGGCGGCCGAGCGTATTGCAGGAGGTGACTTCGATCACCCCGTCATCGATCGCGGCGACGACGAGATCGGCGAGCTCGCGCGGGCATTCGACCGCATGCGCGTTCAGCTCGCCCAGCTCGACACGGCTCGCAAGGAGTTCGTCGCGAACGCCTCGCACGAGCTTCGGACTCCGCTCTTCTCGATCAGCGGCTTCCTCGAGCTGTTGAGCGACGAGGAGCTCGACGAGGCCACGCGGAAGGACTTCCTCGCGACCATGCAGACGCAGGTCGAGCGCCTGACGAAGCTCTCGACCGATCTGCTCGACCTCTCCCGCGTCGACGCGGGGCAATTGCGCGTCGTATCCGAGCCGGTGGACCTCGGGGAAGCCGCCCGCTCGCTCGTCCAGGAGCTCGAGCACATCGGGGCCGCGACCGACCATGCGGTCGAGCCGGACGTTGACGGCGAGGTCTGGGCGCTCGGAGACGAAGAGCGAGTGCTCCAGGCCGGCCGGGCGCTCCTGATGAACGCGCTCGTGCACACGCCACCGGGAACGCCGGTCGTCGTGCGCGCCCGGCGGCGAGGCGCGAGGGCCGTGCTCGAGGTCGAGGACGCGGGACCGGGCATTCCTCCCGGGCAGCAGGCCGCGATCTTCGAGCGCTTCTATCGGGTGGAGGGAGGGGTGGCCTGGGGAAGCGGCCTCGGCCTTGCGATCGCGAAGGAGCTCGCGCGGCTCATGGACGGCGGGGTCGCCGTCGAGTCACGGACGGGCCGCACCGTCTTCGCGCTCGAGCTTCGAGGCGAAACGGCCCCGGTGGCAGCGCCCTCGTTTTCACGTGAAAACGTGGCGCACTCATAGCGCCGCTCCCCCCGGACTACGATCCACGTATGGACGAGGGCGGCGCGTGAGCGACCTCTCGCACATCGACGAGGCGGGCGACGTGCGGATGGTCGATGTCGGCGGCAAGCCGGTCTCGCGACGCCGTGCCGTCGCGCGGGCGCGCGTGCGGATGGCCGCGGAGACCGCCGCCCGGCTCGCCGACCTTCCGAAGGGCAACGCGCTCGCGACCGCGCAGCTCGCGGGGATCATGGCGGCGAAACGCACAGCCGAGCTCATCCCGCTCTGCCATCAGCTTCCGCTCACGCACGTCGAGGTCACGCTCGAGGTCGGCGACGATACTGTCGAGATCGAGGCGTCCGCCGAGACTGTCGCGCAGACGGGCGTCGAGATGGAGGCGCTCGTCGCGGCGAGCGTTGCCGCTCTCACGGTGTACGACATGGCGAAGGCGATCGACAAGCAGATGGAGATCTCCGACGTGCGGCTGATCGGGAAGTCGAAAGAGACGATCGAATGAACGCGGCGGTGCTGACGGTCTCGGACGGTGTGCACGCGGGCGTTCGGGACGACAAGAGCGGCGATCTGCTCGAGGAGCTCTTGCGCGAGGAGGGCTTCGACGTCGCACGCCGGGTCGTTCCGGACGACCGCGAGGTCGTGGGGACAGCGATCGCCGAGCTTGCGGAGGAGGCGTTGCTCATATTGACAACGGGCGGCACGGGGTTCGCGCCTCGGGACGTGACTCCGGAAGCCACGCGGACCGTCCTCGACCGCGAGGCACCGGGGATCTCGGAGGCGATTCGCGCCGATGCGATCGCGAAGACGCCTCACGCCCTCCTGTCCCGGGGGCTGGCCGGGCTCCGCGGACGAACGCTCGTCGTGAACCTCCCCGGATCGCCCGGCGGGTGCAGGGACGGCTTCGCCGTGCTGCGCCCGGCGCTTCAGCACGGCCTCGAGCTCGCGTCCGGCGACACCGCCACGACCCACCGACAGACGTGACGACTGCTGTCGCGCCGCTTCCGCGGAGGCTTGCCTCGCTCGTCCGGATCGAGCACACCGTGTTCGCGTTGCCGTTCGCGTACGTCGGAGCGTTTCTCGCCGTCGGCGGCTGGCCGGGCCTCGGAGACATGGCCTGGGTGACGATCGCGATGGTCGGAGCCCGAACGCTCGCGATGGCGCTGAACCGGCTAATCGACGCCGAGCTCGATGCACGTAACCCGCGGACCTCAGGCCGTGAGCTGCCCAGCGGGTCGTTGACGCGCGCGCAGGTTCTCGTTCTCTGCGGCGCGGCTTTCGCGGTGTACCTGGTCGCGGTGTTCCAGCTCGACCCGATCGTCCGCTGGCTGTGGCCGATCCCGGTGGTGATGTTCGTCATCTATCCATACCTGAAGCGCTTCACGTGGGTGTGCCACCTCTGGCTCGGCGCGTGCCTCGGGCTCGCCCCGGTCGGTGCGTGGCTCGCCGTCTCGGGGACGGCGCCGTGGGAGGCCTGGGCACTCGGCGCGGCAGTTCTCTGCTGGGTCGCAGGCTTCGATCTCTTCTACTCGCTCTACGACCTTGAGCATGACCGGCGCGAGGGGCTGCACTCCTGGGCCACTCGCTTCGGGGAGCACGGCACCTTCGCCGGTGCGCGGGCGTTTCACGCTCTCACGGTCGCGTTCCTGGCCCTGGCCGGCGCGGGGCTCGAGGTCGGCTTCTCGTACTGGCTCGGCGTCGTTTCCGTCGCTGCGCTGCTCGCCTATGAGCACTCGCTCGTCCGGCCGGGCGATCTTCGGCGACTCGATGCGGCGTTCTTCACCGTGAACGGAGTCATCAGCCTCGTGTTCTTCGGGTTCGTCGCGCTCGACGTGCTCGTCTGACCTGTCGCCTGGCCGGGCGACACCCGGCGCGGGTCCTACACTTGCGAGCCGTCAAGGGCCGCCTCCGCTACGAGGCCGGGCAGACCATCGTGCTCGCCGCCCTCGTACTGCCTCTGCTCCTCGGCCTCGGCGCGATCACGGTGACGTCGGTTACTGGTACGTCGTCAAGAAGACGGCGCAGGACGCCGCGGACGCTGCAGCACTGGCGGCCGCGCACGAACTACACGGCAGGCCTGCGCTCGAGGGCCTGGTCGCCGGCAAGAGGATCACCGTTACCGGCGACGGCTTCGAGATGGTCGGCAGGGGCGACTTTCGTACGGCACCGCACTTTCCGAGTAGCGTTTTCCGGGTGATACGCGCTCGGGACGTCGAGAAGAGGTTCGGGCAGCGCCGTGCGCTCCACGGTGTCTCGTTCGAGCTCGAGCGCGGCGGGACGCTCGTCGTCACCGGGCCCAACGGCTCCGGGAAGACGACGCTGATGCGGCTCGTGGCAGGGCTTGCAGTCCCCTCGCGCGGGACGCTCGAGGTCGACGCCGATCGGTCGCGCCTCGGCTTCCTCTCCCATGAGCCGCTCGTATACCGCGAGCTGACGGCAATCGAGAACCTCGACCTCTTCGGCCGGCTGTATCGGATCCCGGAGCGGAGGGAGCGGATCGGCATGCTGCTCGAGCGGTTCGGGCTCTGGGAGGCGCGGAGCGAGCGCGTGGCGACGTACTCCCGAGGGATGACCCAGAGGCTCGCTCTCTGCCGTGCGTTCTTGCACGAACCGGACCTGCTCGTGCTCGACGAGCCGTTCTCGGCGCTCGACGAGGCGGGCGCCGCTTTGCTCGACCGCGAGCTCGAGGAGCTGTACGGGAAACGGACGCTCATCGTGACCACGCATGATCCCGGCCGGCTCGAGCGGCACGCGACCGCGAGGCTCGCTCTCGCATGAGGTACGTCTCCGACGTGACGGCGCTAGCGCGCAAGGATCTGAAGGTCGAGCTCAGGGCGCGGGACACGCTTCCGGCGATGCTGCTGTTCGTTCTCTCGACACTCGTCGTCTTCCGTTTCGCTCTTCCTGCCGAGACGCAAGACGACGCGGCGTACGGACTGCTCTGGGTCGCCATCATCTTCACGGCGCTGCTCGGTCTCGCCCGCGCGTGGGTGCCCGAGCAGGAGCACGGTGTTCTCGACGGGCTCGTGCTCGCGCCGTGCGACCGGAGCGCGATCTGGCTCGGCAAGACGCTTGCCACGCTCGCGTTCCTGCTTGCCGCCCAGGTGGTGGCCCTGCCGGCGTTCGCACTCTTCTTCGCTCCGCTGGACGCGACGGCGATTGTGGGAGTGATCCTGGCGGACATCGGGATCTGCGTCGTCGGCTCGCTGCTGGCCGCGATGGCCGCGGCGAGCCGTGCGCGCGAGCTCGTGCTCCCGCTGCTCGTGCTCCCGCTGTCGATACCGCTCGTGGTCGGTGGAGTCGGCGCTGCGATCTCGCCGCACGGTGGCCGCTTCCTGCTCTTTCTCGCGCTGTACGACGCGGTCTTCGCGGTACTCTCGTGGGCGTCCTTCGAGTACGTCGTCACCGAGTAACGCACTGACCATTCCCGCCTCGATTCGCAGCACTCCGGCTCTTGCGGTTCTCGCCGCGTTGCTCATGGGAGTCGCGCTCGTGCTCGCCCTCGTCATTGCCCCCGAGGACGCGGACCAGGGCGTCTCGCAGCGGATCTTCTACATCCACGTCCCGATCGCGCTGACGGCGTACTTCTGCTTCGGCCTGGGAGCGTTGAAGGCGCTGTTCCTGCTCTGGCGCGGCGACGAGCGCTACGACCTCGAGAGCTACGTGGCCGTGCACCAGGGAACGATCTTCGGAGTACTCACCCTGCTGACCGGATCGATCTGGGCGAAGGCGTCCTGGGGGCACTGGTGGCTCTGGAGCGAGGACCAGCTCGTCCTGTTCCTCGTCCTGTTCCTCTTCTACTGCGCGTACTTCATGCTCCGCTTCTCGCTTCCGGAGGGACCACGCCGCGCTCGCTCGTCCGCCGTCTACGCGCTCTTCGGGGTCGTTCTCATCCCGATCAGCTTCCTCGCCATCCGGCTCGCGGAAGGGCTCATCCACCCGACGGTCTTCACGCGCGAGGGCCCGCAGATGAGCGGCTCGATCTTCGCGACGTTCTGCGTCGCGTGGGCCGCCGTCACGTTGCTCGCCTTCGTCCTCTACCGAGTCGAGCTGCTCGGCAAGCGAACCGATGCGAACCTCCGAGAGCTTCGCGAAGTCCTGTCGTGAGCCAGGGAGAGTATGTCGCGCTGGCGTACGGCGCCGTGTTCGTCGTCGTGCTCGTGTACGTCGCGATAATCGCGGCGAAGCTCGTGCGGCTGGAGCGGCAGACGACCGAGCTCCTCGAGCTCGCGCAGCGACGCGAGCGAGCGCGCGTGGCCGAGGAGCCGGCACGCACGACGTGATCGGCCGGAGGGCTGTCTATCCTGCGCGCGTGGCGCAGGAACCGGTGGAGATCGTCTCGGCTTGACGCGGCAATCGCTCGTAGGCAGGCCCCTGCCCCTGCTAGCTCCGACCGCGTTCGTGCGGATTCGACCTCACGGGCCGCGCCCATGCGGAGCGGGCGGCTACAGCCGCCGCTCACGCTGCGCGCCGAAGCGCTCCAAACGACGCGCGTAGGCGGCACGACCGAGCTCGGGGCTGCCGCCGTCTAGGCTCCCTCCGTGTTCATCACGTTCCTGACCGACTTCGGGCTTCAGGACGACTTCGTCGGGACGTGCCACGGGGTGATGAAGCGGATCGCCCCGGAAGCGGAGATCATCGACATCACCCACGGGATCCCGCCCCAGGCGGTGCTCCAGGGCGCGCTCGTGCTGGCGAACACGATCGGATACATGCCGGTGGGGGTGCACCTGGCCGTCGTCGATCCCGGCGTCGGCGGGCCGCGGCGGCCGCTCGTCCTCCAGGACGGCGAGGGGCGGTTGTACGTGGGGCCGGACAACGGCTTGCTGCTGCCGGCAGCCAGTCGGACGGGAGTGGTCGCCGCTCACGAGCTCGCCAATCCCGCGTATGCGCTCGAGACCATCTCCCGCACGTTTCACGGCCGCGACCTCTTTGCGCCGGCCGCCGCACATCTCGCGCTCGGCGTGCCCGTCGCGGAGCTCGGGCCGCCGGTCGATCCGGAAGGGCTCGTCACGCTCGACCTGCCTCCGCCGGAGGTCGGCGACGCAGCCGTGGTTGCCACCGTGCTCTACGTCGACAGCTTCGGGAACATCGTGCTCAACCTGACGCGCGAGGACGTGGAGCAGATCGGGATCGTGTCCGGCGCGCAGGTCGAGCTCGAGCACGCCGGCGAGAGCTACTACGCCGTCACGGCGAGAACGTTCGCGGACGCCATGGCCGGCGACGTGATCCTCTACGAGGACAGCTACGCCAACATGTCCGTCGCCATCTCGCGGGGGAGCGCGGGGCGGATGCTGCACGCATCGCCGGGGCAGCGGATCAGGATCGCGCTCGCCTTCTGAGGCGGGCTTGACGCGCGCGCACGGTGGGTTAAGCTCAGCGCCAGAAGGGACGTCCGTGGCGCGCTGACAGCGGTCCGGACGTCTCTTTTCGTGTGGCTACGTGACGGGCGGCCGGTTCTCGTGCCACGGCCGGGCCGCCTCGAGCTGGGCCGCGAGTCGCACGAGCAGAGCGTCACCCGCGGGCGGGCCGATCGCCTGCACGCCGATCGGCAGCCCGTCGTCGCTTCGGTGGAGCGGCAACGACATCGCAGGCTGCCCGGTCAGGTTGGCGACGGCCGTGAACGGCGTGAAGACCGAGTTGCGGTGAAGCTGCTCGAGCGAGCCCTCGACGCCCTCCTCCTGCCAGCCGATGGGAACGGGGGGAAGCGCAAGGGTCGGGGTCAGGAGCACGTCGAAGTCCTTCCAGAAGGCGACGACTCGACGGGCTGCAGCCTGGAGCCTCACGACTGCAGCCGCGTAGTCAGCAGACGAGGTGGCGCGGGCGACAGCAGCGAGGTCGCGGTTCAGAGGCGTCAACAGCGCCTCATCGACCGGGTACAGCGTCGGGCTCACCTGCCAGACGGCGAGGAAGTCGTCGATCAGATCGGACTCCGACCAGCGAGGCGCGCCGTCGACCACGTCGTGCCCGAGGTCCTCGAGGAGTGCGCCGACCGAACGAACGGCCGCCGCGCAGTCGGCGTGGACCGGTACGGCGATGGGAGGGGTCGACGCGATCGCCACCCGCAGCCGGCCGGGATCGATCCCGACCTCGTCGAGGAAGGGCCGCTCCGGCGGCGGCGCCCACCACGGATCGCCGGGCTCGTAGCCCGAGAGCACGTCGAGAAGGGCGGCGGCGTCCGCGACCGAGCGGGAGACCGGCCCCGAGGTGGACAGGCCCTCGAGCGAGGAGAAGGGGGCGGTCGAGACACGGCCGCGCGACGGCTTCAGCCCGAACACGCCGCAGCACGACGCAGGAATCCGGATCGAGCCGCCCCCGTCGCTGCCGTGCGCGAGCGGGACGAGCCCGGCCGCGAGCGCCGCCGCCGCGCCGCCGCTCGAGCCGCCGGGCGTCAGGCTCGAGTTCCAGGGGTTCCGCGTGTTCCCGTTGAGCTCCGACTCCGTGAAGGCGACCGTGCCGAATTCCGGCGTGTTGGTCTTGCCGACGATCACGAACCCCGCCTCGCGGATGCGCCGAACGACTGCGGTGTCGAAGTCGGGAACGTGGTCCGCGAATGCGCGGCACGAGTAAGTCGTCCGGATTCCCTTCGTCGCCGTGAGGTCCTTGATCGCGATCGGTACGCCGTGGAAGGGTGCGTCAGCTGAGCTCGCGTCGCGCTCTCGCGCCTCCTCCAGCGCCTCCTCGCCACGGACGGTGACGAACGAGTTCAGCTCCGGATCGAGCCGTTCGATCCGCTCCAGGTAGAGCCGGACGAGCTCGACCGACGAGAGGTCCCCCGAGCGGACGAGGCGAGTCTGCTCGGTCGCCGGGAGGAAGGCAAGCTCCATCCCGGCGACCGTACAGCACTAGATCCAGTCGAACGTGTCCTGCAGAAACGGGACGAGGAAGTAGAGCGCGAAGGCCGCGCTCGCGACCCACATGAACGGGTGCACGTCCTTCCAGCGGCCCTGGGCGGCGCGGGCGACCACGTAAGCGATGAACCCGAAGCCGATGCCGTCGGCGATCGAGAACGTGAACGGCATGACCATGATCGTCAGCGCCGCGGCCAACCCGATCGCGAAGTCGCTGAAGTCGATCCCGGCGAGCTTGCGCGAGGGCTCGCGCCCCTCGGCGACCTCCTCCGACTCGGTGAGGGCGGTCATCATCAGGAAGCCGACGATGATCAGCGCAGGAGCCGTCGCCTCGGGCGGGACCATGCCGATGATCGGCGCGAAGAACATGAAGGGGAAGAACAGCGCTCCGGCGACGACCGCGACCCAGCCCGTGCGCCCGCCGGTGCTGATTCCGGACGCCGACTCGATGTAGGTCGTCGCGGACGACGACGACGCGGCACCGCCCGCGACCGCCGCGAGCGAGTCGACGAGGAGGGGCTTGCGGATCTCGGGGAGGCGGCCTTCCTCGTCCAGGTAGTCGGCTGTCTTGCCGACTCCGACGAGCGTCCCCATCGTGTCGAAGAAGTCGGCCATGAAGAGCGAGAACGCCCAGACGACTGCCGAGAGGAACGCGAGCTCGGTGAACGCGTCGAAGTTGAAGTTCCCGAGCAGCTCGAAGTTCGGGCTCTCGTACACGTCGTCGGGGACGGTCGCGCCGGCGGTGAAGCCGGCGTCCTCGTCGGAGGCTTCGTTGATGATCGTGGCGAGAGCCGTCGCGGCGACGATTCCGATCAGGAGGTCGCCGCGCACGCCGCGTGCGCGGAGCGCGATCGTCAGTGCCAGCCCGAAGAAGGCGACGAGGATCGGCCACGTCGTGAGCGGCGCGAGGTCGACGAGCGGGGTGCCCTGCACGACGATGCCGGCGTTCTCGAGCCCGATGAAGGCGATGAAGAGGCCGATGCCAATCGCGATGGCCTTCTTCAGGTCGAGGGGGATGGCATCCATCACTCGCTCTCGCAGCCCCGTCAGGACGAGGATCGTGACCGCGATTCCCTCGACGACGATGAGCCCCATCGCGGCCGGGAACGAGAGGCCCTCGCCCACGACGAGGCTGAAGGCGACCGTTGCGTTGAGCCCGAGGCCGGGCGCGATCGCGTACGCGTAGTTCGTGTACAGGCCCATCGCGATCGTCATCACGCCTGCGACGAGGCACGTGACGGCGAGCACGCCGTCGAAGGGCAGGCCCTGTCCCTCGAGCCCTTCGACGCCCGCGAAGCTCAGGATCTGCGGGTTCACGAAGATGATGTACGACATGACGATGAAGGTCGTGGCGCCGGCCATCGTGTCCCGGGCGAGCGTCGTCCCGTTCTCGGCGAAGCGGAACCTCCGCTCGAGCCACCCACCTGGCGGTTGCGCATAGTCGGTCATGCGGCCTCCTTCGTGACCGGTGGAGAAGGAGCGATCCTAAGGCTCTAGACGAAGCCGCGCGCGGCCCAGGCTCGGGCGGTGATCGAGAACGGCGCCGGCGGTAAGAGCTTCCGGCATCGCTCGCGGAGTCGGTCTCGCTCGGACGTGTCCAGGCCCGCCGTGTAGCTGCCTGCGGGGCCGACGCCGAGCGTGAACGGCTCCCACCACTCCTCGAAGGTGTGGTGCTCGACCGTGACCGACACCGTGCCGCCCTCGATCCGGCCCAGTCCCGCTTCCTCGAAGAGCTGCTCGAGGTGGCCTTCCCGGGCGCCGGCCCGTTGCGACTCGTCGTCGACGTCCGGATCGAGCTCGCGCGCTGCCTCCCAGAGCGGGCTGATGGGCGCCTGGCCGCCCGCGAGATCCCACACACACGCAGCGACGATGCCCCCGGGTCTCGTCACGCGGGCCATCTCGCGGAGCCCCGCAACGGGGTCGGACATGAAGTGGACGACGAGCTGCGCCAGCGCCGCATCGAACGCGTCGTCCTCGAAGGGGAGCTCCTCGGCGGTGGCGAGCCGCACGTCCACGCCCGGATGACGCTCGAGAGCCGCCGCGACGAACGACGGCGAGGGATCGACAGCCGACACCGACCTCGCGTCGAGCCGTTTCACCAGCGCGGACGTGAGGGCACCGGGCCCGCAGCCGACGTCGAGCACGCGTCGGGTCGAGTCGATGCGGGCGAAGTCGGCGAACTGCGGGGCGAGCGGCATCGAGTATCGACCCATGAACCGGTCGTAGGCATCGGCTCCGACGGCGAAGCTCACGGCAGGCACTCTAGGTCGACTTTGGCTATGGCGAGGGCCGGACTTGAACCGGCGACACCACGGTTTTCAGCCGTGTGCTCTACCAGCTGAGCTACCTCGCCTCGCGACGGAGTGTAGCCGTGAGCCGCTGTAGGTTCCCCGCGTGAACGCGAAGCGCGAGGTCGCGGTCATCGGTGCGGCCCTCGACCTGGGCCAAGGCCGTCGCGGCGTGGACATGGGGCCGTCGGCGATGCGGTACGCGGGTCTCGAGGAACGGCTGACGAGCCTCGGCTTCGAGGTCCGCGACCAGGGGAACGTCGAGACCGCGGTGCCTGAGGCGACCGCGCTTCAGGACGAACGAGCGCGCTTCCTGCCCGAGATCAAGCGCACATGCGAGCGCATCGCGGCGAAGGTGGTCGAGGTCGTGGGCACGGGGGCGACTCCGCTCGTGCTCGGCGGCGACCACTCGGTCGCGCTGGGGACGCTCGGCGGCCTCGCGTCGGCGCACGGGCCCGGCGGCGTGCTCTGGATCGACGCGCACTCCGACATCAATACCCCGGAGACGAGCCCGAGCGGCAACGTGCACGGCATGGCGCTCGGCGCGGCGCTCGGCCTCGGCGGGGACGCGTTTGCGAGCGACGCCTGGCCGCTGCCGGCGCTCGATCCGAAGCGTGTCGCGCTGCTCGGGGTGCGCCAGCTCGACGACGGCGAGCGGCGACTCCTGCGCGAGGCAGGTGTCCGCGTCTTCACGATGAGCGAGATCGACCGGATCGGCGTCGAGCGCGCGGTGCGCGAGGCGCTCGACCGCGTGGCGGGGCCGAATTTCGTCCACGTCTCGCTCGACCTCGATGCCCTCGACCCCGAGATCGCGCCCGGTGTCGGGACGCCGGTGCGCGGCGGGCTCACCTACCGCGAGGCGCACCTCGCGCTCGAGCTCGTGGCCGAGTCCGGCCTCGCGGGCTCGCTCGAGGTCGTGGAGGTCAACCCGATCCTCGACCGCGAGAACACGACGGCGCTCACGGCCGTCGAGCTCGTCGCGAGCGCGCTCGGGAAGAAGATCTTCTAGCAGGTCGTCCAAGCGACGTAGTCGTCGACCGGCGGATACCGGCGCAGCTCGTCGGCGATCCGCCGTACGGCGGCGCGCTACTCGCCGTCGCCGAGCACGCGGTCGATCCCCGCGCGGATCCCGTCGATCGATGCGACCACACCTGCGCCGGCCACGGCCGTCCGGGCCGCGTTAACGGCTGGTCGGCGAACAGGGGCACGACGACGAGTGGCACGCCGGCCGCCAGCGCGCCGAGCGTCGTGCCGGAGCCGCCGTGACCGACGACGACGGCGGCATGTCCGAGCACGTCCGCCTGCGGCACCCACTTCTCGACTCGACGTTCGGCGGCACTGCGTCGAGCTCGACCTCCGCCGCGACGCCCACCGTGAGCAGCACGCGCGCGTCCAGGTCGGCCACGGCCGCGACCGCTTCGCGGTGACGCTGCCGCTCGGCGACTGCGCTCAGGCTGCCGGACGTATGTGACGAGGGGGCGCTCGTCGTCCGGCCACCAGTCCGGGAGCGGTCGCGGTTCTGCCTGAGCGGCAGGGTCGCGGAAGCGCTGCACCGTAAGGAAGACGGGTCGAGTGACTCGGGCCAGCAGGTCGGTAGGGCGCGGCAATCCGCTCCGCGAGCCCGGGCGCCGGTCTTCGAGGCGGCGCGCGAACGCGAGCGCGCTCTCCTCGACGGCGTGCAACCCGACAGCGACGCGTACCTGTGGAACCCCGAGCTCGTCAGCAGCGACCGCCGAGGCGAATTCGCCCGCCTCCCGCAGCACCAGATCCGGCTGCCACTCCTCGATCGCCGCCCGCACGGTCGGCAGCATGGCCTCGACGTTCAGCCGCGCGAAGATCGGTCCCGACGACCACGACGTCGCCCTGTCCGGGCGGGATCGAACCCATCGCGGCCCAGACCGGGCCGAGGATCTCCTCCGGTGGGCTCGCACCAGGGCGAAACGGGTAGCTCTTGGCATCCAGCGCCGGCGGCCCGACGACGAGCACATCGTGGCCCATGCGCTGGAACGCCTCGAGGAACGGCACCAGAGGGTTGAAGTGCCCGGCGCCCTGCGTCGATGCACAGAGAATCCGCACGGGCGAGCGGCCTCGTTCGTGAAGTCAGGCTGCGACGCCTGAGAACCGCGGGATGATGTCCTGCCCGTACGCCGCGAGCACGTCCTCCTGGCCCTGCGTCATCAGGTAGATGTTGAACTGGTCGACGCCGATCCCCTCCAGCTCCTTCAGCTTCGCGGTCGCCTGCTCGGCCGTGCCGAGGACGCAGAAGCGGTCGCAGATCTCGTCGGTCACGAACTCGCCGTGCTTCGCGCCCACGCGCGAGTGCTCGTCGTAGTCGTAGAACTTCCGCGCCTCGACGTAGTCGGTCAGCGCCTTCGGGACGACCGAGCCGTCCACGCCGTAGCGCTCGATCAGGTCCTTGACGTGGTTCGACACCATCGCCGGGAACCAGCGCACCTGCTCGCGCGCGTCCGCGATGTCGGCGGAGATGTGGCTCGGCGCGCAGACGATGCACTGGAGCGCAGCGGGGTCGCGACCTGCTTCCTCGGCGGCGGCGCGCGCCGTGTCCATGATCCACTGGATGATGTCCGGGTCGGCGAGCTGGATGATCACGCCGTCGCCGGTGCGCCCTGCTACCGCGAGCGCTTTGGGGCCGTAGCCGGCGACCCACATCGGGATCTCGGGCAGCTCGGGGCGCACCCACTTGAGCTGCAGCTCCTTGTCGTTCCAGTCCACCGCGCGGCCGTTCATGAAGTCCTTGATCATCGCGAGCCGGCGCTCGAACTCCGCGACCTTGACCGGCTGCTGCCCGATGTAGCGCCTGGCCGAGTCCCCGCGGCCGACACCCATCACCATCCGGCCGTTCGAGATGTCGTGCAGCGTCGCGTACCCGCTCGCGAGGACCGTCGGGTCGCGCGTTCCCGGGTTCGTGACGCAGTGTCCGAGTTTCATCGTGGATGTCGCTTCGGCGGCGAGCGTGAGGAGCGGGAAGGACTCCTGCCAGAGGACATGCGAGTCGTACGTCCAGCCGTACTCGAAGCCGTGTGACTCCGCCAGCGTGAGCAGCTCGACGAGCCGCTGATATGGCGGGTCGGGAAGCACGGTGACGCCGAAGCTCAAGGTCATCTGTCTCTCTCCTTCGTTCGTTCGACCGACGAAGTATCGCGCTACAGCTTGGCGCGAGGGAGAACGAGCAGCGCCGCGGCGGACAACGCGGCGATTGCCGCGAAGGCGAGGCGGCCGTCACCGGGTAGCTCGAAGGCGAGGCCGGCGAGCGCCGTGCCGACGAGGATCGTCGCGAGGGCGACACCGTTCACGAGTCCGACAGCGGCCGCAGGTGCGTCGGGCCGCTGTCGCTGTGCCGCGGCGAAGATGACAGCAAAAGGAAGTCCGGCAGCCAGACCGACGACGAGTGCCCCTGGTCGACAAGACAAACGACTGCCCCCGCCGCGGCAGCAGCGACTTCGGGGTCAGGCTTCAGCCTGACCCGTTCCTCGGGTTCGACGCCACAACCCAATGACGGGGTGAGGCTAAAGCCTCACCCCACGAACCGCCCGCCGCCGCTCGCGACCCAGTCGACCGTCCTCGACGTGAGACGGTCGAGAGCGGCGACTGCCAGCTCGAGGTGCTCCTCCCTCGTGTCCTCGAGCTTCGTGTGCGAGAGGCCGCGGAGGCTCTGGACGAAGAGCATCACCGTCGGTACGCCCGCGCGCGAGACTTCGGCGGCGTCGTGGAGCGGGCCGGACGGCAGACGGTGGCTCGTGCCGGTGACTTCCGTGACCGCCTCCTCGCAGAAGCGGATGAGCGTGTCGTCGAAGAGGATCGGCTCGATCGACCAGATGCGCTCGACCTCGACCTCGAGCCGCTCCTCCGTCGCGAAGCGCTCGCTCGCCTCCTTCGCCTGGGCGAGCATCGATGCAAGCTTGTCCGCGTCGAGATGGCGTTGGTCGAGGAGCTGCTCGGCCGTCTCGACGACGGAGGTCACGATGCCGGGCTTGCAGACGACTCCGCCCGACGTGCACACGGCTCCGGCTCCGGTGCGGGCGGCGATGTCGCGGATCTCGAGCGCCAGCTTCGCCGCTCCGGCAAGAGCGTCTCGTCTCTGGTCCATCGGCGTGGAGCCCGCGTGCGCCGCCTGACCGTGCCACGTGATGCGGTGGCGCTCGACGCCGAACGTGCCGAGGACGACCCCGAGCGGTAGGCCAAGCGATTCCAGGACAGGTCCCTGCTCGATGTGCAGCTCGAGATAGGCGGCGGCCGACTCGAGCTGGGAGCGAGCCTCGAGAGCCTGGTCGAGGTCGACGTCGTAGCGTGCCAGGGCCTCCGGAAGCGCGATGCCGTCTGCATCGGTGAGCCCGCGCAGCTCGTCCTGGTCGCTCATCGAGCCTGCGGCCGCGCTCGACCCGAACAGGCTGCGGCCGAAACGCGCACCCTCCTCGTCCGCCCAGTTGACGAGGCGGAGCGAGACCGGCGGCGTTCCCTCCTCGGCGATCCGACGGAGTACCTCGATGCCGGCGACGACGTTCAGAGAGCCGTCGAGCCAGCCGCCGTTCGGGACCGAGTCGACGTGGCCGCCGATGAGAACGGCGCGCTCGGACCCGCCGGCGAGCGTGAACCACTGGTTCCCGGCCTCGTCGACCTCCTCGACGGCGCCGAGCGGAGCGAGCTTGTCGCGGAGCCAGCCGCGCGCCGTCTCCCAGGTCTCCGTCCAGGCGACCCGCTGGGCGCCGTTCTCGTCTCCGGTGAGCTCGCGGAGCTCCTTCAGCTCGGCGACGGTACGACTCGGGTCGAGCGGCACGGCGCGACTCTAACTCGCCGCTTTGCGTGTGGGATGCTCTCGGCGTGCAGTCGCGGATCCTCTCCGCAGTCGGCGCGTGTCGCCGTGCTCGGGCTCGTGCTGCTCGCGCCTCTGGGGGCTCTGGGAGGGCTACCGCTGGCTCTGGATGAGACCGGCTGGACGCGGCCGTTCGTGGCCAACGCGACGACGATGCCGCACCTGCACGACATCGTGGGAACGCTGTTCGACCCGCTCCGCGAAGGCGAGCCGCTGCTTGCGAGCCGGCTGTTCGACGCCGCGGTCTTCACGGCCAAGGAGGCGGCAGTCGGCTTCGCGATCGGGGCGACGTTCGGGTTCCTCCTCGGTGCGCTCATCGCGCAGTTCGCGCTGCTGCAGCGGGGCGTCATGCCGTACGTCGTCGCGTCGCAGACGATCCCGATCCTCGCGATTGCGCCGATCGTCGTCGTCGGGCTCGGGAGTGTCCAGATCTTCGGCTGGACGCCGAGCGACTGGCTTCGCGTGTCCGTGATCGCCGCCTACCTCACCTTTTTCCCCGTCACCGTGAACACCCTCCGCGGGCTGCGCTCGGCGGACCCGCCGCGGTCGAGCTGATGGAGTCGTACGCCGCGAGCGAGTGGTCCGTCTTCTGGAAGCTCCGTGTGCCGGCGGCGCTTCCCTACCTCTTCTCGGCGTTCAAGATCGCCGCGACTGCCAGCGTCGTCGGCGCGATCATCGGCGAGCTCCCGTCCTCGATCCAGAGTGGCCTCGGCGGCTGGATCATCAACTTCAACCAGTACTACGCTCTCTCGCCCGAGAACCTCTGGGCGACGAACCTCGTGGCCGCGCTCCTCGGGATCGCGTTCTTCCTCGTCGTCGTGCTCGTCGAGAAGCTGGTCGTCCACCGTCCTCCGGAGCAGCTCGTATGAATGCTGCTGGGAACGGTCGTCGCGGCGACGGGCATCACGAAGACGTTCGGCAAGGGCGGCGTCACCGCGCTCGGGTCGGCTACGGTCCGGCCCGGAGCTTCCCCGACGGAAAGAAGTGAGGCGACGTGTCGGTTCTGATCAAGGGTGGGCGGATCATCACCGCGGCCGACGACTACGTCGGCGACGTGTACATCGAGGGCGAGCGCATCAATCTCGTCGGCGAGTCTCTCGACGTCGACGCGGATCGCGTGATCGACGCGACGGGGAGGTACGTGCTTCCCGGCTGCGTCGACCCCCACACGCACCTCGACATGCCCTTCGGTGGGACGGTCACGATCGACGACGTCCAGTCCGGGCAGACCGCGGCGGCCTTTGGAGGCACCACCTGTCACGTCGACTTCGTCATCCAGCCTCGAGGCGCGACGTTCGCGGAAGCGCTCGCCGAGTGGCGCGAGAAGGCCAACGGCAAGCAGATCATCGACATGGGCTACCACATGGCCGTGACCGACCTCGACGAGGGCGGCTCGCTCGAGGAGCTCGCGAGGCTGCCCGAGCAGGGCGTGACCTCGTACAAGCTCTTCATGGCCTACAAGGGCGCGCTCATGGTGGACGACGAGACGCTCTTCAAGACGATGGAGGTCGCTGCCGAGACCGGGGCGCTCGTGATGGTGCACGCGGAGAACGGCGACGCGATCGACGTCCTCGTCAAGCAGGCGCTGGCGGCGGGAAACACGGCTCCGCACTACCACGCGCTCACCCGACCGCCCGAGCTCGAGGGGGAGGCGACGAACCGCGCGATCCAGCTCGCCCGCGTCGCGGGCGCCCCGCTCTACGTCGTCCACGTCTCCTGCAAGGAGGCCCTCGAGCCCATCGCCCGCGCCAGGGAGCAGGGCTGGGACGTCTGGGGTGAGACGTGCACGCAGTACTTCTTCATCGACTACACGCACCTCGAGCGGCCGAGCTTCGAGGGCGCGAAGTACGTCTACACGCCGCCGCCACGGTCGCAGGAGAACCAGGAGATCCTCTGGCACGCCGTGCGCTCGGACATCCTCTCGGTGGTCTCGACCGACCACTGCGCCTTCCTCTGGGACGGCCAGAAGTCGCTCGGCAAGGACGACTTCTCGAAGATCCCGAACGGCGGCCCGGGCCTCGAGGACCGGCTGCACATGATCCACGAGTTCGGCGTCCGGACCGGGCGCATCTCGCTGAACCGCATGGTCGAGCTGCTGTCCACGAGCCCCGCGAAGCTCTTCGGTCTCTATCCGAGGAAGGGCACGATCGCGCCGGGCTCCGATGCGGACATCGTCGTCTTCGATCCGGAGAAGCGGCACCTGGTGACGGCCGCGACCCAACACTCGAACGTCGACTACAACCTGTACGAGGGCACGGAGGTCACGGGCTCCCCCGAGACCGTCCTGCTGCGCGGTACCGTGCTCGTCGAGAACGGTGAGCTCGTCGCTGAGCCAGGCGTCGGCCAGTTCGTCGAGCGAGCTGCCTTCGGGCAGGAGCTCCTGCCCGCTGCGGCACGCTGACACCGAGGTGCGCGGAGGCGCGCCGGGCTTGTTCCCCCCTCCCCGGCGCCCACCGCGCACGACTGCCCGAGAACGGCTCTAGAGCTCCTAACGCAGTGCCCGTCGTACTGATCGCGCTCGGACGCGAGGCACGCCGGCAGGTAGTCCGGCGTGCCTCGGTCACTCGCCGAGTGTCTAGCTCGGGCAGGTCACCCTTGGATTCCACGGCGTGAACTGGCCCGCGGGGTTCCCGCGGTAGAGCCACGCATGGAGGGCGTAGAACGCGGGAATCCCGAAGCGATTGCCCGCCGGCGTGAGGTCGAACCCGACGCCGAAGAGCGAGGGCGGGTCGGCCCCGGCCCCGTGCTCGGCCTCCCACGCCTCCTTGAACACGATGTACTCGAGGGCCGCGAGCTTCAGCTTGCCGCCGCCGCCCTGCGCGTACACGACCGACTCGGGCCGCAGCGGGTCGAGCACCGCGTCTCCCACGAGCGAGCCGTTCACGTAGTGCACGCCCATGCCGCCGACTCCCGACAGCTCGATGCAGGCGATTCCCTGGGCGTCCTTGAACTCGCCGTAGCCCGCGTCCTCGGCCACCCCGACGTCCTGGAACTGCTCCGTCGCGTTCCTGACGTCGCGGATGATCTGCCGCTCTCCCGAGTTCGCGAGCGCGAAGCCGGCGAGCACGAGCACGGGTACGAGCCCGAGCGCCACGATGGTGGTTCGTCTGAGCATCCCTGCTCCTCCTCCCTAGGGGACGGACACCGGATCCGGTGCGACGACGACCGTGTCGGCGACCGCGATGACCTCGTCGACCGGAAGCGCTGCCGCTTCCGCATGTCTGCGAATCGCCTCCGGGCCCGACGCCTGATAGATGCATACGGTCCCGAAGCCGTCCTCGCCCTCGGCCAGCACGTAGCTGCGGATCCAGGCCACGTCGTCCTGCATGCGCTCGGCGCTGGACGACGAGCGTGCAGCTGCCTCCTGGAGGTCCTCGAGCGACCGCCAGCCCTGGCGGCGCAGAATGACGTAGGTCTCCATCCGTCCCTCCTCCGTTGACCGGCCCATCGTCGGAGAGCGACGTCAAGCGACCGTCACCGGCATCGTCAAGGCTTCGTCACCGAAGTACGCTCTGACGCTGGATGCTGCGTGTGACGCTCATCGGGAAGCTTCGGATCGAGGTCGACGGCGAGGATCGGACCCCCGCGCGGGTCGATCGACCGGCTTCACTCCTGGCCTGGCTCGCGCTCACACCGGGCACACATCCGCGCAGCGCGGTTGCGGCCCGCTTCTGGCCGGACGTCCTCGACTCGAGCGCGCTCGCGAGCCTGCGCAGCGCGACCTGGGCGCTCAGGAAGCAGCTCGGCGACGCGGGAGACCTGGTCGTGGCCACCCGCGATCGCATCGGCCTCGCCGGTGAGGGGCTCTGGGTGGACCTGCGCGAGCTCGATGCACTGATCGAAGCCGGCCGCGATCTCGAGGCGCTGGCTCTGGCCGACGGAGAGCTGCTCCCGGGTGTCGAGGGCGAGTGGGTCGACGAGGCCCGCGCGCGGCATCGGGAGCGGATCCTGGATCTCCTGGGCCGGCTCGTCGAGAGCGCGACGCAGGATGACGATCTCGCGAGCGCAGCGAACCTCGCTCGGCGCCGCGCCGCGCTCGACCCGCTCTCGGAGGACCTTCATCGCGATCTCTTCCGCCGCCTTGCCGCGGCCGGAGACAGAGGAGCGGCGCTCGCGGCGTATGGCGACTTGCGCCGCAGGCTGCTGACGACGCTCGGCGTCGGCCCGTCACGCGCCACCAGGAGTGTCGTCGAGGAGCTCTCCGTCGACCAGCCGGCAGCGGGCGGCGTGCTTCCGCATCGTCTGCGGCGGCTGGAGAGCTCCCCCTTCGTCGGTCGTGCCCGGGAGCTCCGCCGCCTGCGCTCGGTCTGGCAGCGCGCGCAGGAGGGGGTCCGGCCGCAGGTCGCTCTCGTCGTCGGCGAAGCCGGGATCGGGAAGACGCGTCTCGCGGCGCGGTTCTCCGCCGAGGTCGCCGCCGCAGGCGGAACCGTGCTCTACGGCGGGGCTGCCGAGAGCGAGCTCGTGCCGCTCGAGCCTTTCCTCGAAGCGCTTCACGGTGGCCACTCGCTTCCTCTCGACGAGCTCACGCTGGCCGACGACGACCCTGCCGAGAAGGTTCGTGCCCTCTTCGCCGTGGTGGAGCAGAGCCTCGCGGGGCGGGCGTCCGCCGGCCCGGTGCTCCTCGTGCTCGACGACCTGCACTGGGCTGACCGGGCGACCGTGCTGCTCCTCGGCTACGTCATGCGCTCGCCGGTCGGCGACCGGCTGCTCGTGCTGGCGCTCTTCCGCGAGCGCGAAACCGCGGGATCGCCCCTGGCCGAGGGGCTCGCCGCGCTGCGTCGAGAGTGCGACGTGGAGCGCCTCGAGCTGGACGGGCTCGATCCGCGCGAGGTGGAGGAGCTCGTCGCCGCGGACGCGGACACGAGCCTGGCCGTACCCCACGCCGAGGTGATCGCCCGTCGCACCGGTGGCAACCCGTATTTCGTCCGCGAGCTGGCGCGGGACGTCGCGATCTCCGGGAGCACGCACCTCGACTTCGTGCCGGCCGCGATCCGCGACCTCGTCAGTGCCCGCGTCGCACGGCTCGGCGAGCGGAGCATGGACGTGCTCACTGCGGCGGCCGTGCTCGGCGAGCGTTTCGAGCTCGCCGTGCTCGAGCGCATGCTCGACGCCGCGCCGGGCGACCTCGACGACTCGCTCGATGCTGCGAGCGCGGCCGGCTTCGTCCACGACCTCGGCGGTGGCAGGCTCAGCTTCGTCCACGCGCTCGACCGGGAGGCCGTGTACATGCGGCTCGGGCCGGCGCGTCGTGCTGCGCTCCACCGCCGGGCGGCGAACGCCATCGCGGTCGTCCACGGTGACGGCTCCTGGCCGGGAGCGGCGGAGATCGCGCTCCACCTGTGCTCCTCGGTCCACGATCCCGCGGTTGCGATCGCCGCCGCCACGAAGGCTGCCGAGCACGCCATCGAGAAAGCCGCCTACGGTCAGGCCGTGCTTCTTCTCACGCGTGCGCTCGCGATCGTCCCGGAGGGAGACAGCACGTCGCGACGGCTGCTCACGGTGCGTCTCGCGATGGCGTACCAGCTCGGCTACCACGCGTACGTCGACGTCAAGCAGCTGTCGGGCTAACCGAATCGCTCGCATCGCTACGATCGCCTGGATGGCGACCGTCGAGGCGAACCCGAACCTCGGGGCGGAGATCGTCGAGGATGCGAAGGAGTTCGTCCTCTACTCGTGGTCCGTGCAGGACGCGATCAACCCCATTCCCGTCGCCGGCGCGGAAGGCCGCTACTTCTGGGACTACGACGGCAAGCGCTACCTCGACTTCGCCTCGCAGCTCGTCAACGTCTCGATCGGCCATCAGCACCCGAAGATCATCGCGGCGATCAAGGAGCAGGCCGACAAGCTCTGCACCATCGGCCCGCCGATGGCGAACGAGTCACGGTCGAGGCTGGGCCGCCTGCTCGCGGAGGTCACGCCCGGTGACCTCTCCATGTCTTTCTTCACGAATTCCGGGGCGGAGGCGAACGAGAACGCGATCAAGCTCGCCCGCCTCTACACGGGTCGGCACAAGATCATCGCCCGTTATCGCTCCTACCACGGGGCGACGCACGGATCGATCTCGCTCACCGGTGACCCGCGCAGGTGGCCGAACGAGCCGGGCATGCCCGGGGTCGTGCGGATGCTCGACCCGTACACCTACCGCTGCCCGGCGGGTCACCCCGATCCGTGCCCGGTCTGCACGGGCGCGCCGCACTTCGAGGAGCTCCTCGAGTACGAGGGCGCCGACACCGTCGCTGCGGTGTTCCTCGAGACGGTGACCGGGACGAACGGCGTCATTCCCCCGCCGGACGGCTATCTGCAGTCGATTCGCGAGGTCTGCGACCGGCACGGGATCCTGCTCGTGCTGGACGAGGTGATGGCGGGGTTCGGGCGGACCGGGCGCTGGTTCGCCTGTGAGCACTGGGACGTCGTGCCGGACATCATCACGGTCGCGAAGGGGATCAACTCCGGATACGTCCCGCTCGGTGCCATGATCATCCGCGAGCCGCTCGCCGACTGGGTGCGGGACAAGTACTTCCCGGGCGGGCTGACGTACGCGGGGCATCCACTGGCGTGCGCTTCCGGAGTCGCCTCGATCGAGGCGTTCCGCGAGGAAGGAGTCGTCGAGAACGCCGCCGAGGTCGGCGCGTACCTCGGCGAGCAGCTGCGCGGGCTCGCTGCGGGCCACCCGTCGATCGGGGACGTCCGCGGCCTCGGCTGCTTCTGGGGCGTCGAGCTCGTCAAGAGCCGGGACACGCGCGAGATGCTCGTTCCGTTCAATGCGACCGGTGCGGCCGCGGCACCGGTGGCGCAGCTCGGGAAGGCGGCGCTCGAGCGCGGGCTCTACCTCATGACGCACTGGAACGTGATCATGGTCGTGCCGCCGCTCACGATCACGCGCGACGAGGTGGACGAGGGGATCGCCGTCCTCGACGAGGCGCTCGCGATCGCAGACGAGCACGTCGTCTGAAGAGTCGGTCCACGAGTCGACGACGGAGCCCACCGAGGTGATCGGTGAGCCCCGCCGTCTCAGCGAGCCGAGACGCCGCGGCGGCAGCCGCCGCAAGACCGCTTACCGCATGCTCTCGAGCTCTGAGGGGAAGCCTTCGGTGTCTCTCGCCCTGTCGCCGATCACGCCGTCGCGCAGGTCGCGGATTCCCGAGCCGAGCGAGCGCCCCATGTCCGGCAGCCTCCGCGGGCCGAAGACGAGGAGCAGCGCGCCGAGCAGGACGAGGAGCTCCCAGATGCCGATTCCGAGCGGCACGACTAGGCGAGGAACGGGGTGACGGCCTTCGTCGCCTGGGCGGCGGTGAAGACCTGTGGCAGCGCAGGAGCCGGGACGATTCGGCCTGCCGCGATGTTGGACAGAACCGACAGGTGCCGCGACTCGTTGGCGCCGATCTGCGCCGCGACGCCCTTGAGCTCGTTCGACTTCAGCGCCGTCACTGCGCCCATGTAGGCACCGACGAACGCGGTCTCGAGCGCCTGGCCGAGCCCGCCGATCGACTTCGCGGAGGCGAACGAGCCGCGCGGGTACTTGAATCGGAGGCCCTTCGGGGCCGCCTTGCCGAGCACGCCGGCGAGCGCCTTGAAGTGCGCCTGCTCGTTTCCGAGCGCCGCAGACATGTAGGCGAGCTCGTCGCCCGAGAACTTCCTCGAGGCGATCGCCTTCTTGTAGAAGTCGATCGCGAGCAGCTCGGCGGTAGCGGCGAGCTTCGCGATGTCCGAGTCGGCGCCGGCCGCGCCGAGCGCCGGGCCTTCGGTAAGCGCGAGTAGCGAGCCCCCGGCGACGAGCGCGAGGCCGCCCTTCGCGCCGCGGGACAGGAAAGCCGCCCGGGTAGAAGCTGACGTGGTCTCCATCACTGTCTCCTTGTGGTCGTGTTCCTCCAAACCGCGCGCGATTTGGCAAGCGACCGTTGTTCGCAGGAGCGGGAGACGCGGTTCGATCAGACGAGGAACGACGCGACCGCCGCCGCGGTTTCCTCGAACGAGTCCCAGAGGACCGTGTGCCCGCCGGGAACCATGACCACCTCGAGGAGATCGCCGAGCGCCTCACGATGCGCGTCGAGCAGGTGGTCGTACGGGAGGTAGGAGCGCTCGCCCAGTATCAGCAGCGTCCGCACGCGGACGTCCTCGAACGAGGGCGGAGCCGACGCCATCTCCCCGTATGCGGTGACGACTGCTGCTTGCGAGTACCGGTAGCGGTAGCCGCCGTCCTGCCACACGAGATGTCCGGCCAGTTCCTGCTCGAGGAGCTCTCGCGGCGCGCTCTGGAGCCGGCTCTCGTCGTACCGCCGGTCGATGCCCTCCTCGAACGAGATGTACGCACGGTCCTGCCTGGCGCGCTCCGCGGCCGCGAGCGCGATCTCGGGCGGCACGAAGATCGCCGGGTCGAGCAGCACGAGGCGTGGCACGAGCTTCGGTGCTCTGGCGGCGATCTCGAAGGCGAGCCGTGCGCCGAACGAGTGACCGACGAGCGAGGCGGGCTCCGTGCCGACGGTCTCGACGATCGCGTCCACGTGCGCCGCGATGTTCCAGGGCGGCGCGTAGGGCGAGGACCCGTGGCCGAGGAGATCGGGCGCCTGCACCCGGAAGCCGGGTAGCGCCTCGCCGGCGAGCTTCGCGAAGTGCCGGCCGTGGCTCGTCACGCCGTGCAGGCAGACGACGCGTGGAGCTCCGGACGGGCCCCACTCCTCGCACGCGAGCGTCACGAACCGAGGGTCACGCAGTTCGGAGCGTCTCGAGCGACTCGGGGACCATCTCGGTCCTGCGCTCGTCGACCTTCACGAGCGACCAGATGACCGTCCCGTCCTTCGCGATCAGGAAGGTGCCGCGGAGCGGTGCGCCGGTCTCCTCGTTGAAGACTCCATATGCCTTCGCGACGGCGCCGTGCGGCCAGAAGTCGGATGCGAAGACGTACTCGGCGCCGAGTTGCTCCTTCCAGGCCTGGCGTGCGGGAGCCGGGTCGCACGAGACGAGCACGATCTCCGTCTGGGCGTTCCGGAAGGACTCGAGGTTCTCCTGGAGATCGCGGGCCTCGTCCTCGCACACGGGCGTGAAGGCGAACGGATGGAACACGAGGAGCACGTTCGAGCTGCCGAGGTAGTCCGACAGGCGGACGCGCTCGCCGTGGGCCAGCTCGAGATCGAACTCGGGCGCCCGCTCACCTGTCTTTATCGCCATGTCCCCCCTCGGAAGCGGCATCGCCGGCTTCCTCGCCGGCTCCAGAGGGGCGATAGTAACGCCGTCCGCGCAGCGGCTCCGGCAGGTACTCGAGCTCGAATCCTTCGGGCTTCGGCGTGCGGGTAGACGTAGCCCTCTCCGTGGCCGCGGGCCTTCGCCGCCTTCGAGTGGCCCGTGGAGCGGAGCATGGCCGGCGGACGCACGTTGCCGACCTCGCGCACGTCACGGCTGGCTTCCCAGATCGCCGTCGCTGACGCGTTCGACTTCGGCGCGCGCGCGAGGTAGATGGCCGCCTGCGCGAGGTTGAGCTGAGCCTCGGGCAGGCCGACGAGCTCGAGTGCGTGCGCGGCGGCGACTGCCACCTCGAGCGCGCGCGGATCGGCGTTCCCCACGTCCTCGGACGCGAGGATGACCATGCGCCGCGCGATGAAGCGCGGGTCCTCGCCCGCCTCGAGCATCGCCGCGAGGTAGTAGACGGATGCGTCGGCGTCCCCACCGCGCATGGACTTGATGAAGGCGGACGCGAAGTCGTAGTGCTGGTCACCCTTGCGGTCGTAGAGGAAGGGCCGCTTGCGGGCGGCGTCGACGATGTGGCGTTCGGCGATCGGCTCGCTCTCCGCGCGCGCCGTGTCCTGCGCGAGCTCGAGGATCTGGAGCGCGCTCCGCGCGTCACCGCCGGCGCGGGCGGCGACGAGCGCGACGAGCTCGTCCGGGAGCTCGGTGTCGAGCGCGGCGGCCCCGCGGCGTATGACCTCCCCCAGCGCCTGCTCGTCGAGCGGGACGAGCTCGATCACGGTGCAGCGCGAGAGGAGCGCCGAGTTCACCTCGAAGTACGGGTTCTCGGTCGTCGCGCCGATCAGCGTGACGAGGCCGTCCTCGACCGCGTGCAGCACCGAGTCCTGCTGCGCCTTGTTGAAGCGGTGGATCTCGTCGATGAAGAGGATCGTGCGGCGGCGGTTTCCTCCCAGCCGGTCCCGTGCGCGCGCCATCACCGCGCGGACATCGTCCACCCGCGCGGACACGGCCGACAGCTCCTCGAAGGCGGCTCCGGTCGTCTCCGCGACGATGCGCGCGAGCGTGGTCTTCCCGACGCCCGGCGGGCCGTGGACGATGAGCGAGGGCAGGCGGTCCTCGGAGATAGCGAGCCGAAGCGCGGAGCCCTCACCGAGTACGTGCTCCTGGCCCACCAGCTCGTCGAGTGTGCGCGGCCGAAGCCGCGCCGGCAGCGGCGCGTTCGCGGCCTGCAGCTCCTCCGCGGCGTCGGCGAAGAGGTCTCCCACGCGGCGAAGTATGCTCCGGGCATGGCGGCTCACGAGGCTCAGGAGCCGGGACCGGGGACCGAGGACTTCTCCGAGCCGATCCTTCCGGGAGGGGGCGCCTCCGATTACGAGCGCTACCTGAACACCGACGGCCTGCTCGCATTGCAGAAGGGCCCGGACGAGTGGGTGCACCGCGACGAGCTCCTCTTCCAGGTGACGCACCAGAGCTCGGAGCTCTGGCTCAAGCTCAGCTGGAACGACGCGGAGGAAGCTGCGCGGCTGCTCGAGGAGGGCGACTTGCGAGGTGCGCTGCGCCTCCTGAAGCGCGCGTCACTCTGCATCCGCTTCCTCATCCCGCAGCTCGAGATGCTCGAGCACATGTCGCCATGGGAGTACCAGGAGATCCGCCAGGTGCTCGGCCACGGGTCGGGCTTCGACTCCCCGGGCTGGAACGAGCTGCGGCGCATCTTTCCGCGGCTCGGCCAGGCGTTCCATGCTGCGCGACGGAAGGCCGGGCTCTCGCTGACGGAGCTCTACGTCCATGGCCGCGACCACGAGCACCTGTACCAGCTCGCCGAAGCCCTCATCGAGCTCGACGAGCAGGCGCAGCTCTGGCGCATGCGGCACTACCAGGTCGTCGCCCGCGTGATCGGCGACTCCGTGGTCGGGACGCAGGGGACGCCGGTCGAGCTGCTCGGCCGGCTCGTCACGAAGACCTCGTTCCCGGAGCTCTGGGAGGTTCGGAACGAGCTCACAGCTCTCTCGAAGGCAAGCCCGTAGCGTGGCCGTGCAGGAGACCACCCTCCGCGAGGAGGCGACGGAGCTGCTCCAGGACCTGCTGCGGGTGGACACCGTCAACCCGCCGGGAAACGAGACGAAGGCCGCCGAGGTGCTCGTCGACTACCTCGCGCGGAACGGGATCCAGTGCGGCCTCCTCGCGCGCGTGCCCGAGCGCGCGAATCTCGTCGCGCGCATCCCCGGAGGCGACGGCCCCTGCTCTCGCGTTCCTGAGTCACACGGACACGGTCCTCGCGGACGCGGCGGAGTGGGAGCGAGATCCGTGGTCGGGCGACCTCGTCGACGGCGAGATCTGGGGGCGTGGTGCGCTCGACATGAAGGGTCAGGTCGCGGCCTCGGCGGTGGCGTTCGCCTCCTTGCTGCGCGAGGGCTTCACGCCCCCCGGAGACCTCGTCCTGCTCGTAGTGGCGGACGAGGAGGTCGGAGCGGGGTTCGGCCTGAGCTGGCTCGTCGAGGCGCATTCAGACGCCGCCCGCTGCGACTACGCGGTGAACGAGGGCGGAGGCGACCGGCTCGTGCTCGGTGGGCGGCCGGTGTACCTGTGCGCGACCGCGGAGAAGATGTCCGCGCCGTTCCGGCTCCGTGTCCACGGGCGCAGCGGCCACGCGTCGATGCCGGGCATCGCCGACAACGCGCTCGTCAAGGCTTCGCGCTACATCTCCGCCCTCGCCGCCTACGACCCGCCGAAGGAGCTCATCCCCGAGGCCCGCGGATTCCTGGAAGCGGTGCTCGGCGAGGCACCTCCGGCCGAGGACGCCGTCGCCCGCGCGAACGAGCTGCACCCGCTGCTCGGCGCGTTCGTCGAGCCGCTGCTCGCGTTGACCCTCTCGCCCACGATGATCGAGGCCTCCGGCAAGCGGAACGTGATCCCGGCCCTCTGCGAGGTCGTCGTGGACTGCCGGCTCCCGCCCGAGCAGACCCCGGCCGACGCCGAGCCGCTCATCCGGGCCGCCCTCGGCGACGGCGACTACGAGCTCGAGTGGCTCGACGCGGTCGGCGGCACGCGATCAGCGCTCGGAACTCCGCTCTGGGACGCGCTCGAGTCTTACGTCGGCGAGCTCGAGCCGGGCGCCGCTCTCGCTCCCATCGCCTGCCCGGGGTTCACGGACAGCCACTACCTGCGCGAGGCGTACGGGACGGTCGCGCACGGGTTCTTTCCCGTGAAGGCGATGGACGCTGAGGTCGCGACGAAGCTCATCCACTCCGCGAACGAGCGCATCGCCGTGGACGATCTCGAGGCGGGCGTCCACATGCTGCGCCACGTCGCCCGCTCCCTGGGCGACGCTTGACGCCGTCGTTGACGTGTCGGAGACACGGCGCTACGCTCGGTCGGTCAGCGAGCCGGAAGGAGGTGCGTCCCGATGATTGTGTCTTTCACGCCCTTCTCCGGCGTCGCCTAGATCACGCCGATCGACTCGCCAGGGGCTGACCGTCCCGTGTAGTGCGGACCGATCCTTCGTGCGCGGCGCCCGTAGTCGTCGAACGAAGGAGACCTGTGTCCGTACCGCTGCACGAAGTCCCGATTCGTCCCACCTCGATGCGACTGCACGCTCTCGACGCCTGGGTGCGCAGCCCGTCCGTCCTCACCGACGCAGCGCATCTGCGCGAGGCGCTGTTCGCCGCGGCTCGCGCCGGAGGCGCGAACGTCGTCGGCGAGCGCTTCCATGTCTTCCCGAACGGCGCCGTGACCGGCGTCCTGCTCCTCGCGCAGTCCCATCTCACGATCCACACGTGGCCGGAGCACCGCCTCGCGAATGTCGACCTGCTCGCGTACGGCGAGGTCAGTGCCGACGACGTGACGCGTACGCTCGGCGAGCTGCTCGATACCGCCCACGTTCGGCTGACGACGATCGAGCGTGCGCTTGGCTGAGCAGCGCCGCATCGTGCGCGACGTCGCCGCGGCGGTAGGCCTTGCCGAGGGGGAGCGGGGCGTGGACGCGGTGCTCGCGACGCTCGCACGCCTCGAGCCGGTCTCGATTCGCCGCGTGAGCCGTGCCACCGAGCTGCCCGTGCCGATCGTCGCCTCGATCTGCGGCGAGCTGCGCAAGCGCTCGGTTGTGGCGGAGGAACGGCCCGCGCGGCTGACCGACGCAGGGCGGGCGCTGTTCGCCGGCGGCGCGCTCTCGCTCTCCTCCCGAGGCGCATGTCGCCGCTGCGCCGGTCGCGCGGTCGTGATCTCGGACGAGCTCGGCCCCGTCGTCCGCGACGTCGCGAGGCACGCCCGGGCTGCGCCGCCGCCGAGGCTCGAGCTCGACCAGTGTCACTGCACCGTCGAGACGAAGGTCCGGCGTGTGCTCGCCCTGCACGCGGCCGGCGCGCTCGTGGGCAGGCGCGTTCTCCTGCTCGGCGACGACGACCTGACCTCGCTCGCGATCGCGAGCGTCGTGCGCCGCTTCGGCTCGCCGACGACGATCGCGGGCCTGGCCGTCGTCGACGTGGACGGGCGCGTCGTCGAGCTCGTGCGGAGCGGCCTCGCGGGGTCCGCATTCCCGTGGGCGTGCGTCGAGCACGACCTGCGCGAGCCGCTGCCGGCTGCTCTCGTCGCAGCGTTCGACACGGTCGTGACGGATCCGCCATACACGGTCCCTGCCGCTCGGCTGTTCCTGTCGCGGGCCGCCGAGGCCCTCGAGGGCCCGGGCGACGTCTTCCTCTCGTTCGGCTCGAAGCGGCCGGACGCCGCACGTCTCGTCCAGCAGGCGATCGCGGACCACGGGCTCGTCATCCGCAGCCTGACGCGCGACTTCAACGAGTACGTCGGCGCCGGTGTCATCGGCGGCACGAGCCACCTCTACCACCTGTCTGCGACCGAGAACACGCGCGCGCTCGACGGCGTCGCCTTCGAAGGCCCGCTCTACACCGCGGAGGCCTGAGAGCACTTAGTGTCAAATTGACACTAGGTGGGCTGGGCGCCTTACGCGCGGGCGCCGGGGATGCGCTCGACCGCGTCGCCGCGGCCGACGAGGACCTCGGAGACGAGCTCGGGCGGGAAGAGCCCGTGATCCACGACTCCGGGCGTCGAGGACAGCTGCCGGGCGAGCTCGGCGGGGTTGCCGACGGTGCCGACCCAGTCCGCGAGGACCCCACCGTCCGGCGTCTGTTGTGCGCCACGGAGCTCCACGGCGCCCAGGCGGACAAGAGTCGATGCGAGCCCGAACGACAGCAGCTCGAGGGGTATCGGCGCCGCGACTCGCTCCACGAGCTTTTCCGACGAGACGATCACGACGAAGCGTTCCGCGGCGGCCGCGACGAGCTTCTCGCGCGTATGCGCACCACCGCCGCCCTTGACCACCCAGCCGTCGGCGGCGACCTGGTCGGCTCCGTCCACTGCGAGGTCGAGCCGCTCGGGGGCTGCCGCCCCGTCGAAGCGGACGACGTCGAGACCGAGCGAGCGCGCCGCCTGCTCGGTCGCGAGGGACGTCGCCACGCAGCGCAGCCCGAGGCGGCGTGCCGCGAGCGCCTCGACGAAGTACGCGCTCGTGGTGCCGGTGCCGAGCCCGACCGTCATCCCGCTCGCGGCCAGCTCCGCAGCCGCCTCCGCGGCGAGCCGTTTCTCGCGCTCGACGTCCGTCGCCACGTCGGCGCGCAACTCTACAGAGGTGGAAAGAGCGTAGGGGTCGGGCTTAAGCCTGACCCCTACTCGATCTCATCGTCTAGCGTGACCGCCGACGATGTGGGACGAGGTAGCACGCGAGGTCGAGGTCGAGCCGTCGCTGTACGCCGCGGATTTCTCGCGGCTCGGAGACCAGCTGGGAGCGCTCGCCGGCGCAGGCGCACGCGTGTTCCACTTCGACGTCGGCGACGGCCGCTTCATCCCCGAGATCACGATCGGCCCGATCGTGCTGGCGTCGCTGTCGCCGCTCGTTCGCGGCTGGGGCGGCGCCCTCGACTGTCACCTAATGGTCGCCGAGCCGGAGCGTCACTTCGAGGCAGTCGCGAACGCGGGCGGCGCGAGCGTGACGTTCCACGTCGAGGCCTGCGACACCCCGGCCCGAGCGATCGAGCACGCGCGCAGCCTCGGCCTGGGAGTCGGCGTCGCGCTCAACCCGGAGACTCCCGTGGAGGACGGAGCCGCCGCGGCCGAGGGCGCGAATCTCGTGCTCTGCATGTCGATCCACCCCGGCTACTCCGGCCAGGAGTTCATGCCGGAGTCGCTCGACCGCGTCGAGCGCCTCCGCCGGCTCCTTCCGGACGACGTTCGCGTCCAGGTCGACGGCGGGATCAACGCGACGACGATCGGGCAGGCACGCGACGCGGGCGCCGACCTGTTCGTCGCGGGCAGCGCGCTCTTCTGGAGGGACGATCCGGCCTCCGCGTACCGGGACCTGACCGCGCTCGTCGAGGAGCCCGCTCGTGTCCGGCACAGTGGCTGAGACGGCCACGACCCTCGAGATCCACGAGCCGGAGGGCGCGTTCCGGAAGCTGGAGGAGTGGCTGCGCGAGCGGGGATTCTTCGTTCTCGGCAACGAGACGCTCGCCGCGGACGTCTACTTCGGCTACGGGCTCTCGCAGGCGATCCGGCGCAGCTCGTCCCCGCCGCCTCCGGAGCCGTGCCCGCTGCCGCTTGCCGCCTGTCGCATCGTGCCGAGGAGGCAAGCGCGCATGGTGGCTCAGCGCCGCCACAAGGGGTTCGTCGTCGGAGCCTGGGAGGCGACATGGACCGCCGCCCAGTACGAGGCTGCCGTCGAGCGCGTGCGCGAGGCGATCGCGCGCGGCGACGTCTACCAGGTGAACCTCGTCCAGCACCTCGCGGCGCCGTTCGCAGGGGAGGCCGGAGCCCTCGCCGCCGAGCTGGAGCCGCTTCGTCCTCTGCACCCTGCGCCTTTCATCGGCGACGGCTGGGCGGTCGTCTCGGGCTCGCCGGAGCTCTTCCTCGCACGTCGCGGGCGGCAGGTGTGGACGATGCCGATCAAGGGCACGCGCCCGCTCGGCGGGGCCGACGAGCTGTCGGAGTCCGAGAAGGACGCCGCCGAGCACGTGATGATCGTCGACCTAGAGCGCAACGACCTGTCCCGGGTCTCCGAGGCCGGCTCGGTTCGCTGGCCGGAGCTGATGGCCACGCGCGAGCTGGCCGGGGTCGAGCACATGGTGTCGAGGGTCGAAGGCACGCTGCGCGACGGCGTCGGCCTCGGCGAGCTGCTCGGAGCCACGTTTCCCGGCGGCTCCGTCACGGGAGCGCCGAAGATCGCCGCGCTCGATCTCATCGCCGCGCTCGAGCCGGTCGGGCGCGGCGCTTCCATGGGCGCCCTGGGGCGCGTGTACGGGAACGGCGACCTCGAGCTCGCCCTCACGATCCGGACGTTCGCGGTTGCCGAGGGCCGAGTTCACCTCTGGGTCGGCGGCGGGGTCGTCTGGGACTCCGATGCCGCCGCCGAGGTCGCGGAGTCGTGGACGAAGGCGCGACCGCTGCTGGACGCGATCGGCGCGCCGTTCTCCACGCTCGCGAGGTCGCAATGAGCCTGCTCGCGGTCGCCGCGACGGGTCGTGGCCTGCTGCAGCCGGAGGAACCGGTCGTCCGCGCCGACGACGAGGCACTCCTCCGCGGGCGCGCGGCGTTCGAGACGCTGCGCGTCTATGACGGCACGCCGTTTCGGCTCCCCGCGCACCTCGATCGGCTCGAGGCATCGGCAAGCCGCATCGGGCTACCCGACGTGCCACGGGTCGAGATCGAGCAGCTGGCGTCGCTCGTGCTCCCCCACGTTGCCGGAGGCGACGCCATGCTCCGGTTGGTCTGGACCGGCGGTCCCGTGGAGGGCCCGCCGACCGGCCTCGCCATCCTCAGCGAGGTCCCGACGTGGATCGAGGAGGCCCGCGCGCGCGGAGTGAGCGGCGTCTCCCTGCTCGGGATCCGGGCGACGCAGCCCTGGCTCCTGCCGGGCGTGAAGTCGACGAGCTATGCGGTGAACATGGCTGCGGAAGCGGAGGCGAAGCGGCGTGGCGCCGACGAGGCGATCTTCGTCGATGCGGACGGCATCGTGCTCGAGGGCACGGTGACGAACATCTGGTGGCGGTACGAACGGACGCTCTTCACGCCGTCGCTCGACCTGGGCATCCTCGCCGGCGTGACGCGCGCTGCGTTGCTCGAGCTCGCGCCCGAGCTCGGCTACTCGGTGGAGGAGGGCGCGTACCCGCTCCAGGTGCTGCTCGAGGCGGAGGAAGCGTTCACGTCGTCGTCCGTGCGCGAGGTGCTCCCATGGGTCGAGCTCGACGGCCGGACGTACGAGCGAGGCCCGGCAGCGGACGAGCTGCAACGGGGCCTGAGAGAGCTCGCGTCCGAGGTCGGCCGCCGGCCGGTCTGAGCCGAGCCGGCCGCTACCCTCTCGCCGATGGAGACGATCAGGCTCGGCGGAATGGCGCTGCAGAACGGCGTGCTCGTGCACGGCCCGACGGCCTGGGGCTGTGCGGTCCGGGACGACTCGGGAACGCTGCATGTCGCATCGGGGCGCAAGCCGCGGTTCGGCGCGTCCGTGACGGCGCCCGTGCTACGTGGCCCGTTGCGCCTCGCGGAGGCCTTTGCGCTCCTCCCGGTCGTTCGCCGCGCGCTCCCGCAGGCCCGTCTCCCCTTCGAACGGCCCGCGGTGCTCGGCGGCCTCGCCGCGTCGACGCTCCTCACGAGGGGCATCCGGCGCTCCAAGTCGCTTTCCACGGGGGGCCGGGAGGTCCTCGCCGGAACGGCGGCGCTCGTCCCTGCGGTGCTCGCTCTGCGCGGGCCCGACCTTGCTGCGTACCACGGCGCGGAGCACGTCTCGATCGGGACGTACGAGAACGGCGAGCCGGCTCCGAAGGAGCATCCCCGCTGCGGGTCTCAGCTGATCGGGCCGCTCGTGGCAGCGTCCGTTGCCGCGAACGTCGCGGCCGGGAAGGCGCCCGCGCCTGCGCGTGGCGCCGCTCGCCTGCTCGGGACGACCGTCGCGGTCGGCGCCTCGGTCGAGCTCTTCGGCTGGATGCTCCGGAACCCGCAGAACCCGGTCGCCCGCGCGCTCGCGCGCCCCGGCTACGAGCTCCAGCGCCGCTTCTCGACTGCCGAGCCGTCGGCGGACCAGGTCGAGGTCGCGAACGCGGCCCGGGACGCCTGCCTCGCCCTCGAAGAGTGACTCGGCCGCCGCGCGAGCGGCTCGCCCCGGAGGTCTTCGAGCTTCCGGTCGAGAAGATGCGCGACGGCTGGTACACGGACGCGTACTTCAACCACGCTCGGGCGGCGCTGCTCGCAAAGGGGCTGCACCCACGGGTCCTCGTGCAGGTGTTCCAGAAGAAGCGAGTGCTGCTCGGTGGCATGGACGAGGCGGTCGCCATCCTGAAGCTCTGCTCCCACGACTGGGAGGGTCTCGAGGTGCACGCGCTGTACGACGGCGACTGGATCGACCCGTGGGAGACCGCGCTCACCATCGAGGGCGACTACACGCTGTTCGCGCACCTCGAGACCGTGTACCTCGGCGTGCTCGCGCGCCGCACCCTCGTGTCGACGAACGTCGCGCGGGTGCTCGAGGCGGCGTGTGGGAAGTCGATCATCTTCATGCCGGCGCGGCACGACCATCACCGTGTCCAGACCGGTGACGGCTACGCGGCCTACGTCGCAGGGCAGGTGCTCGGCGCGCCTATCGGCGTCACTTCCGACGCGCAGGCGTCGTGGTGGGGCGGGCGCGGCGTGGGCACGGTCCCGCACGCGCTCATCGCAGCCTGCGGCGGCGACACGGTCCGGGCGGCGCGGATCTTCGCCGACTGGGCTCCCGAGGACATGAACGTCACCGTCCTCGTGGACTTCGAGAACGACTCCGTGCGTGCCTCGCTCGAGGTCGCGCGGGCGCTCGGTCCACGCCTCTGGGGCGTACGCCTCGACACCTCGGAGAGCCTCGTCGACCGCGCGTTGTGGGACGAGCTGGGCGACTTCGACCCTCGCGGCGTGAACGAGCGGCTCGTCCTCGAGGTTCGCGAGGCGCTGGACGGGGACGGCTTCGGCGACGTGAGGATCGTCGTCTCGGGCGGCTTCACCGTCGAGAAAATCGCGCGCTTCGAGGAGCGCGGAATCCCCGTGGACGCCTACGGCGTCGGCTCGTCGCTGCTCCGCGGCTCGAACGACTTCACTGCAGACGTCGTCCTCACCGACGGTGCTCCGTCGGCGAAGGTCGGTCGCCGGCTGCGGCCGAACCCCCGGCTGGAGCGGGTCACCTAGCGGCCGCGGCAGCGAGCGGGCCCGGCCAGGTCGCGAGCGGCTCGGTCGAGCGCACGAGGTGCACGCCCGCGTCCGCGAAGCGGGCGAACGCCGCGTCCGCGTCGTCGGTGTAGTCCACCGCGCCGGACACGACCACCGGCGACGAGCAGTCCTCGAGCAGGTAGAGGCGTGGGGCGATCTCCGGCACGTCCTCGAGGATGTCCTCCACCGTCCAGGCGACGCAGTGGCTCTTCGCCTGGCCCGCGACGAGGACGGCGTCGAACGTCGTGAGGTACTCGATCAGCGCAGCGTTGCGCTCGCCGAGGTGCTCTCCGTGTGGGCCCCGGGCGACCTCGGGCCCGAGAGCGGAGTAGTGCTCGGTGAGCGGGCTCGTGCCCTTGATCTCGAACCGCGTCTGGGAGTAGCGCGCGGTCGCGTGGAAGAACAGCGCCTCCTCGATCTCGCTCACGAGCGAGTGACCGAGCCCGCCGAGCAGCGCGTGGAACGGCCAGATCGTGAGGTCGTACTTCCCGCCGGCAGCGAGGGCCTCGACGTAGGCGCGGAGGTGCGTCGCGGCAGTCTCGGCATCGAGCCCCAGCGACGCGGCGGTCTCGAGGCTGACTCGCCAGCGTCCTGCGGCGACGTCGCCGGGCGTGACGAGCGTGTACGGGTCCGGATGTCGCCCGTTCGCATCCATGAGGAACGGCGCGTGGAAGATCTGGAACGCCTGGTGCGTGTCGAGGGTGACGACGACCTGCGTGATCGAGCCGAGATTGCGGTAGAGGAAGGAGCAGAGGCGCTTCGTGTCTTCCACTGCGCCCGTCCCGGACCGTCCGGCGACGAAGAGCTCGAATCCCGGCGTGCAGAACGTGTTCTGCGCGTCCACGAGGAGGAGACACGTGCGCGGCTCGTCCTCGGACGCCCGGGCGATCCCGTGCTCCGCCGCCCACGCGACCGCGTCGCGGAACCGAGTCTCGTAGTCGACCTTCCAGACCCCTCCGACGCGGTCGAGGTCGACGTACGCAGGAATCGGGAGCTCTACGGGCACGAGTCCAAGGCTAGATCAGGCGTCGTGCTTGAGGCGCGGCCTCGCTCTGCCGATAGAGACAGAGCGTGGGCGACCTCGAGTACCAGCTCATCACCTGGCTCCCCATCGTCTTCTTCGGGTCGTCATCGCCCTCCTGCTCTGGACGATCCGCTTCATGCCGCGCGCGAAGCCGGCGCCCGTGGTCAAGGGGTCGCAGGGCAAGCCGCTCGCGGCCGACGTCGACCTCGGGCGCGTGGCCCGGCAGACGTCGGGGCTCACGGGCGCGGATCTCGCGAACCCCTGCAACGAGGCGGCGATCATCGCGGCCCGCGGAGGTGCGCAGTACATCCGCTTCGCGGACTTCGAGGCGGCGATGGAGCGCATCGTCGCGGGGCTCCAGCAGCGCCGCGTCGTCACGGACAAGGAGAAGCGCATCCTCGCCTACCACGAGGCCGGCCATGCCGTCATGTCCCACCTCGTGGGCGAGCTCTTCCCGGCGCAGAGACGACGATCGTGTCGCGCGGGCAGGCGCTCGGCTACACGCTGAACACGCCGAACGAGGACCGCTACCTGCACGCGCGCGAGGAGTTCGTCGATCTGATGATGGTCTTCCTCGTCGGCCGCGCGGCCGAGCAGATCGTCTTCGGGCGGATCACGAACGGCGCCGCGAACGACCTCGAGCGGGTGACGGCGATCGCGCGCTCGATGGTGTCCGAGTTCGGCATGTCCGAGATCGCGCCCTCGTGGACGATGCGCGCGGACAACTACGCGCTCTCGGAGGAGACGAAGCGGATGCGGGACTCCGAGCAGGCTCGGCTCACGGACGGCGCCTACGAGGAGGCCCAGCGGCTGCACGTGAAGCACCGCGCGTCGCTCGACCGCGTCGCCGACGCCCTGCTCCAGAAGGAGACACTCGACCGCGCGGAGCTCGAGGCGCTGCTCGCCGACGTGAAGGCCGAGTCACACTCGTCCGAGACGGTCGGGACGGTGCGCGTGCTGCCGATGCGGGATTGACTTGCTCGCGGGGGTCTGGCTTCAGCCAGACCCCGGTTCGAGGTGGCGCCGAAGTCCAACGGCGGGGTCAGGCTGAAGCCTGACCCCTGATGAGCAAGCCTCGCCGCTAGCATCGCCCGCGTGACCCTGCGCGGCATCCACCACGTCGGCGTCGCCGTCACCGACCTCGACGAGGCGATCGCCACGTACGAGCGCTTGTTCGGCGCGCGCGTCGAGCACCGTGACGAGCTCGCCACGCAGGGAGTCGAGGCCGCGGCGTTGCTCGTCGGCGAGGGCCGGGTCGAGCTCCTCGCCCCGACCGGCGAGGACACGCCCGTCGGCCGCTTTCTCGCGCGCCGCGGGCCCGGCATGCACCACGTCGCGTTCGAGACCGACGACGTGGAGACCGTCCTGCGCGAGCTCTCCGAGGCAGGCGCGCAGCTGATCGACGAGACACCGCGACCCGGTCTGTACGGGCTCGAGGTCGCCTTCGTCCATCCCGATACCGTTCACGGCGTACTGACGGAGGTGGTTTCCGGTGGCTGAGAACTCGTTCGTCCGCATCGAGGTCGCGCTCGAGGGCGGCCAGATCCTGAGCTGGTTGGTGACGATCGCCAGCGCCGACGCGCTCGAGCAGGCGCTGAGCAAGGGTGAGGCAGGGCCGACCCTGTCGCTCGAAGCGCAGGACGGCACGATCCTGCTGGTACTCCCGCGCGTGCTCTACGCGAAACGCTTCGCCCGCGAGGGCCGCGTCGGCTTCGGAGACTAGGGCCCGCGATGGCCATGCAGGTCGGGCTCGTCGGCCTGCCCAACTCCGGCAAGACGGTGCTCTTCAACGCGCTCACGCGCGCCGGGGCCGAGGTGACGGCGTATGCGTCCGTGTCCGAGAAGGCGAACATCGGCGTCGCGACGATTCCGGACGAGCGGCTCGAGGAGGTCGCGAGGGTGGTCGGCTCGCGCAAGGTGACGCCCGCCGCCATACGCGTCATGGACGTGCCCGGCACCGGCGGCTCGCTCGTCGCAGGCCTGCGGGAGTCGGACGCGCTGCTCGCCGTCGCGGACGGTTTCTCGTCCGAGTCCGATCCCGGGCGCGATCTCGAGGCGATCCGGCTCGAGCTCCTCGTCGCCGATCGGGATCACGTCGAGCGGCGCCTCGAGAGGGTGCGGAAGGAAGCGAAGTCGGGCGATCCGGCGCGCCGCCAGGAGGTCGAGCACCTCGAGCAGCTGCTGGCCCATCTCGAGGCCGGGAACACGCTCGCGGACTGGCCCGGCGAGCTTCCGCCCGAGCTCGAGCCGCTCACGACCAAGCCGCTGATCGCCATCGTCAACGGCCCCGGCGGGATCGACGGCAAGCTCGAGATGGAGCTCGCGGAGCTTCCTTCGGACGAGGCGGCCGAGTTCCGCGACGGCCCGTCTGCGCTCGACCAGGTCGTCAACCACTTGAAAGACGCGCTCGGGCTGATCGTGTTCTTCACGGCCGCCGATACGGAAGCTCGCTCGTGGACGTTGCGGCAGGGACAGAAGGCGCTCGACGCCGCCGAGAGCATCCACACCGACATCGCGCGCGGGTTCATCCGCTGCGAGGTGATCCGCTGGGACGATCTCGTCGAGTCCGGCTCGCATGCGGAGGCGGCGCGGCGCGGCCTGCAGCGGCTGGAGGGGAAGAGCTACGTCGTCGAGGACGGCGACGTCCTCAACGTTCGCTTCAACGTCTGAGCAACTCGACGCTACTCGGCTGCCGTCCGCGTCGCGCGCCGCGCGATGTGCATGACGTACTCGGCCCGCTCGAGCGGGCTCGGCATGGTTCTCCGCCGGGTCTGCTGCTCGCCGGTGACCGCGCGGAAACCGGCGAACTCGCTTTCCAGCACGCCTTCGCCGCCGCTCAACCCGGGCAGCAACCGCTGCAGGTCGTGCACTCGCGCCGACGCCACGACGATCTCCAGGGCCGAATGTTCTCCCTCCAGAGTCGGTGCTTCGATCGCGGCCCCGAGCCGGGCGAGGGCCGGCAGGACGGCGCCCAACGTCACCGTCGGGATCTCGAGCCTGATGCGGGCGATCGGCTCGCACACCACCGTTCCCGCCCGCTCCAGCGCGCGCATGACGACGATTGGCGTCAGCCTGCGGAAGTCGGCGGGTGACGTGCGCGATCCGTGCAGGCGGAGACCACCCGGCCGCTTTCCCGCGCCGTCGCCGATGTAGTAGCCGCAGTCCGTCATGGTGACGACGCAGTCGGTGACCTGCCAGCCGAAAAGGCCCTCCTGGAGCGTGCTGCGGATGTGCCGCGTCATGACCTCGGCGAAGCGCTCCGCTGTCTTGTAGATGTACAGCGGTGTCCGGCGAGGGTCGACCTCGAGTCGGAGCTCGACGCCTGAGCCCAGCGGCCCGGGGTCGACGCGCAGTCCGACCGTGGCGAGAAACGGGTTGGTCTCGTCCTGCAGGATCTCGACCGCGGCTCCCGTGCCGACGGGTCGCTCGATGTAGATCGTCGTGGTCTCGCGGAACGTCACGTCGACGCCGAAGTCGTTTGCGAGCGTGGCCTGGATGACCTCCTTCTGAACCTCGCCGTAGAGCGAGACGGAGATTTCCTGGCGGGTGTCGTCCTGCCGAATGTCGATCAGCGGGTCCTGCTCGGCGAGCTGCTCGAGCGCAATGCGGAGTCGGCCGCGGTCGTCGGGCGTGCTCGGAACGACGACCGTCTCCAGCGTCGGCGGTGCGAAGTGGTGCTCGCCCGAGCCCACCCTGGGACGACCGATCGCGTCGCCGATCTGGACTTCGGCGAGGCCCCACAGCTTTCCGATCTCCCCTGCGGAGACCGATGCACTCTGGACGGCGTCTCCGCGGTCGAAGACGCTGATCGCGGTCACCTTCTCCTCGGTGTCGCGAGCGAAGCGCAGCCGGTCGCGCGTGTGAACGGTCCCCGAGAACATGCGGACGTACGCGATCTTCTCGCCGCCGGGACCACGCTCGATCTTGAAGACCGTGCCCGAGGCGGGGCCGTCGGCGTCCGGGCCGGCCGCAGGCAGCAGCTCGGCGATTCCGGTCCTGAGCGGCTGCACGCCCGCTCCCGTGATCGCCGAGCCGAAGAAGACCGGATGCACGAGCGCCCGGCTCGTTTGCGTAGCCAGCTCCTTGCGCAGCCGTCGATACGGGATCCCGTCGTCCTCGACGAAAGCGGCCAGGAGCGAGTCGTCGTGCTCGGCGAGCACCTCGGCGAGACTCGCTCGGAAGGCGGCGTTGCCGGCTCCCCACGCGGCGAACCGGGCATCCCGTGCTCCGAGGCCGGCGATGGCTCCCATGGCGACGATCGCGGGCGTCAGTCGCCGCCCGATCTCCTCCAGCACGCGCTCGTAACCGGCACCGGCGCGGTCGATCTTGTTCACGAAGAGCAGGGTCGGGATGCGCAGCCGCTGCAGTGCCCGCATCAACAGGCGACTCTGCGGCTGCACACCCTCGACTGCGGACAGCACCAGCACGGCGCCGTCCAGGACGCTCAACGTGCGTTCCACCTCGGCGATGAAGTCCGGGTGGCCTGGCGTGTCGATCAGATTGACGGTCACCTCGCCGATCGCAAACGAGGCGACCGCCGACTTGATCGTGATGCCGCGCTGCCGCTCGAGCGCCAGCGAGTCGGTCTGAGTCGTGCCCTTGTCGACGCTGCCGATCTCGTCGATGACGCCGGCTGCGTACAGCAACCGCTCGGTGAGTGTCGTCTTACCGGCGTCTACATGCGCCAGGATCCCCAAGTTCAGCGTTTTCCGTGCCATGCGTCATACCCTCCGAACAGGTCGAGAAGCCCTTCTCGATGGACATGAACGCTTGGCGCATCACCGCTCCTTGGTAGATCGGCGCCCTGTGCTACTCGGGCCGAATCATACGCCCGCGGTGTCGGGGTCGTGCGTCGTCGGTTATCCGGCGGCGACGAGCGCGGCGCCCGTCAACGCGACCACGCCGCCCGCGCGCCTTGCTCTGCTCAACCTCTCGGCCAGCACGAGACGGGCGAGCACGATCGTCACCACCGGATAGAGCGCGCTGAGGACCGCGACGATCCCCGCCGCGCCCTTCGTCGTCGCGAAAGCGACAGAGACGTTGGCGCCGGTGTCGAACACGCCGACGCCGACGAGCAGCGGCCACATGTTGCGGGGTGCGCGGAGCGACGTCGACGTCACGAGGATCGCGCCGAGAGCGAGCGCGACCGACGCCGAGCGCGCCGCCACCACGGCCCACGGGGCGCTCTCGTCGGAACCCGCGTCGAGGCCCACGACGAAGCTCCCGAAGCCGAGAGCGGCGACGAGTGCCAGGCCGGCGCCGGCGGCGAACCGTTGGCTGCCGGTCTCCGACGGCTCTCGTGAGAGCGTGACGATTCCGACGAGCACGAGGGCGACGCCGAGCCACTGGAGGACGTCTGGCGTGATCCCTCGTGCGGCGTCTACAGCCAGGGGAACGACAGGCGAGGCGGCGCTGATCGGCGCGACGATGCCCATGGCTCCGACCGCGAGACCGCGGTAGAGGGCGCCGAGCCCGACGAGGCCGGCGATGCCGGCAGCCGCGGCGGGAAGCAACTCGGTGACGCCGGGAAACGGATCGCCCGCCAGGAGCACCCAGAGCGCGATGCCGACGAGACCGATCGCCTGCGAGATCGCGAGCACGGCGAGCACGGCGAGGCGCCGAGTCGCAAGGCCGCCGAGGAAGTCGCCGACGCCCCAGAGGGCGGCGCCGGTGAGCGCCAGAACGGCTGCCATGAGGAGCTAGTCGTCGCCGACGGGCCGCGTGGCGGCCTGCGCGTCGAGCTGGTTCGCGTGGTAGAGGACGGCCGCTTCCGCCGTGCGTGCCGCCTGTCGGTCGTGGTGGCAGGCGAGGGCGTGCAGGAGCTCGGCGCGGACAGCCGGATCGAGGCCGGCCGCCCGCTCTTCGAGCATGCGCAGCCCGAGATGCACATGGCCCAGCAACCGACCTTCCTCGGTCGGGACGAACCCTGGACCGGGCCGCAACTCCCTCACGCGCCCGACGTCGTGCAGGAGCGCCGCCGCGAGGAGGAGGTCGGCACGGAGCCGCGGGTGGAGCTGAGCCGTCTCGCGGCAGAGCGTCGCAACACCCACCGTGTGCTCGAGCAGGCCTCCCGCGTAGCCGTGATGGCCGTCGGCGCCCGCCGCCGGGAGAGCTCGCAGCGAGGCACGCAGGTCGGGATCCTCCAGAAACGTGGCGACGAGCCCCGCGAGCTCCGGATGCGAGATCTCAGCGGCGAGGAACTCGAGGAACCCGTCGAGCTCGTCGGTGTCGCGGCGAATCGTGGGGACCAGCGACGCTGGGTCTGCGTCCTCCGCCGCCTCGAGCGTCCGCACCTGCAGCTGGAGCCTGCCGCCGAACCGTTCGACCCGCCCGAGGACCCGGACCGCATCGCCCTGGTCGAAGCGGGCGTCGAGGAGCTCGACGTCGTTCCACACGCGCCCTTCGATGCGTCCGCTCGCGTCGGCGAGCTCGACCGCGATGTACGGAGCCCCTGCGCGGGTCCGCCGACGCTCCTTCTTGACGACTGCGAACACGCCCTCGACCGTCCGGTCCTCGGCGAGCTCGGCGATCGTCGTCACGGCTCCAGTCTATGGAGCCGGGTAGTCGTGATTGCCCGTTGGTACGCTCGCGCGGATGGCCGACGTGCAGGGGTTCCGCGCCGTCCGCTACTCCGGCGCGGCCGGAGCCCTGTCCGACCTCGTCGCGCCGCCGTACGACGTGGTCACGCCGCAGGAGCGCGACGAGCTGCAGGCGCGCAGCCCGTACAACGTGCTCCATCTCACCCTTCCCGAGTCGGTCGAGGATGCGGGGCGCAGGTATCGCGACTGGCTCTCGAGCGGTGTCCTGGTCCGCGATGAGTCGTCGGCGACATGGTTCATCTCGGAACAGCACCGCGGACGGGAGCGTCACGGCCTGGTCGTATCCCTTCCCGTCGAGCCCTACTCGGAGGGCGCAGTCCTGCCGCACGAGCGAACGTATCCGCGCGTCCGGGACGACAGGCTCGAGCTCCTGCGTGCGACCGGAGTCCAGCTCGAGCCGATCTTCCTGCTCGTGGACGGCCCGCTCGGCGTCGGCGTGCCGGTGGTCAACCCGGACCTCGAGGCGAACGGGACCAGGCTGTGGCGGCTGCCCGCGGCGGACGTCGGCCCGCTCTCGGCTGCTGGAAGCTTCCTGATCGCCGACGGCCACCATCGATACGAGAGCGCGCTCGCATTCGGCGTCGGCACGCGGGTCATGGCCGTCGTCGTCTCGGCGGGCGATCCCGGGCTCGAGGTCTTCCCGACACATCGCGTCTTTCGCGGCCGCCCGGAGCTCGCCGAGCCGCGCGAAGGCGACGAGCATCCCGATCTGGAGTCCGCGACCGCGGAGCTCCAGCGCGAGCCGTTCTCGCACTCGGCGGTGATCGCCTATCGCGCCGGGAGAGTGGAGCTCGTCCGCGGCGCCGAGGGCGAGCTCGACGCCGAGCTCGTGGATCGGTACGGGCTCGACGGCCTCGACTACACACCTCAGGCCGGGCACGCCGTCGACCTCGTCGACCGAGGCGAGGCCGACGTTGCATTCATCCTTCGCCCCCCTCGCGTCGAGGACGTGTTCTCTGTAGCGCGTCAGGGCAAGCGCATGCCTCCGAAGAGCACCTACTTCTTCCCGAAGCCGCTCTCGGGCCTCCTCTTCCACCCGGTGGACGGCCCGTGAGCTCCTGGCTCGAGCTCTGCCGCGCATGTGTCGGCGACATCGAGCAGATCCTCGAGCGCCTGCCCACGCGCGCCGAGCGGGAGCCGGTCGTCGGGCGCGGCGAAGGCGGAGACGACACGACCGCGATCGACCAGGCTGCCGAGGACGCCGTCGTCGCGCGCCTCGAGGCCGGCGGCGAGAGCTTCGTCCTCGTCTCCGAAGAGCTCGGCACGCGCATGTTCGGCACCGGCGGGAGACAGCTGGTCGTCGTCGACCCGATCGACGGGTCCGTGAACGCGAAGCGGGACATCCCGTTCTTCTCGTTCTCGCTCGCCGTCGCGGACGGGACGACGATGGGCGACGTCGCGTTCGGCTACGTCTACGACTTCGGCACCCGCGAGGAGTGGACGGCGACGCGCGGCGCCGGCGCGTTCCTCAACGGTGAGCAGATTGGCGCCGTCCGGCCGAAGGACACGATCGAGATCCTGTCCTTCGAGGGAACGACGGCAGCTGCTATCGCCGCCCACGCGGGCCCGGTGTCCGAGATCGCCGGACGGTTCCGGGTCATGGGCTCGCTCGCGCTCTCCCTCTGTCACCTCGCCGCCGGTCGGGTGGACGCCGTGTGCTCGCTGAAGGAAGCGCGTTCGGTGGACATCGCCGCGGCGCAGCTGCTCGTGCGCGAGTGCGGTCTCGAGATCGAGCTGTTCGAGGACCCTCCGTTCGACGCGGCCCCGCTCGATCTCGTCCCGCGTTCGCGGCTGGTGGCGGCGGGTACAAGCGACGTCGTCGTGACTGTCGCACGTGCGCTCGCGCAGCCTGGGGTCAGGCTTTAGCCTGACCTCGCCTTCGGGTCTTCCCCGTCGGCAAGACGAACCGATCATTTCACCGGGGTCAGGCTGAAGCCTGACCCCCACGAGGCGTAGCGGCCTGTGGGTACGCTCACAGGAATGAAGCCCGATCGCGACGCGATCCTGAAAGCGCTGGAGCAGGTCATCGACCCGGAGCTCAAGCGGCCGGTGACCGAGCTCGACATGGTGCGCGACGTCCTCGTCGAGGACGACGGCGCGGTCTCGGTGACGATCGCGCTCACCGTCGTCGGCTGCCCGCTCCGGCATTCGTTCGAGGAGCAGGTCGGAAGATTCGTCGGAGAGGTAGCCGGGGTCACGTCGGTCCGGCTCGGCTTCGACGTGATGACCTCCGAGGAGAAGGTGGCGCTCACCAGGAAGCTGCGCGGCGGGCGCGAGGAACGCTCGATCTCGCTCTCACCCGCGACCCGCGTGATCGCCATCGCGTCCGGAAAAGGCGGCGTCGGCAAGTCCACGCTGACGGCGAACCTCGCCTATGCGCTGTCCTCGCTCGGCGAGCAGGTTGGCGTGCTCGACGGCGACGTCTACGGCCACTCGATCCCGCACATGCTGGGCGTCCACCAGAAGCCGATCGCAGTGGACGAGATGATCGTCCCGCCCGTCCGAGGCGACCTCAAGCTCATGTCGATCGGGTTCTTCCTCGAGGAGAACGCGCCGGTCATGTGGCGCGGCCCGATGCTGCACAAGGCGCTCGAGCAGTTTCTCTCGGATGTGCACTGGGGCGAGATCGACACACTGCTCGTGGACATGCCGCCGGGGACCGGCGACGTGGCGATGTCGCTGGGCCAGCTGTTGCCGCGCGCCGAGGCGCTGGTCGTGACGACGCCACAGCCCGCTGCCCAGCTCGTCGCGGTCCGCGCCGCGCTGATGGCCCAGAAGATGGGCATGCGGATCCTCGGCGCGGTCGAGAACATGTCGTATCTCGCGGGAACCGGACAGGAGCTGTTCGGCTCGGGAGGCGGCCAGGCGCTCGCCGACGAGATCGGCACGCAGCTGCTCGCCAGGATCCCGCTCGACCCGGTCGTGCGCGAGTCCGCGGACGAAGGGAATCCGGTGCTCGAGGTCGCACCCGACTCCGAGGGTGCGCAGGCAATCGCGGCGCTGGCGGACTCGGTCGCCGCGTCCCGCGCGGGGACGATCCGCAAGCCGCTCACGATCCTCGGTTAGCCGCGCTTAGACTCGCCGCGTGCCGGGAGCCGCGTTCTTCGACCTCGACCGGACGCTGCTCTCGCGGTCGAGCTCGCTCGCGCTTGCTCCGGCGTTCTACGGGCGGGGGCTGCTGCGAAGGCGGGAGCTCGCGAAGGCGGCGGTCGCCCAGCTCTTCTTCACCCGCTTCGGCGCCGGTCCGTCCCGCGTCGGACAGACGGCCGAGAGCGCGATGGCGGTCCTCGAGGGCGTGTCCGTGGAGGTGATGCGCGAGATCGTCGACGAGGCGCTCGCGACGGCACTCGAGCCCCACGTGTTCAGGGAGGCGCTGGACGCGGTGGCTGCGCATGCTGCACGCGGCGAGCGCTCGTTCATCGTTTCCGCCGCGCTCCAGGAGATCGTGGACGCGCTGGGGGAGAGCCTGGGCTTCGACGGCGGCGTGGGCTCCACGGCAGAGGTCGCCGACGGCGTGTATACGGGCCGGCTCGAGCGGCGGCTGTACGGGCCCGAGAAGGCGGACGCACTCGCGGAGTTGGCGGCTGCCGAAGGCATCGATCTAGAGGCTTCGACCGGCTACTCGGACTCCGCGAGCGATCTCCCCTTCCTCGAGGCGGTCGGACATCCGGTGACCGTGAACCCCGATCGTGCGCTCAGGAAGATCGCGGTCGAGCGCGGCTGGCCGGTGCGTCGGTTTCGCATGAAGGCCTTCCGGCCATGACCACCCAGGAGGCTCGCGAGCGCCTGCAGAAGCGCGGGCTCGACGACGCGGCGGTGGAGGTCTTGCTGGCGCACTTCGTGGACGCAGACCGGCGCGGGAAGCACGGGCACGGGCTCTCGCGACTCGCCTGGCTCGAGACCCAGGCCTTCGATCCGGCAGCGCGAGCACAACGGGTGGTCGCCGAGGACGCCTTCGAGCGCTGGAACGGGAACGGCGCGCTCGGTTACCTCGTGCTGGACGAGATCGTCCGCGCGACGCTCGCGAGCCCACCCGCGCGCGCGCGGGTCGTGGTCGTCGGGCGTTGCTTCCCGACGGGCGTCCTCGGCTACTGGGTCCGCCGGCTCGCGGAGGGAGGGCTCGCCGCCGCGCTCACCGCGACCTCGCCGCGCCGGCTGTCACACCCCGAAGGCGGCCCACCTCTGACCGGGACGAACCCGCTGGCGATTGCGATTCCGTCGAGCGACGGACGCCCAGTCGTCGCGGATGTCTCCATGGGTGCGGTGACGCACGGGGATGTCCTCTCCGGAACGGCGCGGCCCGAGGACCTCGTACCGTTCGGGGCCGGCCAAGCCCACAAGGCGTTCGCGCTCGCCGTCGGACTGGAGCTCTTCGTGGGAGCGCTCGCGGGCTCCGAGCCGGGCGCGGTCCTCGTCGTCGCCCAGCCGGAGCACGATCCGGTGCCCGCGCTCCGCGCGTTGGCCGTGAACCGCCGGCTACCGGGAGACTAGGTCAACCTGAGCGACGAGACGAGAGCGGTTGCAGGGATGGCGCCGCCTGCCCCACCTGCCACCGCTCATCGTCGTCGTTCCCCCTCCCCCTTCACGTCAGAAGGTTGACCGCCGACCCTTACGGTTGCCTTAGCGCCCGCTTATGGTGCGGCTAGGGCGACACCGGCGTCAGCGGTGCCTTGCCGCGCTCGGCGGCGAGCAGGTTGTCCACGACGAGCCGTGTCATCGCCTCTCGCGCCTGCCGCGTCGCGCTCCCGAGATGCGGCGTGAGCACGACGTTCGGCAGTCTCAGCAGCTCCTCCGGCACGTGAGGCTCGTCGGTGAAGACATCCAGCCCGGCGCGGATCCGGCCGGACACGAGCTCGGCGACGAGAGCGCGCTCGTCGACGATCTCGCCACGGGCCGTGTTCACGAGGCAGGCCCCGTCGCGCAGCAGTGCGAGCCGCCTCGCGTCGATCAGGCGGTCGGTCTCCGGAGTGAGCGGCGTGTGGAGCGTCACGACGTCGGCCTCGCCGAGCAACGCGTCGAGCTCGCGGTACTCGGCGAGAGGCGTCTCGACGCGAGTGCGCTGCGCGTAGAGGACGCGCAGCTCGAATCCCTGCGCTCTTCGCGCGACTGCGCTGCCGATCCTGCCGAGACCGACGATGCCGAGCGTCGAGCCCGTGAGCTCCTCGGCGAGCTGTCCCTCGGACCACGACCCCGTCCACCCGCCCGAGCGCACGAACCGATCGCCCTCGACGACCTGCCGCCTCACCGCCAGGACGAGCGCGAAGGCGAGATCGGCGGTCGCCGCGTCGAGTACGCCCGGCGTGTTCGTGACGACGACTCCCCGCGCCAGGCAGGCTTCGAGGCCGATCCGGTCGTAGCCCACGCCGAAGTTTGCAACGATCCGCAGGCTCGGCAGGAGGTCGAGCGGTACCGCTTCGTTCGCGACGACGACGCCCTCCACGTCTGGGCGCGGTGCCTCGAGCGCGTCGATCGGCAGCACTTCGACGTCCGCGAGCTCGTCGAACGCGGGACCGGGGTAGCGGCGCGTTGCGAGGATCCGCACGCGCTAGTCGGACCTGCGGCGAAGCCGCTCGAGCACGAACGGATCTATCTCCGCGTCGCCGTCCACGCGCGCCTCGAGGTTCTCGGCTCCGGCCCAGTCCTCGAGCCGCTCGTAGCCGACGACGGCCAGGCGATCCTCGATCTCCCTGCGGAGGCCGTCGTCGACCGTGATCCACTTCTCCCGCGGCGTGCGGACGAAGAGCTCCTGGTGGATGCCGAAGATCCGGCGCAGCTCCTCGAGCGGCCGGTGGTGGTCGTCCACGCGCAGGTCGACGAAGACGTCGGAGAGGCCCGCGTAGCCTTGCTCGGGACCGACGACGAGAAGCGCGGCCGACTGCTGTCCGCGGCTGTCACCACCGGCTGCCTGCGCCGCATCGAGGCAGTCGAGCAGGCGCTCGGCAAGCGGCTCGCCGCTCGTCGCCTCGAACGTGTCTGCGAGGGCGTCGACGGTCTCCGCGGAGACGAGGATGTTGCCCTGCGCCGCGTAGCACGGCCCGGTCTTGCCGCCGGCCCACTCGTTGCATTCGGCGCCCGTGTACGAGGCTGCCCGGCCCTGCGCATCGACGACGCCGAGCTGCCGCTCGGCCCGCTGGTCGTCGGCGGAGGTCAGGCGCGCGACCACGTCTTCCGCCGGACGGCCTTCCCGGAGCAACGCGAGCCCGTCGGGGCCGTAGCGGGGATTGGCGTAGGACTGGGTCGCGATCGCCCCGACGAGCGGCTCCGCCCACGGCACGATCGACCCGACCGCGAGGAACTTCGACTGCACCGCGACGCCCCACTGCCGTGCCTCGAGGTCGCACGCGCAGATCGAGTACGTGGAGACGAGCACGCTACCCGTACGTCAGGTGCGCGAGGTCGAGCTCGAGCAGCGCGGGGTCGTCCACGAGCACGCAGGCCACCTCGCCGAGGGAGAGCGCGGCGTGCACCTCCTCGGGCGTCGCCGCGCGCACCACGATGGGCGTGCCCCGCTCGTGCGCTGCGTGGATCGCCTCGAGGTCGGAGACGTCGTCGAGCACGAGCGCGCTCTCGAGGTCGATCGTCCCCTCGAGAACGATCTGGGGAACCTTGCGTCCCGTCGCTCCGAACCAACGCTCGCGCATCAGAGCGTCAGCGTCTTCCCAGGCCCGGGGGAGAGCACCTCCACGGCTGGAGCGAGCCGGCGGAGCTCGTCCGGGGTCCCGCTGAGGATCGGAAACGTTCCGTAGTGACACGGGACGCAGCGCGAGACCCCGAGCAGCTCGAGCGCGACCGCTGCCTCGCGCGGCCCCATCGTGTAGTGGTCGCCGATCGGGAGGATCGCAAGGTCCGGCTCGTAGATCCGGGCGATCAGCGACATGTCGCCGAAGACGTTCGTATCGCCGGCGACGTAGATCGTGAACCCGTCCTCGAGCTCGAGGACGAACCCGCAGGACTCGCCCGTGTACCGGAACTGCCCGTCGGCGAACACGCTCGACGAGTGGTTCGCGTGCGTCAGGGTGACCTTGACGCCGAGGATCTCGACCGTGCCGCCCTTGTTCACCGCCTGTGTCGGATCCTGAGGGAGGCCGTTGAGCGAGAGCCAGCCACGGAGCTCCACCTGCGCGAGCACCGGGCACTCGAAGCGCTGCGCGATCGCGACGGTGTCGCCGAGGTGGTCGTCGTGGCCGTGCGTGAGGAGGATCAGGTCGCAGCGCTCCGGCTCGCGCTCGGAGTCCGGCGTGGACGGGTTGCCGGTGAGGAACGGGTCGACGTAGATCCGCTTGCCGCCCGGCGAGTCGATCCGGAACGCCGCGTGCCCGAGCCAGGTCAGCTCCGTCGCCACGGGCGAAACTCTAGAACGCGAGCGAGGCGGCTGCGTCCGAGGCCAGATCGAGGATCGGCTGGACGGCGAAGAACGAGCCGACGGTGACCGCGACGGCCGCTGCGACGGCGGTGGCGAGCAGCAGGTCACGCGGCGGCGAGCCGCCGACGGCGACGAGCGGGGCCTCGACGGCGGTCCGCATGTAGAGCCAGCGCACGACGTTCAGGTAGTACGCGAGCGAGACGGCAGTCGCGGCGACGCCGACGAGGACGAGCCACCAGTCGCCGGCGTCATAGGCGGCTGAGAAGACGAAGAGCTTCCCGAACATGCCGCCCGTGAGCGGGAACCCGGCGAACCCGAGCATGAAGACCCAGAGCGCGACGCCGTAGAACGGGCGCTCCCACCCCAGGCCGGCGAGCGACTCGAGCGTGACGGGAGCCGCGAGCTCCCGCTCGCGCGCCGCGACGACTGCGAAGGCGCCGATCGACATCGCCGAGTACGGCACGAGGTAGTAGAGGAGGGCCTCGGCGCCGCGCTCGCTCGCAGCCGAGACGGCGATGAGCATGAAGCCGGCGTGGGAGATCGACGAATACGCGAGGAGCCGCTTCAGGTCGTGCTGCGCGAGCGCGGCGAGGTTCCCCCATGCGAGCGAGATGCACGCGATCACGGCGAGGGCGATCGTCCAGATCTCGGACTCGTCCGGGAACGCGGTGACGAGGATGCGGTACGTGAGCACGAGCGCCGCCGTCTTCGTCGCGGCCGACATGAACGCGGTGACGGACGAGGGCGCGCCCTGGTACACGTCGGGCGTCCACATGTGGAACGGGGCCGCCGAGACCTTGAACGCGAGCCCCGCGAGGATCATCGCGAGCCCGGCGACGAGGAACGCCTCGTCACCCGCACCCGCTGCAGCGATCTGCGCGAAGCCGAGCTCCTCGGTGGCGCCGTACACGAAAGCGCTGCCGAAGAGGAGGATCGCGGACCCGAACCCGCCCACGATCACGTACTTGAGCCCCGCCTCGAGCGAGCTCTCGCGCTCGGTGTCCAGCGCGACGAGGACGTACAGGCAGAGCGAGAACCACTCGAGCCCGAGGAACAGCGTCATCAGGTTCTCGGCTCCGACGAAGAAGACCATCCCGGCCGTAGCCGCGGTGAGCAGCGCGTAGTACTCCCCCGCGTGGCGCCGCCGCTCGGCCCACGCGACGAGGACGACGGCGGCTCCGGAGACGGCGAGGACGACCTGGGCGAATGCGGCGAAGCGGTCGCGGATCATCGATTCGGCGAGCAGCGGCTCCGCGACCGGGGTCTCGGCGTAGACGACTCCGGCGAGAACTGCCGCGACGACGCAGCCGATGAACGCGACACCGGCAGCGAGGCCCCGCCGCATCCACGGCGGCACGAGGACGGCGGCGAGGAGCGCGACTCCGGATGCACCGAGCAGCGCGAGCGTCGGCGAGAGCGCAAGCCAGTCGACCTTCGGCGTGTCGATCATCCCGTGTCCTCGGGGGCGAAGAACGCGACGTAGTCCCGGGCGTCGAGCGCGCGGTCGCTGATCGCCGCCGGCCAGGCGGAGAGCGCGAGCAGGGTGAGGACGAGCGGCAGCACGAGGCCGAGCTCCCCTGGACGCAGGTCGAGCGCCTCATCCCGAACCGCCGATCCCTGCCGGTCGTGGAGGATGGCCGAGATCAGCCGCAGCGTGTACATCGCGGCGAGGACGATTCCGAGGGCGACGACGGCCGTGTAGCCCCAGCCCTGCGCGTAGACGCCGGTCATGATCAGGAACTCCCCGGCGAAGGTCGTCGAGCCGGGGACGGCGAGCGCGATCATCCCCGCCGTCAGCACGACGGTGGCGAGAATCGGCCTGCCTCGCGCCATGCCGCCGAGAGCGCCGAGGTCATCCGTCCCGCACCGGCGCTCGACCATCCCGACGAGCAGGAACAAGGCTCCCGAGATGAGGGCGTGGTTGACCGACTGCAGGATCGAGCCCGCGATGCCCCCGCCGGTCGCCGAGAACAGCCCGACCGTGATCAGGCCCATCTGCGCCAGCGACGAGTACGCGACGATCCCGCGCAGGTCGGGCGCGCGGAAGGCGAGGACGGAGCCGTAGACGATCCCGGCCGCGGCCAGGACCAGGAAGACGCCGCGCAGGTCCTCCACGGGCTCGGGGAACTTCAGCAGCGTGATCACGAACCCCCAGACCGCGGTCTTCGAGACGACTCCCGAAAGAACTGCGGTCACCTCGATCGGAGCCTCGCGGTAGGCGAGTGGGAGCCAACCGTGGAGCGGGAAGATCGGCGCCTTGATCGCGAAAGCGATTGCAAACCCGAGGAAGATCCAGGTGTTGTCGCTTGCGGGCGACGCGATGAGCGAGAACGTTCCCTGGGTCACGCCGAAGGCGACCACGGACGCGAGCATCAGGAGCGACCCCGCCATCGTGTACACGACGAACGTCAGCGTCGCCACGCTCCTGCGCGCTCCGCCCCAGACGCCGACGAGGACGTACAGGGGGATCAGCATCGACTCGAAGGAGACGTAGAACAGGAGCAGGTCCTGCGCGGCGAACGTCGCGACGACCGCGCCGATGAGGAACAGCATCAGGGCGTAGTAGGCGCGCGGCCGGTCCCGGCCGATCCACACCGCGTAACCGATCGCGGCCGCCGAGACGACGATGCTCGCGCCGGCGAGCCAGAGCGTGAAGCTGTAGAAGCCGACCGAGTACGAGATGCCGAGGCTCTCGACCCACTCCTGCGATGTCCCGAGCTGCGCTGCACCTCCGTCGAAGTCGAAGCGCCCGAGGGTCACGACCCAGAGGGCGAGCTCGACCAGGGCGACGAGCAGGGCAAGACCGCCGGTCGCGACCTTCGGCAGCGGCAGCACCGCGACGACGAGCGCGCCGGCCACGGGGAGGACGATGAGGATCGTGGTCAACATCGCTCAGCGCACCGCCACGAAGACGACGACGAGTACCGCGACCGCGAACGCGATCGTGAGTGCGTAGGTGCGGAGGAGACCTGTCTGCACCCGCGCGACCTCGCCTCCGACCTGGATCGTCCCGGAGCCGATCTCGCCGAGCGAGCGCTCGACCACGGGCACCTCCACTCTCCGCCGGAGCAAGGCCGCGAGCGCGACCGCCGGACGGTAGAAGAGCGCGTCGTAGAGCTCGTCGAAGTAGAGCTTGTGCTCGAAGGCGCGCCACGGCTCGGGCTGCGCCACGAGCTGGCGTCCTTCCCGGAAGGCGCGGTGCGCGAACCCCGCCCCGATGAGCGCAAGCGCGACCGCGAGCGCGCTCGTGAGATAGTCCAGCGCGGCCGACGGCTCGACGAGGGCCTCACCGGTCTCCTCGACCCAGTGCGTGAACGGGTGCCAGACGCCGGGGATCGAGACGAGCCCGCCGATGACGGACAGCACTGTGAGGAGCCCCACCGGGACGAGCATCGAGAGCGGCCCTTCGCCGTGCCCCGCGTGCGCCCCGTGAGCCTCGTGCTCGGATCTCGGCCCGCGGAAGACGGTGAAGTAGAGCCGGAACGAGTACGCGCCGGTCAGCAGCACGCCGGCGAGCGCGGCGACGTAGAGCGTCCAGCCGAGGCCGCCCCCGAGCTCGAGCGCGGAGGCGATGGCCGCATCTTTCGACCAGAACCCCGCGAAGGGCGGGATCCCGACGAGCGCGACCGTGCCGACGAGGAATGCGATGTGCGTCCGCGGGAGGGCGTCTTTCAGGCCGCCCATGCGCCTGATGTCCTGCTCGCCGCCGAGGTGGTGGATGACGACGCCGGCGGACATGAAGAGCAGCGCCTTGAAGAAGGCGTGCGTCATCAGGTGGAAGATCGCGACGCCGTACGCCCCGATCCCGGCGGCCATGAACATGTAGCCGATCTGGGACATCGTCGAGTACGCGATGACGCGCTTGATGTCCCACTGGACGAGCGCGATGAGCCCGGCGGCGAGGAGCGTGACCACACCGAGGACGGCGGCGAGATGCTGTACGTCCACCGCGAGCTCGAAGATCGGATGAGCGCGCACGAGCAGGTAGACGCCTGCGGTCACCATCGTGGCCGCGTGGATGAGCGCGGAGACCGGCGTCGGGCCCTCCATCGCATCCGGGAGCCAGGTGTGCAGCGGGATCTGCGCCGACTTCGCGACGGCGCCGCCTAGAAGGCCGAGCGCGACGAGGTTCAGCGTCGTGCTCGAGAGCGACTCCGCCTGCTCGAACACGCCGAAGAACTCGAGCGTCCCGGTCTCCCACACGAGCAGCACGAGCGCGACGGCGAACGTGGCGTCGCCGATCGCGTTCATGACGAACGCCTTCTTCGCCGCAGCCACCGCCTCGGGGCGCTTGTGCCAGAACCCGATCAGGAGGTACGACGCGAGACCGACGAGGCCCCACCCGACGAGCAGCAGCAGGAAGTTCCCCGACTGGACGAGCAGGAGCATCGCGAAGACGAAGAGCGACATGTACGCGAAGTAGCGACGCTCCTCGTCGTCGCCCGCCATGTAGCCCATCGAGTACCAGACGATGAGCCCGCCGACGCCGGAGACGACGAGCATCATCACGGCCGAGAGCGGGTCGAGGAGGATCTGGAAGCCGACCTCGAAGTCGCCGGCCGCGAGCCAGGTGTACGCCGTGGACATCTGCTCGCGGTCTTCCGGGCTCTCGCCCCAGAGCCCGAACAACGCCACGAGCGCCCCTCCGAACGCGATGAACGTCGTGAGCGTCGAGACCCAGCCGGCCTGCCGACGCGAGAGGTCCTCGCCCATGAACGTGATGAAGACGGCGCCCGCGAGGGGCGCGAGGAGGCAGACCCAGGCTCCGGTGATCATCGTCTAGCCGCGGAGCGCGCTCGCCCGGTCGACGTCGAGCGCGACCCCGCGCCTCGCCATTGCCACGATGAGCCCGAGGCCGACGGCCACCTCGCCCGCCGCGACCGCCATGACCGCGAGCGCGAAGATCTGCCCGTCCAGCTCTCCCACCTGTCGCGAGAACGCGATCAAGGCGAGGTTCCCCGCGTTCAGCATGATCTCGAGGGAGAGCAGGACGATGAGCGGGCTCCGCCGGAGCATCACGCCCATCGCGCCGGTCGCGAACAGGATCGCGGCGACGATCAGGTACCAGCCGATTCCGGGCCCGCTCACAATGCGTCGCCCCGGGCCCGTATGTCGCCTTCACGCTCGAGCGTCGTCCCGAGGACGACCCCGCCTATCGCCGCCACGAGCAGCACGATCGACGTGATCTCGAACGCGAGCAGATGGTCGGTGAGGAAGAGCTCTCCGATCTCGCCGGGACTGCCGAAGGACTCGCCGACCTCCGCCGGCTCGGACAGGCGGTCGCCCCAGGCGAGCCCGAGGACGACGACTACCTCGACGAGGATCGCTGCCGCCGCGACGACCGCCGCCGTGCGCAGGAGCGGCGAGCCTCCGGCCCAGGGCGCGTCCGCGCGCCCGCCGAGGTAGGCGATGACGAAGAGGAACATGACCATGACCGCGCCCGCGTAGACGAGCACCTGCGCGGCCGCGAGGAACTCGGCCGCGAGCAGCAGGTAGAGCACCGCGAGCGAGGCGAGGTTCCCGATCAGCGCGAGCGCCGAGAAGAACGGGTTCTGCATGCTCACGACGGCGACGCCGCTCCCGAGGCAGCCGGCCGCAGCGAGGAACCACACGACCCAGACGAGGAAGTTGCCCACCCTACGAGTGGTCCTTGTAGTGAGGGGTCGGGGTGTCGTACCGGCTCGCGTCCGCCACGGGGACGCGCTTGATCGGCTCCGCGAGCAGCATGTCCTTCGTGTAGATGAGGTCGTCCCGCGAGTACTCGGAGATCTCGAACTCGTTGCCGAGCGTGATCGCGTCGAACGGGCAGGCGAGCTCGCAGTAGCCGCAGAAGATGCAGCGGCTCATGTTGATCTCGTAGATCCGTGCGTACCGCTCGCCGGCGGAGACCCGGTTCTCGGCGGTGTTCTCGGCCGCGATCACGCGAATGCAGTCCGCCGGGCAGGCGGCGGCACAGAGCGAGCAGCCGACGCACTTTTCGAGGCCGTTCTCGTGCGTGTGCAGCCGGTGTCGCCCGCGGAAACGGGGATACACGGCGCGCATGTATTCCGGGTACTGCTGCGTGATCGGCTTGCGGAAGATCTGCCGGAAGGTGACCGCGAAGCCCTTGAGAGTGTCGAGCGGCTGCGGGCTCACAACCACACCACCAGGACGGCGGTCACGACCGCGTTCAACGTCGCCACAGGCAGCAGGATCTTCCAGCCGAAGCGCATGAGCTGGTCGTAGCGGAGGCGCGGGAGCGTCGTCCGCATCCAGATGAAGATGTAGAGCAGCACGGCGAGCTTCACGAGGAACCAGATCGGCCCGAGCCAGCTCGGCCCGTCCCAACCCGGCCCGTGCCAGCCGCCGAGGAAGAGCGTCACGCAGAGCGCCGAGAGCGTGATGAGGTTGATGTACTCGGACATCGAGAAGAGCCCGAAGCGCATTCCCCCGTACTCCGTGTGGTACCCGGCGACGAGCTCCTGCTCCGCCTCCGGGAGGTCGAAGGGCGCGCGGGCGGTCTCCGCCGTGCCCGCGAGCAGGAAGACGACGAGCCCGACGAACTGCGGCACCGCGTACCAGATCGTGTCGGACTGCGCGGCAACGATTTCCGAGAGCCGCAGCGACTCGGCCATGATCACGACGCCGAGGACGGAGAGCGCGAGGGAGACCTCGTACGAGACGAGTTGCGCGCACGTCCGCATGGAGCCGAGGAGCGCGTACTTCGAGTCGGACGCCCAGCCGCCGACGATGAACCCGTAGATGCCGATGGAGCCGATGGCGAAGACGAGGATGAGCCCGATCGAGACGTCCGCGACCTGGCCGGGTATGTAGACGCCGCCGACCTCCCAGCCGGGGCCGAAGGGGATGACCGAGAACGTCGCGAGCGCGGTGAACGCGGCCACGAACGGCGCCAGGATGTACAGCCAGTCGACCGCTGCCGTCGGCTGGAAGCTCTCCTTGTGGAGGAGCTTCAGGAGATCTGCGACCGGCTGTAGGAGGCCGTACGGGCCGACGCGGTTCGGGCCGTAGCGGAGCTGCATCCGCCCCATGACCTTCCGCTCGGCGAGCGTCAGGTATGCGAACGAGACGAGAACGAGGTTGATGACGACGAACGCCTGGATCAGGCTCACCCACCACTCCGGCTGCATCAGGTCTTCACCACCTCCACGCTCGCGTGGAGCTCGCCGGCGTGCTCGTCCGGGATCCGCGCGACGCCCTGCACGAGCTTGCGAGTGACGCGCGCCGTGAGCTCGACGCCGGTGCCGTTCGAGCGCACTAGGACCGGTCGCCGCTGGAGATTCCCCGCCGCTCGGCGTCGGGCGGGGACAGCTCGACCTCCGCGGGCGGCCGCAGGAACCGGAGCTCCCGAACGCGTTCGACCGCAGGGCCCGCGAAGAGCGGGCGGAAGCGGTGCAGGCGGAGCTCGCCCACGAAGTGCTCGTCGCCCGGTGTCGGGAGTGGTGCCGGAGCCACCGTCGTCGCCTCCTCCGGCGCCTCGTACGGCGCCCGCGCGGGGAGCGGAGCGCGGAGCCCGATGTCGCCGAGAGTAAGGTCGCGGAACAGGTGCGCGCGAAGCTCCTCGAAGACGCGGGCAGCGTGTGGCGACACCTCGACGTCGAATCGTTCGCCGAGCTTGCTGATCCACGCGAGCTCGTCCGGGCACGGTGGGAGCGCGGTCCGGCGCAGGCGCTGCACGCGCCCCTCGAGGTTCATCACGGTGCCGTCGCGCTCGAGCGACTGCGGTCGCCGGGAGGATCACGTCCGCCCAGCCCGCGACGAGGTCGTGGAACATCGTGAGCGCGATCACGTGTCCCGCCTGCTCGGCGAGCGCGCGGACGCTCGGATCGGACGCTGCCTCGTCTCCGGACACGATGAGGAGCTCGATCGGCTCCGGATTCGCCTCGTCCGCGTCCGCCGCGACCGACCAGGCTGCCGCGGCCCCACGCCCGTTCGGCGTGCTCGGAAGATGGATCGCTCCACAGCCCGGCCTGCCCTCGAACCCGAGCGAGTGCGCGAGCTCCGCGATCCGCGCGCCCCCGCCTCCACCGGGCCCGGACCAGACGAGGACGGCCCGCTCGGCCGCGCGCAGGCGCTTCCCGAGCGCGTTGCGCGGCCTCGCGAGCTCGGCGCACTTCGCGGCCCCGCCGCCCGGCTCGGTGAGGACGGAGCCGGTCGGTGAGCAGGTCACGATCTCGGCGCCACGGCGCCGTGCCTCCTTGATCCAGAGATCGACGATCGGCGCACGCTCGGCGACCGGGTCGTCGCCGATCACCACGACGAGCTCGGCGTCCGCGATCCCCGACAGCGGGAGGCGGAAGGCGTCGAGTGCGCTCGACGTGGCTTCCGGCAGGAGCGCCGAGTGGGCGCCGAGCCCACGACGGAGCAGCGTTCCGAGCGCATACGCGATCTCCAGCGTCTCCGACCCGGACAGCGCGGTCACGATCGAGCCCCGCGCCTCTCGGAGCATCGCCTCGACCTCGTCGAGCGCGTCGTCCCACGAGACCTCGACGAGGCCCTTCGGCCCGCGCCGGAGCGGCGTCGTGATGCGGTCCTCCGCGCGCAGGTGCGGATACGTGAAGCGGCCTTTGTCGCAGAGCCAGCCGCGGTCGATCTCGGGATGGTTCCGGCTCAGGATGCGCTTCACCTTCCCCTCGCGGATGGTCGCGGTCACGTTGCAGCCGACCGGACAGCTGGTGCAGACCGTCGGCACCTCCTGGATCTCCCACGGCCGCGCCTCGAAGCGGTACAGCGTCGAGGTCAGCGCGCCGACGGGGCAGAGCTCGATGACGTTGCCCGAGAACGCCGAGCGGTAGGGCTCGTCCTCGAACGTCGCGATCTCGGAGCTCGCGCCGCGGTTGCGCGCGATGAGGAGCCCGTCCTCGGCGACCTCCTCGGAGAAGCGCGTGCAGCGGTAGCAGAGGATGCACCGCTCGCGGTCGAGCGCGATCAGCGGCGAGACCGGGATCGGCTTGTCGAACGTCGCCTTCGAGAAGCGCATCCGCGACGCTCCCGGCCCGTAGCGGAACGTCAGGTCCTGAAGCGGGCACTCGCCGCCCTTGTCGCAGACCGGGCAGTCGAGCGGGTGGTTCACGAGGATGAACTCGAGAGTCGCCTCCTGGCCCTCGGCCGCCTTCGGCGAGGTCGCGGCGGTGCGGACGACCATCCCGTCCGAGACGGTGAGCGTGCAGCCGGCCTGGAGCTTCGGGATCCCCTCGATCTCGACGAGGCACATGCGGCACGCGCCGATGGGCGGGCCGAGCCGCGGCTCGTAGCAGAAGACCGGGATCTCGACTCCGGCCGCCAGCGCCGCCTCGACGATCCCGGTGCCCTTCGGGATCTCGACCGCGCGGTCGTCGACGGTGAAGGAGACGAGCTCCGGCGCCGGGACGCTCACGCCGGCACCTCGGCCCCGGCGATTGTCGTCTCATGGTGCGGGTGCTGGTCGATCGGGGCGACGATGCCTTCGATGGAGGAGCTCCCGGCGAAGGGGCAGCCGCCGAGAGTGACGTGCGCCTCGAACTCGTCGCGGTACTTCCGCAGGTAGCTCGAGACCGGGTAGACGGCGAAGTCCCCGAGCGCGCAGAGCGACTTCCCGAGCATCCGGTCGCAGACGTCGTCGAGGAGGTCCAGGTCGGTCGCCTCCGCATGCCCGTCCTCGATCTTCGTGAGCAGCTGGACGAGCCAGCGCGTCCCGACCCTGCAGGGCGTGCACTTGCCGCACGACTCGTGCATGTAGAACTGCGCGGCACGGAGCGCGAGCTGCACCATGCAGCAGCGGTCGTCGACGACGATGAGCGCGGCGGAGCCGAAGAACGAGCCTGCCGCGCCGATCGAGTCGTAGTCCATCGGCGTGTCGATCTGGTCGGGCGTGAGGATGGGGACCGACGAGCCGCCGGGGATGACGCCCTTCAGCTCGCGCCCTCCCGCGACTCCGCCGGCGACGTCGTAGACGAGCTCCCGGATCGTCGTGCCCAGCGCCCGCTCGTAGTTCCCGGGGCTCACGACGTTCCCCGAGATCGAGTACACCGCCGTGCCGGGCGCCGAGGCCGGGCCGATCTTCGCGAACTCCTCGGGGCCGAGCTCGATGATCTTCGGCACGAGCGCGATCGTGCTCACGTTGTTGATCTGCGTCGGCGCGTCGTACAGGCCCTGCACGGGCGGAAACGGCGGCCGCGGCCGCGGCTGGCCGCGCTTGCCCTCGAGCGACTCGAGAAGCGCCGTCTCCTCGCCGCAGATGTACGCGCCGGCTCCGCGGTGGAGGACGATCGTCACGCCCGCGAGAAGCCCGGCCTTGCGCGCCTCGTCGAGCGCCGCGCGCAGGACCTCGAACTCGTGCAGGTACTCGCCGCGGATGTAGATGAACACGCTCTCCGACTCGATCCCGTGCGCGGTGATGAGGCAGCCCTCGATGAGGCGATGCGGCGTGAAGCGCATGACGTCGCGGTCCTTGAACGCGCCCGGCTCCGACTCGTCGGCGTTCACGACGAGGTAGACGGGCTTTCCCGTGCCTTTCGCGAGCAGCGAAGCCTTGCGGCCGGTGGGGAAGCCGGCGCCGCCGCGCCCGCGCAGGTTCGCGGTCGTGAGCGCGTCCACGATCGCCTGCGGCTCCAGCGCGCGGGCCTGCTCGAGCGCCGCGTATCCGCCGACTTCGCGGTAGCCGTCGAGCCGGGTGAGGTCGTGGTCCTCCGTTCCCGCCATGAGGAGCTCAGGAGCGGCCACGGATCTCCTCCACGATCGCGGTGACATCCTCCGGGTGGACCGGCTCGCGATAGCGATGGTCGACGACGACGACCGGCGCGCGTCCGCAGCCGCCGGCGCACTCGATGGCGCGCAGCGTGAAGGCGCCGTCCTCCGTCGTCTCGCCGGGCGCGATCCCGAGCTCGCGGGCGAACGCGTCGACGACGGCCTGGGCTCCCACGAGCGCGCACGAGAGGTTCGTGCAGACCTCGATCATGTGCCGCCCGACGGGCGTGAGGTGCAGCATGTCGTAGAAGGACGCGATCGACAGGCAGTACGCGGGCGTCACGTCGAGCGCTTCCGCGACCTCGCGCAACGCCTCCGGCGGGAGCCAGCCCTCGTGCTCCTCCTGCGCAAGCCGGAGCGCGTCGAGGACGGCCGAGCGCCGGTCGGGGTACTGCTTGCGGAGCTTCCGCACCCGGTCGTTGAAGGCCGTGCTCACGAGTCGTTCTCCGACTCGTGAGCGGGGAGGGGTGTGGGGAACCGGGAGGTTCCCCACGCTTTCGAGAAGAAGGGGGCACGTGGGGGAAACATGGTTTCCCCCACGGGAGCGAGCCGAAGGCGAGCGACGCTCATCGGTCGGCGTCTCCCATGACCGGGTCGAGGGAGCCCGCGATTGCGATCAGATCGGCAACGAAGCATTCCTGGACGACGGTCGCCGTCGCCTGCAACGCCGCGAAGCTCGGCGCGCGGAACCGGACTCGCCAAGGCCGCGGCCCACCGTCGGAGACGATGTAGCAACCGGCCTCTCCGCGGGGCGACTCGATGACGACGTACGCCTCGCCCTCGGGCACGCGGAACCCTTCGGTCACGAGCTTGAAGTGGTGGATGAGCGTCTCCATCGACGTGTGCAGCTCGTGGCGCGGCGGCAGCACGACCTTGCGGTCGTCTGCGACCCACGGCTCGCCCTCCATCTCGTCGAGCCGGTCGAGGCACTGGCGGACGATGCGCACCGACTCGCGCATCTCGTCCATGTGGACCTTGTAGCGGTCGTACACGTCGCCGTTCGGGTAGACGGGGACGTCGAACTCGACCTCGTCGTACGCGAGGTAGGGCGTCGCCTTCCTCAGGTCCCAGTCGACTCCGGAGGCGCGCAGCACGGGCCCCGACTGAGCGAGCGCGAGCGCATCGTCGGCGGACAGGAGGCCGACGCCCTTCGTCCGCTCCAGCCAGATCGCATTCCGGTCGAGGATCGCCTCGTACTCGTCCACCGAGGCGAGCATCGCGGAGCAGAACTTCCGCGTCTCGAAGGTGAACGCGGGCGGCAGGTCCTCGGCCAGGCCGCCGACCTGGAAGTAGCGCGTGTGCATCCGGGTCCCGCCGACCATCTCGAAGAGGTCGAGCATCGCGTCGCGGTCGTCGAACGTGTACCAGAGGAGCGAGATCGCACCGAGCTCCAGCGCCGAGGTCCCGAGCCAGATGAGGTGGGAGTGGATGCGGTTGAGCTCGGTGAGTGCCATCCGCGCCCAGGTCGCGCGGCGGGGCACCTCCATTTCGAGCAGCTCCTCGACGGTGAGGACGTAGAGCAGCTCGTTGGCCTGGAAGGCGAGGTAGTCGATCCGCGGCGCGTAGGTGACCGACTTCCACCAGGTCTTGGCCTCCATGTTCTTCTCGAAGCCGGTGTGGAGGTAGCCGATGACCGCGTGGATACCGGCGACCGTCTCGCCGTCGAGGTCGACGACGAGCCGGAGCACGCCGTGCGTCGAGGGGTGGTTCGGGCCGAAGTTGACGGTGAGGATGTCGTCGAGGGAGTGCTTCTCGGGGTCGACGTGGAGGATCGTGGGAATGGGCTGCGGGATACGCGAGCCCTCGTAGATTCGCTTCGGTGCGACGATCGCCACCGCTACTCCGCGTCCGAGAAGCGCACCGGCTCGCCGCCGAGCGGATAGTCCTTGCGGAGTGGATGCCCGTCCCAGTCCTCGGGCATGAGGATCCGCACGAGGTTCGGGTGGCCCGTGAAGCTGATGCCCATCATGTCCCAGGCCTCGCGCTCGAACCAATCCGCCGCCGGCCAGACGGGGAGGACGCTGTCGACCGGCTCGCCGTCGTCGATCCAGATCTGCACCTGCAGCCGCGCCGGGTCCTCGGAGACGCGCAGGAGCTGGTACGACACGCAGAACCGCTTCGGCTTGGGGTCGGGCGTCCGCGCGAGGCCCACCGTGCCCGGCTCGTTGAGGTCGCGTCCGTCCGCCGTCCCCATGTAGCCGGCCACGCCGCGCTCGCCCCAGCCGAGGTAGTCGGTCGGCGCGATGTCGCTCAGGAAGTTGAAGCCATGCTCGTCTCGCAGGTGGAGGCAGGCGTCGACGAGCCGCGCCGGATCCACGACCAGGATCGTCTGGCCGTGAACCTCCGTCGTCTCGACGAGGCCGGGAACACCGGCGTATGCCGTCATTCGGCGACCCCGCGGATCTGATACGCCGGCGGCACGCCGGCCTTGATCTTCTCGTGGAGCCGCACGATGCCCTCGACCAGCGCTTCCGGCCGCGGCGGACAGCCCGGGACGTGGACGTCGACCGGGACGATCTTGTCCACCCCCTGGAGGATCGTGTAGTTGTTGAACATCCCGCCCGAGCTCGCGCAGGCGCCCATCGCGATGACCCACTTCGGCTCGAGCATCTGGTCGTAGACCTGTCGCAGCGGCGGGGCCATCTTGTGGACGACGCGGCCCGACACGATCATCAGGTCGGCCTGGCGCGGCGACGAGCTGAACCGCTCCATGCCGAACCGCGCGATGTCGTAGCGGGACGAGACGACGGCGATCATCTCCATCGCGCAGCAGGCGAGGCCGAAGGTGGCCGGCCACATCGACCCGGACTGCGCCCAGTTGACGGCCTTCTCCATCGTCGTCAGCAGCAGCGCGTCCTCGATCTCCTCGACCTCGCGCTCGAAGACCCCGGGCCCCTTGTCGGGCCAGAGGACGCGCTCGGACTGGAGGCCGGCCTTCGCGAGCGGGCGATCGCTGACGAGCGGGAGCTGTCTCCGGCCGTTGGGCTTCAGTGCCAGTTGAGGGCCCCTTTGCGCCAGATGTAGACGTACGCGACGGCGAGGATGACGACGAAGACGAGGAACTCGACGAGGCCGAACCAGCCGAGCGCGTCGAGCCTCACTGCCAGCGGGTAGAGGAAGACGATCTCGATGTCGAAGAGGATGAAGAGGATCGCGGTGAGGTAGAAGCTGACCGTGAAGCGCCGCTCGCGCTCGGGAGCTCCCTCGGAGACCCCCGACTCGAAGGGCAGCATCCGCTGGCGTGTCCGCCCGACGGGACGCCTCGGGAGGACGAACGACATCGCGAGCATCGAAGCGGGTATCGCCGCCGCGAAGAGCGCGTAGATCAGAAACGGCAGCCAGTTTTCGAGCACGCGACCTACCCTCGCGGGGGACTGTGGTTCCCTCTGGAGCCGAGCCTAGCACTCTGCTCCTTCGGCGCACGAAGGAAGGCGAAAGCGCTTGTGGAATGAGCGATACGAGTGTCACAAAGTCCGGCCTTAGGCGCTCGCGACCCCGTCCGCTACGATGAGCCCGTGGCAACCGTAGAGCACCCTCTCGAGACCGAGGTCCTTGGTGGTCCTCTGGTCGCGCTGACGCCCGTCGCGGCCGCCAAGGTCAAGGAGCTCATGGCCACGGAGCCGGATTCGGACAGCCTCGTCCTGCGCCTCGCGATCCAGGGCGGTGGGTGCTCCGGGTTCCAGTACGGGCTCGGGTTCGACTCGGGCTCCGCGGAGGGTGACATCGAGCTCGAGCTCGAGGGCGTGCGAGTCGTCGTGGATCCGTTCAGCGCTCCGTACCTGCGCGGCGCGACGGTCGACTTCCTGAACACGATCGACGAGTCGGGTTTCAAGATCGACAACCCGAACGCTGCAGCGTCGTGCGGTTGTGGCCACTCGTTCACAGTCGCCGAGGGTGAGGATCCTGCAGCAGCAGCCGAGCCCGGCTGCGGCTCCGGTTGCTCTCACTGATGCGCAAGCGCATCAGTGGCGGCTGCTCTCACTGACTTTCCAGGCAGCGGCCTCTCGATGAGCTTGTGATCGTCTGGCGGCTGTCGTAGTCTGCCCCGCGGCACCTACGAGGAGGGATGCGCCGTGAGGGTTCTCTATCGGTGGTGGGTCGCTCTGATCTTTCTGCTGGTCGTCGTCCAGGTCGGTTTCGCGGGCTACGGGGCGTTCAACGCGGCAAACAAGCTCGAAGACGAAGGCTCGACGATCTCGGAGGAGACCTTCGCCGACGGGTGGGAGCTCCATCTGGCCCTCGGGTACCTCATCATCCTCGCCGGACTGGTCCTGCTCGTCATCGGTCTTGCCGCCGGCATCGGCAAGTGGCGGCTCGGGTGGCACGGCGTCCTCGCCGGCTTGGTCATTCTGCAGCTGTTCCTCGCCTGGTTCGGCTACGGGGTGCCCGCGGTGTTCGGCTTCCTCCATCCCGTCAACGCACTCGTGATCGTCGCCGTTGCCGGAATGCTCGCGGTGACGGAATGGCGCCGCGGGCGCGGAGGCACCGCCGCAGTCGCGACGTAGCTACTCCGGCTCGTTGTGGTGCGCGTCGCCGATGTTGTAGGGCGTCGACACGCCCGCGTACGCGACGTGCATGGTCAAGCCGTCGGCAGCGTGCGGGAGGTTGTGGCAGTGGTCCATCCATACGCCCGGGTTGTCGGCGCGGAACGCGACGACGTACTTCTCACCGGATTTGACGTTCAGGGTGTCGACCCACCACGGGCTCCCCGTCGTGGGCAAGCCGTTCCGGCTCAGGACGAGCAGGTGGTGACCGTGCAGATGCATCGGATGCACGGAGCCGGAATCGTTCGAGAGCTCGATCCGCACCAGGTTGCCTTCCTCGACCACGAACATCGGCACGCGTGGATAGATCTCGCCGTTGATCGACCACTGGAGACCGGGGCGGCCGTCGAAGAAGCCGGGCTTGCGACCGATGGCCAGCTCGAAGCGGCGGTCGAACCGCATCGACGCAGTCAGCGACGTCTCAACCGGCTGGCCGTAGGTCGCGGGATCGAAGATCGGTCCGACGGTCGCCGCAGCTGGTGTCGCAAGGCCGTCCGAGCTGAGCGCGAGGCCCGCACCCGAGTCGACGAGCGAGAGCCGCACGGCAGTCGCCGGCATCGCGAACTCGACGTCGATCCTCCCACCGCCTCCGATCTCCAGCGTCCGACCATCTAGCTCTCCGGGCTCGTTGAGATCCGTCCCGTCGATTGCCACGACGCGGAACGGCGTGCCGCCGAGGGTGAACTCCTGTTGCGCGCTCTCGGAGTTGACCAGCCTGAGGCGTACCGATGTGCCGGGGGCGACCGGGCGTCGCTCCACCCGGTCGCTGGCATTCAGGGTCGGCACGCCCTCGAACGAGTGCGCGACAAGCGTCAGGTCGAGCGCGTCGGGTGACACGCGGGGCGGCTCGATGACGAATGCGCCGAACAGGCCGCGCCGCACCTCGGTCGACGACACCTGGTGCGTGTGGTACCAGAACGTCCCGACCTGCTCCGCGCGGAAGCGGTAGACGTGCCGTTCACCGGGGAGCACGGCGTCCTGCGTGACCCCGGCGACCCCGTCCTCGGCGTTCGGCACGTCGACTCCGTGCCAGTGGATCGTCACGCCCGATTCCACGTCCTCGTTGACCAGGGTCGCCTCGACGAGGTCGCCTTGACGAACGCGGAGCTCGGGCCCGGGTGAGGTGCCGTTGAACGTCAGCGCTTCGATCGCTCGGCCGGACGCGAGCCGGACGGCTCCGTGCGACGCCGTCAACGTGAATCTCGCATCCGGCGTTCCGCCTGGGCCGTGCAGGACCTCGAGGCTCTCGCCGGTCGTTCCGTGGCCGGGCGGATGGTCGGGTCGAACGTCGCCGCCCCCGTAGTCCGCCGCTCCGTGGTCCAGCACGCTGTACGTGCCCGGAAGACGGCTGTCGTACCAGAGCTTCCCGATCCAGCCGAGCGCGAGCAGGAGCGCGATCACGGGGATCGCGACGAGGATCCTCCTGAGAACGCGCCTCACGTCGTCATCCAAGCACGGTGCCTGCAAGAGGCGCGCCACTAGGATGGCCGCCTGTGAGCGAGCACGGCGCCGGCCAGTCACCTCGCCGCGTCGTCCGCGTCGCCGTCGTCGGCTCGGGGCCGGCGGCGTTCTACGCCACAGGTCACCTGCTCGACTCCGACTGGCCGCTCGAGGTGGACATGATCGAGCGGCTGCCGACGCCATGGGGGCTGGTGCGGCTCGGCGTCGCGCCCGACCATCCGAAGCTGAAGGAGGTGTCGCGCGCGTTCGAGCGGATCGCGCAGCGCCCCGGGTTCCGCTTCCTCGGGAACGTCGAGGTCGGCGAGGCCGTCACTCACGACGAGCTCATGCGCGCGTACGACGCGGTCGTCTACGCCGTCGGCGCGCAGACGGATCGCCGGCTCGGCATCCCGGGCGAGGGCCTGCCCGGCTCGTGGTCGGCGACGGAGCTCGTCGCCTGGTACAACGGCCACCCCGACTTCCAGGAGCTCGAGTTCGACCTCTCGGGCGAGCGCGCGGTCGTCGTCGGGAACGGGAACGTGGCGCTCGACGTCGCGCGCATGCTCGCGCTGACGCGCGAGGAGCTCGCCCCGACGGACACCACCGACCCTGCGATCGAGGCGATCGTCGCGTCGGGGATCCGCGAGATCGTCGTCCTCGGTCGCAGGGGGCCGGTGCAGGCTGCGTGGACGCCCGCGGAGCTCGCCGAGCTCGGCGAGCTGGCCGGTGCCGACGTGCTGCTCGATCCCGCAGAGCTCGACCTGGACGCGGCCAGCGAGGCGGAGCTCGAGGCGGCGACGCCGATCGTGAAGCGGAACTTCGACGTCCTGCGCGACTTCGCGGCCCGCTCGCCCACCGGGAAGCCACGCGCGATCCACCTCCGCTTTCGCGTCTCGCCCGTCGCGATCCTTGGTAGCGAGCGGGTAGAGGGGGTGGAGATCGCCCACAACCGGCTCGAGCCCGCCGACGGCAGCGTCCGAGCGGTCCCGACCGACGAACGCGAGGTCCTGCCGGCGGGAATCGTGTTCCGCAGCGTGGGCTACCACGGCGTTGCGTTGCCCGACACGCCGTTCGACGAGCGGAGCGGCACGATGCCGAATGCGGCCGGACGAGTCCTCGCCGGCAACGGCGCGCCGATTCCGGGCCTCTACTGCGCCGGCTGGATCAAGCGGGGCCCGACCGGGATCATCGGGACGAACAAGAAGGACGCGACGGAGACCACGGACCTGCTGCTCGCGGATCTGGAGTCGGGGGCGCTGCCGGTGGGCGAGAGCGATCTCGACCTCGACGCGCTCCTCGCCAACCGCGGGGTCGAGGTGGTCTCGTACCAAGGGTGGGAAGCGATCGACGTGCTCGAGCGAAGCCGCGGCGCGAAGCAGGGCCGCCCGCGGGTGAAGCTGTCGAGCTGGGAGACGCTGCTCGAAGCCTCTCGCGACGATAGTACGGTACTTGACTAAAATAGTCCTATATCGTACTATATGATGGGTGAGCTCAACCGCGACAATCTCGGCTGGCTCCTTGCCAAGGCGTCGCAGCGCTGGAACGAGCGCCTCGCGGAGGCATTCCGCGAAGCCGGCTTCCCCTCCGTACGGCCCTCCTTCGGATCAGTGCTCGTTCCACTCTACGAAGAGGACCGCTTGACGATGACCGAGCTCGCGCGGCGTTCCGGGCTCTCCAAGCAGTCGATGACGACACTCGTGCGCGCGGTGGAAGGGGCGGGCTTCGTGACGCGGGAGCGGGACGAGACGGACGCGCGCGCGTACCGCATCTCGCTCAGCCCGCGCGGACAGGAGCTACGGCCGGTCGCGGAACGCGTTCTCGCAGATCTCGTTGCGGACGTTCGGAGCCTTCTCGGCGACAGGGAGCTCGAGCAGGTGCTCGAGGGACTGCACAAGGTTGCGGAGACATGAGGAGCGAGACGGTGACCGCGGTGTTGGATGCACCGGCGGACGAGGTCTTCGCTTATCTCTCGCATATCGAGAACCTCCCCGACTGGGCGGACGAGTTCGCACGCGAGCTCCGCTGGGAGGACGGCGAGGCGATCGTGGTGAACGGCCTGGGGGAGTTCGTGTTCCGGATGGAGGCCGACCCGACGACCAGAGTGATCGACATGCTCGCAGGGCCGAGCGCCGACGAGCTCGCGCTCTTCCCGACGAGGGTCGTCGCGCTGCCGGGCTCCCGAGCGGCCTTCACGTTCACGATGTTCCAGCAGCCGGGCGTCCCCGACGAGCTCTTCGTCGCCCAACACGCCTCGCTCGAGCGCGAGCTCGAGAACGTCAGAGCCCGTTTCGCCGAGCCGCTGCGACGACCTGTGGACAACTAGGCACGAACTCTTGACGCTTACAGTGCCAGGCACTGTAAGGAACGCAAACAGCGCTCTTTGCGAGAAAAACGTGCCGAAGGCGGCGTGGCTAGACTCGGCTCGATGAGCAAGGCGGCCGAGCGCGAGGAGCTCTGGGGCGTGGAGACGTCGAAGGCAGTCGAGAACTTCCCGGTCTCCGGCGAGCCGATTCCCGCTGCCGTCGCCCGCTGGCTCGGCCGGATCAAGGCCGCGGCCGCCTGGGCGAACGCGGAGCTCGGGCTGCTCGACGCCGAGAAGGCCGAGCGGATCGCCGCCGCTGCAAATCGCGTCTCAGCAGGCGAGCTCGACGACCAGTTCCCGATCGACGTCTTCCAGACCGGGTCGGGGACGAGCTCGAACATGAACGCGAACGAGGTCATCGCGACGCTCGCCGGCGCCGACGTCCATGCGAATGACGACGTGAACATGGGCCAGTCGTCGAACGACGTCTTCCCGTCCGCTGTGCACCTCGCCGCGCTCGAGGAGATCGTCCGAGCCCTCCAGCCTGCGCTCGAGCTCCTCGCGGAGTCCCTCGAGCGCAAGGCGAAGGAGTTCGACGACATCGTGAAGTCGGGCAGGACGCACCTCATGGACGCGGTTCCGGTCACCCTGGGCCAGGAGTTCGCCGGCTACGCCGCGCAGGTCCGGCAGGGGAACGCCCGCATCGAGAGCGCGCTCCCCCGGCTCGGCCAGATTCCGCTCGGAGGCACGGCGACCGGCACCGGTCTCAACACGCACCCGGAGTTCGCCGAGCGAGTCCGTGGGATTCTCCGGGACGAGACCGGGTTGCCCATCTCGGCCCCTGCCGATCCCTTCGAGGCGCAGGCGGCACGCGACGCGCTGGTGGAGACGTCTGGCGCGCTGAAGGTCGTCGCCGTCTCGCTGACGAAGATCGCGAATGACCTCCGACTCATGGGCTCTGGCCCGCGCGCGGGCCTCGCGGAGATCTTCCTCCCCGAGCTCCAGAAGGGCAGCTCGATCATGCCCGGCAAGGTCAACCCCGTCATCCCCGAGGTCGTGACCCAGGTGGCTGCGCAGGTCATCGGGAACGACCAGGCGATCACCGTCGGCGGGATGAGCGGCCAGTTCGAGCTCAACGTGTACGTCCCGCTGATGGCGCGGAACCTCCTCCAGTCGATCGGGCTGCTCACGAGCGCGAGCCGGCTCCTGGCGGAGAAGTGCGTGGACGGGATCGAGGCGAACCGCGAGCAGCTCGAACGCTACGCCGAGCTCACGCTCGCGGCGGCGACGGCGCTCAACCCCTACATCGGCTACGACAAGGCCTCCGAGATCGTGAAGGAAGCAGCCGCGTCGGGCCGCTCGCTGCGCGAGGTCGCGCGCGATGCCGGAGTCGACGACGAGACCCTCGACGAGGCGCTCGACTACCGCAGGATGGCCAAGCCGCACGGCTAGCGACGTGCGCTGGCGCAACTTGACGCCGCGCACCCGATCGACTATCTACTCCGTCCGATTGGACGCATACGCGCCCAACGGGGAGAGAAAGCGAGGAACAAGATGCGCATGAGCGTTCCTCGGCGACTGGGCGCGGCTGTCGGTGTCGCCCTGCTCGCCGTAGCAGTTCTTGCGTCGTCTGCCTTTGCAGCCGGCGATCCGATCGTCGTGCAGTCGAGCGGCACGACGTCCTTCGAGGGAAAGGGCGGCACGATCGGTCCCGATCCCACCGGTCCGACACGCGAGTGGAGAGGGCCGAAGCGGACGGGCTCGAGCCCGCTCCAGTCCAACCAGCTGGCGGACGGCCCGGATCTCGAAGGCGGTAGCGGCAGTCCTGCGAATCCGCGGCCCCGCGCGAAGTCGAATCCGCAGCTCCTGCTCGACTTCGAGGGCGTGAACCATCGCGACTCGCGGCTGGCGGACGGCGGAAACCAGTTCTCCGGTGAGCCCGCGGACCAGGGGCTCTGCGTCGGCAACGGCTACCTGCTGGAGACCGTCAACTCGGCCCTCCGCGTCTACAACGCGAACACGGGCGCTCCGCTCACGCCGGTGCTCTCGCTCAACGAGTTCTACGGCTTGCCGCCGGCGTTCGTTCGCCCGGCAGGGCCTTTCGGCCCCTTCACGTTCGACATCAGCTGCCACTACGACCTGGACACGAACCGCTGGTTCCATCTGGCGGTCGACCTCGACCAGGATCCGGCGACCGGTGCCTTCACCGGCAAGAACTACCTCGACCTCGCCGTTTCGAACTCCGGCGATCCGACGGGCTCGTGGACCGTCTACCGGATCCCGGGCGTCAACGACGGAACCGAGGGAACACCGGATCACAACTGTGACGGCGGGCCTTGCTTCGCGGACTTTCCGCACATCGGAGTCGACAAGCACGGCGTCTACATCACGACGAACGAGTTCCCGCTCTTCGCGGACGGCTTCATCGGGGCGCAGGTGTACGCGATCTCGAAGCAGCAGCTCGTCTCGGCGGCTCCGTCCATCACCGCCCACCTCTTCAACACGGCGGACGACCCGGTGCGTCCGGGTGAGCCGGGCTTCACGCTCTGGCCCTCGCTCTCGCCGCAGAGGCAGTTCGCGGGCGGCGGAGGCGGAACCGAGTACTTCGTGAGCTCGAACGCGGTGTTCGACGACGCGAACGCGGACTCGGAGGAGCTCATCCTCTGGGGCCTCGTGCACACCCGGACGCTCGACACCGCGAGCCCCGACCTCCAGCTGCACAAGACGATCCTCGACGTCGACCGCTACGCGGTGCCGTCGAACAGCGTGCAGAAGCCGGGGACGATCCCGCTGGCCGACTGCCTGAACGACACGGCGCTCTCGTTCTTCGGGATCGCGAACTGCGGCCTGGCCCTTGTCGGGCTGCCCCCGCAGAACGTCACGCTCGGCACGCTCGACACCGGTGACTCGCGTGTCCTCGACGTGCGCTATGCCCACAACAAGCTGTGGGCGGTCCTCGGGACGGCCGCGCTCGTCAACGGCACGAACCGGACGGCAGTCGGGTGGTACATCATCAACCCGTCGTCGTCGAAGGACGGCGTGTCCGGCACGGTCGACTTCCAGGGCACTCTCGCCTCGGAAGGCGAGAGCCTCATGTATCCGAGCGTCGGTGTTACCGCGACTGGCCGGGGCTTGATCAGCTTCTCGCGGACCGGCGAGAACACGTTCCCGAGCTTCGGCTATGCCGCGATCGACGACCGCGTCGGCGTCAGCGGCGACATCCACGAGATCGAGGCCGGGAAGTCGCCACAGGACGGCTTCACCGAGTACCCGCCGATCGGCGGCAACCGCCCGCGCTGGGGTGACTACAGCGCCTCGGCGGTGGACGGAAACTTCGTGTACTCGGCCGGCCAGTACATCGAGCAGCCTCCGTGCACGCTCCAGCAGTACATCGCCACGAACTTCACGTGCTTCAACACGCGAACGAGCCTGGCGAACTGGAGCACGCGGGTCGCGAAGCTCAGGCCGTAGACACCACCTCCACGAGGTTGAAGAGGGCCGGCGCGCGCGCCGGCCCTCTTCGTCTCGTTAGAAGCCTGTGAGCAGGGTCTTACGCTGGGCTGGATCGCGGTACCCTCGAGTCATGGTGCGCGCGTTTCTCGCGATCGTGAGCGCCGCCGCCCTCCTCGTCGCTTCGACGAGCCTGGCGAAGTCGCCGTCGCCGAACGTCCGCGGTTCGCTCATGCGTGGCCCCGTCACGCCGGTCTGCATCGAAGGGCGATCCTGCGACGCTCCGGCACCGGGCGTCATGCTCGTCTTTGCCCGCTCGGGTCAGGAAGTGCGGCGTTTGACGACTGGCGTGGCCGGGCGCTTCGCGATCCGCCTGGAGCCGGGCCTCTACTCGGTGCGAGCGCTGCGCAGGCCCGTGGCGGGCTCAGCGATCACTCCTGCGAGGTTCCGGGTGCCCGCGAGCGGGGCGATGATCCTGCGGCTCCACCTCGACACCGGCATTCGCTAGCGGGACCGCCACCGGGCGACGGTTGTCGTTTGAGACCGGCCTGTCCGTGGGCATTACTCCTGTGGCAGGCCCGGGTGGACCGGGCCTGGACGAAAGGGGACTGCAACATGCGAAAGCTCATTGCTTCGATCGCCGTGCTAGCGAGTGCACTGGCGATCGGGCTCGTGCCTGCCGGCGCGATCACGAACGGTGTGCCGGATCAGGAAGGGCATCCGTACGTCGGCCTGATGGTCGCGCAGAACGCCGCCGGCGTACCGCTCTGGCGTTGCTCGGGGACACTCATGGCGCCGACGGTGTTCATGGTTGCCGGCCACTGCACGGAGCCGCCTGCGGCGCAGATCGAGATCTTTTTCTCGTCGGGCTTCCCGAACGGGATCCCGCTCGGTGCCGGGTTCCCGGCGCTCGGGCCGAACCCGTGTGCGGGCGTGACGGGCTACCCGTGCACCGGTGACGTCTCCGGCATGCCGCACACGCATCCGCTCTACGACCCCAATGCCTTCTTCCTACACGACCTCGGCGTCGTCACGCTGAACGGATCGGTGACGGGCAGGGGGTTCGGCGCGCTTCCGTCCGAGGGCGAGCTGAGCACGCTGCCGAAGCACGCGAGCATGACGGCCGTCGGCTACGGCTTGCAGCGCAGCTTCCCGCCTCCGGCGGCGGTGAAGAACGAGGCCGTGCGGATCCGCCTCGTCGCGCATCCGTTTATCAGGGACATCGACAGCAACTTCGTCGGGGACTTCGCGTTCGTCACCTCACACGACGCTAGTCGGGGCGGTACCTGCTTCGGCGACTCGGGTGGGCCGAATTTCATCGGCGACTCGAACGTCGTCGGGGGTGTCACGTCGTTCGGCACCACGTTCACGTGCAAGGGTCACAACGGCGCGTACCGCGTCGACCAGCCGGACGACCTCGAGTGGCTGGCGACGTTCGGCCTCACGCCGTCGTAGCGCTACATTCGAGCGCAAGGACGAAGGGCCGCTTCGGCGGCCCTTCGTCTACCCGGTGCGCACGAGGACGAGCTTGTCGGTCCCGGACTCTGCGCCCCAGATCTCACCCTCGCGGCCCAGGATCTGCCGCACGGACGCGTCCGCGCTCGGCAGGCGGACGTGCGTGAACCGGCCAGTGACCGGATCGAACCGAACGAGGGAGTTCGCGCCGAAGTCGCTCAGCCAGACCTTGTCCCGATCGTCCACGTAGACGGCGTAGATCATCGGATTCCCGCCTGGGACCTCCCACTCGCGCCAGCGGCGGGTGCGCGGGTCGTACATGCCCACCTGGCCCGCGTTCCACTCGCTGATCCAGATGCGCCCTCGCGAGTCCGACCACGCACGCCTCGCCCCCTGCCCGGAGGTGGGCGGGCGGAGCACCGTCGCCTTGCCGGTGCGGACGTCGATGCGGCCGAGGTAGCTGCCGGCGAGCGACGCGTAGTAGACGTCACCGGCCGGCGTCGTCGTGATGCCGTAGGGGCCTTCGCCGCGCGGCGCCTGGAAGACGCGCAGCTTCCCGGTTCTCGGGTCGAGCCGTCCGTAGATGCCGCTCTGGCCCGTGAACCAGAGGATGCCCCGGCGGTCGAAGGTCGCGGTGTTGAGGTTCGCGTACCCAGTGCTCGCGGGTAGCCGGAAGACCCGCACCTTGCGCGTGCGCGGGTCGACGCGCACGATCGCGTTCAGGCCGCCGTCGGTGATCCAGGGCGCGCCGTCGGGCCCGACGATGACGCCGTGCGGCGCGGAGCCGCTGCCGAGCCGGGTGAGCCGCGAGCGGCCGTTCCTCGGATTCAGCCAGCCCAGCTGGCCGGTGTGCTGCGCCGTGTACCAGACGCCGCCGTCGCGGGCGGGCGCGACGTCGTGCGGATGCGTCCCGCTCGGTACGGCGAACTCCCGGACGCGAAGCTGGCTCTCGCCCGCACCCGCGGCACTCGCCGAAATCGCGACGACGAGCGAGACGGCCGCGACGGCGATCCGCACGAGCATGCCCGGCGGTACGCGGGCGCCGCCCGACCGGTTTCGCATCACGCGTCTCAAGGTATCGCGATTCGAACACCCCGCTTACACATGGCCCGCATCCGAATCGGTACGGTGGCCGGAGCCCTTGTGCCGCTGCACGTAGGTGCGTGCAGCGCTCGATCGCAAGGAGGATGACTTGAGACGCAGCCTACGCCTCGTTCTCGTGCTGTTCGCCGCCGCCGCGCTGCTCGGCGCCCGCCGCCCTCGCGGCCGAGCGCATGTGGATCGGGTTCCACGACGACCCGAGCTTCCGCTGGGTGCGCGACCGGGAGAACCGGATCGTGTCCTCGGCGAAGGAGGGCGCGACGATCATGCGGCTGCTCGTGCGCTGGAACCAGGCGGTTCCGCGCCGGCCCGCAGATCCGACCGACCCGTTCGACCCCTCCTACAACCTCGACGACCTGGACGAGGCGATCCGCACGGCGCAGGAGGCGGACACGGAGGTCGTGCTCACGCTCTTCGGCACGCCGCGCTGGGCGAACGGCGGCAAGGGCCCGAATGTGATGCCCAGGCGCGTCGCCGACTTCGGCGCGTTCGCGCGTGCGCTCGCCTCGCGCTACTCAGGCCGCTTCGACGGCTACCCGTTCGTCCGCTTCTGGACGGTCTGGAACGAGCCGAATCTCCAGCTCTTCCTCACGCCGCAGTTCGACCGCCGGGGCAGGTCGGTGGCGCCGGCGAACTACGCGAAGCTGTACGCGGCGGCCTACGAGGGGATCAAGGCGGGGAACCCAAGCGCGCTCGTCGCGATGGGCGAGACGTCGGCCCGCGGGACCGACCAGTCGGGGGGCCTCCGCCCGGTGCACTCGCCGGGGAGGTTCGTCGAGGGGATCGCGAAGGCGAACCCGAGGCTGAGGTTCGACGCGTACTCGCACCACCCGTACCCGTTCACGCCCAACCTGCGCCCGTCGCAGAAGGTGCGCTGGCCGAACGTCACGCTGGGCTCGCTCCCGACCCTGCACGCGAACCTGAAGCAGCTCTTCAAGCGGACGTCCGTCCCGATCTGGGTCACGGAGTACGGCCACGAGACGAAGCCGGACACGTTCGGCATCCCCTTCGCGAAGCAGGCGGCGTACGTCAGGCAGTCGATCGCGATCGCGAAGAGCTACCCCTTCGTCTCCATGTTCATCTGGTTCGTCTACCAGGACGATCCCGGCCAGCCGTGGGACTCGGGCCTGTACACGCAGGCCGGCGCCGCGAAAGGCAGCTCGCCGGGGAGGTTCACCGCCACGGCCAAGCCGCTCGACGCGCGGCACGCAGTTCTCGTGCTTCCGCGCGGAACCGCGACGCCGCTCGTGACGCTCTACACGCGGCGGTTCTGCGTCCGCAACGAGCCCGGGACTCCGATCAGCGTCGTGTGGCGGGTCACGCTCGGCGGCCGTCTCGTCGAGACGGATTCGCAGACGACGCCGCTTCGGCCCGACTGCACCGTTACCGTGCGGCTGAGTGGGTTCACAGTCTCCGGCAGGCAGACGTACGCGGCGACGTTCCAGCTCGAGGACCCGCACGGCGAGCCGCGGACGCGTCGGCTGACGATTCGCGGGACGTAGGGGCGAGGCTCGCCTCGATCTAGTACGCGACGGCGCCGCGGCCGGTCTCGGCGGCCCGTTCTTCGGAGCTTCACGCGGTACGCTCTGTCGCGGTGCGCATCTGGATCGCGATCTGCTGCGTCGCCGCCCTCACACTCCTGGCGGCCGGGACAGCCCGGTCGCAGGCGCAGAACGTGCACGGGGCGCTCTACGGGGCGGCGCCCTCGTCGGCGCGCGTCACCGGCGTCGTGCTGGTGTTCTCTCGGGCCGGGCGGGACGTCGGGCGCGCGAGGACCGGGGCCGGCGGCCACTTCGCGCTCCGCCTCGGCTCTGGCGTGTACTCGGTCCGCGCGCTTCGGAAGCCGAAGCTCACGCCGGCACGGTTCAGGGTGCCGGAGATCGGCGTCGTCATCCTGACGCTGCGCCTCGGTCGGTAGCGGAGCGAACCCGCTAGTACGCGACGGCGCCGCGGCCGGTTTCGGCGGCGTGGCGCTGCTCTTCGGCGCGATACGACGAGCGCACGAGCGGGCCCGAGAAGACCGAGCCGAAGCCGAGCTCCTCTCCCTGCTCGCGGAACCAGCGGAACTCGTCCGGGTGCACCCAACGGTCGATCGTCGCGTGCTTCGGCGACGGCTGCAGGTACTGCCCGATGGTGACGACGTCGACGCCGTGCGCGCGCAGGTCGCGCATCGTGTCCACGACCTCGTCGTTCGTCTCGCCGAGCCCGACGATGATCCCCGCCTTCGTCATGACGTCGTACGGGGCACGCTCCTTCACGCGCTGCAGGAGCCAGAGCGCCTTGTCGTAGCTCGCCTTCGCGCCTCGCATGCGCGCGTGCAGCCGGCGCACGGTCTCGATGTTGTGGCCGAAGACGTCCGGCCGCGCGTCGAGGACGGTCGCGAGGGCATCCTCCTCCACGCCGAGGAAGTCCGGGGTCAGGATCTCGACAGTCGCCCCGGGCAGCTTGCGCCGAAGTGCACGGATCGTTGCCGCGTAGTGCGCCGCGCCGCGATCCTCGAGGTCGTCGCGGTCGACCGAGGTGACGACGACGTGCGAGAGGCCCATCTGGTGCGCGGCCTGTGCGAGGCGCAGCGGCTCGAGGGGGTCGGGCGGTGCATCCGGCTTGCCCGAGTGGACGTAGCAGTAGCGGCAGGCGCGCGTGCACGTGTCGCCGAGGATCTGGAACGTCGCGGTGCCCCGCCCCCAGCACTCGCCGATGTTCGGGCAGCGCGCCTCCTCGCAGATCGTGACGAGCTGCCCCTCGCGCATGAGGCCCTTCACCTCGTAGTAGCGCGAGTTCACGCTCGGAGCTCGCACCCGCATCCACTCCGGGCGGCGGGGGCGCTCTGCGACGGGCAACGACTTCTGCATCGCGCGGACTAGTCTAGAGACGGTGGTACCGGAGGCCCCTCTCGAGTCGATCGACGGACGGCTGGCTCCGGCGGGTGACGGCTGGTTCGTCCTCAACGTCCGGGGCACCCAATGGTTCGACGGAGGCGAGCTGGGCGGTCTGTACGCGACTTTCGAGGGCGAGAACGCTCGCTTCGAGCAGGTCGGATTCGGCATCGGGATCCTCCGGCCCGGAGAGCCGAACGCCCTCTATCACGGGGAGGACGCCGAGGAGAACTTCCTCGTGCTTGCGGGCGAGTGCCTACTCCTGATCGAGGGGCAAGAGCGCGTCCTCCGTGCCTGGGACTTCGTCCACTGCCCGCCGTGGGCCGAGCACATCTTCGTCGGTGCGGGCGACGGCCCGTGTCTCGTGCTCGCCGCCGGCGCACGACGGAAGGGTCGCGGGCTGCGCTTTCCGGTCAGCGAGCTCGCGCTGAAGCACCAGGCGGGCGTCGAGATGGAGACGAGCGACTCGCGGGAGGCCTACGCGCCGTTCTCGGAGCCCAGTCCCATCACCTGCCCGCCAGAGTTTTCGCCGGCGCAGGGCAATCCAAGACCGGGGTCGGGCTGAAGCCCGACCCCAGCAAGCTGGGCGGGGTGAGGCTTCAGCCTCACCCCGGTGTGGGACTGGATCAGGCGGTGCGCTCGATCATGAGCGTGGTCATGGTCGAGTCTTCCGTCCAGAGCCGGTGCGGGACGTCCTTCGGCCACCGCGCCTGCTGACCCTCGCGGAGTGGAGACGTCTCACCGGCGACCGACGTGAAGCCCTCGCCTTCGAGACAGACGACGATCGTGTCGTTGTCGCCCGGGTGCTCGTGGATGGTTGCGTGTTCGGTGAAGCGGAGCTGCGCGACGAAGAAGTCGGGCTCGCGGACGAGGACGCGCCCGACGACGCCGACGCACCCCTCGTAGGGCAGCGGGTCCCAACCGAGCCGCGGGAACGGCCGGATATCGACGGTCACCGGGCTGCGAGCGATGCGTGCACCGGCTGGCTCCACAGCCCCGCGCCGTCCTCGGCCGGCAGCTCCTCGAGCTCGAGGTCGAACACCTCGGCGATGGCCGCGACAGCAGCCGGCTTGACGTCCTCGACGGTGACCGACCGCTCGAGCTCGCGCGCCATCGTCGTGAAGGCCGCGTCCTCGAGGCCGCACGCCGTGATCCAGTCGGTGAACGGCGCCGGGTCGAGGTCGACGTTGAGCGCGTAGCCGTGCGTCGTGACCCAGCGCGAGACGTGCACGCCGATGGAGGCGATCTTCCGCGGGCCCCGGCCGTTGCCCGGCGGCATCCAGACTCCGGTCAGGCCCTCGTAGCGCGTTCCTTCGAGCTCGAAGGCGGTGAGCGTCCGGAGCAGCGCCCCCTCGAGGTCGCGGACGTAGCGCTTCACGTCCTTGCCGTGGTTCCGGAGGTCGAGGATCGGGTAGCAGACGAGCTGCCCGGGCCCGTGGAACGTCGACCTCCCGCCGCGGTCGGTCTCGGCGATCTCGACCTCGGCGCCGACAGGGACGTGGAGCTCGCGATCGGTCTCCGTGCGCCGCCCGACGGTGATCACCGGCGGGTGCTCGAGCAGGATCACCGTCTCGGGGATGGCTCCCTGCGAGACGGCGCCCGCGAGCGACCGTTGCAACGCGAAGGCCTCGGCGTACGGCACGACGCCGGGGCTCAGGAGGTACGCGCCGCGGCTCACGCGCTCTGTTGGAACATCCAGCGGTGGCCCTCCAGGTCCTCCGCCGTGTAGAGACGGCCATCCGGTCCGTCCCCGGGAGGCCGAACGACGTTGGCTCCGGCTTTCAGGGCTCGGGCGTGATGCGCGTCGAGGTCGTCGACCACCACGAGCACGCCGTCGATCACCCACGGGTTGTCGAGCCAGCGCCGCGCGGCGTCGCACGTCTCGCGGTGGTGCTTCGGGCTCTGGTACTCGCGATTCGGGGTCGCGAGCATGACGACGTTGCCGTCGAGCTCGAGCTCGGCGTGCCCGACCGTCCCGTCCTCCATCTCGTAGCGCTCGCCGCGTTCCTGGAACCCGAATGCCTCCGTCAGCCAGTCGATCGCAGCCCCGGCGTCCTCGTAGGCGATCATCGGGAAGATCCGCTGTGCCATGGCTCCGCTAGTACGCGGACTCGTCCCAGGTCTCGAGCCGCTTGCGGATGTCCCGCAGGAAGCGGCCGGCGAGAGCGCCGTCGACGAGGCGATGGTCGTACGTGAGCGTGAGGTTCATGATCGGACGCACGGCGATCACGTCCTGACCCAGCTCGTCCTGCACGACCCACGGGCGTTTGACGACGGCATACGTGCCGAGGATCGCCGCCTGCGGCTGGCTGATCACCGGCGTCCCGTGGAACGTGCCGTAGCCGCCCGGGTTCGTGATCGTGAACGTGCCGCCCTGGACCTCGTCCGGGAGCAGCTTCTTCGAGCGGGCCCGCTCGGCGATGTCGACGACGCCCTTCGCGATGCCGAGCAGGTTGAGGGTCTCGGCGTTCTTGAGCACCGGGACGATGAGGCCCTTGCCGTCCGCGAGCTCGACCGCGAACCCGAGGTTGATGGACGGCCTCGTGACGATGCTCTCGCCGCGGATCTCGCCGTTGATCCACGGGTAGTCCTTCAGCGTCTCCACGGCGGCGCGCGCGATGAACGCGAGGTAGGTGACGTTCACGCCGTGTGTCGACTCGTACTCCGGCTTGAGCTTCTTCCGCAGCGCCACGACGCGCGACATGTCGACCTCGATCGCGCTCGTGACGTGCGCGGAGGTGTCGAGCGAGCGGCGCATGTGCTCGGCGATGCCACGCCGCATGGCCGTCATCGGCTCGAGCGTCTCCCCCGGCTGGAGCTCTGGCTGGGCAGCCGGAGCTGCAGGGGGCTGCGCGGGAGGCGCCGGTGCAGGAGGCGTCGGCGCGGGGGCGGGAGCCGGTGGTGCCGGGCCGGGGTCGGCGCAGCGGCGGGAGCGGCGGCAGCTGTCTCGGGAGCGGGCTGCGCTTGCGCCGCCGGCGCGGCTGCTGGAGCAGGCGCCTCTGCGACCGGCTGTGGAGCGGGCGCCGCCTCGGCGCGCCGGACTCGATGAAGGCGAGGATGTCCTTCTTCGTCACCCGCCCGCCGGCGCCGGTACCCGTGACCGCAGCCGGGTCGACGCCGTGCTCGGAGGCGATCCGGGCGACGACGGGCGAGACGAAGCTCTTTCCGTTTCCGCCGGCAGCCTCTGAGGGCGCGCGCTCGGAGCAGGCTCCGGCGCGGCGGGAGCGGTCTCGGCCACGGCCTCCGGTGCCGGGGCAGCAGGCGGCGTCTCCACCGCTCCGTCCGGCTCGGGGGCGGGAATCGGCGTCGGCTCACTCGGAGCCTCGGCGCCGGCGGAACCGGCCGGCGCGATCGTCGCGAGCACGGTCCCGACGTCCACGGTCTGACCCTCTTGAACGAGGATCTGCGCGACGACGCCCTCGCCCGGGCTCGGGACCTCGGTGTCCACCTTGTCCGTGGAGATCTCGAGCAGCAGCTCGTCCCGCGCGACCGCCTCACCGACCTGCTTGAGCCACTTCGTGATCGTGCCCTCCGACACGGAGACGCCCATCTGCGGCATGACGACCTGGATCTCGGTTCCCGTGCTCACGTGTCCTCCTGTACGGACGAGGCCCTCGTCCTAATACGCGGTCAACTCCCTGAGCCCCTTCACGACGTCGTCCACCTGCGGGATGTACGCCTTCTCGAGCGGCGGCGAGAACGGGACCGGTGTGTCCGGCGCTGCGATGCGCATGACCGGCGCGTCGAGGTCCTCGAACGCCTCCTCGGCGATCGTCGCTGCGATCTCCGCGCCGAAGCCACCGGTGCGCGTGTCCTCGTGGAGGACGAGCACCTTCGACGTGCGCCGGACGCCCTCGAGCACGCGCTCCTTGTCCCAGGGGATGAGCGTCCGCAGGTCGAGCACCTCGACCTCGAAACCGTCCTTCTGGAGCTCGTCCGGCCGCCTCGCTCGCCGTGTGCACCATCGCGCCCCAGGTCACGACGATCGCGTCCTCGCCGGGACGATGGACGCGCGCCTGCCCGAACGGGGTCGTGTAGCGCTCGTCCGGCACCTCGGCCTTGATCCGGCGGTAGAGGTGCTTGTGCTCGAAGTAGAGGACGGGGTTCGGGTCCTCGATCGCGGAGGCCAGGAGCCCTTTCGCGTCCTCGGGCGTCGACGGGCAGACGACCTTGAGGCCGGGGATGTGCGCAAAGGAGCTCTCGGGGTTCTGGGAGTGGAACGGCCCGCCCGAGAAGCCGCCGCCCGACGGGAGCCGCACGACGATCGGGACCGGCGTCCCGCCTCTGAAGAACTGCTTCGCCGCGACGGTGACGAGGTGGTCCCAGGCGCAGGAGACGAAATCGGCGAACTGCATCTCGGCCACCGGCCGCAGGCCCATGAGTGCTGCTCCGGTCGAGCCGCCGACGATCGCCGTCTCGGAGAGCGGCGTGTCGAGCACGCGCCACGGCCCGAACTCCTCCTGGAACCCGAGCGTCACCTTGAACGCCCCGCCGTACACGCCGACGTCCTGGCCGAGCACGACGACGCGAGCGTCGCGCCGCATCTCCTCGCGGAGCCCGTCCGAGATCGCCTGGATGTACGTGCGTTCTGCCATTACCCGGCGGCCATTACTTGTGGTGAGGCGTGTCGAGGTCTTCCTGGGAGGCGAATACGCCGGCCTCGAGCCCTGCCGGGTCCGGTAGCGGGGAGGCCTCCGCGCGCTCGAGCGCGTCGTTCAGGATCCGCTTGACCGCCGAAGTGATCTCGTCCTCCTCTTCGTCGGTCATGTCGGCCTGGCCGCGGAGCCAGGTCCGGTAGCGCTCGATCGGATCCTGCTCCGCCCACTGCTCGAACATGTCCTTCGGCACGTAGAAGGCGTCGTCGTGGACGGCGTGGCCCTCCATGCGAAGCGTGAGGCACTCGATGAGCGTCGGCCCTCCGTCCGCGCGCGCCTTCTCGATCGCGCGCTTCGCCTCCCGGTAGACGGCGAGGACGTCGGTGCCGTCGACGACGACCCCCTCGAACCCGTAGGCAGCCGCGCGGTCGGCGACGTGCTCGATCGGATACCCGAGGTAGGTCGGGGTCGAGTACGCCCACTGGTTGTTGTCGCAGACGTACACGACCGGGAGCCGGCGCACGCCCGCGAGGTTCATGCTCTCGTGCGCGTCGCCGCGCGCAGCGGAGCCCTCGCCGAACCAGCCCACGGCGACGCGCTTGTCGCCGCGGATCCGGAACGCGAGCGCCATGCCGGTCGCGACCGGGAGCATCGCCGGCAGGTGGCTCACCATCGGGTGCAGGCCGAGCTCGGGCATCGCCATGTGCACGTTCCCGTCGCGTCCGCGGGTCGGTCCTCCCTCGCGGCCCATGTACTGGGCGAAGATCCGCCACGGCTCGACGCCCCGCGTGACGTGGACGCCCATGTCGCGGTGGAGCGGCGTCCCGACGTCGTTCGGGCCCATCGCCATCCCGACTCCGACTGCGGCGGCCTCGTTGCCACGGCCCGTGTAGAAGGAGCCGGGGATCTTGCCCTGCTTGTAGAGGATGTGCCCGCGCTCCTCGATCCCGCGCGTGAGCAGCAGATGCCGGTAGATCGCGAGCAGGTCCTCGCGGTCGAGGCCGGCTTCCTTCACTTCCTGGAGCGAGCCGACGGGCTCGGCTTCACGTACGGCCATGCAGCGCTCTCCCGTTCCGACGAAGGTCGCCCGCACTCTAGCGACTGCACCTGCGCGTTCCCTGGTCGAAGGGCCGGGCATGCCCGGCCCCTACGGGACGTTCGTCATGAGCTCTGTCGCAGGGGCGAGGCATGCCTCGCCCTGTCCACCGGGCGAACGGCGGCCGAGGCAACCCCCGTCCCTACGATGTCGTCTCGGTGGCGAAGGCGAAGCGAAACTGGATCCAGGAGGAGCGGCGCAAGACCCTGGGCGACTGGGTCGCCTTCTGCCTCGCGTGTGGGCACGTGCAGCGGTACTTCCTCGAGCACGAGGACGAGCTGCCCGCCGACTGCCCGCAGTGCGGCGGCACGCTCCGCCGGCGTTGCCCGTCGTGCTCCGCGCCGATCGCGTCCGCGTTCGCGGTCCGCTGCGAGGAGTGCGACGAGGAAGTGCGCCCACCGGAGCTCTTCGGGACGACGATCCGCAAGCCGGGCCGCTAAGAGCTCCCAACGCAATGAACGGCCATGTCGCGATGCGGCGCTGGAGGCCGTGATGCTGCGTCCTCGGTCGTGTCCATATCTACTGATATGGACACTCCCTGCGTCCTTGCCTCCCGGCCTCCCGCATCCGCCTCGCGACGGGCGATCATCACGTTAGAAGCTCTAGCGCGACTCGGCGAGCGCGCTCTCGATCGTCTCCTCGGGCGTGCTTGCGCCTGCTTCGAGCTCGGTGCGGGCGCGATCGGCGCCGAGCAGGGTTTCCGCGCGCTCGAGCGTGCGCTCGGACCAGGTCTTCTCCCAGGGGAACTGCGCCGGTCCGAGCGGCGCCCGCAGCACGCCGGCAGCCCCGAGCAGCCGGACGGCGTGCGCCGGATCGTCCGGGACGCGGGCGCGAGCGAGCGCGACCAGGCCCGAGGCGAGGAAGTCCTTGAAATCGACGTTGCGGAAGCACCGCAGGCTCTCGACGATCATCGGCACCGCGTCCTCGTCGCGGTCACGCTCGAGCAAGGACGATGCGATCACGAGGAGGGCGATGCCGGTCGCCTCCTCGTCGCCCTGTCGGCGACTGATGTCGAGGCTCTCGCGCGCGAGCCCTTCGGCCTCCTCGTGGTTCCCGAGCGTGGACTCGATGTCCGCGAGGTTTGCCAGCGAGAGGGCGATGTCTCGGTCCCTCTCGAGCGTGCGGGCGAGCGCCAGGCTCCGGACGTGGAAGTCGCGCGAGGCGGCGAGATCTCCGACGCCGAGGTGCGTGAGGCCGAGCGCCATGAGCGCGCGCAGCTCGGCGACCTCGTCACCGGTTGCCCGCGCGAGCGCGAGGCTCTCGAGGGCAGGCGCGATCGCGGACTCGTGGTCCCCGCTCGACCAGGCGAGCGTGCCCGACCAGTAGAGCGCGATCGCCCGGCGGTCAGCCGGTCCGCCCTCCTGCGCCAGGGCCTGGTCGAGCCATGCCCGGCCCTCGCCGAGGTAGCCGCGGACGTACCAGAAGCGTGCGAGCGCGCAGATGCGGAGCGCGGTCCCGGTGTCGCCGCTCGCCACGGACTCCTCGAGCGCCGCCCGGATGTTGTCGTGCTCCCGCTCGGCCTCGTCGAGTGCCCGCGCCGTGTGGAGATCGGGCTCCAGCCTCTCGGCCAGGTCGGCGAAGTACGCAGCGTGGCGGCGGCGGGTCGGCTCTGCCTCGCCCGACGCGAGCAGCCGCTCGAACGCGTACTGCCGCAGGGTCTCGAGCATCGAGAAGCGCGGCTCGCCGGAGGAGGAGTCGGTCGCCTGCACGAGGCTCTTCTCGACGAGGGAGCCGAGCGCCGCGAGGTCGGCAGCGCAGACGGTCTCCGCCGCCTCGAGTGTCCAGCCGCCGGCGAAGACGGAGAGGCGCGCGAGGAGCGCGCCCTCGGGCGGTGAGAGGAGCTCGTAGCTCCAGTCGATCGCGGCGCGGAGGGTCCGCTGCCGGGGCGGGAGGTCGCGGTTCCCCTCCGCAAGGACGCCGAGCCGGTCCTCGAGACGGTCGCGCAGCGCCGACGGAGAGAGGAGCCTCAGCCGCGCCGCGGCGAGCTCGAGCGCGAGCGGAAGCCCGTCGAGCGCATGGCAGATCTCGACCACGGTGTCGGCGGTGTCGGGCGTCAGCTCGAAACCGGGCCGGGCGCTCTGCGCGCGGACGACGAACAGCGCGACCGCCTCGTTCCCCGCGAGCCGCTCGAGATCGCCGCCGTGCGCGCGGGCGGGAAGCGCGAGCGCCGGCACGCGGTACTCGTGCTCTGCTCGTACGCGCAGGGGCTCGCGGCTGGTCGCGAGGACGCGCAGCGGCGTGACCCGGGAGAGCAGCCCGGCGACGAGCGGCGCCGCGTCGAGCACGTGCTCGAAGTTGTCGAGGACGAGGAGCGTTTCCCGCTCCCCGATTGCCGCCGCGACGCGCTCGAAGAGCACCTCGCCCTCGGCGTCGCGAACTCCGAGCGCGCGCGCCGCGGTCGAGCCGACGAGGCCCGGATCGTGGAGCGGAGCGAGGTCGACGAAATGGGCGCCGCCGGCGAAAGCGCGGTCGAGCTCGTGTGCCGCCTCGAGCGCGAGCCGCGTCTTGCCGGTGCCGCCCGGGCCCGTCAGCGTCACGAGCCGGGCGTCCGGGGCCCGCGCGAGCGCGACGACGGCCGCGAGCTCGAGCTCTCGTCCGACGAGCGGTCGGGGCGGCTCCGGGAGGCCCGAACCGGAGCGCCCAGCGCCCGGCGGTGCCAGGCTCTCGTCCTGCCTCAGCATGGCCGCCTGGAGCTCGTCGAGCTCCCGTGACGGATCGAGGCCGAGCTCGTCGCCGAGGGTGGACCGAGCGAGCCGATACTGCTCGAGAGCGTCGGCCTGCCTCCCCGACCGGTAGAGGGCGAGCATCAGCTGTCCTCGCAGCCGCTCGCGGTACGGATGCGCGGCGACGAGCGCATGGAGCTCGCCCACGAGTGCGTCCTGGCGATCGAGCGCGAGGTCTGCGTCGATCCGCCGCTCGAGCGCCTCCAGCCGAAGCTCCTCGACGTGCCTGCGCTCGGCGGCGACGAACGGAAGCTCGTCCAGGTCGGCGAGGACAGGTCCCCGGTGGAGCTCCAGTGCCTGCCGCAGCGTCGAGGCCGCATCCTCCTGATGCTCCTGCCGTGCGCGCTCGGTGAGGGCGAGGAAGCGCTCGAGGTCGAGCTCGTCCGGCTCGAGCGCGAGCCGGTAGCCCGTGCCCTGCGTGACCACGCGCTCGGCGCCGAGTGCCTTCCGGAGGCCGTGCACGCCGACCTGCAGCGCGTTCCGCGCGCTCGCGGGCGGATGCTCGCCCCAGACGGCTTCGACGATCCGCTCGCGCGAGACGACGCTGTTCCCGTTCACGAGCAGGAACCCGAGCAGCGCACGCTGGCGCCGTCCGCTCAGCTCGAGGACGCCCTCGCCGGAGCGCACCTCGAGTGGGCCCAGGATGCGGAACTCGAGCCGTTTCAAGCCCTCTCCACCGCAGTCGTCGTTGCTAGAGGTTCTAACGTAGTGATCGCCCGTCGCGAGGTGGATGCTGGAGGCCGGGAGGCAAGGACGCAGGGAGCGTTGGGAAACTGTGCTGGGGTCAGACTTAAGTCTGACCCCAGCTCCTTTCCCCCGGGGCGCGACCGAGGACGCGGCATCACGGCGTCCAGCGCCGCATCGCGACATGGCCGTTCACTGCGTTAGGAGCTCTAAGCGCGTCGTAAGCGGATCGTAAGCGCGCTCACCGATCGTTCAGGCCGTCATCTGAACGAGAGGAGCCAGAGAAATGATTCACGCAGGAGACACGATCGAAAACACGATCACGGGCGAGCGGATCATCTTCCGCAAGACCTCGCAGGAGACGAACGGCCAGGCCGTCGTCATCGAGTGCTTCGTGCAGCCGACAGGGTTCGTCGCCGCGGCACACGTCCACCCCGGCCAGGAGGAGCGTTTCGAGATCCTGCGCGGGACGATCGGCTTCCGGATCGGCGGCGAGGAGCGCATCGCCGGCCCGGGTGAGCGGCTGACCGTTCCTGCGGGCACGGCGCACAAGTTCTGGAACGCCGGCGACGACGAGGCGCACTTCGTGTGCGAGGTCAGGCCGGCTCTCCAGTTCGAGCGCCTGCTCGAGACGATGTTCGCGCTCGCCGCCGACGGCAAGACGAACCGCAAGGGCATGCCGAACCCGCTGCGGCTCGCCGTCATCGCGAACGCGCACTTCGACACGGTTCGCCTGCCGTTCCCGCCGGCGTGGATGCAGCGCGCCGGTCTCATGCTCGGGGCGCCGCTCGGACGGTTGCTCGGCTACGGGGCGACCTACGAGCCGAAGGCCGCGACCGCGCCGGCCGCGCTCGGGGTCTGATGCGGCGTCGTCGCTTCAAGCGGCGAATGTTCTGGGCGGCGGTGCTCTTCGGCCTGCTGCTGCTCGCCCTGGCCGCGACGGTCGCTCAGGCGATCGTCGCGGCTGGAGGCGCTGTCGGCCACGCGCGGCAACGAGTTGCTGCAACCCTCGGGGCCGTTCCTGTACTCGCAGCGGAGGGCGTGGCTAGACGATCTGGGAGAAGCGGATCACGGTGACGATCGCGTCCTCCGTGACCTCGCGGTTGTAGAGCTGGCTCAGGAAGCGCGCGAGCTCCTCGGGCCGTCGGAGCTCCGGGTTGTCGTGCTCGATCTCGCGCGGCGAAAGCTCGGCGAGCCGCTTGACGTCCACCTTGTCGATCACCGCATCGAACACTCGCTCCCGCTGCCCGTAGCGGACTCCGCAGAGGACCGTGACGATCATCCCCTTGCGGTACTTCGAGGACTTGTCTCCGAGCCGGATCGTGGCCGTCTTTCGGAGCGAGCGGAGCTGCTCGGCGACCGCGGGGTTGTAGAAGTTGAGCGCGAAGGTCGGCACGGCGCCGGGCAACTATAAGGGCAACTGTTAAGCCTCGTTCCCTCAGTTGCTCCAGGGCTTTTCCGGCCATCTCGCGCTCTCCTCTGTACGCCAGGAGCCGGTGGGCCTCGGCGAGCGGAAGCCAGCGAGCCTCGGCTACCTCCCGCTCCATCCCCTTCGGAAGCGCACCGATGCGGCCGCTGCCCGCCCTGGCGAGGAAGAAGCTCACGATCTTGAGGACACGCTCGCCCTCCCACGTGTAGACATAGCGCACGTCCCCGAGCTTCCGCACGAGCCGGCCGTGCACGCCGGTCTCCTCGTAGCCCTCGCGCAGTGCGGTCTCGGTGGGCTGCTCGCCGGCGTCGATGAGGCCTTTCGGCAGCGCCCAGACACCTTCCGGCTTGCCGCGTGGTCGCACCGCCGCGAGCCATGGCCGCCCGTGCATGTTTCGGACGAGCACGACGCCGGCGGAGAACTCTCGCCGCGCCACTAGTTTGTGACAGCCAGAATCAGGTCTCTCACCAGATCTGAGTCTGTTCTCGTCAATTCGGCTTTGCGAGACGTGTTCACGGTGCTATTGTCACCTGGCACTCGCGATCAGTGAGTGCCAGAGATGTCACAAACTCGTGTTGTACCACTCTGAGGAGGTCAGACGCATGGATTTGCAGCCGCTGGGTGACCGCCTCATCGTCGAGGTCCTCGAGGAAGAGGAGATGACGGTGAGCGGGATCGTGCTGCCCGACACGGCGAAGGAGAAGCCGCAGCGCGGCAAGGTCCTCGCCGTGGGCCCCGGCCCTCGGGACGAGGACGGGAACTTCATCAAGATGGATGTCGAGGTCGACGACGAGGTCATCTTCTCGAAGTACGGGGGGACCGAGATCAAGCTCGGCACCGACGAGATCCTCATCCTGCGCGAGTCGGACGTGCTCGCGAAGGTCGTAACCACGGGCGGCAAGGGCAAGCGCAAGCTTGCCGGCGCCACCGCATAGCTCGTTTCGCTTAGGAGGACTAGATGGCTCACAAGGAACTCAAGTTCAACGAGGATGCCCGCCGCGCTCTCGAGCGCGGCGTGAACATGCTCGCCGACGTGGTCAAGGTAACCCTTGGCCCGAAGGGCCGGTACGTCGTGCTGGACAAGAAGTTCGGCGCGCCGACCATCACGAACGACGGCGTCACGATCGCTCGCGAGATCGAGGTCGAGGACGTCTTCGAGAACCAGGGCGCGCAGCTCGTGCGCGAGGCTGCCACCTCGACCGACGACGTCGCCGGTGACGGCACGACGACGGCGACGGTGCTGGCCCAGGCCATCGTCCGCGAGGGTCTGAAGAACGTCGCTGCTGGCGCGAACCCGATGGGGCTCAAGCGCGGCATCGAGAAGGCCGTCGACGCGGTCGTCGAGGACCTCAAGGCCTCGTCGAAGGAGGTCGCCGGCAAGGAGGACATCGCGCGGGTCGGCACGGTCGTGTCGCGCGAGCGCGAGATCGGCGACGTCATCGCCGACGCGATCGAGAAGGTCGGCAAGGACGGCGTCGTGAACGTCGAGGAGGGCCAGACCTTCGGGCTCGACCTCGAGTTCACCGAGGGTATGCAGTTCGACAAGGGCTACCTCTCGCCGTACATGATCACCGACCCCGAGCGCATGGAGGCCGTGCTCGAGGATCCGTACATCCTGATCGCGAACCAGAAGGTCGGCGCGGTCAAGGATCTCCTCCCGGTGCTCGAGCAGGTCATCCAGGCCGGCAAGCCGCTGCTCATCGTGGCCGAGGACGTCGAGGGCGAGGCGCTCGCCACCATCGTCGTCAACAAGCTGCGCGGCGTCTTCACCGCGGTCGCGGTCAAGGCTCCGGGCTTCGGCGACCGCCGCAAGCGGATGCTCGAGGACATCGCGATCGTCTCCGGCGGCGAGGTCATCACCGAGGAGATGGGGCTCAAGCTCGAGAACACGAAGCTCTCGCAGCTGGGGCACGCCCGCAAGGTCGTCGTCGACAAGGACACGACCACGATCATCGACGGGGCCGGTGAGAGCGACTCGATCAAGGGCCGGATCAAGCAGCTGAAGTCCGAGATCGAGAACACCGACTCCGACTTCGACCGCGAGAAGCTCCAGGAGCGCCTCGCGAAGCTGTCCGGGGGCGTCGCCGTCGTGAAGGTCGGCGCGGCCACCGAGGTCGAGATCAAGGAGAAGAAGCACCGCGTCGAGGACGCGCTCAAGGCCACCCGCGCAGCTCTCGAAGAGGGCATCGGGCCGGGCGGTGGCGTCGCGCTCCTCAACTCTTCGAAGGCCGTGACCGCGATCCTCGACAAGCTCGAGGGCGAGGAGAAGACCGGTGCGCAGATCATCCTCCGCGCCGTCGAGGAGCCCCTCCGCCAGCTCGCGTTCAACGCGGGCCTCGAGGGCTCCGTCGTCGTCGACAAGGTCCGCCACGCCAAGAAGGGCGAGGGCCTGAACGTCGAGACCGGCGAGATCGAGGATCTCGTGAAGTCCGGGATCATCGATCCGACCATGGTGACGCGCGCCGCACTGCAGAATGCGGCCTCGATCGCCAAGAACATCCTCACCACCGAGGCAATCGTCGCGGAGGCGCCGGAGAAGCAGCCGGCGATGCCCGCAGGCATGCCCGGCGGCGGAATGGATTTCTAGAAGTCCATTCGCAGGACGAGAGAAGGGCCGGCCATTGCCGGCCCTTCGTCGTTCTGGGCCCAAAGAAGAGCGGCCGCTGGGGGCGGCCGCTCGACAGGGGAAGAACTGGGGGAGGATGGGTTGCCCAAGTCTTCGGCCGGTGTCGCCGTCGGCCTTGTCCCCCCTTTTGGCGGAACTAGAACCCGTACCGCTCCTCTTTGAACGGGTCCGCGTCGTTGTGGTAGCCGTAGCGCTCCCAGAAGCCCGGCTTGTCCACCGGCGACAGCTCGATTCCGCGGAGCCACTTCGCGCTCTTCCAGAAGTACTTGCCGGGGATGACCAGTCGCAGCGGCCAGCCGTGCTCGGGCGCGAGCGGCTCGCCGTCGGCGTGGGTCGCGAGGAGGGACAACGGGTGCCGGAGGGACTCGATCGGCACGTTCGCCGTATAGCCCTGCTCGGAGTGGGCGACGACGTAGCGCGCGGCGGGACGCGGGCGAACGCGTTCCTCTAGCGCGCTCCAGTGGATGCCCGAGAAGGTGGCGTCGAAGCGGCTCCAGCGCGTGACGCAGTGGATGTCCTGCGTGTGCTCCGTCCTCGGCAGCGCGTTCAGCTCGTCCCAGCTCAGCCGGATCGGCTCGTCCACCTCGCCGGAGACGAAGAAGTCCCAGGTGGAGAGATCCGTGTTGGGGACGGTGCCTGCGTGGAGCACGGGCCACTTCTCCGTCAGGTACTGGCCGGGCGGGAGGCGTGCAGGGTCGTAGCCCGCCTCTACGACCTTCCGTTCCGCTCTGCCCCGAAACACGCTCCCTACACTAGTTTCCATGCCCGGAACTGCGCTACGCGTCGGCCGCAGGCCGCGAGGCTTCGTCGGAGTCTCGGGTCCCGAGGCTACCTCGTATCTCGAACGGATGCTGACGAACGCCGTGGAGGAGCTCGCGACCGGCGAGTCGTGCGAGGCCCTGCTCCTGACCGCGAAGGGCCGCGTCATCGCTCCGATGACGGTGTGGCGGCGGGGGCACGACGACTTCCTGCTCCTCACCGAGCCCGACCTCGCCGAGCGGCTCCGCGACGAGCTCGTGCGCAGCAGGTTCGCGACGAAGGCCGAGATCGCGCTGGAGGAGCACGCGTCGGTGCTCGTCGTTGGGCGCGAGGCGCCGCCGGGCAGCGTTGCGAATCGCGAGTTCGGCGTCGCCGCATACGAGCTCGTCGACGAGACCCCGCCCGACTGGGCCGAGGTCGAGGACGAGGAGCTCGAGCGCCTACGCATCCGGGCGCGAACGCCCCGCTACGGCAGTGAGCTCGACGAGCGAGTGCTCCCGGCGGAGGCCGGCCTCGACGAGCGCGCGATCAGCTTCACGAAGGGCTGCTACCCGGGCCAGGAGCCGGTCGCGCGGCTCCACTACCGGGGCCACGCCAACCGCTCGCTGCGCGTTCTCGCGCTCGAAGGCGACGACGCGCCGCCGGCGGACGCCGAGCTCACGCTGGCAGGCAAGGCGGTGGGCCGGGTCACGAGCGCGGTGCCCGACCCGGAGGCCGGCGTCGTCGCGCTCGCCTATGTGCGCAGCGAGGTCCCGGAGGACGCCGTGCTCGAGCTGAACGGTCGTGCGGCGCGCCAGCTCGACGGCAACACCTAGAGCGGCCCGGGGTCAAGCTTCAGCTTGACCCCGTCTTTGGGTGGAGTCTGACAACCCAACATCGGGGGTCAGGCTGAAGCCTGACCCCTACCTTCTGCAGTCCCTCGCTAGACTGGCTCCCCCGAGCGCCCGTAGCTCAGGGGATAGAGCGCTGCCCTGCGGAGGCAGAGGTCGCAAGTTCGAATCTTGCCGGGCGCACCACAAGAAAGCCCCGCGTTTGCGGGGCTTTCGTCGTCTCAGGAAGGTTGCTACGGCCGTAGTAGCTTCAGCGCGTGGCATCTCTTGGCCAGAACGCTCTGAGAACGCGTCGAGCCGCTATCTTGCGGCGTCAGCGCTCGTCTCCAACAGGTGGTGAGGCGCTCGGTCACCGCCAACCTGACATAGTGGTCTGGTGACCGAGGACGAGACGAGGACGTACCGCGTTTCCTTCGTCTCGAAGGACGCGCCGGGTGAGGTCGACCCCTTCTACCGGTATCTCGGAGAGCATCTCCCCGAGGAGGGCGAGGTCATCGGCGTCACGCGCTTCCACCGTGGCCGCGTAGTTCGCGCTCGCGTAACCCGCGTTGACGCCAGATCGAGCCCGCCGATCGCGGCCACGCAGATCTAGCGCTCCCGCGCCGAAGAGCCGCTCGCTCATGGTGCCTCGTCCCGCCGAGAGGATCCGCTCGCTCACTCAGGCGCATCCCAGTTCCGCGACATGATCCGCGGCTCGAACGGTGTCCTCTAGGCAGACGCACCCGAGCGTCCTACGCTCTCACTGCCTTGGGGGGAGCGGCCCGCCCCGTCGCGAAACAGAGCGAGCCGCTCTTGGGGTTGGGGAGCCTTGGGGAAGGCTTCCGAAGGCGACGCGCCTGGCCGCGAGCGCAAGCGCCTGCACGGCGACACGTGCCTCACGGACATTCTGCCGAGTCGTGTTTCGCCTCGGCAAGTTGCGGGGCACGGGTTAACGACCCGCGATAGAGTCGGCCTCCCCGAGCCACCATGAGCCAAGGCGCGTCGAGACTGACGGGGCGCGCGCCTGGCTCGGCGAAATCCACCTAACCTCGAGCCGCTAATCCGAACGCGCCCGGCGCGATCACCGGCTGCACACTAACGCGAACAAACGTTCGATTCAATCGGACGCGTGAGGGGGTACACGGGCTCTGAAGCCACAGGAACATCGGGACCTGACTCAGGCCCGCTGCGCCACGGTCATGCGCGCTCGCTGCACCAGGTCATAGCCGTCTCCGTCCGCGGTCCGGTGGTGGGCGTCGAGGTTCTGGGCGATCAGCTCGCGGCAGCGGGCGAGCTGCTGGTCGTCGCACCGGTCGAGCAGTAGGCGGCCGCCGTGGCTGCGCATCCACGCCTCGACCTGGCCGGCATCGGCGAAGCGGAACGACTCGATCACGTCGGTAGCCATGGGGCGGGTGAAGCCGACTGCCACCAGGGCGTCGTCGAGCACCGCTGCCTCGTTGAACTCCTCGTTCGGCATCGGCGGCGACGGGCCGAACAGCTCGGCGGCGATGTCGTCCATCCACGGGAAACCGGACGGCCCGTCGAAGATCGACAGGGCGAGGATGCCACCTGGCGCCAGCACCCGACGCAGCTCCCGGAGGACCCGCGGAGGATCGGGCGGGAAGAAGATCATGAACCCGCCGGTGACCACATCGAACGAGCCGTCGGGCAGGTCGAGGTCCTCGGCATCGCCGACGCGCGCCTCGGCGTTGCCCATGCCCTTGGCGGCGAGCTCGGCGTTGAGCTGCTCGACCATCCCCGCCGCGAGGTCGATGCCGAGCACCGAGCCGTCGGGGCCGACGGCGTCGAGCGCCGGATAGAGGCACGCACCGCGACCGCAGGCGATGTCGAGGACCTTGACGCCCCGGTCGGGATCGGCCGCGGCGACCAGCGCCCGACCGAACGGGACGAAGAACCCCACCACCTGGTCGTAGGTCTCGGCGGCAGCGGAGAACGCTCCGCCCACGATCGCCTTCGGGTCGGGCTGGTCTTTGGGGGCGTCCACCTCGTCGCTCATCGGAGCGACCGTACCGGCCCGTGCGCCGAATTGGTGCCGGAGATGACCTCCGGCGTCTCCACGACCAGCCCCAGATCGTTCGCGACATCGAGCGCCGCCTCGAGTGGCGTCACCCGACCGTCCCCAAGGCGTTCATGCGCGGACTCAATCCCAGCAGGAATCTGCGGTCTAGCCGGCCGGCAGGCGAGCCCCCGCGACCGGGATCCCGGCGAGCCGGGAGCTGACGACCTCCTCCGCGGCTTCGGTGCTCGGAGCGTGACTCGTCACCGCGGCGAGAAAGTCGTCGCGGTCGAGGGCATAGAGGACGGCCGGCGTCTTCGCGGTGACGGTCGCGGTTCTCGGCACGTCCCGGATGAGTGCGATCTCGCCGAAGTACCCCCCTGGGCCGATCTCGGAGAGCACTCGACCGTGTTCGGACACCTCGACCTCGCCTTCGGCGACGATGTAGAAGCGGTCGCCCGACTCTCCCTCCCGGACGATCACCGCGCCCGGCTCCATGCGAAGCGGGATGAGACGGCCGGCCAGGTGCTCGAGGGACAAACCGGGTAGCGGCGTGAAGATCGGGACCGAGGCGAGGATCCGCAGCTCGTCGGCTTGCGGCGGCTCGGCCGAGGCGTCTATGCGCACGAGCTTGAACCCGAAGAGCACGACCAGCGCCGGGAGCACTGCGCCGGTCGCCACCAGAGCTCCGTCGAGACCGAGCCAGCTGACCAGCAGCGGTGCCAGAGCTGCGCCGATACCGAGCGAGCTGAGCCAGAGCATCTGGATCACGCCGAACACCCGGGCAAGGACGTCTTCGGGAACCGAGCGCTGAACGATCGTCAGCCCCGGTACGTCGATGAAAGCCCCTCCCAGACCGAAGCAGGCGAGCAGGATCAGGACCGGGACGAGCGAGTCGGTCGTGAGCCCCACCGCTACCAGCGGAAGTCCACGTAGCAGCAGGCCGACGAGAAACGCGGGGCTGAGCCGGCGTACCCCCGCGAGCGAGAGAGCAGCGACCGCCCCTACCAGTGCTCCGATGCCCATCGCGGAGTTGAGAAACCCGACGCCTCCGTCGCCGAGGTCGAGCGATTCGAGCGCCAGCACCACGATGAAGACCTGAAGTGCGCCCGCGACTGCGGTCTCGGCGGTGAAGAGCCCCATCATGACGCGGAGCGACGGATCCCGGCCGATGGCCCTGAATCCGGCGAGAGCCTCGGAGACGATCGTGGATGCCTCCACTTCGCTCTTGGGGCGGGCTCTGTGCGGAACACGGATGAAGCCGACGAAGATCACCGACACCGCGAGCATGAGAGCCGTGACGAGGAAGACCGCGCTCGTGGTCGTGACGGCCAGAAGGATCCCGGCGAGGGCAGGCCCGCCGAACACCGCAAAGCTCTCGACCCCCCGCGCGACGGCGTTCGCGGCCGTCAGCTCGGCAGGATCCCTCGCGAGCGTGGGCATCAGCGCGGCCTGGGCGGAACGCACCGGTGTCGCGACGATTGCGTCCACGATCGCCAGCGCGTAGACGACGTACGGCGGTGCGCCGAGGATCACTCCCGTCGCGGCAGCACAGATCAGCGAGATCCGGCCGACATTCGCCAGGATGAGAACCTGCTCGCGCCGGAGCCGGTCGGCGACGAGTCCTGCGAACGGCGACACGATCGCCGCCGGAACGAGCCGAAGCAGGAAGACGATCCCGACGGCCTTCTCGCCGCCCTGGTCGTAGGCATAGACCGAGACGGCGATGAGGTATGCCCAGTGACCGAGGATCCAGGAGGTCCACGAGAGCTCGAGCCAGCGAAGGCCCGGGTTTCGAAAGACGGCGCCCACGGCTGTCGCGGAGTCGCCAAACCGTCTGCCGATGCTGCGCACGCGGCGCAGCATCTCACGGCCTCTTGCAGAGTTGAAGGCGGAGAGGGAAGATTCCCATCGTCTGCGCGGTCTTGTGTGACAGATCGCGCCTTAAGCGCCTGACGAGAGAGGAGCACCAAGTGTCCGACGAGCAGCCGATTGAGGAGACCGAGGTCGAGGCCCACGGGCCAGAGTCGCTCGGGCCAGAGGCAGCCGGACCCGAGTCGTACGGGCCAGAGGCCGCAGCGTCCGAGGACGACGAGCCGGATGTCGAGGCGCACGGGCCAGAGTCGCTCGGCCCCGAGTCCATGGGCCCCGAGTCCATGGGCCCCGAGTCGGCCTAGCGTAGTCCAGCGTTTCCGAGGGCCCGGGCGGGATGTGCAGCCGTCCGGGCCTTTTCTCTGGACCGGTGCGGCCTCACGCGCCTGAGTCGAGCGTGTCGGCGAGGTCCCGCAGGAGCCGGAGCCCCGCATCCCTGCGTTGCTCTTCGAGAGCGTTCACCGAGGCGGCGAGCCGCGCCACGACCGCCAGGTCGCCCGTCTCCTCCAGCAGTCCCTCGGCCTGACGGGCCTTGAGGAGCAGATCGACCGCTATCGCGGCCTGATTCGCGAACAGCCCGAGCAGGTCCATCTCCTGGAGGCTGAAGTGAGCCCGCTCGGGCCGATCGAGCACTTCGAGGACGCCGAATATCTCCTCGTCGTACAGAAGCGGTGCCGCCATGAGCCCGCTCGGCACGTAGCCTGTGCCCTCGGCGACGTCGGCGGCGAAACGCGGATCCTTCCGCACGTCCTCGATGACGAGCGGGGTCCTGGTCGCGAGCACCCAACCTGCGATTCCGTGGTCGGCCGGAAAGCGCACGCCGAGGAGCGACTCCTCGCCCTCGCCGACGACTGCCTCGAACACGAGCTCGTCGCTCTCCTCGTCGAGCAGGAGGATGGACGAGGCCTTGGCGCCGAAGATCGCCCGCGCCACCTCCACGATCGCGCTCAGGAGCGCGTGGAAGGACTCCGCCGAGCCCACCACACCCGACGCGACGGCTGCTCGAAGGTCGCCCGGCTCCGTCATTCCGCACCTCCGACGTTCCTCGCGGTCAGGTAGAGGACGCTCTTCAGCTGGAACGGTGTCAGCTCCGGGTGGTTCGAGAGGATCAGCGCGCAGATGGCCGTGAGATGGGGCGTCGCGAAGCTGTTGCCAGAGACGGTGATCGAGCGGCCGCCGAGCCAGGCGACCTCCACGTTGACGCCGCGCCCGAAGAACTCGACCGGCGGATTGGGGTTGTAGAAGAACGCGAGCGGGTCCTCCTCCTCGTGGCTCCCGACCGAGATCACGGAGGAGAACTTCCACGGGTAGCTCTCGACGGGCATGTTGTGCGCCGACGCGACGAGGACGCTGCGTCGAAAGTACGCGCTGTCCGCAAGCTCGTGCAGGACGGCCGCGAACGGCTTCTTCGTCGTCGAGAGGCTCATGTTGATCACGTCGAATCCCTCCTCGACCGCATACCGAAGGCCCGCCAGAAGCACGTTGCCGGTTCCCCTGAACCCCTGTCCGAGCACGCGGACGCTCGAGATCATGCACTCGGGAGCGAGCGAGCGCACGATCCCGGCGCACGCAGTCCCGTGGCCGCTCAGGTCCCCTTCCGTGTCGTCGGTGACGATCGTCGTCTCGTCCTCGCCGACCGAGATCACGACCGCGCTGTCGAGACGCCCCACCAGCGGGTGACCGTCCTCGACTCCGGAGTCGAGGATGCATACCCGGATGCCCTTGCCGGTCGAGCCACCCCACGCCCACTCTCGCGTCACGCGTTCCGGCCAGCGGCCGGGGAGCACGATGCTGTCGGCGTCGACCTTCGGCAGGCTCCACGCGGGAAGCGTCTCGCCCGTGTACCGCGCCGGCTTCGCCGCTCGCTCGCTCACGTGTGGGATCGTAGTGCGCTTCGGATCAGCGCTTCGCGTCAGCCTGGGCGATCCGTCGCTCGAGCTCTTGCAGCAGCCTCGGATCGGGCGCGACGCCCTCCCGTGCCAGTGCGGCTTCGAGGTCGGCGGCCACCAGCCGCCGGAACTCGGCGTCCTCCTCGGCGCGCGCGACGATGTCGTCGAGCGAGCTGCGTGCGAAGGGAAGCTCCTGCGCAGCGCGCTCCCAACCCTGGGGCGCCGGGCGCAGCAGCCGCAGAAGCTCGCCCAGGCGTTCCTGCTCGAAGTCGCGCGCCATTACTCGCTAGACGCTCCGATGCCGTCGCTTCTTCCCTCGAGCTTCTCGCGCAACCTGGCGAGGCAGCGTGCGATCCGGCTCGCGATCGTGCCGAGCGGGAGATCGAGCTCGGACGAGATCGTGCGGTAGCTCTCGTCGCGTGCGAAGAAGCGGTCGAGCATCTCCTGGCAGTGGTCGGGAAGCTCCGCGAGCGCGTCGCGGACCTCGAAGGCCTCGTCGACGTCCGACAGGACCTGCTCGCGTCCGATGTCGATCGGCTCGGCTGTGAGCTGCTCGCGCGAGCCGGCCGAGCACGCGTCGATACAGAGCCGACGCGTGAGCTGCGCGATCCAGGGTCGGATCGCACCGTCGTCCCGCAGCGTCTCCAGGCGGGTGTAGACGCGCGTGAAGACCTCCTGGTAGACGTCCTCGGCGTCCGTGTCGCCGAGACGGAAGCCCTGGGTGCAGATCGCGTATACGTAGCGCGAGTAGCGCTCCACGAGCGCGTTCCAGGCCTCGGGATCTCCTGCGCGGCAGCGCCGGACGAGCTCCGCGTCGCCGAGCGTTGCGAGCTGACTCATCGGATGGAGCCCAGGACCCGTTCTGCGGCCGCGCTCGCCGCCTGCTCGCTCTCCCGGGCTCGCTTGAGGCGCTTGTCGTCCCCCCGCACGCCGAGGTTCACCTCGACGAGGTGGAGGGCCGCTTTGGCGGCGCCTGCGGCGAGAGATGCGGCGGCAACGGCGTCCGCCTGGTAGGCGCCTTCGCAGCGCTCGGCCGCGAGTGCAGCGAGATCGGCGACGTCGGCGCCGAGCTGCGCGATCTCGAGCGGGACGGCCGCCGCCAGCTCGAGCTTCTGCTCGAGCGCCGCGTCGTCACCCGTGCCCCCGCCGGCGCCGGCCTTGCGCAGGGCTTCGAGCGCATCGTCCCACACCTTCGCGTCCGCGCTCGCGAGCGGCCCGGCGCGCTTCTGAACCTGGAGCGCCTGCGCGGCGACCCCGGCCGCGTCGGGCCACGAGCCCTTGGAGCAGCGTGCGACCATCGCCACGAGACCGGCCGCCGCGGCGACCGTGATCGCCGCCGCGCTGCCGCCTCCCGGCGCCTGCTCCGCCGCCGCGATCCGGTCCAGGAAGCCCTCGACGGTGAGCTCTAGGTAGTTCTCGGTCCCCACGAGGGACGAGTGTACGGCGCCCGTAGAGTTTTGCGGCGTGCCGCTTTACCTCCGTGAATCCGATGTCGCGTCGCTCGTGAGCCCGGCGGACGCCGTCGAGGCCGTCGAGGCCAGCTTCCGCCGGTTCGGACAGGGCGAGATCGAGATCGCTCCACGCCGTCGGCTTCGGCTCGAGGACGGGAGTCTCGCCGACATGGCAGCGTCCGATCTCGGCCTCGGTCTGGCCGGCGCGAAGGTGTATGCGGCGACGGCGGAGGGAGCGACCTTCGTGCTGTGCCTCTTCGACTCGTCGGAGCTCGTCGCCGTCCTCGAGGCGGATACGCTCGGGCAGCTCCGGACTGGTGCGGCGAGCGGCGTGGCGGCGCGCCACCTCGCGAGGGCGGGCGCGCGGTCGCTCGGCGTGATCGGGTGCGGGTATCAGGCCGAGACACAGGTCGCGTGCATCCGGGCCGCCCTGCCCGAGGTCGAGCTCGTCGTCGCCTACTGCCGCACCCGCGAGCGCCTCGAGGCCTTCTGTGGCCGGGTCGACGCGGAGCCGGCGGAAAGCCACAAGGACGCGGCCGAGCAGCACGTCGTGGTCACGATCACGAACTCCCGGGACCCCGTCCTGCGCGGCGAATGGCTCCTACCCGGCGCTCTCGTCGTCGCTGCCGGCGCGAACCATCCGAGTCGCCGCGAGCTCGACAACGTCGCTCTCGAGCGTGCGGCCTTCGTCTGCTGCGACTGGCTCGTGCAGGCGCGGCTCGAGTCGGGCGACCTGATCGAGCCCGTCGCGGCGGGAGTGCTCGACTGGCTCGAGGTGCACGAGCTGCACGAGGTCGTCACCGGGGAAGTTCAGGGCCGCCAGTCGGAGGCGGACATCGTCGTCTTCAAGTCGAACGGGATCGCCGCCTGGGACGTTGCGCTCGGGGCCGAGGTCGTTCGGCGGGCCCGCGAGCAGGGCGTCGGCGTCGACCTGTAGGGCGAGGTGTATCTCCCCCTACGAGGCGGGTTCCCTCGCGCCTACGACGAGATTTCGGCCTTGACCGACTCGACCATGTCCTTCGAGAACGACTCGAGAATCTCGGGACGGTCGAGGAGCCGCTTCTGCTGTTCCGGCGTGAGGCGGTTCTGGACGAACTTGTCTTCGAGGATCTCGGCGAGCGTACGGCCGCGGTCGTGCTCGCGGATGACGTACCTCGCGACGTGCTCCTCCGCGGTCGGGCTCTGGAAGAGAGACGAGAAGATGTTCTTGAACCACGCCACGGAACGCGATTGTATCCCCGGAGATGAGACGCAGCTCGCGCGAGGGCAGGTACGCGGAGCGCGCGCTTTCGGGCGTCGACGATGTCGGACGCGAGGAGCGGATCGTCCTCTGGATCGAGCGACGGCCCGGTGCGCTGTGGGTCGTCGGGCGCGCGGTCAACCCGCAGCACCGCGAGACGGACGAGACGCGGCCGGACGACGTGATCTTCGAGGGCTACGAGCTCGAGGACGCCCTCGAGCACGCGAACGACGCGCTCGAGGACGACGTGCGCGTGCTCGAGCAGGACGGCCGGGAAGCGGACGCGCGCCCGTTCACCCGCAAGGAAGTCCTCCCGCTTCTGGAGCGCTGGTTCTTCAATCGGTAGGCGCGTCCCGGTGCGGCGCTCCTTGCTAGCGTGCCGCGCCGCGTGCGGATCCGGATAGGACACAGCCCCGACCCCGACGACGCCTTCATGTTCTGGGCGCTTGCGGCGGGCCGCGTCGACGCCCGTGGTCTCGAGTGCGAGCAGGTGCTTGCAGACATCCAGACCCTCAACCAGTGGGCGAGGGCGGGACGGCTCGAGGTGACCGCACTGTCTCTCGCCGCGTACCCGTTCGTACAGGACGACTACGCGCTCCTGCCGCACGGCGCGAGCATCGGCTCCGGCTACGGGCCGATCGTCGTAGCCCGGAACCCCCTCTCGCTTTACGAGCTGCGCGACCTCGAGATCGTCGTGCCCGGAGGTCTCACGACCTCGTTCCTCGTGCTCCGGCTCGTACTCGGCGACTTCCGCTACCGGGAGCTGCCGTTCGAGGAGATACCGGACGAGGTGGCATCGGGCCGAGGCGCCGCCGGGCTGCTCATCCACGAAGGACAGCTCACGTTCGAGAGCTACGGGCTGGTCAGGGTCCTCGATCTCGGCGAATGGTGGCTGCTCGAAACCGGTCTTCCGCTTCCTCTCGGTGTCAACGCCGCGCGTCGTGACCTCGGACCGGAGGTCCTGCATGACATCTCCGAGGTGCTGGGCGAGGCGATCCAGTGCGCGCTCGACCACCGGGCCGAGGCGCTCGAATACGCACTCCAGTTCGGGCGCGGGATCGATGCTGCGGTAGCGGACCGCTTCGTCTCGATGTACGTGAACGACCTGACGCAGGACTACGGGCGGGAGGGGCGCCAGGCTGTCACCGAGCTGCTCCGTCGGGGTGAGGCGATCGGAGCGTTCCCGTCGCCGGTCGAGGTGGATTTCATCTCGTAACGGTTGGGCCGGCATGCCCGGCCCCTACGGACCCCACCCCCAACCGACTCCGCGACCGGCACACGAGGGCGACGCAAGCGTCGCCCCTACACTCACCCCGTCATGCGCGCTGTCGTCCTCTCCGGCGTCCGCACGCCGATCGGCCGTTACGGCGGCGCGCTCGCGGGCGTGCGCCCGGACGACCTCGCCGCGGCCGCGATCTCGGCCGCCGTCGAGCGCGCCGGTGTCGATCCGGCTTCGATCGACGACGTGTACTTCGGCGCCGCTAATCAGGCGGGCGAGGACAATCGCAACGTCGCGCGCATGGCGGCGCTGCTGGCCGGGCTCCCCGAGTCCGTCGCCGGCGTCACGCTGAATCGACTCTGCGCCTCGGGTCTCTCAGCGGTCGTATCGGCCTGCCATGCGGTCGCCGCCGGCGACGCGGAGGTGGTCGTGGCCGGCGGCGTCGAGTCGATGAGCCGCGCGCCGCTCGTCATGGCGAAGCCGGACGCGGCGTTTCCGCGCGGCAACCGGACGGCCTACGACACGACGCTCGGCTGGCGCTTCCCGAACCCGCGTATGGAGGAGATGTTCCCGCTCGAGTCGATGGGGGAGACCGGCGAGAACGTCGCCGAGAGTGCAGGTGTCTCGCGTGAGGACCAGGACGCGTTCGCGCTTCGCTCGCAGCGGCGATGGGCGGCGGCGCAGGAGGCGGGACGCTTCGGTGACGAGCTCGTTCCAGTCGGCGAGGTCGCGGTCGACGAGCACCCGAGGCCCGAGACGACCGCCGAGGCACTTGCCGGCCTGAGGCCCGCGTTCCGCGCCGGCGGAACGGTCACCGCCGGCAACGCGAGCGGGATCAACGACGGGGCGGCTGCGCTCGTCATCGCGAGCGAGGAAAAGGCACGCGAGCTTCCAGCCGAGCCCCTCGGCACGTTCGTCGGTTCCGCGGTTGCCGGCGTCGATCCCAGAGTCATGGGCATCGGCCCGGTTCCGGCCGTCCGCAAGCTGCTCGAGCGAACCGGCGTCTCCGTCGCCGACCTCGACCTCGTCGAGCTGAACGAAGCCTTCGCGTCGCAGAGCCTCGCCGTCATCCGCGAGCTCGGGCTCGACGAAGAGAGCGTCAACGTCAACGGCGGCGCGATCGCGCTCGGCCATCCGCTCGGGATGAGTGGCGCGCGCCTCGTCGTCTCGCTGCTGCACGAGCTGCGCCGTCGCGACGGCCGCTACGGGCTCGCGACGCTCTGCGTCGGCGTGGGGCAGGGAGTCGCGGCGCTCTTCGAGCGTCAGACGTAGAGCGAGGCGAGCCTCGCCCCTACGGCCCGGCGAGCACGCGCTCGCGCTTGGGGCGGACCCAGACCGTCTGGCCGCGCCAGAGCTCGAGCTCCTCGAACCGGTCGCGCGTGAGGATCGCGACGAGCTCCACGCCGGTCGAGTCGTGCAGCTCGACCTTCGCGTCGCGTCCGAGCATCGTCACGCGGACGATCATCGCCTCGAGGGCGCCGCTCGACACCTCCGGGAGCAGCTCGATGTCGTGCGGCCTCACGAGCACGCCGCCGACCTCGTTCGCGTCGCCGACGAAGCGCATGACGAACTCGTTCGCGGGACGGTCGTAGAGCTCGCGCGGCGTCCCGACCTGCTCGAGCCGACCGCGGTTCATGACCGCGATCTGGTCGGCGACCTCCATCGCCTCTTCCTGGTCGTGCGTCACGAAGACGGTGGTGACGTGCACGACGTCGTGGAGGCGGGTGAGCCACTCGCGCAGCTCGGCCCGGACGCGGGCGTCGAGGGCGCCGAACGGCTCGTCCAGGAGGAGCACCTCGGGCTCGGGCGCGAGCGCGCGTGCGAGGCCCATGCGCTGGCGCTGGCCGCCGGAGAGCTGCGACGGGTAGCGCTTGCCGAGACCCTCGAGCTGGACGAGGTGGAGGAGCTCCTCGACCCGCTCGCCGATCTGCGCCCTGGGCCGGCGACGCACCTTCAACCCGAACGCGATGTTGTCGGCCACCGTCATGTGCTTGAACGCCGCGTAGTGCTGGAAGACGAAGCCGACTCCGCGCTTCTGCGGCGAGAGCACCGTCGCATCCCTCCCGGAGATGACGATCTGGCCCGCGTCCGGCCACTCGAGCCCGGCGACGATTCTGAGCAGCGTCGACTTCCCCGAGCCGCTCGGCCCGAGGAGCGCCGTCAGCGACCCGCTGGGAACCTCCAGGGACACGTCGTCGACAGCTGCGAAGTCGCCGAAGCGCTTCGACACGCCGCGGATCTCGATGGACATCTAGGTGGCCTCCCTGGGTCGGATGACTGTCATGGCGACGAGAACGAGGATTGCCACGAGCGCGAGCACGATCGAGATCGCGTAGGCGCCGGCGAGGTCGAACGCGTCGTAGCGCTCCTGCACCCGGAGCGTCGCGGTCTCCGTCTCGCCCTGGATGCGTCCGGAAACGACCGCGACGGCGCCGTACTCGCCGAGGCAGCGCGCGGTCGTGAGGATGACGCCGTAGATGACCGCCCAGCGGATCGACGGCAGCGTGATCCGCCAGAAGGTCTGCCAGCCGTTCGCGCCGAGCGTCCGGGCTGCCTGCTCCTGTTCGTCGCCGATCTCCTGGAGCGTGGGGACGACCTCGCGCGCGACGAACGGCAGCGAGACGAAGATCGTCGCGACGACCATTGCAGGCAGCGCGAACAGGAACTCGATGTCGTGCCTGTCGAACCAGCCGCCCAGCCAACCGTCCTGCCCGTAGAGCAGGAACAGCGCGAGCCCGACGACCACCGGCGAGAGGGCGAGCGGCAGGTCGATGAACGCGTTCAGCAGCGTCTTGCCGGGGAACTTCTTCCTCACGATCGCGAGCGCGGCGAGGATCCCGAAGACGGTGTTCACGGGCACGGCGATCGCCGTGATGACGAGAGTCAGCTTGAAGGCGTTGATCGTCTCCGGGGTCGTAAGCGCGTCCCACGCAGGCCCGAAGCCGTCCTCGAACGTGCGCCAGAAGACGATCGCGAGCGGCCCGACGAGGATGACCGCGAGGTAGCCGAGCGCGACGAACCGCAGCCCGAGTCTGGAAAGGAACCTCGTCACCGCTCGTGCCTCGTGGCCAGGGTGCGGATCAGTCCGATCGCGAGCAGGGTGGCGAACGAGATCGCGAGCAGCACGACGGCGACTGCCGCTGCCGCGGCGGTGTCGCCGCTCTCGATGCGGCCGTAGATGTAGACGGACGAGACCTCGGTCTCGAACGGGATGTTCCCGGTGATGATCACGAGCGAGCCGAACTCGCCCACGGCTTTTGCGAACGCGAGCGCGAGCCCGGAGAGGATCCCGGGGAGGAGGTTCGGGAAGATCACCCGGCGGAAAGTGCGGAGGTTCGACGCACCGAGCGAGTGAGCGGCCTGCTCCACCTCGGGGTCGAGCTCCTCGAGCACCGGCTGAACCGTCCGGACGACGAAGGGCAGCGTCACGAACATCAGCGCGAGCACGATCGAGGCCTTCGTGAACGCCGCGTTGATCCCGACCGGCGACGTCGGCCCGTAGAGCGCGAGGAGCGTGAGGCCCGCGACGATCGTCGGCAGCGCGAACGGCAGGTCGATGATCGCGTTGACGATCGTCTTGCCGCGGAACTCGTCACGGACGAGGACCCACGCGGTGATCGTGCCGAGCACGCCGTTCAGCACCGTGACCGCAAACGACGCGCCCAGCGTGATCTTGAGCGCGGACACGGCCTCGGGGCTCGACACCGCGTCCCAGAAGCTCTGCCGCCCTTCGCTCGCCGCCTCGAACACGAGCGCAGCGATGGGCAGCGCGACCATGACGGCCAGAAACGTCGTCACAAAGCCGAGGGACAGGGCCGTCGCAGCCCTGTCCCTCGAAACCCGCGTCTTGCGCGGACGGTCTACGGCGAGCTCAGCCAGTGCTGCCGCCGACCTGGCGCTGGATGCGCGCCATGATGCTCGACTTCGGGTCGAAGAAGCGCTTCTGCACCTTCTCCCAGCCGCCGAGGCCGAGCTGGTCGATCGTGAACAGGCCGGGGCGGACCGGGAACTTCTTCCGGTTCTTCTCCTCGACGCTCTTCACCACGGGCCGGTAGCCGAAGTCCGCGAAGACCTGCTGGGCGCTCGGCGTGCGGAGGAAGCGGAGGAACTGATTGGCCTTCCCCTTGGCCTCGCTGGCCTTGAGCACCGCGATCGGGTTTTCGATGAGGATCGTCGACTTGGGGATGACCCACTGCATGTCGAGGCCCTGCTCTCGCGAGAAATACGCCTCGTTCTCGTAGGCGAGCAGGACATCGCCCTTGCCGCTGTTGAACGTGTTCAGCGAGGCACGCGCGCTTGCGTCCTGCACTGCGACGTTCTTGAACAGCTTCAGCAGGTTCGCCTGCGCCTGCTTGTCGCTCTTGCCGGTCTTGCGCCACGCGCCGTAGGCGGCCATGACGTTCCAGCGGGCTCCACCGGACGTGAACGGGTTCGGCGTGATGACCTCGACACCGGGCTCGAGCAGGTCATTCCAGGACTTGAGCTTCTTCGGGTTGCCGTCGCGAACGACGAAGACGACGACCGAGTTCGTGACCATGCCCTTGTACGACTGCTTCTTCCACTTCGCGTCGACGAGATCCGGGACGAGCGTGTCGATGTCCGGGGCGAGCGAGAGCGCCACGATGTCGGCGTCGAGCCCGGCCTTCACCGCGCGAGCCTGCTCGCCCGACGCGCCGTACGACTGCCTGAAGCTCACGTCCTCGCCCTGCGGCGTCTTCTGGAACAGGGGGATGAGCTTCGCGTACGCCTCGCGGGGCGTCGTGTACGCGACGAGGCTCAGCCGGCTGTCCGCGCTGCGCGCCGGAGCCGACGTCCCGGCGAACGCTGCCGCCGCCGTGACTGCTGCGACAACGACGAGTGCCATCACCGCGGTAACTACCTTCCTCCGCATAACCTCTCCTCTATTGTTGACAAACTATGTCGTAAAAACTAGTCTCAGAAGGTAGTCACGAACGGCAAGCCTGTCAAGGGACGTCCGAGGAGGATCCGATGTGGGTTTCGAGAAGAACTGATTACGCGACGCGGGCGATCCTCGTCCTCTCGCTCGAGGGCGGCGGCCCGATGAAGCTGGACGAGCTCGCGAAGCGCACGGCCGTGCCGCTGTCCGTGCTGGAGCAGGTGATGCCGACGATGCGGACGGCCGGCCTCGTGCGTTCTGAGCGCGGGCCGAGCGGCGGCTACCGGCTCAACAAGAAGCCCGAGGAGATCACGCTCGAGCGCATCGTCCGGCTCTTCCAGGGGCCGCTCGCCCCCATCAGCTGCGCGACGAGGCACAGCCCGGAGCCCTGCCCGATGATGATCGGCTGCACGCTCCGCGAGGTGTGGGAGGAGATTCGCGACGCGACGATCGAGCTTCTCGGTCGCGCGACCTTCGCCGATCTCGCGAAACGGGCAGGCGGGCCGTGGGTGGATCCGTCGCTGCTCGAGCTGCCGATCGCCGCGGAACGGGGTCAGGCTTCAGCCTGACGCCTGCCGAGGTCAGGCTTCAGCCTGACCCGAGTTGGGCCTCGCCACCCAACTGCGGGGTCTGACTGAAGTCAGACCCCAGGACCCGGAGGTATCGTCCCGGCGATGGCCATTGCGACCGACCGCGAGTACGGGCTCTTCATCGCCGGCGAGTCGGTCGAGCCGGCTTCCGGTGAGGTCCGAGACCTCGTCGAGCCCGCGACCGGTGAGCCGCTGGCGAAGGCGGCCCTTGCCGGTGAGGCCGACGTCGATCGCGCGGTCGAGGCGGCGCGCGGTGCGCTCGACGGGGACTGGGGCAAGACGCCAGGCACGGAGCGCGCCCGCCTCCTGCACGCGCTCGCCGATGCGATGGTCGCGAATCGCGCAGAGCTCGCGGAGCTCGAGACGCGGAACGTCGGCAAGGCGATCTCCTCGGTCAAGGCCGAGCTGCACGGCGCGGTCGAGAACTTCCGGTACTACGCATCCGCGATCGCGACGATCGGTGGCCGCGCGAACCCGATCGGCGGCTCGCTTCTCTTCTACTCGCTGAAGGAGCCGGTCGGCGTCGCCGGACAGATCGTCCCCTGGAACTACCCGCTGCTGATGAGCACGTGGAAGCTCGCGCCGGCGCTCGCGGCGGGTTGCTCGGTGGTCCTCAAGCCCGACCCGCAGACGCCGCTGTCCGCGCTGCGGCTCGCGGAGCTCGCGACCGAGGTCGGCTTCCCCGCGGGGGCAGTCAACATCGTCCCCGGGGAAGGGCCGACGACCGGCGCGTACCTCGTCCGGCATCCGGGAGTGGACAAGATCGCGTTCACGGGCTCCACGAAGACCGGCGGCGAGATCATGCGGCTCGCGTCCGAGCCGGTGAAGCGCGTGACGCTCGAGCTCGGTGGGAAGAGCCCGAACCTGGTCTTCGCGGACGCGGACCTCGCGAGCGCGATCCCGAGCTCGGCCTGGGCGATCTACTACGCCGCGGGCCAGAGCTGCGAGGCGCGGTCGCGGCTCCTCGTCGAGAAGCCGCTCTACGACGAGGTCGTCTCGAAGATGGGCGAGTTTGCAGCGGCAATTCGGGTCGGAGACCCGCTCGATGCCGAGACGCAAGTGGGGTCGCTCATCTCCGAGGGCCATCGCGACCGTGTGCACGGGTTCGTCGAGCGCGGCTCCGGCGAGGGCGCCGAGGTCGTCGCGGGCGGCACGGTTCCGGACGGGCCCGGCGCGTTCTATCCGCCGACGGTCGTGGCGGCGACGAACGACCTCGAGATCGCACAGGAGGAGGTGTTCGGGCCGGTCGTGACCGTCATCCCGTTCGAGGACGAGAAGGACGCGATCCGCCTCGCGAACGACGTCCGCTACGGGCTGATGGCGACCGTCTGGACGGGCGACCCTGCGCGTGGGCATCGCATCGCCGCGCGGCTTCAGTCCGGCACGGTCGGGATCAACATGCCGTACACCGCGTTCCCGGGAATCCCGTTCGGCGGGTACAAGCAGTCGGGCTTCGGCCGCGAGCTTGCGCTCGAGACGCTCGACCTCTATCTCGAGACGAAGAGCGTCGTCGTCTCCACGGGCGCCCGCCCGATCAACCCCTTCTCGCTGTAGCGCTGCGGCCGTATCGCTGGGCCGTGCTCGCCGCCGGGACGGCGGCCCAGGCGAGCTTCTCGACGATCGCGTTCGCCGTGCCGGTGCTCGCGCCTGCGCTTCGGGACGAATACGACCTGAGCCTGACGGAGATCGGGGTCGTCGTGGCCGCCGAGTGGATCGGCTTGACGCTTGCCCTCCTGCCGTGGGGCTTCGCCGCCGACCGCTTCGGCGAGCGGTGGACGCTCGCCGCCGGGCTGACGGGCTGCGCGGCCTGCCTCGTGGGCGCCGCGTTCGCGCCCGACTTCGCGTCGCTCGTCGCGCTCCTCGTCCTCTGCGGTCTCTTCGGCGGCAGCGTGCAGTCGGGCAGCGGGCGGGCGGTCATGGGCTGGTTCGGACGGAGCGAGCGAGGTTTCGCGCTCGGCGTCCGGCAGACCGCGGTGCCGGTAGGCGGTGTGATCGCCGCCCTCGTGCTTCCGGCTCTCGGGAGCCCACGCGCCGGGTTTCTCTTTCTCTCCGCTCTCGTTCTCGCCGGTGCGATCGTGGGCGGGCTCGTGCTGAGGTCGGGCGCGGAGCATGCGCTCGAGACCGCCGACGTCGAGTCGACGCTTCGCGACTGGCGACTCTGGCTCGTGTGCGGCGCGAGCGGGTTCTACCTCGTCTCCCAGGTCGCGCTGATGAGCTTCGTCGTGCTCTTCCTCCACGACGCCCGCGGCTTCTCGACCGGAGCGGCGGCGGCCGTGCTCGCGGTCGCGCAGGTGCTCGCTGCCGGGCTCCGGATCGGAGTCGGCCACTGGTCGGACGTCCTCGGTTCGCGCATCCGGCCGCTGCGCGTCATCGGGGTCGTGGTCGCTGGGATGCTCGCGGTAGTCGCCGTCGCGGCCACGGCCGACGCCTGGGTCCTCGTGCCGGCGATCGCGGTCGCCACGGCGCTCTCCATGGCCTGGAACGGGCTGTCGTTCACGATCGCGGCGGAGCTCGGCGGCCGGAGGAGCGGCGCGGCGATCGGGTTCCAGCAGACCGTGCTCTCGGCCGTAGGCGTCGTGGTGCCGGTCGCATTCGCGACGGCCGTCTCCGCGTCGTCCTGGCAGGCCGCATTCGGCGTCGCGGCGCTCTTTCCGCTCGCCGGCTGGTGGATGCTGCGGCCCCTTCAGGACGAGGGCGAGGGAAGCCTCGCCCCTACAATCCCGCCGTGAGGGTGCTCGACCGGCTCGAGCGGCTCTACGAGATCGGCGGCGGGCCCGGCGCGAACCGCGTGCACGGCTCCCGCGAGGAGGACGCCGCGTTCCAGCTCGCGGAGGGCTGGATGCGCGAGGCGGGGCTCGAGCTCGAGGTGGACGAGCACGGGAACCTCGTCGGGCGCTCGGCTCTGCGGCCGGACATCTGGACCGGGTCGCACCTCGACAGCGTTCCGAGGGGAGGGCGATACGACGGCACGCTCGGCGTGGTGGCGGCCCTGGAGGCGGTCGAGCGAGCAGGCGTCGGCTCCGTCATCGTGTTCCGGGGCGAGGAGGTCGGCTGCGTCGGCAGCCGCGCCTTCGTGGAGAGCGGTGCTCCCTTCCCGTCGGCGTTCCTCGAGCTGCACATCGAGCAGGGGCCGGTGCTCGAGCGGGCGGGCGCGCCGCTCGGGATCGTCACCGGCATCGTGGGCTACCTTCACGGAGAGCTCGTGTTCGAGGGCCGGGCCGGACATGCCGGCACGACGCCGATGGCAGGACGCGAGGACGCGCTCGTCGCCGCGGCGGAAGCGGTTCTCCGGATCCGCGACGCTGCGCACGCGGTCGAGGGAGGCGTGGCGACGGTGGGCCAGCTGGCCGTCGAGCCGGGCGGGTCGAACGTCGTACCCGGGCGGGTGCGCATCTCGGTGGACGCGCGGGCCCCGGACTCCGCGCGGCTCGACCAGCTCGTGGCCGCGATCGGCATCGAGGACGGCGCGCGTACCGATCCGGTCCCCATGGCCGAGGAGCTCCGGGGTTTGCTGCGCGAGCAGATCGCAGCGCGTGGGCTACCCGTCGTCGAGCTCCCGTCAGGCGCTGGCCACGACGCGGGCGTGCTGTCCCGGGCGGGGGTGCCGAGCGCGATGCTCTTCGTCCGCAGCCGGAACGGCGGCGTCAGCCACACCCCTGAGGAGCTTTCTTCCGATGAGGACATCGCGCTCGCGACAGACGTGCTCACGACGGCGCTGCGGCGCCTGGCTGCCTAGAGCCGGATCGACCCGTCCGCGGCGATCGTCCAGCCCGGGTTGTGCGCGACCTCCCACGGGTGACCGTCCGGGTCGAGGAAGACGCCGGAGTAGCCGCCCCAGAACGTCTCCGCTCCCGGTCGGCCGATCGTCGCCCCGGCCGATTCGGCCTCGGCGAGAACGGCATCGACCTCCTCCGGCGAGCGAACGTTGTGCGCCAGCGTGATCCCGCCCCAGCCGCCGGTGTCCGAGACGACGCTGTCCTCGGCGAGCTGCGCGCGACCCCAGAGCGCGACGATCATGCCGCCCGTCTGGAAGAACACGACGTCGTCGGCCGGAGCCGCACCTGTCTTCCAGCCGAGTGCCTCGTAGAAGCGTCGCGAGCGCTCGAGGTCGGAGACGCCGAGGGTGACGAGGCTCACGCGCTGCTCCATCACGCCTCCCGGAAGGAGATGTCCTGCGCGCCCTCCCACAGCATGCGCCGGCCGAGCTCGCGGAGGTTCTCCGAGCCCTCGACCACGGTCGCGAAGTGGTTGCCTGCGAGCGCGCCGGCCTTGCTCGCGAACGCGACGTAGCCGTAGGCGAGCAGGAGCTCGGTCTCGCTAACTCCGCCCGGATACAGGATCAGCTCGCCGGGGCTCGGATAGCTGGTCGCGTTCTCGGGCCCGACGCCGACGTCGAGGTCGCCCATCGGGATCCAGCCGCCCTCGCCGCTCCAACGGACGTGGATGATCTTCGACTCGAGTGGGAGCATCCGCCTGAACGCGGCGACCGTGTCCGGTGCCGTCTCCTCCTCGAGCCGTGCGCCGAACGTGAACCCGGACGCTGTGATCTCGAGCATGGCCGGACCCTAACCGGCCGTCTTCTCCCACACGGAGACGTGCTTGGTGCTGAGGCTGGTGAACGGCTCGCGTGACCAGTCGCTCCATCGCTCGCGCAGCGTCATGCCGGCCAAACGCGCCATGAGGTCGAGCTCCGACGGCCAGACGTAACGGAACGGCACCGAGAGGACGTCGAGCTCGCCGTCGACGACCCGGTAGTGATGGGAGATCATGCCCTGCGAGACGACGTCGTACTCGTCGAAGCCAAGCCTGTCGGCGCTGACCTTGAACGGCCGGAAGCTCTCGCCGCGAGGCAGGCGCTGGAGGTCCGGCACGCCGACCTCGATCACGAAGCACCCGCCGGGCTCGAGGTGCGCGGCGACGTTCTGGAAGCACGCGACCTGCTCGTCCTGCGTCGTCAGGTTGTTGATCGTGTTGAAGACGAGGTAGGCGACCGAGAACGTGCCCTCGACCCTGGTGGTCGCGAAGTCGCCGATCGTCACGCCGATCTCCTCGGCGCCGGGCTTCGCCCGCAGCCGCGCGACCATCGCCGTCGAGAGGTCGATGCCGTGGACGTGGACGCCGCGCTGCGAGAGCGGGAGCGCGATGCGGCCGGTTCCGATGCCGAGCTCGAGGGCTGAGCCGTCGCCCGCGAGATCCACGAGGAAGTGCACGACGGGATCGATAGCCGCGGGCTGGAACATCTCCCAGTCCGGGTTGTCGTACCGCGCGGCGACGTGCTCGCCGAAGTGGTCCTCGGGCATGCCCGCACTCTGACTGTCGCGAGGCGTTACTGCTGCGCGATCCAGGCTGCGAGAAGCTCGCGCTCCTCGTCGGTCATCCCTGTCGCGTTGCCCGGGGGCATCGCCCTCGTCTGCACCGCCTGACGCTCGATGTCGTCGGCGCGCGCTCGAATCTGCTCCTCGGTCTCGAGGCGGACTCCGAGTGGGGCTGCTACGCCCGAATGACATGTCGCGCAGCGCTGCTCGACGATCGGTTGGATCTCCGCGAACGCGACGGGCTCGGCCTGGGTCGGTGCGTCGTCGGGACGGAGCCACAGCGCGAGGGCGACGACTCCCGCGGCGGCCGCGACCGGGATCCACCACACGCGGCGGCCCGCGTGCCAGCGGTTGAAGAAGACGCGGATCAGCGCGGTCAGGACGGCGACGAGCACGAACACGAGCCATGCCTCGTCCGCTCCGAACACGAATGCGAAGTGCCCGATGAGCATGGTGAAGAGCACGGGCAGCGTGAGGTAGTTGTTGTGGACCGACCGGTCCTTCGCGCGGAGCAGGGGCGCGGCGTCCGGCTCGCGCTTCTCCTTCATCGCTGCGACGAGCTTCCGGTGCGCGGGGATGATCACGAGGAGGACGTTCGCGACCATGATCGTCCCGAGCATCGCGCCGACCTGCAGGTAGGCCGCGCGCGCTGCGAAGAGCTCGCCGGCAACCCAGGCCGCCACCGCGACCAGACCGGTTCCGACGACGGCGATCGCGACCTGGCTCCGCTCGCCGACCGTCCTGCAGAGGACGTCGTACACGACCCAGCCGAGCGCGAGGCCCCCGATGGAGAGCGCGATCGCCTGCCACGACTCGAGGTCGGCGACCGCCGGGTCGACGAGCCGAACGTCTGCGTCGAAGTAGTAGAGGACGACGAGCAGCGCGAACCCGGAGAGCCAGGTCGTGTAGGCCTCCCACTTGAACCAGTGGAGCGGCTCCGGCATCTCGCCCGGCGCGAGCCGGTACTTCTGCGAGTGGTAGAGGCCGCCGCCGTGGACGCCCCAGAACTCGCCGGCGACCCCGGCCTCGGCGTCGCGCGCTCTCTTCGGCGGCCGGAGCGCGAGGTCGAGCCGGACGAAGTAGAACGACGCGCCGATCCACGCGATCCCGGCGACGACGTGCAGCATCCGGAAGCAGACGTCGAGGACGTCTCTCAGGTACGGGTCCATCTATCCCGGGCGATCTCGACGAGCTCGCGGCAGGCGGTGTCGAGCTCCTCTTCGCGCGTCCGCGCGATCCGCGTCCGCAGCACCTCGAGGATCTCGCGCTTCGGGCGGGAGTTCACGAACACCACGAACCGGAAGCCGAACTTCTCCTCGTACACCTGGTTCAGGTACGCGAGCTCGGTCAGCACGGTCCGGTCGGCGTCGCTCCCCTGCTCGGCAGCCGAGCGTGGGGAGAGCCGCTTCGCGCCGATCGCCGGGTGCGCGTTCAGCGCCTCGAGCTTGTCGTCGTCGCTCATGTGCGCGAGCACCCGGTCTGCCTGCTCGAGCGGATCCTCGACCGCGGCCAGGCGCTCGACGAGCTGCGTGCGGCCCTCGAAGAGGTCGGCGAGCTCGTCGACCGTTAGCTGCCGCGGTAGCTCGCGCATCCGTAGGGCGAGACGAGGAGGGGGACGTGATAGTGGCCGTCGACGAGCTCGAGCTCGACCTCGAAGCGGGTGAAGAACGGCGAGGGCGGCCAGAAGACGAGCTCGTAGCGGCCCGGCTCGAGATCGGTCGCGAGCTCGCGGACGCGCCCCTCGTCGTCCGTCTCGGCGGAGGCGACGACGTCACGGCTCTGCGCAAGCTCCACGCGCACTCCCGCGGCGGGCTCGCCGCGGCCGGTGTCGAGGACGTGGGTCGAGATCGAGACCGTCACGAAACGAATCTTCGCGCTTGCACCCGATGCTCCCGCGCGATCTCGGTTTCGTCTGCGTGTACGAGCGCGCCGCCGCTGACGACGTCCTCGCCCCCGACGATGAGCCGGTCGACCCGGTGCGGTGCCGAGAGCACGAGCCCGGCGACCGGGTCGTCGGCTCCGCCCAGCTCGAGCCCGTCGGTACGCCAGACCGCGAAGTCGGCGCACTTTCCGGGCTCGAGCGAGCCGATGTCCGTCCGGCCGAGAACGCTCGCGCCGCCGCGCGTCCCCAGCTGAAGCGCGTCCCGTGCGGTGAGCGCAGTCGGGCCACCGCGGCCGCGCGCGACGAGCAGCGCCTGCTTCACCTCGAAGAGGAGGTCGCTCCGCTCGTTCGACGCCGAGCCGTCGACGCCGAGGCCGACACGAACGCCCGCGTCGGCGAGCGCCCGCACCGGTGCGACGCCGGCTCCGAGGCGCAGGTTCGAGGTGGGGCAGTGCGCAACTCCCGTGTCCGTGCTCGCGAAGCTTGCGATGTCGGTCTCGGAGAGGTGCACGCAGTGCGCGCACCACACGTCGCCCGCGAGCCAGCCGAGCTCCGCCAGGTACTCGACCGGCCTGCAGCCGTAGAGCTCGCGGCAGTACGCGTCCTCCTCGCGTGTCTCCGCAAGGTGCGTATGGAGTACGAGCCCGAGTCGGCGGGCGAGCGCGGCGGATTCGCCCATCAGCCGGCGGGTGACGGAGAACGGCGAGCACGGGGCGACGGCGATCTGCACGCGCGCTCCCGGTCCGGTCTCGTGCTGCTCGGAAGCGAGCCGCTCGGTGTCTGCCAGGACGGCGTCCACGTCCTCGACGAGCTCGTCGGGCGGCAGGCCTCCGTCGGACACGCCGAGGTCCATCGAGCCACGCGAGGCGACGATGCGCACGCCGAGCTCCCGCGCGGCCTGCACCTCGGCCTCTACGAGGCCCGACTGTCCGCGCGGGAACACGTAGTGGTGGTCGAACACGGTCGTGCAGCCGGAGAGCGCAAGCTCGGCGAGACCGGTGCGGGCAGCCGCGTACTCGGCCTCGGCGTCCACCCTTGCCCACACGGGATAGAGCTCGCGGAGCCAGGTGAAGAGGTCGGCCTCCTGCGCCCGGGCGCGCGTGAGCGTCTGGTACAGGTGGTGGTGGGTGTTGACGAGCCCCGGCGTGACGACCGCGCCGCCGAGGGCGATCCGCTCGTCGGCCGCCGGCTCGGGCCCGTCTCCGACCGAGGTGACGAATCCGTTCTCCTCCAGGATCCAGCCGGACGAGAGCTCTGTGGCGGCGTCGTCGCAGGTGACGATCCAGCCGCCGCCGAAGAGGCGGCTCATACGGTCAGCGGGACGAGCTCGAAGCGGTCCACGTCCACGAGGCCGCGGTCGGTGATCTTCAGGTGGGGAATCACCGAGAGCCCGAGGAACGAGAGCGTGAGGAACGGCGTGGCACCCGTCCAGCCGAGCGAGTGGGCGGCCTCGTTGCATGCGCGGCTCTGCGCGATCACTTCGGCGAGCGGCGCATCCGAGAGCAGCCCGGCGATCGGCAGCGGGCACTCCGCCAGCACCCGCCCGGCTTCCACGGCGACGATTCCTCCGCCCAGCTCGACGAGACGCTCGATCGCGAACACGAGGTCCTCGTCGGACATGCCGACGACGACGAGGTTGTGCGCGTCGTGTGAGACGGACGACGCCAGCGCACCGCGCTCGAGACCCGAGCCCGCGACGAAGCCGAGCCCGGTCCTGCCCGTCGCGAGGTGGCGCTCGACGACGGCGATCTTCGCGAGGCCGCGTGCCGCATCGGCAACGGCGTGACCCGCGACCACGACGGGCTCGCGGACCAGAGACTCGGTCACCACCTGGTCGGCGACGAGCCCGATCGCACGGATGCTCGACCCGTCCGAGGCGATCGCGAGGTCCGCGGCAGAGACGGGCCGCACCCGGATGCTCTGGCGCACCCAGTCCGGGATCTCGACCGGCGGGACCTCCTCGACCGGCCGCCCTCGTTTCAGCACGGCCTCCGGCGCGAAGCTCACGAGGTCGGGGAGCACGAGCAGATCGGCGCGAAACCCCGGTGCGATCGCCCCGTGCCGCCGGAGCCCGTGGCATAGGGCCGGATTGAGGGTCGCCATGACGACCGCGTCCTCGGCGGCGATACCTGCTGCGACGGCTTTGCGGACCATCCCGTTCACGTGACCGTCGTCCGCGATGTCCTCGGGGTCGCGATCGTCCGTGCAGAACGCGATGCGGTTCGTCCCGAGCTCCCCTACGAGCGGCAGGAGGTCGAGCAGGTTCCGGGCCATCGAGGCCTCGCGGATGAGCAGCCACATCCCGGCGCGTAGCCGCTCGCGGCCTTCCTCGACCGTCAGCGCCTCGTGATCGGTCTCGATGCCTGCCGCGGCGTAGGCCTGGAGCTCCTTGCCGAGGACGCCCGGAGCGTGACCGTCCACATGCTCCGCGCCCTCGAGCACGAGCTTCTCGAGCTCTCCGGGCGAGCCCGCGATGACGCCGGGGAAGTTCATCATCTCCGCCAGCCCGAGCACTCTACGCCGGCGCATCAACGACTCTAGGTCGCCCGGCCCGAGCGGACGCCTGGGTGACTCGAAAGACGACGCCGGCACGCACGACGACGCCATGAAGTAGACGTCGAGCTGGAGCCCGGAGGATGCGTCGAGCAACCAGTGGACGCCGTCCACGCCGAGGACGTTCGCGACCTCGTGCGGGTCGGCGACGACCGTCGTCGTCCCGAGCGGAAGGACGAGCCGGGCGAACTCGTCGACCATTAGTTTCACCGTCTCGAGATGCATGTGCGCGTCGATGAAGCCGGGCACGACGTGCTTGCCGGTCGCGTCGAGCTCCTCGGCGCCCGCGTAGTCGCCCAGGCCCGCGACGACGCCGTCCACGATCGCGACGTCGGTCTCGAGCCACTCCTTCGTGAAGACGGAGAGCACACGTCCCCCGCGGACGACCAGGTCGGCGGGCTCGTCCCCGCGGGCAACCGCGAGCCGGCGGCGCAGCTGCTCCATGCGCGCAGCGTAATACCCTAGTTCGCTTCGATGGACGTCCTCACCCCGCGGTCGCTCGACGAGGCGCTCCGGCTCAAGGCCGAGCATCCGGATGCCGTCCCGATCCAGGGCGGCACGGACCTGCTGGTGGCGTTGAACTTCGACCGCCTGCGGCCCGAGACGATCCTGAACCTGAACGAGGTCGCTGAACTGCGCGGATACGGACGCGAGGACGGCGCCTTGCGGCTGGGCGCCGGGCTGACCTACGCGGAGGCGATGCGCGACCCGCTCGCCGAGGCGCTCCCCGCCCTCGCCGAGGCGTCACGCACGGTCGGCTCGCCGCAGATCCGCAACCGCGGGACGATCGGGGGCAACCTCGGCACGGCCTCGCCCGCGGGGGACGCGCTTCCGCCGCTGTTCGTCGAGGGTGCCGAGGTCGAGGTGGCGAGCGCTCGCGGCGCGCGAAGGCTCTCGCTCGACGTTTTTCTCCTCGGTCCGAAGCAGAACGCGCTCGCCGAGGACGAGCTGATCGTCCGCGTGCACGTCCGGCCGAGCGGACAGCCGCAGACGTTCATGAAGGTCGGGCCGCGGAACGCGATGGTGATCGCGGTCTGCTCGCTCGCGCTCGTCGTAGACCGCGAGCGCGAGCAGGTACGCGCTTCGTTCGGGTCGGCGTCTCCGGCGACGCGCCTCGTGACAGCCCCGGTCGGCGACATGGACGGCTTTCCCGACGCAGTGGCGGCCGCTGCGTCTCCGATCGACGACGTCCGGGGAACGGCCGCGTACAGGCGGCACGCCCTGCGCGTGCTCACGAAGCGGGCGCTCGACCGGTGCCTCGCGTGAGGATCGAGCTCACCGTCAACGGCGAGCGCCTGGACACCGACGTCTGGGCGGGCGAGAGCTTGCTGACGACGCTGCGCGACCGGCTCGGCCTGCCGGGCTCGAAGAACGCCTGCGAGCAGGGGGAGTGCGGGTCGTGCTCCGTCCTCCTCGACGGGGCGCTCGTCTGCTCATGCCTCGTGCTTGCTGCCCAGGCCTCCGGCCACGAGGTCGTGACCGTGGAAGGGCTCGCGCACGAGGACAACCTGCACCCGGTCCAGGAGGCCTTCGCCGAGACCGGCGCCGTGCAGTGCGGCTTCTGCACGCCGGGCCTCGTCGTCGCGACTGCGGATCTCCTGCAGCGGAATGCGGACCCTACGGACGACGAGATTCGCGAGGCGTTGTCCGGGAACCTCTGCCGCTGCACCGGGTACCAGAAGATCCTCGACGCGGTTCACCTGGCGGCGGGCCGGTGAGCGCCCCCGCCAGAACGCGCCCGCTCCCGGTCGGGCACGCCGAGAGCAAGGTGCAGCGTCGCGACGCCGTGCCGAAGGTGAAGGGCGAGTTCCTCTACTCGAGCGACCTCCACGCGGCCGGGATGCTCTGGGGTCAGACCGTTCGCAGCCCGCATGCGCACGCGCGGATCGTGTCGGTCGACATATCGGAGGCGGTCGCGATGGCCGGCGTGCACGCGGTCGTCACGCACGAGGACGTCCCCGGGGACAAGCTCTACGGCCTCGAGTTCCGCGACCAGCCGGTGCTTGCGATCGACCGCGTCCGCTACTTCGGCGAGCCCGTCGCGGTCGTCGCGGCCGAGGAGCCCGAGCAGGCTCGTCGCGCCGCCGCGGCAGTGCGCGTGGAGTACGAGATGCTCGAGGCCGTGGTCGACGCGGAGCGGGCGACCGAGATGGAGCCGCTGCACCCCGACCGCCCGACGATGGGGCACGGCTACCGCGACGACCCGCGACCGAACGTGGTTCGCTCGCTCGTGATCGAGCGAGGGGATCCCGGGATCGAGGCAGACGTCGCCGTCGAGGGCACGTACGAGATCGGGCAGCAGGATCAGGCGTTCCTCGGCCCCGAGTCGGGGATCGCGATCCCCGACGGCGAGGGTGGGGTGGACATCCACGTCGCGACGCAGTGGCTGCACGTTGACCGCGACCAGATCGCGCCGTGCCTCGGGCTCGAGCCCGAGCAGGTGCGGATCCACCTCGGTGGCGTCGGCGGCGCCTTCGGCGGACGCGAGGACCTGTCGATGCAGCTCCATGCCGCGATGCTCGCGCTCCGCACGAGCCGCCCCGTGAAGATGGTCTACAGCCGCGAGGAGTCGTTCGTGGGCCACGTCCATCGACACCCCGCGAAGATCTGGGCCGAGCACCGGGCGACACGTGCGGGGGAGCTGGTCTCCGTGCGCATGCGGATCCTGCTCGACGGCGGCGCCTACGCCTCGAGCTCGACCGCGGTCATCTCCAACGCGTGCTCGTTCGCGGTCGGCCCGTACGCCGTCGAGAACGTGCGCATCGATGGGCTTGCCGTGTACACGAACAACCCGCCCTGCGGCGCGATGCGGGGCTTCGGCGCGGTGCAGTCGTGCTTCGCGGCGGAGGCACAGATGGACAAGCTCGCCGCGGCGCTCGAGATCGATCCGGTCGAGCTACGTCTCCTGAACGCGCTCGAGCCGGGCGGAGCGCTGCCCACGGGTCAGGTGATCACGGGCTCGCTCCCGACGAAGGAGGTCATCAAGCGGGCGGCGGCGCTCGACGTACCCGAGCCCGAGGAGCTCCCGCGTGACGCGATCCGGCTTCCGGGTGGCGCGGGGAACACGACGCGCGGCGAGGGCGTGCGGCGCGGCGTGGGGTTCGCCGTCGGCTTCAAGAACCTCTGCTATTCGGAGGGCTTCGACGATTTCTGCACGGCTCGCGTGCAGCTGCTTGCCTCGGGCACTGCCGTAATCCACTGCGCTGCCGCAGAGGTCGGGCAGGGGGTCTCGCACGTCATCCTGCAGGTGGCCGGCCGCGAACTCGGCACCGACGACGTCGAGCTGGCGCCGGGCACGACGTCGGAGGTCGGGTCGGCTGGCTCCTCCTCCGCGTCGCGGATGACGTGGATGGCCGCCGGCGCCGTCCAGCTCACGTGCCGCACGGCCCTCGAAGAGCAGAAGCGGCGCGGCGGCGGCGAGGTGGACGTCGAGCGCGTCTACCGGCACCCGCGCACGTCGCAGCTCGATCCCGACACGGGTCAGACCACCGGCGAGCGCTCGCACGTCGCGTTCGCCGTCGCGGCAATGCGTGTCGTCGTGGAGGTGGACGTCGAGCTCGGCCTCACCCGCGTCGTCTGGATCGGAACGGCCCAGGACGTCGGCCACGCGCTCGACCGGTCGGCGGTCGAGGGGCAGATCGAGGGCGGCACCGCGCAGGGCCTCGGCCTCGCGCTGATGGAGGAGATCCAGACCCGCGACGGCGCGATCGTGAACGCGAGCTTCACCGACTATCTGATCCCGACCTTCCTCGACATGCCGCCGGTCGTCTCGGAGCTCGTGGAGGTACCGGAGCCCGATGCGCCGTATGGCGTGAAGGGCGTCGGGGAGCCGCCGACCGTCGTCTCGACCGCTGCCATCGTGGCGGCGCTGCGTGACGCGACGGGGCGGGAGCTCGCGCGCGTTCCGGTTGACCCGGACGAGATCATCGGGCTCTGACAGCATGAGGGAGGGGGGCCCGCCGGCCCCCCTCCCCCTCCCCCGGATGGATCGAGTGGAGAAGTCGGTTCTCTCTAGCGCGAGACCACTCGACCCTTGGCCCGTCCCGCGACGCTCGCCTGCTGCGGGCGGGCGAGCCGGCTCTCGACTGCCTGGCTGCTGTTGTCTGCGCTCGCGATCGACGGCACCACACCCATCGCCGCAGCGATGTCGAGAACGAGTGCGACGCGCCTCGTGACCTGTCCCTCTCGCGTCGGTTCCGTCATGAGTCGAGAGTACGACCTGTCCCCGCGGCTGTCGTTCGCGGGCGCGACGCTGCGAGTGTCACGCTCGTCACACGGCTCGTCGGGGCGTAGACACGGTTTGCTGCCACTGTTACAAGTGCCCGGTGAGCAACGTCACGGGCACCTCGCTGGCGCCCGGAACGACGGTCGCCGGCTACCGCATCGAAGCGCTCATCGGCCGTGGAGGCATGGGCGCGGTCTACCGCGCCGAAGAGGTGGGTCTCGGGCGCAAGGTCGCGCTCAAGGTCATTGCCCCAGAGCTCGCGCAAGACGAGCGCTTCCGCGAGCGCTTCCTCAGGGAGTCGCGGATCGCCGCCTCCCTCGACCACCCGCACGTCGTCCCCATCTACCAGGCGGGAGAGGAGAACGGCGTCCTCTATCTCGCCATGCGCTACGTCGAGGGCACGGACCTCGCGAAGCTCCTCTCCGGGGAGGGCGCGCTCGAGCCGCGGCGCACGGTCGAGATCCTCTCCCAGGTCGCCGAGGCGCTCGATGCAGCGCACGAGATGGGGCTCGTGCACCGAGATGTCAAGCCCTCGAACGTCCTCATCGCCGAGGCTGCGGGGAAGGAGCACTGCTACCTCGCCGACTTCGGCCTCACCAAGCGAACGGGCTCCCTCTCCGGTGTTTCGGTGCAGGGCGACGTCGTCGGCACCCTGGAGTACGTCGCCCCCGAGCAGATCACGGGCAACCCGCTCGACGAGCGCGCGGACGTGTACTCGCTCGGCTGCGTCCTCTACGAGTGCCTGACCGGCCAGTCCCCCTTCCCCCGCGCCACCGACGTCGCCCTCCTGTGGGCGCACGTGCACGAGGAGCCGACCCCTCCCTCGAAGGCCCGCCCCGACCTCCCCAAAGAGCTCGACACCGTCCTCGCCCGCGGGCTCGCCAAGGAGCCCGGGAGGCGGTACCGGTCGGCGGGGGAGCTGGTCAACGCGGCACGGCAGGCGCTCGGGATCCTCGAGGCGCCACGTGGCGAGAGGAAAGCGTTGCGCTTGGCTCGGGCGAAAGTCGCAACGAGGACAGGCCGGATTGCACTGGCCGCACTCGCCGCTCTCATTGTCGCCGCTGCGGCGGCCCTGCTCCTCACGCGTGGAGAGCCGCCGTCGGTGACGGTGCCGCCGGACAACGTCGGCGTCATCGACCCTTCGTCGAATCGTGTTGTCGCCGCCGTTCAGGTCGGGAGGCAGCCGTCGGCTATCGCGGCCGACGCGACATCAGTCTGGGTCGCGAACGGCCAGGATCGAACTCTGATGCGCCTCGACCCGGAAACGCGGGCGGTCGAGGGGACGATTCCCCTTGATGCGACGCCAACCGGGGTTGCGGTGGGGCCAAGCGGGCTCTGGGTGGCCAACGGCCTCGACGGGAGCGCCGCGCGGGTCGATCCTCAGTTCGAGACGGTCGAGACGATCGAGGACGTCGTCTCGAGGTCGAGCGGAGGCGCGATCGCGGAGGGCGAGGGTGCGGTCTGGCTCGTCTCACGCAATGGAGAGATCGCGCGCATCGAACCGGTAACAGGAGGTATCGAGAGCGGAGTCGTGGGCAACGGGTCCTCCGCTGTCGCGGTCGGCGAGGGCGCAGTCTGGGTCGCGAACGCGAGCGACAGCAATGTGTCACGGCTCAATCCTCGGACGGTGTCGGTCGTGCGGCCGATCTCGGTAGGCGCCGGTCCAACCGGGATTGCAGTTGGTGAGGGATCGGTTTGGGTTGCCAATGAAACCGACGGCACCGTGACCCGCATCGACCCCGGGTCCCATGGGACGACGACGATTCCGGTCGGCGCTGGTCCGAGCGGGATCGCGGTCGGCGCGGGGGCGGTCTGGGTGGCGAACGGCGAGGACGGGACGGTTTCCCGGATCGATCCGGGGACAGGTGAGGTCACTGAGACGATAGAGATCGGCAACCGGCCGGACGAGATTGCCGTCTCGGGCGGCGCCGTCTGGGTCATCGTGCAGGCCCCCTAGGTCTACTTCAGACAGACGGCGGCGAGATCGAGCTCCGGATTCACGACGACGCACCCGGTTCTCTCCGAGACGAGTGTCAGATGGTTGAGGTACATGTATGGCACTGCTGGTGCCGCGGCACGCGAGAGCTCTATGTCGAGCGCGCCGTACGCCCTCCGGTACGCCCGTCCGGTGAGTCGCGAGATCTCGTCGAAGCGTCGGTTCAGCCTGGGCGACTCGAAGTAGGAGAAGTTCTGATGGCCCGGGCCGATCTTGCGTCCGTCGAAGAAGGCCTCCAGGAGCGGGTTCTGCGGATACCCGAGCCCGAAGCAGATCCAACCGATGTCGAACGGCTCGCCGGGCGTCCCCTCCTTGGCAAACAGAACAGGCGGGGGGAACGCTTTGACCTCGACGTCGATCCCGATCTTCTTGAGACTCGCGCGGACGATCTCGCCGTGGGCACGCCCGAGCGGGTCGTCTCGCGTGTAGAAGACGGCTTTGCCACCGCGGGTATGCCCGCGTGCGAGCGCCCTCGCCGTACGAAGGTCGGACTTCGCCAGCGGATAGATGCGCTCGTTCCGGAACGCGGGCGCGGATGGCGGGAGATACTGGTCGGTTGGGTACCCGGCGTACGCACCCCATTCGCGAGCGAGCGCCTTCCGGTCGAGGGCGAAGTTGACCGCCCGCCGGAGCTGCGGGTTGTCCCGGAACAACGGGCGTGAGGAGTTCAATGGAAACATGCAGAGGAAGAGGCTAGGCTGGACGAAGAAGCGCCCTCGGTTGATGCCGTAGCGAGCGCCGAGACCAGCCGACCGTTGGAGCATGTCGGTCCCTGACGCCGAGTCGAACGTGCCGTTCTCGATCCCTTCGACGACCGATGCCGAGTCGCCTACAAGTGTGACGTCGAAACGGTCGACATGATGCGGCCGCGGGCCTCGATAGAACGGGTTCCGCTCGACGACGATCTGTCGGCCGGGAACGTACTCGGTGGTCATGTACGGCCCGGCGCTGGGGACTGGCGCCCGGGCCCCCTCGCGGTCGACCACAAGGCCGGCCGGAAATATGCAGAGACCGCCGCCCGTTGCCACGAACTCCGGCGCAGGCTTCCGCAGCTGGATGACGACGCGGTTGCCTCGCACCGTCACGCCTTTCAGACGGGACGCCTTGCCGGCGTTGAACGCAGGCCCTCCGACGATGTTTAAGAAGTCGCCCGCGGCCGTTGATTCGAGTTTGGGGTCGAGTGCACGCTCGAAGCTGGCGGCTACGTCCCGTGCGGTCACCGGCGCGCCCGTGTTGAAGCGGTAGCCCTCCCTGACGGTGAACGTGTAGGTCTTCCCTCGTTTGGTGATCTTCGGCAGGCTCTTTGCCACCTCGGGCACGAGCTTGGAGCCGGCCGGGAGCGGCTTGTCGGGGAAGTTCAGGAGCGAAGCGCACGTCGCCCGGAAGATCATCGGCACGACCGCAAAGCTGCTCAGGTATGGGTCGATCGACATGACGCGGTCGGCGGGGAACACGAGCCGAAACGTCCCGCCCTCGCGCGCGCCGCGAGGCTGCGCGGCACCGGCGACCACAAGTGCGATCCCCGCAGCGAAAGCGACGAAGACTGCGAGCGCCTTCGACGGTCTGGCGCGTGGCTGATCGCGAGCCCCCCATGCGACCGTCATACACGATCGTGCCGAATGCAGCAAATTCCTGCCACGGCGCGAACCTCACGGCCGTGACACACTCGCCGAGCTAGACACCGCTCCGCGCAGCCTGTACAAGTCGCCCCTGAGCAAGGTGGGGGGTACGCAAGGTGGGGGGTACAGCGCTGGCGCCCGGAGCAACGGTCGCCGGCTACCGGATCGAGACGCTCATCGGCCGCGGGGGGATGGGTGCGGTCTACCGTGCCGAGGAACGGGGCCTGGGGCGCAAGGTCGCGCTGAAGGTGATCGCCCCCGAGCTCGCCCAGGACGAGCGCTTCCGCGAGCGCTTCCTCCGCGAGTCACGGATCGCGGCGTCTCTCGACCATCCGCACGTCATCCCGATCTACCAGGCGGGGGAGCAGGACGGCGTCCTCTTCCTCGCGATGCGCTACGTCGAAGGATCCGATCTGGCGAAGGTCGTCGCCGAGGACGGAGCACTGGAGCCGAAGCGCGCCGTCGACCTCCTCTCGCAGATTGCCGAGGCGCTCGACGCCGCCCACGAGAAGGGTCTCGTGCACCGCGATGTCAAGCCCTCGAACGTCCTCATCGCGGAGGCTGCCGGCCGCGAGCACTGCTACCTCGGCGACTTCGGCCTCACGAAGCGCACCGGCTCCCTCTCGGGTGTGTCGGTCGCGGGCGAGATCGTTGGCACGCTCGAGTACGTCGCACCGGAGCAGATCACCGGTGACGCCCTGGACGAGCGCGCGGACGTCTACTCGCTCGGCTGCGTCCTCTACGAGACGCTGACGGGGCAGTCCCCGTTCCCTCGCGCGACCGATGTCGCGCTCCTCTGGGCGCACGTCCACGAGGAGCCGACCCCGCCGAGCCAGGCTCGACCCGACCTCCCCAAGGAGCTCGACACCGTCCTCGCCCGCGCGCTTGCCAAGGAGCCGGGCCGCAGGTACCGGTCGGCAGGCGAGCTCCTCGCGGCGACGCGCTCCGCGCTCCGGCTCGGCGATACGGCTCCGGCCGTTGCCTCCCGGCGCTCTCGCCGCAATCTGGGGATCGCCGCAGTCAGCGCACTCCGTCGTGGTCGCAGCGCTCCTCGCGTTTGCCCTGACGCGCGACTCCGGAGGGCTCTCGAGCGTCTCTCCCAACTCCGTCGGCGTCATCGACCCCGGCTCGAACAAGCTCGTCGCCGAGGTGCCCGTCGGGATCGATCCGCAGGCGATCGCCACCGGTCTGGGCGGCGTCTGGGTCACGAACGTCGAGGACGAGACCGTCTCCCGCATCGACCCCACTGACACCACGGCACGAGATGCGACGATCACGGTGGACGGCTATCCGAGCGACCTCACGGTGGGGGGCGGCACGATCTGGGTCGCCCTCGGACCGCTCGCCCAGCTCCAACGGATCAACCCCGAGCAGAACGAGGCCACGAGCCAGACCTCCGCACTGGGAGACGACACGTCCTGCGGCGGGCCGCGCGCGAGCATCGCGTTCGGCGCGGGGTACGCCTGGTTCGTCTGCGAGGGCGGCCCGATCGGGCAGATCAACGCGAGGACCACGGTCGCGACCAGGGTCGGCGAGGAACTGGTGCTGTCGTCGAGCTCCGTGCTTCCACAGTTCTCGGACGTCGTCTTCGGCCTCGGTTCGCTGTGGATCGTGAACAACGCCAGCAACAGCGTCGTCGAGGTCGATCCGCTGACGGTGCAGGAGCAGGACCAGTTCACCGTCGGCAAGAGCCCGAGAGCGATCGCGGTCGGTGACGGCTCGCTCTGGGTTGCGAACTTCGACGACGACACGGTGACGCGGATCGCGATCTCGGGTCAGGAGCAGACCGCGTCGCTGTCGACCTTCGACGTCGGCGACGGCCCCGTCGACGTCGCGTTCGGCGAGGGCGCCGTCTGGGTCGTGAACCAGCTCGACCGCACGGTGATGCGGCTCGATCCGGAGTCGGGGGACGTCGCCGCGACGATCGGGATCGGCAGCGAGCCGCAGCGGGTGGCAGCCGGAGAAGGCGCGGTGTGGGTAACGGTGCGCGCGCCGGTCGCTGACGCGATCGAGTCGGACAGGACGACCCCGTAATGCTCACGTACGCAAGATCACGAAGGCGGGGGCGGTCTAGAGGAGCGAAGCTCTGATGAGACCATCGTCGCTTGCCCTCGCAGCACTCGTGGTGTCCTGTATCGCGATCGTGGCACCAGCCGCCGGCGCGCCCGAGCAGGCGCCGAAGCGCGGCGGCACGCTTGTCTTTCGCGAGGTTGGCCCCGAGCCTGCCTGTCTGAACGTCCCACCCGCGAATTGCAACGGAGGGTTGTTCTTCTGGATTGACAAGGTTCTGCAGAGGCCGTTCGAGGTCGGTCCCGACTTCACGTACCAGGAAAGCCTCGTCTCGAGGGTCGACTTCACGAGGAGGCGACCATTCACGCTGACCTACCACATCCATCCGGCGGCGCGGTGGAGCGACGGAGTCCCGGTCACGGCGCAGGACTTCATCTTCACGCTCCGGGCGATACGCCGTCACGGTATTCCGGAAGTCCGTGACCTCCACGCCCCCATCCGGAGTGCCCGTGCCGTCGATCGCAAAACCGTGCGAGTGGTTCTGCGGCCGAGGTCCGCGAGCTGGCACGACTTCTTCGGAAACATCCTCCCGGCGCACGCGCTCCGCGGTTCGGACCTCACGCGGGTCTGGAGCGACCGGATCGCCGATCCGAGGACGGGTCGACCCATCGGGAGCGGCCCGTTCCTCGTCGAGCGACTCGACCGCGGACGCCAGCTCGTCCTCCGCCGCAACCCCCACTACTGGGGACCTCACTCGGCCTACGTCGAGCGGCTCGTCGTCAGATTCGCGGGGTCGGCTACGGACCCCACTGATGAGTTGAGGAGCGGCGAGCTCGACGTCGCAATGGGCGTTCCACCATCGGTCGTCCCAGCCGTTCGTCGGCAGCCGGGGATGCGCTTGGTCGCGCCTGCAAGCACCGGCTTCGAGCACCTCGAGATCCAGCTCGGACCGAACGCTCACCCTGCGCTCCGCAACAAGCTCGTTCGGCGTGCGCTCGCATACGGAATCGACCGCACCGCGCTCGTCCGACAGATATGGGGCGAGGTCGATCCCTCCGCTCGCGTACTCGACAGCGCCGTGCACCTGGCCCAGAGCCGCTACTACGAGCCGAACTGGAGCGCGTATCGCTATCGACCGGCTCAGGCCCGCCGCCTGCTCGGGCAAGCTGGATGCCGCAGGGGAGCAGACGGGATCTTCTCCTGCGGCGGGCAGCGTCTCTCGTTGCGCTTCGTGACGACCGCCGGGGTTCTGGTCCGAGCGCAGGCGCTTCCCCTGATACAGGCGCAGCTTCGGGCTGTAGGGGTCGAGGTCGTGCCGGTGTTCGCAGCCCCCGCGTCGTTCTTCGGCCAGATCCTCCCGCAGGGCCTCTTCGACGTCGCACTCTTCTCGTGGGTAGGTTCACCCGTTGCATCGTGGGCCGGTGTCTACGGCTGCGATGCGCCGCAAAATTTCACCGGCTACTGCCAGCGGCTCGTCACGGCCGACTTCAACCAGGCCGACAGGATCCTCGACGAGCGTCGACACGCCCGTGTCTTCAACAGAGCCGACCGGGGGCTCGCGAGTGACGTCCCGACGATCCCACTCTTCCAGTTCATCTTCACGGCTGCGTACGACACCTCTGTCCGGAACTTCGTGTTCCTCCCCTGGAACCCGTTCTGGAAGGCGGAGAACTGGTGGCTCGCGCAATCGCGCTAGCAGCGGCGCTCGTGGTCTCGCTCCTCGCGGTCGCGGGAGCGAGCGGCGCGGGCGCGCACACGCCGAGAGTGGGCGGCACCGTGGTGTTCGCGCAGACGCCTCCCGAGCCCGCTTGTCTCAACCTCTTCGACGTGCGGTGTCGTCCGGGAACCGCACAGATCACGCTGGGGCGGATCTACGCAAGAGTCCTCGAGGCGCCTTTCGACATCGCTCCCGATTTCACCTGGCGGCCGAGGCTCGTCTCCAGCGTCACCTTTACGAAGCGACCGCCCTTCACCCTCACGTACCACATCCGCCCTGAAGCACGCTGGAGCGACGGGACGCCGATCACGGCGGCGGACTTCCTGTTCACCCACCGAGCGATCCTGAAGCACGGTCATCCCGAAGATTTGAACCGGACCGAGGTACGCACCGTCAGGACGCTCGACGCGAAGACCGTGAGGGTTGTGCTGCGATCCCGATTCGCAGGTTGGCGCGGGCTCTTCGGGAGCATCCTGCCGCGGCACGCACTCCGCGGCGAGAACCTGGTCGACGTCTGGAAAGCCAGCATCGAGAACCCGAAGACCGGCGCTGCAATCGGGAGCGGCCCCTTCCTCGTCGAACGTTGGGAGCGAGGCAAGCAGATCACGCTCCGCCGAAACTCGCGGTACTGGGGGCCTCATGCTTCGTACCTCGACCGGATCGCTCTTCGCTTCGCGGTCCCGGGTGCGGCGCTCGTCGACGGGTTCCGGAACGGGGAGTTCCACGTCGCCGCGGGATTCCCGCCGAGCTTCTTCCCAGCTGTCAAGCGCGAGCGAACTCTCAGGACCTTCGCGTTTCCAGGCTCGGGCTGGGATCACTTTGAGATCCGCAGAGGTCCGGGCGGCCATCCGGCTCTCAGGAGCAAGCTGGTCCGGCGGGCGCTCGCCTTCGGCATCGACCGCGGACCGCTCGTACGAGCGATGTTCGGGGACATCGATCCGCAGGCTCGACAGCGTGACAGCGTCGTCTTCCCGACGCCGAGCCGCTACTACCGGTCGAACTGGAGTGCATACCGCTACCGCCCGGACGAGTCGCGTCGACTGCTCGAGCTGGCGGGCTGCCGCCGCGGTGCCGACGGCATCTACGTGTGCTCGGGGCAGCGGCTCTCGCTCCGATTCGTAGCCCCAGTCATTCCCGGTGGTTATCGGCCTAGGGTGGTAGAACTCGTCCAGGCGCAACTGCGGCCTGTCGGAGTCGAAGTGATTCCGCGCTTTGGTCCGCCTCCTGTGGTCTTCGACCAGATCCTCCCGAGCGGCGCGTTCGACGTTGCCCTCTTCGCCTGGAATGCGGGACCGGACCCGTCGCTGAAGACGATCTTCGGCTGCGGAGGTTTTCAGAACTACACCGGCTACTGCCAGCGACTGGTCAGCGCGGACCTCGACCAGGCCGACCGGATATTCGACTCCGACCAGCAGGCGCGTGTCTTGAACCGAGCCGACATTCAGATGGCGAAGGACGTGCCCGCAATCCCGCTCTTCGAGCAGCCCCAGTGGGCGTCTGTGAGATCGACGGTCCGCAACTTCACCCCGAACTCTCTCGACCCGCTCGTGAACGCGGAGCACTGGTGGCTCGCGGAGCCGCGTTAGCAGCGGCGATCGTCGTCTCGCTCCTCGCGGTCGTGGGAGCGGGCGGCGCGGCGACGCAGCAGACGCCGAAGCGCGGCGGCACGGTCGTCGTCGGCGGCGCCGTCGTGCGCGAGCCGGGGTGCCTCAATTCCTACCTCCTGCGATGCGGTTCCAGCCTTCCGCAGGGTTTCATGGGCCTCGCTCTTCGGGGCGCGTTCCGCATCGACGTCGCCCCCCATTACGCGTACCGGCCAGACCTCGTCTCGGGCGTCGAGTACACGACCACCCCGCCGTACACGCTCACGTATCACATCCGTCCGGAAGCGCACTGGAGCGACGGTGTGCCGGTCACGGCGCGAGACTTCGAGTTCACCTACGCCGCGCTTCGCGAAGTCGAGCAGGAGCTGTGGGAGCCGGATGCTGAGTACTACGCGAAGATTCGGAGCGTCACGGCCGTCGACGCGAAGACGGTCAGAGTGGTTCTTCGCTCCCGTCTCTCCGGCTGGCGCGGGCTGTTCCCGCGCATCCTGCCTTCGCATGCGCTCCGGGGCGAGGACTTCTCGACTGTCTGGCTCGACGGTATCCGCAACCCCAAGACGGGCAGAGCGATCGGTAGTGGCCCCTTCCTCGTCGAGCACTGGGAGCACGGGCGCTCCCTCACCTTCGTTCGCAACCCTCGCTACTGGAGGAACCATCCGGCCTACCTCGACCGGCTCGTGCTCCGCTTCTGCCAGCAGTGCGGCGCAATCGGCGCCGAGCACGTCGAATGGTTGCGCACGGGCGAGGTCGACGTCGTGATGAGTCCAGTCCTCACCGACGAGCAGGTTCAGGCGCTCCGCAGCTTTCGCGGGGTCAGAGTGCTGCCGAACCAGGGTGCGAACTGGGAGCACCTCGACGTCCGGATGGACACCGGCGGGCATCCCGCGCTCAAGAGCAAGCTCGTGCGGCAGGCACTCGCTTACGGGATCGACCGCATCGCTCTGGCGCGGGCGCTCAACGGGAAGTTCGACGCCCGTTACCCGCCGAGCGACAGCGCGATGTTTCTCACCAACAGCGCTCACTATCGGCCGAACTGGCAGCGATACCGGTGCGGACCGGCGGAGGCGAGGCGGCTGCTCGAGCGGGCGGGTTGTCGCAGGGAGCCCGACAGAATCTACGCGTGCGAGGGACAGCGGTTGTCGATCCGCCTCGCGACCCTCGCGGGGAGTCCGCGCCGCCAGCAGGCGCTCGAGCTCATTCAGCGCCAGCTTCGGCAAGTCGGGATCGAGATCGTGCCCGTGTACGCCCCGCCAAACGTCCTCTTCAACGAGATCCTGCCAGGCGGCAACTTCGACCTCGCTGCGTTCTCGTACCTTCGATACCCGGACTCCGCCGGCGGAGCCGTGGGGCTCTACGGGTGCCGGGGCGTACAGAACTTCGCCGGTTACTGCCAGCGGCTTCTCACGAGTGACCTCGACCAGGCACAGCGAATCCTCAATCCGGCTCGGCAGGCGGATGTCCTGAACAGAGCCGATGCGCAGCTGGCCAGGGACGTTCCGGTCATCCCGCTGTTCGAGAATCCGCAAGTCGTCGCACACACGACGAATGTCCGCAACCTTCGTCGTACCGCACAGCTGGATCCGTTCGTGGGCGTGGAGAACTGGTGGCTCGCGGACTAGCCCTCGCCGCGGCGATCGCCGTCTCGCTGCTCGCCGTCTCGGGAGCGGGCGGCGCGGGCGCGCAGACGCCGCGCGTCGGGGGAACGGTTGCGTTCGGCCCTCTGGCGGAGCCCCCCTGTCTCAACATGCTGCTAGTCAAATGCACCCAGTCGGTGGAGGCGACCCGCCTCATTGCCGAGATGATTCTGCAACCGGCGTTCGACGTAAGTCCCCGGTACACGTATCGGCCGAGGCTCGTCTCACGCGTCGAGCGTACGAAGAAGCCGCCCTTCACGCTCACCTACCACATCCGGCGCGCGGCGCTCTGGAGCGACGATATGCCGATCACGGCCCGGGACTTCGTCTTCACGCACCGGGCTTGGGTGGCCGGGAGTGCAGGGCTGGGGGAGCTCGAGCAGGACCACCGACACGTCCGTCGTGTCAGCGCTGTCGATGCGAAGACGGTCAAGGTCGTCCTCCGCTCCCGCTTTTCCGGCTGGCGAGGGCTGTTCGCGAACGTCCTCCCCTCGCATGTGCTCCGGGGCGAAGACCTGACGAAGATCTGGAGCGACCGGATCGACAACCCGAAGACAGGCAGGCCGGTCGGGAGCGGTCCCTTCCTGCTCGAGAGCTGGGAGCGAGGTCGCCAGCTGACACTCGTGCGCAATCCGCGCTACTGGGGGGCCCACCGGGCGTATCTCGACCGGATCGTCATCCACTTCCGGCTCGAGAGCGAGAACCCGGTCGACTGGTTCCGGAACGGTGAGCTGGACGTGGCGTACGGGATCTTCCCCGGCGGCGTCTCCGCTCTTCGTCGGGAACCGGGCGTGAACGTGCGTGCCGAACCCAGCGCCGGATACCAGGGTTTCGCCTTCAGGATCGGTCCCGGAGGCCATCCCGCGCTTCGAAAGAAGCTCATTCGCCGCGCCCTCGCCTACAGCATCGACCGCGCCGCGCTCGTCAGGGAGGTCCCCGGCGAGATCAACCCGAACCTGCGGCCGCTCGAAAGCCTGCTCTTTCTCGTCCAAAGCCCGTATTACCGGCCGAACTGGAGGAGCTACGGCTATCGCCCTGCGCTCGCCGGTCGCCTGTTCGAGCAGGCGGGCTGTCGGAGACGCGCCGACAGCATCTACTCGTGCGCCGGCGAGCGGCTCTCGCTTCGCTTCGTAACGAGCGCGGGCAACCCTAGCCGCGCGCGGCTCCTGTCGCTCGTGCAAGCGCAGCTCAGACGATCTGGTGTCGAGGTGTTACCGAGCTTCGCTCCCCCTAGCACGTTCCTTGGCACGATCCTTCCGAGTGGCGATTTCCACGTCGCGCTCTTCGGGTTTTTCAGCGCTCCGAATCCGACCGGGAATACCATCTTCGGATGCGGTGGCAGCCAGAACTACACCGGTTACTGCCAACGGCTGGTGACGCGCGACCTCGACCAGGCGGACAGAATTCTCGACGCGCGCCAGCAGGCGCGAGTCTTGAACAGAGCCGACGCCCAGATGGCGAGGGACGTACCGGTGCTCCCGCTGAACCAAATCCCGCTCGCGACCGCCGTGAGAGACACCGTCAGGAATTTCGCCCAATCCCTCAATCCCCTGACGAACTCCGAGAACTGGTGGCTCGACCGCTAACCGTTGCATTCATGCCTGCTAGCATGCGTGCATGGCGCAACTGACGGTCCGTCTCGACGACGAGCTCGCGCGTGAGATCAAGGCACAGGCCGAGGAGCAGGGGCGGAGTGTCAACGGCTGGGTCGTGGCGCTTCTCGCTGCAGCAGTCGACCCGGACCTCGAGGACTCGGAGTCGGCGCGTACGCGCGCTCGTCTCGCCCGAGCCGGGCTTCTCTCCGCTCCGCGTCGTCGCACCCGTGCGACTCCCCCCGATCCCCGGCGAGTCGCCCGTGCTCGCAAGGCCGCAGGCGAGGGCACGCCGCTCTCCGGCCTCGTAGCGGACGGGCGCGGCTGAGCGTCTTCTGCGACAGCTCGGCTCTCGTCAAGCTCTACGCCGACGAGCCGGGTGCCGACGAGATCCGCCGACTGTCCAATCTGGTCGTGTCCAGCCTCGCGTGCGTCGAGGTGCCGGCAGCGATCTGGCGCAAGTACCGCCTCGGGGAGCTCTCGCCGGAGGATGCGGCCGTGCTCGTCGAGGAGTTCGAGTGGGACTGGTCCGGCGAGGCCGAGGCCGAGTTGCTCTTCGCCGTAATCGGGGTGACCGACGAGGTTCTCGAGCTCGCAGCGCGGTCGGTCGCCCGGCATCCGTTGCGGGCGTTCGACGCCGTCCAGCTCGCGTCGGCTCTCTCCGCGCGAGCCGCCGATGCCGACTTGGCGGAGTTCGCCTGCTTCGACGAGGCGCTCGCGGGTGCTGCCCGGGCAGAGGGCTTCGCGGTCGTTCCCTGACTCGCGGTGCTCTCAGCGAGAGACGGCGCGAGCCCGTTCGGCATACTCGAGCGCCCGCGGCAGATTCCCGGCCTGCGCCTGGTAATGGGCGAGTCGCTCGAGGTGCTCCTCCAGGCTGTCGGCGTACAGCGACTCGAACGCCTCGGCGATGCTCGCGTACAGCGTCCGCTTTCGTGTCGACGTGAGGGTCGAGAGAACTGCCTCGCGTAGGAGGCCGTGGGTGAACGCGCATTCGAACTCCGGGTAACGGTTGAGCTCGCGGATGACCTCGGCCCGGAGCAACGCCCTCATGGGCTCGTCGATGCTCTCGCCGGCAACGGCCTCGAGGACGCGCACCGGAAACGTGCGGCCGATCGCGGCCGCGATCTGAGCGAGACGACGGGGGCCGTCCTGCTGGCGGTCGATCCGCGCGACGAGGAGGTTCTCGAGTGTCGGCGTGAGTAGCTCGAGCGACCCCATCGTCACCGTCCACGTCCTTCCTCGGGGTTCGAGGGCGCCTTCGAGGAACGCGCGCGAAAGCTCCTCGAGATAGAGCGGATTCCCCTCTGCTTCGCGTATCAGCCCGACCCGCGTGGCACGGTCGAGCTCGTCCCCGACGAGACCCGTGAGCAGCTCGTCCGCTGCGTCGTCCGAGATCGGCCCGAGGGCTATCTCGACCGCGCGGTGCCCGTAGTCCGCGAGCGCGCGCGAGCGCAGCGCCGCACCCTCGGATCTCGGTATCGGCTCCTCCGTGAGAACGAGCGCCAGCGGCGCCTCGTCGGTGAGCTCGAGTAGCGACTCGGCAAGCTCGCGAGTCCGCGCGTCGGCCCACTGACTGTCCTCGACGACCAGGATCACGGGTTGCGCCCGAGCCAGAGCCTCGATCCACCGCAGGTACGCGCGTTCGACCTCCTCGTTCGACGCGGTTGCCGCGGGCTCGAGTCGCAGACGCAGGAGCGCTGCGAGCGGCGCGAGAACCGACTCGAGCTGATTGCCGAGCAATGCGCCCAGTCCAGCTCGTGCCTTCGTCCTGATTGCGATCTCCGGCTCGCCGATCTCGGCCCCGAGCCAGCCGAGCAGCGCCTCGACGAAGGCCCACCCGGGGAGGCCGCCGTAGGAGTGACAGCGCCCCTCGAGCCATGTGACGGTCTCTTCGGAGGCCGAGGCGAGCTCGGTGAGCAGCCTGCTCTTGCCGATTCCCGGTGCGCCCGTGACGAGGACGACGCGCCCGCGACCGGCAGCGAGGTCGCCGACGACCGCATGCAGCTGCCGCCAGCTCGCGGTCGCGGCCGACGACGGGTGTCGTCGACGTGCGGGGCTCACGATCCCTGGCTTGCAGTAGGCGCGATGCAGCCACGGGCTCCTCTCTCCCCTTCACGGTCATCTCGCCCACCGGCTCGAGCGTGAAGCGGTGGACGAGGCGGCGAGCGGTCGCCTGGCCGACGAGGATCGTTCCCGGCTCGGCGGCCGCCTGGAGACGCGCTGCGACGTTGGTCGCGTCGCCGAGTGCGACCGCCTGGGGGTCGACGGTGCCGACGAGCCCGACCGCGGCCGGGCCGCTGTTGACACCGACCCGGACAGCGAATCCCGTGATTCCCCAGGCCGCCTCGATGTCCCGCGAGTAGCCCCGCACGACCTCGAGAATGCGCAGCGCCGTGCGGGCGGCGCGCTCCGGGTCGTCCTCGTGGGCCGCGGGGACGCCGAAGTAGGCGCAGATCCCGTCGCCCTGGAACGCCTGCACGGTGCCTCCGTACTCGTCGACGGCGCGGCTCATCATCGTCACGCACTCGCCGACGAGCACCTTCGCCTCGTCCGGCTCGAGCCTCTCCCCGAGCGCGGTCGAGCCGACGATGTCGGCGAAGAGGACAGTGACCGGGCGACGCTCGTCCTCGATCGCCCTCGGTTCCGGAGCTGATTGCGAGGGGGGCGACTGCTCGAGCGGAGTTGGCGCAACCGCGTGTGGAGTCGAACCAAGCGATGCGTCCTGCTGCAGAATCGCCTGCTCGAGATCGCGGAGCTCGGCGCTCGGCTCCAGCCCCAGCTCGTCGCTCATGACTCCGCGGAAGACGCGGTACGTCTCGAGGGCGTCGGCCTGCCGCCCCGAGCGGTAGAGGGCGAGCATGAGCTGTGCGCGGAGCCGCTCGTCGAGAGGATGGAGGCTCACGAGCGCCTGGAGCTCGCCGACGGCGTCGGCCTGGCGTCCCAGCGCGAGCATCGCTTCGAAGCGGGCTTCGAGCGCCTGCAGGCGGAGGCCTTCGAGGCGGGTGATCTCGGCCTGCGCGAAGGACTCGTTCGCGAGGTCCGCGAGCGCTGGGCCACGCCAGAGCGCGAGCGCCTGCGCGAGCTGCGACTCTGCGTCCGCGGGTGCGCCCGAGCCGAGCGCAGCTCGCCCGTGGGAGAGCAGTCGCTCGAACTCGTCGGCGTCGAGGGTTCCGGTGGGTACGCGAAGCAGATACCCGGGTGGCTCGGTCGCGAGCGTGACGTCTCCATCCGGATCGTCGTCCTCGAGAAGTCTGCGGAGCTTCGACACGTAGACCTGGACGCTGTTCGCCGCCGACGCAGGCGGTGCGTCGCCCCAGAGCGCGTCGACGAGGCGATCGCGCGGCACGACGCGATTGCGCTCGAGGAGAAGCAGCGCGAGCAGGCCACGCTGCTTGGCTCCGCCGAGGGGGAGCACACGGCTACCGACGACCATCTGCACCGGTCCGAGGACCCGGAACTCGATCACCGATCTCCTCCCTCGACGACCGCACAACCGTAGTCCGCAGCCAGGCGGCCAGCAAGCGTCGCCCAGTTCGCGCTGCCTTTCGACGCCTAGGGCCTCAAGCGGCCGTCAAGCGTTGGCCAAGCGGCCCTTCAGCGGCGACTGCGACAACCGAGGGGAATCGAACGCACCCGAAGGAGGGCGCAATGGATCATCACCCTTGGACGAGGTACGAGATCGCCCGCCTGCGCGACGAGGAGCGCTTGCTCCGCGCCCGCGAGGCGCGACTGGTCCGGGAGGCGCGGGCCGGCAAGCTCGAGCTCGCAGTCGCCGACCCTGCGGACTCGCTACTCGCTCGCTTGCTGCGACGCGGGCTCGCGGTGAAGCGGACGCCGGCCAGGTCCGGAGCCTGAGGGAGGCCTGGAATGCGGCCGATCGTCGGGGACGAGAGGTGCAGTCGAATGCGCCAGGCCCTGTCCCTCCTCCTCGACGGCGAGGCCGCGGGCTCTGACCTCCTCGTCGTGACCTCGCACATGAGCCGTTGCGGGCTCTGCCGCGAGTTCGCAGCCCAGGTCGTCGCGATCACGGCCGAGCTCCGGTCCGTCCGCCACCGCTCGTCGACCACCAAGCAAGCCATCCACCACTCGAGAGGAGCACGAGCATGAAGGGGAAGACGACAAGAAGGGCACCGTTCGTCGTGGCGTTCGTCGCGGCGCTCGGAGTCACGCTGACGGCATCGCCGGCGCTCGCAAAGACGGCGGCGTGGTGCCCACAGCAAGCGGGAAAACCCTGCGAGAAGACCGGCAAGCGGCCTGCTCTGGCGCCCAAGCAGGCGAGGCCGAAGATCCAGCCCGCGCAGGTGAAGGATGCTTACGGCGGCACGGTCTACCGGTCGGGGTCCTGGTTGATGTCCTGAGGATCGGTCGAGCAAGGCGCGAGGGAGCCCACTGGGCTCCCTCGTCGTGTCACATGGCGGCACGACCAGCTACCGGACGCTCGGCGGTGTCACACTCGGTGGGTGGACTGGCCGTTGCTCCGAGGTCTTCCGCCGGAAGACGTCCGGCAGCTGCTCTCGATCGCACGTCGGCGGACGTTCGGGAAAGGCGAGGTGGTCTTCCATCGAGACGATCTCGCGGAGTCGCTCTACCTCGTCGTGCGCGGGCACTTCGCCGCCCGCGTGCGGACGCATGTCGGCGACAGCGTCTTGCTCGACGTGATCGGCCCGGGGCACGCCTTCGGCGAGCTCGCGCTGCTCCTGCCCGACGCGCGCCGCTCGGCGACGGTCTCCGCGCTCGAAGAGGGCGAAACCCGCTCCGTGTACCGCGACGACTTCGCCACGCTCCAGCATCGGCATCCGGGCGTCAAGGACGTCCTCCTGACGCTCCTCGCCGAGCAGCTCCGGCGCGCGAGCGACCGGCTCGCCGAGGCGCACTACGTCGACGCTGAGACACGAGTGCGGCGGCGGCTCTCCGAGCTGTGCGAGACCTATTCGGCAGGCGACGGCCCGCCGGTCGTCCCGCTCACCCAGGAGGACCTCGCCGCGATGGCGGGGACGTCGCGGGCGACGGTCAACCGGGTTCTCCGCGATGAGGAGCGGCGGGGCGCGATCGAGCTCGGTCGCGGCCGGGCGACGGTGCTCGACGCCGGCGAGCTCGGGAAGCGCTGCCGCTGGCACGTGTAGGGCGTCACGGCGACGAGAGATCGTCGAGGAGCGCGCTCAGCAGCCGATAGAACCGCTCTGTTCCCGAGATGCTCAGGCGCTCGCCCGGAGCATGCGGCCCCTCGACGTCGGGACCGATCGAGATCATCTGGAGGCCTGGGAGCTTGCTGCCGATCACCGCGCACTCGAGCCCGCCGTGCACGACCGCGAACGTCGGGTCCGTCTCGAAGAGGCGCGTGTACGTCTCCCGCGCCTGTTCGAGCAGGTGCGAGTCGAGATCGGGCTGCCACGGTGGATACGAGCGCACGACCTCGACCTCGGCCCCCGCAAGGCGCGCCGCGCTCTCGATCGACGCGACGACGTCCTCGAGCGCGGCCGCACTTGCGCTCCGGGTCATGGAGGCGAGCGTGAGCGTGCCCGCGTCCGTGCCTGCGACGGTGAGCGACGTGCTCGTCTCGACGACACCGGGTAGGCGCGGGCTCATCGCGATCACGCCGGTCGGCAACGCGTGCAGCAGATCGAGCGCCCGCTGCGTGCCCGCCTCGCCGGCGGCGTGCCCGGCGGGATCGGCGGGCTCGACGGTGACGGAGACGCCGTCGTCCGTCTCCCCGTACTGCTCGCGGAGCGCGGCGTCCGCCTCCTCGACGGCGGCGCGCAGGGTGTCCACCGACTCGGGCGCGACCGCGACCACCGCTTGCGCGTCCCGCGGGATCGCGTTGCGGCTCACGCCGCCGTCCAGCGCGACGAGGCGGACGGAGGCACCACGGGCAGCCGAAAGCACCCGTCCGAGCGCCTTGATCGCGTTGAGGCGCCCCTTCGCGATGTCGCCGCCCGAGTGTCCTCCGCGCACCCCCGACACGCGCACCACGAATGCGCGCCAGTCGGCAGGAGCCGGTTCCACGTCGAGCCGGAGGCGTACGAACGTGTGCGCGCTGCCGGCGCAGCCGACCGTGAGCGCGCCCGAGCTCGACCCGTCCAGGTTGACGAGGATCGTCCCGGTGACGAGAGCGGGGTCGAGCGCCTTGGCGCCCTCCAGGCCCTCCTCCTCGGACACCGTGAACAGGAGCTCGAGCGGGCCGTGCGCAACCTCGGGATCCTCTGCCACCGCCATCGCTCCGGCGACCCCGATCCCGTTGTCCGCGCCCAGCGTCGTTCCGTCGGCGTAGACCCAGTCCTCGGCGCGAACGACCTCGATCCGGCCCTCACGTGGATCGTTGGGACTGTCCGGGTCGCGTTCGCAGACCATGTCCAGGTGCGCCTGGAGGACGACCGTCGGGGCGTGCTCGCGTCCCGCAGACGCAGGCACGCGCACGGCCGCGTTGCCCTCGCCGTCGACCTCCGAGCTGTAGCTGTGGCGGGCCGCCCACGCGAGCACGTGCTCCCGCGCCTCGTCCTCTTCCTTGGAGGGCCTCGCGATGCGCGTGAGCGCCAAGAAGTGCGTCCAGACGGATTGCGGCTCGAGCTCGGAGAGCACGTTGCTCATCGGCGCAGCGTGAGCGCGGCTCCGGCGAACAACAGGACGAGCCCGAGCACACGCGGCCACGTCAGCGCGACGCGGTCGACCCCGAACCAGCCGTAGCGGTCGACCACGGCAGCCAGCGAGAACTGCGCGGCGATCAAGAGTGCCGTCGTCGCCACGAGCCCGATGCGCGGACCTGCGACCGTGATCGCGAGGATGATGAGGGCGCTCATGACACCGCCGAGGAGCATCCACTTCGGCGCGCCGAACGCATCCCCGACGCCCTGAAGCGATCGTCGGGTCAGGACGAGGACGGTGAGGGCGATCACGGCGCCGACCAGGCTCGCCGTCGCGACTGCCTCGAGGCTTCCCACGCGGTCTCCGAGCCGCCCTTGTACGGCGATCTGGACAGCGCCGCCGAATCCTGCCGCGGCCGCGAGGACGGCCGCGAGTCCGGTCGAGCTCATGGTGCGACGCTATACGCTCACCCCTGTTCCGCGACGAAGGGAGACGAGTGGTCCGCGCGATCATCCTGTACGAGGGCGAGCCCGATGCCGATCGCTACCAGCAGCACGTCGACGAGTACGCGCTGAAGGTCCCGGCCGGCGCGTTCCGTCACGGCAAGGTGTTCGGGTCGCCGTTCGGCGAGCCGAAGTTCCAGTACTACGCGGAGTTCGAATGGCCGGACCGGGAGTCGTTCAAGGCGGCGGCCAATTCGGAGGAGTTCGCCGCGTCCGGACGCGATGCGATGTCCATGGGCATTCCGTTCACGGTGCACTTCGCCTCCGTCGAGTGAGCGAGCCGACCCACCCTCGGCCGGTCGACCCGTCCGAGCTCGGGTTCGAGGCGGTCGTCTACGAGAAGACGCCGCCGCGCGCGACGATCCGGCTCAACCGGCCCGACGTCCTGAACGCCTTCGACTTCCGGATGCTCCGCGAGCTCGCGCGGGCGTGCGAGGACGCGTCCTGGGACGACGAGATACGCGTGGTCGTGCTCACCGGGACCGGCCGCGCGTTCTGCGTCGGCGCGGATCTCCGCAGCTGGGACGAGGACTACCTCGGCCGCCCGGGCGAGTACTGGAAGTGGTTCGGAGCGTTCAAGGACGCGCACGACCGCCTCCGCGAGATCGGCAAGCCGACGATCGCCCGCATCAACGGGATCGCGGTCGGCGGCGGGAACGAGCTGCAGATGGCCTGCGACCTCGCGCTCATGGTGGACACGGCCTTCATCCGCCATGTCGGCCTCGAGCACGGCTCGGTCCCCGCCGGGGGCGCGACGCAGTGGCTCCAGCTCATGGTCGGCGACCGCCGCGCGCGCGAGATCGTTTTCCTGTGCGAGGAGATCCCGGCGGCGCAGGCGGCGGAGTGGGGGCTCGTCAACCGCGCGGTCCCCGAGCCGGAGCTCGACGCGGCGGTGGACGAGTGGGTCGAGAAGCTCGCGACGAAGCTCCCGCAGACGACGCGCTACGCGAAGCAGCAGCTGAACGTGTGGCGCGACCTCGCGTGGCACCAGACGGTCGGCCACGCCCGCGACTGGCTGGCTCTCTCGATGCTCGGCGACGAGGCACAGGACGCGGTGCGCGCGTTCCTCGGCAAGGCGAGACGCTAAGCACACCCTAAGGGCGCCGAAACCGCTCCGAGGACGATCTCCCTCAGTCGAATGCTCAGGGAGGAAGGTCATGAAGCGAATCGCTTTCTCGGCGGCGCTCATCGGTCTCGGCGCCTCATCGCCGGCGGGGTGGTCTGGGCGCAGACCCCGTCCGAGATCAGTGCGTGCGTCGAGGCGCGCGCCCGGTATCTCAGGATCGGCGGGTCGTGGGTGGCGGCGTGAACGGAAACGGCGGCCCGGACACCTGGGTGATCCGGTGTCGTCGCGGCTTCTACGAGGCCTCCCCGGATACGACCCGTTCAAGGCCAAGTAGGAGGCTGCCGAGTAGTACGCTCGCCCACATGCCGGAGGTGCTGACCGACCGCGACGGCTCCGTCCTCACGATCACGCTCAACCGACCTGACGTCTACAACGCGTTCAACCGCGCGCTGCACGACGCGCTCGCGAGCGCGCTCCGCGAGGCTGCCGAGCCGGAGGTCCGGGCGGTCGTCATCACGGGAGCCGGTCGCGGATTCTGCTCCGGCCAGGACCTGAAGGAGTTCCAGGAGATCCCCGAGGGCGGGATCAGGGAGCGGCTCGAGGAGACGTACCACCCCAACATCCGATCGATTCGCAGCCTCGAGAAGCCGGTCATCGCGGCCGTCAACGGCGCGGCTGCAGGCGCGGGCCTATCGCTCGCGTGCGCGTGCGACGTGCGCATCGCATCCGACCAGGCCGCGTTCGTGCCGGGGTTCATCGGGATCGGTCTCGTTCCCGATTCCGGAGGCACCTGGTTCATCCACCGGCTGCTCGGCTGGGCGCGGTCGTTCGAGTGGATGACCTCGAACCGCCGCCTGGATGCCGACGAGGCGCGCGCCTGGGGCCTCGTCTCGGAAGTCGTCCCGCACGAGCAATTCGCCGAGCGAACCGCCGAGCTGGCCGCGTGGTACGCAGCCCTGCCGACGCGGGCCGTCGCGATGACGAAGCGGCTCTTCGAGCACGCCCACACGGCGAGCCTCGACGAGCAGCTCGAGCTCGAAGCCGAGCTCCAGACGGCGGCCACGGGGAGCGAGGACTTCGCCGAGGGCGTGCAGGCGTTCCTCGAGAAGCGGTCCGCAGAGTTCCGCGGCCGCTAGGACTCCGCCGGATGAGGCGGATCACGACGGTCGACTACCACACGGGCGGCGAGCCGTTCCGGATCGTCACGGGCGGCGTCGACGCGCCGCGGGGGACGACGATCCTCGACAAGCGCCGCGACGCTCTCGCCCGGCTCGACCACGTCCGCCGGCTCCTCGTCTTCGAGCCGCGCGGGCACGCGGACATGTACGGCTGCTTCGTCGTCGAGCCCGACGACGCGGGCGCGGACCTCGGCGTCGTCTTCTTCCACAATGCGGGCTACTCGACGGCCTGCGGGCACGGGACGATCGCGCTGGTGACGTGGGCGCTCGACGACGGGATCGTCGCACGTGTCGAGGGCGAGACGCGGGTCGTGGTGGACGTGCCGTCCGGGCGGATCGAGACCTGGGCGCGGGTGGAAGACGGCCGCGTGCGCTCGGTTCGCTTCCGGAACGTGCCGTCGTACGTCTGGGCAGTGGGGCTGGACGCCGGCGGCCGCTCGGTGGACGTCGCCTTCGGCGGGGCCTTCTACGCGTCCGTCGAGGAGCGCGTCGAGCCGCGCGAGCTGCCGCGGCTGATCGAGCTCGGTCGCGAGCTGAAGCGCACGCTCGAGGCCGGGCACGAGATCGTGCATCCTCTCGAGCCCGAGCTCCGGGACGTGTACGGCGTCGTCTTCTGGCAGGACGAGGGCGACGGCCCGCTCACGCAGCGGAACGTCACCGTCTTCGCGGACGGCGAGGTCGACCGCTCGCCGTGCGGTAGCGGGACGTCCGCCCGGCTCGCTCTGCTCGACCGCTCCGGCCGGCTGCCACGCGGCGAGGTGCTCCGGCACCTGAGCATCGTGGGCTCGGAGTTCCGCGGCCGCGTCGTGGGCGACGCCGAAGTCGGCGGGCTGCCCGCGGTCGTCACCGAGGTCGAGGGCAGTGCGTACCGGACGGGCGAGCACGCGTTCGAGCTCGACCCCGGCGATCCGCTCGGCGAGGGGTTTCTCCTGCGTTAGAGGGGATTCCGGCCTTGCGCGGGCGGGTATGCACCGGTATCGAGGGCCGGATCGCACACGACACGCTCCCAGCAAGGTACGTCTCTCCTGCGCGCATTGCGAGCGGCGGGATGGGCGACGTCTATCGAGCGACGGACTCCGTGCTCGGCCGCGGAGTTGCGGTGAAGGTGCTCGCCGAGCGGCACGCGCGGAGCGAGGACGTGCGTGAGCGCTTCAAGCGCGAGGCACTCGCCGCGGCGCAGCTCTCGGGTCACAGGAACGTCGTCACGGTCTTCGACGTCGGGGAGCACGCCGGCCGGCCGTTCATCGTCATGGAGCTCCTCGAGGGCGGGTCCGTGCACGACCGGCTGCGTGCGGGCGCGGTGCCCTCGGGTCGAGCGCTCGACTGGCTGGAGGAGACCGCGGGCGCGCTCGACGCGGCGCATGCCCACGGGATCGTCCACCGGGACGTGAAGCCGGCCAACCTGCTCCTGAACCGGGCGGACAGCATCCACGTCAGCGACTTCGGAATCGCATCTGCGGCCGGCCACGACACCCTCACGCTCCCGGGCACGGTTCTCGGCACGACCGGGTACCTCTCGCCGGAGCAGGCGCGCGGGGAGCCCGCAACTCCGGCGTCCGATCGGTACGCGCTCGGGGTCGTCGCCTTCGAGCTCTTCACCGGGCGCCGTCCGTTCGCCGCGGACACGCCGGTGACCGAGGCCTTCGCGCACCTGAACGCGGACGTGCCGAGCGCGGAGCAGCTCCAACCGAGCCTCCCTGCGGGGGTCGATGCGGTGCTTGCCCGCGCCCTCGCCAAGGACCCCGACGAGCGGCCTGCGAGCTCCCGCGACCTGGTCGCCGAGCTCCGCGACGCATTTGCGGCCGACGCCGCCCCGACACTCGTCGCGGCTCCGCCTGCTCGCCCCGCCCCTCCGGCTCAACCCTCGCGGAGGACGTACGACCGCCGGCGTCGACCGCTTCTCTACGCTCTGGCCGCGCTCGCCGTGCTCGTCGTCGGGATCGCTGGTGCGACGCTGGTCACAGCGCTGTCCGACGACCCCGAGCGCTCGGCGGCAGACGGGGACGGTGGCACGACCGCCGCGCGCCAGACGAGCGAGACCACCACGACGACGGAGCCGCCGCCTCCATCACCACCGCCGGCACCCGAGCCGCCACCGCCTCCGCCACCGCCTTCGAGCGGCGCCGATCTCAACGACGACGGCTTCGCGCTGATGCAGGCCGGTGACTTCCAGGGTGCGTTGCCGCTCCTCGAGCAGGCGGTCGCGACGCTGGCCGGCGCGGGCTCGCTCGCGGAGGCGTACGCGAGCTACAACCTCGCGTTCACGCGCTTCGCGCTCGGCAGCTGCGACGGCGTCGATGCCCTCCTCGACCGCTCGGAGGCCGTCCAGGGCGAGCGGAAGGAGATAGACCGCTTGCGTCGCGACGTCGAGCGGGCGTGCTCGAACGATGGCCGAGGCGGCGGCAACGAGGGTGACAAGGACAAGGACGACGACTGACGACGGATCAGTAGAGGTCGAAGTCGCCGGCGAGCACGCGATCGAGCCGTCCGCTGCGATAAGCCCTGACACTGTCGCGGACGAGTGGTGAGCGCCCCGGCCGGTAGCGCCTGACGACCACGGCGGGAGCCTCGACGCGATCCAGCTCCGACGTCGCGTGACGGGCGAGCGGAGTCCGGCCCAGCTGGGGACCCGGCACCCGCGGCACGACCTGGACGCGGACCTGCTCGCGGTCCAGCACGCGGTCGCCGTCGCGCTCGTCGTCCACCTGCTCGAGGACGTGGAGGCCCGACTCGCTCTCGAGGATCTCCCCGCAGCCGAGGCCCGACACCGCGAACAGGTGCTGGCCCGGTGGTGCGTCGAGCCGCTGCAGCTGCATCCCGCGCCGCCTCGCCCAACCGGCGTACATCTCCGCCACCTGTCTCGCGAACGATCCGGCATCTGCCTCGGTCCCCGCGGGGCGCACGCGTACGAAGACCTCGGCGGGCCGGCCCGCGGCGATGCCGGCGACGGCGCAGTCGAGCACGTAGGTGCGGCCCGCGAGGAGCTCCACGAGCTCCGTCGCAGCCCCTCCGTTCGCTTTCGCGCTGCGGGAGAGACGGGCACCGAGACTGTCCGCGGTCCGGGTGGCTGCGGCGAGGCGATCGAGGTACTCCGCCTCGGCGAGGAGCTCGAAGCGGTCGTCTCGTTCCCAGAACCCCGGTTCCGAGATGACCGACAGGGCGTGCCCCTTGCGTACCTGCAGCCCGTCGACGGCCTCGCGCACGCGCGCCAGCTCCGCGAGGACGAACCGCACGGATGCGTCGTCGCCACGCGGCGAGCGCACGAGCGCACGGAGGTCTGCAGGCGCCGGCTCGTCCGCGTCGACCGTTTCCGGCTCCGCGTCAGGGTCGACGAACGTGACGTCGATTCGCTCCCCGCCGCTGGCGGTGACGAACAGGAACTGATCTCCGTCCGGCACCTCCTGCTCGACGATGGCGGCCGCGATCGGCGCAAGGAGGTGGCGCTCGAGCGCGCGCTTCAGCGGCCGGGCTCCGAGCTCGGGGCTGAAGCCCTTGTCGATCAGGAACGCGTACGCCGACTCGTCCACTTCGACTGCCCACGGGCGCCCACGCAAGCCGCGGCGCGCGAGCGCATCCGCGAGCTCCTTGTCGAGGAGCGCGCGCATCGCCGAGCGCTCGAACGGGCGAAAGACGACGATTCGGTCGAGGCGGTTCCGGAACTCGGGCCGGAACGAGCTCTCGACCGCGCGCTCGATCCCGGCAGCGGTGAACGTCCGCTTCGGCGGCTCGAACCCGACGGACGCGCCGTGCGCGAGAGGTGCGCCGAGGTTCGACGTGAGGACGATGACGCACCGCCGGAAATCCACGACCCGCCCCTGGAGGTCGGTGAGGCGGCCGTCGTCGAAGACCTGGAGGAAGAGGTCCCAGATCGGCTGCGCGGCCTTCTCGAACTCGTCGAGCAGGATGACGGCGAACGGCTCCTTGCGGACCGAGGAGACGAGCGTGGCGCCGTGCGGCTCGGTGGCGGTATCGGACAGGAGCCGCTCGAGGGACTCGGGCGTGCGGTACTCCGTCATGTCCAGGCGCACGAGCCGTTCCGGGGATCCGAAGAGGAACTCGGCGAGCGCCTTCGCGATCTCGGTCTTCCCGGTTCCGGTCGGCCCGACGAAGAGGAAGACTCCGAGCGGCCGCGTCGGGTCGGTCAGGCCGGCCTTGACCATGGCGATGCGTTCGACGATGCACTCGACTGCGTCGGGCTGCTCGAGGACGCGCTCCGAGAAGAATGCGCGCACGTCCTCGAGCGGAAGAGGCGAGGTCGGGTCGAGGAGTGCGAGCGGGAGCCCGGAGCTCGAGGTGAGCGTGGCGAGCACGTCCGTCTTGTCGAAGCTTTCGGCGCCCTGCTCCGCGGCCTCTGCCGCCGTCGCGTTCAGGATCCGCAGGAGATTCCCGGGAGCGGCCACCCCCGGCAGGAACTGCTGGGCGAGCTCGAACGACTCCGCCAGCGTCTCGTCGTCGGCCTTGACGCCGAGGGCGTCCTGTTCCAGCGCGTGCTTCGCCACCGCGATCGTGTCCGCCTCGTCGAGCGGCCGCACCCGGACGAGCTCGAAGGCGCTCGCGACGCGCGGGCGGGACGCCACGACGAGCTCTGCGGCCGAGGGCGTGACCTCGGCGACGATCGTGATCGCCCCCGCTTCGATGTGCGGCAGGAGCGCGTCGAGAAGACCTTGAGGGCTCCTCGAGTGTTGGCCCGCGAAGAGCGCCTCTTGGAGCTCGGGGAGGAGCCAGACGACCCGCTGTCCGGCGAGCGCATCGACGAGTGTCTTCACCCTGCCCTCGAGCTCGCCGACGAACGTCGCGCCGGCGTTCAGCTGGGCGGCGGTCGTGTCGAATACGACGACGTTGCCATCGAGCCGATCGAGCGCGGCACGAGCGAGCGCCGTCTTCCCGACACCGTGCTCGCCGACGAGGAGAACCGAGCGCGGAGGCGACTGCTCGAGGGCCGTGAGCACGAGCTCGACGAGTCCACGCCGCCTGCCGACGAGAAGCGCGGGTGGACGATCGTAGGGCTTCTCGCGCACGCGCCCGGCGCCGCGGAGGTGCTGTGTCGCACGCCAGCCGTCGTAGCTCGAGCGGAAGCCTGGCCCGAGCTCGCGCTCGTACCGGTCCATGAACGACACGAGTGCCGCGGTCTGGTCCTCGTCACCGAGCGATAGGCGTGCGAACGTCGTCTCGTCGACCGTCTCCCCGTGGGCCAGTCGCGCGCGCACGAACTCGAGCACGGCCTCGCTCTGGATCGCTCCGAGTGCGGGCAGGACTACTCCGATCACCGGCTCCTGTGCCCGTTCGCCGAGCACCTGCAGCAACAGCGCGTCCTCGATATTCGAGGGCCGCTCGGGGTGCCGTGCCGCCCACAGCACCCACTCGTCGGGCACGTCGTCACGCTGCGCCAGCGCTGCGAGAGCTATCGACGCCACCCAGCCGTTGCCGTCGCGGCTGAGCGACACGACGTCGTCGACGGAGGTCTCGTCGTCCGCGAGCCGCTCGACTGCTCCGGAGAACTCCGGCAGCGACTCGAGAGTGCCGAGATCCATGTTCCACCATTCGTGCTCGCTCTCGAGGGCTGCAGCTGCAGAGCGAGCGACCTCGGTCGGCGAGGCGTCCTCGTCGACCTGCCACAGGTCCCACTCGTCGTCGTCCCCGCGCTGCTCGCGCCACTCGGAGATCGTCGCCCAGACCATGAGCACGATCGCGATCGTCCCGACCAGAGCGAGCGTGATCAGCAACCAGTCGAAGAACCGGCTCATCCAGCGTGTACCGTGGCACCCGAGGCCGGCCGAGTAAAGGCCGCCCGTCCCGTCGAACGCCTACGCGTCGAGCCGCGGGCGGTGCCGCTCGACGATCGCCGCGCAGTCGACTCCCCGTGGCAGCGTCCCGTACGCTCGGCCGCCTTCGCCGCCGAGTCGGGTGGCGCAGAACGCGTCCGCGACCTCGGGTGGCGCATGCCGCACGAGCAGCGATCCCTGGAGACAGAGCGCCGCAAGCTCGACGACCGTACGCGCGCGGAACTCAGCTTCCCCGGAGTCGCGGATTTCATGGCGGAGGCGCTCGGCCGCTGCGTCGAGCCTCGCGTCGGCAGCTCGCGCCAGGTCGATCTCGGCAAGCAGCGCAGCGAGGCTCTCGGGCTCCTTGGCGGCTGCTCGCAGGAAATCGAGCGCGTTGACGTTCCCGGCGCCTTCCCAGAGCGAGTTGAGCGGGCTCTCGCGGTAGAGCCGGGGAAGCGCGGACTCCTCGACGTAGCCGTTTCCGCCCATGCACTCGAGCGCCTCGGCGACGAGCGGCGGCGTCGACTTGCAGATCCAGTACTTCGCGACCGCCGTGGCCACCCGGCGGAACGGGTAGTCGTCCTCGTCGACCGAGCGCGCGAGCCGCAGCGCAGTGGTCGTCGCAGCCTCCGAGTCGAGGCAGAGATCGGCGAGCACGTTGAGGTGCAGCGGCTGCTCTGAGAGCAACCTGCCGAACGCCGCTCGATGAGCTGCGTGATGCGTCGCCTCCGCGACCGCGCGTCGCATGAGCGCAGTCGAGCCGAGCACGCAGTCGAGCCGGGTGTGGACGACCATCTCGATGATCGTCTGGATCCCCCTGCCTTCCTCGCCCAGCTGCATGGCCCAGGCGCCCTCGAGCCGGATCTCGGCCGAAGCGTTGGAGCGGTTCCCGAGCTTGTCCTTGAGCCGCTCGATCCGAAATGCGTTGCGCTCGCCGTCCGGGAGCACGCGAGGCAGCAGGAAACAGGTGAGGCCGCCGGGCGCGTACGCGAGGACCAGGAACGCGTCGCTCATCGGCGCCGAGCAGAACCACTTCTGACCCGTCAGCGCGTAGCCGTCGCCGAGTCGACTCGGCCCGCATCTCGTTCGCGCGCACGTCGGACCCGCCCTGCCGTTCCGTGAGGGCCATCCCGACGAGCGCGCTCTGCTTCTCCGCAACGGGGCGCAGGTCCGGGTCGTAGGTCCGGGCCGCCACGAGCGGCTCCCACTCCATCGGCGAGGCCGGCGTCGGCGCGTAGTGCCGGAACGGCGGCGTACGTCATCGAGAGCGGACAGCCGACCCCTGCCTCCGCATACGCGAGCGTGGTGAAGCGGGCCGCTCGCGCCACGTGCGCGCCGGGTCGTTCGTCGACCCACGGTGACCCGTGTAGCCCGTGCTCGACTCCGAGCCGCAGGAGCTCGTGCCAGGCGGGGTGGAACTCGACCTCGTCGACGCGCTCGCCGAAGCGGTCATGGCTGCGCAACCGAGGCGGATGCTCGTTCGCGAGGCGTCCGAGCTCGAGCGGCTCACCGCCGCACAGCCTTCCGAACTCCGCGAGGCCGGACTCCTGCTCGGCCGCACCTTCGCGCCGTGCCGCCTCGACCAGCGCCCTGTTCTCCGAGAAGAGGTCGTACCCCTCGAGCGGCGGCGGCTGGTTCGCGGCGCGGAGGGTAGGCGGACGTCGTCACGCGCGTAAGCCTGCGTGCCCCGAGCATCGCCCGCAAGTCCGGGCGTACGAGCCTTTCGCTAGTGTCGTCGCATGCCTCAGCTCAATGCCGTGGGCGTCGTCGTCTCGGATATGCAGAGCTCGATCGCCTTCTACCGGCTCGTGGGGCTCGACGTTCCGGAGACGCCGGACGAGGGGCACGTCGACACCTTTCTCCCCAACGGCGTCCGCTTCATGCTCGACTCCGAGGAGACCATCCTCAGCTTCCGTCCGGAGTGGACGCGCGAGACCGGGAACCAGGTCGGGCTTGCCCTCGAGTGCGAGAGCCCGTCCGAGGTCGACGACATCTACGCGCGCGTTACGGCCGCCGGCTTCCCCGGCGAGAAGGAGCCGTGGGATGCGTTCTGGGGACAGCGATACGCGCAGCTCCGGGACCCCGACGGCGTGCCCGTCGACCTGTACGCCCCGCTCTGATCGCCTTGCGCCGAAGCGCGGGTTGACTCCGACCCGCAGAAGGAAGAGAATCGCCCGCGGGAAGTAGGGGGAATCCATCAAGGAGGGAAGCCATGACCCGACTTCGGGTTCTGGGTCTCGTGGGGCTGCTCGCCCTCGGAGTAGCTGCGTACGCGGCGGCAACTCCGGCCGGGCCGGCCGACGTCGACTCGGGGAAGACCATCGCGATCAGGGACGACTGTGATCCGACCGATCCCGCCTGGAACCCCACGGGCGGATGCACGCTCAAAAAAGGCGATGTGAAGTTCGCGGAGTTCGCGGGCGAGTTCGACTCGCCGCTCGCGGCCGCGGTGATCGGCCATCAGGCCTGGCGGAACGATCCGCCGTACCTGGAGATCAAGGCGGGACAGGACGTGCGCGTCAAGAACGTCGGCGGTCGAGTGCACACCCTCACCGAGGTGGCGGCATTCGGCGGCGGCAAGGTGCTCGGTTCCGCCGCTCAACGAGGGGTTGGCCACGGCCCCGGAGTGCCCAGGCTCGGTCGACCTTGCGCCGGGAGAAGCGACCAAGTTGGCCGGTCTCTCGCTCGGTGATCACCGGTACATGTGCTGCATCCACCCGTGGATGCGTGCGCTGGTCACGGTGAAGTGAGAACGCACGACCACGGCTAAGCGGTCAGTGCAGGTCGGCGTGAGCTCGGTTTCGTGCTCGCGCCGACCTGCCGCACGACCCCGCCGAGCTCAGTAGCTCAGGTTCGCGCCCTCTACGTCGAGATCCCAGGCCCCTTCCGTCGCGGCAAATTCTGTCCGTTCCAGTATCCGCGCGCGACGGTGCGCTTGGTCTCGCGTACCGCAGTGCGTTCCATCCGGAGCGCCTCGCGCCGGCTCGGCTGCGACGACGAGCCCGGTGCGCTGGAGTTCGCCGAGCTCTGCGTACAGAGCGACTGAGGACATGTCACTCATCTGATCGGCTTTCCAGTCGACCTGAACCTCCTGGGCAGCCGAGCAGACCTCCCGTCTGGAGTGACGTCGACGCGGCTCCGGGTAGTGCGAGACTTGCGCCTTGCAGGTCCCGGACGTCCAGTACGCGCGCAGCGGCGATGTCGCCATCGCCTACCAGGCGGTCGGCGAAGGGCCCGTCGATCTCGTCTACGTGCCGATCTTCTGGAACGTCGAGTTCATGTGGACGCTGCCTCTGGCTACGTGAGGATGATCGAGCGCCTCGCGTCGTTCTCGCGATTCATCGTCCTGGACAAGCGTGGCACCGGCCTTCTCGGACCGCTTCCGCGATCTGCCCACGCTGGAGACGCGCGTGGACGACCTCCGGGCAGTGCTCGACGCGTCGGGTCAGAGCGGGCGGTCCTGTTCGGAGCATACGAGGGGGGCCAGCTCACGGTCACCTTCGCCGCCACGTATCCGGAGCGGCACCGCCGCGCTCGTGCTCTACAACGCGTTCGCCCGTGCGGTTGCGACGCCCGACTATCCGTGGGGCGCGCCCGCGGAAGAGTGGCACCGGCAGGTGCGTTCCGTCGCCGAGCGCTGGGGGACCCAGGAATTCACGGATGAGTACCTGCGCGCCCTCGATCCGGCCTTCGCGGATGACGAGGAGTACCGTCGCTGGCACGCGAGCTTCATGAGGTACTCCATGAGCCCAGGCGCGGCTGCCGTGTTCCACCGGATGGTGATGGATACGGACGTACGGCATGTGCTGCCGGCGATTCGAGTCCCGACGCTCGTCTTGTACCGAGAGGACTACCGGGAGCACGGCCGCTTCCTCGCGGAGAGGATCCCGACGGCCCGGGCGGTCGAGTTCGCGGGTCGGGGCATCCTCCTTGGGGCTCCGCCCGAGCTGTTCGACGAGATCGAGCGCTTCCTCGGCGACCTGGGTGCAGCTCGGCGAGCCGCCGATCGCGTCCTCGCCACGATCCTCTTCACCGACATCGTCGGCTCAACCCGCAAGGCCGCAGAGCTCGGCGATACGGAGTGGCGGGAGCTGCTCGATCGGCACCACGCGCTCATTCGCGGGCTGCTCGCTCGTTATCGCGGGATCGAGCTCGACACCGCTGGGGACGGCTTTTTCGCCTCATTCGATGGCCCGGGTCGTGCGATCGGCTGCGCGCGTGCGATCTGCGACGAGGTCCGGGCGCTCGGGGTCGAGATCCGCGCGGGCCTCCATACCGCGGAGTTCGAACGCGTCGAGCACAAGCTCGGCGGGATCGGGGTCTCCGTCGGGGCGCGGGTGGCCCGCGAGGCAGCGCCCGGTGAGGTGCTCGTGACGAGCGGGGTGAAGGATCTCGTGGCCGGATCGGATCTCGCCTTCGAGGATCGCGGGGAACACGAGCTGAGGGGAGTGCCGGGCTCGTGGCGCCTCTATGCGGTCGTACCGTCGGCAGAGTGAGAGACGCCTACATCGTCGATACCGACCGCTCGCCGATCGGCAGGCGGCGCTTCGCTGGCGGAGGAAGTTCGCCGTCGGCGTCCTTGCGTTCACTTCCTTGAGTGATCCTTGAGCGGAACCGAGGATCGTGACCGTATGAAAGGGCACCGGAGAGCCGCGCTCGGCATCGGCGTTGGGATCCTCGCCATCGCGGCTGCCGAGCGGTTCTTCCCACTCAATCGCATCCCGCCGTGAAGCCATGCAAGGCCGGCTCCGTCCGAGCTGTCATCGACGGGAAGCCGACCTGCCTCAAAGCGGGGCAACGCTGCAAGCGGGCTCTCGACCGCCGGTACCACCGCTACGGCTTCCATTGCCACACGGGTCGGCTCACACGATCGAAGCCCAAGCCCCCGGCACCACGTGCCGTGACCGTCGAGGTCGCCGGGTCTCCCGAGGTCGTCTTCGACTGGAAGACCGACCGCTGCGACGACGGAGACATCCCCGACCTGCCCGCGCGTGTGTTCCGCGACGCGGACGGCAACGTGCAGCTCATCTCGACGCACTACGTCAACAGGCGGTTCATCGGGCCGACCCTCGACCGCGTGAAGCGCGATTGCAACGTGATCATGCAGTCGAGCTTGAACCCGGATCCCGCGGCGTTCGACGATCACGAGTGGCTTGCATCGACCTGGACTCCCGATGGGAGGACGATCTACGCCCTGGTCCACGACGAGTACCAGGGCCACACGCATCCTGGCCGGTGCCCCTCCGGCGACTACTTCAGGTGCTGGTACAACGCGATCACCCTCGCGGTCTCCACCGACGGGGGCCGGACGTACGCCGACTCCGGCGTGCCCAGGCTCGTCGCGAGCATCCCATACCGCTACACGCCGGACGCGGGACCGTCGGGCATGTTCACGCCCAGCAACATCGTCCGGAACAGCCGCGACGGGTACTTCTACGCCCTGGTCTATCGCAACATTCGCAACGAGACGATCGGCAACTGCCTCATCCGGACGCGCGACCTCGCCGATCCGAGCTCCTGGCGGGCGTGGAGTGGTGGCGACTCGTTTGCTCTGAGATTCGTCGACCCGTACGGCCCGAACCCGACGCCGATCAATCACATGTGCGGACCGGTCTCTCGGTCCGATCCGCAGGACTTGCAGCCGAGCAGCCTGACCTGGAGCACCGAAGCCAGGCAATGGCTACTCGTGGGACAGGCAGTCGAGGGCGCCTACTACTCGTTGTCCCCCGACTTGATCAGATGGACGGCTCCGCAACTCTTCTTCCGGGCGCAGGTGACCTGGAACTACGAATGCGGCGACCCCGATCCGATCGCCTACCCGTCACTGATCGACCCCGCGAGCGCGTCACGGAACTTCGAGACGAGCGGCCGCCGCGCCTACGTCTACTACACCCAGTTCCACTACAACGGATGTCGCCAGACCCTCGATCGCGACCTCGTGCGAGTCCCCGTCGAGATCAGACCGTAGGCGGCCCGCTGAAGATCTCGCCTCGTGCACCCGGTGTGTTCGATCTAGCCGCTCTCTGCATCTCCGGCGACTGAGCTTCGGGCAAAGGCTCACCGCAGATGGCACTGCTCGCCTGCCTCGCATCGGCGGAGGACCGTGATCCGGGGAGCCGACGACGTGCCGTTCGGCCACGCAAGTCGTAGGAGGACCGATGCGCCGTCGTTCGAGTACGCGAGCTCGCGCATCGTGCGATCCGGGTTCGCGCGATGGACGAGCACGTAGCCGCCTGCCGGGAGTCCCGTCACGTCGAGGTCCTGACCGTGGAAGAACGCCGGGTAGCGGTCGACGTAGCCGACCGACGTGCCCTGCACCACGCGCCGCGCGTTGGGCTGCCCCGTTCCGCAATCGCCGACGAAGCGCGGCGGACGAGTGCCCGGGATCCGCGGCGACACCAGGCCCCAGCGATCGATGAGACAGAAACCGCGCTTGCGGTCGCGGACGACGACGGCGAAGTCGGATGCTCGACGAAGCTCGTAACGGACGAACGACTCCAGGTGCCAGTGGTGGTGGGGCGAATGCAGCTCGTAGCGCAGTCGTCCGACGTCGCGCACGACTCGGGTTGCACCTCCTCGAAGCTCCACGACCTGGTGCGCTCTCATCGGCTGTTCTGCGCGGCGGACGCCGTGAACCACGAGCGGCCCGAGGCCGCGATTCTCCGTCGAGGAGGCAAAGCCGACCTGGAACCTTCGGCCGGCCTGCACGACGACGAGTCCCGCGGGCGCTCGTTGGTCGAGATCGGGGAGGCGCTCGTCGGGCCGGGGCACGAGGGAGCGCCCGGTCCGAGCCCAGTCCGGATCGGCGAGACCATCCGTGCCTTCCAGCGGGACTGCGGGTGCGCCATCGTCACCGACGATCAAGAGGGACGAGCGTCCTGCCGTGATGCGCGCGAACGCGATGCGCTCGCCGCCGGGTGACCAATCGGGCCGAGAGTCCCGGCCCGCGCCCCGCGTGAGCTTGCGCGCGGCTCCGTCGGCGAGGTCGAGCAGCCAGATGTCGCTGTCGCCGCGTGACTCGCGGGCGAACACGAGCCGCGAGCCTCCGGGCGACCAGGCAGGGGCCCGCGCTCCGCCCGGAACCGCTGTGAGCCGCTCCGGCGCGCCCCCGGCCGCCGCGACGGCCCACAGCTGCCGTCTGCCCGCGCGCGTCGAGGAGAACACGACGCTGGCTCCGTCCGGCGACCATGCCGGATCGGAATCGTCTCCAGCCCCGCCGACGAGCAAGCGCTTTCCGGAGCCGTCCGCCCGCATGACGTAGAGATCGGCCTTTCCCGGCTGCCCGCTCTCCCACGCGATGCTGCGGCCGTTCGGCGACCAAGCCGGACGGCGATCGGCGGCGTGCGAGCTACGAGTCAGTCGCCGGAGCTCGCCGGAACGCGAGTCCGCGACGTAGATCTCCTCGTTCCCGTCGCGCGACGAGACGAATGCGATGCGATCGCCGTCCGGCGCGACCGTGGGGTCGGTGTCGCCCGGCTCGAGCGCCGGCAGCTCGACGCGCCATGTGCCGCCGGGAAGCACGGCGGTCGTGGCCGTGGCGCCGCTCGCGACGATCGCCGCCAGCGGTGGCTCGGACGCGCCCTGCTCGGCCGCCGCTCCTCCGGCCGCAAGTAGGAGTGGGGCCGCCACGGCGACCGCCAGCGAATGTCCCGTGAGCCGATGCAATGGGTCTCGTCGACCGGCTACAGCGTCTTGAACTGCTCGAAGGGCTGGCGGCAGGCGTTGCAGTAACGGATCGAGCGACACGGCGTCGGGCCGAAGAGGTTCTCGAGGTTCGTGTCCGTCGAGCCGCAGTAAGGGCAGCGGAAGGCGCCGCGTCTGGAGCTGTACGAGGTCGAGCTTTGCCGCCGGCCGCGGCGCCGGCGGGGCGAAGCCGGCGTCACGCAGCTTCTCACGGCCCTGCCGGGCGTGATGCGGTCGCTCGACCACGAGTCGTCGAGGACGACCCGCACCTCGGGCTCGGCCGCCAGTGCGGAGACCTTCTCGCTCCATCGCACCTTTCATCGGCTCGAGGGCCGGGCAGCCGAGGAACGTCGGCGTGAAGTCGATCCGCACTCTGCCGGCCGTCCTCCACCTCGACGCCCTTGATCACGCCGAGGTCGACGAGCGAGATCACGGGGATCTCCGGGTCCGGGATCTCGCCGAGCGCGGCCCAGACGTCCTCGACGGTGACCATCAGTCGAACTCCGCCGGCCGCTTCGGATGGTCGCGATGATCGAAGCAGCGGGCGATCTCGTGCGCCGTTGCATCGGCGAACCGAAGCGGCGTCGGCAGTTCGTCGCGACCGAAGAACCCGGAGGCGGTGGTCTCGTAGCCGAGCTCCACGCGGTCGGCAGCGACGAGCTCGCAGCGGAAGAACGCCTTCCAGATGTGCCACGTGTGCGGCGGGAAGCCGCGCCGGTCGCGGTCGTACAGGCCGAGAAGCTTGACCGGCCGCACCTCGTGGCCGGACTCTTCCCGCACCTCCCGTGCGACCGCCTCGCTCGGGCTCTCGCCGACGTCGACCCAGCCGCCGGGGAGCGACCAGCCACCGCCCTCGCGCTCCTGCACGAGTAGGAGGTCAGCGTCACGAAAGACGACTCCGCGCACGTCCAGCTTCGGCGTCGCGTGACCGGCCTCGGCGGCGAGCCAGCCTTCGATCTGGGTTGCATCGCCGCCGTCTGCGCGCGCGAGCATGTCCGCGGCGACGTGGCGAACCTCCTCGTAGCGCTCGCGGTCGTACTCCCTCGGCTCCCAGGCGAGCCCCGATTGCGCGATCGCCTGGAGGCTCCGGGCCCAGCCGAGGAATCTGTCTTGCTCGTTCACCACTGCGCGCCTTTGGGAGCGGAGCGGCGGACCGAGGTCATCTCCTCCCAGAGCTCCGCGAGCTCGGCCTCGTGTACTCCGCGCGGCACGGGTTCGACGTCGGGAAGCGAGCGCCCGAGCTGGTCCTCGACGCGCGCGCGGAGCTCGGGCCGCAGCTCGTCGTCCAGGACGCCGAGAGCGTAGGGCCACAGCTCGTCGACCGCCTCGTTCAAGCGCGTCGTCCCCTCGTCCGAGGAGAGGAGCCGCTGGATCCACATCTGCGCGTGCATCCGGTGGTACGCCTCCTCCCGGTCCATCTTCCGCGCGATACCCGCGATCTCCGGGTCGTCGGACCCCATGAGCGCGCCGAGCCGGATCTCGTCGGCGGTCTCGTACAGCCAGTGGCGGGCGATCGTCCGCGCCCACTCGAGCCGGCGGAGCTCGACGAGCGGCGAGCAGCGGTACTCCTCGGGCCGGCGGTCGAACGCGAGCTCGTCGGCCGTCGTCCCGAGCTCGGCCGCGACGAGCTCGTAGAGCGCGCGCGCGTGGCCGATCTCGTTCTGCGCGATCGAGGAGAACGCGACGTCCTCCTCGAGGAAGGGTGCGATGCCGGTCCATTCCGAGTTCCGCCAGCCGAGTACGAGCTCGTCGTCGGCGATTGCCAGGAGCAGGTCGGTTCTGGTGGTCACGGGCGCTCCCGGCAGGCGAGGGCCGGACATGCCCGGCCCCTACGAAGCGTGGTGGACGCGGGGCAGATCTGGGTCTCGTAGGGGCGAGGCATGCCTCGCCCTCGTGTACCCCGCGCTCACGACTCTCCGCTCGGCGCCATGTCGAGCGTCCCCGCCCGCTCTCGCGCCTCGTGCAGGCGTGCCTTGATCGAGTACCCGTCCACGCGCCGGTATTTCATCTCGAACTCGTCCGGGAACTCGTCGATCTCCATGAGGGCGTCGCGGCGGACGAGCCAGAGCGCGACCGACTCCTGCCGACGCCCGTACTGCTCGCGCGCGTAGATCTCGGCGAAGCGCTGGTCCGGAGCCGTCACCGTGCCCGCGTGCTGGAACGGCTGCCCCTTGCGTTCCTGGCGGAACACCTCGTACACGGTCTCACGCGGCCTCCCTCGCCTTCGGCTCGGTCGCGCGGGGACGCCCGGTTTCCCCCGCGAACCCTCTCTGCCTATCCGCCGGGCGTTGACGCCGCTGCTGCGCATCGGCGCGTCTTCTCGGGGGAACCCTCCGGTTCCCCCGCGCCCCCTCCTGGCGGCATGACTCCGTCATGCCGCCTCCGCGAGCACCACCTTCTCGACCCAGGCGGCGTGCTCCCGCGAGAGCCGCCGGAACGAGAGGCGCTCTTCCGACGCGGGCCCGTGGCCGGTCACGACCGCTCGGAGCGTGTCCCAGTCGGGCTCCGTGTACACCCAGCGCTCGGTCTTCTCGTCCTTGCGCAGGGCAGGGTCGGGGATCTCGAGCCCGAGCTCGAGGATCTGCGGCACGTAGCCGTCGAGGAACTGCTGCCGTGCCTCCTCGTTCCCCTGGCTTTTGATCCGCCACACGTACATCGGATCCTCGTCGGCCGGGATCGGGTTGCCGTGGAAGTGCATGAGCGGCTCCCACCAGCGGTCGAGCGCCTCCTGGACGAGCTCGAACTGCTCCGGAGTGCCCGTCACCATGGCCAGGATCACGTCGCGGCCGTGGAGGATGTGGAACGACTCCTCCCAGCAGATCTTCTTCATGATCCGCGCGTACGGCGCGTACGAGCACTTGAGGAGCGCCTTCTGGGAGACGATCGCGGCCGCGTCCACGAGCCAGGCGATGACGCCGACGTCGCCCCAGGTCTTCGTCGGGTAGTGGAAGACGTTGTGGAACTTCGACTTGCCCGAGACGAGGTCGTCGAGGCAGGCGCTGCGCGGCTTGCCCAGGTCCTCGACCACGCGGTAGATGAGCTGCGCGTGGCCGACCTCGTCCTGGATCTTCGCGGTGAGCGCGAGCTTACGCTGGAGGGTCGGGGCACGGAGGATCCAGTCGCGCTCGGGTAGCACGCCCATGAGCTCCGAGTTGCCATGCATCTCGATGAACTTGACGAGCTTCGAGCGGTACTCGTCGGGCATCCAATCGCCCGTCTCGACCTGTCCTCCCGCCTGGACGTACTCGAGAAACTCCTGCGTGCGCGGGTCCTCAGCGGCATGCATCAGCCTGGCCTCCCTACCGAACGGTCGTTAGCATCGAGTATATGTCCACGAGACGAGGCGAGCTGACACGGGAAGCAGCGCGACTCTTCGCCGAGCGCGGCTTCCACGGCACGTCGATGGGCGACCTCGCCGAGGCGCTCGGTGTGCAGAAGGGGTCGCTCTACTCGCTGACCGGGTCGAAGCAGGAGCTCCTCTTCGAGACGATGCGCGAGGGCGCGCTGGCGTTTCACGCCGTACTCGACGCGGTGCCCGACGATGCGCCCGCGCTCGAGCGCGTGCGGCTCGCGCTGCGCGGGCACCTGCGGGTCGTCTCGGAGCAGCTCGACGTCGCGACCGTCTTCACGCGCGAGTGGCGCTACCTCGAGGACGGCTACCGGGAGCAGATCCGCGAGGAGCGGCGGCGCTACGAGGATCGGTGGCGGCGCCTCTTCCAGGAGGGAGTCGAGTCGGGCGGCTTCCGGACCGACCTCGATACCGGGGCCGCAGCCTTGCTCGTGCTCTCCGCGGCCAACTGGGCGTACACCTGGCTTACTCCCGACCGGGACACCGACGAGCTCGCCGACCGCTTTCTCGCGATCGTCGTCGACGGCATCCGCGGCTACGCGACCCCGAGCTGAAGTCGCTGGCGATGGCCACGCTCCTGATCGTGAACCCGTGGGCGTCCGGCGTCGACGAAGCGCGGCTGACCGCGGTGCGCGCCGCACTCCCCGAGGGGACGGTGCTCCGGATGACGAGCAAGCAGGGCGAGGCGACGGAGCTGACGCAGGAGGTCGCCGGACAGGTCGAAGCGCTCTACGTCTTCGGCGGCGACGGCACGTACAACGAGGTGCTGAACGGAATCGATGCCGGAACTCCGATCGGGCTGATCCCCGGCGGAGGAGCGAGCGTCCTCCCGCGCGCCCTCGGCTTGCCGCGGGAGCCTGTCGCGGCGGCGCGGAAGCTCGCCCACGGACAGCCGCGGCGCATCGGTCTCGGGAGGGTGAACGGCCGCCGCTTCGGGTTCTCCTGCGGCATCGGGCTGGACGCTGAGCTCGTACGCGCCGTCGACGACCTCGGCCGCAACCCCGACGGAAAGCGGCCGGGCGACCTCGCCTTCGCTTGGAGCGGAGTCCGCGTGCTCTCCAGGCACGGGTTCTCGCTCGATCCGGCGCTGGAGGTGAAAGGGCACGGGCGAGTTGCGTTCGCGCTGGTCTCGAACGGGCCGACGTACACCTATGCCGGCCGGCTGGCACTACAGCCGGCATCGCGCGCGACGTTCGAAGGCGGCCTCGACCTCGTCGCGCCGAAGAAGCTCCGCGCGCTCGGTCTCCCGAGAATCATGGGCTACGCGCTTGCGGGAGCCGCTCGCGCGAAGCCGGGCCAGATGGTGTACGTCCACGACGCCGATCGGATCGAGATCGTTTGCGATCACCCGCTCCCCCTGCAGGCCGACGGCGAAGACCTCGGCGACGTCGACGACGCGGTCTTCGAGGCCGAGCGGGACGCCGTGACCGTCCTCGTCTAGGCAGCTGCGGCGCGCGGCCGCCGCCGGCCGAGCGTGACCCTGGGCGGCCGACGGGTTCCACACATTCAGGCGAGGCCAGCCTCGCCCCTACAATCTCGCGCGATGAGCCAGGTGCTGCCGGCGGAAGGAGGCCTGCGCCGTGTCATCGGCGACGGGTTTGCAGTCGCCGACGGCGAGGTCGACCTCACCCCGGAGCAGCACGTCGCGCTCTACCGCGACCTCGTGCTCCTGCGGACCTACGACGAGCGCTCCGTCGTCTACCACCGCCAGGGTCGCATCGGGACGTACGCGATCTTCTGGAACCACGAGGCGATGCAGGCGGGCGCGGTCTTCGCTCTCGAGGATCGTGACTGGATCTTCCCTGCCTACCGCGAGTCGGCGATCGGGCTTCTACGCGGGATGCCTGCGGCGACCGTTCTCTCGTGGTGGCGCGGCCACCCGGCCGGGTGGTGGAACCCCGAGGAGTACAACGTCGCGTCCATCTGCGTTCCGATCGCCACGCAGATCCCCCATGCGGTCGGATTCGCCTGGGGCTCCGCGCTCAAGGGCGAGGATCGGATCGCTCTCGCGTTCTTCGGCGACGGCGCGACCTCGGAAGGCTCGTTCCACGAGGGCGCGACCTTCGCCGGGGTGATGAAGGCGCCGGTCGTGCTGTTCTGCAACAACAACCAGTGGGCCATCTCGACTCCGCTCGCGAAGCAGACGGCTGCCCCGACTCTCGCCGACAAGGCGATCGGCTACGGGATCCCGGCTCTCCGGGTGGACGGCGGAGACGTGCTCGCCGTCCTCGAGGCGACGCGGGAGGCCGTCGAGCGCGCACGTTCGGGTGGCGGACCGACGTTCATCGAGGCGGTCACCTATCGGGTGGCCCCGCACGCCACCGCGGACGACCCGTCGATCTACGTCGACCCGGAGCGGGTCGAGGAGGAGAAGGAGAACGAGTGTGTCGGCCGGTACGAGCGCTATCTGCGGCGCGCGGGCATCCTCACGGATGAGCAGGCGGACGAGATCCGGCAGGAGGCTCTGGAGGTCATGCGAGCCGGGATCGCCGAGGCGGAGGCAGAGCCGCCGGCGGATCCCGGGCTCATCTTCGAGCACGCCTTCGCGGAGCCGCCGGCCTCGTTCGCGGACGATCTCGCCGAGTTGCGGAGGATCCTCGGTGGGTGAGGGCGAGGCAAGCCTCGCCCCTACGGGAGCGCGTCGTGCCTGAGCTGCTCCTTGTCGACGCCGTCAACGATGCGCTCCATGTCGAGATGGAGCGCGACCCGACGGTGCTGGTCATGGGCGAGGACGTCGGCCGCCTCGGGGGTGTGTTCCGCGCGACCGCAGGGCTCCAGGAGCGCTTCGGTGCGGACCGGTGCGTCGACACTCCCCTTGCGGAAGCCGGGATCCTCGGCACGGCGGTCGGCCTCTGCATGGCCGGCTGGCGGCCGGTCTGCGAGCTCCAGTACGACGCGTTCAGCTACCCCGCGCTCGACCAGCTGATCAACCACGTCGGCCGCTACCGCTGGCGCACGCGGGGGATGATGTCGTTCCCGCTCGTCGTCCGCATGCCCTACGGCGGCGGCGTACGGGCGCCCGAGCTGCACGACGACTCGCCTGAGACGTACTACGTGCACACGCCGGGGGTGAAGGTCGCGATCCCGTCGAATCCCGCCGACGCGAAGGGCCTGCTCGCGGCCGCGATCCGCGACCCGGATCCGGTGGTCGTCTTCGAGCCCAAGCTCCACTACCGGACCGCGAAGGCCGAGGTGCCGGCAGGCGAGCACGTCGTGCCCCTGGGTGAGGCGCGCGTGGCTCGCGAAGGGACGGATGTGACGTTCGTCGCGTACGGGGCGATGGTGCCGCTCGCGGAGCGCGCCGCGGATGCGCTCGCCGGCGAGGCCTCGGTCGAGGTTCTCGACGTGCGCACGCTGAAGCCGCTGGACGAGGAAGCCCTGCTCGACTCGGTCGCGAAGACCGGCCGGGCGGTGCTCGTCCAGGAGGCGCCACGTACCTGCGGGTACATGGCCGAGGTCGCGGCCGTCCTCGCCGAGAAGGCGATCTACGACCTCCAGGGGCCGGTGGTGCGTGTGACCGGATACGACGTCCCGTATCCCTACTGGCAGATCGAGGACGCGTACATGCCGTCGGTCGAGCGTGTCGTCGACGCGGCCAGGCGCTTGCTCGGATCGTGACGACCGTCGTCTGGCGGGGGCTCGACGAGCCGCGTATGGAGATCGCTCGCGTCGATCTGGACGGGCCCGAGCTGCATGCCGCGGGCACGCAGATCGGGGTCGTCTACGAGCTGCGGTACGAGCTCGCCGGCGACATGCTGCAACTCGAAGTCGTCGGCGAGCGGAGCGCCGAGGTCGCGCTCGACGGCCTGGATTGCTTCGACCTCGGGAACTCGCCGCTCTTCAACTCGCTGCCGGTCCTGCGCGACGGCCTGCTGGAAGGCGGGGACGCGCGTGACTACGTCATGCGCTGGGTCTCGGTGCCGGAGCTCGAGGTGAGCGAGCAGCGGCAGCGATACGAGCCGATCGGAAACCGCACGATCCGTTTTACGTCCGGCGAGTTCGTCGCGGAGATCCGGTTCGACGCCGACGGGCTCGTCCGTCACTACGAGGGCCTGGCCGAGCGCCTCGCCTGATGAGCGTGCACGAGATCCCGCTCGAGCGGCGGACGCTGCACGGGCACTTCTCGCGCGAGCTCGAGCCCGTGCTCGCGATCGACTCGGGGGACACCATCGCATTCGCCTGTCTCGACGCCGGCTGGCACGTCGAGCCCGGCGTCGAGTACGAGCCGCGAGACGAGGAGCTCGACGTGGGGCACGCGCTCGTCGGGCCCGTCGAGGTACGCGGCGCGCAGGCCGGCCAGACGCTCGAGGTCGCGATCGACCGCGTCGTCCCGGGATCGTGGGGGTGGTGCGCCGCCGGCGACTGGGAGTCGCCGCTGAACGTCCGGCTCGGGCTCGTCGAAGGCGGCGTTCTCCTTCGCTGGGAGCTCGATCCGGAGCGCGGGGTCGGGCGGGACGACCGTGGCCGCGAGGTCGGTCTCGCACCTTTCCTCGGCGTCATGGGGATGGCGCCGCCGGAGCCCGGCATCCATCCGACGGCTCCGCCTCGCGTCTGGGGCGGGAACGTCGACTGCAAGGAGCTCGTCGCCGGCACGCGGCTCTACCTGCCCATCCCGGTCGACGGCGCGCTCTTCTCCGCCGGCGACTGCCATGCGAGGCAGGGCGACGGCGAGGTCTCGCAGCTCGCGATCGAGTGCCCACTCGAGCGCGCCGAGCTCACGCTGACGGTTCGCGACGAGCCTGAGCTCCGGACGCCGGTCGCGTGGACGCCCGAGGCGTGGCTGACGCTCGGCTTCGACGAGGACCTGGACGAGGCGGCGGCAACTGCCATCGACGCGATGCTCGAGCTCATGGGACGCGAGCACGGCGTCGAGCGCGCAGACGCGCTCGCGCTGGCGAGCGTCGTAGTGGACCTGCGCGTGACGCAGGTCGTGAACGGCGTTCAGGGCGTCCACGCGGTCCTGACGCACGACGCGATTCGCTTCACGACAATCCCCTGAGATGGCGCAGTCGTTCAAGCTGCCCGATCTCGGGGAGGGCCTGACCGAGGGCGAGGTCGCGCGCTGGCTCGTCGCCGAAGGTCAGGAGATCGCGGAGGACGACCCGCTCGTCGAGATCCAGACCGACAAGGCGACGGTGGAGATCCCGTCTCCGTACGCGGGGACGGTCCTGAGGATCGTCGTTCCGGAGGGAGAGATCGCGCCCGTGGGCGCCGTGCTCGTCGTGATCGGAGCGCCGGACGAGGCCGTGCCCGAGCCCGCGACGACTCCTGGTGTCAAATTGACACAAGGCGAGAATCGCGCGCCCGCTTCTCGATCCGCGCAGAAGGTGCAGGCCACGCCGCTCGTCCGGCGTATCGCCGACGAGCTCGGTGTGGAGCTCGGCGCCGTCACCGGGACCGGTCCGGGAGGCAGGATCAGCGAGGACGACGTCCGTTCCGCCGCGGCTCCCGCCCCGGCTCCCGCCGAAGGGCGCCGCGAGCCGCTGCGCGGTGTCCGGCGCGTCATCGCCGAGCACATGACGCGCGCGCACCGGGAGGTGCCGCCGGTCACGTGGGTCGAGGAATGCGACTTCGGGTCGGTCCCACGGGTGGAGCTGCTGGCGACCGTCGTGAAGGCATGCGCCGAGTCGCTCGCGGAGTTCCCGGAGCTGAACGCGCGCCTCGACGGCGACGCCATCGTCTACCTCGAGCGCTGCGACATCGGGTTCGCCGTGCAGACCGAGCAGGGGCTCGTGGTACCCGTCGTCCGGGACTGTCGCGGGAAGACGGTCGCCGAGATCCACGCGGAGATCGAGCGGCTCGCGGAGGCGGCCCGCACCGGCACGATCTCTCCGGACGAGCTGCGCGGGTCCACGTTCACGGTCTCGAGCGCGGGGAAGCTCGCCGGTCTGTTCCAGACTCCGATCGTCAACCACCCGGAGGTCGCGATCCTGAGTATCGGACGGATCGCGCCGCGGCCGGTCGTGCGGGACGGCGAGGTCGTCGTCAGCGAGCAGGGAACTGTCGCGATCACGTTCGACCACCGGGTGGTCGACGGCGCGCGTGCCGCCGCGTTCGGGTTGGCCGTTATCGAACGACTAGAAGGGGGTCAGGCTTCAGCCTGACCCGGTTGAGGTGGTGGCCTCCCGGCGCCCGCGACTGAGAACGCCTCCACCCAAGACCTGGGTCAGACTGAAGTCTGACCCTGCGGGACGAGGGGGCCGAAAGGCCCCCTCGTCCCACCGCCGTCAGCGGTCGTTGATCTGGGCGCGGATCTCGCCGCCCGGCCACTTGGTCGAGTGCACGTTCGCGTACGTGCTCCCGTTCCGCATGGCTGCGACGAGCTCTGCGAAGTTCCCTGCCTCGATGCCCTGCGTTCCGGGCGCGAGGATGTCACCCACGCCGACCGTCCGAGAGACCGTGCCCGACTCCGGGCAGGTGGGCGTGCCTGCGGGCCCTGGGCTCGCCGCCGTTCCGCAGAGGAACACGGTGATCCCGCCGTTGACCGCCCGCTTGCCGAAGTGGATGTGCGCCTGCAGGACGGTGCCCTCGAGCCCCGCATAGCTCAGCTCGTACTCGATCGTCTGGGCGCTTTCGTCGACGGTCGCCATGAACGAGCCCGTCGCGACCGTCGAGATGTCCGGATTCTCCTCGTACCCGACGAGGTCACCCGCACGGAAGTTCTTCTTGCCGCTGGCCGCGATCGCGAGCGATGCAACAAGGAGCGCGCCCACGACGAGACCGACGACTACAACGACACTGCGCTTGCGCATAGCCGTACCTCCCCTGTCCGGTGGATCCACCGGGACCTACGAGAGCGAGCGCCGATCGGATTGCCGAGAGCGGAAGCGCGGGCCGTAGACTGGCGGCGTGGACGACTGGTACACGATCGGAGTGACCCTCGGGCTCGGGCTCGGGGCGGGCGTGATGCTCTCCGGGCTGCTCGCGGCGAACAGGGTCGGTATCGGCCTGGCGGTCGCGCTCGGCATCGCCGCCGGCGCGGTGATCGGGTATCTCATCGGCGATACCGCGGAGACGATCGCGGGGATCGTCGGCGGCACTCTCGGCTCGCTTGCTGCAGCCGTCGTGGTGGTCGGCGCCCTGCGGCGCGGCGCCACGCGTCTCGGAGTCGGGACGTACATCAGCGCGGTCGGCGTCCTCGTCCTGCTCGTGGCGCTGATTCCCGTCGCGGGGTACGTCGTCGCCGTCGTGCTGCCGGCGCTGGCGGTACGCATGAGAGGTCGCGAGGCCGCGCGCTACGCGGGGCTCCGCACGCTCGCGAAGTGACCTCGAGTGCCGGCGCCTGCTGACCCGGCAGAGGCGAGACGGCTCATGGTCGAGCACCAGCTTCGGCAGCGTGGGATCACGGACGAGCGCGTCCTCGCGGCAATGGGCCGCGTTCCGCGCGAGCTCTTCGTGCCGGAGAGCATGCGGGCGCTCGCGTACGAGGACGGCGCGCTGCCGATCGGCTCCGGGCAGACCATCTCGCAGCCGTTCATCGTGGCCGCGATCTGCTCGCTCCTCGAGCTCGCGGGAGACGAGCGTGTTCTCGATGTCGGGACCGGCTCCGGCTACCAGGCCGCAGTGCTCGCCGAGCTCGTCCGCGACGTGACGACGATCGAGCTGGTGCCCGAGCTCTACGAGCGGGCGCGGGCCGTGCTCGCCGATGCCGGCTACGGCTACGTCGACGTCCGTCTCGGAGACGGCTCGCTCGGCGTTCCCGAGCGGGCGCCGTTCGACGCCGTCGCCGTCGCCGCCGCCGCTCCCACCGTGCCGAACGCCTTGTACGAGCAGCTCGTCGAAGGCGGCCGGCTCGTAGTGCCTCGCGGCACGCGCTGGGGCCAGGAGCTCGTCCAGGTCGTGAAGTCCGAGCACGGTCCCGTCGAGCGGGAGTCGATCCCTTGCCGGTTCGTCCCGCTCGTCGGCGCGGGCGGCTTCCAGCGTGGCTGACGCGTTCGAGCGTGGACGCGGCCGAGGACTCGGCTACGCTCGCCGTCTGTGGACTCGTCCTCCGCCCGGGTGAGCGTGCCGCTGTCGCGTGCGCGCGTGAGCGCAGCGCTCCGCCGCCGCGGGAACTGGGAGCAGCTGGTCAGGTTCTGCGTCGTCGGTGCGAGCGGCTACGTCGTCAATCTCCTGGTCTACTCGCTCCTCGTGCTCGAGGTCGGGGTGCACTACCTGCCGGCCGCCATCTGCTCGTTCCTCGTCGCGGTGACGAACAACTACACGTGGAACCGGCTCTGGACGTTCCGTGCGCAGCGCGGCCATGTCGCCTATCAGGGCATGCGCTTCCTCGTCGTCTCCACCCTGGCGCTCGGCGCGAATCTCACCGTGCTCTATCTCCTCGTCGAGATCGGGGCGAGCAAGGTCCTCGCGCAGGCGATCGCGATCGTCCTCGTCACGCCGGTCAACTTCGTCGGCAACAAGCTCTGGTCGTTCGGGCGCCGCGGCTGAGCTTTCTCGTCGCGGCGGTCTTGTCGGCCGTTGCGCTCGCGCCTAGCGCAACGGCAGCGGGACACGCCGAGATCGCCAGGCTGACCGAGGACCAGGCGACCCGCATCGCGCTCGCTCACCCGAAGGTCGCCCGGTGGCTCGAGCGGTACCCGCCCGACCCGACGACGTCCGCGAGGTTCAGGCCGGTGCCGAAGACCTGGGTCGTAAAGGCGTGGTCCGGCGACGCCGGACAGATCGCGCTCGTGACTGTCGAGGACCTGAGCGGGCGCGTGACGGAGGCGTGGACCGGGCCGCAGGTTGCCTGGAAGATGGCACGCGGCCGCGAGGGGGCTTTCGGCGGCAAGACGCTGAACAGCTGGCACGTCTGGCTCGGGCTGTGCGCGGTCTTCCTGCTCGGGCTCGCGGACTTCCGTCGACCACTCTCGTTGCGCAACCTCGACCTGCTCGCGCTCGTCGCGTTCTCCGTCTCCCTCGCCTTCTTCAACCGCGGCGAGATCTTCCGCAGCGTCCCGCTCGCGTATCCGCCGCTCCTGTACCTGCTGGGCCGCGCGGCCTGGATCGGCTTCCGGCGCCCGGGAGCTCGGCTGCGCCCGGTGTGGCCGGTGTGGGTGCTCGCGGCCGCGACGGTGTTCCTGCTCGGCTTCCGCATCGGGCTCAACGTCGAGACGCCGCGCGGCGTCATCGACGTCGGGTACGCGGGCGTCATCGGCGCGAGCCGGATCATCGACGGGCAGGCGCCGTACGGCCACATGCCGATTCGCGGCGACCTCGAGGAGTGCGGCCCCGAGGACGCCGAGGGCGACGTGCGAGACCGGATCCAGACGAACGGCCGCTGCGAATCGGCAAACGAGCGCGGGGACACGTACGGGCCGGTGTCGTACCTCGCGTACGTGCCGGCGACGTCGATCTTCGGCTGGAGCGGGAAGTGGGACTCGCTTCCGGCGGCGCACGCGACCTCGATCGCGCTCGACCTGCTGACCGTGCTCGGGCTCGTGCTCGTCGGGCTGCGCTTCGGCGGGACACGCCTCGCGGCCGCGCTCGCCTTCGCGTGGGCCGCCTACCCGTTCACGGCATACATGCTCAATGCGAACACGAACGACGCGCTCATGCCCGCCGCCCTCGTCTGGGGCTTCTGGCTCGTCTCGTCACCCCTGGCGCGAGGCGGAGCGGTCGCGCTCGCGGGATGGGCCAAGTTCGGCGCACTGCTCCTCGCGCCGTTGTGGGCGGGCTACCCCTCGGTGCGCGTTCGGACCCTCGTTCGCTTCGGTGTTGCCTTTCTCGCTGCGACCGTGCTCGCGTTCGCGGTACTGCTGCTGGAGCCGGATCTCTGGGTGGCGGTCGAGACCTTCTGGGAGCGGACGATCGCCTTCCAGCTCGGGCGCGATTCGCCGTTCTCGCTCTGGGAGTGGGGTCAGTACCACGCCGCCGGGATCCCCGACCTGGGGCTCGTCCAGCCCGTCCTCGCGGTCGGCGCGGTCGCGCTCGCGCTGGTCGTCGGCGTCTATCCGAGGTCGAAAGGGCCCGTGCAGCTCGCGGCCCTGAGCGCGGCCGTGCTCATCGCGTTCCAGCTGTCGCTGAGCCACTGGTTCTACCTCTACTTGCCCTGGTTCGCGCCCTTCGTCGCGCTCTGGCTGCTCTTGCCAGCGGGGAGCTACCAGTCGAGCGAGTCTACGACCGGGTACGAGCTCCGCGACTCGAGGCAGTCGGCGGCGAACAGCGCCGCGCCGATGTCGCCCGTCCACAGCGAGTAGCGACCCCGGCCGGCTCCTTCGCGCGCTCGGTCCACCTGCTCGAGGGCGTGGACCGCGAAGCGCCGCGCGCGCTCGAGCCACAGCTCGTCGCCGGTGCGCTCGAAGGCCTTGAGGAACGCATAGCCGTTGCCCGCGGTGCCGTGGCAGATGCCCGCGCCCTTCTCGAGCCCATGCGGGCCTGCACGCCAGACGAGCTCCGCGCCGGCGAGCAGGAGATCCTCGTCGAGGTAGTACGGCGCGGCGATCACGATCCTGGTGCGCCGGCGCACCACTGGAGCCGGATCTGGCCGTCGGGCCCAGGGAGCTCGGGCCGCGGGCGCGGCGGCCAGTTGGCGAGGCCGTCCTCGACGATCGCGGTGTCGCGCAGGATCGCAACGGTCTCGCGGCGCAGCCGCTCGGCGCGGACGTCGTCGAGCAGCGGAAGCAGTGCGCCGACGTTCCCGACGACTCCGTGCGGCGGGCTCATGCTCCGGCAGCTCCTGCCCGTGCAGCCGCTGCGTCCACAGCCCGTCCTCGCCGCGACGCGCGAGGAGTGCCTCCGCGCTCTCGTTCCAGGCGGCCCGCCAGCGCTCGTCGCCGGTCCAGTCGAGCATCGCCTTGGCCGCGATGAGCGTTCCCGGCGAGCCCCACATCAGCTCCTCGGCCTCGTTCGCGACGTTCTGCGCGCACGAGCTCGAGCAGGCGGTCGGCCAGCTCGTCGCTCGGGGAGAGCAGCCAGGCGACGAGGGCGATTCCGGTCTCGCCCATGAGCAGCGCCGACTCCCTGCGGCTCCGGCAGCTTCACGCCCCTCATGTAGTCGGGGCGCTCGCGAAAGAGCTCGAGGTTCCGCACAGCGAGGTCGGCGAGGTCGAGCGTGGTCTCCGCGTACCCGCGCCGCCGCAGCGCGTCGAGCGCCCAGATGACTCCCGCGGAGCCCGTGTACAGGGTCTTCATCGGGCTCGTCGCCTGCCAGCGATCCCACTCGTGGGCGCGCCAGAAGAGACGCGGGCCGCGGAATGCCTCGTCCGTGTCCGCGACGAGCGCGGCGATCCGGTCGCGGACGGCCGCGGCCGACCACGCCGTCACCGTCAGCGGCTCGAATGCCTCGGGCCGGAAGAGCACACCGGGAGTCTTACGAATGCAGTACGCGCAGCGGCTCGATCGCCGTCGCCCGGCCCGAAGCCGGGTCGCAGTCGATCACGACGCCCTCGATCCGGACGTCCCCCTGCGCGGTCTCGAAGCGCACGGGCATCCCGGTGCGCATGCGCCGGATCGCGAGCTCGGCCTCGACGCCGATCACGGAGTCGTGCGGGCCGGTCATGCCCGCGTCCGTGATGAAGGCCGTTCCGCCCGGCAGCACCCGCGCGTCCGCGGTCTGCACGTGGGTGTGGGTGCCGACGACCGCCGTGACCTTGCCGTCGAGCCAGCGGGCGAGGGCGATCTTCTCGCTCGTCGCCTCGGCGTGGACGTCCACGAGCACGAGCGGGGTCTCGCTCCTCGCCTCGTCCACGAGCCGGTCCACCACCTCGAACATCGACGTCGCGGGGTGGAGGAAGAGCGAGCCGAGGACGTTGATCACCGCGAGCGGCGTGTCCGAGGTCGTCGCGACGACGGTCAGGCCTCGCCCGGGCGTCAGGGCAGAGGTGTTCGCGGGCCGGACGATGCGCTCGGACTCGTCCAGGTACGGGCCGATCTCCTTGCGCCGGAATGCGTGGTTGCCGAGCGTGATCGCATCCGCGCCGGCCGCAAGCAGGCGCTCCGCGAGCCGCGGCGTTATGCCCACCCCGTCGGCCGCGTTCTCGCCGTTCACGACGCACGCGTCGATCTCGAGCTCTGCCCGGAGCGACTGGAGCCTCGCCTCGAGCGCGCCGCGCCCGGGCGCGCCCACGACGTCGGCGACGAAGAGGATCCGCACTCGGCCGGCTACTAGGGGACGCCGAGCGTCGCCGAGGGGTAGACCTGGATGGCGACGTTCGCACCCCGGTCGCCGGAGTAGCGCGCGAGCGCCTGGCGCTCGACCTTGGTGATGTCCACGACCGTGCCGAGCTTCGACGACCCAGCTGCGACGTTCACGCCGACGGAGATCGCCGGGTCGGGGTCGACGTGCTGGAGCGCGACGACGAGCGACGGGGCGGACGACGGCCGCAGCTCGATCTCGGCCCCGTAACGCTTGCCCGAGATGATGTAGTCGCGGATCGCGACCACGGTTCCGTCCACGGGGGAGTACACGTCCGTTCCGGGCACGGAGCCGACATCGAGCGTCGTGAGCGACCCGCTCTCGAGCTGGTACCAGGGCAGGCCGCGGTGCGTCGAGCCGGTGATCCGGTGCCAGAGCCGCGCGAGCAGCCCTTCGTTCGCCTGCGGTCCGACGGGCTGCAGCACGAGAGCGCCCTGGCCCGACCCGTGGAACCCGACCGTCGTGACCCCGTCCTGCGCGACCGGAGACTGGATGCGGAGATTCCCGACGGTGGCGAGGACCACTGGCTCGGGCCGGGTCGTCGTGACCGGGGCGTTCGTCGGAGCAGCCGTTGTCGGGGCGCTGCCGGACGAGCCGTTGCCCGAGAACGCCGTGACCGCGAAGGTGACAGCGAGCAGAATCGCGACGGCGACGCCGAGGACCAGCCACCGCGCCCGCTGCTGCGCCCGACGCCGATGTGCGCGCAGCCTGGCGGCGTGCCGCGAGCGGGGGGTGCTCATATGCTGACCGTAGCAAGGTCGCCAGCGTGCTACCTGCCCGCCGAGCCGCCCTCTGTACGATCAACCGCATGGCCGGGTCCGGCCCGACGATCAAGATCCCGCGCTGGGTCCAGCTCGTCGGCCTGCCGGTTCTCCTCGTCCTCGCGTTCTTGCTCGCGTCGACGCTCGGGCACGTGCTCTTCCTCTTCCTGACCGGGTCGGTCATCGCGTTCATGCTCAACCCGCTCGTCCGCGATCTCACGCAGCTGAAGCTGCCGCGCGGGATCGCGGTGACGATCGTCTACCTCCTGTTCGCCGCCGTGGTCACTGCGGTCCTCATCGCTATCGGCGCCGTCGCCTTCGACCAGGCGCGGAACGCGGCGGACCGGATCGACGAGTACGTCACCGAGGAGGAGACGGACAGCGGCGAGACCGCGGCCGAAGAGGACATCGACGGGCTCCAGCTCTGGCTCGACGACCACGGGCTCGAGAGCATCCAGATCCGCGAGCAGGTAAACGAGTGGATCGACGGGCTCGGGGCCGGCGAGATCTCCGGCTACGCGCAGGAGGCGATCGAGTTCGCGCAGGGAGCCGCCTTCTCCGTGGTGCTTCTCCTCTTCTCGCTGATCCTCATCGTCGTCATCTCGATCTACATGCTGCTCGACATGCCGCGGCTCGAGCGCTCGATCGACGCGCGCTTCCCGCCGCACGACGGCCCGCCGCTGACGCAGCAGATCGAGAGCGCGCTCTGGGGCTACGTCAAGGGGCAGGCGATCCTGTCCACGGTCATCGGCACGAGCGCCGGCGTCGGGATGTACATCCTCGGCGTGACGGGGCTCGTCGACGGAGCGGAGGAGTACGCGCTCCTCTTCGGCCTGTGGACGGCCTTCATCGAGGTGATCCCGTACATCGGCCCCTGGCTCTCCGCCGTGCCGCCCGTCATCTATGCGCTCTTCGTCGACCCGATCAGCGTCATCTGGGTCGCGCTCCTCTTCCTCTTCATCTACCAGGTCGAGGGGCACGTCGTCGTCCCGAACGTCATGGCCAGCGCGTTGCGTCTGCACCCGCTGCTCGTGATCTTCGGGCTGCTGGCCGGCGGCGAGCTGTACGGCATCGCCGGAGTGCTCGTCGCGCTGCCGACGATGGCCGGTCTGCGCGCGATCTGGGGGTTCTTCCGCGAGCGGGTGCGGCTCGAGAGCTGGGAGGAAGAGGGCCGGCCGGACGTCCCGGTCGAGGTCGAGCTCGAACCGCCACGGGCGGTCTCTCGCCCGGACTAGGGTCCCCGGCTGTGTGGGACGTCATCGCGGACGAGGCGGCCGCCGAGAGCCCGCTCTGGGCGGAGGTGCTTCTGCCCGAGGCCGAGCGCCGAGCGGAGCCCGTCTTCTCGCCGCTCGCGCCCGAGGAGCTCCGGCTCGGCCTGGAGACGATCTACGAGGGCTACCTCGTCCACTACGGGCGGCCGCGGCTCTTCGCCCCGGCCGACGAGGACGTTGCGCTTCTCCTCGGGGACTACCTCTACGCGCACGGCCTCGTCCGGGTCGCCGAGACGGGGAGCGTCGCGGCCGTGGCGGATCTCGCGGAGCTCATCTCGCTCTGCGCGCAGGCGCGGGCCGAGGAGCGTGACGGCGACGCCGCGGCGTGGGCCGCGACGGCCTCGCGGCTAGGCGAGGGCGGGCTCGACGCCGCGCGGGACGAGCTGCGCCTCCGCGGCGACGGTGCCGCGCTCGAGGCGACCGCTCGGGATGCTGCGGGAGACGACGAGGTAGCCCGAGCGCTCGCTGCGCACGCCCGCCTCGTCGGCTAGAGTCGCCCCGATGCTCGCCGCGTTCGCAGCGCTCCTCGCCAAGACGGCCGCAGAGGAAGGCCGCGACATCGTGCTCTCGATGCTCGTCGTCGGCCTCGTCTTCATCGCGGTGATCCTGCTCGGCGACCTGAACGCCTGGCGAAAGCATCGCGGCGGCCGGCACTAGCGCGCCCTACCGGCGGGCGGTTACCCGCCCAGGACTGGGAATCCCTCGCGTCGCGCAGCCAGGGCGAGGCGCTCGTCGAGCGTGACGAACGGCAGCCAGTCCGGCGTCTCGCTGCTCGCAACCCGTGCCGCCGCGAGCTGTAACGCGCCTCCCGCTCGGAGCTCATGCGTCGCCACGATCCTCCTCGCGGAGTCCCGCACACGATCGACGGGCGGGACCTCCACCCACCGCTCGGACAAGCCGGCGAGCGTCGCCGCGGCAGTCCGCGCCGACTCGGCGTCGAGCTCTCCGCCGCGTTCACGCCGAGATGTCGCCGAGATGCACTCCACGGGAGTGGCCCACCACACGGCGAGCTGCAGGCCATCCTTCGCCTCCGACGGGGCCATGATTGTTCCACGCGCGGCGATCTCCCCACCGGCACGGTCACGTTCCTCTTCACGGACGTCGAAGGGTCGACGCGGCTCCTGCACGAGCTCGGCGCGGAGGAGTACGCAAGAGCGCTCGCCGAGCACAGGAGAGTGATACGCGGAGCCTGCGCCCGCGAAGGCGGTGTCGAGGTCGACACGCAGGGCGATGCTTTCTTCTTCGCCTTCCCGACCGCGCCCGGTGCTGTGGCGGCCGCGGCCGAGCTAACAGCGAGACTCGCCGCCGACGCCATCCAGGTGCGTGTGGGCCTGCACACCGGGACCCCGCTTCTGACCGACGAAGGCTACGTCGGAGACGACGTGCACTTCGCGGCCCGGGTCGCGGCTGCGGGTCACGGCGGCCAGGTGATCTGCTCGGCTGCCACCGCCGAGCTCGTCGAGAGCTCGCTCACCGACCTCGGCGAGCATCGGCTCAAGGACATCGCCGAGGCGGTCGCGATCTTCCAGCTCGGCGACGGCTCCTTCCCTCCGCTGAAGACGATCTCGAACACGAACCTGCCGCGACCGGCGAGCTCGTTCGTGGGCAGAGAGACCGAGGTCGAGGACGTGCTCTCACGGATCGAGGGCGGCGCGCGGCTCGTCACCCTCACCGGCCCCGGCGGGTCCGGGAAGACCCGGCTCGCGATCGAGGCGGCGTCCACCCTCGTGCCCGAGTACAAGGCGGGTGTCTTCTGGGTCGGCCTTGCCGCGCTCCGCGATCCGACACTCGTCACCGAGACGATCGCGCAGACGCTCGGCGCCACGGACGGGCTCGCCGAGCACGTCGGCGAGCGGGAGCTGCTGTTGCTTCTCGACAACCTGGAGCAGGTGATCGAGGCGGCACCGGAGCTCGCGTCGCTCGTCGAGCGCTGCCCCAACCTTGCCTTGCTCGTCACGAGCCGCGAGCGCCTGCGCGTGCGCGGTGAGGTCGAGTACGAGGTGCCGCCGCTCGCCGAGCCCGAGGCCGTCGAGCTCTTCTGCATGCGCTCGCAGCTCGCTCCGAGCGAGGAGATCGGAGAGCTCTGTGCGCGGCTCGACAGCCTGCCGCTCGCCGTCGAGCTCGCGGCTGCCCGCACGAAGGCGCTCTCTCCGGCGCAGGTCCTCGATCGCCTCTCGGACCGCCTCGATCTCTTGAAGGGCGGTCGCGACGCAGACCCCCGCCAGCAGACGCTGCGCGCGACGATCGAGTGGAGCTACGACCTCCTCGACGGGGACGAGCAGCGGCTGTTCGCCCGCCTCTCGGTCTTCGCCCGCGGCTGCACTCTCGCGGCCGCGGAGGAGGTGGCGGATGCCGACCTCGACACCGTGCAATCGCTCGTCGAGAAGGGCCTCCTCCGTTTCACGAACGAGCGCTACTGGATGCTCGAGACGATCCGAGAGTTTGCGGCGGAGCGGCTCGGCGAGTCGGGCGACGAAGGACAGCTTCGGCGGCGGCACGCCCGGTTCTTTCTCGAGCTCGCGCAGTCCCTCGGGATGACGTACGAGTCGATCGAGGTTCACGGACGACAGCGGCATGACGTGGCGATCGCCGAGCAGGAGAACTTTCGCTCGGCGATCGATTGGGCGTTCGACCGAGATGTCGAGCTCTCGGTTCGAATCGCGGTCGCGCTCGAAGGTTTCTGGGTGGCGCTCAGCCCGTTCGAGGGTGTACGGCGCTTCGAGGCGCTGCTCGAGCGGGCGGAGGGGTTGCCGTACGGCCTACGGCGCGGGTTGCTGGCGCTGCCTCTCAAGCTCGACGGGATCAAGCGGCGGCCGGGCCGAAGACGTCATCGACCAGAACGAGAAGAGCCTCGATCTGTATCGGCGCGCCGGCGACGACCGCGGGATCGCCATCGTCCTGAATCGCCTGGGCGACAACTTCTGGTTTCTCGGCGACGCGGAACGTGGGCGCTCGCTGATCGAGGAGAGCCTCGCTCGCTATCGGGCGCTTCGGTTCCGCGTGGGCGAGGCAGCGGCGCTCGGCGGCCTCGGACGCGTCGAATACGGCGAGGGGAACGTCGAACGGGGGCTCGAGCTGCTCGAGCAGAGCGCCGAGCTCGCCCGTGTGGCCGGCTTCACTTTTTGGCAAGCGCACGATACTCGACCGGCTGGCTTCGTACGTTCTCGAGCTCGGCCGGGTCGATGAGGCCCTCAGGCACAGCTGTGTGGTCCTCATGCTTTCGCGCAGCACCGGAGACCGGCAGCGCACGGTTTTCTCGCTCGCCCGCATCGCCGGCATCGCGGCCCGACACAACGACTCGACGCGCGCGGGGCGCCTGTGGGGCGCGATCGAAGCCGAGGAAGCCCGCGGTCCGCTCGGCCTGTGGGAGCAACAGCGCGACGAGCTCGCGGCGCCCGTGCTGGCGCTGTCCGGTGTGGAGTTCGAGCGAGGACGCTTCGCTGGCCGTCGTCTGACCCTGGACGAGGCGGTGGACTACGCGCTCGAGGCCCTAGACTGACCGCGCCGTGGCGGCGCCCACGCGAGATCTCCGCGAGTGGATTGCCCTCCTCGAGCGCGAGGGCGAGCTTCGGCGCATCTCGGCCGAGGTGGACCCGGACCTCGAGATCACGGAGATCACGGATCGGGTCGTGAAGGCCGGCGGGCCTGCGCTCCTCTTCGAGAACCCGAAGGGCTCGCAGTATCCGCTCCTGATCAACCAGTTCGGCACGGAGCGCCGCATGTGCCTCGCGTTCGGGGTCGAGACGCTCGACGACGCGGCCGCGAAGCTCGGCGACGTGCTCGACATGCAACCGCCGCAGGGCCTCGTCGAGAAGGTGAAGGGGCTGCTGAAGCTGAAGTCGGTCGCCGATTCGCTTCCGAAGGTCGTTTCGAAAGGCGCGTGCCAGGAGATCGTCCTCGAGGCCGACCGTGTCGACCTCGCGACGCTTCCGATCCAGCGCTGCTGGCCGGGCGACCCGGCTCCCTTCATCACGCTCCCGGCAGTCATCACGAAGGACCCGAAGGCAGGCGTCCGCAACGTCGGCATGTACCGGATGCAGGTGATCGACCGTGCCTCGACATTCATGCACTGGCAGATGCACAAGGACGGCCGGGCCGACCTCCTCGCCTCCGAGGACGGCACGATCCCGGTCGCGGTCGCGCTCGGGCTCGACCCGGTGACGACGTACGCGGCATCGGCGCCGCTCCCGCACCACCTCGACGAGCTCATGCTCGCAGGCTTCCTGCGAGGCGAGCCGGTCGAGCTCGTGCGCTGCAAGACCGTCGACCTCGAGGTGCCCGCGAACGCGGAGATCGTCCTCGAAGGGACGGTGTCGCGCGACGACGTCGGGATCGAGGGCCCGTTCGGCGACCACACGGGCTACTACTCGCACGCGGAGGAGTTCCCGATCTTCCGGATCTCTGCGCTGACGATGCGCCGAGACGCGATCTATCCGTCGATCGTCGTCGGCAAGCCGCCGGCCGAGGATGCGTGGCTCGGGAAGGCAACGGAGCGGATCTTCCTGCCGGCGGTCCGCATGACGTTGCCGGAGATCGTGGACTACGACCTTCCGGTCGCCGGCGCGTTCCACAACTGCGTGATCGTGTCGATCCGCAAGGCATTCCCGGGCCATGCGCAGAAGGTCATGCACGCGCTCTGGGGTCTCGGGATGCTCTCGCTCTCGAAGTCGATCGTCGTGGTGGACGAGCACGTGAACGTGCACGATTACGCCGACGTGTTCTTCCGCGTGACCGCGAATGTCGACCCGAAGCGGGACGTCCTCATCACCGAAGGCCCGCTCGACCACCTCGACCACGCGCCCGGCCGCCAGTTCTACGGCGGGAAGCTCGGGATCGACGCGACGCACAAGCTCCCGGAGGAGGACGCTCGGCCGTGGCCGGAGGAGATCGAGATGAGCGACGAGGTCCGCGAGGTCGTCACGCGGAGGTGGCGGGAGTACGGCCTCGACGCCTTGTCGTGACAGCCGTCCCGCCCAATGTGCAGAATCAGCGCGTCGCGACAGATGTCACGTCGTTGACACGCGCAGCGGTCGACCGATTGAATCCAGTGGAGGGTTGATCCAGGCTTGAACCGGAAGGGCCCGAGTTGAGCGCACCGCACGGCGACACTCCGCATACACCGGGGCCCAGCCTGTGGCCGATCGGCTTCGCGATCGGGATCGCCTGTCTCCTCCTCGGCCTCGTCATCAGCTGGATCGTCGCGGCCATCGGCGCGGTGCTCGCAGTCGTGTTCGGGCTCCTCTGGGCGCGCGACGTCACCCGCGACGTACGCGGCGAGGTTCCCGAGATCGCACCCGAGACCCGCACGGTCGCGGACGTGGCCGCGCCTGCCTCGGTAGAGCCGGAGAAGCCGCTCCCCGCGTACCCGCGCTCGAAGTTCCTCGAGGCGTCGCTGATCGGCTTGAGCGGAGCCCTCGGGGCCGTCTTGACCCTGCCCGTGCTCGGCTTCATGGTGCTCCCGTCCTTCACGGACGTGGAGACCGACGACGCCGACCTCGGGCCGCTCGAGAACTTCCCGGAGGGCGAGTACGTGATCGCGACCTATCTCGCCAACCCCGCTCAGGGCGAGGTCACGCGCCGCACTGCGTTCGTCCGCAACAACGGGCAGAGCGAGGCCGGCCAGCCGAGCTTCACGATCCTCTATAGCCGCTGCGTGCACATGGGCTGCCCGGTGCAGCCGAACGGGCCGATCGACGAGGAGGCGAGGAAGGATGTGGGCGGAGTCGAGCTACGTCCGGTCCTCGCGCAGTCGTTCGGCTGCCCGTGTCACGGCGGCCTGTACGACGCCGAGGGCAACAGGACGGCAGGCCCGCCGGTGCGCTCCCTCGACCGGTACACGTTCTCGATCAGGAACGGGAACCTCGTCCTCCACGATCTCTACGCGGTGGGGGGCGTGAGCGGTACCGGAGCCAGCGCGACCATCTCGAGGTATCCGTGGTCGACGCCCGGAACGCACGTCGACGGCATCTCGGCGTGGCTCTATCCGATCGTCCCGAGCCAGGTGACGGGCTAGGCGATGGCGGTCCAGAAGACCCGCCGCCAGACGCTCGTCGAGACGGCAATCCTGGCGCCGCTCGACTGGGTCGACGAGCGCACCGCGTTCGTCCGGGGCACGAAGTGGTTCCTCTTCCGCAATGTCCCTCGAGACATCAGCTGGGCCCAGACGCTCGGCTTCGCGTCGCTCATCGCGTTCGGCTCCCAGACGCTGACCGGTGTGATCCTCGCCATGTACTACAAGCCCTCGTCCGAGATCGACCCGATCACGGGCAAGCCGATCGCATATTCGTCCATCGAGCACATCACGAACGACGTCACGCTCGGCTGGCTCGTGCGTGGCATGCATCGCTGGGGCGCGAGCGTCTTCATCATCCTGCTCTTCCTGCACATGGGCCGGGTGTTTCTCTTCGGCGCCTACAAGTACCCGCGCGAGCTGAACTGGATCATCGGCGTCCTCATCCTCGTGAGCGGGATGCTCATGGGCTTCACGGGTTACCTGCTGCCGTGGGACCAGACCGCGTACTGGGCGACCGTGGTCGGGATCAACCTGAACGGCACCGCGCCCTTCCTCGGGCCGTGGCTCGCCGCGTTCCTCGCGAGCGGTCCCGAGATCACCTCGGACGCGCTGCCCAAGTGGTACGCGCTGCACATGCTGCTGATACCGGGCGCGCTCATCGCGCTGATCCTCGTCCACCTCTACCTCGTCGCCCGCCTCGGCGTCATGTCGCCTACGTGGTCGAAAGAGGAGGCGGGTCGCGAGCGGCCTGCAGCCAAGCCGTCGGGTGAGCGCGCGGGTCTCGTTCGGAGCTCCGGAGGTGGTGAGTAGTGGGCAAGGACCTCGGCGAGCTGAACCGCGAGGACAACGCGCGCTACAAGGACGACGTCAAGAAGGAAGGCAAGCCCTTCTTCCCGTTCGCGATGTGGCACGACACGGTCATGGGCTTCATCGTGATGCTCGTGATCATCGGGCTCGCGGTGATCTGGTACTGGGACGCAGACGGTGTCGAGCCAGGCATCCTCGGCCCGCTCTACACGGAGGCCGCCGACCCGGGGACGACGGACTTTATCCCCCGCCCGGACTGGTACTTCTACTTCCTCTTCTACCTCCTGCGGATCTTCGAGTGGCCGGAGACCGTCGTCATCGCGACCGTGGGCATCCCCACCGTCTTGCTGATCCTCCTCATCGCACTGCCCTTCTACGACCGGCGTCGCGAGCGGAAGCCTTCGCGGCGGCCGGTCGCGATGATCGCGGCCGCTCTGACCGTGATCTCGATGGGCGTCCTCACCTGGAAGGGCGCGACCGCGAGCGAGGCGCTCGGCTCCGAGCTGATCCTGCTCGTTCCCGCATGGGCCGAGGAGCAGGGCTTCGCAGGCGATCCGGTGGCGACCCAGGGCGCCGAGCTCTTCGCCGTCTCGGGCTGTCTGAACTGCCACACGTATCTCGGAGAGGGCTCCGGCATCCTGGGAGCGCCGGACTTGAGTGACGTCGGAACGCGGTACGACCAGGAGACGCTCGTCCGCTACCTCACGAACCCCGCCGAGTTCGGAAACACGGTCATGGGCTCGTACGCGTACCTCGGGCAGGAGAACCTCCAGCGTCTCGGGGCATTCCTCGACGCCTCTACCGGCGGCGAGGACGGCGGCGGGTAGGGCAAGCCCCGCCGCACGGCCCCGTCTAGCCTTCAGCCCATGCGCGTCTTCCTCGGCGTGACCGGCGCTTCGGGTGCTCCCTACGCCGAGCGCCTGCTCCGCGCGCTGGCGGCTGCCGACTGCGAGGTCGGGCTCACGGCTTCGCGCTCGGGGATCGAGGTGCTCGCGACCGAGCTCTACGGCGATCCGTCTCTTCCGCGGGAGGAGGTGCTCGAGCGCTTCGTCGGCGACGCCGCCGACCGCGTCACGGTCTACGGGGAGGGTGACTTCTCCAGCCCGTACGCGAGCGGCTCGGCGCTCGTGGACGCATACGTCATCTGCCCCTGCTCGATGGCGACGGTCGGCACGCTCGCCTCGGGGGCGATGCAGAACCTCATCCATCGAGCCGCCTCGGTCGCACTCAAGGAACGGCGGAAGCTCGTGCTCGTCCCGCGCGAGACGCCGCTCTCGTCGATCCACCTGCGCGGCCTCGCGACGCTGAACGACGCGGGCGCGGTCATCCTCTTCGCGGCCCCGGGCTTCTACCACGGGCCGAGCTCGATCGAGGACCTCGTGGACTTCGTCGTCGCCCGCTGTCTCGACCAGATCGGGGTCGAAAGCGTCGGAGCAAAACGGTGGGGCGAGTCGTGACGTACGACTCCGGGACGCTCGTGGCCGACGAGGTTCGCGGCATGTTCGACCGCATCGCACCGGTCTACGACGTGATGAACCGCGTCATGACCGCGGGGCTGGACCAGCGCTGGCGCCGGCTCGCCGTGCGGGAGGCCGTGTGGCCCGGGGATCGAGTTCTCGACGCCTGCTGCGGCACCGGCGACCTCGCGGTCGAGGCCGAGCGGCGCGGTGCGCGAGTCGTCGGCCTCGACTTCTCGGAGCCGATGCTGGAACGGGCGAGGCGGAAGTCCGGGACGATCGAGTGGGTGCGCGGCGACGCGCTGGCGCTTCCCTTCGGCGACGGCGAGTTCGACGCGGCGACGGTCGGCTTCGGCGTCCGGAACCTCGAGGACCTCGACGGCGGCCTGCGCGAGCTCGGGCGGGTGCTGCGACCGGGCGGAAAGCTCGCCGTACTGGAGATCACGCGTCCTCGCGGGCTCCTGCGCCCGTTCTTCCGGCTCTGGTTCGACGTGCTCGTCCCACTCGCTGGGAAGGTTCTCCCCGGCGGGAAGGCGTACACGTACCTGCCCGCGAGCGTGCGTCGCTTCCCCGGCCCCGAGGACCTCTCGGCGCTGCTCGAGAACGCCGGCTTCGAGGACGTCCAGTTCCGCCTGCTCGGCGGCGGGAGCGTTGCGCTCCACACCGCGCGGCGGCCCGAGGGAAACGGCGCGTCGTGAGCGCCCGCGCGGTTCTCCAGGAAGCGAAGCCGTTCCTCGACGACCTCGAGGAGCGGCTCGACCTCGCGGTCGCGCGCTATCCCGGCGTCGTCGAGGCGGTGGGCAGGGACGCGGTGGCCGCCGGCGGGAAGCGCCTGCGTCCACTCCTCGTTCACCTGACTTCGTCGAACTGGGAGCAGGCTCTGCGCTGTGCCGTCGCGGTCGAGCTCGCGCACGTCGCGAGCCTCGTTCACGACGATCTCATCGACGGCGCCGAGCTCCGGCGTGGCCGCTCCTCGGCGTGGCACGAGCACGGCGAAGACGCGGCCCGGGCGGGCGGCGACCATCTCTTCGCGCGCGCGTTCGGTGAACTGGCGGAGGGCGGGGACCTCGAAGGCGTCGAGATTCTCGTTCGCGCCTGCCTCGCTCTCGTCCGCGGGGAGGCGATGCAGCGCCGGCAGCAGAACGACCCGGACACGCCGGTCGACGCATATCTCGACCGCATCGAGCTGAAGACGGGACGGCTCTTCGAGGCGGCGTGCCTCCTCGGCTCGCGCGACCCGCGGCTCGGCCGGTTCGGCCTCGCGCTCGGGATCGCGTTCCAGATCGCCGACGACATCCTCGACTGCGTGGGGGAGACGATCGAGACCGGGAAGATCCCCGGTGCCGACCTGCGCGAAGGCGTGCCGACCCTCCCGCTCGTACTTGCGGCGCGGGAGGACGTGGTCGTGCGCCACGCGCTCGCGGGCGGGCCGAAGGAAGGCGCGCTCGTTCGCGTCGCCGCGACGAGCGCCCTCGACCGGTCCCGCAAGCTGGCCCTCGACTACGCTAGGAAGGCGCGGAGCTTCCTCCGGGACGAGCCCGAGCTGGAGGCTCTCACGCACATCGTCATCGACCGGGAGAGGTGAGCGTCGCCTAGTGGCCGTCGCCGAGCTCAGCACCCTGGACGGCGTCCGGGAGAAGGTCGAATGCGGGGAGCGACTCGACTTCGAGGACGGCCTCGCGGTCCTCGAGTCGGACGACGTGCTGGCGCTCGGCGAGCTGGCGGACATGGCGCGGCGCCGGCGCGGAGGCACGGACGAGGTGTACTTCGTCCAGAACCTGTACGTGAACCAGACCAACGTCTGCCGCGTGAAGTGCAAGTTCTGCGCATTCGCCGCGACGAGCAAGCAGCCGCAGGCGTACACGATCACCGCGGACGAGCTCGTGGCCGACGTCCTGCGCCAGCGCGAGGTGACCGGCTTCACCGAGATCCACATGGTCAACGGCGAGAACCCGCACGTGGACTTCGGCTTCTACCGCGACACCATCGCAGCCCTCCACGATGCGCTGCCCGACGTGCACCTGAAGTGCTACACGGCGTCCGAGATCCACCACATGACGACGCTCTCCGGGCTCACGCACGAGGAGGTGCTGCGCGAGCTCAAGGAAGCCGGGCTCGGCTCGCTGCCGGGCGGCGGGGCGGAGGTGTTCGCCGACCGCGTGCGCAGGCTCGTCGCGCCCGGCAAGGAGAGCTCCGAGATCTGGTTCCACGTCCACGACACCGCGCACTCACTGGGGATCCCGACCCACTGCACGATGCTCTACGGCCACGTCGAGACGTACGAGGAGCGCGTCGACCACATGCTGCGGCTGCGCGAGCAACAGGACCGGACGGGCGGCTTCCTCGCGTTCATCCCGCTCGCCTTCCATCCCGAGAACACCGTCTTCGAACGGCGCGGCTGGCGGCACACGACCGGTACGGACGACCTCAAGATGCTCGCGTTCTCGCGCCTCATGCTCGACAACGTCCCGAACATCAAGGCCTACTGGATCATGATGGGGATGCCCCTCGCGGCCGTCGCGCTCCACTTCGGCGCGAACGACGTGCAGGGGACGGTCGTGCGCGAGGAGATCTTCCACGCCGCCGGAGCGCGGACGGAGACAGAGCAGAAGATCGACGAGCTCGTCCGGTTCGTCCGTGACGCGGGGCGGATCCCGGTCCAGCGGGACACGCACTACAACGAGCTCCGGCGATGGGAGGGCGAGGCAAGCCTCGCCGCTGCGGGGAACAGCGCGTGACCATCCGGCTCGGCCGCATCTCGTACGTGAACATGGCGCCCGTCTTCCACGGGCTCGAGGCCGACGTGGAGCAGGTCGAGGGCGTGCCCACGGAGCTCACGCGAATGCTTCTCGAGGGCGACATCGATCTCGCCCCCATCCCGTCGATCGACTACGCGCGCCACGCCGAACGGTTGCGGGTCCTCCCGCGCCTCTGCGTCTCCTCCGAGGGCGCCGTCGACTCGATTCAGCTCGTGACGCGGCTTCCGTTCGGGCAGATTCGCTCGGTCGCAGTCACCTCGGAGAGCGCGACGAGCGTCGTCCTCGTCCGCATCCTGCTCCCTAGTGCCGAGATCGTCCCGCTCGGGCTGGACGCGGACGCGACGCTCCTCATCGGCGACGCGGCGCTCCGCAGCGCGTTCGAGGACCCGACGCCCCATTTCGACCTCGGCCGCCTCTGGCTCGAGCGTCGAGGGCCGTTATCACACGGACCGCAACTGGTTCCTCTTCTACTACCTGCTCGCGTCCGGCGACCGGTACAAGCAGCCCGTGTACACGATCCTCGGCAACCACGACTGGCGGCTCAACCCCTACCCGCCGTTCGCGCCGGGGGCTCCGAGCCCCGAGGCGCTCGTGCACAACTACGGCCGGTTCAAGGACCCGGTGCGCGAGGGCTCGCTCAAGGAGATCCTCCGGTGCGCGCACGGCCCCGGCCACGCCAAGAAGTTCGCCTACGTGGACCTCGATCTCGCCAGGATCGTCCGGGCGGGCGCCGGCTACCTGGCCGCGAACCTCGACCTCCCCGGCTCCCCGGTGCACACCACCGTGGACTCGGTGATCTGGTACCTGCTCCTGATCAATCCGTTCCTGGACTACGCCTTCGCGCACCCGAGCGGACAGCAGATGCTGATGTTGGACTGGGCGGAGGACGAGGAGGTCCTCAACCGCGACGAGCCCCGGTCGTGGGAGGGCTTCGGGCAGCGTGCGGCGCTCTCGCTCAGCCCGCTCCAGCAGTGGCACGTGACCTCGTTCGTACGGTCGCCCGGCCGGGCCAAGCTCATCGGCATCCACGCGCCCGTGCTCGGGCCGTACCCGGACTGGAACGACGACGAGCTGCGTCTCGGCGAGAAGACCTATAGGCGCGGCCAGGACTCCCGCATGCGATGGCCGGACGGCCGGGTCACGCCGATCGAGCGGCACACGATCACGGCGATCCGGGCGAAGGGCTCGCCGCTCGGCACGGCGGCCGACCACGGTTCGATCCTCCGGCAGCGCGACTGGTTCATCCGCCAGGTCGGGACCTCGGCCTCCGGTGTCCGCATGGTCCTGTCGGGCCACATCCATCGCTTCGGCCTGCTCGTCGCCCATCCGGCCACGGGCGACCGCGAGGCGCGCCACATGCGGTCGGTGAGCCTCGAGGAGGTGCGCGGCGCGAGGAGCGGCGTGGCCGCCGTGCGCAGGGAGATCGTGGTCGTGGGCGGGGAGCGCAAGCGGAAGGTCACTGCCTTCCCGTCGCCGCTGTACGTCAACACGACGAGCGCCGGGCCGCGGGGCAACGTGTACGCCGCCGCCGGGTGGCAAGGCGTGCAACCCGGGTGGGCGCTCGTGACGCTCGCCGCCGACGGCACGATCGAATCCGTGTCACCGCGGCGGCTCGGCATCCGGGACGACGTCCTGCCGATACCGGAGCGCGAGGTGGCCCGGTTCTTGCAGCCCTCCAGGGCATGAGAGGAGACCGGCCCCCGTGGAGGTATCGATGCAACACCCGGTTGGACCTCAAGCGACGGCGTCTCGCCACAACGAGCTGGCGGGCGCCTTGCTCGACGTCGTCAACGAGTCCGAGCTCGAGCACTTCGTCTCCGGGCTCGTCGCCGAGGCTGCTCGCAGCGCGGGCCGCCGCATCCCCGCAGACGCCGGCCGGGCGCTCGTCGCCTCGCTGAGACGCACCGCGGAGCGGACGTTGCCGGCGCTGTCCGTCGCTCTCGGTGATGAGGGCACGCCCGACGCACCGGTCGCGGCGCAGACCGCAGCCCGGATCTTCGGTGTGGAGACCGAGGGGATGAGCCCCGAGGACCGCGACTTCGAGATCGCGCGCCGCTTCGTCGGCCACGCCCGGGCGGCGGCGCTGCGGGCTGCCGAGGCGCCGGCGCGTTCGTGATCACAGGACGAGCAAAGAGAGGTTGCACATGTTCGAGACGGGATCGCAGATGGCGGAGTACCGAAACGGAGGCCCGCCGGGCGGCGGCTGGGCCGGCGAGGAGGAATACGGCTACGGCCAAGGCGAGGAGGAATACGGCTACCCCCAAAGAGAAGAGGAGTACGGCTACGGCCAAGGAGAAGAGGAGTACGGCTACGGCCAGGGCGAGGAGGAATACGGCTACGGCCAAGGCGAGGAGGAGTACGGCTACGGCCAAGGGGAAGAGGAGTACGGCTACGGCCAAGGCGAGGAGGAGTACGGCTACGGCCAGGGGGAAGAGGAGTACGGCTACGGCCAAGGCGAGGAGGAGTACGGCTACGGCCAGGGCGAGGAGGAGCAGTTCCTGCCCGCGCTGGGGGCGTTGATCCCGGTCGCCGCGCAGGTGCTCGGCGGGCTGTTCGGTGGCAAGAAGCGCGAGGCCGAGTTCGGAGGCTACGGCCAGGCCGAGGCCGGATGGGGCCAGGGCGAAGCCGGTGAGGCCGAGGAGCAGTTCCTCCACAAGCTCCTGCTCGGAGCGCTCGGCAAGGAGGCGGAGTTCAACGAGGCTCCGCTGACCCCCGCACAGGAGGCGGAGTTCACCGAACGGCTGCTCGAGACCTCCGACGAGGCTGAGCTGGCACGCGTGATCGGCGGCATCGTCAACTCCGTCGGCCGCGCCGTCCAGGGCGTCCGCGGCGCCGTGAACTCCCCGCAGGGCCGCGCGATCATCGACGCGGTCGCCCCTGTGGCCGAGGCTGCGCTCGCGGGCGAGGCCGCAGGCCCGGTGCTCGAGATCGAGTCGGGTGAGATCGACCAGGAGAGCGGGCAGTACGAGGCCGCCCAGCGCATCGTCCAGCTCACGTCGGCCGCCGCGCGAGACGTGGCGACGGCGCCGCCGGGCGCTCCCCCGCAGGTCGTCGGCGAGCTCTCGGTGATCCGCGCCGCCCGGCACTTTGCGCGACCGCTGTTCAGAAGCGCCCTGCGGGCGATCTCTCCGTTCGCGCGCCGGTCCTACGGCGGGCGCTATCGCGGGTACAGGGGCGGCTACAGGGGCGGGCACAGGGGCGGCTACAGGCCCGGCTACCGATACGGCCGGCCGTACTATGGCCGGCGCTACGGCTACGGCGGCCCGCGCCGCCACTGGCCACGGTACCGCTCCGGATACGGGGGTACTACGGGCCGCCCGCCGTGGGCGGCCCCCCGCCCGAGCCGCCGCCCGAGCCGCCGCCGGAGCCGCCGCCCGCGCCGCCGCAGCCGGGCTACCGCTGGGTCGCCGTGCCGATCGGTGCGCCGCCTCCGCCACCGGAGCCTCCGCCGCCGCCCCCGCCGCCTGAGCCTCCGGCGGCACCCGCGCCCGGGGCGGCGCCGGAAGGTGCAGCCGGCGCGCCCGCGACCCCGCAGAGCGAGTACGGCTCCGGCTGGCGCCGGCGCCGGCGCCGGCGACGGCGCCGCGGCTACGGCGGCTCCCGCGGCGGCTACGGCGGCTACGGCGGAGGCGGCGGGGGCTACCGCCCCTACGAGGAAGACGACGACGAAGAGTTCGGAGTCGGAGGGCCCTACTAGTGACCGCCGGGGCCGCCACCGGGCAGATCGTCGACTCGTCGGCGACATGGCTCCTGGAGCAGGAGACCCGCGCGCTGCTGACCAGGCTTGCGTCGGTCCAGCCGTTCGTGCTCCAGGAGCCCCATCTGGCGGCGGCGGCGCTGTCTCCGGCCGCCCTGTCGGGCATCGAGCAGTACCTGATCGCCGGCCGGCGCGAAGTCGGCCGGCGCGCTCGGGCGTTCCTGCGCTGGTTGAGCGGCCCCGGGGCGACGGCACCGCCGGCGGAGCAGCAGCGCCGGTTCTGGATGCTGCGCCTGAGCTTCCAGGACGCGCTGTCCCAGTTCGACCTCTTCTCCGAGGTGATCACGCAGCGCAGCGAGCACGGCAACGGGGTCCTGCTCTCAGGGCTCGACGTCGCGGCGGCCGAGGCACTGCTCGTCCCGGGCGGGTTCTTCGAGGGGCCGCCGGTCATCTGCTCGCTGCACCGCGGGCTCGGCGGCGCGATCCGCCGGGCCCGGACCCGCCTCCCGGGCGGCGGCGAGAATCCCGTCGCACTGATCCGGATCCCGCGCGAGCGGATGATCGGGTACGGCATCGCGTCCTCGTTGGTGCACGAGGTCGGGCACCAGGGCGCGGCGCTGCTGTTGCTGGTGGAGACGCTGCGTGCACGGCTCCGCCCGATCCGGCAGCGGACGCGCCTGCGCACGGCCTGGGACCTGTGGGACCGCTGGATCTCCGAGATCGTGGCCGACTTCTGGTCGATCAGCCGGATCGGGATCGGGTCGACGCTCGGCCTCATCGGGCTCGTCAGCCTGCCCCGCAGCTTCGTCTTCCGGCCGTCCGACGACGACCCGCACCCGATGCCGTGGCTGCGCGTGCTGCTCAGCTGCGCGATCGGCGACCGCATCTACCCGGATCCGCAGTGGCAGCGGCTGGCCGCGACCTGGCGGAGCCTGTATCCGCTCACCGGCCTCCGGCCTCAGCTGGCGGCGACCATCTCCGAGCTCCGGGCCACCATGCCGGACCTGGTCTCGGTGATCGTCGAGCATCGCCCGCCGCGGCTGCGCGGCCGCGCGCTCGGCGAGGTGCTCCGCAACCCCGAGTTGCAGCGGGAGGCCCTGCTCGAGCGGTTCTCGGCCTGGCAGGCGGATCCGGGCGAGATGGCACTCGCCCCGCCCACGATGGCCTTCGCCGTGCTGGGCCAGGCGCGAGCCAGCGGGCGGCTGTCGCCGGAACGCG
>CAWKDP010000025.1:0-12963 GCA_963848405.1 uncultured Actinomycetes bacterium | reverse complement strand
CGGTCGCGACCGTTGCGCGAACGAGCGTGTTGCGCATGAACGGGCAGTGTGGACACGTCGGCGTGCCAGAACGTGGGTGGATCTCCGCCACGCGCCATCGCCGAAAAGGGGCAGGCGCTCGCGCCCGCCCTAGAATCGAGCGATGCCCCGGCACATCGCAGGCCCGACGCACATCGCCGTGGCAGGCGAGCCACCGAAGCAGATCGAGGAGTTCGTCGGGCTGGTGAACACGCAGACCGACGGTGTGAGCATCGCGCGCATGGTGGCGCCTGCCGGCTGGGAGGAGCCGGCGCAGACACCGGCCTTCGACGAGTACACCATCGTGCTTCGCGGATGCGTGCGCGTCGAGTACGACGGCGGAGTCTTCGACGTGCGAGCAGGCGAGGCGATCGTCACGCACGCGGGCGAGCGTGTCCGCTACTCGACGCCGGACGAGGGGGCCGAGTACATCGCGGTCTGCCTCCCCGGGTTCTCGCTGGAGAGGGTCAACCGCGAGTAGCGTCGATGACTTCGCGTGCGTCGCGAGGTCTACACGGCGTCAGCGACAGGAGGTGTGATGTGGGAGCGATACACGTACACGAGTTCATGAGCCTCGACGGCGTGTTCGAGGAGCCGACGTGGACGTTCGCCTATGGCTTCGATCCCCAGATGGGAGAGGCCATCGGTGCGGTTACGAGCCGCTCTCGGGGGATTCTGCTCGGGCGGACGACGTACGAGATGTTCGAGCCGGCGTGGTCGACACGAACCGTCGACGACGATCCTGGTGCACCGTTCTTCAATGACACGAGCAAATACGTCGTCTCCTCGACGCTCGCGAGCGCGACGTGGAGGAACTCGGAGATCATCGGCCCGTACGACGTCGCCGCCATCCGTCGGCTGAAGGACGAACTCGACGGCGACCTCTACGTCAGCGGCAGCGGCATGCTTGTCCGGGCGATGCTCGCCGACGGTCTTGTCGACGGTCTCCATCTGTTCGTCTATCCGTTGGCGCTGGGGTCCGGTGCACGGCTCTTTCCCGACGGCTCCGCACCCGCCAGCTTCTCGCTCGAAGCCACAGCGACGTACGAGAACGGCGTCGTTTATCTCGCCTACCGACCGCAGGCGTAGAGCGCGGGCGCCGGCTTGAAGCACTGTTCTACTTGTCCGAAGTGCGAACCTGGCGCTGCCTGCTCAGATTGCCTCCGGGCCATCGATATGAGATCGCAGATCGCGACGGCTTGAACCCTGGCGTTGCGGTCGCTGCGGGAAAGAGAAGCCGAGGGGATCGCGCTTCGGCGTTTCGCAACAACCAGGGGTCCGCGCCGACACGGTAGGCGCGGTCGGTCATCTGATCCGGCGTCGGGAGTTGACCCGATTGTGTCCTGTACGGCCTGGCTCCCCGCACCTAGCGTGACGCCACGGTGAGTCCGGCGCTGTGAGACGGGCGGTTTCTCCGTAACGGCGCACCCCTGTAAGCAGGTGGGGCCTGCGCGGGCTCGCCGTACTGCGCGAGAGACTCGGGGCTGCGGTTGAGTCTCTCGCGCAGCCTCTCCGTCATGAGGCTAGTCGGCGACGCTGCGCCGAACCTCCGCGAGCTGCCCGAATAGACCCAATCGTGTCCTAGCGGGCGAGGCGAGGAAGGGCCACGCTTGCGGGGATGAATACGACAGCTCTCATAGAGCAGTGGAGCATGGAGGGGGTTCGTCGCGATCTCGACATTCGTGCCCTGCTGCTCGGCGAGGACCGGTCTGACCAAGTTGGAGTTGCGCTCCCCCCAGTCTGGGACGGGGATGGTGACCCGCCGGTCTTCTTCAAGGATCCACGCGAGGCGGGCTGGCATTTTCTCCAAGACGCGTAGTCGCCCTCGCCGCCTCGGCTAGTTCAGCCGTCCGCCCCAAGCTCGCGCTTCTCGATCCGCAGATGGTCACCCGAACTTTTCCTCAAGCCCTCTGACGGACTCGAACCGTCGACCCCTCCTTACCATGGAGGCAGGGAGCGCCAACCGGCCGCAGGTGACGCCAGATCTGGCTTGATTCGGTCACGGTACGCCAGTGGACGGCGTCGTACGCCAGTGTCGAGGTTGACTTCAGGTTGATCATTCCGTCGCCAGGGCTGGCTACGCAGTACCCCCAGAGCAGGCCCCACCCCCCGAGCACCTCGCGAGGGGGAGGGGAGCCTGGGCTTCGTTCCCTCTACGAGCTGAGTGCCCTTGCTTGCTGCAGGAGCTCGTCGATCTCTGCGAGGGCAGGGGCGGCCTGGAGCTCCTGGAAGATCTCACGAGCTTGATGGAGGACGGGACTGGCTTCGCTCGTTCGGCCGCGGTGGGTGAGGCAGCGGCCCTGGCCGAGCAGGGCGAACGCCTGCTCGGCAACGACACCGAACGCCTGCCAGCGCTCGGCGGCATCGGCGTACCCGGCGGCCGCGCCCTCGAGGTCGCCGTGGGCCTCGGAGAGGACGGCGCGTGCCGTCACCAGGGCGTGTTCATGGTTGGGCGTTTGTGGCTCGACTCCGGTGACGAGCCGGTCCGCGAGCTCGGGATCGCCGAGTGCAAGGGCAGTGCGAACCATGGCGGGCAGGTAGGCGGGATAGTTCTGGTTCTCGCGGCTGCCGGGAGTCGCCTCGATCTCGGCGAGGAGGGCCACGGCCTGCTCGTGCTGTCCGAGGGCGGCGCGCGCCCGGGCTGCGACGCCGAGGTTCACGATGATCTGGTCGACTAGCCCTATCTCGCGGGTGGTGGCTTCCAGCGAGCCGAGCGTGTCGGCCACATCGGTCGCCTGCCCACGCAGCGTGAAGATCTGGGCCTGCAGGCTCCGCACTGTGAGGAGGTCCTGCGCGCTCCCGCCCGCCTCGAGCTCGACGGCGAGCTCGTCCGCGAGGGCGAGCGCCTGGTCGTGTTCGCCCGCCTCGATGAGGGTCTCGACCGAGTTGCTCCTGAGTATGTCGGCGACCTCGTTGAGACCGCGGACCTCGGCGAATGCGATCCCCGCCTGCAGGAGCTCCTGTACGGCGACGGGGCCGTCGATCGGCGCTAGCGCATACGCGAGGTTGTTGTGCAAGAGGGCGACCTCGCGTCCCTGCCCGGCCTCGGTGGCGAGCGTGATCGCGTCCCGGTAGTCGTCGAGGCCGCCGCGGTCGCCGAGGCGGCAACGGGCTAGGGCGCGGTAGCCGAGGGCGCGGGCAGGCCGGGGCAGACCAAGCTCCCCTGCGAGGGCGAGCGCCTGCTCGGCGTAGCCGAGGCCAGCCTCGGACCGTCCCTGTAGGACCTCGGCGCGGGCGAGCTCGGTGAGCGCCCCAACGAGTTCCGGGCTGGGCTCCAGTGGTTCGAGTAAGGCGACCGCCTCCGCGGGGAGCTCCGCCCAGCCTGGATCCGCGAGCTGGCGACGCACCGAGGCAAGCAAGCCCATCGTCTTGGCTGTCCTGAGCACATCAGCTGCTGCATCGAAAGCGGCGATCGCCTCTTCGAGCGCGTCCTTCGCCTCCCCGTAGCGTCCGGCCTGGAAGGCGGCCTCGCCGTAGCGGACGAGCGCCTCGGCCCGCTCGGAGTGCCCTCGCGGGGTAAGCGCGAGCGCCCGCTCGAAGCTCGCGAGGGCGGCGGCGGTGTCGAGGCCGAGGGAGCGTTCTCCGGCGAGCGAGAGAAAGCGCAGGGCGGGTGCCTCGAGCTCAGCGGCCTGTTCGGCTTCTCCGGCATCGCGGGCGAGCTCGAGGGCGCTCGTGTAGTGGTGGGCAAGCACATCAGCCAGGTCTTCGACCCTTTCGGGCACCTTGGACTCGATCCACCTCGCTGCTGCCACATGCCGCGTAGCCCGCGACGTGCGCGGGAGCTGGTTGTAGGCGACATCGCGAGCGAGCACGTGCCAGAAGGTGTACTCCGCCTCCCCCGCCATCGATGACTGCCGTAGCGGGCGCACGAGCTCCTTGCGCGAGAGCTCGCGCAGGGTCGAGGTGACGCTCTCGAGGCCGCGCTCGCCCATTGCCGCGAGCGCCCCCGCCCAAAAGACCTTGCCGATCACTGCTGCGTCGGCAAGGAGCGACTTCGCCCCAGGCTCCAATGTGTCGAGGCGGGCGGCGATGAGCGCCTGCACCGACTCCGGGAAGGGGACATCCGCTCCCTCCTTGAGCTGCCAGCTCGAGCCCACTCGTTCGAGCAGGTCACGGTCTCGGAGCAACCGCACGAACTCCTCGGCGTACAGGGGGTTGCCCCCGGCCCGCTCGAGGATCGGCTGCTGCAGCTCTGCGGGGATGACGGTCGTCTCGAGCAGAGCGGAGACGAGGCGGGCCGTCTCCTCGTGAGAGAGGGGGGCGAGGGTGATGGGGGTGGCGTTTCGGAGCCTCGTCGCGTACTCGGGGTGGCGCTCGTACAGCTCGGGGCGAGCAGTTCCCAGCAGGAGCAGGGGGACGCCCTCGGCGACGTCGGCCAGGTGCTCGAGGAAGGCGAGGAGTGCCTCGTCCGCCCAGTGCAGGTCCTCGAAGACGAGCACGGTCGGGCGATCCTCGGCGATCTCCTCCAGGAACCTGCGCCAGGCTGTGAAGAGCTCCTCGCGCTCGGCCGAGGAGGTCGCCTCGATCCCGAGCAGGGGCAGCAGGCGCTGCCGGAACCATTCGCGCTCGTCGCCCTCGGGGAGGACGGCGGAGAGCTTCTCCTGCGCCACTGCGGGCGGGTCACTTTCGAGGATGCCGGTGTGCGCTTTCAGGATCTCCCCGAGCGCCCAGAAAGTGATCCCCTCCCCGTAGGAGAGGCAGCGCCCTTGTCGCCAGGTCGTGAAGTCGGGGCGGGCGTCGATGTAGGCGAAGAGCTCGGCCACGAGGCGGGTCTTGCCGAGGCCCGGCTCACCGACCACCGTGACCAACTGCACTGAGCTCGACGCGACCGTCTTGTCGAAGATCCCCTTCAGCAGCGCCAGGTCGATCTCCCGACCGATGAACGGCGTGTCATGCGTACGCGTCAAGTCGGTGCCGAACCGCGCCCTAGCAGCCTTCGCGTGAAAGACCCTGACCGGCTCCGCCTTCCCCTTCACAGTGGCGGGCTCTAGCTCCTTGTAGTCGAACACCGCAGCCGTCGCTTCATGGGTGGCAAGGCCCACGGCGACACCCATCGCCGGTGCCACCGACTGAATCCGCGAGGCGGTGTTGATCGCATCACCCGACATGACCCGCTCACCCAGGCCCGCGCTCGCACCCAGCCGAACGAGCGCCTCGCCCGTGTTCACCCCCACCCGCAGGCGCAGCGGCTCACCGCCGACCGAGCGAAGCTCCTCCGCGCCCTCCACGATCCGTAGACCGGCGCGTACCGCCCGTTCGGGGTCATCCTCATGCGCCGCAGGTACGCCGAACACCCCAACCACCGCATCACCGATGAACTTCTCCACGACGCCACCGTGGCTCTCGATCCGGGAGCGGGCCATCTCGGCATATGCCGTCAGCATCTTGTCCACGTCCTCGGGATCTGCCGACTCCGAGCTTGCTGTGAACCCGACGAGATCACAGAAGAGCACGCTCACGACCTTGCGTTCCTCCGCCGCCGGACGGGTTGGCGCGGCGAGGGGCGAAGCGCACTCGTCGCAGAACTTCGCGCCATCTCGGTTCTCGTGACCACAGGAGGGACACGCGGACATCTGTGCGCGAGCCTACAACCCTCGATCTGCCCGAACCAGGCTCCGGTCGATCGAGAACTTCGAGGGGAAGGTAAGGCTCCGCGACCTCCTACTTCATGAGTAGGGGGTCAGCCGGAATTCGGCATGAACACTGGGACTGCGGATGCTGGTCAACCGATGGTCAACCAGATCTGTTTACGCGGGAGGCTGCGGCCCGCCGTCGCTAGCTAGCGGGCCTTTTCCGTAAGCCCTCTGACGGACTCGAACCGTCGACCCCCTCCTTACCATGGAGGTTTCGGGGCGTCACGCGCGGACACGCGCGATCACTCGCGACACAGTTCTTCCTGCAAATCGTGCCGAATGAGCCCTCGAGGGTGCGTCGCGAGACGTCGCGCGTGTCGTTTCTGATGTGTCCGTTTTGTGTCCGCGGCTAGTTGCTCTCTTCGACAACAGTCGTTCCGAATAGGGCGCGTTCGGTCGTAGGCGCCCTACTCAGCCGAACGTGCAGTCCGCGGTGATCTTGTCGAGAGCCTTCTTGAGGCTGACAAGCTCCCGCTCGCTCAGCTGAGCGACGAACAGCTCGGCGACCCCCTGGAGGTGGATGGGCGCGGCCTCGGTCAAGCGGGCGACGCCGGAGTCCGTCAGGGCGACGACCACGCCACGTCCGTCCTCATCGGATGCGGTACGGGTGACGAATCCCTCGTCGACGAGTCGCGCGACTCGGCGGGTCATGCCGGAGCGTGAGCTGAATGCGCGAGCGGCGAGGTCGGTCATCCGCAGCTCACCGCCCGCATTCGCCAGCTGAGCGAGCACGTCGAAGTCGCCGAGGGAAAGGCCGGTCTTCTCCGCGAGATCGTTCGCGAGCTTGCGCATGAGCGAGGCGTGCGCCTGCAGGAACGAGCGCCACGCCTCGACCCCGCTTTCGCTGGGAAGCGACTCGGCCACGAGCCGGTCGAGGAGCGCGCGGACGTCCCGATTCAGAGGTGCTTGCATATGCAACTACATTTCAGGTAGAGTTATTTGCACTCGCAAGTATAAGCGACCCGAAGGGACGGCACCATGGTTACCGAGGGCAAGGCCACTCTCGACAGCTCGCTCAGCCACTACGCGACGCTTGCGGACGAGGAGAGCGTCACCCGCACCGCCGTCGCGCTCGAGAAAAACGGCATCGCCGTCCTCAGAGCGAGGGACCGCGCCGAGGCGAAGCGAATCGTGCTTGACCTGATCCCGGAGGGAGCCCAGGTGCACCACGGCGCATCGGTTTCGCTCGAGGCCTCGGGGATCGTCGGCGAGATCGAGGGCGCCGGTCGTTACGACCCCCTCAGGCCTCGGATCTGGAGCATGGACCGTGAAACGGACGCGGACGAGATCCGGCGCCTCTCGGCGGCGCCCGACGTGATGCTCGGCAGCGTCCATGCGGTCAGCGAGGGAGGAGCGCTCGTCACTGCGTCGGCGAGTGGCAGTCAGCTAGGCCCATACGCCGCGGGTGCCGGGAAGGTCATCCTCCTTGTCGGGACGCAGAAGATCGTCGCCGACCTGGACGAGGCCTTCCGCCGCATCGAGGAGTACACCTATCCGCTCGAGGATGCTCGTGCCGAGGCGGCGTATGGCGTGCACAGCGGGGTGAACAAGGTCCTGATCATCAATCGAGAGTGGACACCCGGCCGCATCACCGTCGTCTTCGTCGACGAGCCGCTCGGGTTCTAGTCGAACGCGAGCATCGATGGACTACGGCCACCCACTTGAGTTCGGGTACTTCCTGACGCCCGACGCCGCCGACCCGGTCGGCGTGCTCGCAACCGCGCGGTTCCTCGACGCGCGCGGCTACGACCTGATCGGCGTTCAGGATCATCCCTACCAGCCGCGCCACCTCGACACGATGTCGTTGCTCGCGGCGACCCTCGCACAGACCTCATCCGTGCGTGTCTTCGCCGCCGTCGGCAACCTGCCGCTGCGGTCGCCGGCCGTGCTCGCGAAGGCGGCGGCGACGCTCGACCTGCTGAGCGGCGGCCGCTTCGAGCTCGGCATCGGCGCCGGCGGCTACCTCGGGCCGGCGCACGCGATGGGAGCTCCGGCGCTGACGCCGCGGGAGAGCCTCGAGGCTCTGGAGGAAGGGGTCGCGGTGATGCGGGCCATGTGGAGCGGCGAGCGGCGCGGCCTCCGCTTCGACGGCGACCACTACCAACTCGCAGGCGTCCACCCCGGCCCCCTGCCGGCGCACCCCATACAGGTGTGGATCGGCGCGAACATGCCGCGTGCGCTGGCGCTGACCGGCCGCGTAGCCGACGGCTGGGTCAGCCCGCTGATGAACTACAAGCCGCCGCGCGAGGCCGCGCAGGGGAGTGTCGCGATCGACCATGCCGCCCGTGAGGCCGGCCGCGACCCGCGCGAGATTCGCCGCATCTTCCTGATTCCCGGTGCCTTTACGAGCACGAGCCAGGCTCCTGCAACGGACTCCGACCAGTCGATCGTCGGCCCACCCGACCACTGGGTCGAAGTTCTCACCCACTTCGCGCTCGACCTCGGGTTCGGTACGTTCGTGCTCGTCGCCCCGCCCGACCCCGACGCGCTCACCACCTTCATCGAGGACGTCGCCCCGACGGTGCGCGAACGGGTCGGCGAGCGGCGAGCCGCCTAGGAGGGCCCAGGCGCATGACCGTGCCCGTCTTCGAAGACCGTCCGGAAACCGTCCGCGGGCGCATGCTGTACCAGAGCCTGCTCGCGGTCCATGCGCTGATTCGCCGCGACCTCACCACGGTGGAGCGCCTCGCGGCCGCTGTCCAGGACGGCCTTCCTGCAGAAGACGTGCACGAGGAGCTCGGGGAGCTGAAGAGGAACGGCATGCTCTGGCAGTTCCAGGTGAGCTGCTTGCGCTACTGCGGGTTCGTCCACATGCACCACAACGCCGAGGACAGGGAGTTCTTCGACGAGCTCGAGGAGACCAACCCGGCGATCCGGCCGGTCGTCGAGCGGCTGAGGGCCGACCACCGCAAGGTTTCCGACCACCTCGACGCTGTCGAAGCCGCAGCCAGAGCGCTGAGCGAGGACGAGAGCCAACCCGCCCGACGTGCCGTCGCAGATGCCCTCGAGGTGCTCGAGGGAGACCTGCTCGCCCACCTCGAGTACGAAGAGCTGAACATCGCCGGCACGGCTCGACGGCTGCCAGACCTCCCCTGGATGGGTCCCACCTCGGGATGAGTGTGCTCGTGCCTCCGTTCGATGCCGCTCGCGATCACTGGCGCGGCGGTGAGGGAGTGGTCGTCCTCGAGTACGGCGACTACGAGTGTCCCTACTCGCGCCAGGCCTTTCGCAACATCGAGCAGCTGCAGGTGGAAGACCCGTCGCTGCGCTTCGTCTTCCGACACTTCCCGCTGACGGAGATCCACCCGCACGCGCTTGGCTTCGGCGGGCGTCGCCGAGGCGGCCGCGGCGCAGGGCCTCTTCTGGGCGATGCACGACCTGCTCTTCCACCGCCAGAAGGCACTCGGCGAGGACGATCTGTTCGCGTACGCGCGTGAGGTCGGGCTCGACGAGGAGCGTCTGCGCGACGACCTCGAGCGGGACGAGCTCTGGCAGCGGGTGCGGGACGACGCCGCCTCCGCGCTCGCGTCCGGTGCGCGGGGGACACCGACGCTCTTCCTCAACGGTCGGCTGCACTCGGGCGGCTATGACGGCGCCACCCTGCGCGCAGCCCTCGATTCGCTGGAGGCGATCGCGCGATGAGCAGCGTTGCCCCCCAACGCTCGGGTAGCTATCGGTTCCAGATCAAGAGGGACCGCGACGGCAGGCACAGGTGGTACGTGTTCAACGGCTACGGCACCATGGTCGGCAGGCATCCCGAGGGATTTGCGACCGAGCGCGAGGCACGGCTCGACGCGGAGCAACTCCGAGAGCAAATCGCGAGCGCGCCGATCATCGGCGAGGACGACGAAAGGGAGCGCGGAGTCTGATGGCAGTCTGTAGCCACCTCGACCAGATCCGGGTGACGGCGCTGCCCGCGTCGATCGAGGGCTGCGAGGAGTGCCTGAAGATCGGCAGCTCGTGGGTGCACCTGCGGATGTGCATGACCTGCGGGAAGATCGGCTGCTGCGACTCCTCCCCCAACCGGCACGCGAGCCGGCACGCCCGCGACGTCGGCCACCCGATCGTGCGCTCCGCCGAACCGGGCGAGGAGTGGAGCTGGTGCTTCGTCGACGAGGTGGGCTTCGTCGTCGAGACGAGCGGAGTCCCCTCCGCGAGCGCTCACGAGGACGCGCGCCCGTGACCGTGACGCAGAGCACGCGCGAGCTACCCGAGCTTCCGCTGACCGGGTGGGAGGAGACGAAGCAGACGTTGCACCTGTGGGCGCAGATCGTCGGGAAGGTGCGTATGGCCTCCACCGCTCCGCGGAACCACTGGTGGCACGTCACTCTGTACGTCGACGTGCGCGGGCTGACGACGCGCCGCATGCATGCGCAGGGCGGCGTCGCCTTCGAGATCGACTTCGACTTCGTCGATCACCGCCTCGTCATCTCGACGAACAGAGGGGAGGTGGAGTCGTTCGAGCTCGTCGACGGGCTCTCCGTCGCCGAGTTCGACGAGAAGCTGCACGCGACTCTCGCGGCGCTCGGGATCGACGTCGCGATCCGCGAAGAGCCGTACCGGGTGCCGGTGACGACACCGTTCCCGGAGGACCGGGAGCATGCGTCGTACGACCGAGATGCGGTCGAGCGCTTCTGGCACGTCCTCGAGTGGACGGACGGCGTGCTCGAGGAGTTCGCGGGCTGGTACTGCGGAAAGACGAGCCCCGTTCACCTCTTCTGGCACGGGCTCGACCTCGCGCTCACCCGCTTCGGCGGCGCGCGTGCTCCGGCGCTGCCGGAAGCAGGCCCCGTCGACCAGGAGACGTACTCGCACGAGGTGGTCTCCTGCGGCTTCTGGGCGGGCGACGAGAACGTGCGCGAGCCGAGCTTCTACTCGTACACGGCCCCGGAGCCTGCCGACCTTCGTCAGCAGCCGTTGCACCCTGCGGAGGCCTTCTGGAGCGAGCAGGGAGGCGGCTCGCTCGCGCTGCTGCCCTACGACGCGGTTCGGAGGGCCTCGGACCCGAGAGCTGCGCTCCTTGCGTTCCTGGAGAGCGCGTACCGGGCGGGGGCAGGTCTCTCCGGCTGGGATCAGGCGGCGCTCGACTCGTCCTGGTGTCCGAGCCCACCGGAGCTGAGCACTATCCTTGCGGGGCTCGAACCGACACCACGACCAGCGGAGGAGTGATGGACGACTCGCAGGTCCACGGGACGATCGAGCAGCTCGTGGCCGAGGAGCACGAGCTCTGGGAGCGTGAGTCCGCAGGGAACGCGAGCGAGTCCGATCGGCAGCGCCTGCAGCAGGTCAAGGTCTCGCTCGACCAATGCTGGGACCTGCTGCGCCAGCGCCGCGCCCTGCGGGAAGCTGGGCGTGACCCGGACGACGCCGACGTCAGGCGGCCGGAGGTCGTCGAGAACTACGAGCAGTAGCGCCGCCCGGCGACACCGTGGCTACCGAGTCCCAGGCACCACCGTTCTCGGGACGGACGGCGTGGGCGCGAAGTGTGCAAACGCCGCTGCGGGAGTTTCTGCGCACCGAGACGGGCGGCGCGGCAGTCCTGCTGGCTGCGGCGGTCGCGGCACTGGTGTGGGTGAACGTCGACGCTTCGTCGTACGAGTCGCTCTGGGGGACGACTCTGGCGATCGACCTCGCCGGGTCGGGCGTCGAGCTGGAGCTGCGCGAGTGGGTGAACAGCGGCCTGATGACGTTCTTCTTCTTCGTCCTCGGGCTCGAGGCGCGTCGCGAGTGGGATCTCGGAGATCTGCGGGAACGGCGACGGTTTGCCTTGCCGCTGCTCGCCGGGATCGGCGGGATGGCGGTGGCGGTCGCCATCTATCTCGCCTTCAACGCCGGCCGCTCCTCCGCGCAGGGCTGGGGAATCGCAATGTCCACCGACACCGCCTTCGCGCTCGGTCTGCTGGCGCTCGTCGGGCCGCGTTTCCCCGACCGGCTGCGGGCGTTCATGCTCACGGTCGTCGTCGTCGACGACATCCTCGCGCTCGTCGTCATCGCCACCGTCTACACGGAGCAGGTCAGCGTCCCGGCGCTCCTTGCGGCATTCGGGCTGTTCGGCGCCGTGCTCGTGGCGCGGGCGCTGGGTGTGCGGGTCGGGCTCGTCTACTTCGCGCTCGGAGTGGCGATCTGGGTGGCGCTGCTCGAATCCGGGGTCGAGCCGGTGGTGGTCGGGCTCGCGATGGGGCTCCTGGCCTACGCGTACCCGGCCGGGCGCTCCGAGCTCGAACGGGCAACCGAGCGCTTCCGCGAGTTCCGCGAGCAGCCGACCCCGCAGCTCGCCCGCTCGGTCGGCATCGGCCTCAGGGCGGCGGTCTCGCCCAACGAGCGGCTCCAGCAGCTCTACCACCCCTGGACGAGCTACCTCATCGTGCCCCTGTTCGCGCTCGCGAACGCAGGCATCGCAATCGATGGCGGCTTCCTCGCCGAGGCCTTCACCTCGCCCATCACACTCGGAATCCTCTTCGGCTACGTCATCGGCAAGCCCGTCGGCATTCTCGGCTGCTCGTGGCTGCTCACACGGCTCAGCCGCGGTCGGCTGCGGCCTCCGGTCGGCTGGGTGGCCGTCGCCGGCGGCGGCACGATCGCGGGGATCGGCTTCACCATCGCGCTGCTCGTCGCCGCACTTGCGTTCGAGGGGCAGCAGCTCGAGGAGGCAAAGCTGGGCATCCTCAGCGCGGCGGTCGGCGCGGCGCTCCTCACCTGGCTGCTGTTTCGCGCGACGGCGCTGCTGCCACGGAGCCTGCGCATCCGCGGCCTGCTCGGAACCGCGGAGCCGCTCGCCGACCTCTACATCGAGGTCGACCCCGAGCGCGACCACATTCGAGGCCCGATCGACGCTCCGGTCACGGTCGTCGAGTACGGCGACTTCCAGTGCCCCTACTGCGGGCTGGCGGAGCCGGTCGTCCGCGAGCTCCTGCGTGAGTTCGGCGACGTGCGCTACGTCTGGCGGCACCTGCCGCTGAACGACGTCCACCCTGATACCCAGCTTGCCGCGGAGGCTGCCGAGGCCGCCGCCGACCAGGGCGCCTTCTGGGAGATGCACGACCTCCTGCTCGAGCATCAAGACGCGCTTCGCCCGAACGACCTGATCGGCTACGCCGAGCAACTCGGGCTCGACGTCGAACGCTTCACCGACCATCTTCGCGAGCACGCCGGCGCCGCCCGCATCGCGGATGATGTCGACAGCGCCGACCTCAGCAGCGTCTCGGGCACGCCGACCTTCTTCATCAACGGCCGACGCCACTACGGCGCCTATGACATCGCCACCCTCTCGGCGGCGGTGCGCGCCGCGGGCGCCCAGGCGACGCTGGCGACG
>CAWKDP010000024.1:0-38176 GCA_963848405.1 uncultured Actinomycetes bacterium | reverse complement strand
AGGGCGACGTCGTCCTCTCCGGCGGCCGCCTTGATCTGGGTATAGCCCTGCATGACCTCGATCACGTGCCGTCGGTGCACCTGCAGGATCTCGTGGACGTCTATCTCGGGGACCTGCAGCGCAACGAGCACTTTGATCACGAGCTCATCGCGTGGGGGAGGCACGAGCTCGGGCGGCGTGCGAAGCCACTCGGTCAGCGCGCGGTGGCCGGCGGACGTGATCCGGTATCGCTTTCGCGACCGTTCGCCTTCCCCGTCGTCGGTCTCGACGAGCCCGTCCCGCTCGAGGCGCTGGAGCGTCGTATACACCTGCCCGACGTTCAGCGGCCACACCTCGCCCGTTCGGGCCTCGAACTCGTTCTGGAGCCGCAGGCCGTACTTTGGCCCTTCACTCAGCAGGGCGAGGAGGGCGTGAGGGACGCTCATGAGTCGCTCCCTTCGGTGTCCATACTGGGTACTATACCAAGTATATATCGCCTCCGCAAGTCTATTTGCGCAAACCTCGTGTCGCTACCGTCTGTGCCGACGCAACAGGCTCCGAGCCAGACGCTCTGTGATCGGTTCGGCCACCGCTGGCTCGCCCGCGACAAGTCTCCCGTGACGCGATTCCCCGTAGCTCGCCGGGCGGCCGCTCGCAACTCGTCCATCGGGATGTCGTCTGGTTGAATCGCAATTTCGGGTTGGAACGGTGCTCTGCCGAGAGCTCTTCGGAGACACGGACGCCTAACGCATGCTGTTTGTACAAACCATCCGTCTGCCCGCTGAAGGAATCGACGCCTTTCAGCGTTTCGAAGCTGCTGTCCTGCCGCTGTTGCCGGAGTACGGGGCGCGACTCGAGCGCCGCCTACGAACGCTGGACGGCCGTTCCGAGATCCACATCGCCTCGTTCCCGTCACGCGAGGCGCTCGACCGCTACAAGGCCGATCCCCGGCGGCAGGAGCATGTCCACCGCTTGCGCGAGTCGCACGCGGTTCTGGACTTCCAGGAAGTGAAAGACGTGACCGAAGAGTCGCGCTGACGTCACCCCGCTACCCAGCTGCCAGCTCTCCTGGCAGCAGGTGCTCGGGGCAGGTGCCGATCGAGGCGCGGACCGAGATCGAAGCCGTGCTCTTGGACAGCGGTGGACAGCTCAAGGACGAGTCCTTCGATGCGCTGCTGGAGTCAATCCGTGAGCTTGCCCCGAGAGCGCCGGCGACCATCCCGCCCGCCTGACTAGAAGGCCTCCTGACCTTCCTCCCCGGTGAAGGCGTCGAACACCGCCTCGGCGGCGGCATCGATTACCCGCGCGAATCGCACGTCCTCGCTCATCGTCCGGCGTCTTTCCTTTCGCGCCAACCGTCGTCGACGGCGAGGTCGCAGTCGGGGATGAGCGCGGCGGCGCCGCTCGGTAAGAGGCGAACCGTGACGCGTGAGCGTCCATGCTCCTTGACATGCAAGTAACGACTTGCATGTCGTCTAGCCGTGGTGGCTGACGTCTTCAAGGCCTTAGCGGACCCGACGCGGAGGAAGATCCTGGACGAGCTCGGTGAGCGGAACGAACAGACGCTGTTCGAGATCTGCGCCCGGCTCGCCACGAAACACCAGCTCTCCTCGTCGCGCCAGGCGATCTCACAACACCTGGACGTGCTCGAGCAGGCAGGGCTGATCAGAAGCGAGCGCAGAGGCCGCTACAAGTTCCACGAGCTCGACACGACGCCGCTCGAACGCATCGTCGATCGCTGGCTTTCACACCATCAAGGAGGACGTATGCGCATCAAGCTGACCAGTGTCCTCGTCGACGACCAGGACAGGGCGCTGCACTTCTACACGCACGTCCTCGGCTTCCAGAAGAAGACCGAGATCCCGCTCGGCGAGCACCGCTGGCTCACGGTCGTCTCGCCGGACGAGCCCGACGGGACCGAGTTGCTGCTCGAGCCCGATGCGCATCCGGCCGCCAAGCCCTTCAAGGCGGCGCTCGCCAGCGACGGGATCCCGTTCACCTCCTTCGCCGTCGACGACGTGCACGAGGAGTTCGAGCGGCTCCGCGCGCTCGGCGTCGAGTTCACGCAGGAGCCGGCCGCGATGGGCCCAGTGACCACCGCCGTCTTGGACGACACGTGCGGAAACCTGATCCAGATCGCGCAGACGAGGTGAGCGCGCCGGCGCGCGGGACCGGTAGCTCTGACGCCGATCTCAGCTCGCGGCAGGATCAGCCGTGAGCTCGTAGACGTGTCCGTCCGGCGCGCGGAAGTGCTGCCACGAATAGCCGTCAGGCATGACGCGTAGCTCGCCGAGCAGCTCAACATTGGGTGTGTGCGCGAGCTCGTCTCGCGCGGCCTCGATGTCGTCGACTAGTAAGCCGGCGACGACGGGATTGGACTCGAAGAGCCATGGGCTGTCAGCGCGAGCGGCGGACCCGAAGAGCTCCAGCTTCGCCCCGTCAACCATGGCCAGCTCGACGAAGTGCTCGGTGTCCTCGCCAACAACTCGCAAGCCGAGCACCTCGGTGGCGAAGGACCGCATGAGCGACACCCTCTCAGTCCCAATGCCGAGCCAACGGATGCCCTTCACCTCCACGCTTCGAACATACCGCACGCCTCTTCATGCCGCCGCTCCACGTTGGATCTCCTCCCTGATTGCCGCAAAGAAGAGGGCCGCCGAGGCCTCCCAGGTTGGACGTGAAGAGGCGCGGCGCTTCGCCGCCGCCCCGAGCCTCGTCCTCACGTCACCGTCGAGTGCAAGCTGAATCAGGGCCTTCGAGAGTGCGTTGATGTCGCCGGGCGCCACGAGGAGTCCCTCGCGGCCGTCCTCCGCCAGGTACGGGAGGTTCCCGGCCCGCCAGCCGACAACCGGGAGGCCGAAAGCCATCGCCTCGCCCCAGACCGTCCCGTACGGCTCGCGAGAAGCCGGAAGCACGAAGACGTCGGCTGCCCGGTAGAGGGCCGCGACGTCTTCGCGCGCGAGTTTCCCATGCACGACGACGCGGCCGGTGAGGTCCGCCAGCGCGAGACGAGCCCGCACGCGTGCCGCGTAGCGTGCATCGGCCGCATCGTCGCCGGCGAGGTGGAGCGTCCCCGCGTCGGCCGGAAGTCGCGCGAACGCCTCGAGAAGCTCGAGGATCCCTTTCCGCGGCAGCCAGTTGGCGATGGTGAGGAACGCGGCTCGGCGCCCGTTGCGAAGGTCCGGTGGAGGACCTGCCGGAGGAGCCGCTACGTCCCGTCCCGGGGGGACGACTCGAATCCGCGAGCGCGGGAACCCCTCTTCGACGAACTGCTCCGCGAGGTGGTCGCTCGCCGCGATCAGGAGGTCCGCTCGTCGCAAGGCGAGCCGATCGAGCGGCGCCTGCGCCCTCTCGCGAACGGCGCCGTGATCGATCCCGCCGGGTGGCTGGTGGAGGACGGCGATCACGGGGACGCCGAGACGGCGCAGAGCGAGAGCCGGACCCGCAAACGCAGCGGCGATCGAGTCGAGTAGGAGGGCGTCCGCCCCGAGCTTCTCCGACCGACGAAGCACCGCCGCGCCGCGAAGAGCGGCGAGCGGGAACGGCCACTCGGGAAAGGAGAGGAACGGGATCCGCGCCGAATGCAAACGCGCCGCCTCCGCCATCCGCAGGTGGTACAGGTAGCCCCCGCTCATGCGGCCCGGATCGCCTAGCGTGACGAGCGGGAGAACGAGATGCGGGTGGTTCACGTCGCTCCGACGCTCTTCGGCCCGGCCGGCATCTTCGGGGGCGGGGAGCGCTATCCGCTCGAGCTCGGACGTGCTCTCGCGCGCCACATCGATTGCGAGCTCGTCACGTTCGGCAGGGCGGCGGGCGGTTGGAGCGACTCCAGCGGCCTCCGGGTCCGGATCCTTCGCCCCGTCACTCTCCTCGGGGGGCACCCCGCTCATCCCGTTTCGCTTGGGCTCGGTCATGCCCTCGCGGCGGCGGACATCGTCCATGCCCACCATCTGAAAAGCACCCCGAGCCGCCTCGCGGCCGTGAACGCCCGGGTCCGCGGCATCCGCACGGCCGTCACCGACCACGGGCTCGGCGGAGGCAACTGGGCAGGACTGCTGCCGCGGCTCTTCGACCGCTTTCTCACGGTATCGGCGTATTCTGCGCGCGAGCTCGCTGCTCCGGCGTCGCGAACGAGGGTCGTCTACGGAGGGGCCGATCCCATTCGCTTCTCGCCGGAACCGGAAGCTCAGCGCCGGGGCGTCCTCTTCGTTGGACGCCTGACGCCGCACAAGGGCGTCGACCGGCTGATCGAAGCGCTCCCGGAGAATGCCTGGCTGCGCGTGGTCGGCTCCGCCGGGCACGACCCCGACCCGCCCGAGCGCGAGTATCCGAAGCTCCTTCGACGGCTCGCTGCGCACCGCGACGTGGAGTTCCTCGGCGTCGTCGCCGACCCGACGCTCCCCGCCCTCTACCGGACCGCGCACGTTCTCGCCCTGCCGTCTGTCCAGCGCACCTGCTACGGGCGCGAGGTCGTGCTCTCGGAGCTTCTCGGCCTTGCCGCCATCGAGGCGATGGCCAGCGGAACACCCGTAGTCGCGAGCAGGCTCGGCGGGCTCCCCGAGGTGGTCGAGCATGGCGTCACCGGCTTCCTCGTCGAGCCCGGGAACGTCGCCGAGCTCCGAGAGCGCCTTGCGCAGGTGCTCGAAGACCGCCGCCTGGCGGAGCGAATGGGACGAAACGCGCGAGAGCGCTTCCTCGAACAGTTCACGTGGGAGTCCTGCGCAGAGCGCTGCCTCGCCGCTTACTCGGAGCTCGTCGGTACCGCAGCCCGATAGCCGCCGAACGCCGTCGGCGACTCCCAGACGCGCACCGCCAGCGCCTCGCCGCCAGCGGCGGCAATCGCATCCGCGAGCCGCTGATGGAACCAGCGGGCGAGGATCTCCACCGTGACCGCCTCCGCCTCCGGCGGACGAATCGAGTCGAGGTCCTTGCCCTCGATGGCGGCGACGGCATCTCGGAGCGCCGCGTCGACGACGTCGAGGTCGATGACCATGCCTCGTCCGTCGAGGGTCGCTCGCTCGATGACGACCTCGACGCGGTACTCGTGTTCGTGGAGATCGCCCTCGGGAGGCGGGAGCCACGGAATCCGGTGCAGGGCGCGCAGGTCTGCCGACGCGCCGACTTCGAACCCGCCGGTCATGAATAGGCGAGGGCGACGTGAACGACGCCGTCGTCGCCGCGGTCGAGGGCCGCGTAGGCCTCCGGCGCGCGCTCCAACGGGAACGTGTGCGAGGCGAGGGCTGAAAGTGGAAGCTCCGCAAGCAGTGCCCGTGTCGTGTCGAGCCTCCGGAGCCGATCCCACCGGACCGCCCGGCCGCCGATCGTCGAGACCTGACTGCTTCGAATCTCGAGACGCCGGCGGTGGAACTCGGCCCCGAGCGGGAGCGTGACCGGCTTCGCCCCGTACCACGACGCGACGATCGCGACGCCCTCCGTCGAGAGGAGCCCGAGGCTCTCGCCGAGAGCTTCCGGATTCCCCGTCGCCTCGACGATGACGTCCGCGCCACGCCCCCGCGTCGCGGTCCGGACCGCCTCGCCAAGCGCCTCGGGATCGACCGCCTCGAGTCCGCACATCTCGGCGGTATCGCGGCGCCAGGGCTTTGGATCACTCCCGATGACGGTTGCGCCGCTTCGCATTAGAAGAACCGCGGTGAGAATTCCGACCGGGCCGAGCCCGACGACGGCCACAACCTCGCGGAAGCGAACGCCGGCGTCGAGCGAGATCTGCAGGGCTGTCTCCACGAGCGGGAAGAGCGTCGCGGTGCGCGGGTCGGTCGCTCCGATAGGCACGACATCGGCGGCCGAGACGACGAAGCGACTCTGGTGCGGGTGAAACGCGAAGACACGCTCGCCCTCCCTCACATCGCTCCGTGACGCCTCAACCGTCCCTACGACGCTGTAGCCGTAGGTGAAGGGGTACTCGAATCTGCCCGCGAGAGCGCCGAGCGTCTCGTCCCTCGGCAAGCTGGAGTCGAGCTCGCCGCGATAGGCGAGCATCTCCGTACCGCCGCTTATGCCCGAGAACTCCGCTTGCACGAGGACATCTCCGGACCTGGTCTCCGGAACGGCGACATCGGCCAGCTCCACCGCATACGGCGCGACGAAGCGAACCGTGTTCGCCTGCCCCCCCTTCACGGGATCCGCCGCCACGCCATTAAAGTAACGCCGAGTGTCCCCTCGCGAGGTCGCGACGCTTCCACTCGGCACCACCTTCGGGGAGTTCGAGCTGCGTGCGTTCGAGTTCGATTCCGGAGCGGTGTATCTCGCGCTCGTGCGTGGGGAGATCGGCGACGGCCGTGCGGTCCTGACTCGGCTTCACTCGGAGTGCGTGACCGGTGACGCGCTCGGGTCGCTTCGCTGCGACTGCGGCACCCAGCTCCGAGAGGCGGCACGCGAGATCGCCGCGGAAGGGCGCGGCGTCCTCGTCTACGCCACCGACCACGAGGGACGCGGGATCGGTCTCGTCAACAAGCTTCGCGCGTACATGCTTCAGGAGGACGGCGCGGACACGATCGATGCCAACGTGCACCTCGGCTTTCCCCCGGACGCGCGCAGCTACGACGCCGCTGCTCGCTGTCTCGGCCTCCTCGGTGTCCGTTCTGTTCGGTTGCTCACGAACAACCCGAGCAAGGTGGAGGCGCTCACGCGGGCCGGAATCGACGTCGAGCAGACCGTCCCGCTCCAGACGTCGCCGCACCTCCGAAACATCGAGTATCTCCACGCCAAGGAGGCGCGGCTCGGGCACGTCGCGCCCGCCGGCGTTCCACTCGACGGCGATCCAATCGGCGAGGCGATCGACGTGGCCCCTCTCCTCGGGCGTGCCACGGCGCCGTCGTGGCGGCCCTATGTGGTGCTCAAGTATGCACAGACGGTCGACGGGCGGATCGCAACTCGGCGGGGCGAGGCAAAGTGGATCTCCAGCGAAGCGGAGCGGCGGATCTCCCACGGCCTCCGCGCCGCATGCGACGCCGTGCTCGTCGGCGTCGGCACGGCCATCATCGACGATCCCCAGCTGACCGTGCGCATGGTTCCCGGACGCTCGCCGCTTCGCGTCGTGCTCGACTCGACGCTGCGCCTGCCGACGACAGCACGCGTCCTCGATGACGGGGCGGGGACCGTCGTTATCACGACAGAGCCCTCGAGCGAGGAGCGTCGCGCCGCCCTTCGCGAACGCGCCGTGGGCGTCCACGTCGTCGAGGCCAGCCCGCGCGGCGTCGACCTGGCGAGCGCGCTCCAAACGCTTCGAGGACTCGGCGTTGGTTCGCTCCTCGTCGAGGGCGGGGCACGAGTAATCACCTCGTTCTTCGCCGAGAAGCTCGTCGACCGCCTCGTCGTCGGGATCGCGCCGACGATCATGGGGACCGGCATCGACGCCGTCGGCGACCTCGGCGTCGCACGCGTCGCGGAGAGCGTCCGGCTCACGAACAGATCTGTGCACCAAGCCGGCGGCGACCTGCTGGTTGCAGCCGACGTGCGCTGATGTAAGGACGGCGCCCATGGAGCGAGCGCTTCTTGTCCGCCATGCGGAGAGTGTCTTCAGCGCCCGAGGGCTTGCGACAGGAAGGGTCGACGTCCGCTGCCCGTTGAGCGAGCGCGGCGAGGCGCAAGCGCGAGCCCTCGCGGAAGACCTCGCAAGCGAGGACATTGACCTCTGCGTGACGTCCGAGCTCGAGCGGACGCGACAGACCGCCGATCTCGCGCTCGCGGACAGAGCGGTTGCACGCATCGTGCTTGCAGAGCTAAACGACGCACTGTATGGCCGCTACGAAGGCGGCCCACTCGACGCCTACCTCGCCTGGGCGCACGCCAACGACTCGGCGGCCGAGCCTCCCGGCGGCGGCGAGCGAAGGCAGACCCTGGTCGCGCGCTACGCGGACGGGTTCCGGAGGGTGGTCGAGCGGCCGGAGCGGGCGATCCTCGTCGTCACGCATTCGCTGCCCATCGCGTACGTCGTGATGGCTCTTGCGGGCCGTGACCCCGCGCGGCGCGCTCCGGTCGTGGAGTACGCCAAGCCCCATGCGCTCTCGGGTGGCGAGCTTGCACAGGCCGTTGCCCGGCTCGATGCGTGGTGCGCAGCGCCAACCTGGTAGTCGCGAGCGGACCGTAACGTCGCCGGCGCGCGACTAGGCGGAAGCTGGCGTTGGGCTCGGTGCGGGAGTGAGGAGGGCCTTGTCGAGCTGCGCGCGGGAGCTGATCTCGAGCTTGCCCCACAGCCTACTACGACACGAAGAAGCCGTGGCCGACTGCGAGTCTCGAGCGCATCGCTGCGCTCATGGCGTGACCGAAGGGAAGCCAGTCGCAAGTCATCGCGGACGACTTCTGGAGGAAGTCCACGGCCGCAAGAGCCTCTAGCGAAGACGACCGGCCATGTACTCGGGCCTCGTTCTCAGGTACAGATCCGTCGCCGTCCGATCCGGCGTCGCGTGGAAGCTCATCGGCCACCGATGCGTTTCTGCCCTAGAAGGGATCTAACTGCAGTGACGTCAATCGGGCTCGATCAACAGCTGATCGCCGCGGCGACGAGCGGCGACTCCGCCGCGTTCTCGGCGCTCGTCGAACGGCATCGCGCCGAGCTCCAGGTGCACGCCTACCGGATGCTCGGCTCGCTCGAGGACGCCCAGGACGCCGTCCAAGACGCCCTCCTCCGCGCCTGGCGCAGCCGCGAGACGTACGACGGGCGCTCGACGTTCCGAGCCTGGCTCTATCGGATCACGACCAACGCCTGCCTCAGGATCCTAGAGCGCCGCCCTCGCCGCCTCGTCCCATACGAGGAGGGCCCGGCTGCGGAACTCGGCGCCCGTCCGGTTCCGCCCGCCGATCTCCCGTGGCTGCAGCCGTACCCCGACCTCCTCATCGACGAGAGTCCGAAGCCTGACGACGCCGTCGTCACGCGAGAGACGATCGAGCTCGCGTTCCTGGCGGCGATCCAGCATCTTCCGCCGCGACAGCGCGCAGTGCTGATCCTGCGCGACGCGCTCGACTGGCCCGCCGACGACACGGCCGCGGTGCTCGAGATGAGCCTCGCCGCAGTGAACAGCGCACTGCAGCGGGCGCGCACGACGATGAAGGAGCAACTCCCGGCGAGACGGCTCGAGTGGGCGACAGCCGCCGATGCGGAGGACGCCGAGCGGTCGCTGCTCCAGTCGTACGTGGAGGCGTTCGAGCGACACGACGACCGTCGGCTCGTCGCGCTCCTGCGCGAGGACGTGCGGTTGGCGATGCCGCCGCACCCCACCTGGTACGAGGGACGCGAGGCGGTTGCCGCGTTCCTCGCCGGCGTCGCCTTCCGGCCGGGCTCGGAAGCACACCGGTTCGTACCGACGCGCGCGAACAGGCAGCCAGCGTTCGGCGTCTATCGGGGCGACGGCGCCGACGCCAGACCGTTCGCGATCAACGTCGTCGAGATCGAGTCCGGGTTGGTCGCGGGCATGCACTTCTTCAAGTACCCCGAGCTCTTCCCGGCCTTCGGCCTCCCCGACACGCTCCGATGACCGCAGGCGAGAGCGCCGGCGACGCTCTCTTTCGCGATCCGCTCCCTGCCGGCTTCTCCAGGCGCGTCCTCCGAGTAGCGCCCGGGCTCGAGCTCGACTTCGAGGCGAGTGGCGTACCCGATGCGATCGTCGTCGTCGAGGAGGGAGGGCTCGAGCTCGAGCGCACGACGGGGGCGCGCCTGCGCTTCGGGCGCGGCTCGATGATCCCGATCGCACGGCTTCCCGTAGCCCACGCTCGCAGCGTCGGCCCCGGCCCGCTCGTCCTCGTCGCTGTCTCGCGAGCGTCGCTGCCAGGGACCGATGAGTTTCTGCGCGGCCCCGGATCGTACTGCGACTGCTGATTACGACTTCGGAGGTTGATGGTGGAACCGTCCGCGCCGGTCGCGCGCTTTGCGCCCGCGCCCGCTCTCGATCCGACTCTTTACACCCGGCGCTGGTGGGCGCTCGCCCTCCTCTGCGGCGCGTTCTTCATGGTCATCCTCGACGCAGCAATAGTGACCGTCGCCCTCCCCTCGATCCAGGAGGACCTCTCCTTCTCGGCACAGGGGCTGCAGTGGGTGGTGAGCGCCTACGCCCTCACCTTCGCCGGCCTGCTCCTGCTCGGAGGGCGGGCCGCGGACCTGCTCGGGCGGCGGCGGGTGTTCATGGTCGGCCTCGCTCTCTTCACGCTCGCCTCGCTACTCTGCGGCCTCGCCTGGTCGGACGAGGCGCTGATCGGCGCCCGCGCCTTCCAGGGGATCGGGGCCGCGATCATGACCCCGACCGCGCTCTCGATCATCACGACGCTGTTCGCCGAGGGAGCCGAGCGAAACAAGGCGCTCGGAATCTGGGGAGCGCTCGGCGGCTTCGGGGCGACGACCGCCTGGCTGATCGGCGGTACCCTCGTCGACGGCCTCGGCTGGGAGTGGATCTTCTTCATCAACATCCCGGTCGGCCTCCTCGCGATCGCGCTCTGCCCGATTCTGCTGCCGGAGAGTCGCGCGACCACGGTGCGGCGGAGCTACGACCCCGCCGGGGCGCTGACCATCACCGGTGCCCTCGTCCTGCTCGTCTACGCCGTCGTCGAAGCTCCTGGCACCGGCTGGACGTCGGCACAGACGCTTCTCCTCTTCGCGGGCTCGGCCGCGCTGCTCGGCGTCTTCGCGCTGATCGAGTCGCGCCATCCGGCGCCGCTCGTCCCGTTGCACATCTTCCGTTCGCGCACGATCGTCGGCGCCAACGCAGTGATGCTCCTCTTCGCCACCGTCGCCTTCGGCATGCCGTTCATCCTCACGCTCTACGCGCAGCAGGTGCTCGGCTACTCGGCGGCCAAGTTCGGGCTTACCTCGGTCGTCTTCCCCGCCATGGCCGCCGTCGGCTCGATCGCCGGCCAGGCCATCGTGCTGCGGGTCGGCTTCCGTTCGGTAGCAGCAACTGGAATGGCGCTAATGGGCGCCGGTGCCCTGCTACTGACCCAGGTCTCGGTCGGCGGCAGCTACTTCGGCGACATCTTCCTCGCGCTGCTCGTCTTCGGCCCCGGCATCGGCCTCGCGTTCGTGACCGCCACGGTCGCGGCGCTCGCGGGCGTCCCAGAGCACGAGTCCGGGCTCGCCTCCGGTCTCAGCAACACCGCGTTCCAGATGGGCGCTGCCATCGGCACCGCCATCGTCGCCACCGTCGCGGTCTCCCAGACCGACGACTATCTGGCAGCCAATGCCGACGGGAGCCCGCTCGTCGCCCTGACCGAGGGGTTCCAGTCCGCTTTCCTCGCTACCGCCGTTCTCGCCGGGATCGGCGCCGCACTCGCGCTCGTCCTGCTCGGACGGCCGCGCAGTACCGCGCAGGAACCACTCGAGCTCGAGCCGTCGCCGGCACCCGCGGGCGACTGAGAAGGGAGAAAACGATGACTGATCACAAGATCGGAACCCGCGAGGAATGGCTCGCCGCACGTGAGCAACTCCTTGCCCGCGAGAAGGAGCACACGAGACTCGGCGACGAGCTCGCGCGGCAACGGCGCGAGCTGCCCTGGGTTCGCGTGGAGAAGGAGTACCGCTTCGACACGGACGACGGCGAGAAGGCGCTCGGCGAGCTGTTCGACGGGCGCTCCCAGCTGCTCGTCTACCACTTCATGTTCGGCCCGAGCTTCGAGGCCGGTGACCCGGTCAACTCGTCGATCGCCGACACCGTCGACGGCGTGCTGCCGCACCTGCGCGCTCGTGACGTGTCCTTCGTCTTCGTCTCACAAGCGCCGCTGGAGAAGCTGCAGGCCTACAAGCGGCGCATGGGCTGGACCTTTCCGTGGGTCTCGAGCGCCCGCACCGACTTCAACTTCGACCTCGGCTTCTCGTACACCGTGGAACAGGCCCGCGAGGCCGTGGCGCAGACGAGGCCGACCGGGCTCGAGCCGTGGGCCGGGTTACCGCCGATCGTCGAGCAAAACGCGAGTGCGGCCGGCACCGACGTCGTCGGTTACCTGACCGAGAGCCCCGGCTTCAGCAGCTTCGTGCACGACGACGGCGCCGTCTACCACACGTACTCGACGACGTGGCGGGGACTGGAGTTCCTCATGGGCTACTACCCGATCCTCGACCACGCACCGAAGGGCCGCGACGAGGGCGAGGCGTGGCAGGTCTGGATCCGCCGGCACGACGAGTACGAGGGCGAGTGACATGCGCGGTCGGAGGCGGCCACGACCGCGCTGACCCTCATCGACGGCTGGGCGTGAAGGGGCGGAGCTCGTCGGCGCCGGGTTGCACGATGCCGACGTGGGACTCGGGGACCTCGTTCCATGCTCCGGGGAGGTCCCCGAGCGGCTCGGAGACGACGACCCTCGTCTCGTCCGACAGCCCGGCGAGCTCCTTGCTCTCCGGGTACAGCGCCTTCAGGTCGTCCATTCGCGTGCTGAAGTAGAGAGACCGCGAGTCGCCCTCGCTCGAGTACCGGAATGCCCACACGCTGCGCCCGTCGGTCGTCGCGATCGTCATCTGGACGGGATGCTCGATGCCGTGCTTGCGCCCCGTGTCCTCGACCAAGCCGACCATCTGCTCCACCGCGGCAATCGGGTCGCTCTCCAGCCCGAACGTGAGCGCCAGATAGAACATCGTCTCCGAGTCGGTCGTGCCCTCGATCGACGGATAGAGCGACTCGTCGACCGCGAGCACCAGCTCGCGCCTCACGCGCGGGAACTCGCGGATCAGCCCGTTGTGCATCCACAGCCAGCGTCCGTAGCGAAACGGGTGCGTGTTCGTCTCCTGGATCGCCGTTCCCGTCGACGCGCGGATATGCGAGAAGAAGAGGGGCGAGGAGATCCCGGCGGCGAGCTCGCGCAAATTGCGGTCGTTCCACGCGGGATGCGTGCTGCGGTAGAGCCGCGGCGTCTCCGCGTCCTCGTACCACCCCACCCCGAAGCCGTCGCCGTTCGTCGTGGTCGCACCGAGGCGCGAGTGCAGGCTCTGGTCGAGAAGGGAGCGTTCGCGCTTGACGAGCAGCTCCTCCATCCTGATCGGCGAGCCGGAGTACGCGAGCCAGCGGCACATTGCTACTCCTTTCTCTCTGTTGCCCCGGCCGGTCTCGTCGGGATGCTCTGGGCCAGGAACAGAGCGAGGATCGACAGAACGGCGAGGATCGCAAGCGCCGAACTGAGGCCCGCGAGTCGGGCGTCGCCGTACGCGTCGAGCGCGGCCTCGGTCGTCTCCGGCGCGACGTTCGCGTCCTCGAGGGCGGCCTCGAGATCGGCGTCCGAGACGAACGGAACCCCGCCCGCGAGCTCGACCCCCGCCTCCGCCTTCGCACTCGCCGGGATCGCCGGGCTCTGCTGGATGTTCGCGATGAACGCCGACGACAGCGTGGCGATCAGCAACGAGCCGGCCAGCGCGGTGCCGAGTGAGGCGCCGAGGTTCGTCATCGTGTTCTGGAGGCCGCCGACCTCCGGGCTCTCGTCGTCCGGCACGGCCGACACCGTGACCGCGCCCAGCTGCGAGGCGAGCGCACCGATGCCGAGGCCGACGAGCAGCATCGGCACGAAGACGATCTCCGCCCCCGCATCCGGATCGAGCGCGGCGAGCAGGATCACCGTGCCCGCGAGAAGCGAAAACAGGCCGGCTCGGACGACCAGGCGGGGTGAGACCCGTGGCAGGAAGCGCGGGATCCCGATCGCGGCAGCGAGAAGCGTCACCGAGAGCGGCAGGATCTTGACGCCGGTCTCGATCGCGGACAGGCCGAGTGCGACCGAGAGATAGAGAGGGACGACGAAGAAGAACCCCGCCTGCACGAGGTACTGGAAGAAGAACATCGTCAGCCCGCCCGTCAGCTGCCGGTTGCGCAGCATCGCCACGCGCACGAGCGGCTCCTGGCCGCGCGACTCGCGCCGGGTCTGCCACTGGAAGAAGAGCCAGATCACGAACAGCCCGCCGAGCACGAGCCAGACCGTCGGCGACAGCCCCGCCCACGACGGCCCGTCGGCCTTCGGCTGGATCCAGCCCCACTCGCCGGAGCGAAGCACGCCGAACACGAGCAGGCCGAGCCCGAGCGCCGAGAGCACGGCGCCGACCACGTCGAGCTGCGGACGCTTCTCGACGGGCGCGTCGGCGATCCGGCGCGCCAGGACGAGAATCGCCAGGACGATCAGGACCTCCCCCGCGAAGACCAGGCGCCAGGAGAGGTACGTCGTGAAGAAGCCTCCGATCAGCGGGCCGACCGCGACCGCCACAGCCCCGGCGGCCGCGACGAGCCCGTAGGCGGCCGGGCGGCGCTCGGTGGGGAAGTTGCCGGCGACGAGCGCGACGATCGCGGGCAGGATCAGAGCGGCGCCGACCCCCTCCAGGAACGACCAGCCGAACAGCAACACCGGCAGGCTCTGCGCGATCGAGGTCGTGAACGACCCGCAGCCATAGATCACGCAGCCGATCGCGAACGCACGCTTGCGCCCGATGATCGCGCCGATCTTCGCGCCGGTGATCATGAGCGCCGCCATCACGAGCGTGTAGGCCGTGATCGCGCCCTGGATCCCGGTCACGGTCGTGCCGACGTCCTTCGCGACGGTCGCGATGGAGACGTTCATCACCGAGCTGTCGAGCGTCATGAGGAACTGGCCGGAAGCCAGCGTGAGCAGTACGAGCATGGCGCCGCTCGTGCGCGCAGGTGCGGCGGCAGCACTCGTCACTGGCGCGATTCTCCCAGAACCGCCTTCCTCGGCACACGGGGTGTGCTCATAGGAAGGAGCTCAGCTTGCTCCAGAACCAGCTCTGGAAGCGCTCGTGCAGGCCCGACGGCGGCTCGCCTCGTTTCGAGCGCGCGATGTCCGGTTCGAAGAGGCGTTCCTCGAGCAACGCCGCCGCGCGAGGCGAACGCATTCGTCGCCGCCTCCGCTCCGGCTGGAGTGACCGCATCTGGTGGGGGCGGCCAGCTGGGTTTCCGGGTGATCCCGAGGACCTGCCTGTACAGACGACGAGCAGGGCCGCAGCAACGAGCGCGGCGACCGCGAGGCCCTGGCGTCCGCGTCTGGGACCTTCCGTGTCAGCGTCGTCGCGCACAGCCGGAGGAAGCTACATGCCGCCGTGCGGTGGCATCTCGAGAGCGTGAAGCGCAGCAGGAGCTCGGTGGCACCCGGCTCGGGGGGCTCCGACGTACCCCCGTGGCTCCCGACGGCCGGCGGGTCGGCTCCGGGCGACCCGCCATCGAGCTACCGCCCGGCGGACGCGGTCGGTTCGGGATCGGCTCCAGGTCCGTCCGGCACTCCGCGCATGCGCTTCCACACGATGTCGAGAACCACTGCGAGCAGGGCGATCACGACGATCGCGACGAAGGTCTCCGGCGCGTTGCGCACGGTGTCGACAGCGAAGAAGACGAGCACGATCGCGGTCATGGCGATCGCAGCGAGCACGATCACAGCCTGCGATCCCGTGTCGGCTCGTCTCAGGTAGCCGGCGATGCCGACCAACAAGAAGATCATCAGCGCGCAGGCGCTGCCCACCGACGCGATCGCGGAGAGGTCGACGAGGTTGGCGACGACGAGGACGATCGCAGCCGTGATCAGGAGCCCCGAATGCGGGCCCAGCCTCGAGCCGGGGCCGAAGAACGGCGGGAACTGGCCCACCTGGGCGAGCATGCCCGTAAGCCCCCCCGACGCGTAGAGGGTTGCGTTCACCGACGAGGCCGTGGCGAGGAGGGCTGCGATCGCCATCATCGTGAAGCCCGCATCGCCGAGAGCCGGGCGCGCTGCCTCCGCGATCGCGGTCTCGCCGTAGCCGATCGCCTCGTCGACGGTGAGCGTGCCGAACACGCCGAGCGCGATCAGGACGTACAGCAGCGTCGTCACACCCAGCGCGACGTACATCGCGCGCGGGAGCTCGCGGGCGGGATCTCGAAGATCCCCGGCCGCGAACGTGATGACGCTGAAGCCGAGGTACGCGAAGAACGTGAGTGCAACGCTCGCGACGATGTCCGAGAAGGACGGGTACCCGCTGAACGCGAGGAGGTCGAAGTCGATGTCGACGAGCGTCACGGCGATGAACACCGCGAAGACGGCGAGCAGGACGACCACGATCAGCGACTGAGCGCGATCCACGACGCGCGAGCCCACGATGTTGATCGCCGCCATGGCCACCACGATGAGCGTGGTGAACACGTTGTCCCAGCCGCCCGCGGCGTCGTCCCCGACGAAGAGCGACGTCGCGTAGCTCCCGAACGAGACCGCCACCATCGCGCAGACGATCACGATCGCAGCGAAGTAGCCGAGCCACGAGGCGATGCCCACGAGGCGCCCGTTCCCGAAACCCTCGATCAGGTACGCGATGAGCCCGCCCGAGGACGGAAAACGCACGCCGAGCTTGACGACGGTGTACCCGAGCAGCGCGGCGACGATGCCGGCGAGCAGGAAGGACAGCCAGACCGCGGAGCCGGCGACCACGGCCGCCTCGCCGAGCAGCGCGAAGATGCCGGCGCCGACCATGGCGCCGATGCCGAGGAAGGCGGCGCCGCGGACGCTCATCTCGCTACGGCGTCGTCGGTGTCGTCGGTGTCGGAGTCGTGCCCGTGTCGCCGAAGAAGAGCCAGGCGATGACGATTCCGGCGAGCGCAGTCGCGATCCAGCAGACCTGGAGCGGGAGCTGGAAGGAGTGGTCGACGACGCGTTTGCCCAGCGTCGTCGTGCCAGTCGTGTCGGCCTCGGCGGCTGCGATCTGCGTGCCGTTGGCCGGGAGGAAGAGAACGCCGACAACCGCTGTCCACATCGCGATCATGTAGCCGGCCCCGATGCCGAGGGCAAGCCCGAGAGGCACCATCGTCCGAGTCGCCGCCGACTGACTCGTCGTCAACGCCGCGACCGCGAAGATCGCGATCGCGATCATGAACGGGAAGTTCTCGGCCATGGCGCCGAGGAGCTCGACGATCGCGTCCTCGTTGTTGGCGATGAAGGTGTCCGCCATCCAGGCGATGCCGAAGAGCGCGATCATCGCCACCATCCCCGAGCGGAAGATCGGCGAGCTCGCCACGTCGTTCGCCTTCGTGCGGCAGAGCAAGAGGATCAGCGCCGCTGCGCTGAGCATGAACATCTGGATGAGCGGCGTGATCGACATGGGCTCGACACCGCCGCCCTCGGCGGCGACGGTCGGGCGGAGGCCCTCGAAGAGGCCGAAGACGCAGATCGCTGCGACCCCGGCGAGGAAGATGGCCACGCTGCGCTTGGCGAACTGCGAGAGGACGATCTCGGCCGGCGGTGCAGGAGGGCTGACCTCGCCCGACGCGAGACGCCGCTGGTACTCGACGTCGTCGTCGAGGTCCTTCCCGTGGCGGCTCATGACGAACGCCATCGGGAGGATGCCGATGATGCTCGCGGGGATCGTGATGAGCAGGACGTCGATGAGGTCGTAGCCGTACACCTCGACGAGCGGCAGGATCGTCGCCGTCGCCGCCGCCACCGGGCTCGACGTGATCCCGAGCGCGGATGCGACCGACGAGCCGGCCAGCGCGCGCTCGGGCCGGATCTTGTTCGCGTAGGCGACCTCGTTGATCACCGGGATGATCGAGAAGAACGTGTTCCCCGTGCCGGTGAGGATGGTGAGGACGTACGACACGTACGGCGCGACGAAGTTGAGCGCCTTCGGCCGTGCCCGGAGCGCCGAGCTCGCGATCTGGACCATGTAGTCGATGCCGCCTGCGGCCTGCATCGCCGCCGCTGCCGCGATCACCGCGATGATGATGAGCATCGCGCTGATGGGCGGTTCCCCCGGTTCGAGCCCGAAGACGAAGACGAGGATGAGCGTCCCGACGCCGCCCCAGAGCCCGAGGCCGATCCCGCCCGAGCGGACGCCGAGGAAGATGAAGAAGACGACGATGAGCCCCTCGAGGGCGACCAGGAACCAGTCCATCGAGGTCACGAGCTCACCTCCTCCTGCAGCTGCTCGCACGTCCCCGACTCACCGAGCGCTGCGAGGAGCTCCGGGTCGTCGGCCGCGGCGTCGGCGACGGCCTGGCCGCCCGCCGCGTACACCTCGACGATCGTCCCGACGGCGTCAGCGAGCTGCTCGATCTCGTCGCCGGTCGAGTCCGTGTCCTCGCCCAGGTCGTCTTGGGCCTGCTCGATGTCGTCTACTGCGTCATCCGCCCAGCTGGAGAGCCCGTCCGCGGCCTCCTGCCCGTTCGGTGTATCGGGGATCCCCGCACGGGAGATGCCCTCCACCATCGTCTCGGTAGCGAGGAGCGCCTGCTCGAGGCCGGTGAGTACCGACCCGGACTCGCCCTGCGGCGACTCCGCGCCGGACTCGCTTCCCGCCGTGCCCGATTGCCCGGCGGAGCGCACGCCGTCGACGATCGACTCCATCTCGCCCCGCCACACAGCCACGGTGCCGCAGACGTTGTCGGCCCACTCGAGAGCCGACACCGTCTCGTCGCTGTCGTCATCACCGCCGATGAGGGCGCCCGCGACGATCAGAGCGAGGAGACCCGCCACGATCCCTGCCGCCACGAGCAACCCGGCTCGCATCAGGCGGAGCCCCCGGGCTTCGAGACCTCGTCCACGAAGGCGACCAGGAGCTTCCAGAACCTCTCCACGGTCGGGATGCTGACACGCTCGTCGGGGGAGTGCGGAAACTCGATCTGCGGCCCGAAGGACAGCATGTCGAGACCGGGGATCTTGCTCCCGATGACGGCGGTCTCGAGCCCGGCATGGACCGCAGTCACGATCGGAGGCTCCCCGAACAGGCGCTCGTAGACGGACTTCGCCGCAGCCAGGGCCGCAGAGTCGAGATCCGGGCGCCAGCCGTTGTAGTTGTGCTTGACCTCGAGCTCGCCTCCCGCGAGCCGTGCGGCAGCGTCGAGCGCGGCGATCACCTCGGGCAGAGCCGAGTCGTTCGACGAGCGCGAGAGGCTGTGGAGGACGAGCCGGCCGTTCTCCGTGATCGCTTCGCCGAGAGACGTCGACGTCTCGACGAGGTCGTCGAAGTCGGGGCTCATTGCGAGCGGACCCGTGGGCACGAGAGCGACCGCGTCGAGGAGTCTCGTGGTCGCGTCATCCGTCCACGGCTGCTCGCTTGCCTCGGCGGCGGCGACCGAGACCGTGACACCCGCGTCGGTCTTGGCAAACGCGTCCCGGATGGTCGTGTTCGCCGCCTCGAGCGCCTCGCGAAGCGCCTCCTCGGCTCGGGGCTCCACCGAGATCACCGCGGACGCATCCCGCGGGATCGCATTGCGGCTCTTGCCGCCGTTCAGCGAGACGAGGCGGAACGGTGCCTTCGCGTGCGCCTCGCGCAGTGCGCGTCCGAGGACCTTGACCGCATTCGAGCGGCCGAGAGCGATGCCCGATCCCGAGTGTCCGCCCTGACCGCCTGCGACCGTGACGGACAGCGCCACGGCGTCGGGCGCGGCGGCGTCGCGCGGAGCGTCGACTCGCACCCACGTGTCCGTGCTGCCGGCGCAGCCGACCGTGAGCCGTCCGTCCTCCTCGCTATCCAGGTTGACGAGGACCGAGCCGGTCACGAGCTTCGGGTCGAGCGCGTTCGCGCCCTCGAGCCCTACCTCCTCCGCCACCGTCATCAGGAGCTCGAGTGGCCCGTGGGGCAGAGACTCGTCCTCGACCAGCGCCATCATGGCCGCGATCGCGACGCCGTCGTCGGCGCCCAGCGTCGTCCCGTCTGCCTTCAGCCACTCGCCGTCACGGACGAGCGCGATCCGCCCCTCGGCCGGGTCGTTCGGGCTAGCGGGGTCGCGCTCGCAGACCATGTCGAGATGCCCTTGGAGCGTCACTGTGGGCGCCGACTCGCGTCCCGGCGTCGCGGGCACGCGGATCACCAGGTTTCGCCCGGCGTCCTGCTCGAGCTCGAACCCGTGCTCATCCGCCCACTTCCGAACGTGCTCGATCACCGGCTCCTCGGCGCGCGACGGGCGCGAGATCTTCGTCAGCGCCTCGAAATGCCCCCAGAAGGAGCGAGGCTCGAGCGATGCCAGCGCCGTCGTCTCAGTCGCCACGGTCGACATGCCTCCTCCTGCCGCTTCACAGGCCGAGGATCTGCTTCTTCATCGCATCGAACTATTCCTGCGTGATGAATCCTTGAGCCGAGGGAGCTTCTCCAACTCGGCAGCGTAATCAGCCTCCGCCGGCCGTGCAACCGGCGCAACCTGTCGCGCAGAATCATGGGGCTTTCAGATCTCGAAGCCGCGATGGCGGACGTCCCGCGCCTGGGATCGAGCTACCGCCGCGCGGCCCTACGAGCCGCCAGGTCTCCACCGCGCCCTTGCCTTTCACGTCGACGAGCCCTAACGGCTCCACCACGAAGTCGCCGCGCAGGAGCTCCCACGTCGAGCGAGTGATCTGGATGGCGTCGGGGGTCCCGTGGGACTCCATCCTGCTCGCCATGTTCACCGTGTCGCCCCAGAGGTCGTAGAGGAAACGGCGGCGCCCGATCACGCCTGCCACGACCGGCCCCGAGCTGATGCCGATGCGGAGGCGCAGGTCGTGCTCGGTGCCTTCGGGTAGGCAGTTCTTCGCGCAGTCGCGCATCTCGAGCGCGAGCCCCGCCAGCGCGTGTGCGTGATCCGGCCGCGGCCTGGGGACGCCCGCTGCAACCATGTAGCAGTCGCCGATCGTCTTGATCTTCTCGACGTCGTGGCGGTCGACGAGCTCGTCGAAGCTCGTGAAGAGCCGGTCGAGGAGCTCGACCACCTCGCGCGCGTCGAGTCGGCTCGAGAGCGGCGTGAAGTCGACGACGTCCGCGAACAGGATGCTCGCGTCGTCGAAGTGGTCGGCGATCGAGTTGGGATCCGACTGGAGGCGCTGCGCGATGTCGGCCGGGAGGACGTTGAGCAGGAGCGCCTCGACGCGCGCCTGCGCGGTCTCGCGTCCACGCGCGAAGGTGACGAGCAGCATCATCGCGACGGCTGAGACGACGACGATGTTCAGGACGTCGAAGGTCCGGACGAACGCGTCGGGCAGGTCGGCGCCGTCCGGCCGAACGACCTCGGAGAGGGCGAGCGCGAGCAAGATGGTCGCGACGAAGGCTGCAAACCATGGCCAGGCACGGCCGGGCCGGTCGAAGGCGACTGCCCCCAGCGGCGCGAACAGCGACCAGAGGATCACCGAGCTCGACTCGTCCAGGCCGCCGAGCATGATGGTCCCCAAGGCGGGCGCGACGAGAATCAGCAGCTGCTGGCAGGTGCGCAAGAAGGCGAAGCCTCGGGTTCGCGCGAAGACGGCCAGGCTGATCGCCGATCCGGTGGCATACGCCCACGGCGTGAGCGCGACCGCATGCTCACCGATCGCCCAGTAGAGGCAGCCCCATACGAGCGCGACCGGGAGGATGATGAGCGCTACCCCGACGAGGAGGCGCCTCCGGAAGCGCTCGTCGGCCGTGTCGCGCGGGTCCGCGCCGATCGAGAGGGCCTGCTCGAGAAGCGCCGCGATCATGACCGGCGAGCGTAGACGACACGTGCCTTGCGGTTTCGGGGGGCGCCGTGCCGACCTGAAGGTCAGGCGGCGCGCTCGTAGATCAGCACGACGACGCCGTCGCCGACGACCTTCGATTCCTTCAGCCGGAGGTTGCGTCGCTCGGACTTCTCCTCGAAGGCCTTCTTGCCCGTCCCGAGTATCACCGGAAAGACCATCAGGTTGATCTGGTCGACGAGATCGCTCTCGATCAGCTCCTGGACGAGCCGTTGACTGCCCGGCACCTGCAGCTCGCCGTCGAACTCCTCCTTGAGCTTGCGCGCCTGGGCGGTCGCGTCGCCGCTATCGAGGACCGTCGTGTTGTTCCACTCCGGATTCTCGAGTGTCGTGGAGACGACGAATTTCGGCATCGAGTTGAACTTGTCGGCGAACTCGCCCTCACGCCGAGGCCAGGCGCCGGCGAAGCTCTCGTAGGTGCGCCGGCCGATCAGGAGGGCATCGGCTTGCATCGTCTCCTCCAACTTGAACTGGTTCCCGTCGTCACCGCGATCGAACTCGAAGGTCCATCCCGGGTACTTGAAGAGCTCGCCTCCCGGCGCCTCCATCACTCCGTCGAGCGACATGAACTCGGTCACAACGATCCGTGCTGCCATCAGTCGGCTCCTTCCATGGTTCGCTTGGTGCCTCCCCGCCCGCGGCATTCAGTCCTTGGCCGGGGCGCAGCTGAGGTTCAGCACGCCGCTCTGAAGGATTGGGTGCTCAGTGAACCTCCTGGACGAGCAGGGCGTCCATCTGGCCGACCGCCTGCTGCATGCCCTCGAGCATGCCCATCTCGATCAGCTGGTCCATCTCCTCGCGGGACTCGTAGGTCGAACGGATCTCCATCCGCGTGCCGTTACGTTCGGTGAGCCGCACCTCGACGGTGATCACCGGCATCGCCTCGTTGGGCGTTCCGTCGTCATTCGCGAAGCCGTCGGTGAACTGCAGCGACGTCGGCGGATCGACGGCGGTGACGCGCCACCAGCCGCGGGGCTGATCGCCCTCCGGGCCCGTCATGAAGTAGGTGACCTCGCCGCCCGGCGACAGGTCGTGCTTTTCGAAGGTCGCGGGGTAGGTCGGCGGACCCCACCAGCGCTCCAGCTTGCGAGGATCGGCCCAGAGCTGCCACACCTCGTCAATCGGAGCGTCGAAGTCGGCCACCAACGTGCTCGTCAGGTTGTCGTAATCCTTGTCGACGGTCGTCACGCTCATCCTGTGTTGTCCTCCTCGAGTTTGTCTTTCACGTGTTCGGACGCCGCGCGAGCAGATCCGACATCCGCTCGGCGCGGCCGCGCCACGTCAGCTCGAGCTCGTCGAGAACGTGTCGGACCCTATCCAGGGCGTCGAGGTCGGCTTGCACCAGCTGTTCTCGCCCGCGCCGCTCCTTGGTGACCAGACCCGCCCTTTCCAGCACCGCGACGTGCTTCTGCACAGCCGCGAAGCTCATGGGGTATGCCGCGGCCAAACGCGAGACCGACGGGTGTCCCTCCACACAGCGACGAAGGATGTCCCGGCGGGTGGCGTCCGAGAGCGCGTGGAACGCGTCGTCCAATGCCTCGGCGGAGAGCTCACCTACAACCATTCAGTTGTAGATTAGAGCAGCCGTCGTCCGGTGCAAAGGATGTCACCAGGAGAGGAGCCGCCGTGTCCGCAACAGTTCTCTACATGTCCATGTCGCTCGACGGATTCATCGCCGGGCCCAATGAGGGACCGGAGAACGGCCTCGGTGACGGCGGGGAACGCCTGCACGAGTGGGCGATTCCCGCCGGAGGCGGCGTCGACGACGTCGAGGCGATCCGCCGTTCGGGCGGCGTCAACGGCCGAGTCATCGACGAGTTCATGACCACAGGGGCGGTCGTCGCGGGCCGGGGGACCTTCGAGCCGGCCGGCGGTTGGGACGGTGACCACCACGACGGCGTGCCGATCTTCATCCTCACCCGCCACGACGCCGCCGACTCGAGGCAGTGGCCGCTGGTCACCTACGTGCACGACGTCACGACCGCGATGATCCAAGCCAAGGAGGCTGCGGGTGACAAGAACGTGCTGGTCCACGGCGCCGGAACCGCACAGCTCGCGCTTACCGCCGGCGTCCTCGATGAGATCGAGCTCCACGTCATCCCGGTGCTCTTCGGCCAAGGGCGTCGGCTGTTCGAGGGCCTGGACCCCGAGCAGATCGAGCTCGACCGCACCCGGATACTCGAGGGGGAGGCCGGTGTGACCCACATGCACTATCGGGTTCTGCGCTGACGTCCGTGGCAGTGCGAGACGAGACCGATCCGGCTGCGACCGCGAAAGCCATCATCGACGCGAACCTCTACATGGTGCTCGGCACCGCCGACAAGCACGGCCGTGCGTGGGTATCCCCGGTCTACTACGCGCCCGTCGACGATCGCGAGTTCATCTGGGTGTCGCGGCCGGAGACTCTCCACTCGCGCAATCTCGTCGCTCGGCCTGAGATCAGCATCGTGATCTTCGACTCGTCGGTGCCGATCGGCACGGGCCAGGGCGTCTACATGGCGGCTACCGCGCAGGAGGTCACCGGCGACGCGCGCGTCGCAGCAATCGACGTCTTCTCACGCCGCGCGGTCGGACACGGCGGGCGCGGGTGGACGCTCGAGGACGTCGAGCCGCCGGCCGAGATTCGCCTCTACCGCGCGACCGCGTCGGCGCATTACATCCTCGGTTCGATCGACCGACTCGTCCCCGTCGACCTGCTGCGCTGACGGTGCGCCGCCCTGTGCCCCGCTGGGTAGCGTCCACTCCGTGAAGGTCGCCGCCGAGGCCGCGCGCCGGTTCCTCGTCGCGCGTCAGCTGCTCGCTCCAGCGCGGGCCCTCGAAGGAGGGCCCGACGCTGTGCTCGAGGTCTTCCGCCGACTCGGCTCGGTCCAGTTCGACCCTCTCGCCGTGGCGGGGCGGAGCCACGACCTCGTGCTTCACGCGCGTGTCGCCGGCTATGAGCCTGCCTGGTGCGACCTCCTCTATGAACGGCGCGAGGTCTTCGAGGCGTCCAACAAGGGGCTCTCACTCGTCCCGACGAACGAGTATCCGTGGTTCCGCGCGACTTTGAGCCGGAGCTCGCCGCGCGTACTCGCCGAGAATGCCGACGTGGCCAAACGGGTGCTCGAGCGGATCCGCGCCGAGGGCCCGCTCTCGGCGCTCGACTTCGAGCGCAAGGGCGGCCCGACGACCGACTGGTTCGGCGCGCCGACGAACGTCGTGCGCGCCGTGCTCGAGGCGTACGCCGTCACCGGCGTGCTCGGCCTCGCGCGACGCGACGGCAACCGTCGCTACTACGACATCCTCGAGCGGCTGTTGCCGCACGACGTGCTCGAGCGAAAGATCCCGCTGAGGGATCAGCTTCGGCACAAGCTCCTCTCGCGGTATCGCGCTCACGGCCTCCTGGGCGTCGGCGGCGGTGGAGACATCTTCTGGGGCATCGGCGCCGCGAAGCCTGACCCGGACCTGGGGCACCCCGGGAGGAGCGCGCTGCGTGAGGAACTCATCGAGGACGGCGAGCTGGTTCCGGTCGAGGTCGAGCGCGTGCGGGGCAAGCGCTTCGTCCTCCGCGAGGACGTCGACCTGCTGGAGGCGCCGCCGGAGCCGCCGCCCTCCGTCGCGTTTCTCTCACCCTTCGATGCGTTGATCTGGGACCGCGGCCTCCTCGGGTCCCTCTTCGAGTTCGACTACGTGTGGGAGCTCTTCTTCCCGCCGTCCAAGCGGCGCTTCGGCTGGTACGTCTTGCCGATCCTCTTCCGCGACCGCTTCGTCGGGCGCATCGAGCCGAAGATCGACCGGGTCGGCGGCTTCGTGCAAGTGCTGGGTCTCTGGTGGGAGGAGCGCTTCGAGCCGCGACGCGCCGACGCCTTCGTGGATGCGATGCGCGCTGCGCTCCGGGCGTATCTCCGCTTCGCGGGCGCCGGCCGCCTCGAGTGGGCACCGCACCTCCGAAGGGAGCGGAGACTCTTCCTCGTTCGCCCCTAGAAACGCCGCGCGAGGGAGCGAATGGCTCCACAGTGCATACGAGATAGTGCAACCACGGTTACACTCCCTGCGTGGCTCGAGCGGCGGTGGAATCCGAACAGTGGGCGATGCTCGCCTACCGCCTACCTCGCGAGCCGTCCACACCGCGAATCACGGTCTGGCGAAGGTTGAAGCGGCTCGGTGTCGCGCAGCTTGCGGACGGACTGGTGGCTCTTCCCTTCGACAGCCGAACGCTGGAGGCCCTCGAGTGGATCGCCGACGAAGTCACGGAAGCCGGGGGTGACGCAACCATCTGGATCGGCGAGCCGGCCAGTCAAGGCCAAGCGCGTGCACTCGCCACGCGGATGGCCAGAGCCATATCAGAGGAGTACGACCGAGTGATCGACGACTCCCTCTCGGCACTGCAGTGTGAGCCAAAGGTGCGTCGACGGACGGTCGCCCGGCTGCGGCGCGAGCTACACCGGATTCGGCGCCGCGATTACTTTCCACCCGCCGAGCGAGAGCGAGCAGAAGCGGCGGTGGAAGAGCTCGCGGCGACGATTGACGTGCAGGTGACCGCGTGAGGTGGGCGACCCGCCGCCACTGTCACATCGATCGCGCCGCATGCGCGTGGCTCATCCGACGCTTCCTCGACCCCGACGCCGAGTTCGTGTTCGTCGAAGGCCCGGACGAGGTTCCAGCGGACGCGACACCGTTCGACATGCGTGGCGCTGAGCTCTCTCATCACGGCGGCGACTGCAGCTTCGAGACGATTCTGCGCCGACATGAGCTCCACGATCCAGTGCTGTGGGACATCGCCCGGATCGTCCACGAAGCGGATCTCGACGACGAGCGCTACGACGCGCCGGAGGCCTCTGGATTCGACGTAGCCCTACGCGGGTTGTCGATGGTCGTCGACGACTTGCGGCTTCTCGAGCTCACAGGCCCGTTGTTCGACGGGCTCTACGAGTTTCGGAAGAAGGCCCTGTTGCTCGGTAGGGAGCCCGCATGAGCAGAGCGCAGACCGCGAGGTCGCCAGTTGACGTTGCATCAACACGACGAAGGGAGCGTTGCCATGAAGTGGGTTACCCGTGAACGGCCGAAGACCGACCGCATCGCCTGTCCCTGGTTGATCAAGAAGTTCATCGACGCCGACGCCGAGTTCCTGTACGTGCCCGCCGACCAGGTGCTCCAGGTCGCCGAACGCGAGGGAGCGAACTCCTACGACGCTCCCGGAGCCACGTACACGCACCGCGACGGGCTGTGTTCATTCGAGGTGCTCGTCGAGGAGTACGAGATCGACGACCCGGCTGTTGCGCGACTCGCACGCATCGTCCATGGCGCAGATGTCAGCGACGACCGTGATGCCACACCGGAGTCACGCGGACTGCTCGCGGTCGCCGAGGGCTTCCACCTCCTCGACCTCGGAGACCACCGCCAGCTCGAACTCTCCCTGCCGGTCTACGACGCGCTATACGCCTGGTGCAAGAACGAGGTGAGTGCAGAACCGGCAGCGGCGTGAGCTTCACGCGGACCGGGTTCATCCCGCTTCCGAGTGGCAGGGAGCCCGGATTCGACCATGCCGACTCCTGGCTCGGGGACGGCGGCACGCGAATCTTCGTGGCACACACGGGCGCCGACCGCGTCGAGGTCATCGACTGTGAGGCGCGAGTGTTCTTGCACTCGATCGACGACCTGCCCGGCGTTGCCGGCGTCCTCATCGACCAGGAGCACGACCTGTTGTTCACCTCAGATCGCGGCTGCGCCCGCGCCAGCATCTTTCGCTGCTCCGATGAACAGCTGCTCGCGCGGGTCGAGGTTGGACAACGTCCCAACGGACTGGCCTACGATCGAACGCGCCGCCGCCTGTACACCTTCAACGTCGGCGAGCCAGCCGGCGTTGGCTGCACAGCGTCCGTGATCGACGTCGACGCCACGTCCGTGGTCGCCGAGATCGCGCTGCCGGGACGGCCTCGCTGGGCGACGTACGACTTGGCCAGCGACCTCGTCTACGCCAACATCCGCGACCCTGCAGTCGTACTGCGGATCGATCCCGGCGAAGGTCAGATCGTCGGAGCGATCGACGTTGCGGTAGCCGGGCCGCATGGACTCTGGGTCGACGAGGATCGTTTGTACTGCGCCGCGGATGGCGGCGCACTCGTGGTCATTCATCGGGACTCGGGCGTCATCGCGGCCACGGTTCCGCTCCCCGGTTCCCCCGACGTGGTCTGGCACGACCCCGTTGCGCGCGAGCTCTACGTCGCGGTCGGCGACCCCGGCACCGTGACCGTCGTGGACACCGCCGCTCTCGAGCTCGTGGAGTCGGTGACCACCGAACGGGGCGCTCACACACTCGGATGGGATCCGACCCACGAGACGCTGTACGTCTTCTGTCCGGGGAGCGGCGGAGCGGCACTCTTCACCCGTCAGGACGCTGGGAGTTGACGCTCGGAGGAGACGCGTCACGGATCCTCCTCGTCCAAGCGCTGAGGGCGTTCGTCTACGGGCTCGGCAGCGTTCTCATCGGGGTGACGCTTGCCGACCTGGGGCTGTCGGGGGTCGAGGTCGGGCTCGTGATCAGCGCCCTCGTGGCCGGTACGGCATTCGTGTCGATCCTGCTTGCCCGATTCGGAGATCGAGTCGGGCGCCTGCGCTGCTACACCGCCCTCCTCGCCGTCATGGCAGTCGCCGGGACGGTCTTCGCGCTCACGGACTCGGTCTGGCTTCTCGTGCTCGCCGCCCTGACGGGCACGGTCTCGACCGAGGTCGTCGAGTCGGGGCCGTTCACCTCGCTCGAGCAAGCCATGCTTCCAAGCGCGCGCGAGGGCCACGGTCATGCGCAGCTGTTCGGCCACTACAACACCATCGCGACGGTTTCAGGCTCGCTCGGTGCGCTCGCCGCCATCGGTACACGTCTCGTCGACGTCGAGCCGCAGCGTTTCCTACTCGCATATCCGGTAGCCGCGGCCGCAGCGATCGCCGTCGCCGCAGGGCTGAGCGCCGCTGTCGATTCGCGGGCTATGGAACCGGCTCGGCAAAGGCGTCCACTCGACAAGTCGCGCGGAGTCGTGGCCCGCCTGAGCGCACTCTTCGCACTCGACTCCTTCGGCGGCGGCTTCGTGACGCAGGCGTTCCTGGCGTACTGGTTCACAGAGAGGTGGGGCACGTCGGCGGCGACGCTCGGCGTCGTCTTCTTCGCGATCGGCTTCCTCCAGGCCGCCTCGTTCCAGATCGCCGTTCGACTCGCAGGACGCATCGGGCTGCTGAACACCATGGTCTTCACCCACCTGCCCTCGAACCTGCTTCTTGCGCTCATTCCGTTCGCGCCGAGTCAAGCAACGGCGATCGCTCTCGTCTTCGGGCGGTTCGCGCTCTCCCAGATGGACGTTCCGACCCGCCAGGCGTACGTCGTTGCGGTCGTCGAGCCGGATGAGCGCACGGCGGCGGCGGCCTACACGAACACGGCACGGTACGCCGTGCGTCCGTTGGCACCGCTTGTCTCCGGGCCGATTCTGGCCGTCTCGCTCGGCGCTCCGTTCGTCATCGCCGGAGCACTCAAGAGCGTGTACGACGCCGGGCTGTACGCGCTGTTCCGGCACGTGCGACCCGATCACGAAGATCCGCTTCCCCCGTCAACCCGTCGAGGGCCGTAGTCTGCGGCGCGGGCTCTACGACTCGGGCTGGGAGAGGTGGACCCGGGCGTCCTCGTATCCAGCGTGGCCGGCCGACTCGGCCGGGGCGTAGACGAGGTACACCACCCCAGTCTCGAAGGTCTCGGAGGAGATCAGCTTCAGCGGGACCGGGGCGTCGGCCTCTTCGAACAGCCGCATGCCGTTGCGGACCGCGATCGGGTGCACGAGCAGGTGCAGCTCGTCAAGCAGCCCCGCGGCCAGCAGCTGGCGGACGACGGAGACCGAGCCGCTCATCGCGATGGTGCCGTCGGCGGGCTCGTTCTTCAGGGCAGTGACGGCCTCGACGAGATCGCCCTGCAGCTGCTCGGAGTTGCGCCAGGTGAACTCCAGCTGCTGGTTCGACACGACGATCTTGCGAGCGTCGCCAAGCTTCTTCGCAAAGTGTGCGTCCTCGTCACCGGCCGCTTCTCGCTCGGGCCACGCCCCGGCAAAGCTGTCGTAGGTCGTGCGACCGAAGAGCATGGTGTCTGCCGCGCCGAGGTTGGCGTCCACGGCGGCACCCATCTCGTCATTGAAGTACGGGAAGTGCCACTGGTCGGGAGCCTCGACGACTCCGTCGAGCGAGATGAACAGCCCTGCGGTGATCTTTCTCATCGATCCTTCTCCCATGTAGTCGCTGGACGTCCGTCATCTACTAGAGACCGCGAACGTCCGGTCAGCTCATCGGGCCTTCGAGCCGTACTCTGTCAGCGGCGTCGGTGCACGACCTCGCAGCCGTCGACTCTGTCCACCCGATCGACCCATGCCTCGTCGCGTTCGGGAACACGGCCGAGATCGTTCGTGCCGCAGCGCACGGTGTCCACCGATCCGTCCTGGGCGTAGAGGAGGTCTCGGCCCCGCTGGCCGTCGATCCAATCACGGCCGGGGCCGCCGGAGAGCGAATCCGCGGACTTTCCTCCGAGAAGTCGGTCCTGCCCTTGCCCTCCCCGGAGCGTGTCCGGCTGGTAGGCGCCGACGAGCACGTCGTTTCCTCCTCCCCCGAGCAGCGTGTCTCCCATGTAGCCCGGGTCCCTCGCGACCAGGCGATCGTCGCCACCGAGCCCGACGAGCACGTCCGCGAGCGCCGTGCCGCGCAGGACGTCGTCGCGCCCGGTTCCCATGATTCGACAGTCGTTCGTGATCCGGCTGACGCCTCGGCCGGCGACGGTCGCGACGTAGATGCCGGAACGGTCGCGGCACTCGCCGCCCCCGGCGAACGCGACCCAGGCGCCGTCCGGCGACACGGCCGGCGTGCCGCCGAACGCCGTGAGGCGCCGCGTCGCACCGGTGTCCAGGTCGAGCCGGAAGAGCCCCTGCGTGGCGTCCTGCGCGTAGACGAGCGCGCGTCCGTCCGGTGTCCATGTGAAAGCGTCCGAGTTGCTGACGCCGGGGCCTGCGTCGTACGTCTCCAGAGCCGATCCATCCGCGCTCACGACTGCGAAGACGAACGGTCCTTCGAGAGCAGGACGCGTCAGAAAGGCGATCCGGCCTCCGTCGGGTGACCACTTCGGCTCGAGCTGCACCCCGGGCACCGCAACGACGACGTCGTTGCGCCCCTCCGCGTCGACGACGTGGATCTCGCGATCTTCAGGAGTGCCGCCGACGTAGGCGATCCGCGTGCCGTCCGGCGACCACGCGAGCGCTCCACCTTCCGCCGCCAAGCGGACGGGGTCGCTACCGTCGATCCCGACCGCGGCGAGCGTCCCGTCGGCCATGCGCAGTGCGATGCGTCGTGAGTCCGGAGACCACGCGGGTCTCGGCCCGTACGACGCGAGCGCAAGTTGCCGCTCCTCCGAGCCGTCGAGGCGAGCGACGCTCAAGACGAACGGCGGGTCACCCGTGTAACGGACAACGGCTGCCCAGCGCCAGTCGGGGGACAGCGCAATCCTCGTCGGATCGGCATAGGCACCGGTGCTCGGAATCGGCTCGAGTAGCCGCGTCTCGCGGGAGCCGTCCGTGGAGACGAGGACGAGGGCCGCGACGCCTCGTCCTGACAGATAGGCGATTCGCGTGCCGTCCGGCGACCAGACGGGGAAGACGTCTCCCGGTGGGGGTACGTAGCTGCCGCCGTAGGTCGCGCCCGGTAGAGCGAGCACGGCGGCAAGGGCGGCGAGAAGTGCGAAGCGAGCCTTCAAATCTGGTCTCCGGAGTATCAGACGTCAGTCGTCGAGGATCGTCAGGTCGAGCCGGCGGAGCCGCTCGGGGTCGGCGAGAATGTCGATCTCGACGATCTTCCCGCCCCTGACGGTGATGCCGCCGACCGCGAACGGCTCCCCGTCGCGGGTCGTGACGGCTCCGATAGCGCCGTTGACCAGCGCGGGCCGGGTGACCAGGCCAGTCCTCGAGTAGAAGAGCGCCTGTCCGGCGACCGCTCTCGCTCCGCGCACTTCCCTCGATCCGCCACCCGCTGGGCCGAGGTCCGCGCGGAGCACGACGTCGGGGTCGAGCACTTCGAGCAGCGCCTCGAAGTCGCCGTCGCGCGCAGCCGCGAGAAAGGCGTCGACGACTTTGCGCTGCGTGTCGAGGTCGGCGTCCGGAACCGCCTTCTCGCCCTGGACCCGGCGGCGCGCGCGGCTGGCGAGCTGGCGTGCCGCCTCCGGTGAGCGGTCGACGATCGGCGCGATCTCGTCGAAGGGCATGGCGAAGATGTCGTGCAGCACGAACGCGAGGCGCTCGGGCGGAGACAGCGTCTCGAGCACGACGAGCAGCGCCAGGCCGACGGAGTCCGCCAGCAGCGCCTCGTGCTCGGGGTCCATCGCGTCCGCGCGGTCGACGATCGGCTCGGGCAGGTGAACACCCAGCGGCTCCTCGCGCCGCGCCTTTCGCGAGCGGAGCACGTTCAGCGAGATGCGTGCGACGACCGTCGTCAGCCAGCCGCCGATGTTCTCGACCTCGCTCGTGTCGGTGCGGTTCAGCCGTATCCAGGCTTCCTGGACGGCGTCGTCCGCCTCGCTCAGCGAGCCGAGCATCCGATAGGCGACGGCTCGCAGATGGGGTCGGTGCTCCTCGAATCGTTCCGTCAGCCAGTCGCGCTCAGCCATCTGGTCACGTTCCTCCGTCGCGTGGGGTCATACAAGTAGACCCGCGAAATCCCACCGATGTGACAACGACAAAGGAGAACACGATGAGAGTTTTCGTTACCGGGGCGAGCGGTGCGATCGGCACCCGGCTCGTTCCGCAGTTGATCGCTCGAGGACACGAGGTCGTCGGCACCTCCAGGTCGCCCGAGAACGCCGAGCGCATCCGGGCGCTCGGGGCGGAGGCGGTCGCGCTCGATCTGCTCGACGCCGGCGCTGTGCGGAAGGCGGTTCTCGCGGCCGAGCCCGACGCGATCGTCAACCAGGCGACCGCGCTGGCGGACGTGCACTTCTCCAAGAACCTGGACAGCAGCTTCGAGCAGACCAACCGGCTGCGGAGGGAGGGCACGGACGCGCTCCTCGCCGCGGCGCTCGAGGCGGAAGTGCCTCGGTTCGTGTCCCAGAGCTACGCCAGCATGCGCTACGCGCGCGTGGGCGGGCACGTCAAGACCGAGGACGATCCGCTCGACTCCACTCCGGTGGCGGGCATGCACGAGACCGCCGCTGCCATGACCTACCTCGACGAGGCCGTCATCGCGGCCGGTGGAATCGCGCTTCGCTACGGCAGCTTCTACGGCGCTCCCAACGACGGGCTAGTCGAGCCCGTGCGCAAGCGACAGTTCCCCATCGTCGGCGACGGCGGCGGTGTCTCGTCGTTCATCCACCTCGAAGACGCCGCGAGAGCAACCGTCCTCGCGCTCGAGCTCGGACGCGATCACTGGGGCCCGGCGATCTACAACATCGTCGACGACGAGCCGGCCCCGGTGCGCGAGTGGCTCCCGGTGCTCGCGGACGCGCTCGGAGCCAAGCCGCCGCGTCACTTCCCGATCTGGCTCGCACGGGTCTTCGCGGGCGAAGCCGGCGTCATGTTGGGAACCGAGGCCCGCGGCGCCTCGAACGAGAAGGCCAAGCGCGAGCTCGGCTGGTCCCTGCGCTATCCGACGTGGCGGAGGGGCTTCTTCGAGGCCTACGCGGAAGCGGCCGCAGCGTAGGCGATGCCGATCCGAGCCTGTCAATCGCGAGCCGGGAAGGAGTGATGCTCGTGCGAGACGACCCAGCGACCGCCCTCTCTACGCAGCCCGATGGTGAGGCGCAGGCGGTTCTCGGGGTCGTCTCGCAGCTCCTCGTCCGTCCCGCACCGCAGCAGGGCGGTCGCGACGGCGACGTCGTCCCCCACGGTGACGTCGAGCACCACGATCTCGAACGAGGCTCCTCGCCTCTGCCATTCGAAGAACGGCGGCCAGGTGTCGCGGTAGGCCTCGATGCCTCGGACCTCGTTCGGCGGCGGTACGTCGAACATCTGGATGTCGTCGGAGTGCTGGGCGAGGACACCGTCGAGATCGCCCGCGTGGACCGCAATGGCCCACTTCTCCATCAGCGCTCGAATCTCCGACTCGGATGACCGTTGCTCACCACTCATCGCGATGGAGACGAGACCTCGAGCGACAAATCATCGGTCTGGCCCGTCGTCCTTCCCCGGGACGGTGATTGACTGCAGCCACGTGACGACGACCCCTACATCGAGTGGGCACGGCCCTCTCGCGGGCCGGCGCGTGATCGAGCTCGGCGGGATCGGCCCGGGGCCGTTTTGCGGCATGGTGCTCGCCGACCTCGGGGCCGAGGTGATCCGGATCGACCGCCCGGGCGAGGCGGGTAGCGAGACGCCGCATGTCGTTCTGCATCGGGGGCGCCGCTCGGTGACCATCGATCTCAAGCACGACGCCGGAGTGGACGTCGCGCTGCGCTTGATCCACGCCGCAGACGCGGTGATCGAAGGCTTCCGGCCGGGAGTGACCGAACGCCTCGGCCTCGGTCCGGAGACCTGTCTGGCACGCAACCCGCGTCTCGTATACGGGCGGATGACCGGCTGGGGCCAGGACGGGCCGCTCGCCCGGGAGCCCGGGCACGACATCAACTACATCGCGCTAGCGGGGGCGCTGGGAGCGATCGGGCGGGCGGACGGCGATCCGGCAGTGCCGCTGAACCTCGTCGGCGATATGGGCGGCGGAGGCCTCCTGCTCGCTCTCGGGATCTGCGCGGCACTCGTCCACGTGCAGGCAACCGGTGAGGGCCAGGTCGTCGACGGGGCGATGACCGACGGCATCGCGATCGAGCTTGCCGTGATCCTCGGGCTGCGGGCGCAGGGAAACTGGAGCGATCGCCGCGGTTCGAACCTCCTGGACGGCGGCGCGCCGTTCTATCGCACGTACCGGTGCGCGGACGACAAGCACATAGCGGTCGGTTCCCTGGAGCCGCAGTTCTACGCCGAGCTGCTGCGTGTACTCGAGCTCACCGAGGACCCGCTGTTCGCTGACCAGTACGACCACGCCGCCTGGCCCGCGATGTCCGCCCGGCTCGAGGAGCGCTTCGCCGGCCGGCCCCGGGACGAATGGACCGCCGTCTTCGACGGCGAGGGTGCCTGTGTCAGCCCGGTCCTCAGCCTCGCCGAGGCCGCGACGCACCCGCACAACGTCGCACGCCGGACCTACACCGTCGCGGCCGACGGCGTAATCCAACCGGGCCCGGCGCCGAGGTTCCTCGGAACGCCGGCGGCTCCGCCGAGCTCTGCACCGCTCGTCGGGGCGGACACGGACGATGTCCTCGCGGAGGCGGGGCTCGGTCGGGTGGAGATCGACGAGCTCCGCGCGCAGGGCATCGTCGCCTGAACGATGGACGAAGGCGCGTGCGAACGCGGCCGCGGTTGGGCGCTCTGGAAGGCGCTCGTCACGCTCGCCGGATTTCCTGAGAGACGAGAATCTCCCAACGTCCGGTTCGGATGGCGGCTGAACGCCCGGCAGCTGCACAGCCGCATGATGTGATCTCGCCCGGCGTCAGGGTGCGATCCCGTGCCAGATCGTCTCCAGCAGGTCCTCCGCGTAGTGGTCCGTCACAGGTGGCAGACCGACCGGGAGGACGCGCACGAACGGCGGAGCGGCCAGGAGGTCCGCGATCTGCTCGACGTCGGCGTCCTTGCGGAGCTCCCCACGTTCGACCGCTCGCCTCAGGATCTCCACCAGCGCGTCGTACCTCGGCTGGACGACACGCTCCGCATAGACGCGCGCAAACGCAGGGTTTCGCTGCAGCTCGCCGAGCACGACCGGGAGAATCCGTCCGTAGAGCGGATCGCCGAAGACGCGGACGAAGTCGCGGATCCAGCCGAGGAGGAGCGGATAGATCTCCCCTCGCTCGCTGAGGTCGATGTCGGCGATCAACTCCTGCAGTGCGTCGGCGGTCAGCTCCTCCTTCGACGCCCAGCGCCTGTAGATCGTGTTCCTCCCGACACCGGCACGCGCGGCGATCGCCTCCATCGTCGCCGCCTGGAATCCCCGCTCGGCCAGGAGCTCGAGCGTGGCCTCGACGATCGCCTTGTGCGCGGAGGCTCGCCGAGGCCGGCCTCTGGCGCGAGTCTCGATCGGCTCGGAGCTCGTCACCTTTCGGAACGTAGCAATCTCGAAATCGTGCTATCTTACGAGAACACTCAATCTCGTAAAGCGGTCTCAGCAGGAGGAGCGACCCCGAGATGTACGCGAGAACCGTCGACCAAGCCGCCGAGCGCCTCCGCGAGCTGCGCCACGAGGAGTGGGGAGATCTCGGTCTCGCGGCACTCACGTTCGCGCTGGCCGTCGCCGCAACTCGAGGCCGTCCGGACCTCGTGGTGCCGCTGCTCCTCGGCGGTCTGACGGTCGGGGCACTCGGCCTGCGGGCCGGCTGGCGCCGCTGGGATCTCATCGACCGCCTGGCCGGGGAACGCGACGCGCACGTCATCACCGAGGTGCACGGCTACGCGTCGCAGCAGGCGACGATGGAGCGGCGGCAGAGCGTCGCGGCCATGATCCGGAACCGGCTGCCGCAGCCCGGTCGCCCCGCGGAGCCGCGGATCGCCGCCGTGGCAGACGAGCTCGAGGAGCTCGTGTCCGAGCTCGAGGACCCCGCGCTCGCCCTCCACCCCGCGTCTGCGGTCGCCTGCATGCGGCTGCTGAGCGACGCCGTCGAAAGCCCGCTGCTCAATCCGGCATTGCCGACCGACGAGCTACGCTCGCGCGTCTGTCAGATCCGGTCCGGGTTCAGGCGAACGAGCGCCGCCTGAGCGCCCTCTACTTCGCGTGCTCCTCGAACTGGGGCAGGTCGTCGGTGATCTCGAACCACGCTGCCTTCGAGCCGACGAAGATGTGATGGGTCGGCCGAATGCCGGGAGGATCGACGAGCGACCCGAGGGCGACGTGCACGTAGGCGCCGGCCCGCACGACGGAGAAGAGGAGCGAGCCGCACGTCGAGCAGCGCGTGTCGTTCAACGTTGCCTCGCCGACGACCAGCAGCGCGTCTCGGCCGCTCGTGATGTCGAGCTTCTCGCGCTCGATTCCTGCGAACGACTTGAACGCCGAGCCGGTCGCCGCCCGACAGCGCGAGCAGTGGCAGTTCGCCGCATACAGGAAGGCGTCCGCGACCTGGTACCGAACCGCGCCGCACTCACACGAGCCGACGAGGATGCGCATCCCCTCGTCGTTCTTCGGACGACCCCTTGCGACCCATGCGTGCACCTCCTGCTTCGTGGACTGTCCGTGAGACGGCCCACCGGTCGCGAAATCATCGCTCGGTCGTCTGGTACGGGGCTACGGCGGGGTCCGCGCGCCCATCGTCTCGAGCAAGTCCTCCCCATAGCCACAATGCGCTCCATGCGAGCCCTGCCGGCACTCGACGGCCGACCGACGGCCGCGGACGACGCGAGCGCAGTCGTGCTCGTCGAAGGGGTCAGCGACAAGCTCGCCGTCGAAGCCCTGGCGGAGCGCCGCGGCCGGAATCTCGACGCCGAGGGCGTCTCCGTCGTACCCATGGGAGGTGCGCAGGCCATCGGAGGCTTCCTCGAGCTCTTCGGCCCCCAAGGGCTCGATGTCAAGCTCGCAGGCCTCTGCGACGCGGGGGAGGAGGGCGTCTTTCGGCGTGGCCTCGAGCGCGCGGGCCTCGGCACCGGCCTCTCCCGTACCGAGCTGGAAGCCCTCGGCTTCTACGTGTGCGTCGAAGACCTGGAAGACGAGCTGGTCCGCTCACTCGGTGTCGATGCCGTGGAACAGGTCGTCGACGCCCAGGGACAACTCGGGTCCTTTCGCACCCTTCAGAAGCAGCCGGCGTGGCGTGGACGGCGCAGCGAGGAGCAGCTCCGTCGCTTCTTCGGCAGCTACGCGGGGAAGATTCGCTACGCGCCCCTGCTCGTCCACGCGCTCGATCTGACCCGAGTGCCTCGGCCACTCGACCGCGTGCTTGCTCACGTTTGACGTGACCCCCGAGCACTGGCCCGCCACGGCAGCTATCCAGGAAGGAGTCGGATCGTGAGCCTCACGCAGTACTACACCGCGACCACCCTCGACGGCTTCATCGCCGACCCCGACGACTCGCTCGATTGGCTCTTCACCCGCGAGCGCGAGAGCGACGGGCCGTTGAACTACGGCGACTTCATCGCCGACGTCGGCGCGCTGGCCATGGGGTCGACGACGTACGAGTGGATCCTCGAGCACGAGTTCTCCGGCAAGGACAAGGCGGACTGGAAGTGGCCGTACGACATCCCGTGCTGGGTCTTCACGCACCGGGAACTGCCGGTCGTCCCCGAATCCGGAGTCCTGTTCACGAGCGCCGACGTCGCAACCGTTCACGAGGAGATGACGCGCGCCGCCGGCGAGCGGAACGTCTGGATCGTCGGCGGAGGAGACCTCGTCGGCCAGTTCGCCGACGTGGGGCTGCTCGACGAGGTCATCGTGTCGATCGCACCGGTGACTCTGGGCGCCGGCAAGCTTCTCCTGCCGCGACGGCTCGAGCTGCGCCTGGACGAGCTCGGCAGGAACGGCGACTTCGCCTGCGCGAGGTTCTCGGTCGTGCGTCCACCGGCCTGACGTGATTCGCTCAGCGGATCTTGCAACCGATGTCCTTTCGCTGGCTGCCCGTCCGTCTACGACGAGACCACGCTCCACGACAAGGAGGAAACGATGAAGTACATGCTGCTCATTCAGCAAGGCGATGCCCCGACGCCTCAGTCGGAGGAGTGGCAGCAGCTGTCCGAAGACGAGCAGAGGGCGGTGTACAGCGACTACCAGGCCATCAACGAGACGCCAGGGG
>CAWKDP010000023.1:100000-212665 GCA_963848405.1 uncultured Actinomycetes bacterium | reverse complement strand
CGCATTCTAGCCCGCTTGGCTATGCGGTTTTGGCTTGAAACCGTGGGTCAGGCGGGTCACGAATGCCGCGAAAGAGCAAATGGTGCGTACCTCGGTGCGTACCTCGGAAGGACACGTTCCGCGCGTCCATCTCGACAACGCTCGTCCGGTTCGTCACGCTGCCCGGCGTGGACGTTCTCGGCGTGCGGGTGATCCTGCGCGACGTGCACTCGCTCGACGAGTACGCGGCGACGTGCACGCGCCCCCGCCGGTCGAGCCGGGCGCTCTCGTCGCCGATGCCGAGCACGTCTACCGCGTCGAAGTCGTGCTCGTCCCTGCTCCGGGTTGCAGGCAAGTCGAGCCGGTGCTGGCGGGCCGTGTCAGGGGTTGTGACGACTCGGCGTAGTCTCCGGCCCGTGACGCCGACGATCGAGAAGGTGCGAAATGACGCACGGCTGAACGGGAAAAGGCCCGCCGAAGCGGGCCTTCTCCCTCAAGCGTCCGGCTGCTGTCGCGACGTGTGAAGCCGCTCAGCCATGCGGGTTAGTGACAGTGGAAGAACTCGTTGACCGACCCATCCGGGCGTACGTTGAAATGCTCGACCGTGTGGTTCGTGACCTTCGATCCGTCCGAGCCGCGCAGGCTCACGTTGAACGTGAACGTGCCGTTGACTGTCGTGCCGTTGGCGTTGAAGCCGCCCCAGACCGTGAAGTGACCCGTGTAGCTCGGCAGGCTCGGGTTGGCAAGCGGTACCGCGACAACCTTGCCGGTCTGCGTGAACGTGCCGTGGAAGCGCCCATCGGCGAACGCCGTCTCGTGCTCGACCAGATTGCTGGTGGTCGTGATTGTGTAGAGCGGCCCTCCCTCGCAGGACGGCAGGGTATCGACGAAGGTCTCGACCAAGTTCTTCTGGGTCGTGGTCGTCGTCTCTGGCGGGCCAGCAAGCGCTGGCACCGCGGCCACGAACAAGCCCACGGCCGCGATGAGGCCTACGACTAGGCGATAGAGCATGGAATCCCCCTGGTTTGCGGAAGCGCACTCGCGCTCCCTGTTGGCCGGAAACAAGAAACTCGCCGCAGAGGTGCCAACCCCGAAGGAGACTTGCGCCGGTAGGCGCGGCACTCTACAGGCAGACGGGAGGTGTCAACTAGGTACGTACGCGCCCGCGCCCGTCGAGCCGGGCGATCTCGTCGCCGACGCCGGGCACCTCTACGTCATCGAAGTCGTCCCTGCCTCCGGCACCGGGTCGCAGGCAAGTCGAGCCGGTGCTAGCGCGGCGAGTCGAGATCGGGTCGGGCGTAGTCTGCGATCGTGACCGCGACGATCGAAGCGAAGGTGCGAGAGCTGGTCGCCGAGATCGTCCAGCGCACCGAGGCCCACGTCGAAGCGATCTTCGCCGACGCGATCGCGAGCGAGTTGGAGCTGCGCCGGAACGGTGGCGCGCCAACTGTCGAGATCTCGGCCGAGGACTCGATCGACTCCGGGCGCGATACATCGCGCCCCGCAACGACCGAGCCGCCGATCGCCACGACCAAGCGATGCCGCCGCTGCGACTGCCTTGAGGGTCGTTGACACGGCGTGAGTCGCGATGCGACGCGCGCGTGGGTGGGCAACCCCCCCCGACGTCGAACGCATAACCCCGTCGGGATCAGTCGCGGCGAAAAAGAGCGCGGGGAAAACGCGGTGCCAAAAGAGCCACAATCACTCCGTGGGCCGCTCCACGCTGGCAACGCCCGAACGCATCGTCGCCGCCGAGCGCGAGCTGGCAGCCGGGGCGACGCTCACCGCCGCTGCCGAGCGGGTCGGCATCGGCAGACGTACGCTCACTCGCTGGATCGAGAGCGGCACCGTCGTTCGTCGCCGACTCGCGCCCGTCCCAGGTCTCGATCTCGACGCAGACGCTCTGACGGACGAGGACGTCGAAGCCGCGATGGCCGCGTCGGTGCTGGCGGCGGCGAAAGCGGGCGACTGGCGAGCTGCGCGCTTCGTGCTGCAGTCGCGCTGGCCGCAGCGGTGGGGCAACTGATGCCACAGCGCCCGCGCCATAGGGTCTCTGCCAAGCCCTCACGCGTTGGGATCGGCGCTCAGCTCGGTGTGTACGAGGATGTCTTCCTCTGTTTGTCGCCGGGAGAGCCCTGGCTGGAGCATGGCATCGTCGAGCACCGGTACAAGGAGCTGTGCCCCGGCGCGTACAGGGAAATGATTGACCGGTGGGGGCATGTGTCCCAGGGGCCTCGTCGATACTCGGTGACGGCGTTCCTGACGCGGGTCTGGAGCCAGCTAGCGGGCTACGGCGTTCTGGCAGCGCAGCTCGGTCCGGCCACCGGCCTGTATGACCACAACGGCACCATCATGTACTGGGCGCTTCCCCCTGGCCCCGACGCTCAGCGGATAAAGACGTGGGCAGACTTCGCGGCGGACCTTGGTATCAGCCCATATGAGTGGAATCTTCCGCAGTGAACCTCAGTTGACTGTTCCTCTTTGCGCTCGACGATGAGCCGGACGAGATCGCGGATCGTCGCGTCGAGCGTCTGCGGCACGGACCGGAGATAGCCAGCGTGAGCGGCGTGCGCGACTGGCTCCGGCGTGACGATCCCGAGCCGGACGACGACGACGACGAAGAGCCGACGATCACCGTGCTCGACGAGATCGACGAGCTGCGCCAGCAGTCGATCGAGCGCGGCGATCCGAAGTGGTTTCCGCGCGGCGGCGGGCCGGAGCTAGTACGGCTCGTCGGTGAGCGCCGCCGTCGCGAGCGGCAGCGATCTCGCTAGCCAGCGTTCTCGGCGGTGGGTTTCGCCGGATCCCAAGTCGGCGCAGAGGGCGACGGCGGCAACTCCCGGTAGCCGCCGTCAGGAGTGCGTACCGCATCGGCCGCGACCCGCTCTCGCTCCAGCTCGGCTAGTCGCTCTGCCCGGCGAGCGCGGTCGTTCTCGATCGCTCGCAGCGCTTCGGCGACGGCGCGCTCGGCTTCGCTCGGCGCCGACCCGCTGCTAAACGGCCGAACGACGCCGACCGCGTGCAACTGCTCGCACCACGCGCTCTCAGAGCGAAGCGCGGCGGCGCTCGCCAGAGTGCCCGGTGATCGAGGGTGTGCCAGCGATGCCGGAAATGCGCAGGTGGTAGGTACCCCGGTGGGTACCTCGGGATTTCGCCGAACACGGCAACGGGCTCACGCGAACGCAAACATCGGTGGTCGCGCCTCCTCCTCGGCCTGCGACGCGAGCGAGTGCACACCATCGCCGCCGAGGTGCAGGACGACGATGCCGAGCTCGCGGGATCTCTGCGGATCGAGGAGCGGGGGTCCTGCTTCAGCCTTGAGACGCCGGAACGCGCACCGTCGCAATGAGCCTCCTGGCAGTGGGTGCGAATGCATCTAGCTCGGTTCTTCCAGGCACCTCGATGACGGCCACAAAGAGATGTCTCTGGCCTCCGTAGCGGACGTCGGAGAAGTAGAAGCGGCTAATCCACTTGCCAGCGATCCCGTAAGGCTCACCCCACTGCGGAAACAACAGGAAGTTGGCACAGGCCTTCGCTGGACAGCCGGGATCGTCGTTGACCGCTCCATCGGAGACGCCAACGTCGACGACGCGAGCGTGAATCGTGCCGATCTTGCCGCTCCTCGGCTTGGAGATCGTCAAGTTCGGACTCTTCTGGAGCAAGGCCAGGAGACTCGCACTCGTAGGCCTGAGCGGGCCTACGCGCTTCGGGTATCCGGGTATCGACGACTTTGCCGCATAGACGTCTTCCCAGAAGATCACTCGCGCCTTCGGGTTGCTCTTCGGCTGTGCCCAGAACTCGCCGGTGCTGTCCTCCCCAGAGAACCAACCCTTCGCGAACAGGAGCGTCATCTCGCCTGCGAAGAAGTACCTCGTCTGGTACTTCCCGGCCGGCAAGTTCCCCGGTTCAATCTTGTGGGGTGGGAGGCACTGCGGAGCACAGCCGGGAATCTTTGCCGTTCTCGAGTCGCCCGAGTTGGCCCCGGTCGCGGTCGCGAGACATCCGAGTGCAGCGGCCGCAACGATCAAGAGCCATCTCATGAAGCGATCTCTCCCTTGGTTGACCTCGCATCGGAGGACCGCCCCTCCAGCCGCAGTGTGGGGGGCGACCCTACGAGTTCGTTACCGCGATTACAAGGGCTCTGCGAAACATAGGTTCGTAACAGCCCAGCCGCGCCGAGCACTCTGGATGGCCGAGGAAGCCGCCCGCGAACCGCCGAATCTGCCGCTCGAGAACGCGCTCCAGCTCGTGCATCTCTACGCCAAGCGCGGGGCCGAGCTGACGAGTGCGTTCCGCAGCGCGGGGTGTCTCCAAGCTCGTCAACGAGCTGGTCGTGGGGAATGGCTTCATACCGGGCGTTCGGAGCCCCGGGCAACTCCGGATCCGGCAAGGCCGTGTCTCGCAGCCGTCCCCCGCAAGCACTCGCACTTCTTCTCATGAACGGCGAGTTCGGCTCGCTCGATTGGAACGGCGACCCGGTTGATGACGGGCGTTATCGCGTGAGCAAGCCCGGAACGGTCACGATCTTGAAGGAGTTTCCGAAGGTCTCCTTCCGGTACCAGATCCGCGGCAAGGAGATCAAGCTCACGCCCCTCATCTCGAAGGGCTGCCGGACGGTCCGCTGTGCGTGGGCGATCTCAGTCGCCTACCCCTCGAAGACCTGGAAGCGCGTCGCGTAGACCCCAGACCTTCCCCGGAAGCGCAGTACGCCGGTGGGGACGCTGTGTCACGGGCCGTGCCACGCCTCCCCGATTTGCAGGGAATCGTTCCTATCGGGCATGGAAAGGCGGCTCGCGCCGCGAGCCCAGCTGTCGCGTCCGAATCGGCTATCCGCAATCGCGCTCGACAGCCGCGACGACATCGCGCAGGTGCTCGGGAAGCTCGGACACCTGCCCGTCGCTCAGCGCGACGGCAGCGGCGATCTCGAACTCAAACGGCTGAAGCCGCGTGGTGTACTCGTCGATCGCGCATCGACAGAAGGCAACGGTATCGCCCGAGGAAACGCAGCCACGAACCCACAGCTCGATGAAGGACGAGTCGTATGTCTGCACGACGGTTGCGTCAGAAGCACCACGGTTGTCGGGGCTCACCAACGCGAACACGAGGAAAACAGCCGCCACCAGTACGGCTGCGACAGCGACTCGGACAACGGCTCTCATTTGTCACGAGTATGGCTCCCACCGCCCAGCGTCGGTCGTTCTCTCCGTGAGACACGAGCCGAGTCACGAACAGGCGATTTCCAGCGATTCGGCACTATCGGGCGCATCACGACCGACGTGCCGCGCGCTCCGGCCGACTACTCCTCGCCTTCCCAGAACTCGGCTGTTGGTCCCGGCCGGGCGAACACGATGTCCTCACCCGCCGCGTCCTTGGCGAGGATCTTTCCCGTGTCGAGGTACTCGATGGTCTCGGGGTCGATCATGGTCGACAACATGAGTACGCGGATGCGGGAGTCCGTGCGGTTGCTGATCTGGTGCGCGCCGTCCTTGCCACGCGGGAAACAGACGACGTCTCCCTCCCTCAACTGCTGCTCCCCGTCCGGGGTGCGGAGGGTCGGCTCGCCGCGGAGCACGATCACCCACTCCTCGTTTGCGTGGTGCGTGTGATAGGGCCACAGCATGTTGCCGGGCTCGACCTCGGACATGCTCGCGCCGATGAGCCCGCCGCCGATGTGCTGGCCGACGTATGCCGCCTTGACACGCCAGCCTTCGCGATCTCTCGTTGCGTCCCACTCGTCGCCGTAGAGGTTGAAACTCTTCATTCGGTGAAACATAGCGCCCCTCTACGAACAGCTCGCGCGAGCACGTCGAGCGCGAGCCGACGGACGTAACCTGAACGGCTCCGGTTCGATTCATCGCTACGGCGACGATCCCAGCCAGGTCGGGGAGCTGTTCCTTCCCGCCGGCGCAGGCCCGCATCCGGTTGTCGTCGTGATCCACGGCGGCTTCTGGCGCGCGCGGTTCGACCGCTCGCTCATGACCGGGCTGTGCGTCGACCTCGCGGACCACGGGCTCGCGGCCTGGAATGTCGAGTACCGGCGCGTCGGAGGCGGTGGAGGCTGGCCGGAGACCCTGCTCGACATCGCGGAGGCGGTCGACGCGCTCCCGGAGCTCCCGGCGGCGCTCGACCTCAGGCGCGTGTCGGCTGTCGGGCACTCCGCCGGCGGCCAGCTCGCCGTCTGGGCCGCGGCGAGGCCGAGGCTCCCCGCAGGTGCTCCGGGAGCCGGGCCGCGGGTTCGGATCGGCGCGGTCGTCTCGCAGGCCGGCGTGCTCGACCTAAGACTCGCTGCCGACCTCGAGCCCTCGGCCGAGCCGACACGCGCCCTCCTCGGCGATCCGGACGTGAACGCGGACGCCTATCGGGTCGCCTCTCCGGTCGAGCACCTTCCGCTCGGAGTCCCTCAGCTCGTGCTCCACGGTGATCGCGACGAGACCGTCTCGATGGGGATCGCGGAGTCGTACGCCGAACGCGCACGCAAGACGGGCGACACGTGCGAGTTCCTCGTGCTTCCCGACACAGGACACTTCGAGCACATCGACGCCCGCTCCGAGGCCTGGCGCATGGCGCGCGAGTGGCTCGGGGCACAGGCCGTGGCGATCCAGGAGCGGGGTCAGGCTAAAGCCTGACCCCAGATGGGATCAGTCGAGCGCCGCGCGGAGCTGAGCCACGAACGCCTCGAGCGCCTTCGGCCCGTCCTCGGCAGCGAGAAGCGCGGCCGAGCCGACGACGACGCCGTCTGCGAGCTCGGCTGCTTCGGCGGCCTGGGCCGGGGTCGAGACGCCGAAGCCCGCATACAGCGGGACCCCCGTCACACGCCGCGTTCGCTCGACCAGCGGCGCGAGAGCCGGTGAGAGCTCCGCGCGCGCACCCGTCGTCCCCGTCAGCGTCACGAGGTAGAGCCAGCCGTCCGTCCGTTCCGCGGCGAGCGCGATGCGCTCGTCCGTCGTCGTCGGCGCGACGAGCTGCACGCGCCTTAGCTCAGGCTGCTGGTCGGCGGGGAGGTCGGCCACGATCAGCGATTGCGCGCCGGCGGCGTAGGCTTCCGCGGCGAACCGCTCCCAGCCGTACGCCTCGAGCAGCGACGCATAGGTCATCGGTACGAGCGGCAGGCCGATCCGGGCCTGAACCTCGCGCAGGCAGTCGAGGCACGCCGTCGTCCGCATGCCCGCCGCGAGGGCTCGCTCGGCTGCACGGCGGATCACCGGGCCGTCGGCGAGCGGGTCCGAGAACGGGAACCCGATCTCGAGGAGGTCCGCTCCGCCCGCCTCGACCGCGGCCGCGAGCTCGGGCAGGTCACGACCGGCCATGAGGTAGACGACGAGCTTCTTCAGTGCGACAGCACCTCGCCGAGATCCTTGTCGCCGCGCCCGGAGAGCCCGACGAGCACGACCTCGGCGTCGATGTCGAGCGCGCGCGCGAGAGCGTGCGCGGGCTCGAGCGCCGGCAGGATGCCCTCGGTCTCGGCTAGCCGGTGAAACGCGGCGAGCGCCTCCTCGTCGGTCGCGGTGACGTACTTCGCGCGCCCGGAATCCCGCAGGAACGCGTGCTCTGGCCCGACTCCGGGATAGTCGAGCCCGGCCGAGATCGAGTGCGCGTCGAGGATCTGGCCGTCCTCGTCGGCCAGGACCGACGAGCGCGCGCCGTGCAGGACGGCCGGCCGTCCGCTCGCGAGGCTCGCGGCGCCCGCGGCCTCGACCCCGACGAGCCGCACGTCCTCGTCCTCCACGAACCCGGCGAAGAGCCCGATCGCGTTCGAACCGCCTCCAACGCACGCGACGACGGCGTCGGGGAGCCGTCCGACCGTCTCGAGAGCCTGCTCCCGCGCCTCGCGCCCGATCACCGACTGCAGCCGCCGCACGATCGCCGGATACGGGTGCGGCCCCACGCACGACCCGATGAGGTAGTACGTGGTCTCGACGTTCGCGATCCAGTCGCGGATCGCCTCGCTCGTAGCCTCCTTCAGCGTGCGAGTCCCGAACTCGACCGGTTCCACCTCTGCCCCGAGCAGCCGCATGCGCTCGACGTTGGGATGCTGGCGGCGCATGTCCTCGGAGCCCATGTAGACGACGCACTCGAGCCCGAAGCGGGCGCACACGGTCGCGGTCGCGACACCGTGCTGGCCCGCGCCGGTCTCCGCCACGATCCGCCGCTTCCCGAGCCGGACGGCGAGCAACGCCTGACCCACCGCGTTGTTGATCTTGTGCGCGCCCGTGTGACACAGGTCCTCGCGCTTGAGCAGGATCCGACGCCCGTCGGGAGCGAAGCGCTCGGCCTCGTAGAGCGGCGTCGGGCGGCCGACATAGCTCACGGCGAGCGCGTCGAGGTCGGCCTGGAACGTCGCATCCGCGCTCGCCGCCTGGAAGCCGCGCTCGAGCTCGTCGAGCGCGGGGATCAGCGTCTCGGGGACGTAGCGCCCTCCGTACGCGCCGTAGAGGCCGTTGCTCATGCTCGGCGCGCGGCCGCGACGAATGCGCGCACCCGCTCGTGGTCCTTCACTCCCGGCTCGCCACGTTCCAGCCCCGAGCTCGCGTCCACCGCCCACGGTCCGACGGTTCTGATCGCGGCGGCGACGTTATCGGGGCCGAGACCGCCGGCAAGCATGATCCGGCCCTTCGCCGCCGCAGCCCGCTCGAGATGGCCGGGGTCGTCCTGCTGCCAGGGGAGGTCGAGGACGCGCGCGACCTCCCGGCCGTGCCGGAGCAAGGCTCCATCCCGTCCGCGGACCTTCCCGGGCTCGCGAGGGTAGAGCTGCACGAGGTCGGCATGGTCCTCCGCGGGCTCGCCGACGCACACGGCGACCGAGAGCACGGTCGGAGGCACGGCCAGGACCTCGCGCGCGCGACGCGGGCTCTCGTCGGCGAGGACGAACCCCGCCAGGTCCGCGCCTGCCTCGACCGCTGCGGCGACGTCCTCCTCCCGCGTCAGGCCGCACACTTTCACGAGCGGGCGCGAGACGAGCTCCGCGAGCTTCGACGCGGGGTCCGCGGACCGCATGAGCGCCGAGCCGACGAGGATCGCATCCGCCCCAGCGAGCTCGGCCGCCGCGCCCTGGGCGCGAGACTCGATCCCGCTCTCGGCCACGACGACGCGGTCCGAAGGCGCCCGCGCCACGAGCTCGAGCTGCGCGCTGCGGTCGATGCGAAATGTGTCGAGGTCACGCGCGTTCAGCCCGATGACGGGTGCGTCGAGCCCCTCCGCACGCGTGAGCTCGGCTGCGTCGTGCGCCTCGACGAGGGCGTCCAGGCCGAGTGAGTGCGCGACCTCGAGCAAACGACGCACGGTCGGGTCGTCCAGGTCGCGCAGGAGCAGGAGCACCGCATCGGCGCCCGCGTCGCGGGCAGTGCGCAGATCCGCCTCCGTGGAGAAGAAGCCCTTCGCGAGCAGCGGAACCGCCGTTCCCGCGCGCGCGGCGCGGAGGTCGTCCCAGGCACCGCCGAAGCGCTCGTCGACGAGGATCGAGACAGCCGCCGCGCCGGCCTGCTCGAACGCGCTCGCGAGGCGAGCCGGATCCGCATCCGGCCGCAGGTCGCCGGCGGACGGCGAGCGGCGTTTCACCTCGGCGACGGCGCTCAGGCCCGGCGCTGCCAGTGCGTCCCTAAACCGCATGCGTGAAACGAGTGAGCTCGTCCAGCCGGATGGCCGCGGCACCGGAGTCGACCGCTGCCCGCGCGAGCTCGAGCCCCTCGCCGAGGTCGGCAGCCAGCCCGCCCGCCGCGATCGCGCCCGCGGCGTTCAGCAGGATCGCGTCACGGCGACCGCCGTCGGTCCCGGCGAAGACCTCCCGGATCGCCGCCGCGTTCTCCCCGGGAGCTCCGCCGCGTAGCTCGATGGGGTCGCAGCGGGGCACGCCGAGGTCGAGCGGGTCGATCGTCCGCTCGTGGACCGCGCCGTCCACGACCTCGCAGACGAGGTTCGGGCCCGCGGGCGACAGCTCGTCGATTCCGTGGGCGCCGTGGACGACGAACGCGCGCCGCGCGCCGAGGCGCGCGAGCACGTCCGCGACGGTACGAACGAGCTCCGGCGCGTAGACGCCGACGATCTGCGCGCGCGCCCCGGCCGGGTTCGTGAGCGGGCCGAGCACGTTGAACACGGTACGCGTCGCGAGCTCGCGGCGCACCGGCGCGGCGTGCTTCATGGCGGGGTGATGGAGCGGCGCGAACATGAACCCGAACCCGAGCTCGTCGATCGAGCGGCCGATCTGCTCCGGCGACAGCTCGAGCTTGAAGCCGAGCGCCTCGAGCACGTCCGCGGAGCCCGAGGCGGAGGACACGGCACGGTTCCCGTGCTTCGCCACGGCTGCACCCGCTGCGGACGCGACGATCGCGGCCGCGGTGGAGATGTTCAGGGTCCGAGCGCCGTCCCCCCCGGTCCCGGCCGTGTCCACGAGGTCGTCGCGCGCCGAGCGCACGGGAAGCGCGTGCTCGCGCATCGCCTCCGCGCAACCGGCGATCTCGTCGGCGGTCTCGCCCTTCGCCCGCAGGGCCACCAGAAACCCGGCGATCTGAGCCGGAGTCGCCTCCCCGCCCATGATCTCGCCCATGACCTCGCGTGCGTCCTCGCGCGAGAGGTCGTGCCCGTCGAGGAGTCGCTGGATGGCCGCCTGGATCATCTCTCGTGCAGAGTCTTGCGGGTTTGGGCCGGCGCCATACGATTGCCGGCGGTGCCCCGCTTCGTCCCCGGGCTCGAGCTCGCAAGCGCCTTTTACGCAGAGGTCGTCGCCCCCATCCTCGACGACATCCCTCACGCCGCCGCGCGCATCGGCTGGGGCTCCGAGGTCCTCGGGTTCGATACCGAGCGTTCGACCGACCACGGCTGGGGACCGCGGCTGCAGATCTTTGTCGCGAAGGAGAAGGTCGAGCTCGTCCGGCGGGCGGTCGACGACGCCCTCCCTGACGAGTTCCACGGGTGGCCGACGCGGTTCGGCTGGGACGACGTCCCGGTCTCACACCATGTCGAGGTCGCGGATCTCGATGAGTGGCTACGCGTCCGGCTCGGCTTCGACCCGCGAAGCGAGGTCTCGCCTCGTGACTGGCTTTCCACGCCACAGCAGGCCCTGCTCGAGGTCACAGGTGGCGCCATGTTTCACGACGACCTCGGTGAGCTCTCCGTCGTCCGCCAGACGCTCGCCTGGTACCCGGACGACGTCTGGCTGTGGCTGCTTGCATGTCAGTGGCGGCGCATCGATCAGGAGGAGCCCTTCGTCGGCCGTGCCGCGGAGGTGGGCGACGACCTCGGCTCACGGATCGTCGCGACCAGGCTCGTCCGCGACGTCATGCGCATGTGCTTCCTCCAGGAACGCCGGTATGCGCCTTACAGCAAGTGGCTCGGATCGGCGTTTCGCAACCTCGCTGCGAGCTCGGAGCTAGAACCGCGGCTGCTCGACGTCCTCGTCGCGACGGACTATCAGCTGCGCGAGGGGGCGCTCGTGGAGGTCGTGCAGACGCTTGCGGCGCGGCACAACGCCTTGGCGATCACGGCACCGGTCGACGAGACCGTCGGGCTCTTCCACCTCAGGCCGTATCGCGTTCTCGGCTCGAGCCGATGCGTCGACGAGTGCCTCGAACGCGTTTCCGACCCGTGGCTTCGGTCGCTCCCGCTGGTCGGCGGCATCGACCAGTTCGTCGACTCGACGGACGTGCTGAGCGAGCCCGATGCGTTCCGCGGCCTCGCTCGGATATACGAGGCCTGGAGTACGGCCTGAGGGCCTAGCGCTCGGATCGAAGCACCTCGGGCCCGGTCGGCCTGGGATCGCCATCTCCTGGCTCAGCGGTCACGCTCAGCACCGGATAGAGCATCGGGTCGACCGCGGCTGCGAAGCGAACGAACGAGCGGCCGTCCTCGTCTGGATGAAACGTTCCGGCCGAGATGCGTTCTAGGCTTTCGGGCCGGTCGTCGGGGCCGACGAACCAGAGCTCGTAGTAGTCGCCCTTCGGCAGGATCGGCAGCGAGTCGCTCTCGAGGACGATGACCCTGCCGATGCCCGTCTTGCGGACCTCGACGGATGCGTCGGCCTGGCCCGTCGGCGCGCGCAGGACCGTGTCGATCTCGAGGGTGTCCGCAGGCCCGCCGCCCAAGCTAGTCACGGCGACGACCGCAACTGTCACGAGCGCAGCCGCACCCGCGAGAGCCGGAGCGAGCCGCGGCAACCGCAGCCAACGCGACCGCTTTCGCTCCGCAGGCACAGACGGCTCGGCCTCCTCGGCGATCGCCTCGAGGATGCGGGCCTTGAGCGCAGCAGGCGGCGCGATCGGCGGAATCGGGTCGCGCACGGCGAGCAGGAGCCGCTCGTCGAAATGGTGACCGGCGTCGGTCATCGGAGCTCCCGCTCGTCGAGGTAGCGGGTGAGGGCGCGAAGCGCGTGCATCGCCCTGGTCTTCACCGTGCCCAACGGGATTCCGAGCCGCTCCGCGATTTGGGCCTGGGTCAGGTCTTCCCGGTACTGGAGCTCGAGCACCTCGCGATGCGGGGCGCTGAGCTCGGCCAGCGCCTCGCCGACGGCGAGTCTCAGGAGCAGGTGCTCGAACGCGTCGTTGCCGGCAGCTCCCTCGGCCTCGGGCTCGTCGAGCTCGTGCGGCACCGACGCCCCGCGGCGGCGCCAGAGGTCGACTGCCGCACGCCGGGCGAGGGTGAACACGAACGTCCGGACCGACGAGCGCGCCGGGTCGTACCGATGAGCCGAGCGCCAGAGCCGGACGAAGGTCTCCTGGACGAGGTCTTCCGCGAGCCCCTTGTCGCGGAGGAGGTGGACGCCGAGGCCGTAGATCTGGCCGCCGTAGGCCGTGTACAGCGCCGAGAGCGGCTCCTCGCGGTCGCCCGGCGAGGAGGCGTGCGCGAGGCGCTCCACGAGCGCGACGTGCGCGTGGTACGCGCGGTTCACGGTTCCGGCGGCAGCAGTGATGTCGCGTGTTCGCACGACATGCGGCGATCGGTTCACGAGGTGAGCCGGGACGAGCGTTCCGCCCGTCACCGACCCACCTCGTGGAAGCGCGAGCCTCAGTCCTGCACCGCCGCGAGGCCCGTGATCGTCACGTTGCCGCGACCGATGCGCCCGAGCTGGCGCGTCTTGCCGGAGGCGACGTCCACCTGGTACAGGCGTGCGCCGTTCCGTCCCTTGTCGATGCCTGCCACGTAGCCGACGTTGTCGGCGCCTGCGATGTCGAAGCCCGCGTCGACGCCGAGATCGACGTCGAGCTTGACGGGACTCATCAGCGTGCCCGCGTTGGCGGGGTTCTGGAGCCAGATCTGGTCCGGGCTGGCTCCCACGTCGAGCGCGAACAGCATCGTCGCGGCCGGGCGGTTCGCGAAGGCCACGAACGACGAGTTCGTGTACGCGGAGCCGACCACGGTCACGCCGGCGGGAGTCAGGCTCGTGTCCTTCATGAGCAGGCTCCCGGGATCCGGATCGAGCCGGATGTTGTCGTCCGCGTCGCTCGTGACGCGGATCTTGTCCACGGTCGGGTTGAAGTCGAACCCGATGCGGTCGCCGTTGAGCGCCGACGGCGCCGACTCGAAGGCCGGGCCCTCGGCGACGGCGATGGCCGTCCACGGGTTGACCCGGTACACGACCTTGTCGCTCCCGAGCGCGTACAGGTCACCCGTCGCGGGCCGGAAGTCGATGCCCTTGAGCACGACGCCGGACGGCAGGCCGGTGATGGCCTTCGACCTCGCAGACTCGGGCGAGTTCGCCTTGAAGCGATGCAGGTTGCCGGACGAGTCCGTCGCGAAGATCATCCGCTGACCGTTCGAGGCCCGGTTCGACTTACCGTTTGCCTTCCCCTGGCCGTAGCCGCCGGTCGCGCCGGCGGCAAGCGGGAGCATGAGCACGAGCGCGGCGAGAACGACGCCAGCGCGTACGAGTCGAGCTGTCATGTGGTGTCTCCTCTCGTGTCGTTGCATGACCGCCTGCCTTTCGCAACGACACGCCGCGCGGGTTCAACCCGCACGGTTTCCTTACACGGGCACGTCAGGCGTTCAGGTGCGTGAGGCTCGACCAGGCCTCCGACCACGATCCACGCGGTCCCTCGCACACGTAGACGGTGCCGCCCTGCTCCTCGTTCTGCAGGTCGACGCCGTTGTCGATGGTCGCCGCCACCCTGCAGCCCTCGAAGGCGATCGAGGGGTCCCGGTAGCCGAGCACGATCACCGGCGCCGCCGAGTCTGGCGGGATCCCGAACCTCGCATACGCGTTGTGGCCCGAGTAGGCGCGGGGAAGGTCGTACTCGGAGCCGAAGCGCCGGATCGCACCGGCCTCGCCGTAGTTGGCCGTGAACACGACTGCGTTCGCGCGCTCCGAGGCGGGAAGCGCCGCATGCACCTCGGCGACCGTCCGGACGAGCTCCGGCCAGCCGACCGTCTCGATCGCGTCCTCGTTCATGTCCGGGATCGGCGTAGCCTCGAGCCGCTCCGCCGGCTCCAGGGGCAAGGCCACCACCGCGGACACCGCGGCGGTGAGCACGACCGCCGCGGCGACGAGCGTCTGTCGCAGCCGAGTGCCGAGCCAGCGCTCGCCGACGACAGCTCCCGGAGCGAGGAGGCAGAGGAGCAGCGGGCCGGCGTAGTAGGGCTTGCCGCCCACCGCGAAGACGACGGCAAGCAGCGCGAGGTAGGCGTAGCCGAGCGAGCGCCAGGGCGCAAGGCGGGGATCGCGCAGAAGACCCCAGAGCCCGACGGCCAGCACCGGCACGAGCAGCGGCCCCACGAGGACAAGCTGGAGCGGGAGCAGCGTCGCCCGGCCCTCCCCGGCCTCGTCCTGGCGGATGTCCTCCGCGAGCTCGAGCTGCGGCCAGCCGTGGCTCGCCTGCCAGACGAGGTTCGGGAGCCAGACGACCAGCGCCAGCGCAGCCCCCGCCCAGAGCCAGGGTGAACGGAGCACCGAGACGAGCCGGCGATCGAGCGCGAGCCCGAATGCGAGCGCGAGGACGAGCAGCAGCGGAAGCTGCTTGTTCTGGAGGCCCACGCCGACGACGGCGCCGACCGCAAGCCAGAGCCGCTCGTCGCCTCCGTCGAGGATCCGCGCGACGAGAAGGACGGCCGCGACCCACACGAGCAGGTCGAACGTCGCGGTGCTCAGCAGGTGGCCGAGAACGAGGACGAATGCGGACGCAGCCGCGCAGGCGGCGGCCAGGAACTGACCGGTCGCGCGGGCGCCGAGCTCTCGCGCGAGCAGGGCGACGAGCACGACGACGACCGCCGCAGCGAGCGCCGAGAGCACCCGCAGGACGCGGGGAGACTCGCCGAACAGCGCTTCGCCGAGCCGCGCGAGGAGCGGCGTCAGCGGTCCCTGGTCGTCGTAGCCGAAGGCGAGATGACGCCCTGCGACGCGGAAGTAGAGCTCGTCGCGGTGGTAGCCGTAGCCGTTCGCGAACGCGAGCAGGACGGCGAGCTCGAGCGCGGCGACCGGAAGGACGAGCCGCGCGGCGAACGGATGTGGCCGCATCAGAGAACCTGCTCGAGCGCCGCGACAAGACGATCGAGGTCGCGCTCGTCCGTGTACGGACCGATCGAGACCCGCAGGAGGCGCCGGCCGTCCCACTCGTACACCGGCACCTCGACGTGGTGCTCCGCGTAGAGGCGTGCCCAGAGCTCGTCCGGGTCCCCGGGCGGCAGCGCGACGGCGCGCATGAACGGCGCGGGCTCGCCCGGGACCCGCGGGAGACCGGCGCCGGCCAAGCGCCGCTCCGCCTCGTCTGCGAGCGCGCGCTGCCGCTCCCGGTCGAACGTGCCGTGCACCTCGATCGCCTTCGGCACGGTGAGGTACGCGCTCGGGTCGCGGGTCCCGGCCCAGCCGTGGCGCTCGCCGAAATCGGCATCCGCCCGGTAGCCCCAGCTCACGACGAGCGGCGCGATCCAGTCGTGGTGCTCCGGGCGGGCCCAGAGGAAACCGGCGCCCTTGGGAGCACAGAGCCACTTGTGGCAATTGCCCGTGTAGACGTCCGCTCCGAGCTCCTCGAGGTCGAGAAGGAGCTGGCCCGGCGCGTGGGCGCCGTCGACGATCGCGAGCGCACCCGCGTCACGGGCGGCCGCGCAGATTTCCTCGACCGGGAGCACGAGGGCGGTCGGCGACGTGATGTGGGACACGGAGACGGCGCGAGTCCTGGGCCCGATCCGCTCTGCGAGCTCGCCCGGCTCGCAGACGACGAGGCTCGCGCCTGCGAACTCCCACGTTCTCGTGACCGCCCCGTACTCGTGTGCCGTCGTGAGGACCTCGTCGCCCGGCTCGAGCCGTAGCGAGCGGATGACGGCGTTCAGGCCGGAGGTCGCGTTCGGCACGAAGACGAGGTCGTCCGCCCGCGCCCCGACGAAGCGCGCGAGGGCGGCGCGCGCGTCATGGAGCTCGCCGGGCTCCTCTCCCCCGTCCCAGAACCAGCGGGCGACGCGGCGCGTGAAGAAGTTCGTGGGCCCGGTCTCGAGCTCGCGCTGAAGCCGCTGGTACTCCTCGAACACGGGCACCGGGCAGGCGCCGAAGCTCCCGTGGTTCAGGTGCACGACGTCAGGGTCGAGGAGGAAGCCCTCGCGCATGCGCGGCTAGATGGTTGGTGCCACGAGATCGTCGACCCCGGGGCGCGAGCTGGTCGCTTGGGGGCGCGGCGGGAGAGCGGCGCCGATGCTAGAGGCATCGGGGCCGCTCTCGCGATGCGAAGCGCACGCCCGGCGCACGAGCACGGCTGGTGTCTGACTCAAGTCAGACACCAGCTTCGCGCGGCGGGCGGAAGCGGCCCCGACGCGCAAGATCGCGCATCCGGACGCGCGAGATCGTGGCATCAACCATCTAGTCTCCCACGCGTGCCGGGCCTCCTCCGCACGTACTTTCCGCCTCTCCCCAGGTCGGTCACGACTCTTCAGGTCGGCGGCCTCGTCAACGCCTTCGGGAACGGGATCACGCTCCCGTTCCTCTTCATCTACCTCCACAACGTGCGCGGGATCTCGCTCGGGATCGTCGGGCTCGTCGTCGGCGTGCACGCCGTCGTCAGCATCGTCGCCGGGCCGCTGTTCGGCGTCCTCATCGACCGGGTCGGAGGACGTCGCATGCTCGCGACCGCGCTCGCCATCCTCGCCGTCGGGTACGCGCTGTACCCGCTCGTGCACGAGGCCTGGCAGGGATTCCTCGTGGCAGCCATCACTGGAGTCGGCGTCGGCGGCTTCTGGCCCTCGCAGTCGACGCTGATCGCGAGCCTCACCGCGCCCGCCGAGCGTCCGGCCGCCTTCGCCATGCAGCGGGTGGTGATGAACCTCGGGATCGGCCTCGGCGCGCTTGCCGGCGGGCTCATCGCGACCACCGAGTCGCCCGGCTCGTTCACCGTGCTCTTCGGCCTGAACTCGCTCACGTTCGTCGTCTACGGCGCGGTCATGCTCGCGCTCGTGCCCTCGCCGGAGCTCGGCCGGAGCGACGCTCCAGCGGAGCGTGCCGGCACGTACCGCGACGTCCTCCGGCATCGCGCGTTCGTCGCCGTGATCGGGCTCAATGCGCTGTTCATCTTCGCCGGCTTCTCCGGCTTCGAGCTCCTCCCCGTGTACGCGAAGAACGAGGCGGCGGTGTCCGAGACGCAGATCGGCCTCGTGTTCCTCGTGAACACGATCGTGATCGTCCTCCTCCAGCTCCCGATCGCGCGGCTCGCGCAGGGCCGGCGCCGGATGCCCGCGCTCGGCCTCCTCGGGCTCCTGTGGGCCGCGGCCTGGCTGATCGTGCCGATCGCAGGCTCGGAGACCGCGGGCGCCGCAACACTGCTCTTCATCGGCGCGATGACGATCTTCGCCGTCGGCGAGTGCCTGCACGGCGCCGTGCACGCCCCGCTCGTGTCCGACCTCGCAGAGCCGCGCCTTCTCGGCCGCTACATGGCGCTCTCTGCGCTCTCGTGGCAGGTCGGATTCGCGCTCGGCCCGGCGGTCGGAGGCTTCGTGCTCGACTACTCGCCAGACTCGGTCTGGCTCGGTGCGGCCGCATTCTGCGCGCTCGGCGGGGTACTCGCCTTCCTCGTCGAGACCACGCTTCCGGCCCGTGCCAGGCGCACGCCCGTGGCCTCGCCCGCGTCCGCCTAGCGACCGGCTCGACGGAGGCGCTCGGCAGGTACCCGGGGTACCATGACGAACATGTTCCCGACGCTGGACGACCCTCTCAGTCCCCGTGCCGAGCCTTCCCCGCATCCGGCGCTCCCGCTCCCGCGGCGCGGGCGAGGTCGTCGCACGCCCGGCGCCGGTCGTCCACGAGCTCAGCGCTAGCGGCCTCACCTGGGTCAACGTCGTCGCGCCGGACGTGGCGACGGCACAGGATCTCGCCGCCCGCTTCGGCTGGCACCCGCTCGATGTCGAGGACGTCGTCTCGAGGCGCCAGCGCCCGAAGGTCGACGACTACGAGGACGAGGGCTACCTCTTCGCCGTCCTCCACTTCCCGTTCTACGACAAGCAGATCCAGCGGCTGAACGCCGCCGAGCTCGACCTCTTCATCGGCCACGACTACGTCGTGACGATCCCGAACCGCGAGCTCCACCCCGTCACGCGGCTCTTCGTGCGCTGCGCGGAGGACGAGGCGTTCCAGGAGCACCTGTTCGCGCGCGGCTCCGGACGGCTCCTGTACGAGATCCTCGACGATCTCTTCGACTACTGCTTCCCGATCCTCGACAAGATCGCGCACAAGCTCGACGTCATCGAGGACGAGGTGTTCGAGGGCCGCTCGCACGAAGTCGTCCGCGACATCTCGAACGTGAAGCAGGAGATCATCTCGTACCGCAAGATCATCAAGCCGGAGCGCCCGACCCTGCGCCTGCTGGAACGGCGGGTCGAGAACTTCCTGCCAGAGGAGCTCGAGCTCTATTTCGACGACATCGTCGACGCCGCAGAGCGCATCTGGGACCTGCTCGACAACTACAAGGAGGTCGTCGAGGCGCTCGAGTCGACGAACGAGTCGGTCATCTCGCACCGCCAGAACGACGTCCTCCGCGTGCTGACGATCATCTCGACGACGATGCTGCCGCTGTTCGTGATCACGGGGATCTTCGGCATGAACGTCCTCTTCCCGGGCGAGGGGACGACCTGGGCGTTCTGGCTCATCCTCGGGCTCATGCTCTCCGCGGTCGTCGCGATGCTCGGCATCCTGCGCTGGAAGCACTGGCTCTAGCCGCGAGCGCACGGCCCGTCTAGCATGCCGCGCATGCGCGCGAGGCTCGCCATGGTCGCAGCGATCGGAGCGCTCGTGCTGCTGGCGGCCCCAGGAGCGATGGCGGACGCAGCCTTCGAGGATCCCGCAGCGGATCAGCAGAACACCGTCGACCTCGTCGCGCCGGACATCACAGGAGTTCAGGTCACCAACACGCGGGGCGGCGTGATGACCTTCAGGATCACGATCGGGAACTACGCGTCACTCCCGCCGAGCTCGAGGATCGCGCTCCTCTTCGACCTCGACAAGAGCCTCGCCACCGGCGACCAGGGGTTCGAGCGAGCCGTCAGGCACGACATCGACGCCGCAGGGCAGACGAAGCTCGTTCTCGAACACTTCGACGAGAGCACCGTCCGGCTCGTCGAGATTCCATCCGCCAACCTGACCTCGGGTTACTCGAGCGGCGTCTTCACCCTGACGATCCCCCGCGGCGAGCTCGAGAACACGATCAGCTTCGAGTTCGGGATGTACGCGGCCCTCCTCGATACCGACGGCGACGATCATGCGATCGACTCGGCGCCGAACACCGAGCTCTGGACCTACGACCTCTCGGGCCTCGCCGCACCGAGGCTGTCGACAACGAGGTTTACGCGGATGCCGAGCCAACCCGTCGCCGGCAGGTCGTTCACCGTCGCGACGCTCGTCCGCCGCTCGGACACGGGCGGCAGCGTGACCTCGGGCACCGTGACCTGCGCCGCGCGCATCGGCCAGACGCGGGCCCGCGCGACCGGAGGGCTCAGCGGCGGCCGCGCGCGCTGCGTCATCTCGGTGCCGCGGAACGCGAAAGGCAAGACCCTGCGCGGCACGATGACGGTGCGCGCCGCGGGCGCGCGGCTGACCCGAACGTTCAGCTACCGGGTCGGCTGACGAATCGACGAGAACGGGCCGGGACCCTCGCCGCATTGAGGGCCCCGACCTTTTCCGCCGAAGGAGAAGTCAGAGCGGGATTCGGAGTGCGACCTCGGCGGGGCAGCCTCGACGAGCGAGCCCCGTCGCCTCGTGCAGGTCGTTCACCACATGGGACGCGAGCAGGAGCGCCGTACCCACGTCGTATCCGGCACGCGCGAGCGCGTCGAACCGCCAGCGGAGGATGATCTCCGCCTCGGTCTCGTCGATCACCTCGAACTGGGCCGCAGTCATCTCACGCTCCCACCTTTCGTGATTGGCCTTCGGCTCACAGTTGACACCCGTCGCCGGGATCCGTCCCCCGCTTCAGGTACAGAGGGGCCGGGACGAAGGTCTGGTTCGAGGGGTGGGATTCCCCCGGACGGGGGAACCTTCGGCGCTAGACGCGCGGGAGCTCTTCGATACCGGCGCGCTTCGCCTTGTCCTTGCGGTCGATGTACCAGGCAAAAAGGAGGATGCCGCCGACGACGATCGCGATCGCAGCGCCGATGCCGACCTGGATCCAGATCTCCTCGAAGAGGAGGACGGCGATTCCGCCGACCACGAGCATCAGGATCGCCGCACCGACGAGCTTCACCGCCATGCCCATGCGGCGCGGAGTCTACGACGCGCGGAGGCCGCGCCGCAACCCGAGCATCCCGGTGGTAGAAACCGACGGATGACGAAGCCGCTCTGGGCGCCGTGGCGGCTCGAGTACGTTCAGCAGGCCGACGAGGCCTCGGGATGCGTCTTCTGCGACGAGGCGGCAGGCAACCTTCCGTCCGAGGAGTCGCTGCTCGTCCGGGAGAGCGAGCATGCGCTCGCGATCCTGAACAAGTTCCCGTATTCGTCCGGCCACCTGCTCGTCGCGCCGATTCGCCATGTCGGCGCGTTCACAGAGCTGACGGACGAGGAGGCGGCCGACATCCATCTCCTGTCCGCTGCGGCCGTCCAGGCGCTCGAGGACGCCTACGGGCCGGACGGCTTCAACCTCGGCTGGAACCTCGGCCGTGTCGCAGGGGCCGGTATCGCAGATCACGTCCACCTGCACGTCGTGCCCCGCTGGGCCGGAGACACGAACTTCATGCCGGTCCTCGCAGACGTCAAGGTGCTTCCGGAGCACCTGCTCGCGACGCGAGACCGGCTGCGCGCCGCACTCGCCTAGATGCTTGACCCGAAATTGGCGCGCCGGCGGGGGCGGTCACGACCAAGCCGGGCGCCGCACTCGTGCGTCGTGCAGGCTCGAGAGCCTGTGCGACGTGCGAGGGTGACGATCCGGCGCCGTGTCGTGGCCGTCATCCGGCTCGCGGGAATTTCGGGTCAAGCATCTAGTCGCGTAGCGGGTCGAGCGCAGCCCAGGCGCGAGGCGGCGTCGTTGCCCAGTCGTACAGGCTGACCCCGATCGTGGCGCCGTCGTCCTCGACCGCTGCCGCGAATCCCGCGAGCTCCTCGGAGCCGAGCCGGTCGGCGACGCCGCCCGCCACGTGAATCGAGACCTCCGGGTCTCTCGTCTGGAGGCGGAGAAGCCGGAGAGCGCGCGTGACGTAGCCGTAGGTCGCGTCGAATCCCTGCAACGACCCGCCCGTGTAGACCATCGGCGCGAACGCGTCCGCCTCCTCGGCGAGCGCGACCCACGGGAAGCCGGGCCAGGTGGAAGGGCGGCGCTCCAGCCCGCGCGGATTGAACGGGATGATCGCGAGCGGCATGTCCCCTGCCTCGTTCCGGACGAGTCTGGCGAGCGCAACCGCTCGCTCGGAGCGGAGCCGCACGTTCCGGAGCCTCGTGGACTCGATGTTCAGGCTCACGCCGTCGAACGCCTGCCCTGTCGCGGTGCGGAACCGGAGCATCGCGCGCGCCCGGCGCGCATCGAGCGCGGGCTGCACGTGGCCCGGTAGGTACCACCCGACGACGCGGACCCCACGGGCGTGCAACGCGTCCACCAGCCGGCCGAGCGGCCGCGGGCGCACGACGTCGCTCGAGGCGCCGTAGTTCGCAGTCTCGACCCACACGGTGTCCACGCTCCGCGCGGCGATGCGCCTCGCCGCCGCGTCCGGCGCCGCGAATACCGCCCCGTCGTAGATGTCCACCCACGTCCCGAGCCCGCCGAACACGGACTCCTGCGACCTTGCGCCAGGAGCCGGCGCCGCCGCGCCGGCTGTCGCGAGCGCCGTTGCGAGTGCGAGAACGGCGAGCCGTGCGCGCATTCCGGGGACTGTACGGACGACGTGTGAAGGAGGTGTCAAATCGTGTGTCTCCCTCGTCTGGCGCACCTCGGCAAGTGCCGGCGCCGCGTCATCCGCGGCAAGCCGACGTAGCCGCGAGGAACGAGAGAGTAGCGAGCAGGCGGCTTGAAATTTTGGAGGAGAGGCTCGCCCGGTGAAAGACGAGCGCCCCTCCTCCCTTCTCACTGATCTAGGCCTGAGAGCCGACTCCGCAGGCTTCGGCGAGAAACGCCTGGAGCGTTTTTCCGCGTCCCAGGTCCGAATGTGCCTGCCCGTTCGAAGGATCCCCGTCCGAATTGCCACGGCCGCCGATGGCGGAGCCCTGAGCACCACGATCGCCGACGAGTTCCTTGAACTGCGTCGTATAGAACCCGTGACAGCCCTTATCGGGCGATTTCGGGTCAGCCCCAGCCGGAGCCGAGATGGCGAGTGCAGCCGCAGCGACCGCCACGGCGAGCACCGACTTGCGCCCCTTCATGTATGCCCCTTCCGGTCGTCTGGTCGAGGGAGCTTGCCTCGTTGTGAAGGATGCGAAACTCGACCACTCGCGGAGCGCGCGCTCCGATGGCAGAGGCGCTCTCGTCCTCCTCTGCCCAGCGTGCGTGCGGCGCGAGTTCGGCGCGCTTGGAGATAGGCGCGCGAGCGGCAATGGATCGACCAGACGGTCACGACCGACGCCTCTGGCGGCAGATCGAGGCGGCGTTGAGATGGCGCCGTCCTCCGAGGGGGCCGCGATCGACCCCGATAGAATCGCAGCGCGCGGACGTAGCTCAGTTGGTAGAGCACTGGCTTCCCAAGCCAGGTGTCGTGGGTTCGAGTCCCATCGTCCGCTTCACGAGAAAGCCCTGGAAATCCAGGGTTTTCAGTAGCTCTCGACTGAACGCCGAGCAACGTGGAGCCCCCAGCGCGCCGGCTCGCTCAGGTGGTAGCGCTCGCGATTCGCGGCCTCGGCTTCGTCTAGGTCGACGCCCTGCTCCTTGGCGGCGCAGCTCCACCTCACGGTCAGGGCGTCACCGGGCTCGGAGAAGGTCATCTCGCCGTCGAGCACCACAAGCGCGAAGAGCTGCTGGCGTTGACGTACGCCGCCCCGCCTGTAGGGTGTCGCGAGCAGTTCGGGGGGAACACCTATCTAAGGAGTCTTAAATGAAGCGAGTAATCGCGCTTGTCTGCGGTGTGCTTGCCGTGTTGCTGCTTGCAGCGCCGGCGGCTGCAAAGCGTGACATGGACAAGGTGTCAGGAGACGTCCAGTACTTCGACCAGAACATCTTCATGAACGCCCAGAACACGGACTTCGGTGTGCGCGGGCTTTTCAGGTACTCCAACGGGTCCGGCCTCATGATCGAGGGGCGGGTTGTCGCGCTCGAGGTCTCGGGGGTCGAGGCAGTCGGGTGCGGGACCATCACGGTCTCGAACAGCCCCTCCATCCCGGTTGGAAGCGGCTTCGCTCAGTACGTGAACGACACCGGTGGGAAGACCCAGTTCGACAACTCGCGGACGGCCCTCGGCCCAGCTGATCCGTGTCCCTCGGTGGCTAGCCTCTCCGGAACGGGCCTTTTGAACACGGGTGGGCAGTGGCACGTCCACGACGCGCCGTAGGCCTCTGAGCCTGAGTTGACTTATGCGGGGTCGTCTCAGCAGAGGCGGCCCCGCACCCCCCTTGGGGAACGACGCTTCAGGGGCGTCGCCCGCGCCCCAAGTACTGGCCGCGATGGAAGCGCACGGCGTCGTCCAGCCGATCTCAGCCTACTTCGAGGCTTAAGCCAACTAGCCGAACTCGCGCCGCACACGCCCGAGTGACCCCTACCTCCGCGCGAGGCGACTCGAGGATGGCAGAGTTTCGATGCGGCCCTGGTGGGCGCCTCTCCCCAGGAATCCCCACAATCCCCGGGCAGCCCGCCAAGGCCGCTTCTGAGCTTTCCTATCCCTTGTAATCGCCAAACTCGCCGGCACGCTGGCGTTTGACACCGCCTGAGAACATACGTTCGTGACGTCGCAAGGCTCAGCTCAAGGACGATTCCAGCGAGCCTGCGATCGGGGGAACGTCCTGCATGCCGAGATGGCCGCTCGCGAGCTCGGGTTCATGAACATCATGAACGCACTCACGCTGGTCGTCGTCTACGCGAGAGCGAACAGCCCTGTGAGTCTCTCTCGTGGCCGAGCTCGATGCCACCGCCGTGCTCGCGGCTCAGGAACGCTCGAGGTCGCGTGCGACCGTCAGGCCCTGGAAGCGCTCTGCGCGACGTCGCCGATGATCGCCGCGAGCTCCTGCGGGCGCGACCACATCGGCCAGTGGCTCGTCGGCAGGTCGATCCAGGTCACGTTGCGCAGCTCGGCCAGGCCCGCGAGCCAGGCAGGGTTGTGCTCCTCCGCGTAGGCCTTGACCTGCTCGGAAGGAAACCCTGTACAGATGACCGTGCTCGGGATGTCGAGGCGCGCGTCGTTGGTCAGCTCGACGGCCTCGCGGAGGACGCCGCCTGGCTGCGGGACCGCCCGCTCTCGGAACGTCTGGAGTTGCTCCTCGCTGAGCCCGTCGAGGTTCTCCTCCTCCGCGAGCTTCTCCGGCGAGGGCAAGGGCAGCTCGACTTCGGAGAAGTCAGGGTCCATGGCGCCCTTCCCCGGAGCCGAGTCGACGTAGACCATGGCCGCGATCCGCTCCGGGACCCGATCGCTAGCGGCGTAGCCGGAGAACCCGGCGCCGCTGTGCACGGCGAGCACGACCGGACGCCCCGCAGCCGTCACCGCCTCGCAGATCGCGTCGACGTGGTCGCCGTGCGTGATCGAGGACCGGTCGGCATCGGCCGACTCGAGACCGGGCAGGGTCAGTGCTGTCACGTCCTGCCCGTCGGCACGTAGCGCGGCGGCGACCTCGTCCCACGCCCATGCGCCGAGCCAGAACCCTGGAACCAGGACAATCGGGGTCGTGTTCATGCCCCGATCCTATGGATCGGCCGCCGACTTTCCGACCGATAGCCGCATGGTTTTCTAGGCCTTCGATTCCCGCACGCGGGCTACGCAACGGAAAGGCCCGCACTTGCGGGCCTTTCGTCACGTCACGGTGCGCCGGGCCTCAGATCCCGAGGATCTGCTTCTTCTTCGCCTCGAACTCCTCCTCTGTGAGGATGCCCTGCGCCTTCAGCTGCGCGAGCTGCTCGAGCTCGGCGGCATAGTCCGGAGCCGCTGGTGCGGCTGGCGCAGCAGCCTGCTGTGCGGCCTGCTGCTCGGCCATCTGTGCATCGTAGGCCTGCTGGTCCTGCTGGGCGTACTTCTGGTCCTGGCGGTGTCGCACCGCGCCGGCGGTTCCCGCTACGACCGCGGTCGCCGCCGCCGCGCGCACGAGCCCAGGGCCTCTGCGACGGAACATATCGACTCCTCTCTAGGCCTTGGCCTGCTCGAGCGCCCACTCGCGGGCGGCCTGGACGACCTCGTGCGGGAGACGCTCGAAGGCGACCAGCTCGCCGCCCGCGTTCCGCATCGCCTGGGCGACCTTCCTCGCCCACACGTTCTCCCAGACTAGGAGGGCAGCCGATGTGTCGGGCTCGAGCCCGTCGGCGATGTCTGCGAGGTCTTCCTCGTTCAGGAGCCCGCCGACCTCGACGCCTGCCTTGTCGAGGCCCGCCTGCACGTCCGGGTCGAGCTCGGTGAGCTCCAGCGCGACCGTGTTCCCGTCCTGGTCCTTGCCGACGAACGCGACGTCGATGATGCGAATCGTGCCCGCCTCCACGAGGTCCGCGAGGGCGGGTCCGATCTCACCCTTGAACTTGTTACCGGGAAACGCGACGACCAAGTAGTCGACGGGTCCGATCTCTTCCATCAGCTCTCCTCTCACGCGTTACGCCTGTGCGAGCGCCTTCTGCTTCATCGCATCGAACTCGGCCTGGGTGATCGCGCCCGAGTCGAGTAGGCCCTTCGCCTTCTCGATCTCGGCCGCCGCCCCGCCACTGCTGGCGACGCTCTGCACGTACTGGTCGAACTGCGCTTGCTGCGCTTGCGCCCGCGAGATGTTCCGCTCCGCCATCCCGTCGTTGTTGACGATCAGGTAGATGAACACGCCGAGGAAGGGCAAGAGGATCACGAAGATGATCCAGAGCACTTTCTTGAAGCCCGTCGTGTCGCGGCGGCGGAAGAGGTCTGCAAAAACGGTGATGAGGATCCAGAACCAGATGACCCACGCGAAGATGATCAGCATCGTCCACAGCAAGTCGAGGAATGGATAGTCAGCTGCGATCCACATGGAACCTCCTTTCGGGGGGTTGGCGGCGGCCTCACTCTTTCACAGCGCGCGTGTCCGCGCAGCCGTTGACCGGTACCGCGTGTTGAATACACGCGGGTGAGACGTCGGAACTCGAGCCGTCGCGCTTGAATCTCGTCTGGGGAGTCCTCGTGCTCATCGCGGCGGTCGCGGTCACCGTCGGCGCGATGCTGCTCGTCCGGCGGCGCGCACCCGAGGGGAGCTTCTTCTCCGACGGGGATCGCGCATCGGGAGTCTTCGGAGTGCTCGCCACCGGCTTCGCGATCTTTGCGGGCTTCGTCATCTTCCTGGCGTTCACGAGCTACGACCAGTCGCGGACGGGAGCGGAGTCCGAGGCGCTGGTTCTTGTCCAGCAGTTCGAGAATGCACAACTGTTCCCGGTCGCTTTCCGCGATCGTCTCGGCGGCGAGCTCGTCTGCTACGGGCGGTCGGTCGTCCACGACGAGTGGCCACGAATGGAGGACGGCACGCTCGGCGACACGATCAATCCGTGGTCGCTCGCGCTCTTTCAGACGCTTCGGACGGTGCAGCCGAGGTCGGACGTCGAGCAATCCGCGTACGACAAGTGGCTCGACCAGACGTCCGACCGCGAGGAGGCACGGCGCGACCGGGTCCACGGAGCCGCGGGGATCATTCCCGGGTCGTTGTGGCTCGTTCTGCTGCTGACGGCGGCCGTGATCTTCGTCTACATGCTCTTCTTCGCCGACAGCGGCGAGCGCGCTGTCTCGCAGGCAATGCTGGCCGGCTCCGCGGCGGCAATCGTGGCCGTGACGCTGCTTGCCATCAACGCGCTCGACAACCCGTACCGGCCTGGGCTCGGAAATCTTCGCCCTGTGGCGATGGAGCGTGCGCTCACGATCCTCGACCAGGCAGAGGACGCCATTGGTGCCGAGACGGAGCCTCCCTGCGACGATCGTGGGACGGCGCGGTGAAGGATCGCGTCGAGCTCGCGGCCACCGTCCTGCTCGCGTGCGCGGCCGTCGCAACCGCCTGGAGCAGCTACCAGGCGACACGCTGGAACGGCGAGCAGGCGAAGGCGGGTAGCCGCACCAACGCGATCCGGATCGACGCCGCTCGCGCACAGGGGCTCGCCGAGGCACAGACCCAGGTTGACGTGGCGACGTTCACGCAGTGGGTCGACGCCTATGCGCGCGACGAGACGATGCTCGCCGACTTCTACTTCAAGCGCTTTCGCGCGGAGTTCAAGCCTGCCGTCGACGCCTGGCTCGCGACGAGGCCTCTTCGAAACCCGGACGCGCCGCTGACTCCCTTCGCGATGCCGCAGTACTCACTCGCCGCCACGGCCGACGCCGACCGGCTCGACGCCGAGGCGGAGGAGTCGGCGGCGGAAGTACGGCGGGACATCCAGCGCGCGTCGAACTACGTCCTGGCCGTCGTCCTCTTCGCCGTCGCGCTGTTCTTCGCGGGGATGAGCACGAAGCTCACGGACCAGCGGCTGCGGTGGGTCACGGTCGCACTCGGGTGCGTCGTTTTCGTCGCGACCGCCGTCTGGGTTGCGCTCTCCCCGATGAGCGTCGCGATCTAGTAGGGGCCGGCTACGGTGCCGGCCGACGCGGAGTCGTCACCTCCCTCGCCCGACCCGCGCCGTTGAAGAAGCGACACGCCGGTCCTCGGCCTGGTACGCGCCTAGCAGCGCGTCCTCGTCGTCCTTCTTCGGGAACATGAAGAAGACCAGGACAGCGCCGAGCAGGATCGACACCACGCCGGCCGTATACGCCCAGTCGTCCCCCTGAAGGAACGCCTGCTTGGCTCCCGAGACGATGGCGTCGGCGTACTGCGGGTGCTGCGCGGCGACCGACTCCGCGCCTGCGAACGAGTTCGTGAGCTGAGCCTGCGTCGAGTCCGAGATCTCCCGGTCGGATGCGGCGATCGCCGCCGAGACCGCCGAGGCGTAGCCCGCTGTCAGGAGCGCCCCGAAAGTCGACTGCATGATCGCGCCGCCGAGGTCGCGCTGCAGATCGGCGGTTCCGGAGGCCATTCCCGCGCGCGTCACGGGGGAACCGAGCCGGTCAGGGAGTGCGACGCAGGCGTTCCGGCGAGCCCGACGCCCGCGCCGATGAAGACGTACGCGAGTGCGATCTGCCAGTACGGCGCGCCCTCGTTCCAGACCACCAGCATCCAGAGGAACGCGAGGAGAAGGAAGACGTAGCCGAAGAGGAGCGTGAAGCGCGCTCCTCGGGCACTCGACGAGCTTCGCCGACCGGGGTGCGACGAGAACCATGACGAGCGCGGCCGGGAGGATCGCCGCTCCGGCTTCGAGCGACGAATAGCTCAACACGTTCTGCAGATACTGCTGGCTGACGAACGCGGCGGCCATCAGCGACCCGAACACGATCACGCCCGCGCACGCCGCGACCCAGAAGACGCGGCGTCCGGCGACTTTCAGGTCGTAGAGCGGATTCGAAGCGCGGCGCTGCCGGATGTAGAAGCCGACGAGCGCCGCCAACGCGATTGCCGCCAAGCCGAGCACAAGCGTCCCCTCGTTCGGAATCGGCGCGAAGTTGATAGCAGAACGAGCGCCGCGACGAGGACCACCGAGAGGATCCCACCGAGGTTGTCGACCGGGTCCGAGGTCTCGTTGACGTGGCTCGGGACGAACAGGAACGCTAGGACGAGCGCGAGCACCGCTAGCGGCAGCGTGACCAGGAACACCGACCCCACCAGAACTCCTCGAGCAGCGCGCCGGAGACGAGTGGACCGAGCGCGGCGATCGCACCGCCGAGCGCGGACCACAGAGCGATCGCCTTCGTGCGCGCCGAGCCGGACCAGAGTGCGGTGATGAGAGTCAGCGTCGTCGGGAACGCCATACCGGCGGCCAGTCCGCCGCCGACGCGCGCGACGAACAGCACCTCGTCCGAGGGCGCGTACGCCGCGAGCAGCGACATCGGGATCGCAAGCGCCGTGCCGAGGAGGAGGAGGCGTCCGTAGCGGTCTCTGAGCGCACCGAGGTAGAGCACCGATGCCGCGGGGCCGAGCGAGTACCCGACCGCGACGAGGTTCAGCGTCACCTGGGACGAGTCGAATGCCTGTCCGATCGAGGGCAGCGCCACGTTCGCGACCGACAGGTTGAGGTTGGCGACCGCGGCAACGAGGATCAGCGAGACGAGCACGAGCCCGGCTCCCGTCGGAGCGCCCTGTTCCTCTGCGTTCCTCATCATCGGTGGATCATCCACGGTTCCAGTGCGGCCAGACAGAGGGGGTGGAGCGTCCGCCCGGTGAACGATGACAGCGGCCTCACGGCCCCGGGGCCGCGAGTAGGTAAGACTGCGACGCACGCCGATCCCGAGCCAGGAGGTCCTTACCGATGAGCCACGCTGCCCGAGATCGTTCGCACCTGCCGATTCCCGATCCCGAGCAGGCGCCACCGACAGTTCTCGATGCAAAGGACCCCGAGGCGACGTTCCCGCCGATCGAGCCGCTGCGTCCGCCGGCCGGTGCGCCCAACGTGCTCATCGTGCTGATCGACGACGCGGGCTTCGCGTCCTCGTCCGCCTTCGGAGGGCCCTGCTCGACGCCGACCGCGGAGCGCCTCGCGAACGAAGGGCTCAAGTTCAACCGTTTCCACACGACCGCGCTCTGCTCGCCGACGCGGCAGGCGCTCCTGACCGGGCGCAACCATCACTCGGTCGGGATGGGCGGCATCACGGAGATCGCGACCTCGGCCCCGGGCTACAACTCCATGCGCCCGAAGACAAAGGCACCCCTCGCCGAGACGCTCAAGCTGAACGGATATTCGACCGCGCAGTTCGGGAAGTGCCACGAGGTGCCGGTCTGGCAGACGAGCCCGATGGGGCCGTTCGACGCCTGGCCGAGCGGCGGCGGCGGCTTCGAGCACTTCTACGGCTTCATCGGCGGCGAGACGAACCAGTACGCCCCGGCGATCTACAACGGAACGGTCCCGATCGAGCCCGAGATGACGGCCGAAGAGGGCTACCACTTCACCGAGGACATGACCGACAAGGCGATCGACTGGATCCGCCAGCAAAAGGCGCTCATGCCGGACAAGCCGTTCTTCGTCTACTTCGCGCCCGGCGCCACGCACGCGCCACACCACGTCCCGAAGGAGTGGTCGGACAAGTACAAGGGCCAGTTCGACGACGGCTGGGACGCCCTCCGCGAGCGGACGCTCGCGCGTCAGAAGGAGCTCGTGGTCATCCCGCCCGACGCGGAGCTCACCTCGCGGCCTGAGGAGATTCCCGCCTGGGACGACATGGCCGACGAGCTGAAGCCGGCGCTCTCCCGCCAGATGGAGGTCTATGCCGGCTTCCTCGAGCACACGGACTACCACGTGGGCCGTCTGGTAGATGCGCTCGACGGCCTCGGCGTGCTCGAGGACACGCTCGTCTACTACATCGTCGGGGACAACGGGGCGAGCGCGGAGGGCACACCGAACGGGTGCTTCAACGAGCTCGTCGTCCTGAACGGCATGGCCGGGATCGAGACCGCCGAGTTCATGAACTCGAAGATCGACGAGTTCGGAACCCCGTCCGCTTACAACCACTACGCGGTCGGCTGGGCGCACGCGATGGACACGCCGTACCAGTGGACGAAGCAGATTGCCTCGCACTGGGGCGGTACACGCAACGGGACGATCGTCCACTGGCCGAAGGGGATTGCGGCGAAGGGCGAGATCCGCCCGCAGTTCCACCACGTGATCGACATCGCTCCCACGGTGCTCGAGGCCGCACAACTCCCGCACCCGACCTCCGTCAACGGCATCGAGCAGGCGGCCATCGAGGGCGTCTCCATGGCCTACGCGTTCGACGACGCGTCCGCCGCCGACCGCCACGGGACGCAGTACTTCGAGATGTTCGTCAACCGCGGCATCTACCACGAAGGCTGGACCGCGGTCACGCGGCACTCGATCCCGTGGATGGCGACCGAGACCCCGGAGATCGAGAACGATGTCTGGGAGCTCTACGCCCCCGACGACTGGACCCAGGCTCGTAACATCGTCGCCGAGAATCCCGGGAAGCTGGCCGAGCTCCAGGAGCTGTTCCTCGCGGAGGCGAGGAAGTACAACGTCCTTCCGCTGGACGACCGTCGCTTCGAGCGGTTCAACTCCGAACGAGCAGGGCGGCCGGAGCTCATCCGGGGAAGCTCACAGGTCCTGTTCGCCGGCATGGGCCGCCTCTCGGAGAACTCGGTCGTCGTGATCAAGAACAAGTCGCACGCCGTCACGGCCGAGGTCGTGATCCCCCACGGAGGCGCCGAGGGCGTCGTCGTCGCCCAGGGGGGCCGGTTCGCGGGCTGGAGCGTGTACCTGCACGAGGGTCGTCCTGCGTATTGCTACAGCTGGTTCGGGCTGCAGCTCTTCAAGGTCTACGGCGACGCGCCGATCCCCGAAGGGGAGCATCAGGTCCGCATGGAGTTCACCTACGACGGCGGCGGCCTCGCCAAGGGCGGCACGGTAACGCTGTACGTCGACGGTGCGAAGGTCGGCGAGGGACGCGTGGATGCGACGGTGCCGGTGGCCTTCTCGGCCGACGAGACGACCGACGTCGGCGGCGATACTGCGACTCCGGTCAGCGACGACTACACCGCGGCGGAGAGTCATTTCACCGGGCGCATCCGCTGGGTGCAGATCGACATCGACGAGGCCGCGGAGGACCTCGACCACCTGATCACGCCCGAGGAGCGGCTGAAGGTCGCGATGGCGCGCCAGTAGAGCCAGCCGACGGGAGCGACAGAATGCCCGCGGTGAAGCTCCCGTTCTTCGACCGACTGCGCGGGAAGACTCCGGCTGCCGCGGAAGCGGGCGAGGCTCGGACAGTGGTCGAGATCGATGCGACCTCGCTCTCCCGAGTGTTCTCCGCCCCGATGTGGGTCCGGGACCTCGGCCTGCTCGCATGGTTCCTCGTCGGGGTCGGCGTCCTCCTCGTCGGGCTCGTCTGGCTGCTCGGGCTGACCTCCACGATCACCGAGCCGGTGCTCGTGGGGCTGATCCTGGCCACCGTCGCGGGCCCGCTCGTCACCAAAATGCAGGCGCGCGGGATCCACCGCGCGGTCGGTGCAGCCATCGTGCTGCTCGGACTGCTCGCGCTCGGAGTCGTCGTCTTCCTCCTCGTCTTCGGAGGCATCGTCGAGCAGTCGTCGGAGATCAAGGCCGCGACCTCCGAGGCGGTGGACAAGGTCGAGGGCTGGGTCAACGACACCGGGGCGGGCGGCACGTCGGAGGCGACCGAGGACGCGCAGCGCGACACGGCGAACGCGGGTCGGACCCTCGTCAAAGGGGTCGCCGAGGGCATCAAGGGGCTGACCTCGCTCGTGTTCTTCATGACCTTCACGCTCTTCAGCACGTTCTTCCTGCTCAAGGACGGCCCGGCAGTGCGGCGCTTCATCGATCGCAGCCTGGGCGTCCCCGCCGCCGTGGCGAAGACGATCACCGGCAACGTCATCCTCTCGATGCGCCGCTACTTCGTCGGTGTGTCGATCGTCGCCGCGTTCAACGCGGTCGTGGTCGGTGTCGGCGCCTGGGTGCTGGACGTCCCGCTGGCGGGGACGATCGCGGTCGTCACCTTCGTGACGGCGTACATCCCCTTCATCGGCGCATTCGTCTCGGGCGCGCTAGCGGTCATGCTCGCCCTCGCGGGTCAAGGGGAGACGACCGCGCTGATCATGCTCGTCATCGTCATCCTCGCGAACGGGCTCCTTCAGAACATCGTCCAGCCGATCGCATTCGGCGCGACGCTCGACCTCAATCCACTCGTCGTCCTGATCGTGACGATCGGGGTCGGCGCGCTCTTCGGGATGATCGGGATGATCCTCGCCGCCCCGCTGACGTCGGCCGCGGTTCACATCAGCCGCGAGCTCGCGCTGGCGAAAGCGGAGGAAGCCGCACGGCTGGCCGGCGCCGAGGACGAGCGGGCGCCTCCCGAGCCCCCAGGCCCGGAGTCGTTCGTCACCGGGTAGGTCGCTCGCCAGGCGCGGAAAGCCGCGTGCGTCGGTTCCACGGTCTTCTGCCGGTAAGTCGAACGCCCTCGGTGACTCAGGCGGTCACGGCCTCCTCGAGCTCCGCCGTCCACTCGCCCGCGACGGCCAGTGAGTTCATCCGTGCGCGATGGACGAAGGCAGCCTGCGCGGCCTCCTTGTTCGCCGGGTCACCTCCCCACGCCTCGAGTGCCGAAGCCTGGAGCGCGCGCCCGTACGAGAACGACAGCGCCCACGGGCCGCCGACCTGGTTGATCGCGTTGAGGTTCTCCGTCGCCTGCACCTCGGACTGCCCGCCTGAGAGGAACACGATCCCGGGGACGGCGGCAGGCACGACTCCGAGGAAGCAGTCGATCGTCGCGCGGGCGATCTCCTCCGAGCTCGCCTGCGTCGGCGAGCCCTTGCCGGAGATGACCATGTTCGGCTTCAGCAGCGTGCCCTGGAGGTCGAGTCCCTGGTCGTAGAGCGCGTCGAACGTCTCGTGCAGCGTGCGGGTGGTCACCTCCCAGCAGACCTCGAGCGAGTTGTCCGCGTCCATCAGGACCTCGGGCTCGACGATGGGGACGAGCCCGGTCTCCTGACACAGCGCCGCATACCGCGCGAGCGCGTGGGCGTTCGCCTGGATACATGCGTCCGTCGGGATGCCGTCGCCGATCGTGATCACGGCGCGCCACTTCGCGAAGCGCGCGCCGAGTCCCGCGTACTCCTCGAGCCGCGGCCGGAGGCCGTCGAGCCCCTCAGTCACCTTCTCGCGGGGAAAGCCGGCCATGTCCTGGGCGCCGGTGTCGACCTTGATGCCCGGGATCACGCCCTTCGCCGCAAGCAGCTCCGGGAACGGCGTCCCGTCGTCGGCGCTCTGGCGGATCGTCTCGTCGTAGAGGATGACGCCGCCGATGAACTCCTCCATCCCGGGGGCGGTGAAGAGGAGCCCGCGGTAGAAGCGCCGGTTCTCCTCCGTCGACTCGACCCCGATCGAGTCGAGGCGCTTCTTGATCGTCCCCGTGCTCTCGTCGGCCGCGAGGATGCCCCGGTGGTCGGCGACGATCGCTCGCGCGATGTCGTGTAGCTGGTGCGAGGCCATCAGCGGGCTCCTTTCGTGAGGCTCTGGATCTTCGTCAATGGGTGGGAAGCCTGGATTCTCCGAAACGTGCCCGAGCGCGAGCGCATGACGATCGAGTCGGTCTCGACGCGGTCGCGGTCGACGCGGACGCCGCGAAGCAGCGCGCCGCTCGTCACGCCGGTCGCTGCGACGAAGAGGTCGTCCCCCTGCACGAGGTCGTCGGCGCTGAGGACGCGGTCGATCTCGTACCCGGCATCGACGAGCGCTTGGCGCTCATCGTCGTTACGAGGCCAGAGCTTGCCCTGCATGGCACCCCCCAGGCTCTTGATCGCGGCTGCCGAGATCACGCCTTCGGGTGTTCCGCCGATGCCCATGAGCAGGTCCACCCCGGTTCCTCTTTGCGCGGCCGCGATCGCCGGCGCGACGTCGCCGTCGCGGATGAGATTGACCCGGGCACCCGCCTCGCGCAGCTCGGCGATGAGCTCGTCGTGGCGGTCGCGCTCGAGCACGACGACGGTGAGGTCGTTCACGTCCACGCGCTTCGCGTCTGCTACCGCCTCGAGGTTCTCCGTCGGGCTCGCGTCGATGTCGATCGCATCCGCGCCCTCCGGACCAACGGCGATCTTGTCCATGTACAGCGCCGCTCCGGGGAAGAACATCGTGCCGCGCTCGGCCACGGCGATGACCGAGATCGCGTTCGGCATCCCGAGCGCCGTCAGGCGCGTCCCCTCGAGCGGATCGACTGCGACGTCGACCTCGGGGCCGCTCCCGTCGCCGACCTCCTCGCCGTTGTAGAGCATCGGCGCCTCGTCCTTCTCGCCCTCGCCGATGACCACGACGCCGCGCATGGAGACGGTGTTGATCATGAGCCGCATCGCATCCACCGCGGCCTGGTCGGCGCTGATCTTGTCGCCGCGGCCGATCCAGCGGGACGCGAACGTCGCGGCCGACTCGGTTACCCGCACCAGCTCGAGCGCGAGGTTCCGGTCCGGGATCGAGCGGTCGCCGTCCGCCACGACCCAATCCTAGAACGCCGCGGGCGAAGCGAGCACGATCACATCGAGTCGGGAGCGTCCACGCCGATCAGATCGAGGCTGCGGGCCACGACGAGCTGCGTCGCGCGCGAGAGAGCAAGCCGGAAGCTCTCGTTCTCGGATCCGAGCACGCGGTGGTCGTGGTAGAAGCGGTGGAAGTCGTCCGCGACGCGGATCGCGTACGTCGGCAGCGCGTGCGGCGCCCTCCGCTCTGTGGCCTCGGCGACGAGCGCGGGGAACTCGAGCAGGCGCTTCACGAGCTCGCGCTCCTCGGCCTCGAGAGGCGCGACGGGGTCGACATCGTGGCTCTGAGCCACGAGGCTTCCCCCCTCTGCGGCGTTCCTCAGGATGCCGGCGATGCGCGCGTGCGCGTACTGGACGTAGTAGACGGGGTTTTTCTGCGTACGCTCGGCTGCGAGGTCGACGTCGAGCTCGATCGTCTGGTCGTGGCCGCGCGAGACGAGGTACCAGCGCGCCGCGTCTATGCCAACCGTATCGAGCAGCTCTTCGAGGAAGACGACGTCCCCGCGCCGCTTCGACATCCTCTTCGCCTCGCCCCCCTCGACCACCTGGACGAGTTGGTAGATCAGCACCTCGACTGACTCCCGCGGATGGCCGAGCATCTCCGCGAGCGCCTGCAGGCGGTGCACGTAGCCGTGATGGTCGGCGCCGAGCACGTAGACGAGCCGATCGTGCCCGCGGGCGAACTTGCGGCGCATGTACGCAGCGTCCTTGGCGAAGTAGGTCGGCGCGCCGTCCGAGCGGACGAGCACACGGTCCTTGTCGTCGCCGTGGCTCGTCGTCCGCGCCCACACGGCACCGTCTGTCTCGTACGTGTCGAGCAGTGCGATCGCCTCGGGGATCTCCGCCTCGACCTCGGTCTCTCTCGTCCACGAGTCGAAGTGGATGCGGAAACGCTCGAGCGAGGCCTCCATCCGCGCGAGCATGGGCGGCACCGGGTCGCCCGGCAGCACCGCGAGCTCGTTCATGTACTCGCCGTGATACCCGTCCTCGGGAGGATCCTCGCCGCGCCGGAGCGCCTCGACGGAGGCGTAGAAGCGCTCCATCTGCACCCCCGCATCGTTGTAGTAGTACTCGCGCTCCACGTCGTGGCCCGCGAACGCGAGGAGGCGGGCGACCGAGTCGCCGTATGCGGCGTTGCGGGCGTGGGCGACCGTGATCGGTCCGGTCGGGTTCGCGGAGACCATCTCCACCTGGATGCGCTGCGGAGCGGCGGCTGACTCGGCACCGTACGACTCGCCGGCCGCAAGGATCTCGCTCAATGCCTCGGCCAGCCACCCGTCCGAGACGTGGAGGTTGACGAAGCCCGGGGGTGCGGCCTCCGCCCGCTCGACGAGACCGCGCTCGAGTGCTGCCGCCGCTATCTGCCCGGCAACCTCGAGCGGAGGCAGTCGTCGCCCGCCGGCCAGCCGGAGTGCGGCGTTCGTCGCATAGTCGCCGTGCTCGGGGTCGCCCGGGCGCTCGAGCGAGACCTCGCCGTCCGCAACCTCGCCGAGCGCGTCTTCGAGGCGCGAGAGCGCACTCACCTGGACCCTGGCCATGCCTCAATCCTAGGGCCGCCGCGCTCTACGGCAGGCCTGGCCGCCTCTACGCGCCGGTGCTAGTCGTTGTCGGAGCCGCTGCCGCTCGAGTCACTGCCGCTGGAGCCACTCCCGCTCGGGCCTGAGCCACTGCTGCCCGAGCCGCTCCCACCCGAGCCCGAGCTGGGTCCGCTCTCGTCGTCGGGCGACTTCCCGCTGGATCCAGAGCCGGACCCGCTGCGGTCGTCGGCTCGATCATCGCCGCCACCTCCGGGCCCGCTGCTGTCGTCGCTCGACTCTTCGTCGTCCGAACCCGGTCCGGAGTTGTCGTCGCCGTCGCGATCATCAGCGCTACCTGGGCCGCTCGAGTCGTCGTCGCCGCCGCGCTCGTCGTCCGAGGCGCTTCCTGTGGAGCCGCCCTGGACTGCGTCGTCGGAACCGGGCCCGCTCGAGTCCTGCACCGACACGACGGCCGCGCGCTCTGCGTGGTCGCGGCCCGCTCGCTCGGACTCGACCGAGCCGACCGTGCCGACCGTCGTGACTGCGACGGTGGCGGTCGCGACCTTGACGCCGACCGGGCCTGCCGTCAGCTTCGCGAGCAAGCCCCCGCTCGCCACCCCCGCCGCGACGCCCCCGCCCGCTCCGGCGGTGCTGAAACCGGGGATCGCCTGTGCAAGGCCTTCCTGGATCGAGATCGGGACGACGAGCATCGTCGCGACGGTGGGCTTGAGCCGCTGGCGCATCGTGCGTCGCGCCCGGAAGAGAAGCGCTTCCGTCGCGGCCCGTGAGAGCCCGAGCGCAGTCGCGACCTCTCCGTAGCGCAGGCCGTAGAGATCGCGGAGGACCACTGCCTCGCGCTGCCGCTCCGGAAGATCGGCAAGGGCCGCGCGGATCGCCGCGAGCTGCTCGCTCCGTTCTGCCTCGTCGCCCGTCGTCGGAATCGCCTCGAGATCCTCGTCCGAGACCGGCAGCGGCGCCCGCATGCTCGCGGCGATTCGGGTGCGGCACTCGTTCCGAGCGATGGTTGCGAGCCAGGCGGCCTCGTTGCGCACGTGCGCTCCGCCGAGCAACGCACGATGGGCAAGGAGGTACGTCTGCTGCGCCGCGTCCTCCGCCTCGTGCCCGTCGCGCAGAATCGTCCGGCAGATGCCGTAGACCATTCGCGCGTGCTTGTCGTAGAGGCGTGCGACCCGCGCGGACGCGTTCGCGCGGGTCGTGTGCTCGTGGGAGTCGAGGCGTGGAGCCGAGGTCACGAGGCCAGGTTAGTGATCGTCGCCGCCCGGGCCGCTGTTGCCGCCCGAGCCGCCGTTGTCATCGTCATCGGTGTCGTCGTCCGTCGTGTCGCCGTCCGTGTCGTCGGTCGTGTCGTCGGTCGTGTCGTCGTCGTCCGGGGGATTCACGACGTCGTCGTCCTCGGGCCGGAGGTCGCGGAGCATCCACACGCCGAGGCGCAGCACGCAGCGCATCTCGACGAAGTCGCCGACCGCGAAGCCGGCGAGCGTACGGCCGGCCGGGAGGGAGCACGTAGCGCTGACCGAGCCGGACCTGACGGTTGGCGGGGAAAGTGACGTGAGCGTTCCTCGGATCTCGAGCCTGCCGGTGTCACCGGAGCTCGAACGCGTTCCGCCGTTTGCGACGCCGGAGGAGCTTTTCCGCGCGGAGCCGGCAACGACGACGCCCCTGGCGAGCACGCGGGAGCCGTTACCGCGCTCGCGGAGCGTGCTTCCGCGCAGCTCGACCCGCTGGCCCACGTGGATTCGGGCCTGCGACCCGGGCACGCGCAGGATGTGCGCCAGTCGGCGTGTGTCCACCCTGACCAGCCCGTTCGCGGGAAGCGTCCGGGCGACCGTCCCGCGGAGCGTCGCGCCGGACCTGCCGTCGGGGCCTGCCCCTGCGGCAGGCGCCAGTACGAGAAGCAGTGCGGTCGCAAGAGCCGTGAAGAAGAGCCTGGACATGATGCGTCCTTTCGGAGGGTCCACCCGTCCAGAGTGGGACCAGGCCCGAAAACCTGCGCAGCTTTAGGAGTTCTACGCGGGCAGCTCGGCGTGCACCGGCGCAGCCGACGAGATCGACGCGGAGATGCCTTCGCGCTGGAGCGCAAGCTGGACTTCCTCGCGCGCCTTGTAGATCCGCCACTTCACGGTCGCGAGCGTGATCTCGAGGGTCTCGGCGATCTCGGTGTACGAGAGGCCGACGATGTCGCGAAGGAGAAGCGCCATCTTCAGGTCGGGGTTCAGCGCGCCGACGGCGCGCCACACGGCGTCGATCGCCTCCGTGCGCTCGACGGGGGCGTCCACGACCTCGAGCGGCGGGATGTCCTCGAGCGCGACCAGCGCCCGCGGCCGCCGTTCCATCGCACGCAGCTCATCGAGCACGCGGTTCTTCGTGACCTGGAAGAGCCACGTCGTGAAGCGCGATCTCAGCGAGAAGCTCGGGAGCCCCTGGTACAGCCGCAGGAACACCTCCTGCGTCAGATCTTCCGAGAGCACACGGTCGCCCGTGAGCCGCAGGACGTAGTTGTAGACCGGCTGCTCGTACGTCCTGACGATGATCGAAAAGGCCCGCTCGTCACCTCGCTGCGCCTTGCGAAGGACACCGGGATCGGGCTGTGGGAGCGGCACGGCCTGCGGAGTATAGGGCGGCGTTGTTCGAGGAGTTTGCGCCGAAGAGTTACGCGCCGGTTGCGATTGCTGAACCGGTCACTTCAGCAGGAATCGGGAGCCCGAGGAGGCTGAGAATCGTCGGCGCGAGACTTGACAACTCGCCTCCCGAGCCGACCCTAAGGCCGTCCCCGGTCACGATCAGCGGCACCGGATTCGTCGTATGAGCCGTATGCGGGCTTGTGCCGTCTGGCTCGAGCATGACCTCGGCATTCCCGTGATCGGCGGTGACCAGGCAGATGCCACCCTGCGGCGTGCACCGCGTCGACGACCTTCACGAGACAGCGGTCGACGGCCTCCACCGCTGCGACGACAGCCGGGATCGAGCCTGTGTGCCCGACCATGTCCGGGTTCGCGAAGTTCACGACGGCGAAGCGGTAGCCGTCGCCAATTGCAGCCGCGAAGCGCTCGGCGACCTCGAACGCCGACATCTCGGGCTTCAGGTCGTAGCTCGGGACGTCTCGCGGAGAGGGCACCAGAATCCGCGTCTCCCCCTCCCACTCCGCCTCGACGCCGCCGTTGAAGAAGTAGGTGACGTGGGCGTACTTCTCCGTCTCCGCGGCATGCAGCTGGCGTGCGCCGCTCCCCGAGAGCACCTCCGCGAGCGTGTTCTCGACCACTTGCTCCTCGAACGCGACGGGGCACGGGAAGTCGTCGCGGTACCGCGTCATCGTCGTCACGTCTGCGCCGGCCTCGAGCAGACGCTGCGAGAGCTGGCGCGCGCGGTCCGGACGGAAGTTGAAGAAGATCGCCGCGTCGCGCTCGACGTCGAGATGCGGGCGTCCGGCGACGACGACGGGCTCGACGAACTCGTCCGTGATGCCGCGCGCGTAGCTCTCTCGCACCGCGTCGACGGGGTCCAGGACCGCCGGCGCTTCGCCTTCTCGAATGGCTGCGAACGCGCGGTCCGTCCGTTCCCACCGCGCGTCGCGATCCATCGCGTAGTAGCGGCCCGAGACCGTCGCGATCCGATCGACGGGCAGCTCGGCGAGGTCGTTCACGGCCGAGTGGGGCGACACGTCGCGCCCGTCGGTGAACGCGTGGATCCACGTCCGCTCGGCCATTCCCTCGCGCGCGGCCAGCTCGAGCAGCGCGTGCAGGTGGTCGATGTGCGAGTGCACGCCGCCGTGGGACACGAGCCCGAGCAGGTGCACGCCGCCGCCGCGCTCAGACGCCCGGCGGAACGCTCCGACGAGGGCGTCGTTCTGGAGGAACGACCCGTCCTCGACTGCCTTGCTCACGCGCACGAGATCCTGGAAGAGGATGCGGCCTGCGCCGATCGTGAGGTGCCCGACCTCCGAGTTCCCCATCTGGCCGTCCGGGAGCCCGACGGCGGCTCCGGACGCCGCGAGCGTCGTGTGCGGGTACCGCGCCCAGAGCTCGTCGAACACCGGCGTGTCGGCCAGGTCGACCGCGTTTCCGGGGCCCGCTGGCGCGATGCCCCAGCCGTCGAGGATCACGAGCGCGACGACTGGAACGCTCACGCAGGCGGCGACGGTGTCGCCTGGCCGGCCTGGCAGATCGCCTCGAAGTCGAGCGCGTCGAGCGACGCGCCGCCGACGAGCGCGCCGTCGACGTCCGGCTGCGCGAGGAGCACTGCGGCATTCTCGGGCTTGACCGAGCCCCCGTAGAGCACCGGCGCGTCGTGCAGCGACTTCAGGAACGCGTGCGCCTCCTGCGCGAGCTCCGGCGTCGCCGTCAGGCCCGTTCCGATTGCCCAGACGGGCTCGTAGGCGATGACGAGCCGCTCGTGCACCGGGAGCACCGACACCTGGCGTTCGAGAACTCGCTGCGTGTCGCCCGCTTCGCGCTCGTCCGCCGTCTCGCCGACGCACGCGATCACGTCGAGGCCTGCCTGGAGGGCGCCCTCGGCGCGCAGGCGCACCGTCTCGTCGGTCTCGCCGAAGTGCTGCCGCCGCTCGGAGTGGCCGACGAGCGAGCCCTTGGCCCCGAGCTCGAGGAGCATCGGCGCCGAGACCTCGCCCGTGTACGGGCCCTCGAGCTCCCAGTGGACGTTCTGCGCGAAGACCCGGACCGTGCGACTGCCCGAGGCCGGCGATCGTCGCCTCGAGCGCGGTGAACGCCGGGCACACGACGACGTCGATCCCGAACCGCTCGGGGAGATGCCGGATGGCGGGCGCGAACTGCCGCGCCTCGTGCGCGCCCTTGAACATCTTCCAGTTGCCCGCGATCAGCACGACGGGGGCGATCTTAGAGAGAACGGGGTCAGACCCCGAAGGGTCTGACCCCCATCCGTCAGGGGTCGGACTTCAGTCCGACCCCGCTCTTCCGCCTTGCGAGAGCCACGTGAGCGCCGCCGGTGTTAGCCTCGCGCCCGATGGCCGCGAGCGAGTCGATGGAAGCCTGGGAGCAGCGCTTCCGCGCGCCCCAGACGTACCTCCCCGAGTGGTCGCCGGCCGCGCCCGACCGCGTCGTCTACACGTCGAACGAGTCCGGCGTCTGGCAGGTGCACGCCTGGGACCTGACTACGGGCGAACGCCGTCAGGTCACCGACCACCCGGTCGGGTTGACCGACGGAACGCCGACGGTCGACGGCGAGGGCGTGCTCTGGTTCCAGGACGAGACCGGCGACGAGTCGGGCCGCTGGCTCGTCCAGCCCTTCCACGGAGGCGCGACGCAGCCGTTCCTGGAAGGAGTGCCACACGGCTGGAGCGAGGGCCTCTCGCAGGCGCCGGGAATCGTCGCCGCCGGGATCAGCGACCGCGACGGCTTCGCGATCTACGTCTCGCTCGCTGGAGGCGCAGCGCGCGAGATCCACCGCTCGGCCGAGTCCGTGCAGCTCGGCGGCGCAGAGAGTGGTGGCTTCGCCCGTGGCGCGCTCTCCGCGGACGGCACGCTCCTCTGCCTGGAGCACGCGGAGCACGGCGACCTCATGCACCCCGCGCTCCGGGTCGTCGATCCGCGCTCGGGCGCGACCGTCGCTGACCTGCTCGACGACGGCATGTCCCTCCTGGCGAAGTGCTGGTCGCCGGTTACGGGCGACCGGCGCTTGGCATTCGAGCACGAGCTCGAGGGGGACGAGCGGCCGGGGATCTGGGATCTCGCGACGGGCGAGCGGACGAACCTCACGACCGACCTCGAAGGCGGCGTCTTCGTGGCGGACTGGTGGCCGGACGGCTCGGCGCTCCTGCTGCACAACGTCTTCGAGGGCAGGTCGCGCCTCTACCGGTACGACCTCGCGACCGGCGTGCTCGAACCGGTGTCGAACGAGCCCGGCTACGTCTGGAAGGCACGCGTGCGCCCGGACGGCAGCGTGTGGTTCCTGCACGAGCAGGGGCATCGGCAGCGACTCGTCCTCGACGACCAGGGCACGGAGCTCATGACGCCCGACGACCTCGGCCCGACCGGCCGCCGGTACCAGTCCTGGCACTTCGAGAACCCGCACGGCCAGCGCGTGCACGGCTTCTTCGTGACCCCGGACGACTCGGGCGGCCCGTTCCCGGTGCTGATGTTCGTCCACGGCGGCCCGACCTGGCTCGACCTCGATCGCTGGCAGCCGGAAGTGCAGGCGTACGTGGACGCGGGCTTCGCCGTGGGACTGGTCAACTACCGCGGTTCGGCGTGGTACGGGCGCGAGTGGCGCGACACGCTGATCGGGGACATCGGCGGGCCGGAGCTCGAGGACGTGAACGCCGGTCTCCAGGATCTCGTGGCACGCGGGATCGCCGACCCCGAGCGCGCGGTCGTCGCCGGCCACTCCTGGGGCGGCTACGTCACGCTCCTCGAGCTCGGCAAGCACCCCGAGCTCTGGGCCTGCGGCGTGGCGGGTGTTCCGGTCGGCGACTACGAGGACGGGTACGAGGAGCTCTCCCCGCTCCTCCAGGCCTACGATCGCGCGCTGCTCGGCGGGCACACGCCGCAGGAGCTGCCGGAGCTGATGCGCGAGCGGAACCCGATCAACTTCGCCGACGACGTGCAGGCGCCCGTTCTGTTCATCATCGGGCGCAACGACAGCCGCTGCCCCTACCGGCAGGCCATGCGCTACGTCGAGAAGCTCGCCGCGCGCGACCATCCGCACGAGGTGTACGTCTTCGAGACCGGGCACGGCTCGTTCGACGTGGACGAACGCGTGCGGCAGGTGTCGACGGTGCTCGACTTCCTGGCCCGCAACGTGCCGGGTGTGCGTGCCGCTGCGGCCGTCTGAGCCGACCTACGCCGGCGGGATCGCTGCGACCCCGGGCAGCTCCTTCCCTTCGAGAAACTCGAGCGACGCTCCGCCCCCGGTCGAGACCCAGGACACGCGGTCGGCGAGCCCCAGCTCCTCGACCGCGCGCGCCGAGTCGCCACCGCCCACGACCGTGTAGCCGTCCACGTCGGCCACCGCCTCGGCGACCGCCTTGGTCCCCTCTGCGAACCTCGGCCATTCGAAGACGCCCATCGGCCCGTTCCAGAGCACGGTGCGCGCCGCTCGGATCTCTGCGGCGAAGAGCTCCCTCGTCTCCGGGCCGATGTCGAGCGCGAGCCAGCCGTCCGGCACGGCGTCGGCTGCGGTGACGCACGACTCGGCCTCGGGATCGAAGCTTGCAGCGGCCACGACGTCCACCGGCAGTGCGGTATCGACGCCTGCGTGAGGTTGCGCGGCAAGCTCCGCAGCCATCTTCCCGCCCACGAGCACCGAGTCCGCGCGGGCGCCGAGCTGCGCGAGCACGCCGATCTTGTCCTCCACCTTCGCTCCTCCCGCGACGAGCACGAACGGGCGCTCGACCTCCCCGAGCAGCCGGCCCAGCATCTCGAGCTCCTGCTCGAGCAGGAGGCCCGCGTAGGCAGGCAGCAATTCGGCAACGCCCACCGTCGAGGCGTGCGCGCGATGTGCCGAGCCGAACGCGTCGTTGACGAAGAGGTCGCGGCCGTCGGCGAGCCTCTGCGCGGTGTCCGGGTCGTTCTTCGTCTCACCTGGGTCGAAGCGCGTGTTCTCGAGCACTTCGAGCCGCTCGTCCGCGAGAAGCTCGCGCAGCCGCGTCGCGACCGGCTCCATGCGATATGCCGGGTCCTCCCCCTTGGGGCGCCCGAGGTGGGAGCAAACAGCGATCCCGGCGGCGTCCTCGTCGAGCAGGAGCCGGAGCGTCGGGAGCGCGGCCCGGATCCGGGTGTCGTCCGCGACCGCTCCGTCCTCGAGGGGGACGTTGAGGTCGGCGCGCACGAGGACGCGCTTCCCCGCGACGTCCGCGTCGCGGACGGAGCGCGGCCTGCTCAACCCGGGAGGAGCTTTCCGATGACGTCCACGAGCCGGCACGAGTAGCCCCACTCGTTGTCGTACCAGCCGAACACCTTGACCGACGCGCCGCGAACCATCGTCAGCTGGCTGTCGAAGATGCACGAGTACGGCGACCCGTTGATGTCGGTGGAGACGATCGGGTCCTCCGTGTACTGGAGGATGCCGTCGAGCGCACCATCGGCCGCGGCCCTGAAGGCGCCGTTGACCTCGTCGACGCTCGTCTCCCGCCCGAGCTGGACTACGAGATCGGTCAGCGAGCCGGTGGCGACCGGCGCACGCACGGAGATGCCGTCGACCTTCCCCTGGAGCTCGGGGAGCACGAGCCCGATCGCCTTCGCAGCGCCCGTCGACGTCGGGATGAGGTTGATCGCAGCGGCACGTGCGCGACGGAGGTCCTTGTGCGGGAAGTCGAGGATCACCTGGTCGTTCGTGTACGCGTGGATCGTCGTCATGAAGCCTGCTTCGATGCCTCCGAGGTCGTGCAGCACCTTCGCCAGCGGCGCGACGCAGTTCGTGGTGCACGACGCGTTGGAGACGATCTGGTGCGCGTCCGGGTCGTACGTCTCGTCGTTCACCCCGAGCACGAGCGTGACGTCGGGGTCGGTCGCGGGCGCGGAGATCACGACCTTCTTTGCGCCCGCGGCGAGGTGCTTCCCCGCCCCCTCGCGGTCGGTGAAGAACCCGGTGGACTCGAGGACGACGTCGACCTCGAGATCGCCCCAGGGGAGCGCCGCGGGGTCCCGCTCGGACAGGATCTTGACCTCTTCGCCCCCGGCCCGCAGAACGCCGTCGCCGAGCTCGACGTCGCCCGGGTACGGGCCGAGATTCGAGTCGTACTCGAGCAGATGGGCCATCGTCTTCGCATCGCCGAGGTCGTTGAGCGCGACAACCTCGATCTCCGACCCCAGCGCGTGCTGGGCGCGGAAGAAGTTTCGGCCGATGCGACCGAACCCGTTGATGCCGACGCGAATGCCCATTCAGCTCCCTTTCCTCGTCAGGTTGCGGCGAGTCTAACTAGGCGCCTTAGGGTGATCCGAGCTCCTCCACTCGTCGCAGCCGGCGGTACATCGCCGCCTTGCTCGCGGACGGGTCCGTGCGTGCGGCGAGCTCGCGCAGGGAGTCCGTCGGGTGGCGCAGCCGTAGCTCGGCTGCCTCTCGGAGAGCTCGAGGCAGGCGCTCGAGGCGTCCTTCGGAGCGCAGTCGCTCTACGGCCGCGAGCTGTGCCTGAGCCGCGTGGCTCGTGCGGACGAGGTTCGCATGGTCGGCGTTCGCGAGGCGGTTCGCCTGCGCGCGCGTCGCCGCGACGACCGCGCGTTCCTCGAGCGCGAGGACCGTCTCGGCGGCGCCCATCAGCGAGAGGGCAGTCTCGATCGCGTCCCAGCTCTTCGCGTAGGCGACCGCGTGGCCACGGCGCTCGACCGCGTTCAGCCGGACTCCCTCCTCCGCTGCGACCGCGACGATGAACGCCGCTCCCGCGAGCGACGCCGTCCTGAGCTCGAGATGCGACGAGCCGCGGCTCGAGAGCGAGCCGCCGCCGAGGAACGCGCCCCGGAGATACGCGCGGCGGCAGCACGCCCGGGCGACCACCCCGCGTGGGGGGCGCTCGAGCGGTGCGTGCCGGCCGTCGAGCACGCCCGCGGCGACGAGCACTCGGAGCGAGTCGTCCCCGCCCTCGACGTGCAGCTGGTACCGCGTCGCCCGCTCGAATGCACGGCGGCGATACGTCCGGATCTCCGCAAGGATGCCGTCCGTGCGGAGCAACGCGAACGCTCGTCGCGCGACGGCGCCGCTCGCGACGTCCAGGTGCAGCGCCCAGTCCCCGCTCCCACGCAGATGGAGGCTTCCGGCCGAGTGGAAGAGCGCGGACAGCTCGGCGCGTCGGTCGCACGCCCGCTCCGGTGAGATGAGCGCCAGCTCCTCGCGGATGTCCTCGGACGCCCTCACAGCTCGACGCCTTCGAGGGCGAGCAGTCGGCGCTTGACCGCGACGCCCGCCGAGCCGTACCCGCCGATCCCGCCCGCGGCGACGACGCGGTGGCACGGGACGAGGAACATGAAGCGGTTGGTCGCGCACAGAGTCCCCACCGCGCGCTGGGCTCCTGGGTACCCGGCGATGGCCGCGAGCTCGCCGTAGGTCACGACCTCCCCGCGTGGGATCGCCCGCAGCGTGGTCGTGACGTCGCGCTGGAACGGCGTGGTCGCTCCGAGCTCGAGCGGCACTTCGTCGAGGCGCGCGTCCTCGCCGGCGAGAAAGGCGCGGACCCGCTGCGCGACGGCTCCAGCGTCGACGCCACTGCGTTGGTGCGAAATCGTGACGAAGCCGTCACCCACGTGTGCGGGGCTCGCGGCTACGGTGCCAGAAGGGGGCCTCCCTGCCCCCATGGGGGAGGCTGGCATGAGGGAGGCTGGCATGAGGGAGGCTGGCATGAGGGAGGCTGGCATGAGGGAGGCTGGCATGAGGGAGGCTGGCATGAGGGAGGCTGGGGACCGAGCGAGGCGGGAGGCCGGGGAAACGTCGGCGAGCTCGTCGAGACCCCCCTCGAACCCAGCGTCCTCGAACGCGGTTTCCCCGAAGCCGGTTTCCCCGAACCCGGTCTCCCCGAACCCTGGCGTCGCGCGAGGGCGAGCCCGCTACCGATGCAGCCGATCCGAACCGGAAGTCGTGAGCGAGCACGACGTCTCCCCCGGTCCAGAGCTCACCGACGCCCCAGCCGTCCACCGTGTACCGCGTTCGCACTGCCCGCACCGCCCCACGACTTTACAATCGACCGCATGAGCTCCCACGGAATCTTCAACCCGCCGCCGCCGGTCAACGAGCCGATCAACTCCTACGCGCCGGGCACGCCCGAGCGCGCTGCGCTTCAGGCCCGCCTACGAGAGATGCAGGGCGAGCGCACCAGCATCCCGATGGTGATCGGCGGCAAGGACGTCCACGCGGACGAGACGTTCGAAGCGGTCATGCCGCACCGGAAGAGCCACGTGCTCGCCGACGTCAGCAAGGGCGGCGCAGAGCACGTCCAGCAGGCGATCGACGCCGCCCGGGCCGCCCACGCCGGGTGGTCGCGGACGCCGTGGCACGAGCGCGCCGCCGTGTTCCTCCGCGCCGCGGAGCTCCTCTCCGGGCCCTGGCGCACCACCCTGAACGCCGCGACGATGCTCAACCAGTCGAAGACGGCGCACCAGGCGGAGATCGACGCGGTCGCGGAGATGATCGACTTCTGGCGCTACAACGCCGACTACGTCCCCCGCATCTACTCCGAGCAGCCGTACTCGCCCACGGGCACGTGGAACCGGATGGAGTACCGGCCGCTCGAGGGCTTCGTCTTCGCCGTCAGCCCGTTCAACTTCACGTGCATCGGGGGCAACCTCTCGAGCTCTCCGGCGCTCATGGGGAACACCGTCGTCTGGAAGCCCGCGTCCACCGCCACCCTCTCCGCGTACTACCTGATGAGACTGATGCAGGAGGCAGGGCTGCCCGACGGCGTGATCAACCTCGTCTACGGCTCGGGGGCGACGATCGGCGATGCCGCGCTTGCGAGCCCGGAGCTCGCTGGGATCCACTTCACGGGCTCGACCGGCGTCTTCAACGGCATGTGGGAGACCGTCGGCAAGAACGTCGGGAGCTACCGGAACTACCCACGCATCGTCGGCGAGACGGGCGGCAAGGACTTCATCCTCGCGCATCCCTCCGCGGACGCCGAGGCCGTGGCGACCGCCGTCGTGCGCGGCTCGTTCGAGTACCAGGGCCAGAAGTGCTCGGCCGCGTCGCGCGTGTACGTGCCTTCGAACCTCTGGGCTGACGTGCGCGACCGCCTCGTCGAGGACATCGAGACGATCAAGATGGGCGACCCGACGGACTTCGAGAACTTCATGGGCGCGGTCATCGACGCGTCTGCGTTCAAGACGCACAGCGACGCCATCGCGGAAGCCCGCTCGTCCGGCGCGGAGATCCTCGCCGGAGGTTCGACGGACGACTCCGAGGGGTATTTCGTGGAGCCGACCGTGATCTCGACCGACGACAGCGACTTCCGCCTCCTCCGCGACGAGCTCTTCGGCCCGATCGTGACCACCTACGTCTACGACGAGAAGCGCTGGGACGACACGTTGCGGCTCGTGGACGAGACCGCCCCGTACGCCCTCACCGGGGCCGTGTTCGCGAACGAGCGCTCCGCGATCGAGCAGGCGCACGACGCGCTCCAGTACTCGGCCGGGAACTTCTACGTCAACGACAAGCCCACGGGCGCGGTCGTCGGCCAGCAGCCGTTCGGCGGTTCGCGCGCGAGCGGTACGAACGACAAGGCCGGCTCCATGTGGAACCTCATCCGCTGGGTCTCGCTGCGCACCGTGAAGGAGACCTTCCTCCCGGCGACGGACTACCGCTACCCGTACCTCGCGCCGGACGGCGACGGACGCGGCGACGGGAAGAGCTAGCTCTAGCTTCGCGAAGGAGGGAGCGCGGTGATCCGCGTCCTCGACGGGATCGACGCCTTCTTCGACCAGCTCGCGTCGGTCGACCTGCTGCCGGTGTTCCTCGCGGTGCTCGCACAGCTCGCGAAGCTCACGTGCACGAGCATGGCGTGGCGCAACGTGCTCGCCGCCGCGTATCCCGAGCAACGGGTGCCGCGGCGGCCGATCCTCGCGGCCTACCTCGCCGGCGTCGGCGTCAACGCGATCATCCCCATGCGCGCGGGCGACGCGGTTCGCATCGTTCTCGCGCACCGCGCGATCCCCGAGAGCACGTACACGACGGTCGTCTCGAGCACGCTCGTCCTCTCGATCTTCGACTTCGTCGCAGCGTCGTCGATCCTCGCCTGGGCCGCCATCACGCAGGACGACCTGCCGGGCATCGGCGAGCTCCCGCGGCTTCGGAGCTTCGAGTTCGGGTGGCTCCTCGAGAACCCGCTCGCCGCCCAGCTCGTCCTCGCCGGGATCCTCATCGCCGCAGTCGTGCTCGGGATCTGGATCCACGGCCACGTCGTCAACTTCTGGGGGCGGGTGCGGCAGGCGTTCGCGGTGCTGCGCACCCCGCCGCGTTACCTACGCTCGGTGGCGCTCTGGCAGGCAGGCGACTGGACGTTCCGTCTCGTTGCAATCTGGTTCCTGCTCGACGCGTTCGACATACCGCAGTCGCTCACGAACGTCCTGCTCGTCCAGGTCTCCGCGAGCATCGCGACGCTGCTCCCGCTCACACCCGCAGGAATCGGCACCGAGCAGGCATTCCTCCTCTACGCCTTCAGGGGCACGGTTCCGAGCTCGCAGCTCCTGGCCTTCAGCGTCGGCCTGAAGCTCGTGACCATCGGGACGAACGTCGTGGCCGGGTTCACCGCCATCGCCGTGACGCTTCGAACCGTGCGCTTTCGCGAGGCGATGACGCCGGCCGAGGAGCGCGATTCTGCGTAGGGGCGAGGCTTGCCTCGCCGTGGCTTGCCTCGCCCCTACGACGGCCCGGCCTTGTGCAGCTGCGCGTACACCGCCCGCGCCGTCTTCTGCGGAAGCCCGGGGACGCCTTCGAGCTCCTCCTGCGAAGCGTCGAGGAACCTGTCCACGGAGCCGAAGTGCCGGAGGATCGCGCGTCGGCGCGACGGGCCGATACCCGGGAGCGTCTCGAAGATCGTCTCGAGCGCCTTCGAGTCGCGCTTCTGGCGGTGGTGGCGCAGCGCGCGGCGATGGGCCTCGTCCCGGATCTGCTGGAGGAGCTGGAGCGCCGGGCTCGTGCGGTCGAGGGCGATCGCGTACGGCACGCCGGGCACGAAGACCTCCTCCTCCCGCTTCGCCAGCGCGATGACCGCCACGCGGGGCAGATCGAGCTCTTCCATCGCCGCCCGCGCGGCCGCGAGCTGACCCTTCCCGCCGTCCACGACGACGAGGTTGGGAATGCAGCCGAAGCTCTCGTCGACGTCGCCCTGCCGAGCCCGCGTGAAGCGGCGGCGGATCGCCTCGCGCATCGCGCCGACGTCGTCCTGGCCGCCGAGCCCGCGGATCGTGAAGCTCCGGTAATGGGCCTTCCTGGGCCGCCCTTCCTGGAAGACGACCATCGACGCAACGATCGCCTCCCCCTGGATGTTCGACACGTCGAAGCACTCGATCCGCACGGGGAGGCTCTCGAGATTCAGCACCTCGCGTAGCTCCTCGAGAGCGGCGACACGCCGCGACCGCATCTCGGCACGCCGCGCCGTGTCCGCCTCGAGCGCGACGCGCGCGTTCTCGACGGCGAGGTCGACGAGGCGGCGCTTCTCGCCTCGCGCGGGCGCGCGGACATCGACGGGCGCGCCGCGCCGCTCGGACAGGAACTCCGCGATCGCGCTCGTGTCCGCGATCCCGCCGGGCACGAGCACCTGCGGCGGGATGCTCGGCGCCGTGCCGTAGTACTCGATCACGAACGCCTCGAGCACGGTCTGCTCGTCCTCCCCCGCGACGTTCTCGAGATGGAAGCCGTAGCGGTCGATCATCCGCCCGTCGCGAAGCGGGAAGACCTGAACTGCCGCCTCCTCGTGGTCGAGCGCGAGCCCGATGACGTCGACGCTCCCGACGGCACGCCGGTCCGCAGCCTGACGCTCGCCGAGGTGGCGAATCGAGTTGAGCCGGTTCCGGTAGCGGGCTGCCTCCTCGAAGCGCTCGTCCGCGGCCGCCTCGCGCATCCGCTCCTCGAGCTCGCGCTGGATCGACACCGTGTCGCCCGAGAGGAACCCGATCACGCCCTCGATGACCTGCCCGTACTCCTCCTGCGAGATGGCGCCGATGCAGGGCGCGAAGCAGCGGTCGATGTGGTAGTCCAGGCATGGGATCCCCGAGTGCCGGCCCGGCCGCGGGCCTTCGCACGGGCGGAAGCGGAAGACGCGATTGAGGACGTCGAGCGTCTCGCGCACCTTCTTCGCGTTCGCGTACGGCCCGAAGTAGACCGTTCCGGCGCGGTGCCGCTCGCGCGTGAACATCACGCGCGGGTACTCGTCGGTCAGGGTCACCGCGATGTACGGGAACGACTTGTCGTCGCGGAGCCGGATGTTGAAGGGAGGCCGGTGCCGCTTGACGAGGTTCTGCTCGAGGTGAAGGGCCTCGGCCTCGTTCCGGGTGACGATGACCTCGACGTCCGCGATCAGGGAGACCAGCTGCGCCGTGCCCACACGGCCGTCACCCTTCGTGAAGTAGCTACGGACGCGCGACCGGAGTGACTTGGCCTTCCCGACGTACAGGACGTCGCCACGCTCGTCGCGGAACAGGTAGACGCCGGGCCGTCTGGGCAGCGTTTCCAGGGCCTCTTTAACGCTTGTTTGCATTCTCCCGCTAGCGTAGCCCCATGCGAACCGGCCACTGGAGGGCGCTCGTGGCAGTGCTCGGCGTGGTCGGAGCGCTCGTCGCCGTCCAGCCCGCGACTGCCGGGCCGGGCCTCGTCGTCGGAGCCGTCGAGGACGACATGCGAGCGTCCACCCTCGTCGAGGCGCAGACGAAGTTGACGCTCTTCCGCCTCGGCGGGTTTCGGTCGCTGCGGGTGACGAGCTTCTGGACGCCGGGTGAGACCGCCCCCTCGGACGGGGAGCAGCGCGTGCTCGAGAGCGTCGCCGGAGCGGCGCGGACGACCGGATTACAGCTCTACGTCACCGTCATGCACCCGGGATCACGGACGACCCCGCTGACGGACGAGGCGCAGGGTCAGTTCGCGGCGTATGCCGCCGCGCTGGTCCGCGCCGTTCCGGGCATCCAGCACGTGATCGTCGCCAACGAGCCGAACCTGAACCGTTTCTGGCTCCCGCAGTTCGGGCTCGACGGCTCGAGCACGGCGCCTGCGGCGTACCTTGCCCTGCTCGCTCGGACCTACGACGCGTTGAAGGCAGTGTCGCCCGACGTGACCGTGTACGGCGGCGCCGTCTCGCCGCGTGGAACCGACCGGCCCGACGGGATCCGACCGACCCACTCGCCGACGACGTTCATCCGCGGGCTGGGAGCGGCGTATCGGGCGAGCGGCCGGACACGCCCTGTGATGGACATGTTCGTGCAGCACGTCTACGGCGACCACTCGACGGAGCCGCCCACCCTCGCCCACCCGCTGGGTACCGCCATCGGCGTCGCGGACTACGACAAGCTCGTCGGGCTTCTCGCCGAAGCGTTCGACGGCACCGCGCAGCGCGGCTCGACGCTCCCGATCCTCTACGGCGAGTACGGCGTGGAGTCGCAGATCCCGGTTGCGAAGGAGAGCCTGTACGCCGGGAGCGAGCCCGTGACGACGCGTCCGGTCGCCGAGAGCCGGCAGGCGGAGTACTACGCACAGGCGCTCGCACTGGCCTTCTGCCAGCCGAACATCGCCGGCTTCCTCCTCTTCCCCTCGCGCGACGAGAGGGCGCGCGCCGGCTGGCAGTCGGGCGTCTGGTACGCCGACGGGAGCGCGAAGGCGAGTCTCCCGGGCGTTCGCGAGGCTCTAGACCGCACGGCCGGCGGCTCGATCGCGCGCTGCCCCGGCATTCAGCTCGTGGTGCAGTCGGGGAGGCTCCGCTTCGGCACGCGCGCCCAGGCACGGCTCGGCACGTTCCGCGCGAGCTTCCGCTGCACGCTCGACTGCCTCTGGGACGTCCGCCTCGTGAAGGTGGGCGGCACGACGAAGATGGTCAAGCGCGGCCGCGCCGAGCTGGACTCCCCGGTCGAGGTCGAGTTCGCTCCCCGGCGCCTCGGTCGCGGCGCCTACCGCTACCGGCTCAAGCTCGTGCACCCGGTCAACCCCGGGCCGCCCACGGTACGGAACGGCCCGGTCTTCCGGCTCCCGTAGCGCCGAGAGCCCGCACGGGCGAGGCTTGCCCCGCCCTCAATAGCGGTGCTCGAGGCGCCAGGTGCGGAGGACGACCCACGCGCACGCGCCGAGCACGGCGAAGAACGCGAGCGCGTCCTGTCCCGAGGCGCCGAGGCCGATGAGCATCCCGATGTCCACGACCGCGAGGACGATCGCGGCATAGAACAGGCGTCGGTTCCGGTCCGACCACGCCTCGAAGTCGCCGCGGCGCTCGCGCCAGAGCAGGAAGAGGAAGAACGCGATCGCGAGGAAGAACGCGATGCGTACGAGCCCGCCGACGGTCGCGAGCACCGGCTCGAGCGAGAGGATCACGACGACGAGCGCGATGAGCGCGACGATCCCCAGCCCGCGCACGATAGGCGGGATCCGGTCCCAAAGACCCCTCATCTCCCGGGAGCTCTCACGAGCCCGTCATCAACGCGCGCGTCGAGAGGGCCGCGGCGACGAACGTCGTGCCGCCGAACCAGAGCAGCCGCCGCCGCGCCTCGGGCGGCGCGTAGAACCACGGCGCGAGCACGACTCCGAGCGCGAACGCTCCGTAGGCGTAGTGAAGGCGATCCGGCGCACGACGGCCGTCCGAGAGGAGCAGCAGGCCGACGGCGGCCTGCGCGATGAGCACCGTCTGCGCGAGCACGAGGCCGTGGCTGACGAGGCTTCCGGCTCCTCGCCGGTACGCGACGATCCCGAGGACGCCGGCGCCCGCGCAGATCGCGATCGCCGCGATGCCGAGCGCCACGTGGAGGGATACCATCGCGCGCACCCTAGCGAGAGCCAGCGAAAGGGATCAGCCAGTTATTGAGTCGCGCCAGGGCCGTCTGGTTCGTGGTGAGGATCCTCGCGAGGCTTCGGATCGAGGAGCGATGCTCGAGGCCCAGCGGGCTATTGGCTCCCACGAAACCTCGAACGTTCAGCCTTCTCGAGATCGACCGGACGGAGGCGCCACTCGGTGACTTCACGTTCGATCGCGTGCCAGTCGCCGGCGATCGGTTCACCGAGACGAACGCCCTCTACCGTTGGACGGGACCGAGGACCAAGGGCGCGCGGGTCGGCCGAGACCGCGTGCTTCTCACCTTCGTCACCGGGTTCGGAAAGAACTTCAGCCATCGAGCGACGCTGCTCGTCCAGGCGCAAATGTTCCTCCCGGACGGGACGATGATGATCGAGGGCTACTCGACCGTGCCAGCCAACGGGCCCCAACAAAGATCGACTTCCATCTGACTCCTTAGCACCACCCACGACACGGCCGCACGCTTTGAAGTAAGCGACGGACGCTTGGCGAACGAAGGGAGGGGCCTCTTGCACATGGTCGGAGGGCCCCTCCGCTCCCGATCTGGCGTTGAAACAGAAAGCGCGTCACCGCGCGGCTCGTCTAGACGATTGCGGGTCCCTACGCAACAAATCGTTCGAGCCGTTCGAGCGTTTCCGTCCACCCCGCCCGGTGCAATTCATGTCGGGCCTCGGTCTTGAATGGCCCCTGGTCGAGCACGAGACGGGTGTTCTCGTCGGCGCGCTCGAACGTCAGCGTGACCACCGTCTCCTGATCGTCCGGATCGGGCTCTTCCCACACGAACGTGTAGACGAGACGACGGGGCACCTCGAGCTCGCGAAACTCGCCACGGAGGTGGAACGCGTCTCCCTCGGGCGGCTGCATCGTGATTCGGTACCGCCCTCCGTCGCGCACGTCGAGCTGCACGCTCGGAGAGGTGAATCCGCTGGGACCCCACCACTCGGCGAGCTGCTCGGCGTCGACGCAGGCCGCGAACACGCGCTCGGGAGGCACGGCCAGGGTCGTCTCCAGATGCAGCATCCTCCAGGGTGCCTGCTCGGTCATCCTGCGAGCAGGAATGTCGTGCCCCTCCGGCCGTCGCCCGCGACGCCCGTGAGCACCTGTGCGGATACCATCGCGCGCACCTTAACGAGGAGACCGAACGCACATGATCGAGGAAGGCCAGCCCGCCCCGTCCTTCGCCCTTCCGAGCGACACCGGCGAGGAGATATCCCTCGAATCGCTGCGCGGGAAGCCGGTCGTCCTCTATTTCTACCCCCGTGACGACACGCCGGGCTGTACGGCCCAGGCGTGCGGCATCCGCGACGCGTGGGACGAGTTCGAGCAGCGGGGCGCGGTCGTGCTCGGGGTGAGCCCGGACAGCGCCGACTCGCACGTGAAGTTCAAGGACAAGTACGGACTGCCGTTCACCTTGCTCGCTGACGAGGATCACGCGGTCTCCGAGGCCTACGGCGTCTGGGTCGAGAAGAACATGGCCGGAAAGAAGTACATGGGCGTCGAGCGCTCGACGTTCGTCATCGACGCGGACGGGAACGTGGTGAGGGTCATGCGCCGCGTGAAGCCCGACACGCACGCGGACGACGTCCTCGCTGCGCTGCCCGGCGCCTGACGTCGGCACGGCACCGCTGGGGTCTGGCTTCAGCCAGACCCCGACTTTGGCTTGAGCGAAGTCCAAGAGCGAGGTGAGGCTGAAGCCTCACCCCAGTGACGCCCGAACGCCAGATGGCGGGAAGTACAATGACCGGCCCGCGGATGTGGCGGAATTGGTAGACGCGCACGGTTCAGGTCCGTGTGCCCGAAAGGGCGTGGAGGTTCAAGTCCTCTCATCCGCACTCACATAGTCCCTGCAAATCAGCAGGTTTCCGGAAGGCGCGGCGGAGCTGTGCCACCCTCACCGGTTTCCGGAAGCCGGACGGGCTAGCGGGGTCGGGGCGGACCCTAGGGAAGGGGTTGCGTCCGTCGGACGACCCGCTCGCAGCCGACCGAGATGCGGTCCGACCGGTCTGCGATGACGCGGTCACGACCCGGCCCACACCGCACGGTATCGCGGGTCCGGTCAAGGGCCCTGACCAAGTCGTTCCCGCGGCCGGCGTCGAGCACATCGCGGCCAACCCCTCCATCGAGCACGTCGGCCCCACGGCCTCCGAACAGCTTGTCCGCGCCGCCGAGCCCGAACAGCCGGTCGTTCCCCCCGAGCCCGTTCAGGACGTCGGCGTACGGCGTCCCACGGAGGACGTCCGCCCTCGCCGTACCCGTGCGCGTGACGCCTTTCTGCGAGCCAGTTTCCTCGCCTTCATCCGGTGGCTGTTCGACGGTCACGCGTGCGGTCGCGGTGTTGTTCGACGGCTGTGGATCGGACGGCTGGACGCTTGCGCTGGCGCTGTTCACGATCTCGCCGGCCGCCGTTACGCGGACGACGACTTCCACGGTCGCGATGAGCGTGCCCGAGAGGAAGTCGAGATCGCACGTGATCGTCCGCGAGCCAGTGCAGCCCTGGCCTCGATTTGCCCGCGTCGACACGAGCTCCACGTTCGCAGGCAGCGTGTCGGTCACCACGACCTTCGTCGCGGCTCCCGACTTTATCCGCGCATCAATGCGGAACCGCACCGTCTCGCCGACGGAAGCCGTCGATCGATTGGCGACCTTCGTCAGCTCGACATCCGGAGGCAAGCGCGGCGGCGGCGGCGGCGGCGGCGGCGGCCGCGGCGGCGGCGGCGGCGGCGGCGCGGCCTTCTTCTTGAAGATCGCACGCACCTTCGGGTACTTGCCAACCGTGAACGTGCACACCTCGTCGCTGAGACAGGGCGGCCCCATCCAGCGATCGAACACCGAGTCGGTGCCCGGGGTGGGACTCGCCGTCAGCCGCACCCGCGTCTGGTACTGGATGTCGTCGTCGTCGCAGTCCGAGCCGCAGTTGATAGACCACTTGTTGCGGCCCGGGTCGGCGTCGTCTCCGGATCCGGTGACCGAGCCTTGTCCGTCACCGACTCGATCGACCCTGAGGTTCACTCCAAAGTTGAATTCCGGCGAGCAGTTGGAACACGGCGCGCCGAATCCGACGACAACCCAGTTCTCTGTACCGGACATCGTAAGGACGCATGCCCCGGGAGGTGGATTGACCTCCCACGGGTCGCACCCGAAGCCCCAAATCGCCTCTCCATCGTCCGACTTCCCCGTGACGGTCACGCGCTCGTCGGCAGCGAACTCGCCGATGATGCAGTCCCCGGTGCAGTCCGGTGCGATCTTGTCGCCCGTCGCTTCCCCCGACGCGGTGATTGTTCCGGTAGCGCCATTGTCCACCCTCACCGTGAGTGTGAGAGGCGAGAAGTGTGCGGTGATCCACTCGTCGTCCTCCGCTTCCGCGTCGGTCGTCACCTGGCACGTCGACCCGGTGTCGCATTCGGGTGGTCGGCTCCAGCCGAGGAAGCTCGACGCAGTCGACTCGGGGGTCTTCGTTGCGACGGCCACGAGTGTCAGCGTCGTGTCGTCAGGCACGGAAGGAATCAGGCACTGGTCCTGCTGGTACTGAGTGAGGTCGCAGAGGTATTTGTCGGGAACGTCGGAACGCGACACGGTGACCTCGCCGTACCCGCTCAGCACGACGTGCACGTCGGTCGTGCCCGGATCCGCGGCTTCCAGCGCCTCGCTTCCTGCCAGCAGAAACGATCCAACCCCGACCGTCACCGCCAAGAGCAGTAGGGGGAGTCGCGCGATCGCGGATCCCCGAAGTGCCGCAGCTCGCCACGTGGAGCGCTCCATTCCCTCCCTCGCAGGTCGCTGTCCGTATTGATTCTGGTCCATTGGCGACGAGACTGCAACGATCGCAACGTTCTTAACCGACTATCCGAGGCCAAGGACGAGCCGACCGCGAGCGAGACGGGCGAGACCGTCGAGCGGGACGCACGTCTCGCAGCGAAACAGCCGCGCGCGTCCGTCCGCAGCGAGCGTGAGGACGAGGCGCTCGTCGAGGTCGAGGGAAGCGGCCGTGACCTCGGCCGGGTGCCGGAAGAGCGCGATCTCCTGCCCGCTGAGCGCATCCCATACGCGCGCCGTGCCGTCGAGGCTGGCAGTCACTACCCAGCGGCCGGAAGAGCTGAAGCTCCCGTCGGTGAGCTCGGTCCCGTGGCCTCGGAGCGAGACGAGCTGGCGTCCCGTGGGCGCGTCCCAAATCTTCGCCGTGTTGTCCACACTGGCGGTGAGCACCCGGGTGCCGTCGGCGCTGAACGACGCGGCGACAACCGCCTGATCATGGCGGAGCCGCTGCCGCTCGTGTCCGCTCGCGACGTCCCAGATCCGCGCAGTGCCATCGTCGCCGGCAGTAACGAGAAACGAGCCGTCGGGACTGAATCGTGCCGACGCGACTGGGGCGGAGGCCGAGAAGGAGGAGACGGTGTCGCCCGCCGGTACCTCTCGGACGGCGACGCGACCGTCCTGTGTCCAGACGGCGAGGCGCGCGCCGTCCGAGCTCAAGACCGCTCCCTGCACGATCCCGTCGACATCCCAGCTCCCCATCGGCTCTGACTCGGTGCCCTCCCAGACCACGACCCGGCTCCGCGGCGGCTCGGCAGCGCTCACGCTCACGGCCGCGATTTGCGTTCCATCGCGGCTCGGGACGGCGGTCACGAGGTCTCCCGTCACTCTCCGAGAGACGCGGAGCTTGCCGGTAGCGGCGTCCCAGACACGCACGTCACCGTTGGCGTCCGCGGTGATCACATCGCTGCCGTCGGCGCCGAGCACAGCAGAGACGACCCGGGATCCGCTCTCAGTGAGGCTCGTAATCGGCGCACCCGTGTTCGTGCTCCAGACGTGCGGATCTCCATCCGTTGCGGTCGTCACGAGTCGGCCGCCGTCCGGACTGAGCATCGCGCTCGCGATCGCTCCCTCGCCACCGATGGTGACTGCCGGATCGCCGACGGTTGCGTCCCAGACACGCGCCGTCCGGTCGAAGCTCGATGTGACGACGCGACGCCCGTCGGGGCTGTACTCGGCGCTCCCCACATAGTCGTCGTGCCCGCGAAAGGCGGCGAGCCCCTCACCCGTGCGCGCGTCCCAAATTCGTGCGGTCTGATCGGCGCTTGCGGTGACGACGCGGGTGCCGTCGGGGCTGAATTCGGCTGTCCGGACAGCGTCGCCGTGGGTGAGCGGGACCGTGAGCTCTTGACCGGTTTGCGCGTCCCACACCCTGGCCGTGCCGTCGAGACTCGCCGTGACCACGCGCGTGCCACCGGGGCTGAACTCAACGCTGGTGACTTCGCGTCTGTGTCCTCGGAGGACGACCGAACTCCGGTCTGGAGAGAGGAATCGCCACACCCGTGCCGTTCCGTCACCAGTTGCGGTTGCGAGGGACGAACCATCGGAGCTGAAGCGCACAGCGGTGACGGTGGTCGCTCCATGTGGCAGGCGCGCGAGTTGCTCACCGGTCGACGAGCTCCAGACTGCTGCGATCCCGTCACTGCCGGCCGTCGCGATTCGCGCGCCGTCTGGACTGAAGGTCGCACGGTATACAGTCGCCCCACGGGCATGCGGCAGCATGGCCACCGGCCTCCCAGTCAACGCGTCCCAGACGCGCGCGCTGGCGTCGGTGCCGGCGGTCGCCACGAGGCCGCCGTCCGGACTGAAGTTCGCGTCGAGCACCCACGCGCCGCGGTCGTGCTTCACCACCAAGCGTTCTGCCCCGGTCGCGGCGTCCCACACGCGCGCGGCTCCGTCGTCGCCCGCCGTGACCACGCGCGTGCCGTCGGGGCTGAAGCTCGCGTTCTCGAGCCGTGGACCGGGCTTCCCAAGCACTGCGACGGTCGCGCCGCTGCGCGCATTCCAGATCCGGGCGGTCCCGTCCCAGCACGCCGTCACGACGCGCTCACCGTCGGCGCTGAAGGTCGCAGATACCACTTCCGCCGAGTGACCACGGAGGACGGCGCGGACCCGAGAGGCGCGGATGGCGTCGCGCAGCGCGGCCTCGGACTCCCGGCGGTCTGCCACAGTCGCTGAGTCGTCCCGCTCGAGTACGTCGACGGCCTGAACCGCGAGGCGGAGGCTTTGGTGCGGATCGACGTTCAGCGCAGCCATTGCACTCGAAGCCCGCTCGCGCGAAAGGGCGACGTTCGCCCTGTGTATCGCGTCGTTGCGAGCGCGGAGAAAGACCGCGGCGAGCACTGTCGCGGCGATGAGCAGAACCACCAAACCGGTGATCGCGCCCCTCCGGAGCCTGCTGCGTCGCTTCAACCTGGCCTCGCTCATGCCGACGAGCTCGGACAGCCCGGAAGGGACGCCGAGCTCTTGTGCATCCGCACCTGCAAGCCAGCCCATCGCCTCCTTGAGCTCGACATCGTCGAGGAGGGCAGCGGCCCGATCGTGTCCCTCCCAGGTTTCAACGTGCGCCTCGAGACGCCGGCGGCCCTGCTCGGCGTCGCGGCGCTCGGCCAGCCAGCCCTGGATGGCCGGCCACCCGTTGATCAGCGCCTCGTGGGCGAGGTCGACACGCACCTCGTCACGGGGCCTCTGCGCGACCTCGTCGCCAACACTTCCGTCTCCCCGCTCAGCGGGCGCCGAGCCCGTGAGCGTTACCAGGCGGTATTGGGCGAGGTGATCGAGTACACCTTCGAGCACTCGGTCATCGTCCCCCTCGCTGCGAAGGTCCTCGAATCGCAGCTGGCGGCGCGTGTCCGGCCGGCCCTCGCCGAACTGGACGAGCCGAAGCAGCACCCGCTTGGCGATGGGCAGTTGCGCGGACGGGAGCGAGTCGAATGCGGCGTCTGCCGTGTCGGCGACAGCCGCGGACAGCCCACTCCGACTCGGACCGCCAAGACTCTCGTAGGCCGCCAACGATATGCGGTGCAGGCGCATCATTCCCCAGAGCTGGACGAGCGTCTCCTGCAGGAGCGGTAGCGCGCCTGGCTCCTTGCCGGCGTCGATCAGCAGCCGCTCGAGCAGGTCGGGCTCGAGCCTGACGTGGCACGTCCTTGCAGGCTCGGCGATCGCATCGGCCAAAGCGTCGCCGACGAGCGGGGGCACGTCGACTGTGGCTCGCTCGACAAGAGGCCAGAAGGCGCTCTCCATCAGCTCCCCGTAGAAGTCGGCCCGGATGGCGACCATGATCGAAACGTGTTCCGACCCATGCATTGCCACGAGTGCGGCGATGAAGCGTGCTTGCTCGTCGGGTTCCGCCTGCGCAAAGAGTTCCTCGAGTTGATCGACGACGAGAAGCAGGCGGGTTGACTCTGGACGGGTGGAGAGAGCTTTGATCACGGCTTGCCGGGTCTCCTCTGGCGTCAGCGCGGCGCCGTGGAACGCGACTCCGAGTTCCTGGAAGAGATCACGCGTTGGCGAGCTTCCAGGTCGCAGGGCGGAGACGACCCAACGGCCGGGCTGTGTCCTTTCGAGATCAGCGAGCACGCCGGCCTCGAGCAGCGATGACTTGCCGGACCCGGATGGCCCCACCAGGCAGAGCAGCCGCTGAGTGGCCAGACGATCCTCGATCTCGCGGATCTCCTTTGCACGGCCGAAGAAACGTTCAGCGTCTCTACGTCGATACGGCACCATGCCGGGGTAAGGGCACGGCGGGATCGTGTCGACTACTTCTTCAAGGCGTCGCACCAGCCGGCTCGTGTCCTCGTCCCAGCGGTCTTCAGTGATCTCGATCGCATGCCGCTCCACGAGCGGAAGGAGCTGCTCCGGGATTTCCTTGGCCGGTGGCATCGACGCGCTCCCGACGAGCACCGGGATCACGACCCGATCGAACTGGAAGGCGGTCGCGAGCTCGATCCGGACGAAGTCGCTCGGGTCCTCGAGCCGTCGCCGGCCAGTGGCGTCGGTCACCGTCAGCCAGTCGGGCCCGATGAGCGCGAGCACAGCCTCGATGGACGTGATCGTCGCCTCGAGCACCTGCGGAAACGGCTCTCCCGGTTTGAGCGAGTCCACGTCCATGAAGACGTACTCGTCGCCGAACGCGGTGCAGAGGCGCTCCCTCAAACGCCTTGCGTATGGCGCAGTGTCACTACGCCGATAGCTGATGAAGATGCCGGGCATCAGCCATCAGCTGCCGTCATGCGCCGCTGAACCAACTCCATACCTTGCCGGAACGGCCTCGTCCAAGTCCTCCCGATCGACCGGCTCATCGTGGCTCTCTACACGGCAAGCCACGACTTGCAGCGGCGTCGCGACAAGCCACGCGATCAGGCTGGGGCACCGACACGACAACCGTTCGACTCGATCATCAGAGCGTGAGAGTCCTACAGCGCAGGCTTTGGGTCAAGTCAACCCGCGCGGGCGACGTACGCGTGAACAGCGGGGTGCCGCCGCTCGGAATATTCCATCGAGGAACGTTCAGGGATCTCGGCAGGTCTAGGGCGGGCGCTAACGACAATTACGCTCGACAGCCGTGACGACATCACGCAAGTTCTCGGGAAGGGCGGTCAACTGCCCGTATGGCTCCACCGCCCAGAGTCGTTCATTCCTCCGCGTGCCACGCGGCGTGCCACGACCCCCGGTTTGCAGGGATGGGCTCCTATCATCCGCACCTACGGATCAGCAGACGATTCGCGAACGTCACTTGCTTCGGCGAGCAGCCCGTAGCCCGGCCGCTCGCTGCCGGGCTAGGGCTGGAAGTCTCAGGACGACTCGGAGGCCCGCAGTCGTGTTTGGCTAGCTGGCGGTTGCGCAGACTGCAAAGACAGCAAGCGCCCAGGGGATCGAGACCGGGAATTCTGCTCTTTCTACGGCGACGGCCGACCACGTTGTCGAGGTCCCGGATGGGACCCCGGGCAAGGAACCCGACAGACTCGCTGCTGCGAATGGCAAGATCGTGGCTCCGCCACCCAGCACGACCTTGCCCGCGGGACTCGGCGCGCGGCGGGTTTCCCGTTAGGTCTCGTTTGGCTCTAGGGCTGCGATTGCGGCGCACTCTGTTCGGAGTGCCGGCAGAGATTCCCTCGATTTTGGTCACAGATGGGCGGGTTACGATCCCGACGTGAGCTGGCCATACCCGAAATGCATCGGCGTCCGGAACGACGGTGGGCGCTGCCAGGCAAGGGCGAACGCGGGGGGCCTTTACTGCCACCATCACGACCCGGCGCGCAAGTCGTCAACGTCGACACCGAACCGTCTCGGTGACGGAGATCAGCTCCTTGAATGACCCCGGCCGGCGCATGTCGGAGAACCGATCTTCGACGTCCCCCACCGAGCGCGGGAGCATGCCCGACGAGACCTCCCTGGCCGCGTTCACGGAGGCGTTTGGGCGAGCGAGGCAGCCGTGATCGTTGCCCTCCACGTGGCGACAGGCGCCGCGGCGGGCGCCGCCAGCGGCTCGCGACTCGCAGCACTCCTTCTGGGGCCGGTTCTCCATATCGCGGGGGACCGCCTTCCGCACCGAGACTTCAACTCGCGTCGATTCGAGATCGGCAGCGGTCTGGCGGGCATCCTCCTCCTCGGCGCGCGGCGAGGTCCGCTCGATCCAGCGACACTTGGCGCGGCGGCGAGCTCCGCGCCTGACCTCGAGCACGTTCTTCCACTCATGCGCCCGCGCGGAAGGAAACTGTTCCACGACCACGGCTGGCACCGCTCGGGTCGGTTTCCGGCAAGCCTGCAGCTTCTGCTCGCCGCCGCCATTCTCGCCGCACTCAGCGCGCAACGGAGGTCCTGGAATCTGCGTCAGAGCCACCAAGCTCAATCGGTGACCTCCGGCTTGCAAAGGAGGCTCGGCGGGTCTCAGGGTGTTACGTGACGCTAGAGACGGCATGAACTAACGCGTCGGCGCAACGGCACAGCGTGGGGCTGTTGGCGCGGGCGTAGACGACGCCAGGGCGCACGTAGCCCGATCGTCGACTCCATGCTGTGTTGAGGCGGTACGGCGAAAGTGTCGTGCGCAACCAGCCCGCGCGTTACTTCGGCACTCCGTTCGCTTACGCTTGTCTGAGGGAGGTGGTAGCGCTTGCGCGACGCAGATTGGGAGCGCCTCCTGCGGCGAATCCAGACCGGTCGCTGCACGCCGTTCCTCGGCGCGGGGGTCGGTTTCGGCGCGCTCCCGCTGGGCGGAGCGATTGCCCGCGAGTGGGCTGATCGCTACGAGTATCCGCTCGACGACCGCGATGACCTCGCCCGTGTCGCGCAATTCGTCGCAGTCATCGAGGACCCGATCTGGCCGAAGGAAGAGATTCGCGTCTTTTTCGAAGAACGCCCGAGCTCACAAGGGAAGACGAGCCGCACCGTGTGCTCGCCGAACTGCCGCTCCCGATCTTAACGACGAACTACGACGACTTCATGGTGCAGGCTTTGCGGGGAGCGGGGAAGCAGCCGGTCGAGGAGTTCTGTCGCTGGACGGCGCGCGACTCGTTTGGACCATCCGTCTTTGACGCGCCGGGCGGCTTCGAGCCCACCGTCGAGCGACCGCTTGTCTACCACCTGCACGGCATGCTCGAGCGGCCCGAGTCGCTTGTCCTCACCGAGGACGACTACGTGGACTTCCTCGTCAATCTGGCAGACCCCGACGTCGTCCCGCCTCGCATTCGTGAGGCGCTTTCGGACACGATGCTCCTCTTCATCGGCTACCGCCTCGCCGACTGGAACTTCCGCGTCCTCTATCGCGGGCTCTTCGAGAAGGTCGACCCGTCGGGTCGGCGCCAGAACCTGACCGTCCAGCTGCGCCCCGCCGACGTCCCGTCTCCTCGCGCGGCAAAGACCTACCTCGATCGCTACTTCGACGCGATGAAGGTGCGGGTCTCCTGAGTTCTCGGCGTGTCTCTGCGCGCTCCGCAGAAGCCCCTACAGGCATGGCCCGCCGATAGGAGCAACTGTGGGAAGATTTCGGCAGCGATCCCCGCGCAGCTCCGCGACGGCCTCGAGCGAAGCTCACGCGTGAACGACCGCTCGATTAGCGCCGAACTCCGTAGGCGCTGACCTAGTCCCCCCACCGAGCGGGCCCCACCGCCCGAGCACGTCGCGAGGGGGAGGGGTGCACCGCCCCGGCTCGACTACTCCCTCAGGGCACTACTTCCAGCGGCGACCCGACCCGACGATGTACTGGCCGTAGCCGCGTAATGCGGCGGCGGAGGTCAGCACCTGGTATGCGAACAGGTAGCCGAGGAAGCCGCGCTTGTCGGACTGCGGATGGATGTCGAGCGTGCGAAAGACGTGCCGTGCCTGCCAGCGGCCCAGGAAACCGAAGACGGCAAGCGTGATCGGAAGCAGGAGCATCGACCACCAGCCGAAGAGCAGCGGGTACCCGAAGAGGAAGAGGATGACTCCCGGAACCCAGAAGAAGATGACCCCGATGTCGAGGAAGGGAACGAGGTAGTCGATCCCGGCGACAACCTTCGCGAGCACGCGAGGTTGCTTTGGCGGTGGGTGTGTGCGAAGGCCCTCCAGCATCCCGCGTGCCCAGCGAGAGCGCTGGCTCAGGAGGCCGCCGAGTCGCTGGGGGACACCTGTGAAGCCGAGCGCGACCGGCTCGTACTGCACGATCCCGAGAGACTCCAGCATCGTCCAGGTGAGCACGATGTCTTCACCGATCGCATCCGGCCAACCACCGACGGCACGCAGGTCGCTTGTCCAATAGGCCGAGAACGCTCCCTGAGCCACGAGCGCGGTGTTGTACGCGGCCTGCATGCGTTTGACGCCGTTGATCCCGAGCCGGTAGTCCCATTGCTGCATGCGGGTGACGAAGGTCGCGAGCGGGTTCTCGGCGACGAGCGCGGCGGCGCAGGCGGAGACGTGTTGGCCCTGCGGTGTGTTGGTAACACGAACCACGAGCCGCGTGAGCGACTGCGGTTGCACATGGGTGTCCGCATCGACCGTCACCACGAGCGGCGTAGTCACGGTCGCGAGCGCCGCGTTCAGCGCTTGGTGTTTGCCTTGCTTCGCCTCGAAGACACGTCGGTAGCGGAGTCCGAGGCGATCACCCGCGGCGTCCGCGAGCAGCGCGGTGTCGTCGGTCGAGTTGTTGTCTGCGACGACGACCTCCACCCGACCTTCGTAGGAGAGTTCGGCGATGCGATCGAGCGTTGGGACGATCGCCTCACTCTCGTTCCACGCCGCCACCAGGATCGTCACCGGCGGCCACTCGCCCTCGGGCCAGTCGCCCTCGGGAGGCGCGAGCGGGAGTTCCTGGAAGCGCGTGATCAGGAGCGTGAAGATCATGAACCCGATGACGAGGCCGGGGATGTAGGCGAGGAAGATCGGGATCACCCAGCCCATGACGGGGCCGATCGCGTCCTCGAGTTGATCTCTCCACGGCCCCGATACCCAGACGCTGAACCCGACCCAGGCAAGGGTCAGGAGGGATGCGATCGCGAAGCGGACGGTAGGTCGAAGCCCCAAGGCCGGAGCTTTGCGCCGTGTAAGCGCACCGAGGTGTCCGCGTGGTGGGCGAGCAGATCCAGGATCGCTGTCGGAGACGGTCATCTCGTCATCGATCGAGGGCGGCTGCGACGGCGTAGCTCCTCCTCGGGCGTGGGTCGTTCAAGCATAGGCGCGGAGCGTGCGCAACTCTGCCGATGCGGGCGGTCGAACGACGACGTAGTTTTCTCTACGCCACCCGTGACTCCGTTGACTCCGAGTGAGAGGGCGGACGACGAGACGGCGCGCGCCGCCGGCGCTGAGGCCGCGGCAAGCTGCAGATCGGGCAAGTCTAGGCAACCCCACGCCAACCTCACCCTGGCCGTATGCGGCGCTTGCCCGCGAGCGCGTCCGGGAGGCGTTCAAGCAGGCGCGCACGCGTCCGGTTCCGCTCGCAATCGGCGCCGAGTGAGACACGGGCCGACTCACGACGTGTCGGTTTGCAGGGGTTCGTCCCTATCATCCGCACCTGACAAGCGATCGGCGGCGTTCGCTCGTCTCACTCCAGAATGACCCTGATCCGCACGCTCATCCTGCTGCTCGCGATCGCGCTCACGGGCTCGCTCGTCGGGCTCGACCGCGCGCCCGCCGCCGCTGTGGCCGCTCGGACGGAGGTCGTCGTCACGCTTGCCTCTCCCCCGCTCTCGCGCACGGCAGCCGGTGCGTCGCGGATCGACGCGGAGCAAGCCGCTTTCGAGCGGGCAGTTGCTCGTGAGCTCCCGGAGGCGCGGCTCCGCTGGCGCTACCGCCTCGTCGCGAACGGCTTCGCCGTCGACCTTCCGAGCGGCGACATCGACCGCCTGGGCGAGCTCCCCGGCGTTCGTGACGTCTTCTCGTCGGCGCCCTACGGCGCGCAGCTCGATGAGAGCCCGAGGCAGATCGGGGCGAGCGCGCTCTGGGGCGCGGGCCTCGAGACCGCCGGGGACGGGATGAAGATCGGGATCATCGACACGGGCGTCGACCCGGAGCACGCGTTCTTCGACCCGCGGGGCTACACGATGCCCGCCGGGTTCCCGAAGGGCCAGCTCCAGTACACCAGCGCCAAGGTGATCGTCGCGCGCGCGTTCGCTCCTCCGGGCGCACAGACGCAGGCGGCGCGGCGGGCGTTCGATGCCGGCGAATCGGGTCACGGCACCCACGTCGCGGGGATCTCGGCGGGCAACGCCGCGACGAGGGCGTCCGGAGGCCGGACGGTCTCGGGCGTGGCTCCGCGCGCATACATCGGCAACTACAAAGCGCTCGTCCGCACCGACTCGGGTCTCAGCCCGAATGGCAACTCACCCGAGCTCGTGGCCGCGATCGAGGCGGCGGTGGCCGACGGCATGGACGTCATCAACCTCTCGCTCGGCGAGCCGGAGATAGAGCCGCGCCGCGACATCGTCGCGCTCGCGCTCGACGCGGCCGCGCGAGCCGGAGTCGTCCCCGTCGTCGCGGCGGGGAACGACTACAACGACGCGGGCGCAGGGTCGGTCTCCTCGCCCGCGAACTCTGCGCGCGCGATCACGGTGGCGGCGGTCGAGACGGAGGGGACGCCGCCTGCGAGCACGCACGCCGAGTTCTCGTCGGTCGGTCCGACGACGATCTCGCTCCGCATGAAGCCGGATGTCGCGGCTCCCGGGGTCGACATCCTCTCGTCGGTGCCGGAGGGCTGGGCGTCGTTCTCGGGCACGAGCATGGCCACGCCCCACGTCTCGGGCGCGGCTGCGCTCTTGATGGAGCGGCACCCTGAGTGGACCGTCGCGCAGGTGAAGTCGGCGCTCGTCCAGACGGGAAGCGACGCCCGCGACGGGAGCAAGCGCAGGCTCTCGCCGCCGTTCCAGGGCGGAGGCGTCGTCGCGCTGGCGACGGCCGACCGGCCGCTCCTCTTCGCCGAGCCGTCCGGAGTCACGCTCGAGCTCCTCGCGCGAGGAGGCACGGTGCGCGGCCAGATCCGGCTCGAGGACGCCGGGACGGGTGCCGGCACATGGCAGGCAGCGGTCGTGCGCCGTGGGCGAGCGGGCTCGGGCAGGTTCACCGTGCCGGCGTCCGTCACGGTGCCAGGCACTCTCGAATACGTCGCGAGCGCCACCGCCCGGGCAACGGCCGGCGACCTCGGCGGGTACGTCGAGCTACGGCGGGGAACGGACGTGCGCCGTGTGCCGTTCTGGGGACGCATCACCGTGACGGCGCTCGGGCGCCACCGCGTGCTTCCCCTCCGGAGACCCGGCAGCCATCGGGCCACGACCGCCGGCCGGTCGGCTTTCGTCTCCCGGTACCGCTATCCAGAGAACCCGAGCGGGCTCGGCGTGACGACCGTGCTCAGCGGCCCCGAGCTCGTATACCGGGTCCGCCTGGCGAAGGCCGTGGCGAACTTCGGCGTCGTCGTCACCGGCTCAGCGCCGGGGACGCGGGTCGAACCACGGGTCGTGGCGGGGCTCGACGAGAACCGCCTCACGGGCTACGCGGGGCTCCCGGTCGCACACAACCCGTACCTCGACAGCTTCCGTGAGCCGCTACCCGCGGCCGGCGCGCTCTCCCCTCGTCCGGGGAGCTACGCGATCGTCTTCGACAGCGCCGGGCGTGCAGGCTCGGGGCGCTTCACGTTCCGCTACTGGGAGAACGACGTGACGGCGCCGCTGCTGCGCATGCGATCGCGAACGGTCTCGGCGGGTGCTTCGCTGCTCGTCGGCGCGACGGACGGCGGGTCGGGCGTGGACCCGGGCTCGATCGTCGCCGCGGTCGACGGCGAGACGTCCGAGTTCGGCTTCCGACGCGGCGTCGTGTCGATCTCGACCGCGCGTCTCGCGCCGGGGAGGCACCAGCTGAGGCTCCGCGTGTCCGACTACCAGGAGACGAAGAACACCGAGAACGTCGCGCAAATCCTCCCGAACACGCGGACGCTGACGACGACGTTCACGATCCGCCCATAGCGGGCGAGGCAAGCCTCGCCCTACGTGCGGCGGTCCTTCTCCTCGATCGTCGGCAGCGCCTCGAGATCGCGCTGGACGCTGCGGATGAACTCGTCGCTCTCGTCCTCAGGCGCCACGACGTGGAACTTCTTCTTGCGCCGCTCTCGCGCACGTCCCTTGCGAGCATCCGCGCCGAAGCGATCCACGAGACGCGGGGTCTCGACCGCCACGACGAGCGTGGCAGCTGCGACGAGCAGCACGAGCCACGGCCAGCTCACTGTTCGATTGTAGCCCCGCGCGCTCGTTCGGAAAGTCGGATCACGCCACGAAGACCTGCATCGGCAGGCCGGAGAGCGGCTCTCCCCCGTGCTCGGTGACGAGCCAGGTCTCCTGCATGTAGAGGCAGTCCGCGTCGTTCGGCGCGATCGCATGCGGGTGCATCGACAGCACCATCCCTTCCCGGAGCTCGGTCTCGACGCCCTCGCCGACCTTCGGGAACTCGATCATCGTCATCCCGATCGAGTGCCCGGTCACGTGCCCGAGGCGATAGCCGCGCTCCGTGAAGCCCGCCGCGACCGCCCGGTGCAGCTCGTGGCACGTCGCGCCGGGCCGCATCGCCGAGCGCGCCGCGTCGAAGTACTCGACGTACGCCTCGGTCATATGCTGCGTGTCCGCGGAGAGCGAGGCACTGGACGCTGCGACCGCCCGGGAGACCTCGACCCAGTGCATGCCGGGGCCCGCGACCTCGAGCGAGGGCAGGAGGAACCGCCCGAGCACCTCCTCCTTGCGCGCGATCTTGAACTCGGGGCGTGCGAAGGAGCCGGTGTCGGCGTCCTCGCCGGTGAGCACCATGTTCATCGTCAGGCGCCCGCAGCCCTGGGCGACGAACCACTCCTCCGCCGTCGCCATGACCTCCGCAGCCGTCTTCCCGGGCTCGTAGTGCTCGAGGAAGATCTCGAACCCGCGCTCGTTGATGCGCACGGAGTCGCGGACCGACTCGAGCTCGGCTTCGCTCTTCACCGCTCGAGCGAGATCGAACTCGACGTCGAAGGGCACGAGATCGAGGTCTTCGAGCGCGCGGTAGTCACGTGGCGCCATGACGTAGTCGAGGCCGTAGACGCCGATCAGCCGCCAGCCGGCAGAGCGTGCGTGCTCTGCGATGTACGCACCGGGACGCTCGTGGAAGACCTGCTCGATCCCGGCGGTACCGTGCTCTCCGACGTAGCGCGCCTCGGTCGGCAAGACGACGAACGGCTCGCCGTCGGCCGGGACGACGACGTACGCGTAGCGATGGACGATCTGGAACCCGGACAGGTACGTGACCGAGCCCTCGAACCCCGTGTACTCGCTGCCGGAGACGACGAGCGCATCGAGCGAGTGCTTCCCCATCGCCGCCCGCACGTTGGCGTAGCGCCGTTCGAGCTCTGCCTTCAGGTCCATGAGTCCTCCAGTGCCTTGACGAGAGCCGTGACCGCGGTGTGCAGCGGCGTCGGGACGCCGTGCTCGCGGCCGAAGCGTGCGATGCCGCCGTTCAGGTAGTCGATCTCCGTCCGTCGCCGCGCGTCGACGTCCTGGAGCATGCTCGCACGGTGGTCGTACGCGACGTCGGGCCGCGCCGCAAGGTCGATGAGCTCCTCGGGATCGGCGTCGAGCGTGATCCCCTGGGCTGCGGCGACCGCCTTCCCCTCGTCCACCAGCGCGCTGACGAGCGCACGGAGATCGGGCCGCTCGCACACGCGTCCGTGCGTCAGTCCGGTGAGCGCCCCGACAGGGTTCGTCGCGGCGTTGAAGATCACCTTCCGCCACTGCGCAGGGCGAGCATCGGGGACAGCCGTAGTCGGCATCCCGCTTCGCGTGCAGGCGTCGGCCAGCCGCTCGATCTCGTCGGCCCGCGCCGGGCTCGGCTCGAACGGGCCGAGGGTCGTGTCCCCCTTGACGTCCCACTGCACCACCGCCGGGGAGAGAATTTTCCCGGCTGGAAACGTCGTGCCGCGAATCACGCGGGAGACATGCTTCGCGATCGCCTCCTCGTTCCCGACGCCGTTCTGCACCGAGGCGACGGCGCCGTCGGCGAACGCGTGCGCCGTAGCCGCGACGGCCGCCTCCGTGTGCATCGCCTTCGTCGCGACGATGCCGAAGTCGCACGGTGGCAGCGCCGCTCCATCGGCGGTCGCGTGAACAGCGCCCACGACGTCGCCGGCCCCGACGAGCCGCAGACCGCTCGCGTTGATCGCGCTGCAGTGCGCGGCGTCGAGGTCGTAGGCCCAGACCTCGGCGTCCTCGAGCTGCGCGAGATTGGCCGCGAAGAGCGAGCCGACGGCGCCGCAGCCGATCACGGCGACCCTCACGACGCCGCCTCCTGCGCCGGTCGCCGGCGGACCGCATCGGTGACGCGGTCGAGCGAGAACTCCCGGCCGCCCGTGAGCCCGCTCGGACGGAGCACGAGCACGAGCGCCATGAGCGCGCTCACGACGACGATCCTCGTCCCCGCCGGCACCTCGATCGTGCGGCCGAGGACGTCAAGGCCGTTCTCCGCGTTCGCGAGCAACGAGTCGAGCCCGCTCACGGCGAGCGCGCCGACGACCGCTCCCCACAGGCTCGTCGCGCCGCCGATCACGAGCATCGCCAGCGTGATGAACGTGAGATCGAGGTAGACGGCATCGACGTTGATCGGGAGGAAGTGGACATAGAGGCCGCCCGCGAGCCCGGCGAGGAAGCCCGAGAGCACGAATGCGCCGAGCCGCTGGCGGTAGATGGAGACGCCGACCGCGCGTGCTGCCGCCGGATCCTCGCGCGTGGCCCGCAGCTGACGGCCGAACCGGCTCCGCTGGTACGCGAACGCGGCGACGATCACGACGAGCGCCCCGACGGCGGCCTGCAGGAGACCGGTCGTCTCGGGCACGGACGAGAACGTGTTCAGGCCTGGCCCGATCTTCTCGTAGTAGCGGAGGATGTTGCTCGTGATCTCGAGCACGGCGAACGTCGCGATGCCGGCGGCGAGGCCGGAAAGGCGCATGAGCGGCAGCCCCACGAGCAGCGCGAAGGCCGCTCCGACGATCGCCCGCGATGACGAGGGAGGGCAGGTTGCCCACGGTGGTGTCGCGGAGGAAGTCGAAGAGATTGGGCATGAACGCGGGCTTCTCCTGCTCCGGGACCGAGAGCACGCCGGCGGCCCAGGCGCCGACCGCGACGAAGCTGATGTGCCCGAAGGAGAGGACGCCCGAGTTGCCGACGAAGACGTAGAGCGCGACCACCATGGAGGCGGTGACGAGGGCGTTGATGAAGTAGATCTCCGTCGAGCGTGAGACCAGCGTGCCGAGCAGCGCCGCCGCGACGACGAGCGCAGCCGGTCCGCCCAGCTCCAACACGGACCGGCGGCTCATGGGCCGACCCTCGGCCCATGAGCGTGGAGGGGTGGGGGGAACCGGGAGGTTCCCCACGCTCTCAGGAAGAAGGGGGCACCCTCGCCTTTCGCCAGACAGGAATCCGCTCCCGCGGATTCCTGTCGCGGCAAACCCTGCGGAAACATGGTTTCCCCCACGGGAGCGAGCCGAAGGCGAGCGACGCTCACACCCGCTCCACGACGGTCGCGCCACGCGTGAACAGGCCACCGGGACGCACGAGGAGCACGAGGATCACCAGCCCGAACACGAACGACGGCAGGTACTGGCTCTGCGCGGTCGGAAGCGCGCCGCCGAGTAGGCCGGACACGTAGCCGATGGCAAAGCCACCGAGCGTCGCCGGCAGCAGCCGCGTCATGCCGCCGACGACCACCCCGGCCAGCACGATGATCGTTTCGCGGAGTCCGTACGTTGGCGTGACCGTCGGGAACTGGACGGTCAGGAGCACCGCGACCGCCGCCGCGAGCACTCCGGCGATGAGCACCGCGACCGCGCTTACGAGGTTCGCCCGCACGCCGAGCAGCCGCGCGGTCTGGAAGTCGAGGGCCGCCGCGCGCATGTGCAGGCCGATCGACGTCTTGCTCAGGAGCAGCACGAGCAGGGCGAGGCAGACCGCGGCCGTGACGATGGCGACGATCGCGATCTTCCGGATCTCGACGCCCCCGACCGAGACGGGCCGGTTGAGCTCCGCGAGCGACGCCGCGGTCTTCCCGAGCGGGCCGAACCAGAGCAGGGCGATGCTCTGGAGGAGGAACGCAACGGCGAACGTCGCGATGAGCATGACCGCCGGAGACTGCCCGCGCAGCGGCCGGAAGACGACTCGCTCCATCGCGAGCGAGAGCACGATCACGACCCCGAAGCAGAGCGCGATCCCGACGGCGACCGGCCAGCCGCGCTCGGACGCGAACGCCAGGGCGAAGCCACCGGCCATGATCAGCTGGCCGTACGCGAAGTTGACGAGCCGCAGTACGCCGAAGACGAGCCCGATGCCCACGGCCATGAGGGCGAAGATCGCGCCCAGCCCGATCGCGTCCACCTGCACCTGGAGGTCCACGGCGTCGCTCAGGAAGTCGGTGAGGCCACTGGTGAGAGGGCTCATGAGAGGTAGGCCGCGACCATGCGATCGGTGTCGTCGGCGTCCTCGGGGGTCAGCACGAGCCGCAGCTCTCCGTTCGCGAGTACGTGCGTCCGGTCCGCGATCGCGACCGTTCGCTGTGCGCGCTGCTCCACGAGCAGGATCGCGAGCCCGCGCTCCCGGATCGCCTCGAGCGTCGCGAACACGAGGTCGACGACGACGGGCGCTAGACCTAGGGACGGCTCGTCGAGGAGCAGCACCTCCGGCTCGGCGACGAGCGCGCGACCGATCGCGAGCTGCTGCTGCTGCCCGCCGGACAGGTCGCCCGCCGGTCGAGCGCAAAACTCTTCGAGGATGGGGAAGAGCTCGTACACGCTCGCGAAGACGTCGCCGCGGGTGCCGTCCCCGCGCCTCGCCGCCAGCCCGAGCCTCAGGTTCTCCTCGACCGTGAGCTCACCGAAGAGCCGCCGTCCTTCCGGCACGAGGGACAGTCCGGCTCGGGCGATCGCCTCCGGAGGACGCCCGCGCAGCGACCGCCCCGCGAGCCGCACGTTCCCGCCTCGAAGCGGGACGAGGCCGGTCACGGCATGCAAGGTAGACGACTTGCCCGCGCCGTTCGGCCCGATGAGGCCGACGATCTCGCCTCGTGCCACGCTGAACGAGACGCCGCGCACCGCGGGGACGCCTCCGTAGGCGACCTCCACACCGTCGAGCTCGAGCAGGGCAGGCTGCGGGCTCACGACGCCTCCCTCGCCTTTGGCTCGGTCGCCCGGGGACGCCCGGTTTCCCCCGCGAACCCTCTCTGCCTATCCGCCGGGCGTTGTCGCCGATGCTGTGCATCGGCGCGTCTTCTCGGGGGAACCCTCCGGTTCCCCCGCTCCCCCTCCCGGCGGCATGACTGCGTCATCCCGCCTCCTCGTGCACCGCGCTCTCGCCCAGGTACGCGGCGGCGACATCGAGGTTCGCCCTGATCTCGACCGGCGTCCCCTCGGCGAGCGTCGCGCCGTGGTCGAGAACCTGGATCCGGTCGCACACGTCCATGACGAGGGCCATGTTGTGGTCGATGAGGAGCACGCCTGCGTCGTGCTCGTCGCGGACGGTGCGGATCACGGCGGCGAAGTCGGGCACCTCGGCCTCTGGCAGACCCGCGGCGGGCTCGTCGAGCAGCACGAACGCGGGCTCGGAGGCGAGCGCCCGGGCGACGCCGAGGCGACGTTCGTCTCCGTGCGAGAGCGAGCCGGCGGGCGCGTGCTCGTGCGGACGGAGGTGGAGCCGCTCGAGGAGGTCGTCGGCGCGGCGGCGAGCGGCACTGGGGCGCGATCCGATCCCCAGCGCGGCGACCTCGATGTTCTCGCGAACCGTGAGCCCGCGAAACGAGCGGCTGTGCTGGAACGTGCGCGCAAGCCCGTTCCTTCCTCTCCGGTGTGGGCTCCAGCGTGTGATGTCCTGTCCCTCGAGCTCGACGGACCCCTCGTCCGGTGAGTCGAACCCGCTGAGCACGTTGACGAGCGTCGACTTGCCCGCGCCGTTCGGGCCGATGAGCCCGACCACTTCGTGCCGGTGGAGCTCGAGCGTCACGTCGCGGAGAGCCTGCACGCCCGCGAACGCACGGCTGACGGAGGCGGCCCGGAGCGCTCCTCCGGGCCGCCTCGTCGCAGGCGCCTGCACCGTGTCCGGCAAGTCGCCCGTCAGATCTTGGGGACGACCTTCGCCTTCACGGTGCCGACCACTCTCGGGACGTTGTTCTGCACTCGGATGACGCGGTACCGCCGGCCGAACACCGTGTGCAGCTGCCTCGAGAAGCTCACCAGCCCGGACAGGGTCGGGACGTTCTTGAACCTCTCCATCTGCGCGGCGAGCGCGAGGCCGTTGGTCGATCCCCCAGCTCGTCGGATGGCGAGCAGGACGCCGTCGACCGCAGCCGGGCCGGTGATGAACCCACCGGTGCTGCCGGCCTTGGCGATCGCGGCCTTGTTCCGCCTTGCGAGCGCGTTCACGGCGCCGACCGGATCGTCGCCGAATGCTGACGCGAAGGTCACGTAGTAGTAATTCGTAACCCTGGGGTTCGGCGTATACCAGTAGTTGCCGTCGCCGGCCCACGAGTTGAGCATCGGCGTGCTGTTACCGAGCGACCGAAGCCCGTTGAGGATCGGGACCTGTGCGCCGTACGCCGCAGCGGTCGCCGTGACGATGACGTCCGCATCGACATTGTTGAGGCGAGTGACGACGTTCTGCCAGGACGCCGGGCTGCCGCCCGCCGATTGATACGACTCCTCGGTCACGACGTTTCCGCCGAGCTGCCGCCAGCGCGCCTCGAACGCCTGGACGACGTTGCGGAAGTAGACGATCACCGTGTCCGTCGCGAGGGCCGCGTCACGCCACCCCCGTCTCCACGCGTACTCAGCCATCGCGGAGCCCTCGTCCTGCGCGACGTTCCCGAAGGAGAACGCCAGCCGACCCTTCGCGCCGAACCGCTTGGGGCCCATCTGGTCGGTTCCGATGCACGGAGCGATCGTCAGTTTCCCGCGGTTGATCGACTCCTGGACGACGGGTGCTGCCAGGTCGACGTCGCACGTCGTGAAGATGACATCGGCGCCCTGCCCGAGCAGTCGCGCTGCGCACGCCTTCGCGGAGGCCGGCTTGTTGCCCTGCGTGTCGCAGGTCCTCAGCTGCACATTGATTCCGGGCCGCCGGTTCACCTGTCGGATTCGGTCTCGAGCAGTGGCGAGCGCGGGCCCGTCGAACGGAGCCATGTTCCCGGTTCCGTCGTACGCCCAACCAATGACCAACGTTTGCGCCTGCTGCGGCGTGGCGCTTCCTCCGGCGACCGCGGCTACGGCTACGACCGCTGCGACGAGAAGTGCCAGCACCGCTCTCCTTGCTCGAATCATTGCGCCCTCCTGGGATTGGGGTTCCTGCCTCTCACAGAGTCGCGCTCACGCCCACGACGCTTCCTTCGCCTTCACGAGGGCATACAGCGCCCTATGCAGCGGTGCCTGGACGCCCTGGCGCTCGGCCTCCCGGAGCAGCGAGCCCGTGATCAGCTCGATCTCGGTCGGCCTGTGGGCGTCCACGTCCTCGAGCATCGACGGGTAGTGCGCCGACCCGCGCTGCGTCGCCAGCACGTTCATCTCCCACGGGTCGTCGTGGAGCTCCACGCCAGCGGCCGCCGCGACAGCTCTTCCCTCGTCGACGAGACCGTGGACGAGGTGGCCGAGATCGGTCGGCGTCTCCTCGGCGGCGAAGTGCGGATCGTGGGGAAGGCGGGTGAGCGCGGCCACGGGGTTCACCGCCGCGTTGAAGATGAGCTTCGACCACTGGGCCGGTCGCAGGTCGGGCAGCGCCTCCGCCTTCAGGCCGGAGGCGACGATCAAGCCCGCGATCTCCCGTACGCGCTCGAACGGCGTGTCCTCGTACGGGCCGAGCCACGTCTCCGTGTCGAGGATGTACTCGACCTCGGTGTCCGAGTGCTTCGTGCCGCTCATGAATGTCACCGCGGAGACGATCGGCCAGTCGCCGTGCTCGCGGACGATCGCCTCCGCCCCGAGGCCGTTGAGCACGGTCATGACCGTCGCCTCGGGAAATGCCCCGGCGAGCGCGCGGAGCGCGCCCTCGAGCCCGGTCGCCTTCGTCGCGACGATCACGACATCGGCGGGGGGCAGCGCGCTTGCGTCCGCCGACGCGCGCACCTGCGCTTGCAGCCGGCTCTTTCCGGTCACGCGCAGCCCGTCCCGCTCGAGCGCTTCGGCGTGCTCCCGCCTGCGCGCGAGCACGGACACCTCGCAGACCTGCGCCAGATGCCCGGCGAAGAGGCTCCCGATGACCCCCGCGCCGACGATGCAGACCCGTTCGATCACGCGGGAGCGATCATCCCGTGCCGTGACATGTCAGTCAACTCGTACGCGTCTGCCCGCGCTTGCGGTTCACGAGCCGCCTGAACTCGGCATCGGAGACGAGCCCACGTCTCCTGACGCCGAGCCGCTTCACTGCGTCGAGCAGCTCCGCCTGGCGGTCCTCGGGGAAGTCGAGCTCGAGCTCCGCGAGCTTGATGCGGATCGAGTCGATCCCGCTCTTCTTCCCGAGGACGATCCCGCGCTGCGCGCCGACGAGCTCGGACGCGTACGGCTCGATCGCCGGCGGGTCGTGGAACTGCGCAGCGACGGCGCCCGACTCGCGCGTGAACAGGTTCTCGCCGGTGATCGGCTTCCAGGGCGCGAGCGGCGTCCCCGAGAGGCTCTCAACGACCCGGGCAAGCTCCCGCGCACGCTCGAGCCGTAGCCGGGTCGGGATCCCGTACAGCGCCTCCAGCGCGAGCGCGACCTCGAGCAGGTCGGCGTTGCCCGCCCTCTCTCCCATGCCGTTCACCGTGCCGTGCACCCAGGTCGCGCCGGCCTGGACCGCCGCGACCGCCGCGGCCGTCGCGAGCCCGAAGTCGTCGTGGCCGTGCCAGTGCACCGGAACCTCCGAGCCGAGGCGGTCGTTCACCTCGCCGACGAGATAGGCGGCGGCTTCCGGAGTCGCGATGCCGAGCGTGTCCACGACCACGACCTCGGCCGCCCCCGCGTCGACGGCGCTCGCGTACGCCTGCTTCGCGAACGTGAGGTCCGCCCTGCTCGAGTCCACGCCGAAGAACGCCACGCGGATCCCGTTCTCGGCAGCCAGCGAGACGGCCGCGCGGATGCGGTCGATCATCGTCTGCCGCGAGACGCCGAGCGCCTCGAGCTTCGCGTCCGAGATCGGGCTCTCGATGACCGACGCCGAAAGGCCGAGCTCGACGAGTGCCTCGACGTCTGCCTGCACGGCCCGCGAGAAGCCCCAGATCTCGGCCTCGAGGCCGGCTCCGAGAATGAGCTCGATCGAGCGCCAGTCGTCCTCGGACACGCGCGGGAAACCGGCCTCGATCCGGTCGACGCCGGCCTCCGAGAGCGCGGTCGCGATCGCAAGCTTGTCCTCGGGCGCAAACACGACGCCGACCGTCTGCTCGCCGTCCCGGAGCGTAGTGTCGTAGAGCCCAACCGTCACCTTCGGCTGCGGTTCGAGCGCGCGCGCGTTTACGTCGCCCGTCCACACCTGTGAGCGGTCGATGGTCATTGCGTGACTATCGCACCCGAGCGGCGGATACTGCTCGCGTGATCTTCGAGCCCGCGTTCGAGTCGCTGCCTCGTGAAGGGCTCCAGGCGCTCCAGCTCGAGCGGTTACGGGCGCTCGTCGTACGGCTGAGGGAGCGGGTCCCGATCTACGCCGAGCGGCTCGCGGACGTGCAGCCGGGCGACGTCCGCTCGCTCGACGACCTGCGCCTGCTCCCGTTCACGCGCAAGGACGACCTGCGCGACACGTACCCGCTCGGGATGCTCGCCGTCCCGCGCGAGCAGCTCGCCCGGATCCATGCCTCCTCGGGAACGACCGGGAAGCCGACCGTCGTCGCATACACGGCCGCCGACCTCGACCTCTTCGGGCGCGTCAACGCGCGGGCGCTCGCACTGGGCGGCGCGGAGCCGGGGATGACGCTCCATAACGCGTACGGCTACGGGCTCTTCACCGGTGGGCTCGGGCTGCACGCCGGTGGGGAGGCGCTCGGGCTCAATGTCGTCCCGGTGTCGGGCGGGATGACCGAGCGGCAGGTGACCCTCATCGAGGACCTGCGGCCCGACGTCATCGCGTGCACGCCGAGCTATGCGCTGACGCTGGCACAGGCCTTCCGGGAGCGGGGCGTCGCTCCCGACGAGATCAGCCTCCGCTACGCGGTCGTCGGCGCCGAGCCCTGGACCGAGCGTATGCGCGAGGAGATCGACGCCGGCCTCGGCGTCCGCTGCGCGAACATCTTCGGGCTCTCGGAGGTCATCGGTCCTGGAGTCTCGTGCGAGTGCGTGGAGGAGCGCGCCGGGTCGCACGTGAACGAGGATCACTTCCTGCCGGAGATCGTCGATGCCGCGTCGGGCGAGCCGGTTGCCGAGGGCGAGGTGGGCGTGCTCGTCTTCACGACGCTCACGAAGGAGGGGCTCCCGCTCGTTCGCTATTGGACGGGGGACATCTGCAGCCTGAGCGCTGAGCCGTGCTCCTGCGGCCGCACGACGGTTCGCATGGGCCCGATCGTCGGACGGAGCGACGACATGCTCATCGTCCGCGGTGTCAACGTCTATCCGAGCCAGGTCGGGTCGGTGCTCGGGCGGATCCCGGAGCTGTCGCCGCACTTCGGTCTCGTCGTGCGCCGTGAAGGCACGCTCGACGAGGTGGAGGTGCTGGCGGAGGTGAGCGACGCGGAGCTCCTCCAAGACGGGACCGAGCTGCAGAACCGAGTGTCGTCGCGCATCCGCGACACGATCGGGTGCACGATGACCGTCACGCTCGTCGCTCCGGGCCAGGCCCCGCGCTCGGACGGCGGCAAGATCCAGCGCGTTCGCGACCTGCGCTGAGATCCGAGGGCTGAGGTCAACGTCCTGGGGCCCATGTGCGTGCCGTCTGAGATCCCAAGTGTCAATTTGACACTAGGTGGTTCGAGTGCTCGTCAGCCGGCCGAGACGATGCCGTCCGGGAACGGGGAGAGCTTCGCCGCGCCTTCGTCCGTGATGAGGAAGTTGTCCTCGAGGCGCAGGCCGCCGCCGCCCGCCATGTAGCAACCTGGCTCGATTGCAAGCACCATTCCCGCGACGATCTCTCCGCCGCCGGCCTGGTGCGCGTAGGGCGGCTCGTGGGCGCGGGCGCCGACGCCGTGGCAGATCGGATGCGACGGCTGGCCGGGATAGCCCAGAGCGGCGATTCCCTCCCGAACACGGCGGTCGAGCTCTGCGAGGCTCGCCCCGGGCCGCGCGAAGTCGATCGCGTCGTCGTACACGGCGCAGAGGCCCTCCTCGAGCTCCCGATACCGAGGCGTGAGCTCGCCGACGACGAGGTTCTTCGTGTGGTCGCACCAGTAGCCGTCCGCACAGACCCAGATCTCGAAGAGGGTCGGCTCGCCCTCAACGACCGGCCCCGAGGTGGTCGCGGTGAAGGTCTTGATGCCCGGCCCCGACCAGACGAGCGAGAAGCCGAGCGCGAGCTCGACCTTTCCCTCCCAGCCCGTGCCCTCGCCGTGCACGAACCCCAGCCACTCGGACGCGATCTCCGCCTCGGTCATGCCTGCCTCGACGATCAGCTTGCAGTGCTCCATCGCAGCGGCCGCGACCTCGTTCGCAAGCCGCATCCGCTCGATCTCCTGCTCGGTCTTGAGCGCACGAGCCTCGGCGAGGAGCGGAGTTGCGTCGACGACCTCCCCGAAGCCGGTGAACCATTCGTTGGTGTACGTCGTCGGCTCGCCTACCATGCGGTCGGCCGCCTGGGTGCCGAGCGAGAGCTCGAGGCCGATCGTCTCGTGCTCGAAGGCCGCGGCTCGCGCGACCTCGAGCACACGCGCGAACGGCGGGCGGGGATCGTCCGGGTCGTAGCCCTTGAACAGGCGGACGTCGTCCGTCCACGCGGTGCGTGCCGCGTCCTCCTCCGAAGCCTCGAGGCACACGAGCACGGGGACGCCCTCGCGCGGGAAGACGCACGCGTCGTACCCCTTCATGGCCCAGAAGTTCGTGAGGTAGAGGACGTTGTCGGGCGCGCGCACCACGAGCGCGTCGAGCCCGCGCTCGCCCATGAGCGCACGCACGCGCTCGAGCTTCGCATCGTCTCGCGGCCAGCCCATCCCTACGGTCGGAGCTCGCGTTCCAGCTCCGCGAACGCCTGCTCGAGCCGGTCGATCTTCTCTTCGCCGGTCGGGCTGTCCGTGAAGATCGTGCAGACGAGATTCTCGAGCGTGAGCTCTGCGTCGGCCCCGTCGGCACCGCCGCGCGTCACCGTTCGGGGAGCATCGGCAGGAGGCTTGGCGTGGATGCCGCAGTGTACGATGCCCTCCTGCGCGAGCACGTCGGTGGAGTCACCGGTCGCGTTCGAGACGATGCACGACTGCGCGTCGCCGCGCATGCTGAATCCGTTGCGGCGAAGTGCGGAGACCGCCTGCTCCCGGCTGATCGGCTTCGCCTCTCGGGTCGCCGGCGCACACTCAACCGGGTAGCTCGACCAGGCTCCCGACGACAGAGCCGAGCCCTCGTCGACGACCTGGTCGGCCGGCGGTGCGTCGATGTCGACTTCGGTCCCGAAGGCGAAGAATTCGAATGTCGCGGTCCCGTCGTCGTCCTCGAGCGCGATTCGCCGGACGACACCGTCGTCGCCGATCCAGACATCGACGGGCGCCGACGCGGCGCAGCTGAGCTGCGCGCTCTCGCAGTCGACTGTCAGCCGGTAGCGAACGGTCACCTCACCGCGGACCTCCTGCTCGCCGATGCGCTCGGTCTCGCTGCTCGCGTTCCTGAGCATCGGCAGCAGCCTTTGCGGTGAGAGGTTCTTGAGCGAGTCCTCCTCGTCGTCGGTCTCCATCTTCACCCATGTGTCCGCGCCCGCCTCGCCGCCCGCGAACAAGGCGCCACGAACGTAGAAGTCGTTCCCGATCGCAATCGCTTCGATCCCACCCGCCTCGACGTCGCAGTCCACGTGCACGCGCTTGCCCGAGTAGTTCGCGGAGCCTGCGCACTCGAAGGCGACGGGCTTGCGATTCGCCTGCTGGAATCCGGTGACCTCGAACCTCCCCGTGCCCTGCGCCTCGGTGCGTTCGGCAGCCTCTGCGAGATTCGGCTCGTTCTCCGAGCCGCCGCAGCCCGCGGCGAGGACACACGACACGGCAACTACGAAGAGCAGGCTCCTCACGACGCGCCCTCCCAGACGACCACTCCGTCGCGGCGTACTATGCGCCCGATCCCGTCGCCTGGGTAGTGGCCGCAGGCGACGAGGACGTCGCGATCGACGAGCTCCGGAAGCAGCGTCCGGCGAGTTTTCGCGGACTCGGCGGGATCGCCGTCCGAGACGTAACCCCAATCCGGGCTCTCGAGCAGGGCCGGGTGGACGGCCACGTCGGCGATGAGCATCGCTCGTTCCCCCGCCGATTCGATCCGAACCGCCATGTGCCCCGGGTAGTGGCCGGGCGCCTCGAAGGCAGTGACACCGGGAGCGAGCTCGACTGTCCCCGTGACCTGTTCGAAGCGGCCCTCGAGCGGCAGGATGCAGCGCCTGACGTGCGGCCGCGTGTCCTGCGTGCGCGCGAACGCCAGCGAGTCCCGGTGGACGACGTAGCGGGCACGCGGGAAGAACGCGACGCCGTCGAGGTCCGTGTTCCAGCCGACGTGGTCGATGTGCAGGTGGGTCAGGAAGACCACGTCGACGTCGTCGCGGGCGACTCCGAGCGCCGAGAGCTTCTCCGGCAACGCGCCCTCGCTCTCGGCGGTCCAGTCCCAGAGCCCCGGCGGCCCGACGCTCGTGTCCACGAGCACGGTCGTGCCGCCGGAGCGAAGGAGGAAGCTGCGGCACGGCAGGCGCCACTGATCCTCGGCGAAGAGCTCGGGGTAGAGCGCGCGGTACGGCTCCCAGTCGCTCGCCGGAACATCGGGATAGGCCTCGTGGTAAGCGGCGAGCAGCCCGACCGCATCGGTTACCGCCTCGAGCTCGATCGCGCCGACGCGGGCCGTCAGCGCACGGCTCCCGTCCTCTCGAAGCCGGACGACGTCACGTCAGAACGGCAGGAACAGGAACTGCGGTAGCCGGAGCTCGTTGAGGTTGACCTCGACCGAGACGTCGGCTCCGGGAGCCTCCGCTCGCAGGCGACCGGCGATCTCCTCTGCACGCTCCTCGGTCAGGGCTCCCACGACGACGTAGCGCCAGCGCTGCGCGACCGGCAGGCTTTCCTCGCCGAGCCGTTCGGCGAGCGCTCGAGCCTCGTCGCGCGCCGGGAGCCTGGCCACCACATGCCAGTCGTACTCGTGCTGGGCGCTCGCCTCCTCAGCCGCGGCCGCCTCCCGCGCCGCGTACTCGGCCTCCTCCTCCTCCGGAGTAGCCGGTAGCGGAATCGCCGCATCCTTCCACGCTTCCTCAACCGGGTGCCAACGGGTCACACCGAGATCGAATGTGAGCTCGTCCGCTTCGGCGAGCGCTCGTATCGTCCGCTCCGCCTCGCGCGCCTGAGCTTCGGTCCCTGCGTACAGGAAGATGCGCGAGCCGTCGCGCGCAACCATGATGTCGCGGCCCAGTCGGTCGCGCGCGTCGTCGTCGAGATCTCGCGCGCGCAGCCGCTCTCTGAGTGGGTACCCGTGCTGCTCGTCGTCGAGCTCGACCTCGACGCGGAACTCGTCGGCCACGGGCGAGGACGCTACCAACGCACTCGCGGGGGCGCGGGCTCGGCGTGCGCCTCCTCCCACGAGACCACGGGGTTGCGGAGCACGCCGATGCGCTCGATCTCCGCCTCCATCACGTCGCCCGGCTTGAGGTAGAGCGAGGCGGCATCGGGCGAGAAGCCCGCGACCCCCGACACCGTCCCCGTCGAGACGACGTCGCCCGCCGAGTAACCGAGCGCCGAGTAGTGGCTCAGGATCTCGGGGATCGACACGGACATGCGGCCCGTGTGCGACACCTGGCGGGGCTCGCCGTTCACGCGCAGCTCCATGGCCAGGTCGTGCGGGTCCGGGATCTCGTCCGGAGTCACGATCCACGGTCCGAGCGGGCAGAACGTGTCGATCGCCTTGCAGAACGAGAACACTCCCGAGCGCATCTCCCGCCGCTGGATGTCCCGTGCCGTGATGTCGTTGAAGACGACGTAGCCGGCGATATAGGCCTGCGGCCTCCTCAGGCGCGAACCACTTCCCCGGCTTCGAGATCACGACCGCGAGCTCGAGCTCGTAGTCGAGCTCCTCGGTCAGGTGCTCCGGGTAGACGACGGGCTCGTCCGGGCCGACGATCGCGTCGACGTTCTGGAAGAAGACGATCCAGGGGGCGATCTCGTGCGACCACCCGACCTGCTTCGACTCCTCCTCGTGCTCGCGGTAGTTGCCGGCCGTGTGGAAGAACTTCCTCGGGACGATGGGCGCGCGCAGCCTCGTGCGGGCGAGCGCGACGCGTTCGCCGGTCTCGTCCGCCCCGCCGCGCTCGAAGTACTCGCGCATCGTCGGAACGTCGAGGACCGAGATCTCGTCGCCGTCGAGTATGCCGACGCGCCGCTCTTCTCCGAACGAGACGAGCTTCACGCCGCCGCCTCCGCGCGAGCCCTGGCCGCCCGCAGGAGCACGATCCGGATGAGCCCGCTGAACGGCCGGATCACGAGCCAGTAGCGGCGGAACTTCCGGCGGGCGGCCGGATCCGCGACGCGCACTCGCGTCTCGGTCGAGAGCGAGGACGCTCCGACGCGGAGGTCGATGACCGCCTTGCACACGTCGGGCCGCTCGTAGGCGAGGAAGTCCTCGGCGGTGCGCGGGCCCGGAGGATCGAGGTTGCCGCGCAGTCGCCAGAACTGCCCGGTGAGACCGAGGACGACCCCCTCGCCGGCACGTCCTCGAGGACGACGCCGGGGAACGCCTTGACGAACGGCTTGCTCGCGTCGCCGGTCCTGCGGCCGAGCCGGCGCATCCACCACAACGCGCGGGCGACCGGGATGTCCGCGAGCGAGACCGAACGGAGCGCCGCGTCGATTCGTCCAGGCGGCGCTTCGATCGCGAGCCGATGCCGCTCGGAGAACTCGTACGTGGGAAGGAAGTCGTCGAGCGGCCGCACTCAAGCCACCCCGCACACTTTCATGGCCGCGCGCGCGTACACCTCCGCGGTCTTCACCAGCCCGGCGATCTCGAGATTCTCGCCCTTCACCGTGTCGAGCAAACCGCTCGACGTGCCGTAGTTCACGGTCGGCACGCCGTACCGCGTCAGCGCGGAAGCATCCGAGAACCAGCGCGTGACGTCGCGCTCGGGCTGCGACCCGAACACCTCTGCGTGCGCCTCCTCGAGAGCGCCGATCAGCGGGTGATCCTCGGCGATCTCCGCGCCCGGCGCCGTCACGTAGACCTCGCCCTCGACCCCGTGCTCGGGAAAGCGCTCCTGCAGCCCGCGCACCATGTCGAGCACCTGGCCGCGCGCCTCGGCCATCTCCTTCGTCGGCGGCACGCGAACGTCGAGGAAGAGATCGGTCCGGTGCGGCGTGCGCGACGCGCGCCAGCCGAAGCCGCCCTCGATGCCGCTCACGTTCACGAGCGCGCTCGTGCCGCGGTACGCGTTCGCCGGATCGGCCTCCCACGTCGGGATCCACTCGAGAACAGCAGCGAGCACGTCCCTCATGCGCAGGATCGAGTTGCGGTCGCGCTTCCCCTCGGTGAACGCCGTGTGGACGAAGTCGCCCTGGGTGGAAATACGCAGCCAGAGCGAGCCGAAGTGCCCGAGCACGACCTTCGACTCCGTCGGCTCGCCGAGGATGCACATGTCCGCGACACCGCCGTGCGTGACGAGGTACCTCGTCCCGGCCGCGTAGCCGCGGAACTCCGCGCCCTGCGCGTCCGCCCACTGCGACTTCTCGATCTCCCCGCTGACCGCTGCGATCAGCACATCGCCGCGTAGGCGAACGCCGGCGTCGTCGAGCGCGCGAACCGCCTCCACGTAGCACGCGAGCGCGCCCTTCATGTTCGAGATCCCGAGCCCGTACAGCCGCCCGTCCTCGACGAATGCCTTCGGCTGGAAGCCCGGCACGTGCGCGAGCCACGCCTCCTTGCCCGAGTACGACGTGTCCAGGTGCCCGTTGAACATGAGGCTCGGGCCCCCGCCGGCGCCCGGACGGGTGCCGAGGACGTTGGCGCGCCCGTCCTCGATCTGCTGCCACTGCACCTGGAGGCCCATGTCGGCGAACGTCTGCGCGACGAGCTCGGCGAGCGCCTGCTCGGAACCGGTGAAGCTCGGCGTCTCGATCGCCCGGCTCGCCCACTCCACGAGCCGGTCGCGCTCGATCGCGATCGTCACGCGCCCTGCTCGAGCTGGAGCTCGACCTCGACGACGACCGAGACGACCTGCTCACCCGCCTCGACCGGGAGCGCCTCGACAGCGGCGTCTGCGACCGCCATCCGCATCATCCGAGGGGTCGGCGGTTGCGGTGGCCCGGTGCCCGGGTCCCGCACCGCGACGATGGCGCCCACGCGTACGCCGAGAGCATCTGCGTATGCGTCGGCGCGCCGACGAGCGTCGAGCGCGGCTTCGCGACAGGCATCGAGACGCGCCGGGTTGTCCGGCGCGACGGTCCAGGCGGGACCGCTCACCTGCGCCCCTTGGTCGACGGCGCCCGCGAGCAGCTCGCCGACGGTGGAGGCCTCGCGAACGCGGACGACCACCTGGTTCCAGGCGCGATACCCCCGGTGCTGCCACCGGCCGTCGCGGTCGTGCTCGCCGTGCTCGGCGACGCTCGCCCCGGTCGTCATCCGGCTCGCCGGCTCGATCTCGAGTCTGTCGCAGAGCTCGAGAGTCGCTCGCGTCCTCTCGGCGACCCTGGCAAGAGCGGCCGCGGCGGTGGGCTCGACGGCATCGAGCGTGATCGTCACCGAGGCCTCGTCGGGGCTCGTTCTCGCCTGACCGGTGCCGCGGACGGTGACGGTCGCCATCAGCGCATGCGACCCGACCGAGCTTCGCCGAGACGGGCACCTCGAACCCGTCCTGCGTCCGGTACGCCTCGAGCAGCTCGTCGTAGTGTTCCCGGATCCGGCGCTGCAGCTCGTCGGTCTGGCCGAGGATCATCGGGCCGACCCGTACGGATCCCTGGATCAGACCGTCCCAGAGCTCGTCGCCGTCGGCGACGTGAAGCCCGAACTCGACGGTTTCGACCTCGACGTCGTCGAGCCCCGCCCCCTCGAGCAGCGCCGCGAACTCTGCCTCGTCCGCCAATCTGAAGAAGTTCGGGCCGGCGGGTACCCCCGCTGGCGGATGCGCTCCGGCGGCCATGACTGCTTCGAAGAACACGCCGATCCAGCGGCCGCGCGAAGGCTCGTCCCACACCGTGAACGCGGCCCGGCCTGCGGTCGCAGCACCCGAGCCGCCTCGGTGACGGCACGCTCGGGCATCCCGAGATGCAACAGCAGAAATGCCGCGACGACCGCGTCGAAGGACGAGTCCTCGAACGGCAAGCGCAGTCGCATCTCCGTGCACGAACTCGACCCCCGGCACCCGGGTACGCGCATGCGCCAGCATCGTCTCGGAGAAGTCGAAGCCGACCGTCTCCGCTCCACGTTCGGCGGCTTTCGCAGCGACATAGCCCGGCCCTGTCGCGACGTCGAGCAGCCGCGTACCGCGCCCGACGCCGACCGCATCGAGCAGCGGCTCCGCGACCCGCGCCGTAACGCGCCCCGCCAGGGCGTCGTAGGCAGCCGCCTCCTTCGTCGTCCAGCCGGCCCTCTCGAACGCGTCGAACGCGTCGGCGTCGTACTCGGTCACGACCTGAAGTATGGGAGAACTCGCTCGCCGAAGAGCCGGATCTGGTCGTGGCGGCGGTCGCCCCAGAGCTCGAGCATCACGTGCGTGCAGCCAGCGTCGCGGTACTCCTCGATCGCGGCGATGCAGTCCTCGGGCGTGCCGGCGATCGGCTTGCAGCGGTCGAGCAGCGAGTCCGTCACCTCGGCCTTGGCCGCGAGCCTGCCGCCCCTTTCCATCGCCTCGGCGACCGGCCCGAGCTCGCCCATCTCGATCTCCGCGAGCTGGAGCAGCGTGTCGGCGGCGCCCTTGATGTTCTGGAACTTGTTCGCGAGGTACATGCCCGCGATCTCGCGCGCGCCGTCACGGCCGGCATCGCGATCCGACTCGTGGATCGACGCGACGACCGTGCAGCCGATGTCGATGTCCGCTGCGACGTTCTCCCGCGTGTAGCGGACGAACGCGGGCGTCGTGATCGACGGCGTGAGGCAGCCGTCGGCGATCTCGCCCGAGAGCGCCTGCATCTTCGGCGCCGTGGCCGCGATGTAGACGGGAGGCACCCCGCGAGGCGTGTGTGCCTCGTCCTGGAGCCCGGGGACCGACGCGCTCCACGTCTCGCCCTCGTACTCGAACGGCTCGCCGCCGAGAACGCCGCGGACGATCGACACCGCATCCCGCATCGGCCCGAGCGTCTTCTTCGTCTGCGAGCGGATGTTGTTGAGGAAGATCTTCGAGGTCCCGAAGCCGAGCAGGAACCGCCCTGGCCCCGCCACCTCCTGCACCACTCGCGCGTCCATCGCGACCTGCACGGGATGTCGCGTGAACGGCGAGATGATCCCCCAGCCGATCGTCAGCCGCTCGGTCTCGCGGGCCATGAGCGCGGAGACGACGGTAGACGAGCGCGCCTCCATCCCGTGCTTCCGCCACCAGGGGTAGGCCTCCGCCAGCCAGATCGTGTCCATCCTCGCCTCGTCCATGACGCGAGCCGACTCGAGCATCTCCTCGAGCGGCTCCATCGTGAGCTGCATGACGCCGATGCGGAACGGCGGGCTCACGCGGAGGCTCCCGCAGTGGGGTCAGGCTTCAGCCTGACCCCGGTGTGAGGTTTGAACCCAAGTGCGGGGTCAGGCTGAAGCCTGACCCCGGTCACGCGTCGGAGGCCGCAGCCGCCTCGCCGACCCGCTTCTCGAGCGCGCCGAGCACGTCCGAGACCTGCTGGTTGACGATCGGCTGGAGGACGCGCTGGCCCATCGCTCCAACCGGGCCTGCGATCTTCACGTCGGCCTCCCACGCCATCGACGTCCCGCCGTCGGTCTCCGAAAGCGTGAACGACGTCGTCATGTCCATGAGCGCGCCGACGCCCTGGCCCTTCACGCGCATGGACGCGAACTCGGGCGGACGCTCCTCGAGCCTCTCGAAGTTCATCGTCATCTTGAGCCCTCCGAGCCCGAGCGGCACCTTCACCTTCGCGCTCCAGTGCTTGTCGTCCACGATCTCGAAGCTCTCGACGCCCGGCATGAGCTTCGCCATCTCGGACGGCTCCGAGATGACGCCCCAGACCGTCTCGCGCGGCGCTGATAGCTCCTTCGTCCCGGAGACGATCACTGTGCGGTCCTCACTGGGAGGTCACCGACACGTTCTTCCGCGTCCCCTCGGGGTCCTGGAGCATGGCCCACACCCTATGGGGCGGGTTGCAGCTCGTGTAGACGATCGGCTTGCCCGCAGTGCTCAACGCGTCCTGGATCGCCGCGCAGATGCAGTGGATCCCGCCGCCGCCTCCCTCTCCCATGCCTTTCGCGCCGAGCGGGGCGACCGGCGACGGAGACTCCATCGCGCCGGTCTTCAGCGGTGGCATGTCCATCGCATGCGGCACGTGATAGTCGTAGAAGTTGGCGGTGAGGAGCGTGCCCTCCTCGTCGTAGACGAAGTCCTCGTGGAGCGCGGCCCCGATCGCGTGCGCAGTCGCACCGTGCACCTGGCCCTCGACGATCTGCGGGTTGATCCGGACGCCGCAGTCGTCCACAGCCGCGTAGTCGACGATCTCGACCTCGCCGGTCTCGGGATCGACCTCGACGACGGCCGCGTGAATCTGCGTCGCGTACGTGAGTGTCAGCTGCCCGGTCTTCTTCTCCGTGTCCACGACGCCGAAGTACGGCCGGCACACGTAGCGGTGGTTGAGGGTCGGGTTGAAGTCGGGCGGGAGAAAGGCGTTGTTCGCGTTCACGATCGCGCCGAGCGCCATGAACGGGAGGGCTGCCTCCTCCGGCCCGTCCTTGATCCTGGCGAGCCCGTCCGCGAGCTCGATCGCCTCGCTCGGCGCCTGCAGCACCGCCGCGGCAAGCTGCACCATCTCGTCTCGCAGCAGCTCGGCCGCACCCTTCACCGCCCCGAGGCCGGTGAACGCGAACTGGCTCGCGTACGTCCCCGAGAACCCGGCGTGCGAGTTGAACCACGAGTCGTGGCCGCGCCGCACGTTCACCTGCTCGGGCGGGCAGCCGAGGATGTCCGCCACGACCTGCGCTGCGGTCGTCTCGTGACCCTGCCCCTGCGGGACAGTGCCGAGCGTGACGACGACCTCCCCGAAGATGTCGAGCTTGACCGAGGCTGCCTCGTTGTTCCCCGAGAACTGGAGCTCGGGGTTCAGGAGCGTCGACTGGCCGAAGTTGTTCGTGCCCGAGTCGAGCGTCGACCCGATCCCGAAGCCGAGGAGCTTGCCGCGTGAGGCAGCTTCCTTCCGCCTCTCCTCGAGCGAGCCGTGGTCGATCAGCTCGAGCGCGAGGTCGAGCGCCTGCGCGTAGTCGCCGGAGTCGTAGACGCAGCCGTTGGGCGTCTCGTACGGCATCTGCTCGGCCTTCACGTAATTCTTCTTGCGGATCTCCACCGGATCGAACCCGAGCTCGGCGGCGACGATGTCGATGATCCGCTCGGTCAGCCACAGGTGTTGCATCCGCGAGTAGCCGCGGTTCGGCGACACCGGCGACTTGTTCGTGCAGACCTGCGTGAAGTCCACCTGCACGTTCCGCCAGGCGTACATCCCCGGCGTCACCTGCGCCCAGATGATGCAGCCGAGCGGCTCGTAGCGCGGGAACGCTCCGCAATCGTCGAGCGCGCGCACCTTGAACCCGGTCATCTCGCCGTCCGCCTGCACCGCGACCTCGACGTCGAGGAACGTCCGCTCGTTGCCGTGCGCGTTCGCCGTGTGCTGGTCGGTGCGCCACTCCGTCCACTGCACCGGCCGGCCGAGCTTGCGTGCGAGCAGACAGAGCACGACGTACTGCGGATGCAGGCAGATCTTGTTCCCGAAGCCGCCGCCGATGTCGTTCGTGACGAAGCGGAGCTTGTCGATTCCCGTGCGCAGCGCAGGCGCCATCCAGATCGCGCCGATACCCGGCATCTGGTGGTTGCAGTGGAGCGTCCACTCCTCGGTGCCCTTGTCGTACTCGACGAGCGCGCCGGCGCACTCGAGCGGGGTCGAGGAGAAGCGGTGGAAGTGGAGGCGGTCGATCTTCACGACGTGATCCGCCTCCGCGAGCGCGGCGTCCACGTCCCCCCACTCGAAGACGCCCGACCAGACGACGTTCGAGCCCGCGTCGTCGTGGAGCACGACCTCGTCCTTCAGCGACTCCTCCGCGTCCACGAGCACGGGCAGCGGGTCGTACGAGACCTCGATCAGCTCGGCCGCGTCGCGCGCGAGCTCGCGGGTCGCGGCGCATACCGCGGCGACCGGCTCGCCCATGTGCCGCACGCGCCCGACGGCCAGCGCGTAGTCCTTGATCAACCCGCCCGGCTCGACCGACATCTCGAAGAACGGGTCCGTCGAGATCGCGACCTCGTCGCCGGTGATCGTCCCGTAGACGCCCTCGAGCTCGAGCGCCTTCGCGACGTCGATGGAGACGATCCGCGCGTGCGCGTACGGCGAGCGCACGAAGTGGACGTAGCCCATCCCGTGCCGCCGGACGTCGTCGAAGAACGTGCCCTGACCCTGGACGAGGCGCCTGTCCTCACGCCGCGGGATGCTCTGCCCGACGTAGCCCTTCTCGAGCACCTGCGGCGCGCCGGTCTCGATGGCGGTGCTCACGCCTGATCTCCTGCCGCGACGACCGCCTCGACGATGTTCACGTAGCCCGTGCAGCGGCAGATGTTCCCCTGGAGCGCAAGGCGCACCTCCTCCTCGGTCGGTCTCGGAGTGCGCTCGAGCAGCGCGGTCGCGCTCATCAGCATCCCCGGCGTGCAGTAGCCGCATTGGAGCGCGTGGTGCTCGTTGAACGACCGCTGGAGCGGTGTCAGCTCGCCGTTGGGCAGCGAGGCCCTCGACGGTCTGCAGCGTCGCGCCGTCGGCCTGCACGGCGAGGAGCATGCAGCTCTTCACCGCGTCTCCGTCGAGGAGCACGGTGCACGCACCGCAGTTCCCGGTGTCGCAGCCCACGTGCGTCCCGGTCAGGCCGAGGTCGTCCCGGATGAAGTGGACCAGGAGCCTCCTCGCGGGAACGTCGCGCTCGTAGCGCTCGCCGTTGACCTCGACCGTGATCGCACCGCTCGTAGCCGGTGTCGCCGCCACTACTCCCCTTTCCGCCTGGATGCCGCCTGGAGCACCGCCCGCGCCGCCGAGACCTCGGCGAGCCTGCGTCGGTAATCCGCCGAGCCGTGGACATCGCCGGGCGGGTCGAGCGACGCACCGAGCCCGTCTGCGGCGGCCCGCACGGCGTCCTCCGAGAGGTCGCCGGCTGCCAGCCTGTCCTCCATCGCCCGAGCGCGCACGGGGACCGCAGCGACGCAGCCGAGGACGACGCGAACACCGTCGTCGGACACCGTCGCCGCCGCGTTCACGATGTACGTGCCGTGCTTCCCGATCGTGACGCCGGCGAATCCGTCGCCCGCGCCCTTCGACGGGGGCACCGAGACCTTCGTCAGCAGCTCGCCCTCGCCGACCGCGGTCATGTACACGCCTCGAAAGAAGTCGTCGGCCGAGACCGTCCTCTCCCCGCCCTCGCCGCGGACCGTGAACGTCGCGTCGAGAGCGGCGAGCAGCGGCGGCAGGTGGTTCGTCGGATCGGCGACGCACACGTTGCCGCCGACGGTGCCGCGGTTTCGCACCTGCACGTCTCCGATCGTCGCCGCGACCTCGGCGAGGATGGGGCGGGCGACCTCGACCTCGGAGGAGCTCATGAGCTCGGCGTACGTCACCATCGCCCCGAGCTCGAGCAGCCCGTCTGTGGAGAACCCGATCGCGCGCAGCTCTTCGAGATCCGCGAGATCGACGAGCACCTCCGGGGACGCAACGCGCGCCTTCATCACGTTGATCAGCGTCTGGCCGCCGGCGAGCGCGCGCGCTCCCTCGTTCCCGGCGAGGAGAGCGACTGCTTCGTCGACGGTCGAGGGCCGCGCGTACGCCACCTCCCGCAGGAGCATGGGCGGATTCAATCCGGCTCCGGCGTGACATGTCAAGCGAGAGGGCGTTGGTAGGCTCGAACGCCCGCGGCGCGCCCTCGCGGGCTTCCGACAAGCACTTCCGCACGGATGGAGGCGAAGCACATGGCACCTGGTCAGGACATTGGCGCGGTCTTCGACGCGCATGTGGCTGCCGAGTTCGTCGACCTCGACCTCGACGCGACGATGGCGACCATGACTGACGACCCATATGTCAACCACGTGCCCGTCATGACGGGAGGCGTCGGACGCGAGGAGGTGCGGTCCTTCTACGGGCAGCACTTCATCGGAAAGTGGCCGGCGGACGTCGAGATCGCGCCCGTCTCGCGGACCGTCGGCGACGAGCAGGTGGTCGACGAGCTCGTCCTCTCGTTCACGCACGACATCGAGATGGATCAGCTCCTCCCCGGCGTCGCCCCGACGGGCAGGCACGTGCGGCTGCCGTTCTGCGTCGTGGTGAGGTTCGAGGAGGGCAAGGTCGCCCACGAGCACATCTACTGGGACCAGGCCTCGCTCCTCGTGCAGATCGGGCTGCTCGACCCGGCCGGGCTACCGGTCACCGGCGCCGAGCAGGCCGAGAACGTCCTCGATCCGCGAGCGCGACCCTCTGAACGAGCTCATCCGCGCGAGCGACTAGGCAGGCCGCGCGCCAGACTCGACGCGCCTCAGACGGTGCCGTAGCAGCGCGAGCACGACGCGGACGAACACCTTCGTCTCCTCGTAGAGACCGTGCTGGCGCACGGCACGCGCGCCCTGGTACCAGCCCGCGAGCGCGAGGCGCACGTTTCCGTCGAACTCGGCGAGCAGCCAGCGCAGGAGTCGCACGCCGGCTCGCACGTTTCCGTCGTAGGTTCGGGGCGTCCGGAAGCCCAGGAGCACGGTGTCGACGAACTCCCAGGACTCCGGGAGAAGCTGCATGACGCCGATGGCGCCGACGCTCGACACCACGTCCTGCTGGAAGCCCGACTCCATCCAGGCGAGCGCGCGCACCAGCTGCGGGTCCACCCCGTAGACGCGGGCCCAGCGGTCGAGCGCGGCGCGCACGGCCTCACGCGAAGGCGCTGGGACGAGGACGTACGGCGTCCGCACCAGCGCCCCCGCCGGCAGGACGAGCTCCTGTCCCGGAACGATCACGGTCATCAGCGACAAACGGTTGCGTCGCGCGAGTTGCCACGGGCTCACCCGGTAGCGGCCCGCGATCGAGAAGAAGCTCTCGCCTGCGACCACCGTATGCCTGTGGGCCGGCACACGCTGGGCGAGCGCGCGGTACGTGTTCGGCCCCGCGATCCCGTCGGGTACGAGCGCCCGCCGGCTCTGGAAGCGCTGCAGGGCGGCGGCGGTCGCTCGGTCGAAGCGCCCGTCCACGGCCCGCGAGCCGAGACCGTGCCTGCGCAGCCGGAACTCGAGCACCGCGACGTCCCAGCCGACCGCGCCGACGCCGAGCTCGCGCTGGCCGAGGAGCGGGCGGCCACGCACGCCGAACGAGCGGCGAGTCTTCCGGTCGATACGGCCGTCCGGCTTCAGCCCCTGTTTGCGCTGGAACGCGGCGAGCGCCCTGCGTGTCAGGGGCCCGGAGAGGCCGTCGACGGGGCCGGGCTGGAAGCCGTGCGCCCGGAGCGCGATCTGCACCGCGGCGATCCGTGGGTTCGCGCTCATCGCGTCGTCTGCGGCGAATCCGCAGGCGAACACGGACAGCGCTGTGCTTGCGACGGCGAGGCGACGCATACGGGCGCCCTTCGCGGCGCGGCGGCGCCGTCCTTCCACCGCTAACGCAACGGCAACGCCGCATGGGCCGCGCCGGCACGCCGGTACAATCCGCCGGCTGCCTTCCCCGGTAGCTCAATTGGCAGAGCATCCGGCTGTTAACCGGAGGGTTGTTGGTTCGAGTCCAACCCGGGGAGTCGCCAAACTCCTGCAAATAGGCCAGATACCGTGAGGGCGCCCCACGCGGCGCCCTCACTTGGTACCGGAGTTCGTACCCGTCGCGGCGTAGCCGATTACTTCTCGCCGCGCCCCGACACTGGGTTGAACCCAAACAGGTGTCCCGCTGCACACCGATACGTAGGACGGTTGAATGAAGCGTTCGATTGCGCAAGTCTCCTCGCTTCCGGCGTTGGCTGTCCCTGCGAACTGCAATGCGGACAGGCAAGCGAAGGTGGCAGGTTCACTGGCATACGACCCCCTTGTTGGACTCGACATCAGCGGGCAGGGCTACTCCATTGCCCACAGACCGCGGCCCTGAGCCTCCATCACGGCCCGATTGATGTTCGTCTTCGAGCCCGGGAAGTCGTCGTCGGTGCGGCGCGCCTGGTGGAACTCGACCTTCTCCAGACTGCCGGGGTTCGCAGCCGCGGTACGGATGCGGTCTAGACGCTGGCGGTCCGTCGCGAAGTGGTCGCGATGGGTCTTGAGGATGGGGTGGTCGTCTTCCACGCGGTCACGGTCCGCAGTGAACTCATCGCCGTTGTGGATGAACGACCGGATGCACATCAACACTTCTGGTACCTCCTTGAAATCGCGTTTTGCGTTGCGTTCAGAGGAGGTGTGGCGGCTCGTTTGGACGAGTGCCACGGCGTCCTACCGGCCTGCGCTTACTAGGTACGCCACCCGCGTGGCGGTTCTCCCGACGTCGGCTCGCGCCTGCGCTTCGCCTATCGGCAGTTCAGTTCTGCGAGGCGAGCTGCTGGCTCGCCGCGTCGAGCGAGTCGCGAATCGTCTTCGCGGCGGCGAAGTAGCCGTCATCAAGCTGCGTGTCTGCGAGCAACTCTCCCTCTAACACGAGTAACGCGGGGCGCGGGTCCCACTCCTCCAGCGGCGCAGGGGTGAGCGCCCCGCCTCGTTCCTCGAGGTTCGCGTGGAAGACCTCCAGGAAATGACCCGCGGCGACGTGGAAGTCCTCCTCGCTGCGACTCTCGTCGGAGAGCATCTGGCGAACGTCGACGAGTGCAACCAGCACGTTCTCAGCCATGTGAAGGAGCGTACTCTGCCGGTCGGCGGCACCGCGACGGGGTTCTCCCGCCGTCCACCGCTCGTGAGCCTCAGAGCTAGATCACGCCCAGGCGCGGATACGGGCAGCGGGAGGCGGTGGCGACCTACGATTGGTCTTGTTGCCCTGCAGGTGCTGCACGAGAGGACGTGAACAGACCCGCTAATGCCCCAATCGCACCCGAGCCAAGAGCGACTAGACCTTCAGGAATCGACTCTTCCAGCGCGGCTAGAACGATGAACCCGATGACGCTAGCGAACGCCACCGCGCCAAGTGACCAGACCACCCAACGATATAGCCACCGGTCATTGATAGCTGGTGAGGCCTTCCGAAGCTCATCGATTAGGTCTGTCTTGTCTTTTGCAGTCTTGAGCGATTCGCTGCGTAGTACTAGTTCGATTAGATCGTTCACCGTAGGGCGCTCTTCTGCTGCACTGGTGGAGGCTTTGGGGGCACTGCCTCTGACATCGTGGTTCTCCTCCCGGGAACGTCCCTCGGATAGCCCCGGAATAGCCCCCCGAGGGATGGTCAGTCTGAGAAACGAAGAGTGCCACCCCAATATCCAACCGTCCAGCCAACGGGTACCCCCCCCCCCCCCCCCGCGACCGCCGCGCCCGCGCCCCGAGTGACCCCCTACCTCCGCGCAGAGGCGACTCGAGGACGGCAGAGTTTCGATGCGGCCCTGGTGGGCGCCTCTCCCCCAGGAGTGCCCCGAACCCCCGCAGGTAGCCCCCAAGGCCGCTTCTGAGCTTTCCTATTCCTTGTAATCGCCAAACTCGCCGGCAAGGCGGGACCCATCCGCGACCGCCAACCCGCCGTCCGCCCTAGCCGGGGTCGAACGCGGGTGCAACGATTCCCGTATGGCGGATGCCGCACCGCCGAACGACTTCAGACAGAAGCTGACTCTCAGCATCATCGACAAGCTCGTCTTCGGGCTCCTCATCGTGCTAGCCGGGTTCGTGCTGAACTTCGTGCTCGAGAACCATCGCGCCGACCAGGCGATGAAGAACGAGATCGCGCGGTTGCGCGTCGCGAAGGTCGCTGAGATATGGCAGGCGCTCGACCGTCATCAGCGAGCCGTCGTTTCACTCGGGGAATACGAGGTTGCGCGACTCGTCATAGACCTCGCGCGCATCGGAGCGCCGAATATCGCACCCGCGGGGACCACCATTGCTGAGCCCGCCACCCTGACGGTCTACGAGGGACGGTCGGCGGTCGTGCAACGAGAGCAGGCGAGACTCACCGCGCTTGTCGAAACGAACCGGTTCTGGATAGGCGAGCGCCTGTATCCAAAGTACCGCGACTACGCGGCGAAGCAGAGGCGACTGCATCGGGCCTATCGAGATGTTGGACTCGGGTTGGTGAAGGCCGCGCGGATCACCATTTCGCGCGACGAGGCCAACGCTCCAAAGAATCGAGCAAGGATGAAGGCGGCTTACGACCGAGGCATGCGGGTCGTTAGGGAGCGACGGCGAGAACTCAAGGAGTTGCGCACCGATGTGTTCAGCGCGATGGAGCGGCTGTCGTAGCCGGACGGCGCGGCGGTTAGGACCCGAACTCCCGCCGCGCACACGCTGGGCATATGACGACGAGGGTGCCCGTCCCGTCGGAGTACGCACGCCAGGTGTCCTCGGGATTCTCCTCTGCGGCGGCGAGACGATTGCAGTTGGCGCACTGCAACTCCCCTCGGGCACGGGCGCATCGGCCACGAACTCGCGGAGTTCGGCTGCGATCACTTGCAGCCGCTCGCTCAACGCGGGTGGCAACTCTTCCAGTGCGACGAGGGACTGCGTTCGCCTGCGCGTGCGTCGTCGCGATCACGCCGGTAGCCGCAGCCACCGCACGCTCGAGGCGCTTGGCGACGTCGACTCCGTTCGGATCGGCGCGAGCGTGGAGGCGGCGGGCGAGCTCCGACGCTTCGTTCTGGGCGAGTGGGTAGCCCCGGAGTCGGATCACTGCTCCACCCTAACGCGAACGGGTGTTCGGTTCAACGAGCCGCAAATCGCGACTCTAAGCTCCTACGGCAGTTTGTCGAGCGAGCTCTCGGCCATCGACGCGGTCCGGCTCAAGTTGGGACGAGCCGACCGACACCTGCTCGAGTTCGCGGAGGCGTTCGGGGCCTACTACGCCCGACGGCCCATGCACTTGGAGGGTCACTTCGATGAGCAGCGGTCGCAGTGGGTTACGACGATCCGGGTGACCGAGTCGCCGCCCAATGCGCTTGGACCGATCATCGGCGACATCGCGCACAACACCCGGTCCGCGCTGGATCAACTCACGTGGCAACTCGCACTTCTAAAAACGGCTGCTCCATACCGCCGAACGCAGTTCCCGATCTTGGTCGACCCAGACGCCTACGCCGAGCGTCGAGAAACCGCCTGCTGCAGAGCCTGGTCCTGCCCACGCGCGAGTTCAGTCGAAGGCTGCAGCCGTACCGAGACGAAGAACCGACGTGGTCGCTCCTGCACGGGCTCAACGTGCTCTCGAACGTCGACTAAGCACCGCGAGATGCACTTCGCCAACTCGGCACTCATGGAAGCGAGCACTGACGATCCGGATGACCGGCGGCGGCGTTGGGTTCGGGCGAATCGAGCCCGTGTTTGGGCAGTTCACTGACGGAAGCGTCGTCGCCCGCCTCCACGACGTCCACGCCGGGGCGGATGGCGAGCCCCCACGATTCGAGGTCGACATTCAGGCCGCGTTCCACCTCGGTGTCACTGATGATGACGGCATCGAGACTCTCGGTCTGGGCCGGCATGTGCGCAACGCGAGAGCTCGTCGGAGACATTGTCTACTGGTTCAGCCCGTTGCTCTGACTCGTCGGTGGCGCAACTTCGTACCGGATTTCGTACCCGACGCCACCTGATCTGAGGGCACAGAGCGGCACCTCAGATGGCTCAACCATGCCGCACCGGCCCCACGCGACCTCGCCCGAGTCGGCCGTTAACCGGAGGGTTGTTGGTTCGAGTCCAACCCGGGGAGCTTCGCCTGCCCCGCGCCGCCTAGCGACGCATTCTACGTAGCTTTCTGCATAATAGGCGCATGGCGACCGTCGCGATCCTCGGCGCGTCGGGCTATTCCGGCCAGGAGACGCTCGACCGCGTGCTCGCGCACGACGCTCTCGAGCTCGTGGCGCTCGGCTCGGATTCGCTCGCAGGCAGGCCGGCCGATGCGCTCGACCCGCGGCTCGCGAGGCTCGGGCTGCCCGACTTCGTCACGAACGACGCTGCGCTGGCAACGCCCGCCGAGCTGGTCTTCTGCTGCCTCGACCACGAGCGGGCCGCCGCGCTCGAGCCGCCGGCGGACGTCGTCGTCGTCGACCTCTCCGGCGCACACCGGCTCTCCCACGCAGCCGAGTACGAGGCGTGGTACGGCTTCGCGCACCCGCGGCCCGAGACGCTCGCCGAGTGGTGCTACGCGCTGCCCGAGCTCTCGCCGCCCACCGGGCCGCTGGTCGCGAACCCGGGTTGCTACGCGACCGCGGCGCTGCTCGCGCTGGCCCCGATCGCCGACGCGATCGACCCGACGAGCGTCGTCGTGGACGCGAAGTCGGGCGTCTCGGGCGCGGGGCGCGCGCTCAAGGCGACCTCGCATGCCACCGCAGTCCTCGAGAACGTCGCGCCGTACCGCGTCGGGGCACATCAGCACGAGCCCGAGATCGCGGCCGTCCTCGGCTTCGACGTGTGCTTCGTGCCGCACCTGCTGCCGGTGCGCCGCGGCCTCCTCGTCACGTGCTACGTCACGCCCGAGGAGCGCGACCTGCGCGACCGCCTGGACGCCGCGTACGCGACGAGCCCCGTGGTGACCGTGCTCCCGGAGGGCGTCGTGCCGGACCTTGCGCGCGTGCAGGGGACGGATGCGGCGGAGCTCTCGCTGTTCGCCCACCGCACGGCCGGACGCTGGATCGTCATCTGCGCGCTCGACAACCTCGGCAAGGGCGCCGCCGGCCAGGCGGTGCAGAACGCCAATCTCGCGCTGGGATTCCCCGAGACTTCAGGGCTGCGACTGACGGGCGTTCTCGTATGAGCGTGACCGCCGCACAGGGCTTCGTCGCGGCAGGCGTCCATGCCGGCATCCGGAACGCCCACCTCGACCTCGCCGTGGTCCGCTCTCTTCAGCCCGCCGTCGGCGCCGCCATGTTCACGCGCAACCGCGTCCTGGCGGCCCCGCTCGTGGTCTCGAAGGCGCATCTCGCCCGGGCCGAGCCGCAGGCGGTGGTCGTCAATTCCGGAGTCGCGAACGCCGCGACGGGGCCGCGCGGGGAGCAGGACGCGCTCGCCACCGCCGCCGAGGTCGGCCGACTGCTCGACCTGAAGCCGGAGCAGGTTCTCGTGCTCTCGACCGGCGTGATCGGCCAGCCGCTACCGCTCGAGAAGGTGACGGCCGGGCTCGGGAAGGCGGCCGCCCTGCTGAGCGAGAACGGTGGCGACGCTGCGGCCGAGGCGATCCTGACGACCGACAAGAAGCCCAAGCAGGCGGTGGTCGCCCGCGACGGCTTCGTCATCGGCGGGATGGCGAAGGGCGCCGGGATGATCCACCCCGCGCTCGCGACGATGCTCGCCGTCCTGACGACCGACTACCCGCTCGCGCCGGGCGAGGCCGACGCCTTCCTGCGACCCGCGGTCGACGAGAGCTTCAACCGGATCTCGGTGGATGGCGACTGCTCGACGAACGACGCCGTCATCCTGCTCGCGAACGGCGCGAGCGGCTGTGCACGCAACGACGCGAGCTTCGGCGCGGCCGTGCGCGAGCTGTGCGCAGACCTCGCGTCGCAGCTCGTCGCCGACGCGGAGGGCGCGACGGTGCTGCTCGAGATCGAGGTCGCCGGGGCGGCCACCGCGGACCAGGCGACTGCCATCGCGCGGCGGGTCGCCACGTCCCCGCTCGTGAAGACCGCCGCCTTCGGGCGCGACGCGAACTGGGGCCGCGTTCTCGCGGCGGCCGGCTCCGCGCCGCACAACGGCGGCTTCGCGGAGCTCGACCCGGGCTCGGTCTCGCTGCGCTTCAACGGGACGCCGGTGTTCGCCGCGGGCACGCCGACCGCGCTCGAGCCAGCGCTCGACGGCCCGGTGTGCACGATCGAGCTCGACCTCGGTCTCGGCGACGGTTCCGCCTCCTACCTCGCGTCGGACCTTTCCTACGACTACGTCCGCATCAACGCGGACTACCGGACGTGAGCACGATCGTCGTCAAGGTGGGCGGCGCGATCGCGACGTCGGTGGCGCGTCAGGTGGACGACCTCGCCTCACAGCACCGGGTCGTCGTGGTGCACGGAGCCGGGCCGCAGATCTCGGACGAGATGGCACGCCGAGGACTGCCCGTCGAGTTCGTCGACGGTCGGCGCGTCACGAGTGCCGCCGCCCTGGACGTCGTGCGCGAGTCGCTGGCCGCCGTGAACGGCGAGCTCTGCGCCGCGATCGGGCTGCGAGCCTTGCCGCTGCCCCAGGGCGTCCTCGCCGCGATCAGGATCCCGGAGCTCGGCCACGTCGGGCGTCCCATCCCGGCGGCACCGAAACCGATCCTCGACGCGCTCCGGGCAGGTGGAATCCCCGTCGTCGCACCGCTCGCGTACGGCCCGATGAACGTCAACGGCGACGAAGCGGCAGCGGCGCTCGCCATCGGTCTCGGCGCAGAGCGGTTGCTGTTCGTCACGGACGTGCCCGGCGTGCTCGTCGAGGGTGAGGTGGCGCCGGAGATCGTGGCCGACGAGGCCGAGCGACTGATCGACGACGGGACGTTCACAGGCGGGATCGTCCCGAAGCTGCTCGCCGCGGCCCGCGCGGCGCGGGTCGGCGTGACGGCGGAGATCGGTCAGACGGCGGTGACCGCGTGAGCCAGGTCCTCGACGCAACGCGATTGCTCCCGACGTATCCGCCCGTGCCCGTGACGTTCGTCAGCGGGAAAGGAACGTGGCTGTTCGACGAGGACGGGCGCCGCTACCTCGACTTCGGAGGAGGCATCGCCGTCGTCGCGCTCGGCCATCGACACCCCGCGCCGCTCGCAGCGGCCCAGGAGCAGCTCGACCGGCTCTGGCATGCGTCGAACCTCTTCGGCACGTTGCCGGGCCCGGCGCTCGCGGCGCGTCTGTCCGCGAGGTTCGGAGGCGAAGGAGCGCAGACGTTCCTCTGCAACTCCGGAACCGAGGCAATCGAGGCAGCCGTCAAGTACGCCTGCAAGGCCTCCGGGAAGCCGGGCATCGTGGCGCTCGAGGGGTCCTTCCACGGCAGGACGCTCGGGGCGCTTTCGGCGACCGGCCAGCCGTCGAAGCGCGCGCCGTTCGAAGCGCTGCTCGCCCCGGTCCGCTTCGTGCCCCCGGACGACATCGCCGCTCTCGAGGCGGCGGTCCGCCCGGAAACGGGTCTCATCCTGCTCGAGGTGATCCAGGGCGAGGGCGGCGTCCGGCCGCTCGCTCCGGCGTTCATACGCGCTGCGGCTGAGCTCGACGCCCTGCTCTGCATCGACGAGATCCAGACCGGCGTCGGCCGCACGGGCACGTTCTTCGCCTTCGAGCAGCTCGGTGTCCGTCCCGATCTCGTCACGCTCGCGAAGGGACTCGCCAACGGGCTACCGATCGGCTGCCTGCTCGTCGCCGAGGAGACCGCAGGCGCGTTCGTGCCCGGCGACCACGGCTCGACGTTCGGCGGCAACCCGGTCTCGTGTGCAGCCGCGTGCGCGGTCGTGGACGCGCTCGACGACGAGCTGCTCGCGAACGTCGTGGAGCAGGGCACGCGCCTGCGGGCCGGCCTCGCGGGGCTGCCCGGCGTGAGCGCGGTTCGCGGCGCCGGCCTGCTCGTCGGCGCGGACGTCGAGCCACCGGCCGCCGACATCGCCGCAGCCGCGCTCGAGCGCGGGCTCGTCGTCCTCACCGCGGGCGACCATGTCCTGCGCCTCGCTCCGCCGCTCGTGGTGAGCGCGTCCGAGGTCGACCACGCCCTCACGATCCTCGAGGAGGTCCTCGAATGAACCGACAGGAGCGGCAGGGTGCCATCAGGCGCCTCGTCCGCGAGCTGCCCATCTCGACGCAGGCGGAGCTCGCGGACGCGTTGCACGCGTCCGGTCACGACGTCGTCCAGACGACGGTCTCCCGTGACGTCCGCGAGCTGGGGCTCGTCAAGACCCGCGATGCGAGCGGGCGGCTCGTCTACGCGCTGCCCGAGGACGCGGTCCCGCTGAGCCTTGCCTCGAGCTTCCGCAGAGCCGCGCTCACGGTGGAGTCGAGCGGCAATCTCGTGCTCGTCACCACGCCGTACGGCTTCGCGGGCGCGCTGTGCGAGGAGATCGACCGCTCCGCGCATCCCCGGATCCTCGGCACGATCGCCGGCGAGAACACCATCGTGATCGTCGCCCGCGAGGGCGTCGTGGGCAGCGAGCTGCGCGACGAGCTGCGGGCGCACCTGCTCGAGGGCGCAGCGTGAAGGTGACCACCCTTCCCGCTCCGCTCCCGGTCGAGCTGTCGGTCGATCTGGGCGCGCCGGTCGCTCACCCGCATCTCGGACCTCGCTCCCGCAGAGCTCGAGTCTGTCCTCGATCTGGCCGCCGAGCTGAAGCAGCTGCACGCAGCCCGCGAGCCGCACCGTCCGCTGGAAGGTCGCACGCTCGGCCTGCTCTTCCGCAAGCCCTCGACGCGCACGCGGGTCTCGCTCTCGGTCGCGATGGCGCAACTCGGCGGGTCGAGCATCGAGCTCCCCGCCTCGGAGCTCCAGCTCGCCCGCGGCGAGCCCCTCGACGACACCGCACGCGTGCTCTCCCGCTACCTCGACGTACTCGCCGTGCGCACCGGGCCGCAGGCGGAAGTGGACGCGCTCGCCGGGGCGGCACACGTGCCGGTGCTCAACGCGCTGACCGACGAAGAGCATCCGCTGCAGGCGCTCGCCGACCTGCAGACGATCCGCGAGCGCCTCGGCGGCCTCGACGGCGTGCGCGTGGCATGGGTCGGGGACGGGACCAACGTCTGCGTCTCGCTCGCGGGCGCCTGCGAGTTGCTCGATGTCGACTTCGCCTGCGCCTCTCCGCCGGGCTACGAGCCGCCGGGCGTCGAGGTCTTCCGCGACCCACACGACGCAGCGGCCGGCGCGCATGTGCTCGTCACCGACGTCTGGACGAGCATGGGCCAGGAGCACGAGCGGTCGCAGCGTCTGCGCGACCTCGCGCCGTACGCGCTCGACGAGCGGCTGCTCGCCGTCGCGGACCGCGACGCGATCGTGCTCCACTGCCTGCCGGCGCACCCGGGCGAGGAGATCGCGGCCGAGGTCCTGTACGGGCCGCAGTCGGCGGTCTGGGACGAGGCCGAGAACCGCCTCCACACCGCCAAGGCGCTCCTGACCCTCGCTCCTCTAGCCGAGCTCGGCGAGCGACTGGCGCACCTTTGCGAGGAGCGCCTGGAGCTCGGTCGTGCGAGCGAGGTCGGCGCCGACGAGGTCGCGCTTGAGCTTGCGCTCGCGGAGGCGGAGCAGAAGCTCCTGGCCGGTTCGCTTGTCGATCGCCTCTTGCGCCGCGCGGGCGTCGAGCTCGGCGCGCAGCGCCGTCAGCTCGGGATCGTCGGCCTTCGACACGAGCATCGCCCGGAAGCGGCGATTGAGCTCCGAGTCGAAGTGCTCCGGGCTCAGCTCGGCGAGCGCCGGCAGAAGAGCCGGATGCACGAGACACGCGGCGAGCACGTCCAGCTCGAGCCGCTCCCGGGCGCCGAGCAGGCGCGGCGTCCCAGAACCAGACGAGCCGTCGCGAGACGCTGCTGCGATCCCGCCGAGGGTCTCCTTCGGAAGATCGAGCCGATCGGCGACCAGTCGCAGTGCCTCCTGCCGCTCGGGCGAGTCCTCGGCCTTCGAGAGCACCTCCCGAGCGCGGACGAAGGCCTCCTGGCGGTCGGCGGAGCGGTCGAGCTCGAGCCGCACGCGGTAGAGCAGGTAGCTCTCGGCACCGGCGAGCCGCTCCTCGAAGCCCTCCGGCGCGTCGGCGGGGTCCTGGCCGCGTGGCAGCGTGACGACCTTCACGTCGAACTTCTGCGCCGCAGCCAGCTCCATCCCGCGCAGGGTCGCGTCCTGCCCGGCGGCGTCGGCGTCGAAACAGAGGAAGATCTTCCGCGTCAGCCGGCCGAGCTCCCGGAGCTGGCGTTCCGTCAACGCGGTCCCCATCGACGCGACCACCGGCTCGAACCCGGCCTGCCGCAGCGCGATCACGTCCGTGTTCCCCTCGACGACCGCGGCGCGGTCCTGCTTCGAGATCGCCGCGCGCGCGAGATGCAGGCCGTACAGGATCGAGCCCTTGTGGAAGAGGTCGCCTTCCGGTGAGTTCACGTACTTCCCGCGCAGCGGGTCGTCCTCGTCGAGCTTCCGTGCCTGGAAGCCCACGACGCGGCCGCGCACGTCGGCGAGCGGGAACATGAGCCGCCGCGGGAAGTAGTCGCCGCCGCGGACCGTCGTCAGGCCCGCTGCGCGAAGCTCGTCGGTCGTGAACCCGCGCTCGCGGGCCTTCTCCGCGAGACCGCGCCCGGGAGCGAGACCGAGCCGGAACTCCTTCGAGACCTCCTCGCCGAGCCCGCGCTCCGCCAGGTACGCGCGCACGGAAGCGCCGCCGTCGCCGTCCCAGAGCAGCCGCTCGAAGTAGGCGGTCGTCTGCTCGAGGAGCGCATGGAGGCGGTCGCGATGGCGCCGCGCTTCCTCGAGCCGGGGCGACGTCTCCTCGTACTCGAGCGTGACCCGGAAGCGCTCCGACAGCCACTCGACCGCACCCACGAAGTCGAGGTTCTCGCTCTCGCGGACGAACGAGATGATGTCGCCGCCCTTCCCGCAGCCGAAGCAGTAGTAGAGCTTCTCGACCGGGTTGACGGAGAAGCTGGGCGTCCGCTCCTCGTGGAAGGGGCAGCGGCCCGTATAGCGCGAGCCCGACGCGCGCCGAAGCTGCGTCCGCGCCGAGACCACCTCGACGATGTCGGCCGCCGCGACGGCTTCCCGCACCGACGAGTCCTTGATCCGCGCCACTGGAGCTGAGACTACTGCCCGCCCGCGCCTCCACTCGTCCGACGCTCAGAGCGACTCGGCGTAGTCGAGCGCGAAGCGGTCGGTCATGCCGGCGATGTAGTCGACGATCTCGTCCACGCTCTCGCCGCGCTCGACCAGCGCGTCGAAGATCGCCCGCACGACCTCGTGCGCCCGCTCGTGCTCCGGCGCTGCCTGCGGCCCGAGATAGACGCGCTCGAACATGAAGGCGCGCAGCGACAGCATCGCCTCCCCCACCTCGCGCGACTGCCGGATGTCCTCCACGCCCTCGGAAGACTCGACGATGTCGTGGACGAGGCGGTCGATGCGCGTCGAGCCCGTGGGCCCGAGCACGGCGATCTCCTCATGTGGGAGATCTTCCTCCTCCAGGAGCCCGTAGCGCAGGGCGTCGTCGATGTCGTGGTTGATGTACGCGACGCGGTCGACGAGCCGCACGATCTTCCCTTCCAGCGTCTCGGGCTCGCGCTCACCGGTGTGGCTCAGGATCCCGTCGCAGACCTCGAGCGTGAGATTGAGCGACCGCGCGATACGGTGCGACTGCTCGTTGTGCCGGAAGCGGCGCCCGAACCGCTCGCGCAGCGCCTCGTCCAGCGCGTCCTCGCCCGCGTGCCCGAACGGCGTGTGCCCCATGTCGTGACCGAGCCCGATCGCCTCCACGAGGTCCTCGTTCAGCCGCAGCGCCCGTGCGACGACGCGCGAGATCGCTGTCGTCTCGAGCGTGTGCGTCATGCGCGTCCGCACGTGGTCTCCCGCGGGGTCGATGAAGACCTGCGTCTTCCCCTTCAGACGCCGAAACGGCTTCGAGTGGACGATCCGGTCGCGGTCGCGCTGAAACGGCGTCCGGACGTCGGACTCGGGCTCGGGCAGGGGGCGACCCTCCGTCTCGAACGAGCGAATCGCGTACGGCGAGAGGGCGTTCTCGAGCTCTCGCATCCGAGTCTCGAACGGGCCCATCAGACGATGATCGGAACGGTGCCGCCGTCCGCGCTCCACGCAGCACCGGTGACGTAGGAGGCGCGGTCCGAGCAGAGGAACACGATGACCGCGGCGATCTCCTCCGGCCGCGCGAGCCGGCCGAGCGGGCGGCCGGCGCCGACCTTCGCGAGAACCTCCTCGCGATCCCCTTGCTGCTCGGCCAGCCCGCCCTCGCCGAGCCACGCGTCGGTCGCGGTCGGCCCGGGCGTTACGGCGTTGCAGCGGATGCCGTCAGCCGCATAGACGTCGGCCACGAGCCGCGACAGCGAGAGCACCGCCGCCTTCGTCACCGAGTAGTGCGGCATTCCCGTCGACGGGCGCTTCCCGGCGGTGGACGACACGTTGACGATGGCCCCTGCGCCCTCGCGCAGGTGGGGAAGCGCGGCGCGAATGGCGCGCACGTAGCTCATCACGTTGATCTGCCAGTACGCGTCCCACTCCTCGTCCGGCACATCGTCGAAACGCGCATGCCGCGCGATGCCGACGTTGTTGACGAGGACGTCGAGCCCGCCGAGCGCGGTCACCGTCTCGGATACCGCGCGCTCGGGCTCGCCGGCACGCGCGAGGTCGGCGACGATGTGCGCGGCCTCCCCGATGCCCGGCGCGGTGCTACGTCCGCACGTGACGACGCGCGCTCCCTCCTCTACGAGCATTCGTGCCGTCTCGAGGCCGATTCCGCGAGTGGAGCCCGTCACGAGGCACGCACGATCACCGAGTCCGAGCTCCACGGGCGGCTAGCGTAGCGACGTGACCGAGACGACGATCCTGCTCGCGCGCCACGGCGAGACCGACTGGAACGCGGAGCGCCGTGTCCAGGGCCACGCCGACCGGCCTTTGAACGAGACCGGGCTCGCGCAGGCTCTGGCGCTTGCAGAGACGCTGGCGGACGAGCAGCTGACAGCGGTCTACTCGAGCGACCTCACTCGCGCCTACGAGACCGCCCGCGTCGTCGCGGAGACGCACGCGCTGCAGGTCGAGGTCCTGCCCGCGCTTCGCGAGCGTGACTTCGGAACCTGGGAGGGACTGACCGAGGAGGACGCGCTCGAGCGTTTCCCAGAGGCCCGAAATGGCTCGTGGGGAGACGCAGAGACGCGCGACGAGCTCGCAACACGCATCCTCGAGGCCTTACAGCGCATTGCCCTCGACCACCCCGAGAGCCAGGTCCTCGTGGTGACGCACGGCGGCCCGCTGCGCGCGATGCTCGCGCACTGCGCGGCCGACGGAAACGGGCCGATCGCGAACTGCCACATCGTTCGCCTCGCGTTCCGGGACGGCGCGTTCTCGAAGCTAGACTGACGCGGCTCGTGGAGGGCTACACGAGCAAGTCCAAGTTCGTGTAGTGGAGCGGGTTTGCGGCGCACTCTGAGCCCCGAGGCACCACCCAGGCACCACCAGCACGACCGAGCAGCACGAGCAGCGAGTTGACCCGATCGTGTCCTGTGCGGCTTGGCTGCCCGCGCGTACCGTGATGCCACGGTGAGTCCGGCGCTGGGAGGCCGGTCGCTCGGTAAACGGCGCACCCCTGTAGCAGGTGGGGCCTGCGCGGGCTCGCCGTCGCTGCGCGAGAGACTCGGGGTGGAGGGGGTTGAGTCTCTCGCGCAGCCCTTGTCTCTTCCTAGCCCCCGCCCGGAGAGCATCGCCGTTCCTACCGGCTCTCATTGGGCTGCGAGAATCCGATCCTCTAAACGGGAGGTCGGGTCGATCAGGAGGCGGATGCACATGCCAGTCGCGATCACCAACATCACGAACCAGCAGGAACTCGAAGTGCATGTCAGCGGGCCGGGACCTACCAACAGAATGTTCATCGTCAGCGGGATCGGATTCGTGAATCTCTTCGCGGGAGCAGAAGCTGGGTCAGCAGCGACCGCGCAAAAGACATTCACCGCCTTGGTCGGCCCAACTCTTACAAGTGCCCAGTTCGTCAAGGCGCTTGCGACGGCCGCGCCTAGCTCTGTCCGGTTATTCACGGGCGATCCGTCGCAATCGGTCACGACGTGGAGCGTGACTGACGTCGACGCCGACTTCGACGACGAGTCGGCAAGGACGCAGCTCAGGATCGAGGCGAACATCGAGGTATTCGGGATGAACGTCAACATCAACAGCTTCGCGTTTCAGGCGACGATCCTCGCCGCGCTTTAGGCACGCACGCGCGAGCTCCTCGCGCGCGATCCGCTACGCGGTGTGTGTCCCCTGGCCGGAGACGCGGTAGCCCTCGAGCTGCACCCGGATGAAACGGAGCCCCGCGCGTGCCGTCTCGCTCAGCTCGACGCGAGCGCCGAGGCACCACCGGTGCACCACCAGCACCGCATCCAGCGGCAGCCACGGCAGGGACGACCGCTTGGCTACACGGCAATCGCTACGCTCCGCGCGGTGGAGGACTACACGAACAAGTACAAGGGCGAGCAGGTCGAGGTCGCGCTCTTCGGCGGCGACTATCAGGAGGGAATGCTGACCGCGTACTGCTCGATCGAGGACGTCCCGCACGTCGAGCTCAACGGGCACATCCTCATCCCGCTCCAGAACGTCGCGTCACTCCACTGCTCGAGCCGCTGCGACGCCCCCGAGCCGGACTGGCCGCCACGCGGCCTCACGGAAGGCGAAATCGGCGAGGAGTAGCACCGTCGCTGCGCCGCGCTCCGCAGTCGCGGCGAACCTGGCGAAGGCCTGGGTCCTCGTTGCGGTGCTGACCGCCGCGTTCGGAGGCCTTGGCTGGCTGATCGGCGGCCAGACGACGGCCCTTCTCTTCGGGCTGTGCTCGCTGCTCGCTGCGACCGGCGTCTACCGCTACGGCGACCGGGCGCTCCTCGGGATGCTCGGAGCGCGCCCCCACGCACTCGCGGAGGATCCACTGCTGCGGTCGACCGTCGACAAGGTCGCCGCGAGGCTCGACGTTCGCTCCCCGCAGCTCTACCTCATCCCCGACGGCTTTCCACGGCTCTTCGTCGTCGGACGTGGCCCGCGGGGCTCGGCGCTCGCTGTGTCCACCGGTGCGCTCCAGGCCTTGCGCGGCGAAGAGCTCGAGGCGGCGATCGGGCACGAGCTCGCCCACGTGCGCCGCAGGGACGTCCTGATCCAGACCTTCGTCGTGCTCTTCGCGGCAACGCTCGTGGAGCTGAGCCGGGTCGGAGGGTGGCTCTCGCGCGCGCTCCTCTTCGTGCTCGGGCCGGTCGCGTCGGCCTTCGTCCACCTGCTCCTGTCGTCGAAGCGGGAGCTCGAGGCCGATGCGCTCGCCGCCGCGGCCGGGGGCGACGCGAACGATCTCGCCGACGCGCTGCTGCGCCTCGACCGGGCGTCGGAGCTCGTCGAGTTCGCGGCCTCACCCGCGACGGAGCCGCTCTACCCGTTCGATCCGTTCGAGAACGAGGGCCTCGCGCGGATGTTCAAGACGCATCCGCCGCTCGAGGACCGAGTGCGCCGGCTGCGCGAGCTCGGCGCAGGTCGGAACGGCCGCCCTGCTCCGCTACTCGACCAGCTCCCCAGGTAGCAGCGAGAACATCACCGAGTCCCGGAGCCGGCCGTCCGGGTGCAGGAGGTGCGAGCGCAGCACGCCCTCGCGGCGATAGCCGACCTTCTCGGCCACCCGCTGGGAGGCCACGTTGTCCGGATCCGTGATGAGCTCGAGCCGCCGGAGCCCGAGGTCGGTGAGCGCCCAGCGCGAGAGCAGGCGCAGCGCTCGCGTGCAGATGCCGGCACCGCGTGCGGGAGCCGCGACCCAGTAGCCGATCCGGCCCCGGTAGCCTGGCCCGTTCAATCCCAGGCCGATCGCGCCGACGACGTCGCCGTTGCGGGTGATCGCGAGCGAGTAGTCCTCGCTCCCGCCGCCGACGAACGCACGTGCGTCTGCCTCCGTGTACGGCGACGGGATGAGCGGGATCCAGCGCACGATCTCCGGGTCGTTGCAGGCCTCGACGAGCGCCGGCACGTCGTCCTCCGACCACGGCCGCAGCACGAGATCGTCGTCGCGGAGCTCCACCCCGGAAGTCACCGAGCGAGTCTACGAACGACGAAGGCCGCCTCGCGGCCTGGGAAACGGACGAGGGGTCAGACTGAAGTCTGACCCCTCGCGTTCATCAAATGGGCGGCGTCCTACTCTCCCGGGGGCTTGCGCCCCGAGTACCATCGGCGCTGACGGGCTTAACTGCTCTGTTCGGAATGGGAAGAGGTGTATCCCCGTCGCTATGACCGCCCAAGGTGTCAAAGGTGGCGCGTTCCCGGAGCTCACGCACGACCTTCAAAACTCCATAGCGGCGACGAACGTGTTCAAAGTCAAGACCTCGGGCAATTAGTACGGGTCCGCTGAACGCATTGCTGCGCTTGCACGTCCCGCCTATCGACGTGGTGGTCTTCCACGGCCCTTACTCTCTCTAGGAGATGGGAGGTCTCATCTTGAGGTGGGCTTCCCGCTTAGATGCTTTCAGCGGTTATCCCATCCAGGCGTGGCTAATCAGCGATGCCCTTGGCAGGACAACTGATACACCAGAGGCCTGTTCGTCTCGGTCCTCTCGTACTAGAGACGAATCCTCGCAAACCTCCAACGCCCATGGCGGATAGGGACCGAACTGTCTCACGACGTTCTGAACCCAGCTCGCGTGCCGCTTTAATGGGCGGACAGCCCAACCCTTGGGACCTGCTTCAGCCCCAGGATGCGACGAGCCGACATCGAGGTGCCAAACCCTTCCGTCGATATGGACTCTTGGGAAGGATGAGCCTGTTATCCCCGGAGTACCTTTTATCCGTTGAGCGACGGCGATTCCACTCTCCACCGTCGGATCACTAAGGCCGACTTTCGTC
>CAWKDP010000023.1:0-95000 GCA_963848405.1 uncultured Actinomycetes bacterium | reverse complement strand
GCTTCCGCCTCGTCCGCCGCCTCTGGCCCATGCGCACGCGCCACGATCCAGCGAGCGAGCGCGAGCTTCGCCGCCATGGGATCGGATGCGAGCGGGTCGTCGTTCGACTCCATAACGAGCCTGTACCACTGCGGCAGCAGATCGTCGGGAATGCGCATTGCCTTCCCGAACTGCTCCTCCGCAGCCTCCGTGAGGCCGATGTAGTTGCCGCGCGAGGCGCTCATCCCCTCCCTGTCCCAGCTCACGAGGTACTCGACCGTGAGGGCGACTTGCGGCTCGAGCCCGTACTGCTGCATGACCTCGCGGCCGGCGAGGAGGTTGTATAGCTGATCCGTTCCGCCGAGCTCGACGTCGGCCTCGACGGCCACCGAGTCGTAGGCCTGCATCAGCGGATAGAGGAGCTCGGAGATCGAGATCGGCTCGCGGGCAGCCTGGCGCTTCGCGAAGTCGTCGCGCTCGAGGATCTGAGCAACCGTCGTTGTACGCGTCAGCCGCAGGATCTCCGCAAAGTCGAGATTCGCGAGCCACTCACCGTTGAAGCGAACCTCCGTGCGCTCGGGGTCGATGATCGTGGATGCCTGCTCGACGAAGCGGCGGGCGTTGCGGTCGATCTCGTCGTCGGAGAGGATCGGGCGCGCGGCGGAGCGGCCAGAAGGGTCGCCGATCCGGGTGGTGTAGTCGCCGACAATGAGCACTCCGACGTGGCCCGCACGCTGGAACGCCGCCATGCGCTGAAGCGGAACGCCGTTGCCGAGCGTTACGTCCGGTGCCGTGACGTCGATGCCCATCTTCACGCGAAGCGGGCGGCCGAGCTTCAGCTTCTCGTCGAGAGCGCCCTCGGGAAGAACGTGGACCGCGTTCCGGATCAGCTCCTCGATCATGTCGGCCCGGGCCTCGTCACGTGTGCACGCGTTACCTCCGCCGGCGACCGGCAGCCGAGAAGCGCGAGCGCGTTCTCGGTCTCGTCGCGGAGGAGCTCGAGCACCTGGCGGACACCCGTGGCTCCTCCGTAGGCGAGCCCGAAGATCACGGGACGCCCGACGAGGACCGCCCTGGCGCCAAGCGCGAGCGCAGTGACGACATCGCTTCCTCGCCTAACGCCGCCGTCCAGGTAGACCTCGGCGCGGCCGGCGACCGCGTCGACGACCTCCGGCAGCGCGTGCAGGGTCGCGATCGAGCCGTCGAGCTGCCGGCCGCCGTGGTTCGACACCACGACCGCAGCCGCGCCGTGCTCGCAGGCGAGCACGGCGTCCTCCGCCGTGACGAGGCCCTTGACGACCACCGGGACCTTCCAACGCTCCCGCAGCTCCGTCACGTAGTCCCACTCGAGACCGGCCTCGATCAGGCCGAGCGCGGTGGCGTCGGCGACGCCGCGCGCAGCGGCTGCGGCAAACGCCGGCACCGCTTCCTCGGGCGCGACGAAGCCGGCGCGCTCCTCGCGGTCCCGCCGGCCGTACACGGGCAGGTCGGCGGTGAGCACGAGCGCCGAGAAACCGACGTCGAGCGCCTGCCCGATCACGTCGTCGGTCACGTCACGGTCCTTGAAGACGTAGATCTGGAGCCAGCGTGGCGCGTCGGGCGCTGCTGCTGCGACCTCGGCGGGCGTCGCCGTCGCCACCGTCGAGAGGCACATCAGCGTTCCCGCCGCGGCCGTGCCACGCGCTGTCGCGACCTCGCCCTCCTCGTGCGCGATGCCCTGGAACGCCGCCGGGGCGGCGAGCACCGGCATGGAGACTGGCGTCCCGAGCACCGTCGTCTCCGTGGTCACCGCGGTGACGTCCACCAGCACGCGCGGTCGCAGGCGGTACTCGGAGAACGCCTCCCGGTTCCAGCGCAGCGTCCGCTCGTCGCCTGCGCCGCCCGCGATGTACGCCCAGGCCTCGGGCGAGAGAACGGCCTCGGCGGCGCGCTCGGCGTCGTCGACCGTGACGATGCTCTCGATCGGCTCCATGCGAGGAGCCTAACGCGGGGATTTCACGCGCTCGTAAGGGAGAGCGACCTACCCTGTGCGCGTGCTCGTCCTTCTCGGGATCGCATTCTTCGCCGGGGTCGTCACGGCGATCTCGCCGTGCATCCTGCCGGTGCTCCCGATCCTGCTGGCCGGGAGCGCGACGAGCACGAACCGCAGGCGGCCGTACGCGATCGTCACGGGGCTCGTCGTCTCGTTCACGACGTTCACGCTGGCCGGCGCTGCCCTTCTGAGCGCGCTCGGGCTTCCCGAGGATCTCCTCCGCGACATCGCGATCGTCGCGCTGCTCGTCCTCGCCGCGAGCCTGCTGTCGCGACGCGTGGCCTGGCTCCTCGAGCGTCCGTTCCTCTTCCTCACTCGACGACGCGTCGGCGCGGACACGAATGGGTTCGTCCTCGGTCTCAGCGTCGGCCTGGTCTTCGTCCCGTGTGCAGGTCCGGTGCTTGCCGCGATCACGGCACTCGCTGCGAGCGGGGAGATCGGCGTACGGATCGTGCTCGTGACCGGCGCATACGCCGTCGGCGCCGGCCTCCCGATGCTCGCGTACGCGGTCGGCGGGCAGCGACTCGGCTCGAGCCTGCGGGTCGTCCGCACGCACGCCCCGGCCGCAAGGAAGGTCGCCGGCGTCGTGGTCGGCGCCACCGCGCTCGCGATCGCGTTCTCGGCCGACCAGCGGTTCACGACGATGGTTCCCGGCTACACAGAGGCTCTCCAGGAGCGCATCGAGCGAAGCTCGACCGCGCGGACGGAGCTCGAGAAGCTGAGCGGCTCCGGCGATGCGATCGCCGCGGCCGAGGGAACTACCCCCAGAGCGCCGGACTTCCGCGGGATCGAGCGCTGGCTCAACACACGCGATGGACGTGCGCTGTCGCTCGAGGAACTGCGCGGCCGCGTCGTGCTCGTCGACTTCTGGACGTACTCGTGCATCAACTGCCTGCGGACCCTGCCGCAGCTCAGGGCCTGGGACGGCGCGTACCGCCGAGCAGGCCTCACGATCGTGGGCGTCCACAGCCCCGAGTTCGCGTTCGAGCGCGTGGCCGAGAACGTCCGGTCCGCCGTCGGGCGACTCGGCGTCCGCTACCCGGTTGCTCTCGACAACGACTTCGCCACCTGGCGGGCCTACTCGAACGACTACTGGCCGGCCAAGTACCTGATCGACAGGTCGGGACGCGTCCGCTACGTGCACTTCGGCGAGGGCGCGTACGACGAGACGGAGAGCGTCATACGGCGACTGCTCGGCGAAAAGGTGCAGGTTGCCCGCACCGTCGTCCCGGACCGTACCCCGACCGACATCACGACCCGCGAGACGTACCTCGGCTACGCGAGGCTCGAGAACTTCGCGAACCGCAGCCCGATCGCGTTCGACGCGGAGGCCGACTACCGCTTCCCGAAGGGCTCGTTGCTCCCCGACCAGATCGCCTACGACGGCAGCTGGACCGTCGAGCCGTCGCGGATCGTCGCCGGAGGGGACGCCCGCCTGCGGCTCGACTTCCAGGCGAACGACGTCTTCCTCGTTCTCGCCGGGAGCGGACGCGTCGAGGCGCTCGTCGACCGGCGTCGCCAGCGGACGATTCGTGTCTCGGGCACCCCGCGGCTGTACACGGTCGCGCGCTTCCCGAAGCTCACCCGAGGCTTGCTCGAGCTCCGCTTCTCGCCCGGGCTCGAGGGCTACGCGTTCACGTTCGGCTAGAACGGATACGGCGCGAGGCTCCAGGCCGCGGCCGCGTACCAGAGCCCGAAGGTCAGGCTCAGCGCGCCGAGCACGGGAACGACCACGTTGGACGCGGCCGCCACCGGGCGGGCAGAGAGCGTAAGGCCGAATCCGGCCGTCACGACAGCCATCGAGACCGCGGTGAAGAGCGCCAGCAGCAGCAACGAGGCGACCGCGACCGTCTCGTCCGGGATCGCGGCCAGGAGGAGGAGACCGACACCGGCGCTCCCGCCCATCCCGTGCACGAGACCGATTCCGAACGCGCCGAACGGCGTGCGCACCGCGTGCCGGTGGTCCTGGTCCGGATGCGGGTGCGCGTGGAGGTCGAAGTACCCGTGGCGCCAGCGGACGAGCAGCCGCACTGCGAGATAGACGATGAGCACGGCGACTGCGGTCTCGGCGCCCTGCTGGAGGCGCTCGGGGAGATAGCGCTCGGCCAGGAGGATCGGAATCCCGAAGACGACGAGGGTCACGGCATGGCCGGCGCCCCACCACGCGCCGAGCCGCATGCCCGAGCGCGCAGCGCGCTCCTTCCCGGATGCGATGAGCGTGGTCATGGCGGCGATGTGGTCCGGGTCCGTTGCGTGCCGGAGACCGAGGAGCACGGCGACGAAGAGGACGACGGCGATGGAGGCGCCCTCGGAGAGACCTGCGATCCAATCGTCGAGCCCGAACATGCCCCTGATTCGCGCGCAGCGCGAGATCGGTTCGGGCTGGTTTAGAGCACGCCGGGAAGCGCCTTGGCCGTGATGACGATGCCGACCGTCAGGATCAGCGCGGCGCTGACCGCCGGGAGCGCCCGTACGACCGGGCCGTTCAGCGAGAGCCGGCTGAAGGCACGGCGCGCGAGCACGGCGACGAGACCGATGGCGGTGATCGTCGCCGCGAGCCCGAGGCTGAAGGCCACGATGAGAGCGAGCCCCAGCCCGACTCGGTGCAGGGCGATCGCGCTCAGGAGGACGACGAGCGCCGACGGGCACGGGAGGAGACCGGCGGCGAGGCCGACGCCGAGGATCCCCTTCGAGGTCAACGCGTCGTCGTGGTCGTGATGGTGGTCGTGGTCGTGGTGGTGATGGTGATCGTCGTGAGCGTGATGCGAATGGCCGTGGCGAGCTCGCAGACGCTGTCGCAACACTCCCGCGCCCACTGCGACCACCAATAGCCCCGAGACGAGCGTGAGCCAGGGGTACAGCTGCTCGGGGACGATGAACTGCGAGAGCGCGAGCGTGACGATGCCGATCGCGAAGACGCCCGCCGTGTGCGCGACGGTGACCGTGCCGCCGAGCATGAACGCGTGCCGCGGTGTGCCTCGGGTGCCGACGAGATACGCGGCCACCATCGCCTTGCCGTGACCCGGCGTGAGCGCGTGTGCGGCTCCCCAGAACATCGCGACGAGGAGCGAGATCAGCAGCACGCCGGGCGTAATCTCTCCCCGCTCGATCAACGCCTCGAACCCACCGTCGTCGTGCGCCGGCGCCGCCGCTGCTGGAGCCGCCGCGATCGAGGGCGGGAGGCCGGGCGATCCACCGAGCTGGACGTTCGCAGCGGCGCTCGAGACGTCCACCGGCGAGCGGAGCAGATCCTGGGGATACTCGCGCAGCTCATCGCTCGAGCTGGTCTCGGGGACGCTCGAGCGCACGATCTCGGCACCGTCCCTGGCGGATAGCGTCACCTCTCGCCACCCGATGCGGCCCGGGAAGACGCGATCCTCGAACCGGAGGTCGGAACCGCGCCCCGCCGCGGCGTAGACGACGTCGAGGCGAAGAGTTCGGAGCCCGCCGGCGCCCTCGCGTGAGACGAGCTTGCGCTCGAGCACCCGCAGCGGAGCCCGGCGTCCGTCGAGCGTGAGCTCGAGCCCACGCGCCAGGCGCGCCGGATAGCCGGCGGCGCGTACGTCGTCACCGACCTGGAACGTCGGTATCTCGGCGAGGTCGAGGACGTAGTGGACGTACACACGGTCGCCCGACACCTCGATGCCCGCGTAGCGGTTCACCGTGAAGTTCCCGAGCGGGTGTGCGGCGGCGTTGGCGGCAAACGCGAGGAACGCCACCACGGCCGGCAAAGCGAGCCAAGCGCGTCTCACGGACATCGTTCGCCCGCAAACGCTAGACGGTTCGGGGCGGGCGAGTGGGCCGGGCGAGTGGGCCGAGCCATGCCCGGCCCCTACGAGAGCGCGATGGCCGGGCCTGTTCGGCCCGGCCCTCGCGTGGGTAGCGGGTTCGGCCAAGGCCGAATCGTGCTACCGGCCCTTCGTGTTGTCGAAGCCGCTCTGCGGATCCGCGAGGTAGGGGAAGGATCCGAGGAGCCGCCGGTCGTCACCGTCGACACCGTCGCCGAGCGGGACCATCTTGCCCTTGAGGAAGCCGGCAACCGCCTGCTCGGCGATGTCGATCACGTCGTCGCCGAGCCGCCGTCCGTTCGGCCAGCCCTGGGTGTCGCCTGCGAGCACGCCGAGACGCTTCGGGTTGCGCGTCACCGGGATGTTCAGGTTGAGGCGAAGCACCTCGGCGAGCCGACCGGTGTTCTTGTTGAGCTCGGGCACGCCGGTGAGCAGCACCGCCACGAGATCGTCGCGCCCCGTCTCGGGCACGCCGAGCTTGTACAACTGGTTGATCACCGCGGCGAGGATCGGCCGGTCGTAGTACCTGCGGAAACGACCCTCCTGCCAGGGCTGGAGGCCGTTCCACTGGTCCTTGAGGCCGGCCGGGATGATGACCTCGTTGACCAGCGGGTTGGCGAGCCGGTTGACCTGGATCCAGGCGCCCGAGTCGCGCGAGCCGTTGACACGCCTGGTCGTGACCTGGCGGCGGTCGACCGACGCCCAGACGCCGATGATCCCGTTCCTCGCCTGGAGCCGAGCGATCGGCACCTGCACGCCGAACGTGTGGACGCCGTAGCCGGCGAAGAAGTCCTTGCCGCCGCCCATGTTGCCGGTGCCCTTGCGGATCGCGACGAGGTCGAAGATCGCGCCGATGTCGCCGAAGAACGGGTCGTCGCGCTGACCCGCGAACGCCCGCGAGCTGCCGCCGTCGAACGAGACGATCGACTTGGTGACGAGCGAGCGGTAGTTCGGGGTCGAGCGAGGCCCGATGTTGTTCGGAGGCGTTGTCCCCCGGGCGACGACCGTCGCGTCACCGGCCCGCGTGACCCGCGAGACGGTGAACGGCTGGGCCGTGTCGCCGAGGAAGAAGGGGCCGGTCTTCGTGCGGAACTCGAACCGGTACGTGACGTCCGGACGCGCGTCCCCGTTCGTGTCGACCTTGAGGTTGTAGCGCGCGGTCGGGGAGAACGTGTACCAGTTCGGCCCGGCGGCCGGATCCTCGGCAGGAATGACGTTCGCGAGGATCGTGACCGTGTTCGGCTTGTCCGGGCTCCGGAACGCGTAGACGTCCGTGAGGTCGGCAGACGGGTCCTCCGCGATGAGCGGCGCTTCCCGGTGGCTCGAGGCCTTGCCGTCCCCAGGACCGAGTGTCGCGGCACCGACGACGGCTGCTGCTGTGAGCAGCGCGACGACTGCGGCCGCTGCGATCCCTCGTGACATTGTTCGCTCCTTTGCTTGGTGAGTCGGGAACGGCCGTTGTTCGCGACCCGCTGAGGCGCGGTTCGAAGCCTCGAGATCGGCTGCAAACGACCATGAACCGTTCGCCGCCGTGGTGCGAACAAGACCGATGGAGGTTCGCGCGCCTACCGTGGTAGCTTTCGGCCAGTCCGCGCCCGACTGGTCGATGCGCCGCCAGCATGCCCATCTGTCCGACGAGGCCCTCGTGGCACTCGTCGCGCGGGGCGACGAGCCGGCGCTGGCGGAGCTGTACGACAGGACGAGTCGCGTCGCGTACGGCCTCGCGCTCCGCATCGTGCGGGACGAGCGGCTCGCGGAGGATGCCGTTCAGGAAGGATTCCTGGCCGTCTGGAGGACGGCGGGCGCGTTCCGCGCGGAGCGCGCGAAGGCGAGCACCTGGATTCTCACGCTCGTCCACCGGCGGGCGGTCGACCTCGTGCGCCGTGAGGAGCGCCGTCGGGCGGAGCCGCTGCCCGAGGAGACCCTGACGAGGCCCGGGGAGGCGGAGGCACCGACGGACGAGGCCGCGTGGCTCCGGTACGAGCGGGAGCGGGTCCAGGCAGCGCTCGCGCAGCTCCCCGACACGCAACGAGAGGCGATCGAGCTCGCCTACTACGGCGGCTACTCGCAGTCCGAGCTGGCGGAACGTCTCGGCGTGCCGCTCGGCACGATCAAGAGCAGGATGTTCTCGGGGCTCGCGCGCCTGCGCGAGCTTCTCGACGAGTCCCAACAGGAAGGGTCATGGAGACCGGAATTCACGAGCTGACCGCTGCCTACGCACTCGACGCGCTCGATCCCGAGGAGCGCGAGGAGTACGAGACGCACCTGCGCAGCTGCGAGTCGTGCCAGGACGAGCTTGCCTCGCTCGCGAGCGTCACGGAGGCGCTCGCGGTCGCCGCCTCGGGGCCGGCCCCTCGGCCCGAGCTGCGTGACCGCGTCCTCTCGGCTGCGCGCGCAGAGCCGCAGACCGTCGTGCCCTTCGAGCCGCGCGGCAGGCGCGTGCTGCCCGCGGTCGCAGCGGTCGCAGCGGCGGCAGCCGTCGTCGCGCTCGCGGTCGGGCTGTGGGCTTCCCGGCTCTCCGGTGACCTCGACGAGGCCAGGAGCGCGCTCGAGCGCCAGCAGCAAGCCGCCGAGGTCCTGGCGAATCCGGAGTCCCGGACGATCGCTCTCGCCACCGGCGAGGGCCGCCTCGTGGTCGACCCGGAAGGACAGGCCGTCCTCCAGCTCCGAGGGCTCGGGCCGGCGCCGACGGACAGGACCTACGAGATGTGGGTCGTCGAGGGAGACGCACCTCTTCCCGCCGGGCTCTTCGGCGGCGAAGGCCATGCGGAGCTCGTCGACGGGACCGTGGACGACGGTGACGTGGTCGCCGTGACGATCGAGGACGAGGGCGGCGCAGAGACGCCGACACTGCCGCTCGTCGTCGCCTCGGACCCCGTCTGACCCCGTCCGGGTTCGGCGCCAAGCTGCAACACTTCGCCCCTTGCGACGACGCAGGGAGAAGGGGATGCCGCCTCCGAGGCGGCGGCGGGTTCGCAAGCTCAGACTGGCGGCCCTGCTCGTCGTACTCGCGGTCGTCGCAGGGCTCTCGTTCTCGTTCGGGCTCGTGCGCGCGGTGGCGAGCGAGATCCCGGCGCTCGACCCCGCGGCCGAGCGTTCGGACGTGGACACGGTCGTGTACGCGTCGAACGGACGCTCGGTGCTCGCCGTCCTGCGTGGCGAGGAGAGCCGCGTCCTCGTGAAGACCGAGGACATCGCGCCGATCATGCGGCAGGCGATCGTCTCGACCGAGGATCAGCGCTTCTTCGACCATGACGGCATCGACCTGCGGGGCGTCGCCCGCGCTCTCTGGGCCGATATTCGCAACCAGTCGATCGTCGAAGGGGGCTCGACCATCACGCAGCAGTTCGTGAAGAACGCCTACATCCGGAACGAGCGCACGATCGCGCGCAAGGTGCGCGAGGCGGCGCTCGCATGGCAGCTCGAACAGCGCTGGAGCAAGGACCGGATCCTCACCGCCTACCTGAACACGATCTACTTCGGGAACGGCGCGTACGGCATCCAGCAGGCTGCCCGCACGTATTTCAAGAAGAGCGCGAAGGACCTCGACCTGCACGAGGCCGCGCTGCTCGCCGGGATTCCCGCCGACCCCGCGCGCTACGACCCGGTCACGAACCCGGAGAGCGCGAAGCAGCGGCGGAAGTACGTCCTCAACGTCATGCTCGAGCAGGGGAAGATCACGCGCCGTGCCCATCGACGTGCGGCCGAGGCGCCCTTGCCCGAGGAAGACGCGGTCCGGCTTCCGGACAACGCCGGGCCTGGTCAGTACTTCGTGAACTACGTCAAGGACCAGCTCGTGGCGAAGTACGGGGCCGGCCGCGTGTTCGGAGGAGGGCTCAAGGTCACGACGACGATCGACCTCGGCCTTCAGCAACACGCCAGGCGGGCGATCGAGCGCGTGCTCCGCAACCCGGACGGCCCGGCGGCTGCGCTCGTCGCGATCGACCTGAAGACCGGCGGCGTCAAAGCCATGTTCGGCGGGCGGAACTTCCGCGAGAGCCAGTTCAACCTCGCCGCGCAGGCGAAGCGGCAGCCGGGCTCGGCCTTCAAGCCCATCGTGCTCGCGACGGCGATGGGGCAGGGAATCTCTCCGTCGACCGAGCTCGAGTCGAAGAAGGTGTTCATCGACGCCGGAGATCGCATCTGGCCGGTCACGAACTACGATCACACGTACCTGGGCCGTGTGAACCTCGCGCGTGCGCTGGTCTCCTCCGACAACACCGTGTACGCCCAGCTCACGGACCTCGTGGGGCCGAAGGCGATCGTCGAGAAAGCGCACGCTCTCGGCATCAGAAGCCCGCTCGATGCGTACTTCTCGATCGGGCTCGGCTCCGTCGCCGTCAACCCGCTCGAGATGGCGCGTGCCTACGCGACCATCGGGAACGGCGGCCGGCGAGTGGACGGGTCGCTGTTCGGAGACACGCCTCGTGTCGTCGAGTCCGTCGAGCGGATCCGGTCCGGGCGCCTCGAAGAGAACGCCCCGACTCCGACCGAGGTGACGGAGCCCGGAGAAGCCGAGCTCCTGACCGAGCTGCTGCAGGACGTCGTCCGCTCCGGAACAGGAGTCCGCGCCGCGGTTCCCGGCGTCGAGGTCGCGGGCAAGACGGGCACGACGGACGAATACGGGGATGCCTGGTTCGTCGGGTTCACCCCCGAGATCGCGGTCGCCGTCTGGGTCGGGTACCCCGACGAGCTCACGCCGATGGAGACCGAGTTCCGTGGCGAGCCGGTGACCGGCGGGACCCTTCCGGCGCTGATCTGGAAGGAGTTCGTCACCCGCTACGAGCGGGAGCAGGAGAAAGAGGCCTCCCGGGAAGAGGCGTCGTTCGAGAGCGCCCCCTATCTCGGAGCCGTGCCGACGTGGGTCGTCAAGCGCGGGAGCGCGTGGATGCGCGACAACCAGTACTGCCGCGGATCGAAGCTCGTCGTCTTCTTCTCGGGACGCGGGCCCGAGAATGTCGCCGACTGCAAGCCGAACGAGGTCTCCGTTCCCAGCGTCGTCGGGATGCGCGAGGACACGGCCGTCGCCCGCCTCGCCGCCCAGCCGCTCGGCGCCGAGGTCCTGTACAAGCCGGCGCGCGCGGGCAACAGCCCGGGAATCGTGCTCGAGCAGCGCCCGCGAGCCGGTGGCCTCTCGGCGAACGACGACGTCACCCTCGTCGTCTCGAAGGCCCGCTACGGGCTGCTGCCGAACTTCGTCGGCTCGAGCATCAAGGCCGCCGGGCGCGAGCTCGAGCGACTGCGGCTCCGCGGGCAGGTGACCACTGACGACGGCGACCTCGGAGTGGTTCTCGAGCAGACCCCGGCCGCGGGCGTCTCGGTCGCGCCGGGGCTCAGGGTCAAGCTCGTGGTCGGGGACGGCTGACGAACGGAGACCCCGCGAGGGAGTAGCGCCAGGGCAGGTCCAGCGCGCTCGAGATACCGATCCGTGGACCGGCGGCGAGCTCTGGCGGTTCGGAGCGCGGAAGGAGCGAGAACGGCCGTCGATCGAGCGGGAGCCCGTCGTGCGCGCCCGTGAGGCCGAGCGCCTGCGTGAGGCGCCCCGGCCCCGAGCAGAGCAGCAGTGGATCGGCGACGCGGCGCCGCCGGGTCATCTCGTCGACACCGGCAGCCGGCTCGAGCGCGCGTAGCAGCACCGCCGCGCCGACACCGTCTGGCTCGCAGACGACGTTCGCGCACCAGTGAATGCCGTACGAGCGGTAGACGTAGAGGCAGCCGGGTGGACCGAACATCGATGCGTTTCTCGCCGTCCGCCCCCGGAACGAGTGGCTCGCGGCGTCGCCCGGCGCGTACGCCTCCGTCTCCACGATCACGCCTCCGACCCCGTCTGCGAGCAACGTGCACCCGACGAGCTCGCGGGCGATGTCGTGCACGCCGCGCGAGAACAGCTCGCGGAACCAGCCGGACTCCTCGCCACTCGAAGCCGACGTGCGCGCCGGGACGCTCAGAAGAGCTGCTCGCCCTCCGCCGGACGCGCCGTGGCGGCGAGCAGGCGCCGCGCCCGGCGGCCGAGATCGCCGAGGTCCACGCGCCCTTCCTCGGCGGCAGACGCAAGGCGTTCTGCCAGGTCGAGGGCGCCGTCGAGCAACGCCGAGTCGCCGGCCTCGTGACCCATGTCGTGGAGGATCGTGCGCTCGGTCCGCGAGGCGACGAGCGGCTCCTCGACGCCCTCGATCCAGACCCGCGTCCGCCGGCCACCTCCCCGCTCGTCACCGAGCAGCGGCTCGAGGGCGTAGATCTTGTCCGCGCGCGCGTACTTGCCGAAGCCGAGGAACACCATACTCGGAGCCGTCATGTCCGGGATTATCGCGGGTCGCGCGCCCGTGCGGCGGCGACGAGCACGCGCACGAGCACGGCATCGAGCTGGGTGAGGCTCCGCAATTCGCGCACACCGAGCTGCGGCACGGCATGGGCGAGCGACTCGATGACCGTCAGCCGCGCGGTCGGGCACCTAGCCGCGAGCGCCTCGGCGTCGAACAGCGGGAGGTACTTGTCGGTGCGGCCGACGACGACCTCCACCGGAGCCTCGATCCGGTCGGCGACGCGCACGGGAGAAAGGGCCGCGAGACCACTCCGCAGCTCGTCCGGCAGTGCCGCAGCAAGCTCGTCGAAGCGGGCCGGATCAGTGTTTCCGAGCAGGTCGAGGACGGTCCTGGTGGACGCGCCGAGCGAGCCTCTCGGCCACGCACGCAGCCCGGCAAACGGCTCCGGATCGTCGTCCTCGAGCCCGAGCAGGTGTGACCGGAGCGCGTCCCGGTCGGCGCCCGGAGGAAGCGCCGCGATCGTCGACCGCGCGACGACGAGCCGCGCGAAGCTGCCCGCTTCGAACCGGCTGAGCGCGGCGCCGTCGCGATAGGTGCCGGTCGTGGCGACGCGAACGGCCTGCTCGATGTCGCAGCACGGGGCGAGGGCCGCCACGACCGAGATCTGCTCGGACAGTTCCGGCTCGGCGGCGAGGAGCAGCGCCAGGGTCGCGCCGCCGGAGACACCGGCGAGTGCGATCGTCCCGCGGGCGTCCGGGCGGGAGGCGGCCGCCAGAGCGGCTGCACGCGACGCGTCGACGATCGTCGGGCTCAACTCCCCCACGCTCACGCCGGCGGGCTCGGCGACGAACGCGAGCCGTCCCATCGCAGCAAGCGCGACCCCGACCCCGTGGAACCCCGGATGCGTTCTCCCGCGGCGGGTGATGCCGGGGATGACGACGACCGCAGGCCACGGGCCGCGACCGCGTCCTGGGCGGTAGACCGTGGCAGGAACGCCGCCGACGGTCGTGTCGTCCACCCGGGGACGGCCGGACAGACCGTGCGTGACGGCCCCGAGAACGGGCGGGTCGAGCGCGGAGACGAGCCCCACCCCGAGGCGGGCCTGCGCGGCCGCGTACGCGGTCAATGCCCGCATCCCCATCGCGGCGGAGAATAGGCCGCGATGACGGCCGGGCTGCCGCTGCGCGCGAAGGTCATGTACGCCTCCTCGAGCCTCGGCGGCGAGGCGCTGACGCAGAGCAGGAGCGTGTGGCTCCTCTACTTCTACACGGAGGCGAACGACCTGCTCTCGCCGTTGACCGTCGGAGTCATCCTGACCACCGCACGCCTCATCGAGACCGTCGACGACGGGCTCATCGGGTACTGGAGCGACGGGACGCGCTCGCGGCTCGGGCGGCGGATCCCGTTCATCCTCGCGGCGACCCCGTTCTGGGCGCTGTTCGCCTTCCTCCTCTTCACCCCGCCGACCTCGAGCGCGGCCGCGACCGCCGCATACCTCTTCATCGTGCTCGAGCTGTACTTCCTCGCCTCGACGCTCTCGGGCGGGCCGTACGAGGCGCTCTTCCCCGAGATCGCGCACACGAGCGAGGAGCGCGTCTCCATCTCGAGCCTGCGCGTGTACTTCGGAGCCGCCGGCGCGGCGGTCGGTCTGGTCGCCTCCGGCCTGGTGATCGACGCCTTCGGCTACACGGCGATGGCCGCAATGGTCGCGCTCTTCGCGCTCACCTTCCGCTACATCGGGCTCGCCGGCGCCTGGCCTCATGCGAGCCGCTCGCAGGAGCCCGCAGCGCTGTCGCTTCGCGAAGCCCTGCGCGCGACGCTCGCAAACCGCTACTTCGTCTACTTCCTCCCCGCGTTCGCCCTCTTCCAGCTCGGGTTCCAGGTGATCCTCGGCGTCCTTCCCTTCCTCGTGGAGGCGGCTCTCGACATCGACGACGCGGGAGCCTGGGTCGCTGCGCTCGCGGCGGTCGCGATCGGGACGATGGTCGCGACGATCCCCGTCGCCGACCGCGTCGCTCGGCGCTCCTCGAAGCGGTTCGCCTACCGGGTCTCGCTCGTCGCCGCGATCGTGCTCTTTCCACTGCTCGCCTTCGCCGGCTTCCTTCCCGGCATCCCGGTCGAGGCGCAACTCGTCATCGCGATGGTGCCCGTCGGCGTGGCGATCGCAGGGAACTACCTGTTTCCCTCGCCGCTGACCGCCGACATCATCGACTACGAGACGCTTCACACCGGCCTGCGCCGCGAGGCGACGTACTTCGGAGCTCAGAACTTCGTGGAGAAGACGACCTCTGCGCTCGCGCCGCTCATCCTCGGCATCCTGCTCACGCTCGGTGACAGCGCCGACGACTCCCTCGGAGTGCGGCTCGCCGGCCCCGTCGCCGCGCTCCTCGTGCTCGTGGCCTACCTCTCGTTCAGCCGCTACGACCTGCCGGACGACGTGCTCAGCGTGAGCTCGAAGGTCGGGGTCAGACTTCAGTCTGACCCCGGTCTTGGGTTTGCGTTCGACCCAACGACGGGGTCAGGCTGAAGCCTGACCCCAAGTGCTCAGCGCGAGCTCGAAAGGTCGGGGTCAGACTTCAGTCTGACCCCGGTCTTGGGTTTGCGTTCGACCCAACGACGGGGTCAGGCTGAAGCCTGACCCCAAGTGCGTCCGCGAGCGCTTGTGCGACGTACGCCTGGTCCTCCTCGTCGATGCGCGTGTGGAAGGGCAGGGCGAGCGTCCGGGCGCTGAGCTCCTCCGCGACCGGGCACAGGCCCTCGCGGAACCCGTACCGCTCGCGCATGTACGACTGGAGGTGGATGCACGGGAGGTAGCGCGCCGTCTGGACGCCACGCGCGTCGAGCTCGGCGATGACGGCCTCGCGATCGGTCCCGTGCGGGAGCGCGACGACGTAGACGAACCAGGAGCGCTCGTGCTCCGCGTCGTCCTCGCAGGGCAGCGTGAGGCCTTCGATCCCGCCGAGAAGCGAGTGGTAGCGCTCCGCGGCCGAGCGCCGGAGCGCGAGGATGTCGCCGAGCTTCTCGAGCTGCCCGAGCCCGATCGCCGCCCGGATGTCGTCGAGGCGGTAGTTGAACCCGAGGCGGGCGTGCTCGAGCCAGCCGCCGCTGTCGGCCCGGCCCTGGTTCCGGAGGCTTACGAGCAGCCGATGCTCCTCCTCCGAGTGCGTCGTCACCATCCCACCCTCGCCCGTCGTGATCTGCTTGTTCGGGTAGAACGCGAAGACGGCGGACGGGCCCTGCGAGCCGACCAGCTCGCCTCGGTAGCGGGCGCCGAGCGCCTCGCACGCGTCCTGGATCAGCACCAGTCCGTGCCTGTCGCAGATCGCGCGCAGCTCGTCGAGCTCACACGGGTAGCCGTAGATGTCGACGGCGACAACGGCCTTCGTCCGCTCGGTGACTGCAGCCTCGACGGCGGCGGGGTCGAGGTTGAGAGTCCGCGCGTCGATGTCCGCGAACACCGGGGTCGCGCCCTCGTAGATCGCGCAGTTCGCCGAGGCGACGAACGAATACGGGCTCGTGATCACCTCGTCGCCGGGCCCGAGCCCGGTAGCAACGCAGAGCAGGTGCAGACCGGCGGTCCCGCTCGACACGGCGGCGGAATACGGCGCGCCGACGGCCTCGGCGAAAGCCTCCTCGAAGCGCTCGATCGTGGGGCCCAGCGAGAGTCGGCCCGAGTGAAGGACCTCCTCGACGAGCTCAGCCTCCCGCTCGTCGAGCCAGGGTGCGCTGAGGCCGACCTGCCGCGTCGCTTCGGTCACGCTCGGACGGGCGTCATCGCGACCACGTCGAGCCAGTCCGACCAGCGCTCGTCGATGCCGTTCACGACGGCGAGGTACGCCTTCTGCAGCTCTCGCGTGATCGGCCCGACGCCGAGCTCCCGCCCGTCGACCGCGCGGACCGGCGTCACCTCGGCGGCCGTGCCGACCATGAAGACCTCGTCCGCGAGGTAGAGGTCCGTGCGGATGAGCAGCGTCTCGTCCACCTCGTAGCCGAGCGCCCGGGCGATCTCGATCACCGTGTGCCGGGTGATGCCGGGCAGAATCGACATCGCGAGATGCGGCGTGCGGATGACTCCGTCCTTGACGACGAAGATCGTCTCGCCCGGACCGTCGGCGACGTAGCCCTCGCCCGTGAGCATGATCGCCTCGTCGTAGCCGGCGCGGCGCGCTTCGGTCGTGGCGAGCAGCGAGTTGAGGTAGATCCCCGTCGCCTTCGCCGCGTGCGGGAACACGTTCGGGCCGACGCGCTCCCAGCTCGAGATCGTCGTGGTGATCCCCTCCTGCTGGCCGGTCTCGCCGAGGTACGCGCCCCACGGATAGCTCATGATCACGACGTCCACCGGGTTGCCGGTCGCCGCTACGCCGAGCTCGCCGTAGCCGTAGAACGCAACCGGCCGGATGTAGCAGGACGCGAGGCCGTTGGTGGCGAGCAGGTCGTGCGTGGCGTGGCGCAGCTCGTCGACGGTGTAGGGCAGATCCATGAAGAAGATCCGCGCGGAGTTCTCGAGCCGCTCGAGATGCTCGCGGAGCCGGAAGACCGCCGGCCCTTTCGCCGTGTCGTAGCAGCGAATCCCCTCGAACACACCCGAGCCGTAGTGCAGCCCGTGGATGCCTACGTGGACCTTGGCGTCGGCCCAGTCGACGAGCTCGCCGTTCATCCAGATCTTCTCGGTCTCTTGCATCGAGTTAGCGCTCCTTCGGTTGGGCCTCGTTGCCGGTCTCGCCGCCGGGCGAATCGCCCGGGAAAGTGCCGGCGGAATCGTACGCTCGGTCCTGCACGACGTCCATCGGCCGCGCGCGGGAGAGGCGGGCGAGCTCGATCGGAGCGAGCCCGACGATGTGCCTCGTCGATCCTGCACCGGCCCAGACGACCGGATGCCGGAGCAGCGTGCGGTCGAGCAGGACGGTGTCGACCCTCGAGAGCGCGAACGGTGCGACCGCGCCGGGCTCGAAGCCGGTCGCGCGCTCCACCTCCTTCGGCGTCGCCACACGAGCGGACTCGGCACCCACTGCTCCCGCGATTTTCGCCAGGTCGCCCTTGCGATCACCTGGGACGAGCGCGATCACCGCGCTCGAGTCGCATACGACCACGAGGGACTTGACGATCTGGCCGAGCTCGCAGCCCACCGCCGCCGCGGCGTCGGCGGCCGTCGGCGTGCCGTCGGCGAACTCCTCGATTCGGGCCTCGGCGCCCGCCTCTCGGAGATAGGAGGAGACCCGCTCGACGGGCTCCGGCCAGGCCGATACCACGACCCCAGATTACCCGGAGCCACCGGAGGGCTGCGCGAAGCCGGCCAGATCGATGAAGCGCACGAAGCCGAAGCCGGAGTTCCGCACCCGCTCGATCAGATCGGGCGGAGCGGACGTGTCGATCGAGAACGCCATCAGCGCCCTGCCACCCTCCTTCGTCCGCGAGACCGCCATGTTGGCGATGTTCACGTCGGCCTCCCCGAACATCGTCCCGACCCGTCCGATCACGCCGGGGACGTCCTCGTAGTCGAGGAACGCCATGCGCTCGGCGAGCTCGATGTCGATGGCGAAGCCGAGCGCTCCAGCAAGGAACAGCCGGTGCTCCGGGCCGACCGTCGTCCCGGAGACCTCGAGCTCCTCGCCGTTCGCCGCGATACCCACCTGCACGAGGTTCGTGTAGTGCTGCGAGGCCGCGAAACGCTGCTCCGAGACGTCGATGCCCCGCTCCGCCGCGATGAGCGGAGCGTTGACGTAGTTCACCGCCTGGTCGACGCGCCCCTGGAAGACGCCGTTCAACGCCGCGACCGTGAGCAGGCGCGTGTCGTACCCGGAGAGGGGGCCGTGCGCCGAGACGACGATCCGGCTCGGACGCCCGGTGACGAGCGAAGACGCGAGGCGACCGAGCGTCGCGGCCAGCGGGACGTACGGGCCGAGCACCTCGAGGTCGGACTGCTCGACGATCGGGATGTTCACGGCCGTCGCGACGAGCCCGCCCTCGAGCGCCGAGACGACCTGCTCGGCGATGATCAGGCCGGCCCGGTCCTGCGCCTCGGCAGTCGAGGCGGCGAGATGCGGCGTCACGACCACCTCGTCGAGCTCGAGCAGCGGCCCCGAATACGGTTCCTCGCCGAAGACGTCGAGCGCAGCGCCCGCGACCTTGCCCGAGCGGACCGCATCGGCGAGCGCGGCCTCGTCGACGAGCTCGCCGCGCGCGGCGTTGACGATCCTCACCCCGGTGCGCATCGCCGCGAAGGCGTCGGCACCGAGCACGCCGCGCGTCTCGTCGTTCAGCGGCAGGTGCAGCGTGATGATGTCGGCAGCCGCATAGACCTCCTCGAGCGTCGCGGGCTCGACGCCGAGCTCGCGAAAGCGCTCGAGCGCGACGAAGGGGTCGTATGCGATCACGCGCATCCCGAGCGCGAGCGACCGTCTTGCGACCTCCCGCCCGATGCGCCCGAGCCCGAGGACGCCGAGCGTCTTCCCGGCGAGCTCGATCCCGGCGAACCGCCGCCGTTCCCAGCGCCCGTCCTTCAGCGCCGCGTGCGCCTGCGGAACGTTGCGGGCGAGGGCGAGCATGAGCGCGAGCGCGTGCTCGGCGGCCGATACCACCGTGGACTCCGGCGCGTTGGCGACGACGATCCCGCGCCGCGTGGCGGCGTCCACGTCGACGTTGTCGATGCCGACACCCGCGCGGCCGATGACCTTCAGGCGCGCCGCACGCTCGATCAGCGGCGCGTCGAGTGTCGTGGCGGACCGGATCACGATCGCGTCGAAGCCGGCGATGATGGACGCGAGGTCCTCGGTTCCGTCCTCGACCACGTCGAACTTGCTCTTCAGCAGCTCGAGTCCGGCCTGCGCGATGGGCTCGCGCACGAGCACGCGAGGTCGCGCCGGCTCTGCGTCCTCAACCGACACGAACGGAGTCTCCGTACGCCTCGAGCGCTCGGGCAACAGCTGCACCCTGCTCGAGCTCCACACCGCGTTCGACGAGCAGCGCCTCGACGGCAGCGAGCGAGGTCGTGATGTCGAACACGTCGTAGTAGCCGATGTGCCCGATGCGGAACATCCGCTCGCCGAGCTCGCCGTGGCCGCCCGCGACCGTGATCCCGAAGCGGTCGCGGAGCGCGAGGACGAGCTCCCGCGCGTTCACGCCCTCCGGAGTGAGGATCGCCGTCACGATCGCGGAACGCTCTTCGTCGGGCGAGAAGAGCTCGAGGCCCATCGCCTTCGCGCCCTCCCGGCACGCACGCCCGAGCGCGGCATGGCGGGCGAAGGCGTTCTCGAGCCCCTCCTCGAGCAGCAGGCCGAGCGCGGCGTCGAGCGCGACGACGAGGGAGACGGCCGGCGTGAAGGGAGTGCTCCCGGACTCGAGCGCCTGCCGGAGCTTCGCCCAGTCGAAGTAGAACCGCGGTGTCGTCGTGCGCGACGCGCGCTCCCACGCGGCGGGGGAAACCGCGACGAGCGAAAGCCCCGGTGGCGTCATGAGCGCCTTCTGCGATCCGGCGACGACGACGTCGAGCCCCCACGCGTCTGTCTCGAGCGGAGCCGCGCCCAGGCTCGACACGGCGTCTACGACCGTGAGCGCGCCGGCTTCTTGCGCAGCCCGAGCGAGCGCTTCGACGTCCGCCACGACGCCGGTGGACGTCTCCGAGTGGACGAGGAAGACCGTGTCCGCGCCCGAGTCGGCCAGCTTCTGCCGGACGTCGTCGGGGCGCGGGGTCTCGCCCCACGAGTAACGCAGCTCGTGCACGCTCGCGCCGTAGGTCGTGGCGAGCGCTGCCCAGCGCTCTCCGAACTCGCCCGCGGACACGACGAGCACGCGCTTGCCCGGCGACAGGAGGTTTACGACCGCCGACTCGAATGCGCCCGAGCCCGAAGCCGTGAAGAGGAGCACGTCGTTCTCCGTCCGGCAGACCTCCTTGAGCCGGCCGAGGCAGCGGAGCATGAGCTCGCGAAAGTCAGGCCCGCGATGGTGGAGCACCGGCTCGGCTCCGGCCGCGAGCACCTCGGGAGGCACCGGCGTCGGCCCGGGAGCCATGAGGTACCGCTTGCGCGCCATCGGCAATGAGCCTAGCGGCGGCAACGGCGGCGGTGTTCGAGGGCGAGGCAAGCCTCGACCTCTCACCGCGGGCGGTGCCCGGAGAACGACATCAGCTGCTGGAACGTCGGCCGGTTCGTCCAGCGCATCGTGTCCGGGAGCACGCCAGAGACGAACCGGATCCGCTCGCGCGTCGCGTCCGCGCGCCAGGCGGAGGGAACCGGGCCCTGAGCCGCTTCGAGCCTCGCCGTCGCCTCGTCGATCGCTGCCCAGAGCTCGCGAGAGCACACCGCGAGGGCGGCTGTCCCGCAGTAGCGGCGCGAGAACGGCGCGCGCACCGGCCGTCCGAGCTGGGTGCGCAAGTCCTTGTCGACGTACCCGTACCAGCCCGCGAGGTAGGCCGACCCGCGCGGCCCCGCGTCGTCGCTCCTCGTGTGCAGCGCCGCGAGCCTGTCCGTGAGCGAGCCGAGGATCGGCGCGAGGACGGCGTCGGCGATCCCGGGCCAGGCGGCGTCGAGGACTGCCGCGCCGGGATCGTCGATCGCGCCGTCGAGATCGCGATCGAGACGGCTGCCGCCCGCGGCTCCCCACGCATCCACGAGCGCGACCGCCGTTCCCGCACGCTCGGTCGGGGCCCGCCCGACGCGGAGCACATCGCGGACGACCGGCCAGACCTGCGCGACGCGCAGGTCCTGCGTGCTCGCCTTGTTCATCGCCGCGGTCGCGCTCACCAGCGTGTGCTTCCCGAGCTCTGCGATCTCGCTCGTGAGCAACTCGACCCGCTGGACGGAGCCGTACGCGAAGTTCGAGTCCGCAGCACCGACGTTCGGCGCCGGCCGATTGTTCCAGTTGACGATGACCCCGGAAGGCGGGTTGATCGCCCGCGCGTGGCCCGCGAACGGCACGAAGCCGCGCCAGTCGTACTCGCCCGTTCCCGCCGTGGGCAGCCCAGGGTCGACACCCGCCGCGCGGAGTGGCAGCCGCCCGCTGGAGAAGAACGCGATGTCGCGGTCGTCCGCGTAGAACCAGTTGAGGCTGAGCTCGACGGTGCTCATCGTCCGCACGAACTGCGAAGCGGAGGCGACGCGGGCCGTGTTGAGGTCGTAGATGGCAGGCACGCTCAGGATCTCGCGGCCGCGCGTCGAGCGCTGCATCGAGACGGCGACCCGCCTCCCGTCGACGGACGCGTAGCCCACCACGGGGCCGTGCGTCGTCTCGTAGTACGAGACCGGCTGGTCGGGCGCGCCCGGAGTCCTGACCGTCCCCGCCAAGATGCGGCGCATCGCGTCGCACCGGCCGCGGTAGAGGTAGTGGCGGTCGTCCTCGCAGAGCGTCTCCACGAATAGATCGACGTTGTCCGCCTGCGATGACGTCGCGCTCCACGCGAAGTCCGGCCCGCGCCCCACGACGACGAACGGGATTCCCGGGAACACGGCGCCACGCGAGGAGAACCCCGCGCCGGCGAGCTCCATCTCTGCGAAGAGCCCCGGGAAGAAGTAGCCGACCTGCGGCCCCGCGACGAGGATCGGGTGGCCGGTCCGGGAGCGCTTCGCGCCGACGAGCACGGCGTTCGAAGCGGCGGCGGGCTGGTCGAGCAGCGCGCCGGTGTAACTTCCGTCGTCCACGACCACGCTTCCGGGGGTGGCCTGTGCGGGGACCTGGTACGGAAACGTCCCCTTCACCGTGAACGGGGCTTCGACGTCGTTCGCCGAGCGCAGATCTGCGAAGACGCGTCGCGCGTCGGCCGTGCCGAGCCGCTCGCCGAGCGCGTCGAGGAACATCGCGTTTCGCACCTCCCGCCCTCCGCTCGCACCGAAGCGGGACGCGATCAGAGCGGTCGCGGCGATGACGTCGTTCGCCGTGAAGCGCCGCGCCCCCACTCCGTTCGCCCGGTACCAGCGGTTGATGCCGGCTGCGTAGGACTGGATGATCGTGAGGATCCGGCCCCCCTTCGCCCCCTGCGCACGGATGGCGTCCACCTGATTCGAGACGAATGCCTCCGTCTCCGCGCTCGGCACGAAGTTCTTGCCGGACAACGCCAGTTCGAACGGGTCGAGCCCCGGGACGTCCAGTGCAGCGATGCGCGCCGGGCCGCGGATGAGCTCGAGCAGGGCCCCGCGATCGGCCGCGGTCACCCAGCCCGCTCCGAACGCGACGTCGGCTTCCGTCTGTCCGGTCACATGGGCGACGCCGAAGCTGTCGCGGACGATCGTCACTCCCGGCCTCGGCTGCTCGCGGCTCCGGGCACGGTCGCGGCCGAGCCCGAGCGGCGCAGGCTTGAAGTAGCGCCGGATATCGGCCGGCTTCACGCCACCGGCGAGCGGCGTGAGGCCGTCGTAGAGCGCGGCCTGGTCTCGGGTGTTGCGGTTGAATCGAAGGCTGCCGTTCTCGCCGGGCGGCAGGATCGACCACGCCGCCGACGCGTAGTCGCGCCGCGGCACTGCTCCTTCGACGGGAGCCAGAACGAATGCGAGCGCCGCGACGACGACCACCGCGAGCGCTAGCTGACGATGCACGCCGCGGAGGGTACCGGAGCATTCTCCCCATAGCCATGCGGGTTTCCGGGGCCGAGCGCGCGTCTACAGTCCTCCGCGTGGACGCCCTACTCGCCTTCGCGGCCGCGCTGATCTCGCTGCGCCTGTCTGCCGAGCTCGTGCGGCGGGCGCTGGAGCGGCGCAGTCCCGCTTTTGCGGCGTGGGCGGCTGCCCTCGGCGCGTACGCGGTCGCCGCCGGTGCGCTGGCCTGGGGCGCGGCCGCGGGGTGGAACGAGCCCTCGTTCCGTATCTACTACCTCGGCGGGGCGCTGCTGACCGCTCCGCTCCTCGGAGTCGGGTCGCTCCTGCTCGTCGGGCGGCGCCTCGCGGGGCCCGTCGGCCTCGTGTACACGGGGCTCGCGCTCGGGGTCGCGCTGGCGGTCCCGCTCCAGCTCGAGCTCTCGGGAACGGACGTGCCCGAGGCGCAGGACGTCCTAGAGCTCTGGCCCGCGCGCGTGCTGGCGATCGTCGGCAACACGCTCGGGACGCTCGCCGTCGTCGCGGTGGCGGTCGTGACGTTCAGACGACGTCCCCTCGGGAATGCGCTGATCCTCGCCGGCGTAGGCGTCGCGGCGCTCGGAAGCGCGCTCGGCGGTCTCGGCGTCGGTGCGCTCGCGCCACTCCTCGCCGGCGCGGCGATCCTCCTCTACCTCGGGTTCGTCGCGCCTACTCCCGGTCGGAGCCCGTGAGCTCCGAGCCGTCGTCGGGCTTTGCTGCGGCCTGGCGTGCGTTCCGCTCCCGGAGCCAGATCGCCGCGAACAGCCCGACGACCGCGAGCGCGACGGCGCCCTCGGCGATCGCGCCTGCGAGCCCCCCGTGGGCGAGGGCCGCCTCGATCAGCCCTGGTTGAGCAACCACAGGCCACCGACCGTGAATAGCACCATCAGCACGAGCATCGGGATCTGAGAGCGTAGAGCGTCGGCGCGGCGCGGGAAGAGCGCGACCGCGCGATCATGCGCGATGGCGAGACCGGCGATGTGCCCGACCACGAGCGCTCCCCACTGCACGTACCACACGGTCTCCGGCGAGACGATCGCGAAATTCGGCTCGAAGTCCGCCGTGCCGAGGAGGTCCCAGTCGCGCCCGAGCGGGTCAGAGGCCAGCGGAATTGCGAACTGGCCCTGGATGAGGAAGAGCGAGAAGTAGTGCGCGACCATGTACGCGAACGCAATCGGGACGAGCGACAGCATGAACTCCGGGACGAGTGACCTCGAGCCGTGGACGAGGCGACGTGCGAGCCACACCGCCGAGAGATAGGCGAGCGCGACGGCGAGCGCGAAGGCGAGGAGGCCCGCGAGGTTGACGACCGAGATCGTGAGGTCCACCTGCCAGAGGTCCGCGTCCACGAGCTCTTCGCGCACCTCCGCCAGCAGGTCCTGCCAGATCGTCGTCCGGCTGAAGCCGTCGAAGCTCGTCGAGCCGAGCATGACGGCGATGACGGCAAGCGTCCCCGGCACGTGTTCCGCCCCGCTGAGGCCGGTGAACGGCCAGCGCAGGACGATCCTCCCGTCCCGTGCGGCCAACGGCGCCATCCGGGCGAGCAGCCCGAACGCGGCGGCGAATCCCTCTCCGCCCTGCATCCACCGCTCGCGCCCGTAGACGGCCATGCCGGCAAGCGCCCAGTACGTGTACAGGGCAATCGCGACTCCCAGCACGCGCGGGTCGGCAGGCCGTGGGTGGGCGAGCTCGAGTCCGACGAACGCGAGGAGGGCGAACGCGGCCGGATAGCGGCCGAGCCGCTCCGGATACTCGAAGAGCGGGCGCGCCTCGCGGCCGCCGAGCTCGAGCAGCCAGACCGCAAGATCCGCGACCGCGCGCCAGGGTGAGAGGACGCTCCACACGTTCCCGAAGAGCACCGACAGGAGCGGCAGCCCCAGCCAGAAGATCACGTAGATGAATGTCGGCGCGAAGTTCTCGAGCGGGATGGACGTCCCCCAGAACGCGGCCCAGAGCGTGACTACGAGCAGGGCAACCGACGCGCCCTGTACGACGACCCGGAGCGCGCGCGACAGGAATACGCGATCGAGCCAGCTCGAGACACGCCTCCCGCCGGCACGCTGCTCGAGCTCCGGCCGGGGCCAGAGCGCGCCGAGGGCGACGAACGTGACGACGAGCACGATCGCCCCGCCGGCGAAGAAGAACGAGTCGGGAACCGGGAGGTCGCGAACGCCCCCGATCCCGTGCGCGAGCGGCGTCATGGGATGACGGTCAGCTCCGCGATCGGAACGTGCCGGTCTTCGAGCTCGATCTCGAAGCGGCCCGGGATCGTCGCGCGAAACGGGATGCGCGCCGGGCTTCCGGGACCGACGTCGCGGAAGAGGTCGTACACGTGCACGTGCACGTGATCGGCGACGTCGGACCTGACGAGGACGACGACGCGGTCGCCCTTGTCGGTGCTCACGCGCACGATGCCGCCCGCGGGCACGCCGCCGCGAACGTTCACGCGAACCATCGTCGGCTTCGGCGGCGCGGGTGGAGGAGGCGGAGGCTGGGGCGGTGGAGGAGGCGGCGGCTGGGTCTGCGTCTCCGAGGCGGTGGTCGTCGTCGTGCCCGCTTCGTCGTCGCCACCGCACCCCGCGAGAGCGAGCACGAGCACGAGAACAGCTGCGATCGCGATGACGGTGCCGGGCCGGCTCGCGCCGCCATGCGGGCAACACACGCGAGCGGGATCCACGCGCCCGATGATAAGGGCGCGACGGGCTGCGATCGTTGCGGTTCAGGGACGAAGTGCGGTGCGCGCCACCGGCGCCCAGCGAACCGAGAACTCCGGGTTCAGCGTGAGCGCCTGCGCGTACCACGAGCGCATCGCGGCACGATTTCCGGCGCAACCCTCTGCGTAGCCGCGATGGAAGAAGAGCAGCGGATCCTTCGTGCCGAGACGGTGGGAGCGGCTCGACCAGCGGAGCGCCTCGCCACACCGCCCGGCCCGCGCGAGCGCCCAGCCGAGCGCGTCGTCCCCGTAGATCGAGGGGCGGTCGGCGCGCGCCCGGCGAGCGAGCGCGACGGTCTCCGCCGGCGCGATGCCCAGGTCGGCCCGATAGATCGCCGACTCGAGATCGACGCGAACGCCGTTCGCGCGCAGAAGCCGGTCGATGACCGCAACCGTCGCCCGCTGCTGCTGCGCCGCTTGCGGCTCGCCCGCGCGGTCGAGCAGATCCGCGAGCAGCCCCACGGCCGCCGACGTCGGAACGGCTTCAGCTGCACGACGAGCCGCAGCGGTCGACGAGCGTAGGCGCCCAGCCGCGATCTCGGCGCGCGCGAGCTCGTAGCGCGCAGACGGGTACCCCGGAAGGACCCGCAACGCTGCTCGAGCATGCTGCCTCGAGTCGGAGCGGCGGCCGAGGTTCAGCTTGATCTTCGCGAGCTCGACGAGCGACCACGCCGTCGGCTCGGGGTCTCCCGCCGCGGCGTCGTGGGCGAGCTTCATCGCCTCGAGCGCGCCTTCCAGGTCCCCGGTCAGCTCGCGGGCGTACGCGACGCGGGCGTACGACGCAAGGCTCGGACGCAGCGTGATCATGCGGTCGAAGGCGCGGAACGCCTCGTCGTAGCGACCGAGCTCGACGAGCGCGTCGCCGATCACGCCGTACGGGCGCGCCGACCCGGGCAGGAGCCGCCTCGCCTGCAGTCCGTGCCGGAGCGCGGACCGAAACTCGTGTCGGATGAGGGCGAGCGAGCCGAGGCCGAGCACGGCGTTCGGGTCGTCCTGCCTCACCTCGAGCGCGCGGCGGAATGCAGACTCCGAACGCGGCAGATAGCTCGCGTCCGCCGACTCGCGCCACCGCACCTGGTACGCGAAGCCGAGTGCGACGAGGACGTCGGCATTGCCAGGACGCGCTCGATTCTCGCTCTCGAGCCGGGCGATCGTGCCCGCCGTCACGCCCCCCGCCGCACCGGTCAGCACCCGGTCCGCGAGGGCCGGGGCCGGGGACGAGTACCCGGTGACCGGTGCGGCGAGGGGCGAGCCGGCGGAAGGAGACTCGGCGAGGACGCCACCGACGAGACCGCCGAGGGCGAGCGCCGCCGCAGTGGCGCAACCCACGAGAAGTGCGGTCCTGCGTCTCATCGCCGAGCCTCCGTCTCCCCTTGCCTACCTGTGTCCCGTGTGCTCGTAGCCGCGGTTCGGTGCGGCGACGTACGGGAACTTGTTCAGGAACGCGTTCTCGTTCGCGTCCACCCCGTCGCCGACCATGTTGTTCGGCGACAGGTTGCAGAGCCCGAGCGCGGCGGCCAGGATCGGCCCGTAGCCGCAGGCAACTGCGCGCACCTCGATGTCCGTCACGTCGTCCGCGAGCCGCCGTCCGTTCGGGAAGCCCTGGAAGTCACCGGCGAGGGCTCCGAGCGGGCTCGGACTCGCGGTCGGCGCGATGGCCGTGTTGAGGCGCAGGAGGTCCGCCTTCCGGTCCCCGGTGAAGTTGAGCCCGGGAACGCCCGTCAGCAGAACCGCAACGAGGTCGGAGCGGTTCGTCGTCGGAGCGTCCGGCAGCACCGGGTAGAGCAGGTTCACGAGCCCGGCGAGCTCGGGGTTCGTGTACCGGTTGAGGAAGTCCTCGTCGTTCCTCGGCTCCGACGCGTTCCAGAGATCCTTCTGCCCGAGCGGGATGAGGACCTCGTTCACGAGCGGGTTGCCGAGCCGCGAGACCTGCACGAACGGCCCGTTCGTGTCGATGGTGCCGTCGCCGCGCAGCACGCTGATCTTCCGCCGGCTGGAGCTGGCGTAGATCCCGATCGTGCCGTTGGCCGCCGGAGCGCGGAGGAGATCCGCCTTCGGCACCTGGATCGCGATCGTGTGCGTGTTGTAGTTGAGGACGCCGTCCTGCCCCGGTGCCGTCGCGAGCGGGATGAGATGCGCCGCGTTGAACGGCCTCAGCCCGCCGAGGTCGAAGATCGACCCCAGGTCGACGAAGAACGGATCGTCACGCGGACCGGCGAACACCTTCCGGCCGTTCCCGAGGTCGGTGACGCCCTGGAAGGCGTCGTACGTCGGGTTCGAGCGCGGGCCGATGTTGGCCGGCGGGACCGGGATGTTCTCCCGGAGGACGGTCCGGTCGCCGCTTGCGATGCGAGTCACGCTGTACGTCTGCTTGACGTTCAGGTCCGGGTCGGTCGGCGACGTGACCTGGCCGGTGTTGTACAGGAACGAGTTCCGGTTCCCGACCATCGTCCTGAATCGGAACTGGTACGTCACGTCGTCCCGTGCGTTCCCGTCGTTGTCGACGTGGATCTCGTAGAGGACGTTCGGGTCGAACTTGTAGTAGTTGGGCCCGCCTGCGGGATCCTCGAGCGGGATGTAGTTGGCGATGATCGTGACGGTGTCCGGCTTGTCCGGGCTCACGAACGCGTACGTGTCCGTGTTGTCCGCAGCCGGGTCGTCGCCGATCAGCGGTGCCTCGCGGTGGCTCGACGCGCCTGCCGTGGACGGCCCCACGACGCCCACGAAGGCCGCCGCCGCGGCTGTTGCCCCCACGCCCACGACGAGCGCGAGGAGCGCAATACCCCTCTTCATGCCCTCTCCCTTCCGGAGGTAGCTGTCCGCGCTGGTTCGACGGAGCCGACGGTCCGGTTCGGCGCCCGGCGCGGCGGGTATGCAGATCCGAGAACCGGAGAGGAGGCTCGATGGCCGAGGATCAGTACGTCATCTGGATCACGACGCGCACGATCACGCCCGGAACGCTCGACGAGTTCCGGCAGGCGTGGCGACCGAGGAAGTTCCCGGACGGGATGCTTCGCGCATACGAGTGCGACGCGACCGACCGCGGCGAGATCGTCGGGATTGCGGTCTGGGACTCGCGCGAGTCGTTGGACGCGTACAGGCTGTCGGACGTCGAGGCGGAGCGGCGTGAGGTAATGGCGCCGTACGTCGAGTCCGAGAGCTCGATCGTCTACGACGGCCGCGAGCTCGAGATTCCCCGGTCGTAGGCCGGGCCTGCGCCAGAGCTGAATGGCCGTAGGGCCGGGCATGCCCGGCCCGCAGGCGGTGCCTGACTGAAGTCAGGCACCTGACGGTGGAGCCTGGCTTCAGCCAGGCTCCCGTCTTCTACCCGGCGAGCTTCTCGCGCACCAGCTCGGAGACGACGCGGGGGTTTGCCTTCCCGTCCGTCTCCTTCATCACCTGGCCGACGAAGAAGCCGAGCAGGCCTTCCTTCCCACCGCGGAATGCCTCGACCTGACCGGGGTTCGACTCGAGGATGCGGTCGACGATCGGCTCGAGCTCGGCCGTGTCGGACACGGCTTCCTCTACGAGGTACGGGTCGGCCGAAAAGCCCGGATCGCCGAGCTTCGCGACCGCCTCGTCGAACGCGGCGCGCGGGATGCGATCGCGCGCTTCGACCAGCCGTGCGAGCTCGGCCGCCGAGACCGCACGCGGATCGACCCCGGCGCCGACGAGCGCGTTCGCGATCACGTTCGCGGCTGCGATGCGCTCTGCTCCTGCAGCGACGGTCTCGTTCCACAGCCGGTCGAGCCCGCCGGTGACGAGCACCGTCGCACGCTCGAGGTCGAGCTCGGCCTCGAGCCGGCGAATGCGCTCCGCCGGGAGCTCGGGCAGCTCGGAACGAAGCCGCTCGACGAGCTCGCGCGCCGGCTCGACGGGGACGAGGTCGGGCTCGGGGAAGTAGCGGTAGTCGTCCGCCTCCTCCTTCGCGCGCCGTGGGGTGAGCGTCCCGGTTCCGGCGTCGAAATCGTACGTCTGCTGCTCGACCTCTCCCCCTCTCTCCCAGACTGCGATCTGCCGCTCGACCTCCGCTTCGATGCCGCGCGCGATGAAGTTGAACGAGTTCATGTTCTTGATCTCCGTGCGTGTCCGCAGCTCGTCCGAGCCTTCCGGGCGGACCGAGACGTTCGCGTCCACGCGGAGCGTCCCCTTCTCCATCTCGGCGTCCGAGACCCCGAGCTCGACGATCGTCTGCCGCAGCAGCTGGAGGAACCGCTTCGCGTCCTCCGCGCCGCGGATGTCCGGAGCCGTGACGATCTCGACGAGCGGCGTCCCGCCGCGGTTGTAGTCGACGAGCGAGTAGTCCGCTCCCCCGATCCGGCCGCTGCGCCCGCCGACGTGGACCGTCTTCGCCGCGTCTTCCTCGAGGTGCGCGCGGACGATCCCGACCGTATTTCCGCCTTCTTCGGTTGGAACGATCAAACTGCCGCCAATGCAAAGAGGCTGATCGTACTGCGAGATCTGATAGCCCTTCGGGAGGTCGGGATAGAAGTAGTTCTTCCGTGCGAACACGGCCTGGTCCGCGATCTCGCAGCCGAGCGCGAGGCCGAGCTTGATCGTCCACTCGATCGCGGTGCGGTTCGCGACCGGCAGAGCCCCCGGGAACCCGAGGCACACGGGGCACGTCTGCGTGTTCGGCTCCGCCCCGAAGCCGACCGCGCAGCGGCAGAACATCTTCGAACGCGTCTTCAGGTGCACGTGCACCTCGAGACCGACGACCGCCTCCCAGGCGCTCACGGTCGCCACCGCTCCGGGACCGTGTCGAAGCCGAGTGCCCGCTCGAGCGCGTGCCCGACGCGGAACAGGGCGTTCTCGCCGAACTGCGGGCCGACGAGCTGGAGCCCGACGGGAAGGCCGTCGGACAGACCGCACGGGATCGAGAGCCCGGGCAGTCCGGCCAGGCACGAGGGGATCGTGAGCAGGTCGCTCGCGTACATCGCGAGCGGGTCAGCCGCGCGCTCCCCGATCTCGAACGCGACGGTGGGCGAAGTGGCGCACGCGAGGACGTCGAAGCGCTCGAACGCCGCCCGATGCTCCTCGATGATGAGCGTCCGCACCTTCTGCGCCTGGCCGTAGTACGCGTCGTAGTAGCCGGCCGAGAGCGCGTACGTCCCGAGCATGATCCGTCGCTTCGGCTCGTCGCCGAACCCCTCGTCGCGCGTCCGCTGGACGAGCTCCTGATAGCTGTCGCCCTTCGCCCGCGGCCCGTACCGCACGCCGTCGTAGCGCGCGAGGTTCGACGAGGCCTCGGCGGGCGCGATGAGGTAGTAGCACGGCATCCCGTAGCGGACGGAGCGAGGGAGCGAGCACTCGCCGACCTCGGCGCCGAGGGTCTCCGCGAGCTCGATCGCCCGCTGCACGGCCTCCTTGACGCCCGGCTCGATCCCATCCGCCTCGATCAGCTCGGTCGGCAGCCCGATCCGCACGCCTTCGAGCGACTCGTCCACCGGCAGCCGGACCGGCTCCCGCAGCTCGACGGTCGTCGAGTCGCGCGGGTCGCGGCCGGCGATGATCGAATAGAGGAGCGCGGCGTCGCGGACGGTCTTCGCGACCGGGCCGATCTGGTCGAGGCTGGACGCGAAGGCGACGATCCCGTAGCGCGAGACCGTGCCGTAGGTCGGGCGCAAGCCGACGTTCCCGCAGAGCGCCGAGGGCTGCTTGATCGAGCCGCCGGTGTCCGAGCCGAGCGCCCACGGCGCCATTCCGGCAGTTACCGCCGCCGCCGAGCCGCCACCCGAACCGCCGGGCACCCGCGCCGGATCCCAGGGATTCCGCGACGGCCCGTAGGCGGAGTTCTCGGTGGACGAGCCCATTGCGAACTCGTCGGTGTTCGTCTTGCCGAGCAACTGCAGGCCCGCGGCCTTGCAGCGCTCGGCGACGGTGGAGTCGAAGACGGGGATGTAGCCGGAGAGGATCTTCGAGCCGGCCGTGGTCTCGACACCCATCGTCGAGATGACGTCCTTCAGCGCGATCGGCACGCCGTTGCCCTCGGCAGCGTCCACGGTGCGCAGGAAACAGTGCAGCTCGCCGTCCCGCTCGGCGATCGCGTCCACGTACGCATGACGGAGCTCGGACGCGGAGATCTCGCCTCGCTCGAGGAGACCCTTCGCCTCCTCGGCGGTGAGCCTGAGCGTGTCGACTACTGGCGCCACGCCGGCACCTTGAAGAGACCGTCTTCCGAATCGGGCGCGTTTGCGAGGACGGCGTCGAGCGGAAGCGAATCGCGCGTGGTGTCCTCGTCCTCGACGTTCACGAGGTCGAGCGGATGCGACGTCGGGGAGACGTCGGCCAGATCCAGCTCGGCAACGATCCCGACCGCCTCCAGGATCTGGTCGAGCTCCGTCGTGAGCCGGTCGATCTCCTCGTCCGTCAGCGCGAGCCACGCAAGCCGCGCGACGTGGAGCACTTCTTCTCGGGAGATGGCCATTCATGGCTTTCTGTTCGAAACCGGCTAGGGCGACAAACCCCGGGGGTGTCAGGCTAAAGCCTGACACGCCGACTGAAAGGAGCGGGCTCCCTCTCGGGAGCCCGCCATGACCTCGATACGAGTTCGGTCAGCTCGCCGCTGCGACGACGTTCGCGGCCTGGGCACCCTTGGGACCCTGGACGACCTCGAACTCCACACGCTGGCCTTCGGTGAGGGTCTTGAAGCCGTCCATCGCGATCGCGGAGAAGTGGACGAAGACGTCGTCACCACCCTCGCGCTCGATGAAGCCGTAGCCCTTCTCGTTCGAAAACCACTTGACGGTGCCCTGCTCCACGTACTTTCCTCCTACAACGTAAACGCCGACCCATCCCGCGGCCGACGTCGATGAATACAACGAGGAAACCGTAGCGCTTACGCCCCGGGCACTGCAACACCGAGGCGCCGATGGCGCGCGGCTTTCAACGTATTGGCAAGCAGCATCGCGATGGTCATCGGCCCTACCCCGCCCGGGACCGGGGTCATGAGCCCTGCCACCTCGAGCACCGTGGGATCGACGTCGCCGACGATCCCGTTCTCCGTGCGCGTGACGCCGACGTCGATCACCGTCGCGCCCGGCTTCACCATGTCGGACGTGACGAGCCCGGGGCGGCCGACCGCCGCGACCAGGACGTCTGCGCGGCGCGCGTGCTCGCCGAGGTCGGCCGTTCGTGAATGGCAGATCGTCACCGTCGCGTGCTCGGCGAGAAGCAGCATCGCCATCGGCTTGCCGACGATCTCGCTGCGACCGATGACGACCGCCTCGCTCCCGCGCAGCGGTACCTCGTGCTCCGCGAGCATGCGCATCACCCCGAGCGGCGTCGCCGGAACGAGGTGCGGCTCGCCGAGGAACAGTCGGCCGGCGTTCTCCGGGTGGAAGCCGTCGACGTCCTTGGCCCAGTCCACCGCGCGCGTGACGGTCGGCTCGTCCATGTGCTCGGGGAGCGGTAGCTGGACGAGGATCCCGTCCACGGCTTCGTCCGCGTTCAGCTCGGCGATCAGCTCGAGCACCTCGCTCTCGGGCGTGTCGGACGGGAAGCGGTGGTCGCGCGAGTCGATCCCCGCCTCGTGCGAGGCATCGTGCTTCCTCGAGACGTAGATGTGCGACGCGGGATCGTCGCCCACGAGGACGGTTGCGAGGCAAACCGGCTCGCCGAACGCAGCAACGTCCTCGGCCACCTGCTTCCGCACCTTCGCGGCGAGCGCCTTGCCGTCGATGAGCTCCCCTGGCACGGCTCGTAGCCTACTTTCCAGGCGTTTCGAAGCGAGAGAGGGGGGTCGAGCGCAGGCGCGAACCTGCCGATACTCGGGTGTCTACGGGCGGGTGCACATGCTCCTGAAGATCGTCCTCATCGCAGCTCTCCTCGGAACCGGCCTCGTCGTCGCGAAGGAGGAACGGGTCTTCGAGCGGGCCGGGCTCGTCGGGTACTGCCAGGTCGTCAGGCCACCACCCGGCGCCGACGGCGAGTGGCACGGCTGCGTCGAGGGCGTGATGACCGGCTACCCGAACCTCGTCCAGGACTCGTGCACGCGCGAGAGCCGCAGGCCCGGAGTCGAGTACTGGCGCTGCCCGGCCCCGCTCGTCTCCGGTCACTCGGGCTAGGCGGCCGTACAGAACGCCGCAAGCTGCAGCTCCCGCACCGCCGCCTCGAGCTCCGCGGACAGCGGGTACGTGTTCACGACCAGGACGACCTGGCGCGCTGCATCCCTCGTGTTCCACGCGACGGCGATCGTGCCCTGGACGTTCCCCGTGTGACCCCACGCCGGCCCGCACGGTGTCGGGAACGTCGCGATTCCGAGGCCGTACCGGTTCGCGCCGGCGGGGACCAGCTCTCCATCTCGCGCAGCAGCGTCGGACCGACGATCCGTCCCTGGAGGAGCGCGGAGAAGAAGCGCTGCACGTCCTCCGCCGTCGAGACGATTCCACCCGCGGCCCAGGTCCACCAGGCAGGCTCGTCGCTGGTATCCGCAGGCAGACCGGTCACGATGCCCTGATGGGACGGCGGTCGATGCCCGTGCACGTGGCGACCGCGAATCAGGCCGGGGACGAAGTTCGTCGCCCGCAGGCCCAGCGGTCCGAACAGCCGCGCTCGAAGCTGGCGCTCGAGAGGCGCGCCGCCCGCCTTCTCCGCGATCAGGCCGAGAACGACGTAGTTCGTGCTCGAGTACGCGAACTTGCGACCGGGAGCCCGCTGCTCCGGGGGGTGCGCGAGCGCGAGCGAGACGAGTCCCTTCGGGCTCCATCTACGCTCGGGGCTCCGCAGGACCCGCTCGTCCTCCACGTAGTCGAACAGCCCGGAGGTGTGGGACAGCAGGTGCCGCACCGAGATCGTCCGTCCCTTCGGGAGGAGGCCCGGAAGCCAGCGCTCGACCGGATCGTCGAGCGAGAGCCTGCCGTCCTCCACGAGGCGGAGCACGAGCGCGGCGACGAAGGTCTTCGTGATGCTTCCGACACGGAAGCGCTCGTCGGCGCGGATCGGCGTCGAGCGACGGTTCTCGGAGACACCACGTTCCTCGACCTGCACCTCCCCGTCCTGGCGGATGACGACGAATGCTCCCGGCGCACCGGCCTCGACGACTCGGTCGAGAAGCTTCCCGAGCTCCGCCTCGGCGTCGCTCCCGGTCGCGACACACCCCGAAAGGGCGAGCGTCGCGACGACGATCGCGGCCGTGGTCGTGAGGCGTCGCAATGGCGCTGCGCCGGGAGGAACCGGTGAATGAGTGACTTCAGGAGCCGTGGGACGGAGTTCTAACTGCCGGAGCCCGATCCCGGTGCTTCCCGCGAGCTTTCTCCGGCCGGTTAGGCGCGTGTAGAGACCCGACGCGGCGGGTAGCACGAGATCGGAAGACCGGAATCGATCCCGACCAACGGGTTGAGGGAGGCCGAGATGGGCACGAAGGTACGCGAAGTGATGACGACTCGTCCGCGCTGCGTGACGCCGGACACACCGATCGCCGAGGTCGCGGCCCTGATGGAATCCGAGGACGTTGGAGCGATCCCCGTCGTCGAAGGTGACGCGCTCGCCGGAATCGTCACCGACCGAGACATCGTCGTGCGGGCTGTCGCCAAGGGAAAGGATCCACGCGGGATGCCCGCTCGAGAGGTCTCTTCCGCCGAGATCGTCACTGTCGGGCCAGAAGACGACCTCGATACGGCTCTGCAGAGGATGGCCGAGAGCCAGGTGCGCCGGCTGCTGGTCGTCGACGACGGCAGTCGTCTCGTAGGCATTCTCTCGCAGGCTGACGCGGCACTCGAGGCCAAGGAGAAGTCGGTCGGTGAGATGGTGGAGGCGATCTCGACGCCGACGGAGGGGCCGCGAGTCTCGTAGGGCGAGGAAGGGGTTTCTGCTCGACGAGTAGAGCCCCGGCTCAGCGCGCGTGCGGCGTTCTCTGTCGCAGGCGTCGAGGCCGGGTCCATTCAGGGTCGGCCGAGTCCTGCCCGCGAACGCGTCGCGGGGAGGGCTGGGCCGCTACGAGGTGTTTGGCGTCGTGAGAAGCTTGGGAAGACCTTGCACGTGCGAAATGTTCTCGTCGTCAGCACGGTCGAGCATGCCAACGACGCCCTCCGAGACCAGGTCGGCGACGCCGATCGGGTCAAGGTCGTCGTGCCCGTCGTCCGACAGGGAGTCCTCGACTGGCTCGCAAACGATCAGCGCGCATTCAGTCACGCCGAGCAGGTTGCGGAGCGCACCGCAGAGCAGCTTCCAGGTGAGACGGTGGAGGCTGTTGCCGGGGAAGCCAAAGTCGAACTTGCGATCCGAGACGCGCTTGCAACGTTTCCGGCGGACGAAATCGTCGTCGCGGTGCGACCGGAGGACGAGGAGGGGCTCGTCGAGTCGACGAGCGACCGCGGACCTTTCGAAGCGAAGCGTGGAAGGAGTGCCGGTTCGATTGGTCGTCATCTCCGATACGTAGGGCGGCGCCGGCGACGCGCGCTTTCCTGGAGCGCTCCGCTTCTGGCGCGAGTGTGGATTTCCGGTACGAGCACAGTCACGTAGCGCACCAACCACCGCGGCGCCACCACCTCGGCGGCTGAGCTTGGGCGAACGCTCGACTTCTTCAAGGTGCCCGAGCGGGAGAAGGAGGAGGTTCTCGCTGCATTCGCCGCACACAAGGGCGAGGTGACTGAGGGATTCTCCGAGTAGTCTCGGGGCAGGCGGCTTGGCCGCGGCCACAAGGAGCGCCACCTGTCTGAGACGCCTCGTGAAAGAGGTGAAGCTGTCGGCAGAGAGCAACTACCTGACGCCGCTCGACGGCGCACGCTTGATCTCGTCGATCACCGCGGCGCTCTTCGGCTACGACGAGTTCATCTTGCGTGAGATCTCGCCCGAGTCGTGGCTCGCAACGACGCCGACCCGGCGTTAGTGGTCGTCGGACACGCGAAGGGGAAGGGGCGCTTAGCTCCTTCCCCTCCTCAGTTCAGCGGGCTCAAGGCTCCACTTCGAGCCGCTTTCGGGCCTCCAGGTTGGCCTTGCGCTCCTGCTCGGTGACCTCGGGCCAGCTGAGCTCGAGGGCCTGGATCGTTTCGACGAGGATCCTGGCGACGAGGGCCTGGGTGAGCCACTTGTGATCGGCGGGGATGACGTGCCAGGGTGCCCAGGGGGTGGAGGTGGCTGTCATCGCGGACTCGAATGCGGCCATGTATTCGTCCCAGCGCGCCCTCTCGTCGACGTCTGCTGCGTTGAACTTCCACTCTTTGCCGGGGGTGTCGAGCCGGGCGAGGAAGCGCCTCTTCTGCTCCTCCTTGGACACGTGCAGGAAGAACTTCACGATCTTGGTTCCGTTTCGGTCGAGATGGCGCTCGAAGGCATTGATGTCCTCGTAGCGCTCCTGCCACAGCGCCGGCCCGCGCGTCGCGGGCGGCAGCTGCTGCCGCTCGAGCCATTCGGGGTGGACCCGCAGAGCCACGACCTCCTCGTAGTGCGAGCGGTTGAAGATGCCGATTCGTCCGCGTTCCGGGAGAGCTTTCGAGATTCGCCAGAGGAAGTCGTGGTCGAGCTCCTCTGGCGAGGGTGACCGGAACCCGACGACCTGGACGCCCTGCGGATTGACACCGGTCATGACGTGCTCGATCGCACTGTCCTTGCCGGCCGCGTCCATCGCCTGAAGGACGACGAGGAGTGCATACCTGTCGCTCGCCCAGAGGAGCTCCTGCCCTTCCGAGAGCTCTTCGACCCCACGAGCAAGGATGGCCTTCGCTTCGGCTTTCAGCTCCTCGTGCGAGAGCGCCTCGAAGTCCGGCCCGCCGGTCCAGCCGGGATCCCTCTCGGCCAGGGCCGCGGGCGTGCCCGGCTCGACTCGCAGCTGCGCGAGTATCCGCTCGCGTCTCGTCACGCCACAGGAGCCGCCTCTGCCGGCGTGGCCGCCGCCGCATCCCGTCTCGTGCGCCGGTCGAGGAGCTTTCCGAGCTCCGCGACCGCCAGGAAGACGACCGGGCCGAGCAAGCAGATTCCCCACTGCGAGCTCGTCAGCGGGACGGTGTCGAAGATCCGCTGGAGGGGCTGCAGCTCGGTGACGAGGAAGGTGAGCACCAGCGCAACACCGATCAGCTGCACGAACCGCCGATTGGCGATCGTGTACCGGTCGAAAATCGTGCGCGTCAGCTCCCGGACCTCGAGTGCCGCAGCGATGTGCATCAGAGAGAGCGTCGTCAGACCCATCGTCGTGGCCACGGCAAGGTCGTAACGGTCCTCGCCCCAGGCCACAACGGCGAGCGCGAGCACGGCCATCACCGCGCTTGCGACGCCGAGCCTGATCGCGAGCCCGCGATCGACGACAGGCGCGCTCGCGTCTCTGGGCGCCCGCTGCATGAGCCCGGGAGAGGCCGCATCGAAGCCCAGTCCGATCGCCAGCACGACGTCGACGGCGAAGTTGATCCAGAGGATCTGGAGCGGCGTCAGCGGTGTGCCGCCCGCGATGTCGAAGATCCCCGCGCCGACAAAGGTGAGGATGAAGCCGCCGAGCATGATGAGCTGCACCCGCACGTACTTCATGAGGTTGTCGTAGATGCCGCGGCCGCCCTCGACCGCTGACACGATGGTCGCGAAGTTGTCGTCGGTGAGGATCATGTCGGCCGCTTCCTTCGTCACCTCGGTGCCGGTGATGCCCATCGCAACGCCGATGTCGGAGCGCTTGAGCGCAGGAGCGTCGTTGACCCCGTCGCCGGTCATCGAGACGACATGGCCCTTGCGCTTCAGCACGTCTACGAGCCGCACCTTGTCCTCCGGCGCGACCCGTGCGACCACGCCGATGCTTTCGACCTGGTCGTCGAGCTCGGCGTCAGTCAGCGCTGCGAACTCAATGCCGGTCAGTGCGCGCCCTTCGATCCCGAGCTGCGAGGCGATCGCGGCCGCCGTCGTGGCATGGTCGCCGGTGATCATGCGGGCGCGGATCCCCGCCTCCTTGCAGCGTGCTATCGCGTCTTTCGCCTCCTTACGGGGCGGGTCGACGATGCCGACCAGCGCCAGCAGCGTCAGACCCTGTACCTGTTCGAGGAGGTCGCCGGCCGCGTCGAACCCCGCGGGGTCGATGTCGCGGGAGGCCACTGCCAGCACCCGCAGCCCCTCGGCGGCGAGACGGTCGTTCTCGGCGAGAACGCGATCGCGGTAGCTGTCGATCGAGACGACCGAGCCGTCGACGTCCCTGCCATGCGAAGACCGGGCGAGCAGGACGTCCGGCGCGCCCTTGACGTAGCAGCGGACGATTCTCCGCCCGTCGGTCTCCATTTCGTGGAAGGTCGCCATCAGCTTGTACTCGGAGTCGAACGGCACCTCGGCCAGGCGCGGGTAGAAACGCCTCGTCTCTTCGACGTCGAGGCCTCCCTTCTCCGCGAGGACGACGAGCGCCGCCTCCGTCGGGTCGCCCACGATCTCGCCCTCGCGAACCGCCGAGTCGTTCGCGAGCGCCATCGGCATGAGGAACGGCTCAAGGGGCGCGTCCGTGTCCCCCCAGACGCGAAGAATCTTGCCCTCGGTCGAGTAGCCCTCCCCGTCGACCGTGTAGCGACGGCCGGCGACCACGAGCTGGCGCACCGTCATCTGGTTGAGGGTCAGCGTGCCGGTCTTGTCCGAGCAGATAGCCGACGTCGAGCCGAGCGTCTCCACCGACCGCAGCCGCTTGACGATCGCACCTTTGGCGGCAAGCGCCTGCGTTCCCAGCGAGAGGACGGTCGTCACGACAGCCGGGAGCCCGGTCGGGATGGCCGCGACCGCCAGGCTGATCCCGACGAGGAAGAGCTCGTCGAAGTCGTCGCCGCGAATGAGCCCAAGAACGACGACGAGCGCCAGCGCGATGCCAGCCAACGTCGTGAGCAGGAGAGTCAGCTGGTCGAGCTGGCGCGTGAGCGGCGTCTTCTCCTGCTGGACCTGGCTCAGCATTCCCGAGATCTGGCCCACCTGGGTCGCCATGCCCGTGTCCGTGACCACCATCTCGCCCCTGCCCCGGGTGACGGTCGAGTTCATATAGGCCATGTCGAGGCGATCACCCAGCGCGACGTCGTCGCCGGCCACCGGCTCGACTTGCTTCAGGACCGGCGTGCTCTCGCCAGTCAGTGCGGCCTCCTCGATCTCGAGCGTCGCGGCCACGGTCAGGCGTCCGTCTGCCGGGATCTTGTCCCCTGCCTCGAAGTGGACGACGTCTCCCGGCACGACCTCCTCCGAGGGGATGTCGACCAGCTCGCCGCCGCGGCGGACATGGGCCTTGATGATCAGCATCTTCTGGAGCGCGGCGACGCTCTCGGCGGCTTTGCCCTCCTGATTGAGGCCCAGCACCGCATTGAGCACGGTCAGCCCGATGATGACGAGGCCGGTGGAGAACTCCTGCAGGGCAGCGATGCTGACGATCGCGGCCCCGAGCAGAACGAGCTGCATCAGGTCGCGGTACTGGCGCAGAAACGCCCGCCAGGCAGGCTCCTTCTTCGCCTCCGCGAGCTTGTTCGGGCCGACCTGCTCACGGCGCCGCTCGACCTCGGCGGGCTCGAGGCCACGTGCCGGGTCGACGCCGAGCTGCGCGCACGCCTCCTCCGCCGTCACGCCGTGCCACACGGTTGCCTCGCGGGCAACCTCCGGACTCACGACCATCTCAGCCTTCCTTCTCTCATCTTCTTCCTCCTTCGCTGAGAAGCCGTGACGCCGGCAACACCACCCACGCTCAGTCGGAGGCGGGAGCTGATCATGACGGACGGCTCCCGACCACGACAAGCGTCCCGGCTCCCGGCCCAGCCACGCAATCCTTTCGCGGGGTGCCCTCATACGTTCTATCCACGTGTGCGCGCGTGGGGAGGAGACCGGATCGGCACGCGGTCGCGCACGCTTCCGGATACACGAGCACACGCACACGGCCGTCACCGAGTTCCTCTGCGTCGCGCTCGATCAGAGCGAGTAGTCTCCTGAACGCGAACGCGTCCCCGGTGCCGAAGTGACCCTCGATCGTCAGAAGCTCAAGGAGCGGATCCACGAGCTCTATCGCTCCGAGCACGACGAGATGGGAGAACGCGGAACGCTCGAGCGACTGGAGCGCGGGCGCGAGTGGGATCTCGCGCCGACGCTCTCTGCCGGAGGTGTCGTCGTCTTTCCCCATGCAGGTGTGCTCGACTGCGGGCATCAGGTCGCGGCCGCGGTTCACGGCTGTCTGGACAGCGGCGCCGATCGGGTGATCGTGGTCAGCGTCCTGCACGCGTTCACGGACGAGATGGAGAAAGCTCGCATACGCGTCTCGGCCGGGGAAGATCCGTCCGAGTGGCCGTTCTGGGGAATCCAGGGGACGGGTATCGAGGGTCGAGACGAGTGGCGCGGCGACCATGCATTGATCAGCTTCCGACACTTCTGGGCGGCGGAGACCAAGCGACGCGGAGTACGCGGTCCAGAAGTCCTCGAGCGGTACCCCTACCTCGCAGGCGGCCACCCCGAGCGGCTGCCGGGTATCGAGGAGCTCGCCGAGCTCGCCGAGGACGCCGTGATCGTTTCCACCGCCGACCCGTTCCATCACGGGATCGGCTACGGCGATCCGCCTGAGCGCGCGTTGGCTCCCGGCGACGGTGGGCTCGAGCTCGCCCGCGCGACGATCGAGGAAGGGATCGCGCTACTCGGTAGCGGCGACTACGCCGGCTATGACGCACATTGCGTCGAGGCGAAGAGCGACGCGCGCGACGCAGGGGTCGTCTTTCGCTACCTCCGCGGGGCGATGCGCGGCTCGATCCTCGACCTGACGTACACCGACGCCGCGGCGCTGTACGAAGCGCCGGATCCGACGTGGGTCGCGGCTCCGCTCGTCGAGTGGCACACCGGGGTCGCAAACCAGTCGTCGTAGATCGACTCCCCGACACCTGACGACGGTATTGACCGCAGTCTCGAGACCGACGACCTCGTGCGGGCGTGGTCAAGCTGGCGAGCGCTGGAAGTAGTGACTTGAGCGCTCGGGCGAATACGTCCGGAATTCGCGGAAGCTTCTGGGAGCGAGAGGCGCCGAGCGGACTCGAACCGCTGTACGAGGCTTTGCAGGCCTCTGCCTAACCTCTCGGCCACGGCGCCAGGAGGGGCATCGTAGCCCGCGCTGGAAGCGTCCTCCGGACCGCGTACGCTCGGCCGGTGACGCTCAGCGCGCGGCCGCAACCCGAGATCTGTCTCCGCTGTGGCGCCGCTATGGAATGGCGGCACGGGACGTGGCAGTGCCCGCGCTGCCGGTTCAAGATCGGCTGCTGCGAGGGCAATACCGGCGAGTGCGAAGAGCCCCAAGTGTCAAATTGACACAAAGCGTTCCATCGCTCGCCACACACACGGTACGCCACGCCTTCCGCCTCGTACTCCCGCAGGAAGCCCTCGAACAGCGGGCGATGCCCTTCCTCGCCTCCTCGGGTCGTTGTCGTCGGAGTACCACCCCGACGGCCGCGCTAAGCGTCAGGGAAAGCGCTCGTCGCCAGACCTGAGGTCGAGGCCGCCGCCGTCCTCGCAATCGGGAGGAACGACGTACTCGAAGCTCGCGGCTCCCCAAAGCCGACTCTCGACGAGCTGCTGCCGCATCATCTGCGTCGCCGTGTCCTCCACAGCATGGTTGAGCGAATCCTGGTCAACCGATCGTGGTCAGTCCTCCGTTGTTTAATGACCCGCATGGAGGCGACGCGCGGGGACGCCTACTCGGAGCCGGCGGCGGACATGCGCGGCTACATCGACCACATGCGCTCGCAGAGCTCGTAGCGAGCTTGCTCCAACCGCGAACCGCGGCCGTCATCGGGTCGGTGGCCGCGATCTTCGCGTTCACTCTCGTTCCGACCCCCGCGGACAACGACGTCGAGTTGGTGCCGCTCGGCGATCTCGTCGAGGCGGTCGGCCGCTCGGACCTGGGTCGTCTCGCAGGGCACGTACTGGAGTCAGCGGCGAACGTCCTCCTGTTCATGCCCTTTGGGGCGGCGCTCGCGTTGCGGGGGCTCCCGCTGCCCAAGTCCGCCGGCTACGGCCTGGCGTTGTCGGTGGGGATCGAGGCAGCCCAGCTACTGGTCGTCTCCGGCCGCACGACCTCCGTCGACGACGTCTTGCTCAACACGCTCGGAGCGGCTCTGGGCCACGTGCTCTTGTCACGCTGGAAACCCGTGCGGACTTGACCGCTCAGGCGCCCCGCTGCCGGACCGGACCGCGGAGCGGGCGGGTGAGAGCACGGAGGACGTCGAGATCGCCCCGGCGAGGGAGAAGAAGCGTCGACCAGTCGAACCGGGCCCGCCGGCGGTAGAAGGCCAGGGACGCGGCTCCGCCGGCGAGGAAGGCGATACTCGCGGCAGCCGCGGCGCCCGAGGCGCCGAAGCGAGGAATGAGCGCTGCGGCGAGCGTGATCCCGATCACGAGCGACACCACCGGGCCGAGTGACGAGCGCCCCGGTAGCGACGACGCCGTGAGGCCGCTGGAGAACACCGCCATGGCGACGAAGCCGAGGGCGCCCGGGAGAAGTAGGAGAAACGGTGTCACCGACGCCTCGAACTCCGCGCCGAATACGAGCGGCAGGAGCGGCGGGCCGAGCAGCACTGCCAGGACGATGCCGGCGAGCGTGATCAGCGCGGCGGATCGGAACGCCCGCAGCACGAGCTCGACGCGCGCGCGGGGGTCGCTGCGCGACACCACGGGGAGAAGCGCCAGGGCAGTCGTGGACGGAAGGTAGAGGAGGACCTCGGATGCATTCACGGCCACGGCATAGATGCCGAGCGTCGACTCCGTCGCGATGAATCCCATCAGGACCTGGTCGGCGCGAAAGTTGAGATAGCGCGCGAGCGTGCCGACCCACGCACGACTTCCGAACGCAAGCGACTCGCGGAGGAGTGACAGGCTAGGCCGGGCGAGCCCAGCCACGTCGGCCGAGTAGTGAAGCACCCACGCTGCCCGCAGGAAGTGGGCGATCGCGAAGGCGAGCGCAGCACGGAGGGCGGTAATTCCTCCACTCGCCCAGACAGCCAGCAGCACGAGGACGTAGAGCCAAGACGAGCTAGCCGTGATCAGCGCCTGCTGCTTGACGCGGTCACACCCGAGGAGAAAGGCGTAGCCCGCATCCGCTACAGCGAGCGCGACGGTCGCTGCCACGAGTACGGCGAGCTCCCCAGCGCTGATGGCGGCCGCGCCGCTCGTGTCGAGCAGCAGCAGGGCACCTCCTACGACCGTCGAGCCGACCGCGGAGCCTCCAGCTGCGAAAGCGACGACGGTCGAGAGTTGTGCCGCCCGCCGCTGCGGACGCTGCGCGGCGAAGATCGTGGTCGCCTCAGTTGCTCCGAGTGCGGTCAGGCGTGCGAGAATCAGTGAGACCACGATCAGGAACGCGATCTCTCCACGCCCCGCCGCACCGAGGCTCCGGGCGAGCAGCAGCACGGCAACGAAGTAGCCGGCGTTCCCGACGACCTTCCCGACGAGAAGCTGCGCGGCTCTGACCGCCGCGGGATCGAGGGACCGGTGGCTCGTCTGCGTCACCCGACGGGCAGGGTCACGGCTCGCTCCTCACTTCGCGCGCGGCCGTCGTTCGCCTTCCTCGCAAAGCGCCGCACCGACTCGACGAACCGCTCGACTTGACGAGGCGAGCGGAGGATCACCACGCGACGCTCGGGGGAGAGACGGTCGAGCTCCGCGAGGATCTGCGGGCGGCGCTCGGCTCGGTAGCTCCGGACGTAGTCGAGGTATTTCAGAGCCGCCCGGTCGACCCGCGCGGGCGCGCAGCCCGGCGCAAGTTCCGTACGTGCTGTTCCGCGCGTTCGGAACCGTCGGCGCAAGGCGCGAAGGGCGCACAGCGAGAGCGGCAGGTCGAGGAAGACGATGGTGTCCGCGGCTTCCAGCCTCGCGCGAAACGCGCGCGGCGCGGCGCTGTCGGCGATCCAGGCGTCTGCGGCCAGCGCCGTCTTCTGGATCGCCTCGCACTCCTCGTCCGACGTCTTGACCCACCCGGGCCGCCAGAACAGCCTGTCGAGCTGCACGACGTCGATCCCGAGGATCGCGCCGAGCTGGTCTGCGAGCGTCGTCTTGCCGGCCCCCCCGGGCCCGATGACCGCAACACGCCGCATAGTTGAGTTTTCCCTGTGACAGAGCGTCTTAACCGGGCTGCGCAGGGAGTTTCCGCTCGCCTCGAGCGGGGAAAACTCAGCTGTGGGCGCGGAGCGATCGGGCCGAATGCGGACAGACCTGAGCTGGGACACCGAGCCCGTCGAGGTTTCGCGACATCTACAGGCCCTGAAACGAGCATGGCCCCTGATCGCGGTGATCGTGGCCTCGATGACGGCGGCCGTGTACATCATCTCCTCTCGCGCGCCCGAGACCTTCGAAGCGCAGGCGCGGATCGTCATGGACGACCGGCCGGGAGCATTCGAGCCCGGTGACGTCGAGACCGTCCAGCGGAGACTTGCGACCGTCGAGGCACTGCTCACGACGCGACAGGTTCTCGCCAATGCCGCGGAGCGCTTGCGCGACGAGTCGGTAGCAAGCCTCGAGGACAAGGTCACCACCTCGACGGACGACGCCGCGAACATCGTCGACGTCACGGGGAAGGACTCGACCGCCCAGGGTGCCGCGGCGATCGCGAACGCGGTCGCGCGGTCGTTCCTCGCCTTGGACGTCGCCGCCGAGCGGCAACGGCTGGCGCGTGCCCGGACGCAGCTGCTTCGCGCCCTTCCCCGGGCGCGTGGCGCCGCCGAGCGTCGCGTGATCCGAGAACAGCTGAGCGAGCTCAGCATCAGCGGCTCGGCGGGGTCGGAGCTGGTGCTGGCGGAACCCGCCCGACCGCCAAGCGAGGCGAGCTCGCCTCGCCCGATGCGAAACGCCGTCTTTGCTTTCTTCGGCTCGGTGTTCCTGGCCGTGCTCGCGGCACTCGCGCTCGGGCAGGTCGCTCCACGCCTGAGCGGCGGTCGCGAGCTGAGCCTCCTCACGGGCGTGCCGGTCGTGGCGGCTGTGCGTGGCGGACGACAGCTTCGTAGCGAGCGGAGCCTCGCCGACACGGCGTACCAGCAGCTGCAGAGCTCCTTTGCACTCCAGCTCCCGGATGACGTGAAGACCGTCCTCGTCGCCGGCGACCTCCCCGGTCGAGCGAAGTCGGCGATCGCTGCTGCGTTTGCGCGCAGCCTGGCCGATGAGGGCTCGCGCACCCTAGTGGTCTCGGCAGACCTGAGGCACCCGCGGGTCCACGAGATCTTCGGTGCTCGGCGTTCACCTGGGCTGTCCGACGTGCTCGAGTCGCTCCGACGCGGTGATGACGGCTCCGCGGCGTCGCTGCTCGAAGAGGCGATCGTCCCTGCAGCCGCGACGGAGGGGCGCGTCGACGTGCTTCCGGCCGGTGACGCCGCGAGGAGCCCTTCGACGCTGCTCGCGAGTGCCGCGACGGTCGACGTGTTCGCGGAGCTCGAGCAGTCCGACTACCGCCGCGTGGTCGTCGAGGGGCCAGCGCTCCTCGAGGGCGTCGACGGCTCGTTGCTCGCCCATCATGCCGATGCGGTGCTCGTCGTCTGCCAGCTCGATCGGCTCACGCCGGAGAACGCGGTCGAGCTCGGCGAGCTCATCGGCCGGTTCGAGCGCCAGGTCGTCGGGCTCGTCGCGCTCGGCATGCCGGGCGGCTCGCAGGCGCTCAGCGTCTCGCCATGGCCGCGCGAGCCGCGCTATCGCGTCGAAGCCTGAGCAGCCGTCCGCTCCGACGCGCCCAGCCCGCCCAGATCAGCGCCGCGACGATCCAGACGTGGCGCCAGTGGAGCGTGTCGACGACGAGGCTGTTGACAAGAATCCCGCACCACGCTCCGAGCAACGCCGCCGAGCCGATGCCGTACGTCTCCCGCCCGGCCAGGGCGTTTCTCACGGCGAGGATCAAGGTCGACGTGAGGACTACGAGGAGCGCGAGCAGGCCCGGGAGCCCCTGTTCGCCCACGACCCGCACGTACGTGCTGTGCGCGGAGATGGGCGCGTAGCTCTCGAACTGGCCCGGCCCGACGCCGAGCGGATATCGCTCCGCGGACTCGATGCCGACGACGTGGGCCGAAAACCTGCTCGAGTCGTAACTCTGGATTCGGGCGCGCTCGAGGAGGAAGCTCTGCGATCCACTCGTAGACAGGATCGCCGCAACCGACGCGGCGAGCGTGAGTGCGAGGACCAGCGTCAGCAGTGCCGTGCGCCCTCCTCCGCGTCGCAGGGCGAGGATGGCGAGCACGACGGTGGCACCGACCGCGAGGTTGCCCCAGGCGCCGCGTGAGAAGGAGAGCATCACGCCGAGGACGAGCAGGAGCACGAGCACGGCCTTGACGACGCGCCGGAGGTCGAAGAGCCGTGGTGTGATCAGATCCTCGGCCAGAATCAGCGCGATCGGGACCAGGAACGGCCCGAAGACGTTCGGGTCTTGGAACAGCGCCTGCACGCGGCCGCCCTCCACGAGGAGGTCCCTGCCCGGAACGGAGAGGAAGAAGGCGAGAGCGCCGAGCGCGGCCGAGCTTGCCGCCGCGAGGAGGTACGCCCCGCCGACGAGTCGCGCCGTTGCGGCCGAGCGGACGTAGCCGCTCAGCCAGACGGCGAGGAGAATCAGATACGCCGTGGTCGCGAAGAACGTCGTCGCTCGGGTCGCGTCGACGACCTCCACTGCCGACAGCAGGTTGAGCGTCAAGAGCGCGCCGAGCGCGCCGAGGACGATCGCCGGGGCTCGGACCGCGAATCGGCCGGTCGCAGCAGCCACCGCGATGACTACGGCGAGGACGAGATCGGCCGGCGCGGGCTCGAGGAGCACGACCCCTGATAGGGCGAGCCCGAGCGCCAGAGCGGCGTCGAGCCGCACTAGTGCCAGGGCGACCACGGCGAGAAGGACGACACCCGCGGCGAGCTCCGGCAGGAGCGGGCGCTCGGAGTGAGCCAGACCAAAGCTCAGCGGAACGGCCAGGCCGACTCCGGTGACCATCCCGGCGACGACGAGCGGCACGCGGCCGACGTACGAGGCCCGAGCCGAGGCAACGGCGCCGTTCATCGAGTGCAGCCCACGGGTTGTCTGCTCGGCCGACGGGTATACCCTGCCCCGTGCCCGAGCGGCCTCGGATCCTGCTCTTGGTCACGCTCGCCGAGACCGGCGGCGCCCAGACGTATGTTGCGGCGCTCGTTCCGGCGCTCGTGGGGTCGTGCCACGTGACGGTCGCCGCTCATGGAGACGGCCCGCTGCGAACGGCTGCCCAATGGGCGGGAGCCGACTTCGTCTCGCTCCGGCACGTGCGTCGGCCGATCTCCGTCTGGCGCGACGTGCTCGGCCTCGTCGAGCTCGTGCGTTTGATGCGACGCGTACGCCCGCATCTCGTTCACGCGAGCAGCTCCAAGGCGGGGGTCCTCGGAAGGATCGCCGGCTGGCTCACGAGCGTTCCCGTCCGGATCTTCACCGTCCACGGGTGGGCGTTCACCGCATCGACCGGACGCTCGTCCGTGATGTACCGCTGGGCCGAGCGGCTCGTCCAGCCGCTGACATCGACGACCGTGTGCGTGTCGGAGTCCGAGCGAGCCGCAGGGGTCGCCGCTGGGACCTGCAATCCGCGAACGACGGTCGTGATTCGGAGTGGGATCGATCTCGATGGACGCCGCATCGCGCGTCCCGTACGAGATACGCCACGGATCGTCGCCGTGGGACGACTGCAGGCGCCGAAGGACCCCCTCTCGTTCGTCCGCGCGCTCGGAAGAATGTCCGGACGACGCTTCGAAGCGCTCGTGGTAGGAGACGGGCCGGATCGGCCCGTCGTCGAGGCAGAACTCGAGAGACTGGGGCTGGAGGGCGCCGTCGTCCTCACCGGCGAGCGTCAGGACGTCGCGGAGATCCTGGCCGACTCGGACATCTTCGTTCTGGCGAGCCGTTCGGAAGCGTTTCCGATGACCGTCCTGGAGGCCATGGCGGCCGGCCTTCCAGTCGTCGGGCCCCGCGTCGGAGGGTTGGCAGAGCTCGTGGTCGAGGGAGAGACCGGGTTCCTCGTGACTCCGGACGATCCCCCTGCGCTCGCGAACGCGATTGGTGCTCTGGTCGACGACCCGGCGCTTCGCGAACGGTTCGGAGCGGCCGGACGGGCGAGGGTCGAGACGCACTTCACGCTCGAGTCGTTTCTCGAAGCTCATCGCGACCTCTATCGCCGCGAGCTCGAGAGGCTGGGTCTTCCCGTTCCCATTCCGTAGCGACGCCGGCGATACAGAGCCCGCAACGGGAGCGGCGTGTCGTGGCCTCCCCCGACTTTCGCCCTGAAGTCGAGGAGCCGGTCACGCGCATCGATCTGGCGACGATGGAGAGCGAGCCGGTCGGTCGTCGGGAGGTTGACGCCGGGCTCGCAGGTGACGGCGAGGCGGTAACCGGCTTCGGCGACAAAGCGACGTTCACGTACGCCGAAGAGGCCCGCGGGGTAGGAGAAGACGGAAACCGGGCGGCCCAGGCGCTCTTCGAGCTCGACCTTCGACCCGGCGATCTCCGCCTTCGCGGTTCCGCCGTCGACAGCGAGCAGGTTCGGGTGCGTGACCGTGTGCGCCTCGAACTCCAGGGTCCCGGCACGGTCGAGGTCCACGACCTCGTCCCACCCCAGTACCGGAGGCTGGCGTCGATACCAGCCGAAGCTGGCTCTCCCGTCGGTCACGCCTGTCGCGAGGAAGACCGTCGCCCGAAAGTCGTGCTCCGCGAGCACGGGTAGCGCGTTCTCGGCGACGTCGCGATAGCCGTCGTCGAAGCTGAGGCCGATCGTGTGCTGCCGAAGGCCTCCGTTCGCGGCGAGCTCGGTGGCCTCTGCGACGCCGACGACCCGGTAGCCCGCCGCTGCGAGAAAGTCCATCTGCTCCCGGAAGCGCCGTCGCGAGACCGCCAGCTCGTCGGGCTCATCTGCAATGCGGTGGTACATGACGATCCGGAAGCCCCTCGCGACCGGGTAACCATTGCTCCGCACGAGCCACGCCGCAGACCGAGCGCGTGTGACGGCTGCCTTGAGCGGATAGGCGAGAGCCACACGTCCTCCTCAATCGAAGAGCTCGCGGACGCGAGGCGCCGCAAACCGTGTCCCTGGAATGAAGCGGACGATGGGGCCGAAGCGATGAGCTGCGGCAAAGCCGACCAGCACGATCTTCGGGTCGGTCGTGCGGAACCAGCGATCGAGGACCGGCCACCCGGCGTCGAGCCGAATCGCCTGCCGGATGTCGGCGGCGAGGAAGGACAGGCGCGAGAGGTCGAAGCGAAAGCCCGCCGCCACGATCGTCACGTCGGCCTCGCGCTCCGAGCCGTCGCTCAAGGTCAAGCGGACCGCGCCGTTCCGGCGATCGACGTCGTTCACGGCGACGCCCTCCGTCACGCGGACACCCTCGAGCGCGGGGCGAAGCCATGGAGACCCTCCTGCGCGCAGGACGCGGGCCGTGAGTCCTCGGCGCACCGACTCCGGAAGAGCGGCGAGGACATCCGGATGGAGCACGAGTCGATTCAACGGAGGCGGCCCGTAGCCGACGACCGGATACGCCACGCGGTAGAGCCGCTGGTGTAGGCGTCCTCTCGGCTTGTGCGGCTCGCGATCTGCGAACCAGTGGAGGTGGGAGCGGACGACCAGCTCGACGTCGGCGCCTGCCCGCGCAGCGAGCGCAGCGCTCTCGAGTCCACCCTGGCCGCCTCCGACGACGAGGACCCGGCGGGACCGATACGAGCCGTAGTCGTGACGATCCGTCGCATAGCGCACGTGGTCCCCGATCGCCTCGTCGAGTGGTGACGGCGCATACGCGAACGGGACCGCGCCGACTGCGACAACCACGATCCCGGCGTCGATCTCTTCCGCCGACTCGCTCGTCAGCCGGAATCCACCGGGCATCCGCTCGACTGCGGCGACGGGAGACGGATCGACGTCCCCCGCGAACGTGCGCTGGAACCAACTCGCGTAGCGGATGAACTTCTGCAACGGAATCGGCTCTTCGCGGGGCTCGCCGGTCTCCTTCGCCCAGCGGTCGATCGTGCCCGAATCGCCCGGCGCCGAGAAGGACGTCTCGTTCCAGTCGGAGCGAAGGAGCATGTCCGGAGGCATGCGCGTCCGCCAAGTCTCCATCGGCGCGCCGAACGTTCGGACGCCGTGAGCTCGAAGGTGCGCGGCCATCGACAGCCCGTACGGCCCGGCTCCGATGACCGCCGCGGCGACGCGGTCAGCCACTTTCGTCCAGCGCTGGGCGTCGCCGCACGCTGAGGCGTCTGAGGGGGGCGAGCCCTTCGACGTACAGATGTCGGAGCGTGGGGGAGCGCTTCAGTCGCAGTCGAAGATCGATCTCAGTCAGCTCGGCGCGGACGAGCGCACGGGCCCTCCAGCCTCGCGCGAGCCCGAGACCACGACAGAGAGGATCGAAACCGTCGGCGAGCTCGACCTTGTACCTCTCCGCGCCTCCGAGGAACTCGACGCGGGTCAGGCCCTCGGCGGCTGCCGTCTCGATCGTGTCGAGCGTGTTGACGAGACCGGGTGAGTAGCGCCCGAACGCCGGATCGAAGCCGAGCCGGTGCACGATCATCCGTCCCTCGAACGCGAAGTAGTAGTGGAACGCGATCGCCGTCCCGTCGAGGGTGAGGAGGACAATCCTCGGGATGTCCAGCTCGGCGAGCTCGAGGAGAGCAGCCCGCTGGAAGCGTTGTCCCCGCGTGCTGCCGAAGTCGGAGCCGTCGGGCCGCCCGTCCCAGCGAAGCTTGTGCAGGCGGAAGGCCTCTTCCAGCGCTGGGGCGAGGGTTTCCGGGTCGCGAGCGACCTGAACCTCGAGCCGTCCGAGCTCGCCGAGCTGCCGACGCCTGCGCCGATGGAGGTTGCGCTTCTTCGAGCTGGTCTTGGCGCTGTACACGGCTTCCCAGCCGGCCGTGAGGTCGAGCACCGGCGACTCGACTCGCGCGAGGACTTCGATGGAGGGGCCCAGGGCTTCGGCCAGGCGGCTGTTGCTCGGAAGACCGTGGACATCGAGGTAGCCGGGCTCGGCGCGTGCGATTCGCCTCGTCAGGTCGGCCGCGAGGGACGGGCCGGCATCGGGGGCGAGCAAAAGGTCCGCGAGCGCGGAGTGCTCGCCTCCGAGAAAGCTGGCGACGGCGACGCCCATGCGCGAGCGGACGAACATCGGGGCCGCGCCGAGGAGCGTGCCGTCCCTGCTGGCGATGTGGACGGTCAACGTCGCATCGTCCCCGTAGTTGCGCCACCAGGCCTCGAGCCACGCGTGCAGCAGGAACGGGCTCGGCCGCGGCATCGCACGGACGAGGTCGTCCCAGTCGCCGCGCAGGCGGTCGAACTGCTCGAGGGTCGTGATCGTGTCGAGCACTACGGCCGTCTGCGCGGTCGTCACCGTCATCAGGATCCGCCGTCAGCGGTTCGTATGTGCGCAGTCCGGACCGGTCGAGCACCAGGACCGATGAGGCGGTAGTCGTTCCCGTAGTACGCGTTGTCGACACCCTTGTAGTCGCCGATCGCGGCCCACCGCTGCCCCACGAACGTGCTTCTCCGGATCACCGTTCGTGTCGTGCCCTCGTCCAGGTAGACGCCGGCGAGCCAGCTCTCGATGCGGCTGTCCTGGACGACGTTGTCGACGCTCGCCGGTCCTCCGTTCGAGTTCGGGTCGGCCCACTCCGCGTTGATGCCCGTTCGTACCCGGCGGCCGATGCGAAGCCGCTCGAACGTGCTCTGTCGCGTGTAGTGCTCCATGTACACGCCGGTGCGGCTCTCGTCGACGTCGATGCCGGAGAAGCGAGCGCCGGTCGTCGCAGTACCCGTCCAGAGCCCGGTCCACGCGCAGCGTCGGACGCGCACGCGCTCCACCACGCCGGGGTTCCCCACCCACACACAAGCCTCGCCTCGGCCCTGCGACGAGCGCGGGACCGACCGCGCGACACCGGAGACGTCCACGTCGCTGAGGCGGAAGGGGCGGTCGAGGGTCGTTCGGTCGGGGTCGTTCGCATCGACCACGACCCCGTAGTCCGTGAAGTCGCGCACCACGAGGCGCGCCCCCCGGAACCCCTCCGGTTGCCGCACCACTAGGCCAGAGCGAACCGACCGGTGTCCGCGAATCCTCACGTCCAAGATCTGCGCGCCTTTGGCGCTGCCCCAGACGTTGACGACGGCGTCGCTCGCCGTCTTGTCCGGGTCGCGCACGTCGAAGACGACTCCCCGCACGACGCCTCCCGGCCGGCCGTCGTTGTCGCCGACGCTGAGCCCCGCGGTTAGCATCGCCTTCCCGAGCCTCCCGGCGTAGACCGAGTGTCCGTGCTGATTGAGGAACGGCTCGTCGGAGTCGTAGACGCCTTGCTGGAGCACGATCGTCCGCGGTCTCTCCCGCGCGAGGGCACGCGAGAGTTGCGCGGACGTTCGAACCCGGACGAATGGCTTCGGCACGGTGTAGCGCGTGGGTGGAGCCGGATCGAGAGCCCGCGCCGGCTTTACGCCCGCGAGTGCCGGCGGCTGTGACCCGGCCGTCGTCGAAGCTCCCGCCAATGCGGCGACGGCGAGCGCGACGCCGAGCACGAGGGACCTAGCGGCCAATGCCCTTTGCCGTCGACGCGGCACTCGGCAGCAGCGCCCGAAACTGAAGCGCGATCGTCTTCATGCAGATGACGACGTCGAGCGCGAGACTGCGGTTGCGGAGATACCAGAGGTCGTACGCGAGCTTGTCCGCCATCTCGTCGCAGTCGGCGACGTACCCGCACTGGATCTGGGCCCAGCCTGTGACTCCGGGCTTGACCAGCAAGCGTCGGTGCCAGAAGGGAACCGCCTCTTCGAGGCGTTGCGCGAACTCGGGCCGTTCCGGTCTCGGGCCGACGACGGACATGTCGCCTGTGAGGACATTCCAGAGTTGGGGAAGCTCGTCGAGGTGCGTGCGCCGAAGCACTCGCCCGCCCGGGATCACCCGCGAGTCGTTCTCACACGTGAAGCGGGCGCAGCCGTCTTCCTCGGCATCGACCGCCATCGTCCGGAACTTGAAGACGGTGAAAGGCTCGCCGCCCTCCCCCAGTCGGGTTTGCCGATACAGGAGCGGGCCGGGCGTGCATGCGACGACGAGTGCGATGGCCGCCATTGCGGGCAGCGCGAGGAGCAACCCGACGACCGCTGCGACGACGTCGAATGCCCGCTTGGTCAACCGCCCGTATGCCCGCTGTCGCAGATGGACGACACTCATGAACCACGCAGGCGACAGCTGGCGCACGGGAACGCGACCCAGTGCGTACTCGAAGAACCCCGCAAGGCCGACGACCCGGGCCCTTGTTCCCGGGCCGTCCAGGAGACGATCCAGCGCCTGGCCGTACGTGTGCTCGTCCGTGAGAAGGATGAGGTCCGGGCGTTGGGCCTCGACGACGCTCGCCAGCTCCGCCAGGTCGCCTGCGAGAGGGACGCGACAGCCCGTGTCGGCAGCCGTCCCGTCGCCCACCCGGGCGACCAGATCGAAGTCCCTGACACCTGCCTGTTCGAGCTCCGTCACCAAGGTGTCCGAGAGCTCGTCGGTACCGACGACGAGGACTCGTCTCCGCCCGCCTTCCGTGTGACGGACGACCCACTCCCACGCAGCCGCCGAGACGAGCACTCCTGCAGCGACGACGATGAGCTCCGCCGCCGACATCTGTCGCCCCGGAAGCATCGGGTTGAGCACGATCACGGCCACGAGCCCGGCTGACGTGCCAAAGACGGCGGACGGCCAGACCCCGAGAACGCGTCTGCCGGCAGCGAATGCGGCACGAAGCGTCACGACCCACACGGCCGCGAGGACGAGCGCGGAAAGCAACTCGGGACCGGCCGGCGGTCCCGTCTGCGTGGTGGGCACGAGCACCGCAAGCGCCACCACAAGTGCCTGTCCGGCGGACATGACGAGGCGGACGGTGTCAGGTGAGTGATCTCGGCCGGGTGGTGGCTCGGCTGCGAGGTCTGCGGGCGGTGGAGGTCCGAGCGGGATTCCTTCCTCGATTGGGACGGTGCTCATCGCGCTTCCGACGTCCGTCACCGGCATCTGTCGGGCATCTCCTCGTGCCGGGCTTGGAACACGACCCGGGCGGTGCGAGCGTCGACGTACCGCACGACGAGCACCTTCCGCTCCCCGAAGTACGTTCCGTAGGTCCCTTTCAGCACGCCTGCGCGACGACAGTCGACGAACGCCTGCCTGCCGTGTCCGTCGAGGCGGGCGACGCGGCAGCCGACGGGGGCACGGTCGAGCAGGATGCGATCGCCGAGCGAGACGAGCACCGTCTTCCCGGACGACGCGCGTGCGTCCACTTGGTGCACCGCCGCCGCCAGCGCGACGAACGACACTGCCACCCCCGCGACGCCGACCAAGCCGCGACGCCGAGTCATCGAGAGCCTCCAGGAAGCTGGGTCGTCTGGGCGGGGAGCGTGTCGCCGTGGCGCGCCGGGGGTACGCTCCCGGGGTGGCGCGACGAGACCCAGTTCTCCGGCGTGGCCGAACGACTCGATATCGCGATGCCGAAGGGCTCCTCACATCGGACCCGTCCGCGGCCGTGAGCGGAGAGATTGTCGACGTCGACGTTCATGGCACGACTCGTCGAACGCGCTTCTTCCTGACCCGGGAGGAGCTCCCCTGGCTGCCGGTCGGGGAGGCCGCTTTCCTCCTCTGGGTGTTGGTTGCTTTCGTGCTCGTCTGGATCGGCATCGGGGTTTTCCTTCTCCTGACCTAAGCCAACGAGCCTCACGAGAGCTCCCGAGGCCACCTGAGCCTCGTCGCCCAGAACCACACGGTCAGGAACGCCAGGTACGCGAAGCCGAGCAACATCCCGATCTGCACGAGCAGCCGGGAATCGGCCAGGCTCTCGCCGTCCTCGTCCCTGGGGTCGCGAATGACGCGGTCGAAGCCATCGGCGACACCGCCGAGAGCGCCCCCGACGAGCGGTGGGACGCGGTTCACGGTCGCTCCGATGTGCGACGTGGCCGCCGTTCCGATGCGCGAGGTCGCCGTGGCCGAAGTCGCGGCGGCATGCCGAGCCGTCGCGCCCGCGTAACACGGGATCAGCCTCGCGTTCGTGAACACCATCGACGTGCTCGGGGAGGCAAGCCCTCGCACAATGACGCACGTCGTGACTGCGGCAATCCCCACGGCTCCGACGACCGGCAGAGCCTCGCTCAGGTCCAGGGCGATGGATTCGACGGGCGACTCATCGACCGGAATGAAGTCCGGTTGGGCGGGCCCGACTTGCCCTTCGAGGACGGAAGGCTCACCTATCGCCACCGCAGGCGGCGTGAGGGGCTCGGTGGTTGAGCTCACCCCCTCCACGAGAGGCTGCGCCGCGCTGCCTGCGGCGTCGGTGGTGGGAGCGACGGTCTCGACCGAAGCCCAAGCCGTCTCGCCGACCGTCTCTGAGGTCGAGCTCGCCGTCTCGACCAGAGGCGCCGTCGTCTGCGTCACGGTCTCGGTGCTGGTAGTAACGGTCTCGACCAGAGGCTGAGCGGACTCGTCTGCGGTCTCGAGCAGCGGCTGCGCCGTCTGCGCGACCGGCTCGGTCGTCGCCTCCACGCTCTCGAGCAGCGGCTGCACCGTCTGCGCGACCGGCTCGGTCGTCGCCTCCACGCTCTCGAGCAGCGGCTGCGCCGTCTGCGCGACCGGCTCGGTCGTCGCCTCCACGCTCTCGAGCAGCGGCTGCACCGTCTGCGCGACCGGCTCGGTCGTCGCCTCCACGCTCTCGAGCAGCGGCTGCACCGTCTGCGCGACCGGCTCGGTCGTCGCCTCTACCGTCTCGAGCAGCGGCTGCACCGTCTGCGCGACCGGCTCGGTCGTCGCCTCCACGCTCTCGAGCAGCGGCTGCACCGTCTGCGCGACCGGCTCGGTCGTCGCCTCCACGCTCTCGAGCAGCGGCTGCACCGTCTGCGCGACCGGCTCGGTCGTCGCCTCCACCGTCTCGAGCAGCGGCTGCACCGTCTGCGCGACCGGCTCGGTCGTCGCCTCTACCGTCTCGAGCAGCGGCTGCACCGTCTGCGCGACCGGCTCGGTCGTCGCCTCCACCGTCTCGAGCAGCGGCTGCACCGTCTGCGCGACCGGCTCGGTCGTCGCCTCCACGCTCTCGAGCAGCGGCTGCACCGTCTGCGCGACCGGCTCGGTCGTCGCCTCCACGCTCTCGAGCAGCGGCTGCACCGTCTGCGCGACCGGCTCGGTCGTCGCCTCCACGCTCTCGAGCAGCGGCTGCACCGTCTGCGCGACCGGCTCGGTCGTCGCCTCTACCGTCTCGAGCAGCGGCTGCGCCGTCTGCGCGACCGGCTCGGTCGTCGCCTCTACCGTCTCGAGCAGCGGCTGCACCGTCTGCGCGACCGGCTCGGTCGGCGCGCTACTGAGATCGGTTGCCGCGCTCGCGGCTTCCGTAGGCGCACTCACCGCCTCGCTCACGGCTTCGGTGGGCGCGCTTGCGGCCTCCGTCGCCTGGCTCACGGCCTCGGTGGCCTCGGTGGGCGGGCTCACGGCTTCGGTGGGCGCGCTTGCGGCCTCCGTCGCCTGGCTCACGGCCTCGGTGGCCTCGGTGGGCGGGCTCACGGCTTCGGTGGGCGCGCTTGCGGCCTCCGTCGCCTGGCTCACGGCCTCGGTGGGCGCGCTTGCGGCCTCCGTCGCCTGGCTCACGGCCTCGGTGGGCGCGCTTGCGGCCTCCGTCGCCTGGCTCACGGCTTCGGTGGGCTCGCTTGCGGCCTCGGTGGGCGGGCTCACGGCCTCGGTGGGCGCGCTTGCGGCCTCCGTCGCCTGGCTCACGGCTTCGGTGGGCTCGCTTGCGGCCTCGGTGGGCGGGCTCACGGCTTCGGTGGGCGCGCTCACGGCTTCGGTGGGCTCGCTTGCGTCCTCGGTGGGCGGGCTCACGGCTTCGGTGGGCGCGCTCACGGCTTCGGTGGGCGCGCTTGCGGCCTCCGTCGCCTGGCTCACGGCTTCGGTGGGCTCGCTTGCGGCCTCGGTGGGCTGACTCGCGGCCTCCGTCGCCTGGCTCACGGTCTCGGTGGGCGCGCTCGCGACCTCGGTCGATTCCGCCGGTACCGACTCTGTGCTCGAGTCTTCTGCTGTCGGGATATCCAATTCATCCAGCATCTCTCCACCTCTCCGGTCGTGTCGCTTACACGCTTCCCGGGCACGGACACGACCGAAACTGGGGAAATGACCGCAGTCGGGGTCTGGTCAATCCCTGTAAGCGCGGGTAAAGTGGTGAAACTGCGGTAAAGACGGCCCGGCTAAGGGGAGGCGGGTTATGCCAACATCCGTATTGATTGCGGACGTCGACGCCAACGCGCGAGACGAGCTTGCGGGCGTCCTGTTCGCGGCCGGCTATCAGGTTCAACAGGCGGCGAGCGGCGATCAGGCCGTCGCCGTGGCGCGCGAGAGTCGTCCGTCCGTCGCGATTCTCGAGATACCGCTGCCTGTGCTCTCCGGCTATGAGGTATGCCGGGCCTTGAAGGCCGAGCATGGATCTGGCGTCGGAGTGATGTTCCTCTCGGGCGCGAGGACGGAGTCGTACGATCGTGTCGCCGGGCTGCTGGTCGGGGCCGACGACTATCTGATCAAGCCATATGCGGCCGACGAGATGCTCGCGCGGGTGAGGGCATTGCAGGTTCGGACTCGTCCGCTGGCTGGTGCGGTTCGCGACACGCTCTCACCACGAGAGTCCGAGGTCTTGCGCTTGCTATCCCAGGGCTTGGCGCAGCACGAGATCGCGGATCGGCTGTCGATCAAGCCGAAGACCGTCGGCTCGCACATCGAGCACGTCCTGCAAAAGCTCGGCGTACACAGCAGAGCGCAGGCCGTGGCCCTGGCGTTTCGCGAAGACGTCGCGGAAATCGCTCGGTAGAGAATGGCCGCCTCGGCGCGTGCGCGCCGGGGCGGCCGTGTGCGTCTTCGCTTGGGGCGGGCATCGAGAACCTCTGTCGCGACGACGCGAACGCTGGAAGTAGTGATTTGGGCGGGCATCTCGAAACCGACGACCTCGTCCGCAGACGGTGACGCTCAGCGTCTCCTCGGGGCCCGCGCTCGTGACGGTCCCGGACGTCGTGGGCCTCGACGGCGAGTCGGCGCGAGCCCAGCTCGAGTCGGCGGGCTTCGAGGTCGTCGTCGTGGACGAGCCGACCGAGGATCCCGCAGAGGACGGTGCCGTCGTCGGGCAGTCTCCGCGCGGGGGAGCGCAGCGGGAGCCCGGCAGGGTCGTTACGCTCCGAGTCGCGCTCTTCGCCTGAGCTCAGGGAAACCTGTCGGTGCCGGGAGCGAGATCGAGCGCCCCGCCATTCCGGCACTCGGGCGGAACGACGTACTCGAAGCTCGCGGCTCCCCGGAGCCGGTTCTCGACAAGCTGCTGCCGCATCATCTGCGTCGCTGTGTCCTCCGAGAGCCCGAGACGCTGCCCCAGCTCGACCCCTGACTGGAGCGCATAGCACTCGGTCGTGCCTTCGTCTCGCACGCCCCGTAGATGCCACGCCTCGTGCGCGAGCACCGCGATCGCGCGGGCTGTCTGACTCGAGGTGACCTCGCTCTCGAACGCGAGCCGGTAGAGGTCGTAGCAGCGCTCGGGCGTGAGGTACGCGCGGTCGCCGCCGACGATGGCTACTCCGTCCGCGTGCTGAACGGCGCCGACATAGTCCCGGGACTCGTCGCAGCGAATCGTCACCGGCTTGCCCGCGATGCCTGACCCTTCCTCGGAGAAGCGCGCGACCGCCTCGAGCCGCGTGTTGCCGGAGAGCGAGTCCCACCCGGTCCGGCTCTCGACGAACCAGACGACGAGCGCGAGCGCGCCGATCACGCCGAGACCGACGGCGAACTGGCGTAGACGGTCTCCGAGCCGCGGCCGTTCCGCGACGACCGGAGTCCCGTCCGAGACGTCGTCCGCCTCCCGCGCCTCCTCGACGAGCGCGTCGAGCTCCTCGTCGGTCTCGCCCGAGTACGGGATCCAGAGCTCCTCCTCGCCTTCGTGCACGAGCAGCAGCTCGTCCGATTCGTGCCCATAGCCGTAGCGCTCGCGATCGAGTTGCTGCGGCGCCCGATCGGGCCGAGGACGCGTATCCGGACGGAGTGCGCTCACGAGGAACGCGACCTCGAGCCCGAGCACGATGAGGAACGGGATCCAGATCGGAATCGCCGACCGCAGCTCGTCTGGGCCGAGCATCCACGCGAGCACGAAGACGACGAGCCCGACGCGGATCGCCGTCAGGGAGATCGGAAGCCGCTCCACCAGCTCGTCCACGACGCGACCGTAGCGCCAGAGAGGCGGGTGGTAGCGTCCGTCCGTGACAGCCGGGTCGACGCTGGTCCCCGAGAAGCTCGATCAGGCGGTCGAGATCCTGCGCGAGCAGGACGTCGACCTCTGGCTCACGCTCGTCCGCGAGACGCTCCTTACGCGCGATCCGTGCCTCGATCTCATCGCCGGCACCTACTGCGCCTGGCAGAGCGCCTTCCTCGTCTCGCGCGGCGGCGAGCGGATCGCCATCGTCGGCCGCTTCGACGCCACGAGCGTCGAGCAGCTCGGGGTGTACGACGTCGTCGGCTACGACGAGAGTTTGCGTCCGGCGCTCCGGGAAGCCGTCGAGCGCATCGCGCCGCGGTCGATCGCGCTCAACTACTCGGAGAGCGATCCCGCCGCGGACGGGCTGACCCACGGGCTCTGGCTCGTGCTCCGGCAGGCGCTCGCGGACACGCCGTACCTCGACCGGCTGATCTCCTCCGAGGCGATCGTGAACGCGCTGCGAGGCCGGAAGTCCCCCGAGGAGATCCGGCGCATCCGCGGCGCGGTCGCCGAGACCGAGGCGATGTTCGAGCGGGTTGGAGCGGAGCTCCGCCCGGAGCTGACGGAGCTCGAGATCGCCGCTCTGATGCACTCGGAGGTCGCGGCGCGCGGGATCGGGTACGCATGGGAGCGCGAGCACTGCCCCGCAGTCAACGCCGGGCCGGAGAAGGAGGTCGGGCACAGCGCGCCCGGCGAGCTCCGCACGCGGCGTGGCGAGCTCCTGCACGTCGACTTCGGCGTGTCGCGAGACGGCTACTGCAGCGACCTGCAGCGGGTCTGGTACCTCCTCGACGAGGGTGAGTCGTCGCCTCCCGAAGACGTGGAGCGCTCCTGGCGCGCCCTGTGGGCCTCGGTCGACGCAGGCGTCGCGGCGCTGCGCCCGGGCGCGATCGGCTGGCAGGTCGACGCCGCGGCGCGCGAGTCGCTCGTCGCGGCAGGGTACCCGGAGCCGAAGTACGCGCTCGGCCACCAGCTCGGGCGGACGGCGCACGACGGCGGGACGCTCCTCGGGCCGCGCTGGGACCGGTACGGCTCGGCGCCTCTCGGCCGGGTCGAGGAGGGAAACGTCTTCACGGTCGAGTTCGGAACGCCCGTCGAGAGCCGCGGCTACATCGGGCTCGAGGAGGACGTGCTCGTCACCGCCGACGGCAGCGAGTGGCTGAGCAAGCCGCAGCGCGAGCTCTGGCTCGTCCCCTAGAGGCCTGATGCGGCGTCAGGCCTCTGGAACTCGAATCGTGGCGAGAACGAGCTCAGGATCGCGGAGTACGGCGTGACGGACCAGGCGGCACACAGCTCGTCGCCGAGCGCCTCCGTGAGCCTCCGAATGTCCGCCTCAGCCGTGCCGTGGAGCGCCTCCGCGACGATCAAGACGGCGGTTGTCGTGTCCCGAACGGCCGACAGGCCACTCTGTCGATTCGTCCAGCGCCGGGCATGTGCGCGCCCGGCTCCGTCGGCGAAGATCACCTCCCCGGGGAACGGGGCCTCGACCTCGCCGGAGAATGTCAGGTAGGTCTCGTCACCAGCCGCGTACCGAACTTCCACGTACTCGGCGATCTCGGCCACGTCGAACACCGCGACGGGGATCGCGAACGCGAGCGAGATCGAGTTGCAGAGGTCGATCAGCGGGTGGATCGGCGGGAGCCGCTGTTCCTTTCGGAATCTCCGCAAGAGGGACTCCGAGGCGGATCGGTACTGGGTGGGCTTTAGCCCCATCGCCGAGAAAACGCGCCGCCAGGCCTGGATCTCGGGGAGCTCTCCCTCCGAGGCCGTCGCGAGCCGTGACTCTGCGATGGCGTTGAACCTCGAGACCGGACGGCCGACGGAGACATCGTCAGTGATCCCCTCGGCGAAGAGGACGCCGGGAACGAGCTCCGGGAAGTCGTGCCAGATCTCGGTCGAATGCTGGAAGTACACGACGCTGTCGATTGAGTAGCGGACCCGTTCGTCTCTAGAGTGAAACGCGATGGCGACCAGGACGAAGCAGGCCTCCTTCGGCCCCGAGCTCTTCACCTTCCTCGCCGACCTGCGAGCGAACAACGACCGGGAGTGGTTCGCGGCGAACAAGCACCGCTATGAGGAGCACGTGCTCGAGCCCGCGCTGGCGTTCGTCGATGCCTTCGCGCCGCGGCTCGAGAAGATCAGCCCTCACTTCCGCGCGGACGCACGGCCGAGCGGCGGATCGCTCTTCCGCATCTACCGGGACACACGGTTCTCGAAGGACAAGTCGCCGTACAAGACGAACGTCGGCATCCACTTCCGGCACGAGCGCGCGAAGGACGTCCACGCGCCCGGCTACTACCTGCACATCGGCCCGGATGAGGTCTTCGCCGGAGGTGGGATCTGGCACCCTGGCACCGAGGCAGCGACGCGCATCCGCGAGGCGATCGTCGAGAAGCCGGATCCGTGGAAGCGGGCGACGCGCGTCGGCGCGTTCGCGAAGCGGCTAGAGCTCAGCGGCGACTCGCTCAAGCGCGTCCCGTCGTGGGCGGATCCGGAGCATCCGTACGCGGACGACCTGAAGCGGAAGGACTTCTTCGGGTGGGCCACCCTGACCGAGGCCGACGTCGTCGCTCCCCGCTTCGTCGACGAGTACGCCCGGATCTGCCGTGCAGCAGCGCCGCTCATGCGGTTCCTCTGCGGAGCGCTCGACGTGCCGTACTAGCCGCCGGCCGGCTCGTCTCTCGTGAACTCCATGATCGGCCGGACCTCGACCGAGCCAAGACCCCATGTGACGTCGGGGATTCTGGCCGCGAGCTCCTCCGCGCGCTCGCGGTCCGCGACGTCGACGAGGTAGAAGCCGCCGAGCACCTCCTTCGTCTCGGTGAACGGGCCGTCGGTCGTGAGCAACTCGCCGCCCTGCTGCCGGACCGTAGTTGCAGTGTCGGTGCCCTGAAGGGCCTCGCTAGCCTGGATCTCACCCGGGCCGGCGTCGTCGCCGAACGCCCAGTAGTCGTCCGTGAGCCGTGCCGTCTCCTCCTCGGTCAGCTTGGCGTAGGCCTCCGGATCGCTGTAGATCAGCAGCAGGTAGCGCACGTCATCCTCCTCGCATCGACCGGTCCGGTCGCCGGTGTCATCGGTACGACGAACGCATCCTCGCCGATCGACAACGACACGAGCAGCGCGGCCCAGAAGAGCAGCTAGGAGACGATCATCGGCTCGGGTCTCTCGCGCAGCACCTCCCGGAGACGCGCCAGGGCGCTGAACGTCCGGCTCTTCACCGTCCCGGACGGGATGCCGAGCGCGGTCGCGATCTCCGACTGGCTCAGACCGCCCCAGTAGGCAAGGTCGAGAACCTCGCGCTCGGTACTCGAAGCGTCTGGTCGAGGAACTAGGTCTCGCGGTCCCCGCCTACTAGGGCAGCTAAACAGCGATCCGGGACCACGCCGCCTCACAGTGGCATGAAGCCTGCCGCGCGGCTCCGCGCAGGCTGTTGCTGGCACTGCTCTGGCAATCATCGACAACGATCCCTAACAGGCCCTGCGTAGTCTCGATGCCATGTGCTCGTCGCCTAGGCTCGCCGCCGTCACGACAGCCCTGGCTGCGCTTGTCGTCGTCGCCGGAGCCGCCGCGCTCACTCCAAGCCGCACGGTCGTTGCTCCGCTGCCCGTTCAGGATCTGGCGCTGACCGGTCGCTCGGTCGCATACGTCGCCGACGCGCCCCCTACGACATTCCGCTGCGCGCGGATCGCGCTCTGGTACCCGGTTGGGAATCGGAGGTTCGCCTTCGACGCCAAGGAACCGTGCCGCGAGCAGGCGAGCACGGGGCAGGGCGTGTGGGACATCGGAGTCGCCTCGCGGCGGCTCCTCTGGATTACGTACACGGGTGGGAACTTCAGGGAGTGGTCGCTCTGGACCGCTACCACGACCCGGAAGACGCCCCGGCGGCTCAGGTTCCTCTCGCGCGACGTCGACGCTCCCCCGCCGATAGTGATAGGGGCGGCGCGCCACAACACAATCCCCTATGCCGTCGACCGCGAAGTCGTCCTCCTCGGCGACGACGGGCGCACGATCTTCAAGACGACCGTCCCCTCGCCGGTTCGGATGCTCGCCACCGGCCCCGGGCCGCCGGACTGCTCTGTCGCGGTCCTCCTCGCGACCGGCGACCTTCTCTGCCTGGACACGACAGGGACGTTCACACCGTCCGGCGCCTATCCGCTGACGAGCGTCAAGGCGCTCGGTGTCCTGCCCTCCGGAGCTGCGATTCAGATCGACCGCGAGCTGGCCGTCGTGCCGCCGGGCGCGCATGAAACGTCGAGAGTGGCGCTCCCTCGAGGTGCCACCATGGTCGACCTCGGGCAGGAGCGAGTCGTGTGGGAGCGCGGCGGCGACCTCGGAGCGACCACGATCGCGACCGGCACCTCGGTACGTCTCGTTGACGGCTCGCCGGCGAGACCTGTCCTCGGGCAGCTCTCACCGAGCGGCCTGGTCTGGGCACAGGGACGTGCCCTGCGCTGGCGCACCGGCCGGCTTCCGCAACGTTAGGCGGTGGCGGTCGACGAGATGGCGACGCGCACTGGCTACTGGGCGACGTACCGATCGAGCCAACCCACCACGCGGCGGTATGCAGCCGTGGCCGCTCCACGGTCGTAGCGTGAGCTCGTCGGGTTGAAGAAGGCGTGATCGACGTCTGGGAACGTGACGATCTGATGCCGCAGACCGGCCTTGCGAAGCGCCGCGCGCGCCGCCGCGCGGGACGCATTGACACGCGAGTCGAGTTCCGCGTAGATGCCGAGTACGGCTGCGGTGCCGGCGCCGGAGAGATCGCCGTTCTCGGGAAAGGGGCCGTAGAAGGGAACGGCTGCGGACAGGCGACGCTCCCGCGAGGCGAGCAGGAGCCATGTCATGCCGCCGCCGAAGCAGAAGCCGGTGGCGGCGACCTTCTTCCCGGGCAGACGACGCCGTAGCTCCGTGACGCCCGCCTTCATGTCCGCCACCAGCCGCGACGGAGGAGCGGCTCCGAGCGCCGCCATGGCTTCGAACTCGTCGGCGAAAGACCCGGTGCCGCCCTCCTCGGACAGCAGGTCGATCGCGAGCGACGAGTAGCCGCTCGCGGCGAGGCGGCCGGCAACCGCGCGGATGGAGTCGGTGAGCCCGCGGTTCTCGTGAATGACCAGCACGCCGCCACGAGGCCGGCGTGCGGCCGCCCACGCGCCCCTCAGCCGCCTCCTTCGGGGGCCGCGGAACGTGATCTCACGAGTCTGCAGGGCGGTGAGCTCGAGGTCCGCGGCCTGGCCGCCGGCAGGCGAGCGGGTGCTCGCTGCGCCGCGCGTCATCGCCCTTGCCTGGTCTGCCATCGCTGCGGCGAGCAGGGATAAGGCCGCAGCTCCACTCAGACCGAGCAACCCCAGCCGGCGCAGCGCTTCGCGCCGTGTCACGAGACCATCGGCGTGGTCCTCCGCAATCTCTTCCGCGAGATATCGCTGAAACTCGGTCACAGCAGGTGCCTCCCGAAGTCGCGTTCGAAGTCGCGCCAGACGCTGTGGATGTGTGTCCCGCTGTTCCGGGAGTTGTCGAACTCGAGCAGGAACGTCCGACCCTGGAGGCGGTAGTAATGCGGCACCCCCGGCCGAGTGCTGCCCGCCCAGCCGAACCGCGCGCGGCCGATGCCGCCACGCTCGACCCGCTCGAATGCCTCGCGCGCCATCGCAGGCGGGTAGTTCCCGAGGTATGTGCGCACGATCTCGAGCACGCGCCTCTGCGCGCGGGACGGCAGATCGTCGACGCTCACTCCGACTCGCTCGAGCGGCCTCACCCGGACGGCGTTCTGGGTCAGGTGGTCCGTGAGCGACTCGGACGAGAACACGACCCGCCCCCGGAGCGCCCGGTCGAGCGAGAGCACGATCTCCCGAGCCGCATCCTCCTCACGCGGCATGGTCCGGTAGCCGGCCGTGACCGAACGGTATGCGCTGCCCGCTCGGGTCGGCCAGGCGCCGAGGAAGAACGGCTCGGCCACGACCGTGTCCCGCACCACGGTGAAGTGCCTCGAGAGATGGTGCCCTTCGAAGCGCCAGCCCCAGGCACGAGCGCCGGGAGTGCCGAAGACCGAGACGTAGAAGAGGTCGGGGTCGAAGGGGTCGCTGATACCCGTGTTCATGCGACGCAGCACAGCCTGGAGCGCCATGATGTCGAGCGCCTTGCGGTAGCCGCTTGCCGAGGTGCTCGCACGCAGCAGCGCAAGCGCGAGTCTGCGCTGGCCGGGAGAGATCGCTCCGAGCGGCAGACCGTTCCGCGGCACGGACGACGGGACGGTCCAGTGCCAGCGAGTGCGCTCGGAACCGCGGAACGCGAACGTCGCCCGCTCCCGCTGGGCGGCCGTGAGCGAGGCGAGAAAGGTGCGCGCCGCGGCCCCGACAGCCGCTCCGTCGCTCGGCGCGGCGCGGCCGGGACGGACGCCCAGCGCGAGCCCCATTGCGCCCGCCGCGGCGACGCGAAGTGCGGTCTTGCGGGTCAGTCGTCGCGCGAGGTGGTCGTCATCCACGTCGAGCCTCCTTCTGCGAGAGCCGGCCGTAGGTGAAGGATGCCGCGCGTCCGGGTGCAGCGACCACAAGCCTTTCGTTAACGGTCCGCCTGCGTCTGGCGAGCGCGGTCGCTTGCTGGGCTTTCGGCTTTCACAGGGGTCGCGACTTAGCCGGCGTCTGCGCTGGGCTTGTGGAAGACGGCCTCGACGTTGTTGCCGTCGGGATCGACGACGAACGCCGCGAAGTAATGACCGCTGTACTCCGGCCGCAGGCCGGGCGGGCCGTTGTCCGTCCCGCCGTGACGCACTGCAGCGCCGTGCCAACGTACTACTGCGTCTTCGCTCGGCGCCGTGAATGCGACGTGTGCACCCGTGGTCACTCGATCTCGACCCGGTTCGCGGCCGACCGTGTGCAGGCTGAAGTCGTCACTTCGGCTATGGCCGAACAGGACGTAGACATCCCCCTCGAACTCGCCTTCGCCCAGCACGGAGAAGCCAAGCTCAGCCAGCGCGGCTTCATACATCCGGCGGCTCGCAGGCACATCGCTGACCCGGATGCCGACGTGGTCGATGACGTCGCTCACAACGCCTTGAACCCTGCCGCGATGAGCGTCAGCCCGACAGGAAGGCCGAGAACCGTGAGACAGAAGAGGAGCCCGAGCGTGACGAACGCCAGGCAGAGCGGGAGCCCCACAAAGAGGTGGTACGCGAGCTCGAGTGGGCCGCTCACGGCGTCGATTGTGACGCATCCACCGTCGTTCGCCGCTCTCAGTACGTGATCGAGCCCTCTTCGGTGAAGTGGGCGACTCCGCCCTCGACGACACCCACGATGTGGGTGGCGCCCGAGGCCCCTGTGAAGCGGCCGCTGCCGCCCACGTAGATCCCGTTGAACTCGAAGTCGATGCGCCCGGTCTGGAGATCGACCGCGCCGGTGCCCTCGTAGGCCGAGCGAAGCTCGTCGCCATTCGCGGCCATGTGCGTCGCCTGGCCGCCGACGACCGCGATCGGCAGGAGGCCGTTCACCGGCGGCCCGGTAGGTACGACGGTGTGCTCCGCTTCGAACGTCTCGCGGCCCAGGTGTGTCGCCCGGCAGGAGCCGGTGATGTGGACGTTCGGCGAGAGCGGGTCGTCTGGGACGCCGACGCACGTGGCCCGGTGGGGGCGCGTCTCCTGCGCCGACGACGAAGCGGCGACCGGGAGGAGGAGTGCTGCGGCTCCGAGTGCCGCCGTCAGCCTGGCGAGTCGCGCGGCTCTGGTCATGGCTTCCCCCTTTGTCTGGGCCGAACGGTGATGACGACGCAAATTGTCCGACGTCGACGCCTTCCTGTCCAGGTCACCGCGCGGCGGCCCGCGCTCTACTTTCAGAGTCATGCACCCTCCGTTCACCGGCTTTGGCCAGACTGACGAAAGGGGTCCACGTGCGTCCTGCCCGGCAGGCCGCAGAACTGACGCACCAACGAAGAGGAGGCCCGGGGGGAGGCCTCCTCAAGTCGTGCAGCGGTAGTCGCCGAGGGGCCAGCCGGTCACGCCCTCCACCCCCGCTGGGATCGGGCGACCAGCACGACGGAAGTGAAGGAAGGCGTGCCGAGAGTGTGACCTCCGGACCGGCTGGCTAGCGGCACGAAACCTGATCTCGTCCTCACCTGGCTCGATCGACCGGACACCCCGCAACGAAGAAAGCGCCGCTTTGCAGGCTTTCGAGGAGCGGATGATGGGATTCGAACCCACGACCTTCTGCATGGCAAATGCGAGCGCCCGTTCGCTCAAACCGCCTGGTTACAGCGATTTCGGTCGAGGCGTCCGAACGCGACCGAACCCGAGCGAACGCCGACCCTTGCCATTCTTGCCACGGGCTGCGACACGTCTCGGCTGTCGGCCTCGGCCGCTTCTTCGCTCCCGCAGCCAGCGCAAGTGCCCGGCGCGGGTCGAAAATGGGGCTCCGCACGGACAGAGGTTCATCGTCGCGCTTTACTGATCGTCCCCGTCAAAGGAGCCTTTGTGCCGGCCAGCATCGACATCCTCGATCCCGCCGCCCGACGGGCTGACCCGCTCGTGCGCCACGCGGGGGCCATCGCCTTCGAGCGCGAACACAACTACGTCGTCCGGCTCCGCGGAGTGTCCCACCGCCGCGTGACCGGGCGCGACGGCGATCGCCGTCCCCACCGGCGTGGGGCTGCGCAGGATCTCGGCGATCACGAGGCTGTTGGCGACCACGACGGTGGAGCCGATGGCGTCGCTGTAGACCTCGGCGCGCGCACGCTCCCAGCGCCGGTCCTTGGTCGGCCGCGCGAACACCGGCACCAGGAGCAGCGACACCCCATGGGCGTGAAGGGCCGCGGCGAACGCGTGTAACCGAGCCAGGTCCTCGCACACCATCATCGCCAGCCGGGCGCCGCCCGCTTCCACGACGCACACTCGCTCGCCGCGGCTCAGATCCTCGTCGATCGGAGCGGTCAGGCGTTCGGTCAGCCCCCACAGCTCCAGGTCCTGCTGCGAGAAGTTGAATGGGTGGACCTTTCGCTGACGGACGAGTACCTCGCCCGTGCGAGCGTCGAGCAGCACCGCCTCGTTCGCCGGCGGTGAGGACCCGTCCAGGTTGCCGCTGCCCGCCACCACCAAGCGCAGCCGGCTGGCCCCCGCGCCCTCGCGCTCCCGGAGGGCGACCTGCCAGCGCTCGAGCAACGCGCGGGACAGGCAGAGCTCGGGTGCGACGCCGATCGCGACGTCCTGCTCGTCCCACGCCGCGATCACCTTCTCCACCCGCGCCTGCGTGGGCTCTCGGTCGGCGGGACGGATCCGGTAGAAGCGCAGCCCGGAGCGCTCCTCCACCTCCCATTCCAGCTCGTCGGGCTCGCGGATCATTGGGGCGGTGGCTACGCGGAGGCCGGCCTCGCGCTCCGGCCGGGTCAGGCGGGAGCGGGCCGGCAGGGCGGCGTGATCGCAGGCGTCCCAGTCGGCTGCGTTGACCCGCACCACAGAGCCGAAGGCGTCGGCCAGATCGTGGGGCAGTTGGCCGCGGCGGCCCGGCCGGGCGAAGCGGGGAAGGAGGGCGCCGGGAAGCGCACTCGAGTCGAGGCGGCCTGACTCCGCATAGCGGAGCGCGTACTCGGTGAGGGCGGGCGGGGCGGCCGCGCCGAACAGCGGGTTGGCGTGGCCGAGGGCGGCGTCGAGGCCCAGCAGGACGGCGAAGGCCTCACGCCCGCCGTCGGGCGCCGCAACGAGCCCACCGTCGAGGGCCGCCTGCTCGACCGAGGCGGCGGCGGCCGCGACCGTCGGATCCCCCAGCCAGGCCTCGCCCTCGGCGCGGAATTCAGCGGGGTCGATCCGATCGAACAGCTCGCAGACGCGATCGGCGTAGTCCTCGCTCACACTTGACAGATAGTTGACAACCATTTGCTAGGATACGAGCATGGCCACGCCCACCGTAGACCACTCCCGGGTTCACACCCTAGTGCGGCGGATCGCCAGGCTCGACGCGGACCCGGCCCGCCTGGAGGCCGTGGCATTGGGCCTGGTCGACGGAGTGCTCGATGGCGACAACGAGACCCTGGCCGCTGCCCTCGACGCTCTCCGCGACGCCCGGGCGCGAGCCACTGGCAATCAGGAGCTGGTGGGGTGGCTGGACGCGGCCATCGCCTTCGCACACTGGGGACTCGAGCGCGCGCCATCACGGGCCGCCGTGGCCCAGGGAACGCAGGCCCACGACTTCCTGCGCGTGCTCGACGGCTCGCCGCAGCTGGGAAGCGCGGAGCTGCGCCGCCTGCTCGAGGTCGACGAGACCCAGGTGAGCCGTACCGGCCGCCGGCTGTTGGAGAGCGGTGTCGTTACTCGGCGGAAGGTCGGCCGCCAGGTGTTCTGGCGGCTGACCCCGCGTGGGCAGCGAGCGCTCGAGGAGGCGCCCGCGCCGGAGCGATCACGCAACTCGGAGTTCTGGCAGGAGGCCATCCGACGCGGCTTCGAGGCGGCGGCCGGCGACGAGCCCGGCGAGCCCCGCGAGGTCGACCCCACCCGCGAGCGAATCATCGAGAGCACGCTCGAGCTGCACACGAGCCGGGGCATCCAGGCGACCACGTGGGCGGAGATCGCTGGCAAGGCGGGTGTGCCGGTAGAGACCGTGAAGGCGCTGTTTCCCACTCAAGACGACCTGGTCAGAAGCTGCGGCGAGCACTTCCTGGAGAGCCTGCAGCTGCCGCCGGCCGACCGAGCGCCCGAGGTCTTCGCCAGCGCCTCCTCCGAGAACGAGCGGATCCGCCGCCTAGTCGAGACGTTCTTCGGCGTCTACGAGCGCGGAGCGGATGGCATCACGGCTGGGCGCCGCGAGCGCAAGGATGTGCCGGCGGTGGATGAGTCGATTGCAGAGCTCGACAACACGTTGGACGCCCTCGTCGTCGAGGCGCTACGCCCACTACGCCCGGACGGTTCCTCGGTCGCGTCCGTGAGAGCACTCACCGACCTCGAGGTGTGGCGAACCCTACGTGATCAGGGGGCCGCGCCCGATGCGGCGGTGGACCAGGCGAGCGCAACGGTCGAGCGCTGGCTCGAGGCACGACAGGCAGCCTGACGGCGGTTGCGCCAGCGTCGAAAGCGTGAGCCCCCCATTGTGTGTGCGCGCGCGCCGAATGGTGATCTGGCTTCGGAGAACCGGGTGATTCGTCAGCCCTGGATCAGAATCGCTAGCCGAGTGCGCAAGGGTGTCTTGAGCGCACCTCCACTCGCATATTTGGCTTAAATGCCGGGTTTGCGGCGACCCAGGGCGTGTCTTCGGGGTGTCAAAGGGTGTCGTCGCGGCGTCGATTCGGCGCTCGACCTTCGCCTCATCGCTCGCATGCGCCGCCTCACAGCCCCGCAGATAAGAGGGGGCGACCCGCGCTAGCCTTCATTGACGAGATCGAATCGCAGGAGGGCGCAACCATGGACGCGAGCGTGGGAGACAGGATAGTCGTCGAGTCGGAGCGGGCTGCTCAGTCGGGGCACGCGGGCGTCATCGAGGAGGTTCTGGCCCAGGATCCGCCGCGCTTCCGCGTCCGGTGGGACGACGGGCGCACGAGCATCTTCGCCCCCTCGGCAGGTGTCGCGAGGATCGAGCGGCGCAAGAGAGAGCGCGTAAAGGCCTGACCGGCGGGAGGCCGCGCAGCATAACTCGAGTGGACGGCGGCGAACTACTCGTCGCCGTGGTCGCGCGAGTCGAAGTACTCCCCAAGGGATGGATACTGCGAGCAGACTCTGACCCACGAAAAGCCGCTTGCGGGGAGCCGACTAACGGGAGACGGGGAGATGGAGACACTGACGCAGATGAAGTGCGTCCCGTGCCGCAGAGACGAACCGACCGTGACAGATGCGGAGATCGCCGAATTTCAGCCCCAAGTCTCTGACTGGGAAATCTCGGAGTTCGATGGAATCAAACGCCTGCGACGCGTCTTTTCATTCGACGACTTTGCGCAGGCGTTGGAATTCACGAACAAGGTAGGCGAACTTGCAAAGGATGAGGGTCATCACCCTGCGCTGCTGACCGAATGGGGCAGGACGACGGTCACCTGGTGGACGCACAAGATCAGGGGCCTCCATCACAACGACTTCGTCATGGCGGCGAAGACAGACGTGCTGTATCAGCCTTAACTGAGTCCCGTGCAGGAGGCGGAAGCGATGGAGGAGCGGGTGCGGATCGCGAAGGTAGCCCGGCTCGCGACGACCGACCCGGACGGGCGCTCGCACCTCGTGCCGATTGTCTTCGTCCTCGATGGCCAGACGCTTTACTCGGCCGTCGACGCGAAACCGAAGCGCTCGCGCAAACTTCGCCGAGTCGCGAACGCCCGCGCGCGGCCTGACGTGACCGTCCTCGTCGACCATTACGAAGATGACTGGGGCCAGCTCTGGTGGGTGAGCCTTCGGGGACGGGCGCGGGTGCTCGATACGGGCGAGGAGGCCGAGCGGGCTCTCCGGCTGCTCGTCGAGAAGTACGAGCGGTACCGACGTGAGCCCCCGGGCCGACCGGTCCTTGCAGTAGACATTCTCGAGTGGCGCAGCTGGGACGCCTCGGCCACGACGTAGCGTCACGGCCATGGCGAGCAGTCCGAGGTCGGAGAGCTCGACGGATCCGGGACCTAGCCCGCCGTCGGCTCTTCCCTGGTGATGTCGGCTACCTGCGCGCTCGTCAGACGCACGAGGTCCGCTGCCTTCAGCCGCACTGATCTGTCGTGCGAGCCGGCCTCAAGCACGACCGAGTCGCGTGCGGCGAGTCGCTCGTCCACGATCACGCGATCCTCGCGGCCGCCGAACGGCGGCACCGCGCCGAGCTCGAAGTCCGGGTAGGCACGCGCGAGGTCGTCTTCGCTCGCCAAGTGCACCTTCTTGCCGCCGATCCCGAGCACGCCGGCGACCTTGTGCAGATCGATCCGCTCCGAGGCGGCCAGCACTGCGCGCACGTTGCCGCTCGGCGCGACCAGGACGAGCGTCTTCGCCACCTCCTCGGGCCCGATACCGAGCACGGTTGCCTCGTCCGTCGCCCGCTCGGTGTGCGCGTGCTGGAGCACTTCGAAGTCGACCCCGGCCTCCTCGAGGAAACCCGTCACGTCCGCCATCACACCCCTCCTTTCGCGCCAATGATCGCTGCTGTCCAACGAGGCTGCAGCCTGGCGACGACACCTAACGGAAACCTGAGCGTATCCTCAGCGCGCCTGAGCAGTCCGCCTTTGTCCGTGCACCTTCGCTCACGCCGATGGCCGTGCCGAACTCGGCCGAGCTCCGCGGCCCTGGATTCAGATTGGCACACCTACCGGCCCCCTTCGGAGTCCCAGCGGTGACACGACGAACCTAAACGACGCCCTGCTGATGAGCAACCGAGGGGCGTCGCCCAACGCGGCACGAATGTCCCTCGAGGAGCTGCGCCATTGCGGGCGTGCCCTGGCATCGGAAGCCCGGCTTCAAGCTCATCGCCATGAAGGACGTACGGCGCCTGACGGGCCTCGAGCCGCGGGAGCTTCTCAGCCAGCCGAACACACAGCAGCTGACGCGAACCGACGAGAGCGGCGCCAGAGAAGAGTTCGTGCGCGTTCCCGTCGAACTCCTCATCGAAGAGCCGGCGGACTGATCAGTTTCCGCGTGTTCAGGCGGCCTGCGCCGCGAGCGTAGCGGGCGCGCCGAGCCGTACCCTGCAGCGAGTGGCCTCTTCGATATTCGACGATCAATCAACGGGACGCGCGGCGTCGAGCAAGCAGGAGACTCAGGTGACACTCGAGATCCCGATGGTGACCTGGCAGGACGCGCGTGAGGAGTGGGTGGTCGACATTTACTCGCGCCTCTTGCAGGACCGGATCATCTTCCTTGGCACGCCCATCGACGAGCAGATCGCGAACCTCGTCGTCGCCGAGCTCCTACACCTCGAGTCGGAGCAGTCGGACAGAGATATCGCGATCTACGTCAACTCGCCGGGCGGCTCGGTTTATGCGGGCCTCACGATCTACGACACGATGCAGTTCGTCAGGCCCGACGTGCAGACGATGTGCGTCGGCATCGCGATGGGGGTGGGGGCGCTGATCGTGCTCGGCGGCACGAGGGGCAAGCGGGTCGCCCTGCCGCACGCCAAGATCTTGCTCAACCAGGTCTCCGGCGGTTTCGAGGGGGAGGTGAGCGACATCGAGATCCAGGCGCGTGAGGTGCTCACGCTCGGGCGGCGGCTCGAGGAGATCATCGCCGAGCACACCGGCCAACCGCTCGCGAAGGTCGCGAGCGACCTCGAGCGCGACTCCTACCTGAGCTCCGAGGAGGCCGTGGCCTACGGGGTCATCGACCGAGTGATCTCGCACCGCTGAAGCCGACGCTGGAGAACACGGTTTGGCGTTCGATCGGCGAAACGACTGCGTGGGCGTAGGATGATCTCATGGGCAGCTTGGTCGCGAAGATCCGCAAGTGGTTGGGGCTCGACAAGAAACCGGTAGACGCTCCGAAGCACGGTGCCGGCGCGCCGTAAGGCGCTCACTCAGCCCGGATAGGTAGCGCGTCGCTTGCGCCCTGCGCCCGAGTGGTATTGCCCGTGCTCGGCGAGAGACAAGGGAGCCGTGCGCACAGGGTCTGGTCGACGTGCAGCCGCCTGATTTCGTTCATCTCGATCTTGGTCAGCGAGGGCCAGCGGCGAAAGAGGACAGAAAGGCGCTCGTCACGAGTGTCCCTCGCGATTCGAGCGCTCGCCCTGGCCCGGCGAGAGCCATTGCCGTTGTCGGAGGCGAGCCTCCAGTCGGTCGCGTTCACAACGCTGTGGGCAGGAGATCTAGTAGGAGGAGAGGTACGAGGAGGAGCCACGGACTCCTGACCCCTCGCGGCGCCGGCGCGATGTCGGGTGTGGCATCTGCACCGGCGTACACTGGCCGCGATGGAGCCCCAGACGCTTGCGTGCCGGATCGGGGCCGGTCTGTCGACCTCGCCGTCAGCCTGCGACGCCGCGACGGAGGCGGCGCATGCGGCTCGCGGCGGCGCGCGCGGCCGGGTCGAGGTCGACCTCGCGTTCCTGTTCCTCTCGCCTGTGCATCTGGACGAGGTGGAGGCGGCCGCCGAGGCCGTCCATGAGAAGCTCGCGCCTCGGCACCTGCTCGGCTGCGTCGCGGAGGGAGTGGTCGCCGGTGTCCGCGAGCTCGAGCAGGGGCCTGCGGTGGCCGTCTGGGCGGGTGCGCTGCCGGAAGCGGAGATCGAGTGCTTCCACGCCGCGGCCGTGCAGACGGAGGATGGGATCGCGGTGGCGGGCGTTCCCGAGCTCGACGACCCCGGGCTCGTCGCGCTGCTCGTCGATCCCTTCACGTTCCCGGCCGGGTCGTTCCTGACGAGCCTGAACGAGGCGCACGAACGGCTCCCGCTCGTAGGCGGGATCGCCGCCGGCGGGGGCCGGCCGGGCGCGCAGGCCCTGATCCTGGACGAGGCAGTGCACAGCGAGGGCGCCGTCGGCGCCGTCGTCTCGGGGCCGCCCGTCGTCACCGTCGTCTCGCAGGGCTGCAGGCCGATCGGACACGAGGCGGTGATCACCCGCTGCGAGGGCAACGTCGTCGACGAGCTCGCTGGCAAGCCGGCGCTTGAGCGCCTGCGCACCGAGATCGCTGCCCTCTCCTCCGAGGAGAGGGCGCTCGCCGCGCGCGGGCTCCTGGTCGGGCTCGTGATCGACGAGAACCGGCCCGAGTACGAGACCGGCGACTTCCTTATGCGCGGCCTCCTCGGCGCCGACGAGGCCTCGGGCGCGCTCGTGCTCGGCGACACCGTCCGGGTCGGCCAGACCCTGCGCTTCTTCGTCCGCGACGCGGCCTCAGCCGACGCAGACCTGCGGCGGGCGCTCGGTGGCCCATTCCGCAGCGCGCGGCCGGCCGGGGCGCTGCTCTTCACCTGCAACGGGCGCGGCACGAACATGTTCCCCCAGCCAGACCACGACGCGCGCGTCGTCACCGAGATGCTTCAGACAGACGCCCTCGCCGGCTTCTTCTGCGGCGGCGAAATCGGCCCGGTCGGAGGCAAGGCCTTCCTGCACGGGTTCACGGCCACTCTGGCCATCTTCCTCGAGGCCTAGCAACGGACTGACAGTTGAGCGCGCAAAGGTCGACGTCTACGCGGAGATCGCGAAGATCCTGTGGACCAACCTCCTGGGCGGCCCGGAAGACGAAGTGCCCGAAACGCCTGAGCGACCGGGTGACGGCGAGGACACTGCACATCTCCTCAGTCAGTTCATGCGCGCGTACTCCATGCTCGAACAAGCATTGAACGACCTGGAAAGCCAATCGGCTAGCGGCTCAGAGACAAAGGGTCAGAGGCGCTCTCAGGGAACGTTTTTCCTTCTTCACGGAGACATACTCGACCGACGCTTGTCACATCGGGTCACCGAGCTGCAGCGGCTGAGAAACGCTCTTGTTCACGGACCGTCAGACCCTGCAGAGGAGCAGCTGACTCCGGAGATCGTCGCCGAGACGAGAAACGTCGCGCGGGAACTCCACGAACTCGCAGGCCGTGGGCGCACCCATAGACGCGACGACCGCGAGGGACGTTAGCCGACAGGCGTACGATTCCTACCCCGAGCAGAATCCTCAGTCGAACAAGGCCGAGGCCTGTCACGCCGGAAATCACGGGCTCAGAGTCCGGCCGCTTCCCCCCTTCGCCTACGAATTCGATGATGAGAATGGAGACTCATCGGGGACACACGTCGCCAATTCACAGAACAAAAACCCCCGATTTCCAGGGATTTTAGAAGCGGATGGCGGGACTCGAACCCACGACCTTCTGCATGGCAAGGGCCAGAGGCCGTTCGCTCCTCGGTACCGCGAAGAGCGATGCAGCGTTCATGCAGCTTCGCTCCCCATGGCGAACATCTCACGTGCTGCGCGGACCAGCTCCTCGGGAGAGACGTCGCGCAGGTGCTGAGCCAGGCCCCAGCGGTGCCCGAACGGGTCGATCACCTGGCCGGCACGCTCGCCCCAGAAGCTGTCCTCGAGCGGGCGGAACACTTCGGCACCCGAGGCGAGCGCGCGCTGCCAGACCAGGTCGACGTCGGCGACCAGCAGATGTAGCGCCATGTAGGTGCCGCCGAGTGTCTGCGGCGAGACGATCCCCATCTCCGGGAACTCGTCGGCGAGCATGACCGCCGAGTCGCCGAAGCGAAGCTCGACCGACATCAACCTGCCGTCCGGAACCGGGATCCGCAACCGCTCCTCGGCGCCGAGCACGTCCGTGTACCAGTCGACGGCTTTCGCCGCGTCACGGACGACGATGTGCGGCGTGATCGTGGCCATCACGTGAGCAGCCTCGCGGCTGTCTGGTGGCCGTCGGCGGTCACCGGACGTCTTCCGCCCGCGCTTTCGCGGCCCGCGCCCGGTCGTATGCCATTCGAAAGAGCTCGACCGCGCCCTCGGCGGCGTTCTCGCCGTCGATCGCAACCGAGATCCAGCCCGAGTCGGGGATCGCGCGATGAGGCAGCGCACGCCCGTCCGCGACCAGCTGGTCGCGAACCTTGCGCGGAAAGGCGATGTCCGCGTGGCTGTCGCCGTGCAAGTGCCCGAGCTCGCGCCTACCGAGGCGGAACTCGACGCCGCCGAAGCGATGGGCTCCGACCTCGACGTCAGGCCAGGATCCGACAACCGCCCTGATGAGGGTGGCCGCGCGAGTCTCGTCGATGGGTTGCCGTGTACTTGTCATCATCATCGCTCCTTTTGTCAGGCGGTTCGCTATTCGACTTGGTGGCTCAGGGAAGGATGAGGTGGCTGTCGCCGAACTCGTGCCAGCGGTAGCCGTGCTCGCGCGCGGCGTCATAGCTGCGCTCGAGCAGCGCCTCCCCGGCGGCCGCCCGAAGCAGTTCGAGGTGCGACGACTCCGATTCGTGCAGGCCGGTGAGCAGGCCGTCGATCGCCCAGAGACCCCGCTCCAAGGTCACGACGAAGTTCGTCCACCCTTCGTCGGGGGCGAGCGTGCCGTCAGGCTGGGAGACCGTCTCGAGGGCGCGTACAACGGTCGTCCCGACGGCGATCACGCGCCCGCCCCACTCATGGACGGCGTTCACCAGGCTTGCCGTGTGCCGCGGGATGCGGAATCGTTCCGGGTAGGGAAGCTCGTGGCGCTCCTGTGAGGAGACGCCGGTGTGCAGCGTGATCGGCGCGACGAGCACACCGCCCGTGACCAGCCGCGTGATCAGCTCGGGCGTGAACGGTCTCCCTGCGCTCGGCATCTCGGCGCTACCGGGCTCATCTGCGTAGACGTTCCGGTAGGCGGAGAGTGGCCAACGCCGTGACACGTAGTCGTACCGAATCGGATGTCCGTATTCGGCGAGATAGGTCTCGAGCGGCCGAGGCAGATCGAGGTGCGCGAGCCAGAGCCGCGGAGCGGCATACGGAGCGAGGATCCGCGCCCTCGCGGCGGCCGGGAGCACCAGGTCCTCCCCGACTTCGACGGCGCCGAACGGCTCGTCGCCGCGGCGTAGCTCCACGATCCAGTAGCGGTCGCGGTCGCGGCCGGGGGCAGGGGTGGAGAACCGGAGCTCGAGCTCGGCTCCGTCGGCACGCGTCGCCGGCACGGCCGCCGGAAGGGTGGCGGACGTGTTGACGACGAGGAGGTCGCCCGGGGCGAGGAGCCGCGGCAGGTCACGGAAGCGGCCGTGGACGATGCTGCCCCTCCTCCGAGAGGAGACGAGCAGGCGGACGCTGTCGCGAGGAACGCCGCGAGCCTCTGGCGGCTCGTGCGCCTCGAGGCGGGCGTGCAGCTCGACGGCGCTCATGCCGGCGCCACCACAAGGTCACGGGCTCGATAGAGCCCGCTCGGCAGGTCGCCCTCGATGAGCGTCAGGAGGCCGGGAACGCTCTCCTCGGGCGGAGGCCGATCCGAGACGTCCTCACCGGGAAAGGCATCTTGCTGCATCTGCGTGTGCATATCGCCGGGGTCGACCGCGTAGGCGCGGAGGCCCGGATGCTCGGCGCCGAGCACCGCCGAGATCTGGGCGAGAGCGGCCTTCGACGAGCCGTACCCACCCCACGTCTCGTACGCCTCGACGCCCGCGTCGGAGATGAGATTGACGATCCGCGCGTGCGGCGAGAACCGCGGCAGGGAGAGCTGGAAGAGCGCGAGCGGCGCGAACACGTTCGCCTCGTACACGCTCCGCAGCTCCTCGAGTGGGTACTGCGCCAAGAGCGGGAGAGGGCTCGGGCCGAGCAGGCTGGCGTTGTTGACGAGGAGGTCGATCGGCTCGCCGGCTGTCTCCACGAGCCGGCGCCGGTGTTCGGAATCGGCGACGTCGCCCGCGACGGCGATCACGCCGGCGAGGCCGGCGACCGCATGCTCGAGCGCCTCCACTCCCCGCGCGTCGACGGCGAGCTGCCAGCCGCGCTCGGAAAGAGCGCGCGTGAGCGCGAGCCCGAGGCCGCGAGATGCTCCGGTGACAATTCCCCGCACTCGAGCCAGACTACAAGTTCAAGTAAGCTTGAAGTCAAGTGGTCAACACGCCCCCAGCGTCCCCGCCGTCCCACCTGCTCCCCATCGGCGAGGTCGCACGTCGCAGTGGCGTGGCCTCCTCGGCCCTTCGCTTCTACGAGCAGCGCGGCCTGATCAGCTCCGAGCGGGCGGGCTCGGGACACCGCCGCTACCCGCGGCCGGTGCTTCGAAGGATCGCCTTCATCGTCTTCGCCCAGCGCATCGGGCTGACACTCGAGGAGATCGGCGCCGAGCTCGCCAAGCTTCCTCCCCACCACGCGCCCACCCGCCGCGACTGGTCACGCCTCTCAGCCACGTGGACTTCGAGGATCGACGAGCGCATCGCCGAGCTCGAGCGCCTCCGGCTCGGGCTCACCGAGTGCATCGGCTGCGGCTGCCTCTCGCTCGACCGCTGCCAGCTCGCCAACCCCGGCGACCGCGCCGCCCGTCTCGGCTCCGGCCCGCGCTACTGGATCGGCGACCAGCCTCCGAACCGACCCACGCCCGGCATGTAGACGGGGACGCGATCCTCAATGCCTGTCGATCGGCAATTGCGTCCCGGCGGCAACCACTCACTCCTTCCGAGCCTGCAAAGGTTGGTGCGAGCCCGGCAATGCGCTGTAATCCCCGGCCACGCCCTTCGGCGCCACAAACGCCAGGCGTCCTCGACGAGCTCGCGCATCTCGTCCGCGTCGATGGTGGCGAGACGGACGTGAACCCAGTGGTAGCGGAGGTCGGACTGGCTTGGAAGTGAGAACTTCTCGGCCTCTGTCTGGACGAGCGCATCGCGCCACTCCTTGGGGAACGCGAAGCCCATGACCGTACCGTCGCGTGAGAAGGACAGGTACACGATGCGGCCGATTCGGAACTTTACCGCGGCCGCGCACGAGCGCTTCGCTGCTGCGAGGAAGCGTGATCGCGGACGCGCGAACCTCATCAATCGTCACTACGGCTCGTCGGCGATCAGGATACGAGGCGGCTCCGGTTCCCGCCGCGGGGCAACCGACCTCCTCCCGATCTGGCTGCGCCTGCGCCCGCCGGCGTTCAGGTCGCGGCTGAGACGGACCAGATCAGGAGGTCCAGGATTCGCACCTCGGTGAGCCGGTACGTCCGGCTCGCGAGCTCTCGCTGGACCTCGTGCAGGACCGAACGGTTGCGGTCCAGGTCTCGTTTGTAGCTATGCACCAGCGCGGTGGCGCGCTCCCCGAACGAGCCCGATGAGGGCATCCCGGGATCGTCCCTTGCCAGGTACGCCTGGACGACGCTATCGAGCATCGGGATCAGCGCCGGCCGTTTCCTGTGCAGCGCCTTCGTCATCTTCGAGAAACCAACTCCGCGAATGTCCGCGAACGCGTCGAAGAGCCGCGTCAGGGGGATCCACGGGATCGAGCTCGTCGCGTCCGCCAACGACGCATCAAGCTGGACCTTGCGCAAGGCGCGTTCGATCTCACCACGGCGTTCGAGAATCGCCGCCATCTCGACCGCCGAGATGCGGGCACCGCCCCGGTTCGCCAGACGCAGGTCACTCTCGTCGAAGGACGCGCGTCCTGCGGAGTCACCGGCCTCGTAGCCGGAGTACGCAGTGAGCAACTCGAGCGCCAGCTCGAGTGGATGCTCGACCATGACACCACCACGAAGAACGATCGTGCTCATACGCGCACGAACGATCGTCGCACGACCGCCGTTCAACAGCGTCGATGAGCCGGCGTCAACGGCGACGGCGTCGCGGCCGGCAACCTGCGTCAGCCCTCAAGCGCCCGTAGGGCAGCGCCGAGGCGCTGCCTCGTCTTCAGCAGGCCGGGCATGAAGGTCGCCGCGGCGGTCGAGCCGGTCGAGCACCGCCTCGATGGTGATCGGCACGAGTACGTGGAGGCAAAGCGCACAAGAGGTCTTCGGGAACGAGGCCAGCCCGAGCGCATCGAGAGCTTGCTTGACGAGCAGCGCTACCTTGACGGTCTCGACGAAGCCGACGGCGTCTGATGGGTCGAGGTCGAAGACGACTCAGTCCGGCCGCTCGAGCTTGTCGATGCGCGAGTACCAGCCATGGCACTCGACATAACCCGTGTTGACCATCCAGAGCCAGGCGAGCTCGTCGTTCACGACCGGGACTTCGATCGTCCGGCTCTGCTGCGGCGGTCCCCGACTCGTCACGCGGACGGCGACCCGTTTGACCCACGCGGGGCGTAGTTGGTGGCGTCCCTCCGAAACAAGGGCCTGCTCTGCCAGCCGTCCGGGTAGCGCTTCATCGCGACGGGCCGATCGCGGATGTGCGGAAGGAGCGTCGGTGCGACATCGCGGTAGTAGCGGACCAGTCACCTTTCGTGATCCGCTCGTCGGGCCAGAACGGCTTGTCGAGATTCGAAAGGCACGACGCGTTTGCCCCGTCGGATCTCGCTCGGAACGGACGGCGCGCGCGAGCCTTCGCCGCGCACGCGGTTTGGAGTCAACTCGTTGGGACTCATCGGGGACTCACGTTGCCTGTACTTCAAACAAAAACCCCCGATTTACGGGGGCTTTGAGAGCGGATGATGGGAAGCAACACCGACGGCCGCGTGTCGGTCAGATGGGCCACCATGAAGTTGGCTCGGCGGATCTCACCTTTTGACTCGCGCGAGACCGTCCAGCGGGGCTTCCCTGTGCTGCGGGTGTCACATCCTCGTTCTAGGCCAAGCTCACGCGTCGGCACCCGCGTCGGCGGTGCGTTCTCCTGTCCGGCCGCCATGCCAGTCGACACAAAGCACTGTCGCGTCATCCCGAAGCACACCGCCACAGGCTTCGACCACGGCTCGGGTTAGCGCCTGCACTGCCTCGCGTGGATGCAGATGTCGTGTCTGCGTAAGCACCTCTATCGCGTTCACATCCGCGGCGTTGCGCTCGAGGATTCCGTCAGTCAGGAACACGAGCCGGTCTCCGACCTCCAACTCCAGTTCCTGGACGTGATACTCGGCATCCAGCGCGACGCCAAACGGGAAGCCCGGCGTCAAGCCAACGGTCTCAGCACGGCCCTCACGGATGAGGATCGGCAAGGGATGTCCGGCGTTGATGATTCGTGCGGTACCGGAGGCGTTGTCGACCCGCACGACTTGCCCGGTCACGAAGTCTCCATCATCCGAGTATCCGCATAGCGCCTCGTTGGCAAGCCGGACCTGTTCCGCGAGATTGACGCCGCGGCGGCGAGCGTTTCGCAATGCTCCCACCAGCACGGTTGCCAGCACGGCCGCGTGCAGCGCGTGGCCCATCGCATCAGTGATGGAGAGGTGCAAGATATCTCGCTCGACGCTGAAGTCGAACGTATCTCCGGCGACGTCGCCTGCTGGCTGCAGCCATCCGGCCAGCGTGAACTGGCCCCCCTCGCACGTATACGAAGCAGGAAGGAGACGATGCTGGAGCTCTGCCTCCAACGAAAGCGGCACTGAGCGCTGGCCCCAGTCGAACAGGTCGGTGAAGCGGCGGTTGGCGATCACGATGTAGGCAAGGGCGTGCGCCCCCGCCGAGACGGTTGCCAGCGTCTGCTGGTCAGGCTCGTTGTCAAGCCCGAGCTCCAACACGCCGACCGCCTCGCCGCGACTCGTCACGGGAGCGAAGACGCGAAATCCATCAGCGTCCCCGATGGTCTGAACCTCCTGCTCCGCGAGCGCACGACCATGCGGTGTGCCCGCCAGCGGGACGGCCTGGCCGCGCTCGCGGTTTACGTCATCATCGTCAGGGTGAGTGCGGCGGACGTGGCTCAGCCGGATCAGCGACCGGCCGCTGTAGTCCGCGATCAGGAAGCTGACGTCGCGCGCCCCGAGCGCGTCCGTCAAGGCCGCGGCGACGACCTCTGTCGCATCGATCGGCGGAGCCGCTTCCACTGAGGCAAGCAGCGTGTTCAGATCCAGGCCGGCAAGCAGTCGCGAGGGGTTGCTTTGTTCGCGTGTCATCGGTCGACCGTAGCGGTAAACGCGGTTTCCCACCAACGTCGAAGCCGAGCTGCCTGTACGCGGTGTCGATGCGGCTTGCCGCGGTCCGCAGACGTCGTTCAGGCCGCCATCTCGCGGGTGGCGGATGCAGGTTCGGTGATCGCTGTAGCGAATCGCTTCGTCGGCGACGATCAGCGAGCATCTTGCGCTGACGAGCGCGAGTGATGCGAGTGCTGGGAGCCACGTCACGGCGGGGACCAGTGCGGGCAGTACGACTGCTCCGATCGCCCTCGCCCGCGAGTTCGGCGCAACGGACATCGTCAGCGAGCGGGGCGACGAGGCGGCCGAGCTCGTGCGCACTCTCACCGACGGCCTTGGCGCTCATTCCGTTCTCGAGTGCGTTGGCACCGGTGACGCCATCCGCACGACGATCACCGCTGTCCGCCCTCGCGGCGCCGTCGGCCCGTTCGGTGTCCCGCACCACGAGGCCGTCCCGTCGGCGCAGCCTTCGCTTTACGCCAACCTCAGGGTCAGCGGCGGTCCGGCCCCGCGCGTGCCTACATCGAGGAGTTCCTCCCTGACGTTCTCGAGGGTCGGATCGAGCCTGTCGCGTCTTTGACCACGTGGTCGACCTCGACGAGGTTCCCGACGGCTACCGGCGATGAACGACCGCGAGGCGATCAAGGTCATAGTTTGAAGCCCGAAGAACGCGGGTATACCAAATTCAGCGCGTTGGCTTAGGCGTATGAAGCCGCCGAGGTGCAATTCCTCTGCGACTGTTACACAGGCTTGTGCGCAGCAGGGAGTTCGTTCGGATTTCCTGCCCTGATCGGAACACAAAGGAGCATCACATGCATGCGACCATCCGCCGATACGAAGGCGTGGACCAGAATCGCACCGTCGAGTTGACCGGCAAGGTCAACGAGACCCTCCTCCCGAAGCTGAAGGAGCTCCCTGGCTTTGGTGGCTACTTCCTGATCGAAGCCGGCAACGGCATCTTCAGCTCGCTCACTCTCTTCGAGACACCTGAGCAGGGCAAGGAATCGACGAAGTTCGTCGCCACGTGGATCCGCGACGAGAAGCTCGACACGATGATCCCCAACGAGCCCAAGATCACGAGCGGCAAGGTCGTCGCTCGCAGCGACCGCGTCCTAGTCGCCGCGTAGCGCAACCGCTCGACGGTGAGGGCTCGGCTTGCCGAGCCCTCACTCGTCTTGCTCTGTCGCGCCGTCCGCTACGCCGCCCTCGACACTCGGGCTGGCCACTTGCTCCCCCGCGCTCACGACTAGGTAGCTCATGATCGCGAGGACAGCGGCGATCACAAACAGCCACGGCGACCAGAACCGATGCTTTCCCAGCAGGGCGTAGATGCCGCGGAGCACGACCGCTATCCCAAGGCCCGCTCCCAGGTACGCGGCGGCGACACCTGTGCCTCCTCCCTCGCCGCTCGATAGGCGTGCCAGTGGGACGGCGCTCAGCACCCAGAGCGCGACACACAAGGAATATCCCACGAGGCGACCCCGAAGGAGACGCTTCCTGCGATCCTCCGCGTACGTCTGTCCCTCGCCGGGCGTGAATCGTTGACCGGGGTCGTCCATTTCGTCACGACTCCTCGACTGGGTGGCTCCCGCCACTATCTACCATGCGGAACGCGCCGGGAGACGATGGCTTGAACGAACTCTGGGGCAAGCTCCGCGAGGAAGCGGCGATCAACAGCTGGCTCGAAGTCAATGAGCTCCAGTGGCTGTTTCGAGGCCACTCAAGCCGCGATCCAGGCGCTGCGCTCTCGATGGTGTCGGCCGCTTGGAGCGAGATCGGACTCCGCTGATGCCGATGTCGAACTGGGCCGGGATCGTCATCGGTGCGGCCGCCACGGTTGCCCTCGGCATTGTCTGGGCGACGTCCGGCAAGGTCGAGGTCGGCTTCGCACGAGCCGTGTTGACGGGCAGCACGGTCGTGATCATCGGCCTGCTCGTGTTCGACCAGTGGCTCTGGCGCTACGCGCCCTTTCGGTGGATCGTGAGCCGCCCAGTGCTGCACGGAACGTGGAAGATGATGCTGCGAACGTCGCACGAGGCGCGCGCCGACGAGGAGATCGAGGCGTACCTCGTGATCCACCAGACGTACTCGAGGATCCGCGCGGACGGTCTCTTCGATCGCTCCAACTCCGAGTGTGTGAGCGCCAACCTCGCGGTGGAGCACGGGCGCTGCACCTTGAACTACATCTTCCGCACCGGAGCACACACCCCGCCACCGCGACGGGAACCCGCTGTCACGAGGCGCCGCGTCGCGGCGAGTAGGCCGCAAGCCGCACCTTGACCTCGAGGGGGACTACTGGATGGAGCGCGGCACTCGCGGCGAGATCACATCGGTTGGACACTCTACGCAGGTCCTTCGACACGTACGACGCGGCGCACTCCGGTGAGCGGTTGAGATAGACTGCCACTTGGAAACACCGAGCCAGTTGCGCTGACGGTCCAGTTTGTGTCCGTCGAGTCGCCAGCTCTTCTTCCTCGTTGCGACCACCGTCTCAGCCGAGCGGCGACCGCCGATCTTAGGCAAGGCCTCCTTGAGGCTGCCGTTCGGGCCAATGATCGACGAGAGGAGCTAGCGATGACCGCACTTCTTACCGAGGTCCAGACAGCAGACGAGATGGTCAAGATCGCCCGGGAGCAGGTGGATGCTTTTAGCAGCGGCAACTGGGAGCTCCTGCGAGGAACGCTCGCCTACGACTCGCGCTACCACGAGCTGGGAACCCAGCGGAAGATCGACGGTCCGGAGACGATCGTCGAGCTCTTCAAGGCCTGGAAGTCCGCGTTCCCGGACGGCGCCGGCACGGTGACAAGCGCAGTCTCTAACGGTAACCAGGTTGCCCTGGAAGTCACATGGAAGGGCACCCACAGTGGCCCACTCGAGACTGCCGAAGGAACAATCCCGGCGTCAGGCAAGCGCCAAGAGACGCCCGCCGCCATCTTCTTCACCTTCGAGGGCAACAAGATCAAGGAGAGCCGCCACTACTTCGACTCGTTGACCCTCCTTAAGCAGATCGGCGCGCAGCCCAAGTATGCCTCGGCGCGCCGCTCGCCCGGTTCGAATACAATCTGTTTCTGACCGAGATCACTCGCCGAGCGCCGCAAATGCGCGCTGCGCAAAATCAGGAAATTCCCTACTCGCCTGCAATCCTTATTCGGGGGCCGGAGCGTTTCCTGGTTGAGCCAAGGGCCTGAATCCGGCCCAGCAGTATTCACGACAGAATCTTCAGCAGTGCTGCATTGAACACAGCACTTGCCTCCTGCATCACCCAGTGGCCGGCCCCTTCGATCGCGGAGAATTCGGCGCCGGGCCTTAACGTTGCCAGCGCCGTCGCTTGTTTATCCATGACGTGAGCGAAGACGCGGTCGTTCCTACCGCAGATCACGCTCAAGGCGGTCTTGTCGGAAAGCTGCGGCACTTCGCTGCGCAAAGGCCGGACATCGCTCAGCTCATTGGCCCGTAGCCGTGCGCGCAGCAGATCGTTGGCATAGATCCGGATCGTTTCCTCGTCAGCCGCAGCGTCCGATGCGAGCATGGTCGCGATCAGGTTCTTGCGAATAGCGCCCACACGGTCGGCTTCAGTGTTGGCCCGCCGCCAGTTAGTCAGCCGCTGCATCCGTGGGCCGCCGTCATCGACGACGTTGGCGCCGACCAGCACAAGGCGATGTACGCGCTCCTGCAAGGAAACCGCAAGGCGGGATGCGACGACTGCCCCGAGTGAAAATCCGACGACCCGCAGACTTTGGTTCGGCGTCAGCAACGAATCCAGGCCTGTCTCGAAGGCTTTGGCGATGGCACCGATGGCGATTGCACTCGGCGAGTTGGAATCACCGTAGCCCGGCAGGTCGGGAACAAGCAGGCGATAGCGCCCGTCGAGCGCCGGAATGGTTCGCGCCCACTGCCGCCACGGACCGGCACCGCCGTGCAGCAGCAGAACCGGGTCACCGCTACCCCAGGAGCGCCAGATCAGGGTCTCGCCGACAGTTCCGCTTCGCTCTCGGCTCGATCGGCTCTCCAGCACCACGCAAGCGTCAGGCTCGTCGAAGAACGCATCGGCCGCTGTATCCATCGCAAAATCATTTCACCGTGAGGCCGATGTCCTTGATCAGCTTTTCGTAGATTGCAAATGCGCGCTCGATGCGTGCCTGCAGGTCTTCGGGGGTGCTCGCTTCTGGCACGTAGCTGATCGCCATGAATTTCTGCTTCAGGTCATCGGCTGCGAGCGCCTTGCGCAGTGCGGCGTTGATATCGGCCAGCAGATCTTTCGGCGTGCCGGCCGGCGCCGCGAGGAAGCCGGCAGTGGCGGCGTCATAGTCCGGAAAGCCCTGCTCGGCGACCGTCGGCACATTCGGTAACTGCGGCCCGCGGCCTGCGGTTGCGGATGCGATGATTTTGATCTTGCCGTCCTGCTCCGCTGTCACCACCGTCGCATCGATCATCGCCGCGTCGATCTCGCCGGCCAGCAATGCCTGGTGCATCGGCGCGCTGCCTCGATACGGAACGTGCAGCAGTTTGATGCCGGCCTGTGACGCGATGATCTCGAAGCCGAGCTGCTGGATCGTCGCAACACCTGCCGAGCCATAGCTGACCGAGAGCTCCTTGTGCGAGCGAGGTCTACAAACTCCTTCAGGTTGCTCACACCGAGCGAACCCTTGACCGCGACATACTGTCCGGTCGACTTGCCGATTGTGGAGATCGGCGCAAAAGCCGACTTGGCGTCGAACGGCATCTGCGGCGTGGTGATCGCAACGATCGCAAAGGTGGGCAGGCTGCCGAAATAGAGCGTGTAGCCGTCCGGCGAGGAGGCAGCGACTGCGCTCGCGCCGATGATGGTGCCGCCGCCGGGCTTGTTGTCGATGATGACCGACTGTCCCCAGATTTCGCCGAGCTTCTGGCCGAGGGCGCGGCCGATGATATCGGTGAGACCTCCGGCCGCGAATGGAACGACGAGCGTCACGGGCCGCTTGGGAAAGTCGGCCGCAGGCGACGATGTCGCTCCGGCAATCGTAAGAAGCACACTCACCGCAATTGCAGTCAACCACGTGCGCCGTGTCATGCCGACCTCCTTCCACCGGCCTCGCTTTCCCGGGCGCGGCGATCGCTGCGCTCGGGTGCGTTGGCCTGTTTTAGTTGATCGATTTCGTCTGCGGTGAAGCCGAAGCTCGCGAGCAATATCGCTGCTTGGTCAACTGCCGGACAGGACCCGCGATCAGGGCGATCGCGGTCGAACGAAGCGAGCTGTTCAACCTCGCCATGGGCCGGATGAGCGAAGTGGACAAACATTCCCCGTGCGCCCAATGCGGATCATCCACGACCTCCGCCAACGACAGCACCGGCGAGACGCAGACGTCGAGGTCCCTCAGCTTTTCAACCCATTCGTCGCGGGAATGGCGCGAAAACGCCATGGCGATTTTCTGTCTGATTTCCGCCTGCGCGGCATCGTCGTATTGGTGGGGCGCAAGCTCCTGCAGGTCGAGCGCTTCGCACAGCGTCTGGAAGAACTTCCGCTCGATGGCAGCGACCGCGAGATGACGGCCGTCGGCCGCCGCATAGACGTCGTAGCAGGCAAACTGGCCGAAAAACAAACCATAACCGGGCGCAGCGCCGTCGCCCGTTGCAAGCTGCTCATCGAGTGACAGCGCCATCAGATGCAGGACGCCCTCGGCGGCGGCAACATCGAGAAAGGCACCGCGTCCTGTGCGCTGGCGCGCGATCAGTGCTGACATGATCTTCATGGCCGCGTGCCAGCCACCGCCGGCGCTGTCGGCAAGCGTCATCCCTGGCAAGGCCGGACGGCCGCCGCCGGTGCGGCCGCCAGCGGCGAGAGCGCCAGACAGCGCCTGGTAATTCAGGTCGTGACCGGCCATGCGCCCGTAGGGTCCGGTCTGACCATAACCGGTCGCTGCGCAATAGACGATCTTCGGATTGACCGCGTTCACCGCGTCGTAACCGATGCCGAGCCGGTCGGCGACGCCAGGGCGGAAGGATTCCAGCACGACGTCCGACAACTTGGCGATGCGCAGGAAAGCTTCGCGGCCCACTGGCAGTTTCAGATCAAGTTCGAGCCGCTCGACGCCGCGCATCGCGCCATAGGCATACCAGGGCGCTTGCGTGCGGGCGGCCCCCGCCGGCGCAGCGATGTTGATCCAGCGCGCACCGAGATCGGCGAGGACGCGCATGCAGCGCGAGGCGGGTCCAACTCCGCCGAGGTCCAGCACGGTGATGCCGGCGAGATCGCCTTCGAGCTTTCCAGTCGCTGCGCCGCTCACCCGATCACTCCGGCTTTGCGCAAGTCGCTGAGGTCCGTGTCGTTCAGGCCGAGATGCGTGCTGAGCAAGAGGTCGGTATGTTCACCGAGCAAGGGAAAACTTAATTCCGGCCCCTCTGCCACGTCCGACATCTTGATCGGGTTGCCGGCAACCATCACCGGCGGCTCGCCGTCTGCGCGAGGGATTTCCACCAGCATCCGCCGCGCCGCGACATGTGGATCACGCACAATGTCCTCCGCGGAATTGCACGGCGCAGCGGGCACGCCGCCCTCTGCAAGCAGCCGCGATGCCTCCTGCTTGGAGATCGATGACGCCCAATGCGCAATTGCCGGACACAGCAGGTCGTCAGATCGTTCAGCCCAATCCCATGGCGTCGCCAAACGCTTGTCCGCAAGCCATTCCGGGTGACCAACAAGATGCGCGAGCCGCTCGAACTGATGCCGGCGCAGCACGTAGAAGGTGAACCAGCCGTCCTGCGCCTGGCACACGGCGATCAGCCCCGGCGACCTGGTCGGCTTGTCGGGTTGCTTGCGCAGACCGAGCGACCAGAAATTGGCACGAAGTCGCAGAGCGCAAGCATGCTGTCGAACATCGCAACGTCGACGAACTGACCGCGGCCGGTCCGGTCCCGATGGCGGATTGCCGCGAGCACACCCATCGCGCCGAACACCGCGGTTGCGGTATCGCCCAGCGGGCCTGCGCCACCCGCGATCGGCGGCTGGTGGGGCAGCCGCGCGAACTCGTAGATGCCCGACATCGCTTCTGCAACACCGGCCATCGCCGGACGGTGCGCATAGGGCAATTCACCGATACGTCCGAAGCCCGAGATCGACAGATAGATCGCGCGCGGATTTCGCTTGGCGAACGCCTGATAGCCGAGGCCTGCCTTTTCCGCGCGGCCGGGACCGAGATTTTCGCAGATTCGTCGAAGTGCGGCGAAAGCGCCAACAAGAGCTCGCGCCCCTTTTCCGTCTTCAGGTCGATGGCGAGGCTCTGCTTGCCGAGATTGTAACGTAACAGCGACGCACCGGCTTTTCGGCCGGCCCGATCTGTGATCGCAGGCAAGCCAGCGCGAGCCGGCTCGCCGGTCGCCGGCGGCTCGACCTTCGTGACCTCAGCGCCGAACCGCGCCAGGATCAGCGTCGCAAACGGCAGCGCGATATACTGTTCGAGCGACAGCACTCGCACTCCGTCAAGCGGTCGTCCCCATTGGGCCGCATCGCCGTTGTGCACCTCGCCGAGCTTCACGATGCGATCCCTCGATTTGCGCCGCCCTTGTCAACCAAAGCGCAGGCCGCTGGCCTGCGTTCCAAACAAGTCCGTGCCGAGCACACGACCAAGTTTTGCCGCGTCCCAGCGCTTGTTACCGTTCGAGATGCAGCGCGCCTCGCTGAAGCCGCGCATCCAGATGATCTTGTCGCGCAGCGCCTTGATGCACAGACCAGTGACGTGGCCGGCCTCATTGCTGCCGAGCCAGGCGACCAGCGGCGAACTGATTGCCGGATCCATCGGATCGAACTGGTCCTCCGCGAATTCATCGGGCTCTTTCGGAGTTGGCATCCCCGGCATGGTCGCGGATATGCGGGTTAACGCGCCCGGACCGATGATGTTCGCAGTGCAACCGATCGATGCGAGCTCGACGCTAAGCGTCAGCGTCAGACCGACGATGGCGGCCTTTGCCGTCGCATAGTTGGTCTGGCCAAAATTGCCGTCGAGGCCCGCGCCCGAGGTCGTGTTGATGATGCGACCGGCGACGGGCTGGCCGGACCGCACTGCTTCCGCCAGTAGCGCGCGGCCGAACGTGACGTCAGCCAGCTGCCGCGCACGTGCACGCGCATCACCGCGTCGAAATCGTCGGCCGACATGTTCCAGATCGCCTTGTCGCGCACGATCCCCGCGTTGTTGACGACGATGTCGAGCTTGCCCCATTGCTTGATGCCACGCTGCACCATCGCGTCGGCCTGCGTCTCGTCGCCGACATCGCCGAAATCGGCAATCGCTTCTCCGCCACGCTTCTTGATCAGATCGACGACCACCTCCGCATCCCGACTGGAGCCTTCGCCACGCACCGATCCGCCAAGATCGTTGATCACGACTTCGGGCCATGCTTTGCAAGCTCCAGCGCATGCCCGCGGCCGATCCCATGACCTGCGCCAGTGACGAGAGCGACTTTTCCTTCAAGCAATCGTGCCATACTGAACCTCTGATGAATTCTGGCTTTGTCGGGTGGAACTAGTGTCCGGTGAAGCGCGGCGGCCGCCGTTCCTTGAACGAAAGCACGCCCTCGGCGGTATCTTTTGTCCTGATGACGATCTCCGCGGCGGTCGCCTCCTCGCGGAAGGCGCTCGTGCGATCGACATCGAGCGAGCGATTGATCAATTCCTTCGACATCATGATCGCCGTGGTCGGACCGGAGGCCAGGCGATTGACCAAATCTTCCGCCGTTTGTGCCAGATCGGCAGGCTTCACCACCCGGTTGACGAGGCCAATCGCCTGCGCATCCTGTGCGCTCAGCTTTTCGCCGAGGAACACCAGTTCCTTCGCCTTCTGCATGCCGACGATGCGCGGCAGCAAGTAAGCGCCGCCGGCATCGACCACGAGACCGCGATGCACGAAGGCTTCGAGAAACGATGCCTCTTCCGACGCGACGATCAGGTCGCAGGCGAAAGCAATATGCGCACCCATTCCGGCAGCGGGTCCCTGCACCGCGGCAACGACCGGCTTGCCGCAATCGAGGATCGCCGCGATCAGCCGTTGCGCGCCACCGGCGATTGTCTTCATGGCGTCGCCAGGATGAGCCGGCCCGGAACGTCCGACGCCGCCGAGGTCGGCGCCCGCGCAGAAATGCCGGCCGCTGGCGCGGAGCAGCACAGCGCGGATCTCACTGTTCGTATGCGCGTCCGCCAATAGCTCGATGATGCGATTGCGCTGGCTCGGACGCAGCGCGTTCGCCGCGTCGGGCCGGTTCAGTGTGATCTTGAGAACCCCTCCCGAGACTTCTTCCAGAAGCTCAGGCACCGTCTGCTCGTTCATTGGTGATACTCCCGTTGCGCGCTTGCGCTACTGCACCTTGATGTTGCGGTCCTTGATGACCTGGCCCCAGCGCACGTACGCGTCCGACAGTGTCTGCCTGAATGTCGGACCATCGAGATAGTCGACATCGAGAGCAAACGCGGCCGCGCGGGCGCGGAAGTCCTGTTCGGCCGTCAGCTCCTTGAGCACGGCGGCAAGCTTGTCGACGATTGGACGCGGCGTTCCGAACGGAGCAGCGAGGCCGATGTATTGCGTGGCCTCAGTGCCGGCAAAGCCCTGCTCGGCAACGGTGGCGATGCCAGGAAACGCCGGCTGACGCCTCGTCCCTGAGACCGCAATCGGAAAAACTTTCTTGGCTTCGATCTGAGGCGCGGCCGTCGTGTTGTCGGCAACCATGAAGGCCAGCCGTCCAGCAACGAGTTCGATCATCGCCGGAGCAGCCCCGCGAAACGGGACGTGGATCATGTCGAGATTGGCAGCCTTCGCCACCATCTCCATCGACAAATGACCGAGGCTGCCGGCGCCCGCGCTGCTGTATGAGGTGCCCGGATGTTCACGAATGTATCCGACGAGGTCCTTGACGTCGTCAGGTGTTTGAGCTGATCGTTGACGACGACGACCGTCGAGCCCGAGATGACATTGCCGATGGGCTCGATCAGCTTGCCAAGCTCGATCTCCTTGCCCTGCAAATGATACGCAACAAGTGATGTGAGTGGCAGAACCAGCAGGTTGTAGCCGTCGGGCGCACTGGCTGCGAGCGCATCAAGTGCAACGATACCGCTGGCGCCTGGCTTGTTCTCGACGACGAACGGCTGCCCGAGCTTTTTCGACAGGCCCTCAGCCAGAAGTCGGCTGAGCGAATCCATCGCTCCGCTGACCGCGAAGCCGACGGTCAATTTGACCGGACGATCAGGATAGGCTTGGGCAACCGCATTCGAGCTGGAGATGACCCAGCCAAGCAGCGCGACGGCAACGACCGAGACTTCTCATCATCGTACTCCCATCCTTTGCCATCAGACCGCTCTCACCACGATGTTCGGCTCGGCGGCGAGCTCGGCGCAACGCAGCCTTGTCGACCTTCATGATCGCGGTAAGCGGAAGCTGACGGACGATTTCGACCCGGTCCGGCGCCTTGTAGTCGGCGAGTTGACGCTTGCACCAGTCGCGCAATTCGCCTGCGGTCGGCGGCGCCTGTGGATTTGCCGGGACGACGAAGGCAACGCCAATTTCGCCGATCACCGGCGTTGCAAGCCCAACAACAGCGGCCTGCGCAACCGCCGGATGCTCGTGCAGCACGTTTTCGACTTCGAGCGGATAGATGTTGTAACCACCGCGGATATACATTTCGGACACCCGGCCGGCGAGATGACGTTGCCTTCACTGTCAAAGCGGCCGAGGTCGCCCGTCGTCAGCCAGCCGTCTGCCGAGAGAACTTTGTCGGTTTGCTCTTGCTGTCCCCAGTAGCCGCGCATGATCACGTCGGAGCGTACCCGCAGCCGACCGACCTCGCCTTCCATAACGCGCTTGCCGTCATGGTCGACGATCTTGAGCTCGACGCCTTCCTGGGCGCGGCCGACCGTGCGAAACAGCACGTTCGGGGGATCGCCCGGCCGCGTGCCGGCGATTGACGGCGATTCCGTCATCGCATAGCGCGCGATGATCGGGCATCGCATCTTGGCGACGACGGCCTCAACCAGTTCGGGCGGTGCCGGTGCTGTGGCAGTGACGCAGAGCCGTAGCGCTGAAAGATCGGCGGCCGGTAACTCCGGCAGTTCGATCAGTTTTGCCCACTGGGTTGGGACGCCGCCGGCGACGGTGATGCGCTCGTTGACCAGGAGCTTCAACATCTCTGCGGCGCTCCAGACCGGCGGACCGACAACATTGGTGGACCCGAACGCAACCTGGTCCCAGATCTTGGCCATGTAGCCGGCGTGGGGAAATGGCGTGCCGGTAAAGCGCCGGTCGAAGGGCGCGGACATCGGTCCAGCCATTTTCACAGCTGCGCGCAGCCTTGCATGGTCGAACCATGCCCCCTTCGGCAATCCCGTGGTGCCGCTGGTCCAAATAATCGTCGCGGCGTCGCTCTCGCGGCCGCTTGGCAGCGGCATCTTTGCGCCCGAGCGCGATGCAGCCGTCGCCTCAGACGTACGTATCACCCGACAGCCGATTGGCGAAAGCGCGGCATCATCGTCGGCGATCAGCACGGCGGGTGAGCACTGCCGCAGAATGCCGTTGATCTCGCGCGGCCCAAGGCGCGTGTTGAGGCCAGTTGCTATTGCGCCCAAGCGGAAGATCGCTGCGCAGCAGACGGCGTAGTCGATGCCCGTCTTCACGAAGATCGCAACCACGTCGCCTGGCTTGGTGCCAGCCTCCGACAAGAGCGCGGCCACGCCCTCGGCCGCCGACATCCAGCCGGCGAAGCTCAGTCGCCGCGGGCCATCGACATAGGCTTCGCGCTCGCCGAATTGTTCGGCAGCAGCAGCCATCGCTCCGGCGATCGTCGCGTGATCGCCTTTCAGCGCCGGCTCATAGCTGTCGCAGTTAACTCCTCCCATGTCGTCGCTGCCTGCTTTGTTTTTTGTCGGGGCTAACGTTAAAGCGAGTTTACTCCTACATAATATGATTTCGCAAGATGTAATCGGCCAAGCGATGTAATCGGCCAAGCGCGAATTTCAGCATCGGTTCGCGCGCCATGACGTGCACGCGCGTCTCTCATCCGATGAACTGGCGGTGGAGATGAATTGGCTCACGCGCCGCGCGCATGCCAGTCGCGGCGCTTTTTTCCCCCACTTCGCTCTGCAGGCTCTCCGGAAGAGTTCGCAGCCCTTGCGATTACTCGGCCGCCTGGCTCTGCAGCTTGCCCTTGAGCATGAATTCAATATTGAGGCGGTTGAAGGTCTCGGGGTCCTCCCACTGGGGCCAGTGGCCGACGCCATGCATGTCGACGTAGGTCGCATTCGG
>CAWKDP010000022.1:0-37615 GCA_963848405.1 uncultured Actinomycetes bacterium | reverse complement strand
GCGTTCGCACGTGATGTTTGTCGATGGCTCGCCGGGGCGGTCTCTTCGGTCGGGGCCAGCGGCCCGGTATGCGCCGCCAGCGTGGCTCGTCAGCGGCGTTCATCCAGAGATCGAGGCGCGTTGCGCCAAAGGCTGGGCTGAGGAGAAGGCCGCCGATCTGCACCGCGACTGCGGAGGTGCGATTACCGGACTGCGCGCGAACGAGGTCCACCCCGCGCACGTACGATGGACCGCGACCAGGGCGCCGCATCGACCGTCGATCGGCAGGAGGTAGGCGTGACCCAGGACCGCACGCGTCGCGGGATCGACCGGTCGGCTGAGCTCCACGCGGTCGCGGCGCGACTCTGGCAGGCGTTCATCCGGGGCGACGCCGACGCGGCGATCGGACGCACCTCGACCATGGACGGGGTCACGTTCCTCGGCAGCGCGGAGAACGAGTACCTCGATGACCCGGACCGGATCCGGGCGGTGCTCCGGCTGAACTTCGACCTCCTGGGCGAGATCCCGCTCGGCGAGGCCGAGATCGACGCCCGCGCGGAGGGGTCCGTCGGCTGGGCGGTGGCCAGGGGCAGCCTCGCCTCGCCCGAGGGACCGCGCGAGATGCGCGCCACGCTCGTCTTCCACCTCGAGCAGGACGAGTGGCGGATCGTCCACCATCACTACTCGGTGGCCGTGCCCAACCCGGAGACGTTCGGGATCGAGATCGCGATCGATCAGATCGCCGAGCTGGTGGAGGCCGAGCGACCGGACCTGGGCGCGTTCGCCGCCACCGACGGGACGGTCACCATCGTGTTCACGGACATCGTCGGTTCCACAGAGCTGACCACCACCCTCGGGGACCAGGCCTGGCTGGCGATCCTCCGTGCGCACAACGAGATCGTCACCGGCGCCACGGCGGCGGCCGACGGCATGGTGGTGAAGGGCCAGGGCGATGGCTTCATGCTCGCGTTCCGGTCGGCGCGGCGCGCGCTGACCGCAGCGCGCGCCATCCAGCGCGGCATCGGCGAGACCTTCAACGACCCTGGGTCACCGATCCGGATCCGGGTCGGCGTGCACACCGGCGAGATCCTCCGCGAGGCGGACGACTTCTTCGGCCAGGCCGTGAACTACGCGGCGCGGGTCGCGGCGGCCGCCGAGGGCGACGAGATCGTGGTCTCGAGCCTCGTCCGCGACCTCGTGGGATCGGCGGAGTTCGCGTTCGACGAGCCGCGCGAGGTCGAGCTCCGGGGGTTCGCGGGCCTCCACCGGGTGTACCCGCTCGACCGGGGCGCTCTGGTGACCTAGCGACACTCTCTGCCAAGCTCGTGTGATGTCATACGAGCGCGCTGGCTGAGAGCGCGGTCGGTCAACCCTCGGTGGGCTCGGCGACGTAGAGCCGCCAGAGGTCCGGGACGCCTTTGAGCTCCTGCTCTCCTCGAACGGTGAAGGAGAAGCCGCTTCCCGCGACGAGGTCCTTGACGGTCTGCGAGACGACGACCTCTCGCGGACCCGCGACGCCGAGGAGTCGATGCGGGCCCGGTTAGAGGCGAAGGCCCCGACGTTCTGGCGTTTTTCTGGCGTCTGACTGACGCGACGTAATCCGCGTATTTCCTCGCGCTTCCAGCGTCCATGCGGGTTTGCGGCGGTGGAGCGTACCGGGATCGAACCGGTGACCTTCGGCTTGCAAACCCAACCGATCACTCGACCCCACCTGACACGGACCAACAGAATCGGCATGACTGAGCCAGATTGGCCCTTCTCGTCGAACATCATCCGACACCGTTCGACAGCGGTCCGCTCGCACCGCGCTCGCACGAGCGTTGTCTTGTCAGTAAGCGCTCTGCTCTCTCAGTGCGTCTGCTCCGACGCAGGCCGCGAGCGTTAGCCCGCGAAAGCCACTTGAGCAAGCGCGATGGCGCCGAGCACTCCGGCGCGATCGCCGAGACTCGGCCGGACGACGAAGTCGCCGATCGAGTCCTTCAGCTCCGGGGCCTCGAAGTAGCCGGCCAGGAGCTCTCGCAAGCGCTCGTGCACGCGCGAGAGCAGCGTTGGCGCCTTCATCACGCCGCCCCCGAGAATGATCCGCTCCGGCGACAGCGTGCAGACAACGTTGACGAGACCGAGTGCCACGTACTCGGCCTCGAGCTGCCACGGCGCGTCGTCGCCGAGCTCCTGCGCGCCCTGCCCCCACCTTAGGCGCATCGCCTCCCCGGACGCGAGACCTTCGAAGCAGTCGCCGTGGTAGGGGCAGCAGCCCGGGAACGGATCCGCGACGCGATCGTGGGGGATCCGCATGTGCCCGACCTCGGGATGGAGCAAGCCGTGGACGAGCCGACCGTTCGCGACGACGCCTCCGCCGATGCCTGTACCGACGGTCAAGTAGCAGAAGCTGTCCAGACCGATCGCCGCTCCCCAGCGTTGCTCACCGAGGGCGGCGGCGTTGACGTCCGTGTCGAAGGCGACGGGCACGTCGAGCAGCTCTTCGAGCTTGCCGGCGACGTTCGTCTGCGCCCACCCCGGCTTCGGTGTGGTCGTGATGAACCCGAAGCTACCCGACGAGCGGCGCGAGTCGATCGGCCCGAAGGATCCGATGCCGATCGCCGCGAGTGCTCCGTTCCGCGCGAAGAACTTCGCCGCCCGTGCGATCGTCTCGTCGGGCGCTGTGGTCGGAAACGTTGTCGCCTCCCGTATGTCGCTGGGGCCGCTGCCGACTGCGCAGACCCACTTCGAGCCGCCGGCCTCGATGCCGCCGTACAGGCGCGCGGATGTGTTCAACTCACCAGAGCCGACTCCTGGCCGGCCCCCGACGAGCGACGGACGACGAGATCCGGAGGCAGCACGACGACCCGCCGCCGCTCGCGCACGCGTCCTGCGATCCGGTCGAGGAGCAGCTGCGTCGCGAGCGTGCCGAAGGTCTCGGCAGGCTGAGCCATCACCGTCAGGAACGGGTAGAGGCGCGAGACGTGCTCGATGTCGTCGAAGCACACGAGCGCGAGCTCTCCCGGGACGTCGACGTCTCGCTCGCGTGCAGCCTCGACGACTCCAACCGCGACGATGTTGTTCACCGCGAAGATCGCCGCCGGCGGCTGCTCGAGATCGAAGAGGCGCGAAGCGGCTTCGTAGCCCCCGCGCGCGTCGACCGCGCTCGCCTCGACCTCGTACTCGCCCCGGCGCTGGATCCCGGCCGCGTCGAGCGCCTCCCGGTATCCCTGCAGCCGCTCTCGCGAGGTCGAGACGTCGAGCGCCTCGCTGATCATCGCGATCTTCTCGTGAGAGAGCGAGATGAGATGCTCGACGAGGCGGCGCGCGCCCGCGACGCTGTCGCCCTGGACGAGATCGGCTTCGAAGCCGGCGATCGAGCGGTCGATGAGGACGTAGGGGATGTTGTTCCGCGCCAGGATCCGGAGGTGCGACTTCGAGCGGTCCGAGACCGGTGCGATGAGCACGCCTTCGACCTGGAACTCGACCATGTCCTCGAGGTACTCGCGCTCGCGCTCGAGCTCGGCGCGCGTGTCGCACAGGATCACGTGGTAGCCCGCACGCCAGGCGACGTCCTCGGCGGCCTGGACGATGAGCGTGAAGAATGGGTTCGCAAGATCGGGGACGAGGAGGGCGAGCGTGCCCGTCTTCCGGCGGATGAGCCCGCGGGCCAACCGGTTCGGGACGTAGTGCAGCTCGGCAATGGCAGCCTCGACCCGGCGGCGGGTGTCGGCCTGGACGCGCGGGCTGTTGTTGATCACGCGTGAGACGGTCATGGGCGAGACGCCTGCCCGGGCCGCAACGTCTCGAAGAGTGACTCTCACGGGACGCCTTCTAACACACGCACGCGTGTTATTGATACCACCTCATGCGGACAATCGTAGGGCGTTACCACCTTGACATCAACGCTTGGACCGTGTTATTAGTGACACGCGCTTGTGGTAGCGATATCACGAAGGAGCACGATTGCGTCCTGAAGGGTGCGATGCGCTTGACTCGCCGGCCACTGACGCTCGCAAGCTGAGCGACCGCTTGGGGCACTCGAACTCGGACGCAACGAGAAGGAGGAGTCCAATGATCCGAGCACGACTTCAGGTGGGGCGTCTGGGCGTGGCGCTTCTCCTCGTAGGCACGCTGATCGCGGCGCTCGCAACCAGTGCGTCGAGCTCGCCGGCGCAAAGCAAGACGATCAGGGTCGCCATCGTCGGCAATCCGCAGATGGAGGACATCGCGAAGCTGACGCCGACGCTCTTCACGAACAGGACCGGCATCAAGGTCCGGTACTCCATCCTCGAGGAGGGCAAGCTCCGCGAGATCGTGACCCGCGACGTCGGATCGGGCGGAAGGCAGTTCGACGTGGTCATGATCGGCCCCTACGAGGCGCCGCAGTTCGGAGCGAGCGGCCTGCTCAGGAACCTTTCGTCCCTCGCCAAGCGCGACGCGTCCTACAAGTACAACGACGTCATCCCCGCAGTCCGAAACGCGCTCTCGGCGAACGGGAAGATGTACGCCTCGCCGTTCTATGCGGAGTCGTCCTTCGTGATGTACCGCAAGGACGTCATGAGGCAGAACAACGTGACCATCCCGGCGCGGCCGACATGGGATCAGATCGCAAGGATCGCCCGCAAGATCGACACCAACCGGATGGCCGGCATCTGCCTGCGCGGCAAGCCGGGATGGGGCGACCTCGGGGCGTCATTCACGACCGTGCTGAACACGTTCGGCGGCACCTGGTGGTCGGCGAAGTCGGACGGCAAGCCCGACAAGGCCCAAGTCGACAAGCCCGCGTTCAAAGAGGCGCTGACGTTCTACGTCAACCTGCTCAAGGACGCAGGCGAGACGGACGCCGCCAACGCGAGCTTCAACGAGTGTCTCGCCCAGTACCAGGACGGTCGGGTCGCGATGTGGTACGACGCGACCGTCGCGGCGGGCATCCTGGAAGCGAGCAACAGCGCGGTCAGAGGCAAGAACGGATACGCGCTCGCGCCGGTCAAGAAGACGAAGGCGTCGGGCTGGCTGTGGACGTGGGCGCTGGCGATCCCGAGGGAGTCGCCTGATCCCGCTACCGCGTGGAGGTACATCTCCTGGGCGACAGGCCCTGCGTACCTCAAGGCTGCAGGTTCGAGAATCCCTGGCGGCTGGGCGGCGATCCCTCCGGGCACCCGGCTCTCGACCTACAAGATCCCGCAGTACAAAAGGGCCGCGAAGGCGTTCGCTGCGATCACGCTGGCCGCGATGAAAGCGGCACCGATCAAGAACCCGGGTACGACGAAGCGCCCCGGTGTGCCCGGCGTGCAGTACGTCGGCATTCCCGAGTTCCAGGACGTCGGCAACCAATGCACCGAGCAGTTCTCGAGCGTCATCGCAGGACGATCGTCGATCGACGATGCCCTCGAGGCCTGCCAGGAGATCGCGTCACAGGCGATCCAGTAGGACAATCGGCCTCGTGACGAGCGCCACGGTCGGGAGACAGCCCTCCGCAGATCCATTCTCCCGGCCGTGGCGCCGCCGGCTGCCGCTGCTGCCGGCGCTCCTCTTCGCGATCGTCGTCACGCAGATCCCGTTCGTGCTGAGCGTGTACTACAGCCTCACGGACTGGTCGATCAGCCCGCCCACCGAGCGTCGCTTCATCGGGCTCGACAACTACGAGACGCTCGTCAACAACTCGTTCTTCAGGGAAGCGGCCTGGACGAGCGTGCTGATGACGGTCTCGACGGTGCTGATCTCGCTCGCGCTGGGGACGCTGCTCGCGGTGCTCCTCGATCGGCACTTCTTCGGGCAGGGGATCGTCCGCACCCTGCTGATCACCCCGTTCCTGATCATGCCCGTCGTCGCCGGCCTGATCTGGAAGAACCAGATGTTCAGCGGGCTCTACGGCGTTCTCAACTGGGTGCTCGAGCGGCTCGGCTTTGACAGCGTCGAGTTCGTCTCGGCGTACCCGCTGTTCTCGATCGTGACCGTGCTCGTGTGGCAGTGGACGCCGTTCATGATGCTGATCATGCTCGCTGGCCTCCAGAGCCAGCCCTCCGACGTTCTCGAGGCCGCGAAGGTCGACGGAGCGAGCGCCTTCGGCACGTTCCGTCAGCTCACGCTTCCCCACCTGCGCCGGTACATGGAGCTCTGCGCCCTGCTCGGGACGATCTACGTGGTCCAGGTCTTCGATCACGTCGACGTGATGACGGGCGGCGGGCCCGACTCCACGAACATCCCGTACTTCGTGTACCAGCGCTCGATCGGTGGAGGCTGGGACTTCGGGCTCGCGTCGGCGTACAGCATCGTGGTGGTCGTCGTCTCCATCGTCGTCGCGACGATCGCGCTGCGCGTGCTCTCGAGCCTGCTCCGAGACGAGGAGAGGGCCTGATGCGTCGGCGCGTCGGGACGCGGCTCGGCGTCGGCGAGCGCCGCTCCACGCACGTCGCACTCGGCCTGACTGCCTGGCTCGCCGGGCTCGTCTTCTTCTTCCCGGTCTTCTGGATGGTCCTGTCCTCGTTCAAGGAGGAGCAGGACGCTAATACCAGCCCGAAGCTCTTCTTCTCGCCGACGCTCGACCGATACCGGGAGGTGACAAGCAATCCCGAGGGCATTCTCGCGTTCTCCGAAGCCGCCACCAACTCCGCGATCGTCGTCCTCGGCAGCACGGTGATCGTGCTCGCGCTCGCGCTGCCTGCTGCCTACGCGCTCGCAATTCGACCGATCCCGAAGTGGCGCGACGTGCTGTTCTTCTTCATCTCCACGAAGTTCCTGCCGATCGTCGCCTCGATCCTGCCCATCTGGGTGCTCGCGAATCACTTCGACAAGCTCAACACGCGGACCGTGCTGGTCGTGCTCTACACGTCGATCAACCTCCCGCTGGCGATCTGGATGCTGCGCTCCTTCTTCATGGAGATCCCGCGCGAGCTGATCGAGGCCGCGGAGATCGACGGGGCGAAGCTGCGCGGGCAGCTGACGTCGATCATTCTCCCGATCGCCGCACCGGGCATCGCGGCCACGGCGCTCCTCTGCGTCATCTTCGCCTGGAACGAGTACTTCTACGCCGTTCAGCTCAACCCGGCCGCCGGATCGACGGTGCCGCAGTGGGTGACGACCAACATCAGCACCCGCGGCAACTTCCTCGCGAAGCTGTCGGCGGCGTCGGTTCTCGCGGTCATCCCCGTCGTCATTGCCGGCTGGCTTGCTCAGAAACGCATGATCCGCGGCCTCTCGATGGGAGCGCTGAAGTAGACCATGGCCTCCGTCCGTTACGAGACTGCGACGCGCTTCTACCCCGGTACGCCCAGGCCTGCGGTGAACGAGCTCGACCTCGAGATCGAGGATGGCGAGCTGCTCGTCCTGGTCGGCCCGTCCGGCTCCGGCAAGACGACGGCGCTGCGGATGCTGGCCGGCCTCGAGCCGCTCGACACCGGGCGAGTGTGGATCGGGGAACGCGACGTGACCGAGATCCATCCGCGCGACCGCGACATCGCCATGGTCTTCCAGAACTATGCCCTCTACCCGCAGCTCGACGTCGCTCAGAACATGGGCTTTGCGCTAAAGCAGCGAGGTGTCCCGAGGGCCGAGCGGATGGAGCGCGTGCGAGAGGTGGCGAAGATGCTCGACCTCGAGCCCTTCCTCGAACGCAAGCCGAAGAACCTCTCCGGCGGACAGCGCCAGCGGGTGGCCATGGGGCGCGCGATCGTGCGTCGGCCCCAGGTCTACCTCATGGATGAGCCGCTCTCCAACCTCGACGCGAAGCTGCGCGTGCAGACGCGCACCGAGCTTGCCGAGCTGCAGACGCGCCTCGCCGTAACCACCGTCTACGTCACGCACGACCAGGTCGAGGCGATGACGATGGGTCACCGCGTAGCGGTGCTCCGCGACGGTGAGCTGCAGCAGTGCGACCCGCCGAGCACGCTCTACCGCGCACCGGCGAACCTGTTCGTCGCAGGGTTCATCGGCTCGCCGGCGATGAACCAGCTGTCGGTCGCCGCGAGCATGCCGTTGCGGATCGCCGGGGCGGAGGTGCATGTTCGCGAGCAGCTGAACGGAGTCGTGGGCGATCGGCTGGTCGTCGGGTTCCGTCCGGAGGCGCTTCGTGTCGGCGCCGGCCCGATCCCAGGTCGCATCCGCGCCGTCGAGGATCTCGGCTCGGAGGTCTTCGTGCACGCGATGGTCGAGCACGAGTTCGAGCCCGCGACGCTCGTCGCCAAGACGCCGACGCCGTTCGGCGGGCACATCGGCGACAACGTGTCACTGGGCTTGAGTGGGACGATGCACGTGTTCGAGCCTGGCGGGGCGCGGCTCGGGACCGTTACGGCGTCAACCGAGCAGAGCCTCGACGGCGCCGATCGGGCCGCGGGGGGCCAGGCTTCCCGCTGACGCGGCGAATGCCTCGCGAAACCGGTCGCTGTCGCGTAGCACCGGCGGGAACACCGCCTCGAGCTCCAGGAATGCGACCGGATCGTCGATCGCCTGGGTCGCGTAGCTCGCCGACTGGTCCGCGCTGGGGTCTGCGGCGCGCTCGGCGGCCGGCGTGGTCGCGAGATAGCGGGCCCAACCCGCGAGCGCGAGCGCGGCGCACTCGACCGGGCCGCCGCGCTCGAGCTGGCGTTCGATCGTCGGGATCAGGAACACCGAGAACTTCGCCGTCCCGTCGATGCAGAGCCGCGCGATCTGGTCGCGCACTCCCGTGCTTGCGAAGCGGTCGAGCACCGTGGCCGCGTAATTCTCACGCGGATGCCCGGGGATCTCGTCCAGGGTCGGGATCGCCTCTTGCCACAAGAAGCGCTCGAGGAACTTCCGGAGCGGCGGCGTCGCCAGCGCTTCGTCGACGTAGGTGATGCCGGCGAGAGCCGAGAGATACGCCATGCACGAGTGCGTCGCGTTGAGCATCCGGAGCTTGTAGAGCTCCCAGTCGTGCACGCGGTCGCTGAAGAGCACGCCGACATCCTCGAACCGCGGCCGGCCGGCGGCGAACGAATCCTCGATCACCCATTGCCGGAACGGCTCCGCGACGACGGGCCAGGCGTCGTCGATCCCGAGCATGTCCCGCAGCCAGGCTCTGTCGCCGTCCGTGGTCTGCGGCGTAATGCGGTCGACCATCGAGTTCGGGAAGGTGCACGCGGCCTCGACCCAAGACGCGAGGTCTGCGTCCTGCTCTTCGCACGCGTGCAGCACCGCCGCCTGCGCGACCTTGCCGTTGCCCGGGATGTTGTCGCAGCTGAGGATCGTGAGTGCGGCGCCGGTCTCGGCTCGCCGGCGTGCCAGCCCACCCGCGATCGCATCTATGGTCGGATTCGGTCTCTCGAGCGAGTACCCGGACTCGGTAATCGTCAGCGAGAGAATCGCCGTCTCCGGAACGGCGATCGTCGCGGCGACGGTCGCAGCGTCGTCGACCGCGAGCACGTAGTCGACGATGCTGCCGATCACTTGCGCTCGCGGCTCGCCGTAGCCTTTCTCGACGAGCGTGTAGAGGTAGTCCTGCGAACGCAGGATCTCCTCCATTCGCCGATCGCCGTCGAGCATCCCCAGGCCGCGGATTCCCCAGTCGCACCCGGCGGCCGCAAGCTCGTGTACGTAGAGCGCGAGGTGGGCCCTGTGGAAGCCTCCGACGCCGAGATGGAGAACGCGTGGGCGCAGCGCCGAGCGCTCGTAGCGAGGCACGGGAATGCCGCGGGCCGCGATCTCGCTGAGAGTGCTTGCACGGAGATCGAGCGCACGCCGCGTCACTAAGGGACGCTATCAACGACGCAACAACGAGAACCCGCAGGGCTGAGCGCGGTTGGAGGGCCCATCGAACGCTACGCGACGCCGTACGACAGGCCTTCTGCTTGCACCACGGGCGCACCGTCAGGTGTCTGAACGAGCAACGCCGCGGACGGTCGATTTCTGGCGTGGGCCAACAGCAGAACTCCGGTTCGCAAGGCCGGCGCCGCTATCCGACATCATCTGACTTCGCTCGACAGACTTGATCGACCCAACCGGCTTCACTCGACCTTACTCGACTCCACTCGACACGAAATCGTCAGGGTCCGCTCGCACCGCGCTCGCACCGGCGTTGCCGGTGGTGACACCAGTCAGAAGAAGAGACCTGCAAATCCGGCTATTTGCGCGATATGGAGCGTGCGGGATTCGAACCCGCGGCCTCCGGCTTGCAAACCCAACCGACTACCCGACCCCACCTGACCGCGACCGACAGAATCGGGATGACTGACCGAATTGGGGCCGTCTCATCAAACGTCACCCGACACCGTTCGACGGTGGTCCGCTCGCACAGCGCTTGCACCGCCGCCGCCTCATTGGACAACGCTTGGCGTAGAGTTCGATTGAGCTGGTTTGTCGGATTGCAAGGTCGAAGTCGGCACGAGGACAGTGCTCACCCGACGGCTACGGCGCTAGCCCTTCGACCCCATAGAGCCGCCATTCGCCGGGCACGCCTTTAAGCTCGGCGGTGCCCCGCTCGCGAAACTGCAGGCCCGAACCTGCAACTAGATCCTTCACCGTGCTCGAGACAAGCACCTCGCCGGGTTGTGCGGCCTTCGCTACTCGCGCGCCGATGTGAACGGCGATTCCGCCCACCTTGCCTTCGACCACCTCGCACTCACCGGTGTGCAAGCCGGCGCGCACCTCAAGGCCCAGCTCCTTCACCGCCTCGGCGATCGTGCAGGCGCAGCGGATCGCGCGAGCCGGGCCGTCGAAGCTCGCGAAGAAGCCGTCACCGGCGGTGTCGAGCTCATTGCCGTGATAGCGGATGAGCTGTCGACGGATGGCGGCGTGGTGTCGCTCGAGGAGCTCCCGCCAGGCCCTGTCGCCGAGCTGCACTGCCTTCTCCGTCGAGCCGACGATGTCGGTGAAGAGAACGGTTGCGAGCACGCGGTCCGGCTCGACGACGTTCCACTCGCCCCGCTCCCAGATGCCGTACAGAAAGCGCTTGACTTCGTGCGCGACCTGCTCAGGCTCGACGAAGTACCCGTGGTCCTTGCCCGGTAATTCGAGGAACTCCGCGCCGGGGATGCGGTCGGCGATGTAGCGTGCTTGGTCGGGGTAGTCCCCGTCACCGACGCGGCAGAGGACGAGCGTCGGAACGCGAATCGCGGGCAGCGTATGACGCGCGTCGATCTCCATGTTCATGCGCCGCAGCGCTACCACGGCGCTTGGGCTCGCGCTTGTCAAGACTAAGCGCCGCCACCATCGCCTCACGGTTTCGTCGCTCGCCTTGCTCGGGGCGAAGGTTTCCAGCCATTCGTCCAGCCACTCCTCCGTGCCGGCGGTTGCTGCCTCCTCGCGGACGCTTTCCTCTCGTTCCTCTGGGGTGAACCCCCACGGGTAATCGTCATCTGCAACGTACGAGGCCCTGCACCCGTAGAGGGCCATCGCAGCCGTTCGCTCGGGGTAGCTCGCGGCGAAGAGGAGGGTCATCGGCCCGCCTTCCGAGAAGCCCATGATCGCCGCCCGGTTCGATCCGGCGGCTTCCATCACGGCGCGAATGTCGTCCATGCGCGTCTCGAGGTCGGGGATCCCGGCGGTCCGGTCGGAAAGGCCTGTCCCCCGCTTGTCGAACAGGATCAGCCGCGAGAAGGAAGCCAGCTCGCGGAAGAAGTCTGCCGCTGGACCCTCCCATGCGTGCTCCAACGCCGACAGCACCCAACCGTTCACGAACACGAGGTCAAAGGGGCCGTCGCCAACGGTCGCATACGCGATGCTGATGTCCCCGCTCTTCGCGAACTGAACGTTGGGAGCCTCCACGGCCGAAGTGTCAGCCATCGAGCGATCGGCTGCAAAGACAACCCGATCAAGCGATGCGTACAGGACGGGCGTGACGAGACTCGAATCTGCGACCCTGGCGTGTAAGGCCTGCGTCGCTGTTGGACGTCACCTGACTTCGCTCGACAGAGTTGATCGACCCCAACCGGCTTCACTCGACCTTACTCGACTCGACCGGACACGAAATCGTCAGGTCCGCTCGCACCGCGCTCGCACCGGCTTTGCCGGTGTTGACACCAGTATGTGGAAAAGACCTGCAAATTCCTATTTACGTGACATGGAGCGTGCGGGATTCGAACCCGCGGCCTTCGGCTTGCAAAGGAGGCGAGATACGTCACTCGGCGCGATGGGACGCGACCAGAGTGCATGAACTAGCGGTTCAGCACTTCGGTGCGGTACGGGGCAGAACTGGAGAAGTTGACCAGCGCGTTGACCTGTTCGTCGCCGGTACTGGCTACGCACTACTTCGCGAGCAGGCCCGGCCCCTCGGCGCGATCCGAGGGAGGGTCACCGTCGCACTCGGGCACCTTGCATCCTTTCCCCTTCGTCGCTAGCGGACCTCCGGGTTTGTCCGAAGCGTGGGCCATGCTCGCCCCGTGAAGCTAGTACTCGCCTTGACCGGAGATCAGTGGATCACGTTGGCAGGAGTACTGTCAGGAGCGGTAGGCGTTGTCGGCGGTTTCGTCTTTGCATACGTCAACGGGAAGGCGGAGCGCCTCCACACTAGGCAGCTTGCGCTGAGCGCTCGGCTGCATGAACAGCGGCTTGCAGCCTACGTCGAGATTGGCAGGTTCCTGGAGCGACAGTATCTCTACGTGCGCGACGTGGAGTTCGAGTATCAGCTGACGCCCGTACCAAGACCTGAGCCGCCGGAACCGCCCAGCGTTGACGACTGGACCACGGTCATGGGGAGGGCGAAGGTTTCGGCGTCGGCGGCGGTTCTTGAGGCTTTGAACGAGGTGGAGAACACGACGTACGCACTCGACACGGCCATCGCGATCAAGAAGGCTGCTCTACTAGACCCGGAAGTCGCGCAAATCGAGATCACGCTAGGAATGCCTCACTCGATTGCCATCGAAGAAGCGAGACGCCCTGCGCTCGAATCGATCGGTGAAGCGGAGCGACGGATGCACGAAGAGCTGGCTGCGACCCGGTGACTCTCGACGGGCGAAGCACGGATCCCGCAGCGGCCCCATCGCCCGAGCACTCGCGAGGGGGGAAGGGAGAGCACACGGGAGAGCGAGCTAGAGGCCGAGCGCCTCGAATCCGGAAGGAGAGGCGAGGATCACGCCTAGTTCATCGCAGAGTCGACTCCACGACGAGTCGCGGGGTTCTCGCTCCGGCACGAGCACAGCCCGTAATGTCCCCACTGCCCCTTGATCCGATTGCCCCCCGCGGTGCGGGGGTGCGGGACTCTCTCGCACCGCGTGATGCAAGTCAAGGTCTAGTGCGCCGAGACCCCTCGACGAGCGCGTAGCGGCCCTACTCGGACTGCGGGGAGAGCGAGCGCGAGAGATCGCCCTCAGCCGGCGTTGCGCGGGGCCGAGCACGCTCGGCGAGCTCGCCGGCTAGGCGCGGCTGATCCTCACCCCCTAGCGTCGGCCGAGAACGCCGAACGGCGCCTCGAGGGGCGCCGCTCAGCGTTCGTGTCAGCACCCCTCACAGGGTGGTGGCAACGGGAGTCTAGGCGTCCGGTGCCGGCAAGCGCCGCCGCGCCGGCCGTCCGGGCGCATGATTGACGCAGCTAACGGGAGTTGGAAAGGAGCTCGAATGAGAAGGGACCGGCTCGTCCTCGGAATCAGCAGCTTCGCTGTCGTCGCCTGCCTTGGTAGCGGTGTCAGTGCGGCTGGAGCCGAAGGGGCTCAGACACGACCCCTACGCGGTTGCATCGAGACGCGAGGCCCCGCAGAGACGTTGCGTGACTTCAAGTTGAGAAACACCCCCTGCCGACGGACTGAGATCCGGGTCGCCTGGCCTCCGTCTGGCACGCCTGGACGGGCCGGGCCTGCCGGTCCCGCCGGTCCAGTCGGCCCTGCCGGTGCTGCTGGCCCGACTGGTCCTGCCGGTCCAATGGGTCCTCCTGGCCCCACCGGCCCCGCTGGCCCGGGCGGCACGGGTGTGCCCGGCCCGGCTGGCCCGCCGGGTCCCGCGGGCGCGGCTGGTCCGCCGGGTCCCGCTGGTCCACCAGGCGGAGTTGGCCCGCCGGGTCCCCCTGGTCCGCCAGGCACGGCGAGCCAAGTACTGATGTTCGGCAATCAGAACGGAAACGCGGGCTCGGGCAACAACTGCCTGACCTACGCAAACGTGGCACAAGGCAGTGCTTGTCTCGCCCTAGTAACCGAGTTCGCAGCTTCGGCCAACTCGCTGATGTTCGGGCCGATGCCGACCGACGCCACGATCTCGCACCTGCTCGCCGTCACGGCCAACAGCGCCGCGAACCAGATTGTCACGGTGCTCGACAACGTCGCCGCGACACCGCTCACCTGCATGACCACGGCAGCCTCGCCCCAGAGCTGCAGCGACGACACCCACTCCGTCTTGATTCCGGCCGGAGACTTCCTACAGGTGCGGGTCGCCAACGGTGGGGGTTCCTGGAGGGTGACCTTCCAACTCGCGTGACACTAGCGTTGCCGATTGCCGCCTTCGGGCCGTGTATCGACGCCCACCTCCCCCCACACTGGGAGGCGGCCCTCGCCTCCCCGACCCCGCCGAGGCGTGGGACCTGTATCACGACGACTGTGCGCCGCACCTGTACCTGGGTCCTTCGCACCGCGGTTGCAACCGGGCGGCGGCGAACGAGCTTCGCACGTCGCGGGACTGGTAAGCCCGCGAGCCCGGAGCGTTGATTTCGGTCAACCGGTTGCGGATCGAAACGGACGAGCGCCCGCCGCTGTGTAAGCCGGGGGGCGCTGTTGTGGTGCTGGGTTGTGGGTGGGGGGTTGGATCAGACGGTCGGGACGACCACCGGGGTGTTCGGCAGGTTGACGCCGTTGACCTTCAGGCCGCTGCGCGGGCCGTCCGTGAAGACCTGGTTGGCGGTGCTCCCCTCGTACGTACCGCTCGGGCAGCTGCCCTCGAACACTTTCGTGTCCGGGCCGTAAGTGGCCAGGCCATCGAACCCGCTCAGGGTCCAGCCGTTCGTGAGCTTGCCAGCCGCGTTCGTGTTGGCCGTGACCTTGACCGCCTGCGTGACGGGCGTGTTGAAGATTCGGTGAAACGTGTCGCCGGTGTTCACGAAAGGAGGCCAGATTCCGGGAACGTACTTCACGCAGTTGAGCGTGTTGTCGGAAACGCTGATATAGCTGGTCGTGAACTTCACGCCCTCGGGGGACTTGAACAGGTCCTGCATGGCGGCGTCGTTGGCGAGGCCGAGGGCGTTCTGAACGTCGCCCTTACCGACGAAGCCGACGCCGTTGCCGTCGACGGCGACGCTGGCCATGGCGGCAGTCGGAACTGCAAGCGCCGCGATAGAGGCGGCGATGATGAAGAGCTTGCGCATTACTTACCTCCGGTGTTTGCGAGGCAACCACTGCGATCACCTCATCCCTTGCAGCGTGTCGTTTTCTCGCCTCGCCCGGTAGGACACGATTGGGTCAAGTGGCGAGTCCCACCGCACGAGCGCAGCCGCCGCCGGACATGTCCGAATGAGCGTCTAGGTGACGTGCGCCAACAGGTTGTGGACGGCTGAGTAGGTCATCCGGGCCTCCTTCGAGGCTGTGGGTCTGCCAGGACTCACGCCCGAAGGAGGCAACCGGATGGCCCTTCACCGTAATGCTCGTCTCGGACTCGCTGGACGGCGCGCTCTGGTCGCGGACGTCGAGGCCGGGTGTTCGTGCCGGGAGGCGGCGAGACGCCGCGGCGTTTCGCCGACGACCGCCTGCAAGTGGTGGCAGCGCTGGCGCGAGTCGCCGCTCGAGGAGCGTGTCTCGCTTCGCTGTCTGGAGGACCGCTCATCGCGGCCGCTGCGGATGCCGCGCATGTTGGCGGCTCGCGAGCAGCGGCGGATCTGTGCGGCCAGGCGTCGCTCGGGCTGGGGGCCGCGCCTGATCGCAGGCGAGACCGGTCACGCGCACGCAACCGTGTGGCGGGCGTTGCGCCGGGCGGGGATCTCGCGACCGTCCAAGCTGCCGCGCGAGCAGCCGCGCCGCGACGAATGGCCCTGCCCCGGCGACCTGCTGCACATCGACTCTAAGCGCTTCTCGCGCTTCACCCGCCCCGGCCACGCCGTCACCGGCATCCGCGACCGCACGCGGGCCGAGGAGCGCCAGCGAGTCGGGTACGAGTTCGTCCACTCGCTGGTCGACGATCACACCCGCCTCGCCTACTCGGAGCTCCACCGCGACGAGCGCGCGGACACGGTCACCGGCTTCGTCGAGCGCGGCCTCGCCAGCTTCGCCGCCCACGGCATTCAGGTGCGACGGCTGATGAGCGACAACGCCTTCGTCTACCGGCACAACCGCTCGCTGCGCGAGCTGCTCACCTGCCATGGCGTCCGCCACCTGCTGATTCCGCCTCGCCGGCCGCAAGTCAACGGCAAGGTCGAGCGCTACCAGCAGACGCTCAAGCGGGAGTGGGCACTTGGCCAGGTCTACCGCTCGAGCGACCACAGAGCGCAGGCACTGTCACACTGGCTCCGCTACTACAACGAGCGCAGACCACACAGCTCGCTCGGCGGCCAGCCACCGATCAGCCGTGTCCACAACGTCCTGAGGCAGGACATCTAGGCAGTGAACTCGAGACGCGCCATCGTTCGAGCCATGGCTGTCGAGCTCCGGTGCGCTGAGTCCGGCCGCAAGCCTCGCGAGGACGAGAACGCCGACGACGAGTGGCGGGCAGGCTCAGACGGCCTAGGCGAACTCCACGTCTTCTGCCCGGAGTGCTGGGAGCGGGAGTTCGGTATGAACGCGCCCCGCTCCCTGCGCCCCGAGTCGTACGCTCGGTCGTCTAACCGGGGCTTGTGCTGATGCCCCCGTTGACGAGCGCGAGCAAGAACGCCCCGACTCCGACTGAGAGCGTCAGCAGTCTGGCCTTCATCGCGATCCCCCCTCTCGTGTAGCTGTACCTACCCGACAGGGGATGGGACCGGCATTTTCGCGGCCTGCGAGGTGAGCGAGCGCACCGTCGCCGCTGCGGTGAGGGCGTCGATGACGGGCTAGACGCTGGTGGGAGACGTGTCCGCAACGGCGTTGGCACAATCTGTGACCGTGCTCGTCCTCGCTCTCAGTGACGCGTGGGTCGGAGTGATCGGAACGGCTGTCGGAGGCATCGTCGGAGGCGTCCTCGGTTTCCTGGGAAGCTTGGCGATTCATAGATCACAGCGCGACGAACGGCTCGCCGAGCGCTCACGTGGGGAACGAAAGGAGGCCTATGCGGCGATGCTGACGAAGGCCGAAGACTCCTTCCATTTGTTCCAATGGCTCGCCAAAGGGCGCTTCGGCCCGGTCGGGAGCGAGGAGGATCGGAAGGCAGCCAACTTGTTCTACGACCAGGAAGTGACGATCCGATATCGGGCTCTTGAGATCATCGGGACATCGGACGTCGCAAGGGCGGCGCACGATGTGCGGCGCAGGCTCAACGATCTGCGCCACCTGTTGAATGACGTGGAGACGCTGCCGCCAACTGGCGAAAAGCGGGTCCGCTTCGAAGCACTGGAGGACGGCTACCGAGATGCACGAGACCGATTCATCGTTCTCGCCCGCGCTGAGTTGGAGCCCAAGACGACAAAGCCGGAGGGCAAACTCGACGTTACGTAATAGGACTAGCTCATATATGTCTAGTTGGAACTCGGCTGGCTCATAGCGATGCCAGCCTCGAGCGCTACCTGACCGAGGGTTCACCGAGGCTCGAGCACTTCGCGGAGATCAGGACGAGCTTGGCGAATCGGGAGGCGTAGCGAGTCCACGTCTTCTGCCCGAAGTGCTGGGAGCCGGAGTTCGGTGAGAACGCGGCCCGCTCTGCACGCCTAGGCTTCGAGTGGCTCAGGTCAAGCGGTCGCGACGGGCGTACTCAGGCGGCTCGGCGCTGCGAGAACCGTTGGCGGCGTCAGGCGTTGCCCTGTGAGGTGGTGTCCTCTGAGGGATCCGAGTCGCCTGAGTAAGGGTCGTGAACCGACAACCACCAGCGCTCATCAGCGGCGAACTTCAAGAGTTCTGCGTCGTACAAGTCTCCTGCTGGCGTAGACGACCTTCCGCGTTGCTCGCTGAGCCACATGTCAAACCGGCCACGGCGTCGCGGTGGTCGTTCGACTTCGATCTGAATCTGACGCCATAGATCCGTGAGTGACGCAAGGGCTGGGCTGAAAAGCGACGGCCCCACCCAGTCCGTCCGTCTCGACGTCACCACCTCACCGCTCGACTCCGCGGCCTGGCTCGCGGACGTCGCCAACTTCGCCAGCTCTGCAGAGCCGTAGAGGCGCACCATCATCAACAGCCTCGGCGCCGCAGGCTCGCTGACGTCACCACGATCTGCTGCCTCGGCATTCGTGGGCCAATAGACGCCGAGGAGACTGAAATCCTCGTCGTAGTGGATGGAAGGGAGCGGCACGCGTGCTTGTTGAGTGAGTGTCCACTCGGCGAGATCGAGCAGCATCTCCTCGCGGAGTTGCATGGCGCGCATTGAGACCTCGCGACGCTTCTGTAGCGCCTGCCCAAGAAACACACCCACCAACGCTGCTAGCGGCGCGACCAGGAGTGTCCAGTTCACCCTCCCATTCTCAGGTCGATTGGGCCCGTCTGCCTAGAGCAGGCGCAGCAACGTTTCGGCGCTGGCGGAGCCCGACCCCCGCGCGCGGACAGTCCGCGGTCTATCCGGGGGAACTCGGAACCATCACTAGCGGAGCGCCTCCGGAGCTACGGAAGCCCGAACCTCGCTCCGGTAAACGTCGCCACGCTTGAGGCGAATCCGAACACGCGAAAGATCGGAAGAACTGCGCGAAAGGCGGCGTCGCGAAGCGCACGGAATCTGGGCCCCGCGACCAGGCCCCGACCCGACCAACGCGTTCGCCGGGTGGGTAGCCCTCAACACCGGTTCTTATTCGCGTGCGCGCGCGTGCGCGCGAGGACAATCCGATCGTCGGCGAGACGGTCCGCCGCGCGACCAGGCACCGACCCGACCAACGCGTTCACGCGGGTGGGTAGCCCTCACACCCCCTACATTCGCGTGCGCGCGCGTGCGCGCGAGGATCCGGTGGTTCGTACGCTCGGCGACTCCTGCAAGAATCTGGTGCTGTGCACACGGAGGGGTTGGCAACGTAGCCTGAGCAGGGGCAGGCGAGGCGGCCACGCGGAGCCCATCCTCTCGACCGTAGGCGTCGCGTTCGGCGAGGTCGAGTCGTGTTGTCGGATCAGCTTGACGTCTTGCAGGTGCGGTCGTATCGTCGAGCAAGCCGTCAACGACAAGCGAGGTAAGCGCTATGGCGCGTGGCATTTCTCTCCACCTCGGCTTGAATGAGGTCGACCCAGCCCACTACGACGGATGGGACGGCAAGCTCGGCGCGTGCGAGTTCGACGCCGACGCCATGGAGTCGATCGCGAAGACTCGTGGGGTCGAAACGACCAAGCTGCTTACGCAGGCCGTGACCGCGGACGCTGTGAAGGCCGCGATCGAGAGCGCTGCCGAGGCGCTCGAACCGGGTGACTTCTTCTTCGTGTCATACGCGGGGCACGGAGGCCAGGTCCCGGACACCCAGGCCGACGAGGAAGAGGACAAGACGGACGAGACCTGGGTTCTGTACGACCGGCAACTCGTCGACGACGAGCTGTACGTACTCTGGTCGAAGTTCAAGCCGGGGGTCAGGATCTTCCTGGTTTCGGACAGCTGCCATAGCGGGTCCGTTGCGCGGGCCTTGGAAGACGAGGTCCCAGATGTCGTTGCCACGGCCGAGTCTGCCGCCCAGCAGTCGCCGCGGTATCGCGCTCTGCCGCGGGACAAGATGATCTCCACCTACCGCAAGAACGCCCAGCTCTACGACGACATTCAGAGCACGACGCCGAACTCACGCGTATCAGAGGCCCAGGTTGGTGCCACCGTCATCCTCATCTCCGGGTGCAAGGACGACGAGCTTTCGCGCGATGGCTTTGCGAACGGTCGCTTCACCGAAGAGCTGTTGAAGGTGTGGGCGGAAGGTGCCTGGGCCGGGAACTACTCGGAGTTCCACGAGGCAATCCTGCCCGGCATGCCAGACGACCAGCATCCCAATTACATGGTGGTGGGGTCGGCGAACGCCGCATTCGAGCAGCAGACCCCGTTGAGCGTCGACTGAACCCGCCTGGCTCGTGCCGAGAAAGGTCATGCGCGATGTGGTGGTCTGCCTGCCAGGCATCACCGGCAGCGTTCTCAAGAAGGACGGCAGAGACATCTGGAACGTCTCGAGCGGCGCGCTCATCAGCGCACTGGCGACTCTTGGAAAGAGCATCCACGATCTGAAACTGGCCGACGACCCGCCGGATGTCGACGATCTCGGTGACGGGATCACGGCACCGGAGGTCATCCGCGACGTTCATCTGATCCCGGGCATCTGGAAGATTGACGGCTATACGAAGATGCTCCGCTATATCGAGGAGACGTTCGACGTCACTCGTGGACGCAACCTCTTCGAATTCCCGTACGACTGGCGTCGCGACAATCGCGTCGCCGCCCGCCGACTCCAGCGGGAGACCCATCAGTGGCTCGCAGACTGGCGTGCCTCGAGCGGCGCGAGCGACGCGAAACTCATACTCGTCGGCCACTCGATGGGTGGACTGGTCGCCCGTTACTTCCTTGAGTGTCTCGATGGCTGGCGTGAGTCGCGCACGCTCGTCACCTTCGGGACCCCGTATCGGGGCTCGCTGAACGCGCTCGACACGCTCGTGAACGGGAAGAAGATCAAGTTCTTCGACCTGACCGAGCTTGCGAGATCGTTCACCGCGATCCACCAGCTGCTGCCGACGTATCCGTGCTACACGGACGGCGACACTGGGCCGGCGTACGTCGACGAGGTCGACATTCCCCATCTCGACCGCGCGAAAGCGAAGGGCGCGCTCGACTTCCACCGTGAGATCAGCTCGGCGGTCAAGTCGCATCTCGCGGACCAGGACTATGTCGACGGCCGCTATCGGCTGGGTCGGATCGTCGGAATCAAGCAGCCGACGAACCAAAGCGCGGTGCGTGACGGTGAGCGGATCACGCTCTTGCATACCATTGGTGACCAGGATCCGGGCGGCGACGGGACCGTGCCGCGACCCTCGGCGACACCGCTCGAGTACGAGGACGACCAGGGCGCCGCCTACTCGGCCGAGCGGCATGCATCGCTGCAGAACGACGACCACTGCTTGCTCCAGCTCACGGGCACTCTCACTGGCAACGTCATCGACTGGTCGCGCTTCAGAGGTGCGATACCGACGATCGACTTGTCGCTCGACATTGACGATCTCCAGTCCACCGGCGAGCCCGTGCTCGTCCGTGCGTTGCCCGAGCGAGCGCCCGACGAAGGCCTGGTCGCCGTTGTGGCCGACGTCGACTCCGGTCAGGAGCGAGCGCGGCAGGCGCTGGCCCGACGCGACGATGGGTGGCACGAGGCCGAGCTCGGGCCGCTGAGCGAGGGCGCGTACCGTCTCACCGTGTTCGGGACAGGCGCCGTGGATCCCGTGACCGACCTCGTCACCGTCCTTGACGAGTAGGCGGCGCATGGATTGGGGGATCGTGATCGGCGTCGACGAGTACAGCGGCGATGTCCCGCGCCTCTCCGCGGCGGTCCGCGACGCGGTGGCGTTCTACAACTGGCTCGTCAGCGACACCGGCGGCAGTGTCCGGAGGGAGCAGGTGAATGTCCTGCTCGGGCGTGCTCCAGGAAGCAAAGCGCGGCGTATCAAGGGCGAGGAAGCCCCGAGCAAGGACAGCATCATGCGCGCGATCAACGACGTTATCCAGAGGAGCGACGGCACCGGCGAGAGGTTCTTCTTCTACTTCTCGGGCCACGGGATCATGTCGACGTACGCGAACAGAGAAGAGAGCGCGATAGCGGCCGCGGACTTCGACGACGAGCATCCCGACAGGACGCTCGCGGTTCGCTCGATCCTGGAGTTCTTCGAGACGACGCGGTTCCAGGACCAGTTCTTCTTCATCGACGCCTGCCGGATTCGACCGAGGAGCACCGAGCTCCCAATCGGCGGCTGGACAATCCCGCGCCGTCGAGACCCGGGACAGCTTCCGGTGCAGCAGTTCGTCCTCTACGCGACAGCGCCAGGTGAGGAGGCGCGCGAGATCGGCTGGCCGGACGAGGCGGTCGGTGCGTTCAGCAGCGTCCTGATCCCCGCTCTTCGTGGGAAGGGCCGGGCAAAGGCGTGGTCGTGGGAGGCGAACTCCTACGAGGTGCGTTGGGAGCGTCTCGCGAACTACGTCAAGCGCCGCATGACGAAGAGGCAGAGCACGGAGGACGGATGGGTCCAGGTGCCTCAAGATGCGGGTTGTCGAGGTGTCCTCAACCGGGACCGTGACGCACGGCTTGCCACGCTCTCGGGTCGCCGCGCGGTCCTCGTCGACTTGAAGCTCGATCTCAACCGCCCGTCCGGAGATGAGATCGATCTGAGCGTGGTGGACGGAGTCGGCGACGTCGTACAGACCGCCCGCAGGGTTACGGGCCCGTCGTACACCTTCAGGCTGCCGTCTCGCACGTACGCTGTCAGAGCCACCGCCGGCGGCCGGCACAAGGGTCGTCTGCCCGTACCGGTCGAGCTCTCCGACGACCCCGATGACGTCACGCTCAGGGTTCCACTGGCGATCGACTGGGACGCGCACGAGGAGGGAAGGGGAGACGCGGAGATCACCCTGTCTTCTCCCGACCCGCTCGCCGTGGCCGAGGTACGCGACCAGACCGAGGGATATGTGCGCCTCGCGACGGCAGGGTCCGGGTTCGCCGTTCCGCGTGGGCTGTACGTGGTGCGCGAACTGGGTCCGGAGCCGCGGAGCAACGCCAACGAGCAGCCAGTCATCGTCGGCCCCGGGGAGCCCCGGACGGTCGAGTTGCCCGCGCCGGCGGTCGATCCGTACGTCGCCTTGCTCGCGAATGCGCTCGGGGGGTCTTGCGAGAACGGTTGCGTGATCCCGGTCATGCGCGCCGAGCCGGTGCGATGGGCGCAGCCGTCGACCGTCCTCGCCGCGGGCCTCGGCGCCGTCATCCACGACGCGAATGCGCTATCGGGCCTCGATCTCAAGAGCCCGATCGCGCTGCTCGGACAGCACGAGACCGGTGTCGCCCTCTACGCGGTGGCGAAGGATGGCAAGGGCGAATCGCTCGGCCGCTTGCGGGTGCGCGCGTGGCCTGCCGGCGATCCAGTGCCACCGGCGGCCGAGCGCAGACAGCTCAAGCCGAAAGATGCTGGAGTGGCTCAGGTCGTATGGCCCGTCGAGAAGGTCGGCCCGCACTGGCTCTCGATCGAGTCAGCCGACGATGCGAGCCCGAGCCCGACCGTCGTCGGGCTGCCGGTTCTCGAGGGGAGGCTCGCGACGCTCGTCGCGCAACTCGATCCAGGTCGGCTGCGTCTCTACCAGTTCCATCCGTTCACGCAGCCGCACGACTCCAACGAACCCGGTCGGATGCGACGCGCAGAGCATCTTCAACGCGTGCTGCTCGGGGGCCGAGCGGACACCGCAGAGCAGCTTGCCAACGAGGTCGCCGGACGCGCGCGCGACGACCCGATCGCGGGGTGTCTCGCAGGCTATGTGCTGCTTCGGCTCGGTTCCTACGAACCGCTCGACGACCTCGCGGCGGCAGTCATCGAGGTCGCACCGAAGCTGAGCGACGCCTATATCCTCCGCGCCGAGCACGAAGCACACAACCAGAACCTCGACGGGAGAAACCAGGCCGTCGCGGATGCTGTAAGCACGGGAGTTCCGGTCTTCGCCGAAGGTCTCACGCGCCTCGTCGAGGGCATTCGCGCCAGCGGTTTCTTCCATCCGCGAGGCGCGCTCGTGCGCTACATCTTCCAGCAGCATGCGCGTGGCTCGATGTGGTCCGCGTTCACCCCTCGCGGCTCGTTCGAGGAGGGGCGTCTCGTGATCACCGGCGCGGACGTCGGTTACGAGGCATAGCGATGACGAGTAGCGACACGACGACGACATCCGTTGCCGAGGCAGCGGCGAAGCATGCCCCGCTCGTCGTCCTCCACGCGGACGACAAGTTGCGTCCGGCCGGGGCGGACTGGTTCGTTGCACGAAGCTCGTTGCGTTGGGCGACCGGGCTGGGCCTCGACGGCGACTCGGTCTCCGATGAGGGCGTCGATGCGAGCCGTCTCGGAGCGGCAAGCGCGAGCCCATACAGCCACCTCGGCCACGTGACGAGCGCGCATACGCGACCCCTCGACGACAGCGCTGCGAGGCACGGCGATCCTGCGCTCGAGCAGGGGTTTTTCCTTCGGCTCGGTGCGGACGCGGATGCCCGCGGGGAAAACAGCACTTCGTCGGATCCGTCCATCTACTCAGGTGTCGGCTGCTATTGGGACTACGACGAGGTGGCAAAGGCGCTGACGTACTGGCTCTTCTATGCCGGGAGTTCACCTCCACTCGGAATCCTCAGGGCGGGCGAGCAGATCGGGCTCAGGGGTTTGCCCGTCCCCGGCGTCGCTGAGGCCGACGCCGTCCCGCGTGAGCTTGAGGCGGCTGTCGCTGCCGCGCAGCTCGAGGAGTTCCAGCAGGCGTATCCGGGTCTCGCGCGCGAAGTGGAGCCGCCCACGGGGACCCGCGGGCTTGGAGACGCGCTCGCGCGACTTCGAGTTGTCGCCGAAGGCATGCGCGCGTTTCTCCGCGACGACGACGTCCTTCACGAAGGGGACTGGGAGCGCATCACGCTGTATCTCGACCAGCTCGATCCCCTTGGAAGACCGCCGAGCTCCGTCGGCTTCTACCGCCACTCCACGAACACGTTCAGGACGTGGGCGAGCGTCGAGAAGGAGGGCACCCACCCGATCGTGTACTCGGCGATCGGCAGTCACGCGTCACTGCCCTCGCCGGGCTTTGGATACATCGACGTCGGCGATCCCGACGGCCCTCGCTGGCGGACCTGGGAGCGCCTCGAGTCGGTCCTCGACCAGCCCTGGTACGGGTTCGGCGGTGCGTGGGGGCGAGTCGGTCGAGTCCGGGACTCGACCGGTCCTCTCGGCCCGGGCGCCCACTGGAAGCATGCAGCTCCCCGCCCGGTCCTGGACGAGTAGCCACGCGATGCTTATTGTCGCTGCGTAAGGAACCCTTGGGCCGACCAACGACAGGACGCGATGACCATTAGTCGGAGCCTGACCCGATGACGATCTTCCTCGTCGGTCTTGGCCTCTTCGTGGTCGGAGTCGTGCTCAATGCCGTGGGTTGGCGCCTGCATTACCGCGGGGCCAGGGGAGTTCCGAAGGAGTTCCTCGCCTGGTTGCTCGAGGTCATCCGCAACTGGTTCGGGCTCCTCACCGGGCCGACGAGCACCACCGGCCAGCGCCTCGCTGCCTTCGGCGCGATCGTCGCCGCCCTCGGCCTCGTCACCACCGTGGCCGGGTTGATCTCCTGGGCCGCTTAGCCGTTACATGCCCTCTGGGGGCTGCGTGGCGACGAGGTGCGAAACGAGAACTTAGGCGCCCGATGCCACCCCGGCCCCACCTTGCGGGTGAAGCCGCCACGGCTCGGTGTGCCCCCGGTCCACGCTCGCAGTCCCCGGCTCGACTAACGCGTTCGCGGAGGTAGCCCTCAACGCCTTTCTATTCCGCGTGCCTCGCGCGCGTGCGCGCGAGGATCGGGAGCTCGCGCCCGAGCGCGGCTGCCACCGCGACCAGGCCCCGGCACGAGTGATGCGTCCGCGGGGGTGGGGTGAGGGTCGTACACCTATCTATTACGCGTGCGCCCAACGCGCGCGAGACCCGCAGGGGTCTGTCGGCGAGCCCCACAGCACTAGGATCGTCCCGTGCGGCGCTCGATCGAGTCGTGGCTCATGGACATGGACGGAGTGCTCGTCCGAGAGCAGACGGTCGTGCCCGGAGCCGATCGGTTCATCGCCCGATTGCGAGCACTCGACTTGCCGTTCCTGGTTCTGACGAACAACTCGATGTACACACCACGCGACCTCGCCGCCCGGTTGCTGTCGATCGGACTCGAGGTCCCGGAAGAGCGGATCTGGACTTCGGCGATGGCGACGGCGCGGTTCCTCGAGGACCAGCGGCCCAACGGGTCCGCGTTCGTTGTGGGCGAGACCGGGCTGACCACGGCGCTTCATGCGAACGGCTACACGCTGACCGACCGGAACCCGGACTACGTCGTGCTCGGCGAGACGCGGACGTACAGTTTCGAGCACATCGCGCGCGCGATCCGCTTGGTTTCTGGCGGCGCTCGATTCATCGCCACGAACCCTGATGCGGTCGGCCCGACGCCGGATGGGCCGCTTCCGGCCACCGGCTCCGTAGCGGCTCTCATCAGTCACGCCTCCGGAGTCGAGCCGTACTTCGTCGGCAAGCCGAACCCGCTCATGATGCGCTCCGCGCTGAACGCGATCGACGCGCACTCCGAGGCGTCGGCGATGGTCGGCGACAGAATGGACACGGACATCGTCTCGGGCCTCGAAGCCGGTATGCACACCGTGCTCGTTTTGACGGGTATCACGTCGCGGGACGAGGCCGAGCGCTTCCCGTACAGGCCGTCCCGGATCGTCGACTCGATCGCGGATCTCGTAGACGAGCTCAACTGAGCTGCCCATCCCGCGATTCACTCGTAGCGAAGCGCGTCGGCCGGGTGGATTCGGGTGGCGTTCCTCTACTGGCGGCCTCCGCGTGCGCGCGCGTGAGGAATCTAGGGTTCGCGCCCGAGCCCGCGCATATTGACCCAAGGGAGCACGCATGATGTCCTCGTTCCGAGGGTGGGTGTCACGAGGAAGGAGGACGTTTGTCGCGCCGGTCGACCTCAACGGCTCAGGCGCCTCGTCGACTGATGGAGGTGATTGGAGATGGACGTACTGCAAGACCTCGCGCTGAAGGTGGCTACGCCGATCGTGTCGTTCGGACTCGGATTGGCGTATCCACGAGTGAAGAGCGAGGTTAGATACCGGCGCGCGAAACGTTTCTGGAAACCATTCGCGCGCGAAGTCGTGCAAGTGGTTTCGGCGCGCCACGACTTCCATTCGTGGGAGCAGTCCGGCCTGCTGAGTATCGCGCACGCGGAGGCAATCGAAGAATTGCGGGCCTACTTCAAGGCACTCCACCTCCCGGAGTTCCGCGTGTTGTACTCGGATCAGGCGCACGGCGCGCGCCTCGACGGTCCGCTGATACTTCTAGGAGGCCCTGACTCGAACACCATCACTAAGCGCGCAACGGCGGCACTCAACAACACGTTCAGATTCGGCGACACTCAACGCCACGAGATCTCCTTCAGAGACTCACGAAGTCGCACCGTTTATGCGCCTCGTGCGTCGGACGGTGCTCTGATAACGGACTACGGCCTCCTTATCAAGTGTCGAAACCCCTTTTCCAGCGACCGCCCGACCGGCATCATCATCTGCGCCGGAAGCTTCGGATACGGCACCTGGGCCGCCGTCCAACTCGCCATGTCGGAGCGGTTTCTCTCAAACGCGTATGTCTCGCGCGGAGCGTCTGTCGAGTGCTTACTCAAGACCGACGTGATCGACGAGACGCCGCAAGGAACCGAGATCATCGAACTACGGGAGCTCGCTGAGTGAGTGGATGCACGCTCGATGCTTCCTGAAGAGGTCGCAGCCGCGGACCTCGACGCCTTGCAAGCGCTTGTCGAGAAGAGCCTCGTGCGCTTCACAGACGATCGCTACTGGATGCTCGAGACGATCCGCGAGTAGGCCGCCGACCGCCTCGTGGACTCTTCAGAACGGCGCCAGGTTGTCGAGTCCCAATGCGGAGGACTTCATCCGGCTCGTGGCGGATGCGGAGAGTCGTCGTACTACTGGAAGGGATCAGGAATCCGTGGTTTGCGTACTGCAGGGTGACTACGCGAACATCCGAACGACTCTCGAGTGACTTCCTATCAGGCGCGTGCGCGCGTGAGCGCGAGGAGAGCTCGGAGTCTCGGCCCGCACTCAGTAGGAGAAGACCGCGACACCGTCCTCGACGAGGGGGGCGACGACCAGCCCGGAGTTCAGCCGAGGCTGTTCGCCGCTTCCATGTACCCAGACGACAGCCTGATGGCGTCCTGATTCCTTCGTCAGGTAGAGCGTTCACGCGAGAGCGGTGCCCTCGCATGTGAAGTGGACGGCGGCCTCTCGGTGCGTTCCAACGTCGGTTGCATCACCGAACGTGGCGTTCGGACTCGCGCAACGAGCACTCTCGGGATCAGCATCGCTGCCACCACCACGGCCGCAACCGCTTACGACGGCGACCGGCACAAGCGCGAGGAGTCGGAGGTCGCGCTGAAACGTCGATGAGCGCTGGCGTTGCGGAGCCGCGTCAGACCGATGTCAGATCTGCGTCGCCTTAGCCGGTGGGACCGGGTGGCCCCGGAGCTCGGGTTCCCCCGAGGAGTACGCTCTGCTCAGCCTTAAGCTTGTTGAACCCCTCGCGCGCAATGAACGACACCTGGTCGCTTGGGAAGTTGATGGTCGCTGTGTGCTCGGAGTAGTCGCCCATCTCCCACTGCTTCATGACTGGGCGATATGACGCCACGTGCGCGCAGGCATCAAGTAGCCCCTGCGGCATATCCGCCGTGTCGAGAAGATCGGCGTGCTTGTGGATGAGTTCGACCATGTCGAGGTTCAGCGGCATGAAGACCTCCGTCATCCACAAGCGCCACGCAGCCGCCTCTTCTTCCGACGGCGGTGGGTCGTTGCTCCAGTAACTGCGAGTGTCGGGGCGATGTCGCTGTCGGAACGCCTCCCACGCTGATTGAGCGGCGCCGGAGAGCGCGAGCAGTGGACCGTAGAACTCCGCGAGCTGTTTGTTGACTCGTTCCAGACGGTCCTTCCGCTGAGCCAGCTTGAGGTTGTACGTGTACGTCGCGATGTAGCCGAGGACGGCCAGCAATACGGACACTGCGATCGTTAGGCCAGCTGCCCAGGTCACACGCGTCTCTCCTCGACCGAATGTCCGAGCCTACGGCATGTGGAGCTCGTTTGTAGGATCGGGCCGAAACGATGAGCGCAGCGCATCGGATCGGCCTGTCGTCGGCCCTGGTGGAGGCTAGTTCGAAGGGGCGATGGACGTTGCGCCTGAGCCTCAACGAGACGATCCCCAAGGAGTGGTACAAGCACAAGACGATCCCGGTGGAGTTCTTCCGCGAGGAGTGGCGCGAGCGATTCCTGCACTACGCGAATAGAAAAAATAGCGCCGACTACGAGTGGTGGGGCGACGTTGAACTCAATGGCAATGACATCGTTGTCAACGACATCGCATTCCGCGATGCCGGGATCGGCTATCTCTACGATCGTCTCATCTACGCCATCACCGAAGCTGACCGCCGCGAGCGGCTACGGGAAGAGATCCGGCGGAGTGAGCAGCTCGATGGTGCCCCTCAGCCTAAAGCACCTCGGGCCAGCAGCGATAAGGAGTATGCGAAGGGGCTGACTGGGTATCTTCGCGCTCTCGGGTAGGCGTTTGTGTCGGGATCCGGGTCCGTCAGACTCATCGCTTCGAGGGGTGGTGGCCCCGAGACCGGACGAGATATCCGATCTCACGGCACACGGGATCACGGGCTCGCGGATTCGGAGATCGCGCTCCGTCTGCGATGAAAACAGGCGTTGATGCGCCGAGATCGATGTCACATGTCGACGAGCGTTCAGGCGACTTCGGCGAGCGCCCGGGCGACACTCGCACGGGCTTCCGGCTCCCACCGTTCGACCTCAGCGCGCACAGCTTCGTCACCCCGTTCGACGAAGGCGCTGATCGCCTGCGCGTGGGAGAGCGCGAAGACGAGCTTCATCTCTTTCCAGCTCATGGCCTCAACCTCGCCAACCGTCTTCGGCATCCGCGGCGTCGGAACATCAGCCTACCCGACTCGGCCGAGACCCTCGCGGAGAAGCGTCTCGATGGCCTTGATACGTGCGCCATGATCGGGAACCGAGATCTTCTGCCGGAAGCCCTTCCCGCAGTCGGGACACGTGCAGGTTGCCCATGACTCCCGGCTCGTGCTGGTCGCCGCCTCGAGGAGCACGCGCCTGATCGTCTCGACCTCCTCGGCCGCGGTGAGCGCCAGTGCCGGCCGGACGGCTGACGGAGACGCGGGCTGCGAGGACGCCGGCTCCAGCGGCTCGGATTCGGCGGGAACCGGGACGCTGACTCGAGCGTTCCGTCGCTTGGGGCGCCCCCCGTCGACAACCGTGTCACGACCGAGCTCCGTCGCCATACCTGCGTGATGCTCACAAAGGTCGCCGAGGGTCGGAGCCGACCGGCAGCTGCTGCCGTCACGAAGTTTCGCGGCGCAGAGTCGGCTTGAGTCCCTGATGCCGAAAGTGTGACACCTTCCTATTCCGCGCGTGCGCGCGCGTGCGCGCGAGGAATCCGCGGCTCGCGCCCGAGCGGGCGGCTCCGGAGGAGGCCCCGCGGCCCCAACACCTTCTCGGGGGGAGGGGTGCCGTGGCAGACCCCCCGGGCTCGACCAGCCTCGCGCGCGCGTGCGCGGGCGCGAGGAGTGACGTGCGGACTACGCGCCGCGTTCAAGGGCGTTGCTCGATTAGACGGCGGATTGCAGGGATGGGCTGCCGTAGGCCGCAACCTCAGCGGTAGCGGCGCGCGACGTCCCGCATCGTCGCCTCATCCCAGCGGTTGATCACCGCTCCCTCGGCTCCCGCCTCGAGCATCGCGTCGACGAGGTCCGGGCTCGTCCTCGGCACGACGCGCAGCTCGGGGTGCTTCTCCTTCACCTGCCGCACGTGCCCGGCGTCGGAGCCCCTGCTCGGGTGCCAGACGTCGCCGAGCTCGAGCGCCCGCTGGATCGCGTGCTCGGAGCTGCCTCCTACCCAGATCTCCGGCGCGACCCGCGGGAGCGGCGCGAAGGTCGCGTTCTCGAACGACCAGTGCTCCCCGTGGAACGACCGCTCCCCACGCCAGAGCGCCTGCATGAGCCGGAGCGCCTCGTTCGCCCGCCGCCCGCGTCCGGCGAACGGGACGCCGAGGAAGCGGAACTCGTCCTCGTGCCAGCCCATGCCGACACCGAGCATGAATCGTCCGCCCGAGAGCTCCTGCAGCGTCGCCGCCTCCTTCGCCAGGTGAATCGGGTGATGCAGCGGGACGAGGAGGATCGACGTCCCGATCCCGATTTGGTCGGCGAAGCCGGCGATCCATCCGAGGGTCGCGAGCGGCGCGTACACACGGCCGTACGGGTTCACCGCCTCGGGGCCGACGATGATGTGCTCGGTCGCCCAGGCGGAGTCGAACCGGAGCTCCTCGGCGGACTCCACTGCCCGCCGGATCTCGTCGGGGTTCGAGCCCTTGCCGAAGTTGGGCAGGATGACCCCGAGGTGCACGACGCGAGCCTACTTCGGACGAGGGTCACCGACGCGCGGGTCGCGCGTCTCGCCACCACCGATCACGACGGGCGGCCACATCTCGTCCCGATCGTCTTCGCACTCGCCGGTGACACGCTCTACTCGGCGGTTGACGAGAAGCCGAAGCGCTCCCGCGTGCTGCGGCGCATCGAGAACGCGCGTGCGCGGCCCGAGGTAACCGTGCTCGTCGATCACTACGACGACGACTGGTCGAACCTCTGGTGGGCGCGTCTCCGAGGGCGCGCACGCGTCCTCGGCGGCGGCGAGGAAGCCGAGCGCGCGCTCGCCGTCTCCGAGGGCGCGCACGCGTCCTCGGCGGCGGCGAGGAAGCCGAGCGCGCGCTCGCGCTCCTCGTCGAGAAGTATGCGCAGTACCGGGACGCTCCCCCCGGCCTTCCGGTTCTCGCGATCGACGTCGACGAGTGGCGGGGCTGGTCGGCAGCCGGCTAGCTCGAGAGATCCCCGGCCGCGACGATCACCGCATCGATGTCGGGGAGCTCCGAGCCGAGAATCCAGGCGGCGCGAATCGTCTCTCCGTCCTCGATCAGGAAGCAGGAGCGGGCCCGTACAGCGGGATCGAGACCCGGCGCTGAGCCCTCTACTCGGGCTCGCGCGCCAGATCGGCGGCGTCGTCCACGAACTGTCGGAGACTCGGCGAGCCCTGGATGAGATACCGCTCAAACGAGCGCAGCGCCACCTTCTCTCCGCCCGCCCCGAAGACCTCACGGTTGGACGTACCTAACGTTGACACCTGACTGCCTGTACAGTGCCGCGCCTACCGGCGCAAGTATCCATCGGGGTGGCAGCCTCTGCGGCGAGCTTGCTTCGGAAAACAGGGAGCGCGAGTGCGCTTCCGCAAACAGGGGAGATTCCATGCTCTATCGCCTAGTCGTAGGCCTCATCGCGGCCGTGGGCTTGTTCGTGGCCGCGGTGCCAGCGCTTGCTGGCCCGCCAGAGACGACGACCACGCACCAGAAGAACCTTGTCGAGACCTTCGTCGATACCCTGCCGTCCTGCGAGGGAGGGCCGCTCTACACAATCACGACCACCAGCAATCTGGTCGACCATACGACGGCGTTCGCCGATGGGCGCTTCCACGGCACGTTCACGCAGACCGGCAAGGTTGTCGCGGTGCCGCTCGCGGACCCGAGCCTGCCGAGCTACACGGGTCACTTCACGGTCTGGGGCGGCTTCAACGCCAACGGCACGACAGTCAACGGCACGTTCACGTTCAACGTGAGCCTGCGCGGCTCGGACGGATCGAAGGTCACGAACCACACGGTCGAGCATTTCAACGTACGCCCGGATGGGTCGGTCAACGAGTTCTTCCACTGTCACTGACCCGCATGGCTGAGCGGCTTCACACGTCGCGACAGCAGCCGGACGCTTGAAGAGAAGGCCCGCTCCGGCGGGCCTTCTCCGTTCAGCGGTGCATCAGTGTCCCCCACCCGCCTCCAGCTCCCGCTCCTCGATCGCAGGTAGCTCGCGAGGTCAGCGACCGCCCGTCCCGAGGCCGACTTCTTCTGCTTCGCAGGTCGGCGGCAACGGCGACGGCACACGCGAGGGTTCCGGTGGTGGTCGCGGCGGCGATCACCGGGCACAGCCCAGCCGTCTACTCCGAGCACTACGCACGGCCGTTTAGGGACGCGGAAGAGCGCGAGAAGGTGCGGAACTCGCTCGCTTCGATCGGTTTCGGAAACGCACCCGTTGACCAACCAGTTGACCAACCAGTTGACCAGGGGCCGATCTGAGCGATCTTCGATACCTAGCTGGAAACGAAAAGGTCCCCGTTTGCGGGGCTTTCTTCATGGAGCGTACCGGGATCGAACCGGTGACCTTCGGCTTGCAAAGCCGACGCTCTCCCAGCTGAGCTAACGCCCCAGGATCACCAAGTTTAGAGGCGAGTCGGGCGGGCGGCGTTAGGGTTGGCCGGCGTGAGCAAACTGCCGCCCGAGTCGGAGAAGCTCCTCGCTGTCTCACCGGACGACTTCGTCGCCGAGCGCAAGCGGCTCGTCGAGCAGCTGCGCGAGGAGGGCAGGAGCACCGAAGCGGCGGCGGTGGCGGGGCTCCGGAAGCCCTCGGTCGTCGTGCTCGCTGTGAACCGCGCCGCACGCGACCGGCCCAAGGCTGCCACGGGCGCGGCCAAGGCTGCGGAGAAGGTGGAGAAGGCGCAGGCGAAGGGCGACCTCGAAGCGTTTCGAGCCGCGGTGCGCGAGCTCGACGAGGCACTCGATCTCCTGGCGGAGGTCGGCGTCGCGCGCGTCAGCCCGACCGGGAAGGGAGCGACCGACGCGATGCGGCGACGCGTTCACGATCTCCTCCGGCGCGCGGTCGCCTCTGAGGACACGCGCGCGGCGCTGACTCGCGGCGCGCTCGTCGAGGAGCAGGAAGTCGCCGGCTTCGCAGCGGTCCCGGGCATGCCCGCCAAGCGGAAAGCGCGCGAGCAGGCGACGTCGACGAAGGACGCACGCACCGAGCGGGAGGAGAAAAAACGCCGAGATCGCGAGCAAGCTCTACGAGCCGAGCTCGCCGATGCCGAGGGGGTGCTCGCGGATGCCGAGAAGGCCGTCCGCGCCGCAGAGCGAGAGCGGGCGAAAGCGCAGCGCGCGGTCGATTCCGCGCGGGCGAAGCTCGAGCGACTGAACTAGCTTGCGCCCGCTCAGAGAGGGCGGGGCGAGATGTCTTTCGTCCCTACTTGGGAGGATTGCCGCGAGTGCCCTTGCGCTCGAGCATCCGCAGGCCGTCCCCGAACGTGCGCTCCGTGGACGCCGAGCGGGTCTCATGCTCGAGCCGCCGGAGGCGGTCGTCGAGATCGGCCAGGTCCGCAGCGCTCATCCCTGGGCCCAGCAAGCCCGAAGCAGCAGCCGTTCCGGCTTCGAGTGCCCGCTCGCGCTCGCGGAGCTCCGCCTCGCGCACCGCGAGCTCGTCGCTCGCGACGGCGAGCTCCGCCTGCGTCCGCGCGAACGCCCTTTCGGCTTCCTGGAGCGCCTTCAGACGCGCCTCGATCTGCGCGAGTCGCTCGTCGGGCTCGACCACGACTTCGCCGGCTGCCCTCCGAGCGAGGTCGGCCTCGAGCTCGACGATCGCCGCCTCGCGCGCTCCGAGCTCGGCCTCCCGCTTGTCGAGCTCCTGCGCGCGCGCGGCGAGGGCGACCTGAGCATGCACGAGCGCCTCGTCGGTTCCGGGCGAAGCGGGAGGGCCCTTCCCCTTCGCGACCTTCGCGAGCGCGTCGGCGAGCTCGCGCTCGCGTCGTTCGACGGCTGCCACTCGCTCGCCCAGCTCGCTCCGCAGGCGTCCGAGCTCCTGCTCTGCCGCGAGGCGAATCGCTTGCAGGCGCTGCAGCTCCGTTTGGATCGATGCTGGAGTCGATTCGCCACGGCCGAGTCGGACCACGCGTCGATGATATTCACGCGTCGGACGTCCCGAGCTCGCGGTTCTCGGTGGCTAGGCCGCTACGCGGCGCGCTCGAGGCGCTCTTCCGCGCGCGCGCGGCGAACGATGTCCTCTCGCTCGCCGAAACGCAGGCGTGCCTTCTCGCCTCGAAGAACCTCCCAGAGCTCGGTGAGCCTGGAATCGACGTCCTTGAGCTCGGTCTGAGCACCGTGATCGAGCCCATCCGAGAGGCGATGCCAGAGCTCCTGCCGCTGCTCCGAGAGTGCTTCGATCTCAGTGTGGATCTCTGCGATGGTCACGTTGTCTACAACGGCCTCCTCGACGGCGACATTCCCGCCGCCGTGGCGCCCGAAACCTCACTCGTAGCCGAGCTCGGCGATGCGGTCCTCGTCGAGCCCGAAGTAGTGCGCGAGCTCGTGGAGGACGGTCACCCGGATCTCCTCCTGGAGCTCCCGAGGGTCGGGAAAGCTGTCCTCGAGCGGTAGCCGGTAGATCGAGATCTTGTCGGGGAGCAGTCCCACTCCGTCGCCGCGTTCGGGCAGGGGTACGCCGTGGTAGAGGCCGAAGAGATCGGGATCGTCCGCGTTCTCGTCCTCGACGACCACGGCGACGTTCTTCAGGGCCGAGGCGATGTTCGGCGGGAGCGAGTCGAGCGCCGCACGGACGTTGTCATCGAAGGTCATCGAGCCGGGATCGATGCTAACCGGGCACTCCCCTGGTGCGCGATAGAGTCGCGCCGTGACGACGTTCGCCTCTTCGCTCAACGAGCAGATCGGCCACGAGTTTGCGGCGTCGCAGCAGTACGTCGCCATCGCGGTCTACTACGACGACCAGTCGCTTCGCGAGCTCGCGTCCCACTTCTACCGCCAGGCGGTCGAGGAGCGGAATCACGCGATGATGATGGTGCAGTACCTGCTCGACGCAGACGCGGCCGTGGAGATCCCGGGCGTCGCGGTGCCGAAGACGTCTTTCAAGAGCGCCGTCGAGCCCGTCGCGCTCGCACTCGAGCAGGAGAAGCGCGTCACCGAGCAGATCGTCGAGCTCGTCGGCGTCGCGCGTGAGGAAGGCGAGCTCGTCGGCGAGCAGTTCCTCCACTGGTTCCTCCAGGAGCAGCGTGAGGAGGTCGCCTCCATGACTGAGCTGCTGCAGGTCGTCGAGCGCGGGAAGGACAACCTCCTGGCCGTCGAGGAGTATCTCGCGCGTAACTCGGGCGGCGGAGAAAGTCCGCTCGAGCAGGGGGCTCCGCCCGTGGCGGGCGGCGCGCTGTAGGTCCGGACACGTGCAGGAGGTCCGGCTGCGAACCCAGCGGCGGAGCCAGCTCGTGGACATCACGGAGCAGGTGCGCGAGGCCGTCGCCGGGGAGCGCGGGTCGGCGATCCTCGTCTACGTCCCGCACACGACCGCGGGAGTGACGGTGAACGAGCACGCCGATCCCGCAGTCGCGCGCGACTTCGAGAAGGCACTCGAGCGGCTGGTGGACGACCGTTGGGGCTGGGAGCACGTCGAGCTCGGCGAGGAGAACGCGCCGACGCATATCCGCGCGGGTCTCATGGGACCGAGCATCGTCATCCCGCTGCGCGCCGACGGCTCGCTCGCGCTCGGCACGTGGCAGGGGATCTTCTTCTGCGAGTTCGACGGCCCGCGGGATCGCACGGCGTACGTCTCGGTGCTCGGCTGAGAGTACGCTGGCCCTCGTGGCCGCTCCCGTCCGCAAGGGGGAGGAGCTCGAGCTCTCCATCGACTCGCTCGCGTACGGCGGGAACGGTGTCGCACGCCTGAACGGCTTCGTCGTCTTCGTGAGGGGCGGGCTTCCCGGCGACCGCGTCCGTGCACGCGTCACGAAGACGAAGCGCGGGTTCGCCGAGGCGACCGCGGAGGCCGTCCTCGAGCCGAGCCCGGAGCGCGTCCAGGCACCGTGCCGCCACTTCGGCGTCTGTGGCGGGTGCCGGTTCCAGGATCTCGGCTACGACGCCCAGATCGCGGCGAAGGAGCAGCAGGTGCGCGACGCGCTCACTCGCATCGGCCGGTTTGCGGAGCCGCCGCTCGAGCCCATCGTCCCCGCGGTCGCGCAGTTCGGGTACCGGAACAAGCTCGAGTACTCGTTCACGCAAGGCGAGGACGGCGTCGACCTCGGGTTCCACCGAGCCGGGCGCTGGGACGAGGTCATCGGGATCGAGGAGTGCCTCCTGACGACCGACCTCGGGAACTCCGTCCGGCTCGCTGTGCGCGAGTGGGCGCGCGAGGACAAGCTCGAGTCGTACGACCAGGGGACGGGACAGGGCTACCTCCGTCACTTCGTGTACCGGGAAGGGCGCAACACCGGGCAAGTCCTCGCGCTGCTCGTCACCGCACCGGGCGAGCGCTTCGAGCCCGGGTATTTCGTGGACGTCCTGCGCCGCTTCCCCGCGGTGCGGTCGGTGCACTGGGCCGTCAACGACACGCCCGCCGAACGCACGAACGTTCCCTCGCAGCTCATCTGGGGAGACGATGCAATCGAAGAGGAGATCCTGGGCTTGCGGTTTCGCATCCGCCCTGGTGCCTTCTTCCAGACGAACACCGAGATGGCGGAGCGCCTATACGAGCTCGCGCGTGAGTACGCGGGACTCACCGGAGCCGAGAACGTCTTCGATCTCTACTGCGGCACGGGCACGATCGGGCTCGCGCTCGCGGGCGAGGCGAAGGCGGTGTGGGGCGTGGAGATCTCGGAGGAGTCGGTCGCCTGCGCGATCGAGAACGCCGATCTCAACGGGATCGAGAACGCCCGCTTCTTCGCCGGAAACGTGGGGCAGTCGCTGGAGGAGCTTCAGGAGCAGGCCGGGAGGGCCGACGTCGTCGTGGTGGATCCACCGCGCGCGGGCCTCGCCGGAAAGGCGTTGCGCCGCACGGGGGAGCTCCAGGCGGACAGGATCGTCTACGTCTCCTGCAACCCCACGACGCTCGCCTCGGACGTCCAGGTGCTCCGCGACGAGTTCGGGTATGCGCTCGTGCGCACGCGGCCCGTCGACATGTTCCCGCACACCCCGCATGTCGAATCGGTCTCCTTGCTCACACGCGGATAGGGCGAGGCAAGCCTCGCCACTACGAC
>CAWKDP010000021.1:0-13632 GCA_963848405.1 uncultured Actinomycetes bacterium | reverse complement strand
AGCAAACGGGCAGCAAACGTCTGATATCGGCTTCGCTCAACCATGCGGAACCGAATCGCAGAACGCTGAAACCCGCATGAATAGAGCGATTGCGGGACCATCGTCGCCAAACGTCGCGACCCTCGAACCGGCCTGTCACGCCGGAGGTCGCGGGTTCGAGTCCCGTCGCTCCCGTCTCTTCGTCTGCGCTGCAAATCGGCATATTCTGTTGCCTGAGGAGGCGCACGCGGCGCTCTCCTGGGCAGCAAACGGGCAGCACTGGGAACTCGCCTCTAGCCGGGAAAGCCCCTGCAAATTCGATCTTTCTCGGATCTGCGTGTCCTGCTCGGTGACGACTCATCGGGCGGGCCGAACGAAGGTTTCCAGTCCGCCTTCCTGGCCTGCGTCGTCCTGGCCGGGATCGGCAAGGTCGAACTCGAGCCTTCCTCGGCGCCCGCAGGCGATTGAGCGAATCGGCGCTGCCCGGCGTCCGCGCGCGGGTGATGCTCCCACCTCCGCGCACGGACGCCTGGGATTCGAAGCCGAGCCCGCGCGCACTCGATCTTCTGGGCTGCGATTGATTTCGCCGCGCGGCGGGATCTGTAGACAAGACACAACGATTCGAGGAGGCACGCGGATGACCACTGTCGCAGGACGAGACGTTGGCGCTCTGGCCGAGCGCGCGGACGCGCTTCGCCGCCTCCACACGGGCCCACGACCGTTAGTCCTTCCCAACGCGTGGGACGTCGCGAGCGCCCGCTTGGTGGTGAAGGCGGGATTCCCTGTCGTTGCCACATCGAGCGGCGCGATCGCCGCGACCCTCGGCTACGAGGACAACGACTCGATGCCGCTGGACGAGGCGTTCGGCGTCGTCGCCCGGATCACGCGGAGCGTGCCGGTCCCGGTGACGGCCGACCTCGAGGCCGGCTATCGGCTCTCGCCCAAAGACCTGGTCGAACGACTCCTGGAGGCGGGAGCCGTCGGCTGCAACCTCGAAGACACCGACCATCACGGCGATACCGACCTCCTCGACGCCGGCGAGAACGCCGAACGCCTCCGCGCCGTACGTCACGCCGCGACCCAGGCGGGCGTCGACATCGTCCTGAACGCGCGGGTCGACGTGCTGCGCCGCGAAGGCGATCGCCGCGAGCTGTTCGAGGAGGCTGTGCGACGCGCGCGTCTCTACCTTCAGGCGGGGGCCGATTGCGTCTTCCCGATACGGCTCGCCGATGACGCGCTGATCGGTGAGTTCGTCCGGCGTGTCGAGGGCCCGGTCAACGTCGTGGGGGCGGGCGCTCCCCCGCTCGCGCGTCTGGCTGAGCTCGGTGTCGCCAGGGTCAGTTTCGCCGGGTTCCTCATGAACCAGCTCTACGGCGCTCATGAGGCGAAGCTGTCCGAGATCGCGGCGGAGGCTGCCGCGATCGCCTGACCGCACGCGCTGTCCAAAGCGGCGAGCGATGGATTTCGCCGTCTTCTTGGATCTCAACCAAGAAACGAGAAGGAGGCCCAGTCATGAGTAGCAGTACGACAATCGCCAAGATTGGAAGTCGCGAAGAGTGGCTTGCGGCACGCGAGCAGCTACTGGCCCGCGAGAAGGAGCACACGAGACTCGGCGACGAGATCGCCCGGCAGCGGCGCGAGCTGCCGCTGGGTTCCGGTGGAGAAGGATTACCGCTTCGACACGGACGACGGCGAGAAGGCGCTCGTCGAGCTGTTCGACGGGCGCTCCCAGCTGCTCGTCTACCACTTCATGTTCGGCCCGAGCTATCAGGCCGGTTGCCCGGTCAATTCGTCGATCGCCGACACCGTCGACGGCGTGCTCCCGCACCTGCACGCTCGTGACGTGACGTTCCTGCTCGTCTCACAAGCACCGCTGGAGAAGCTGCAGGCCTACAAGCGTCGCATGGGCTGGCGTCTTCCCTGGGTCTCGACTGCGCGCACCGACTTCAACTTCGACCTCGGCTTCTCGCACACCGAGGAACAGGCCCGCGAGGCCGTGGCGCAGATGACACCGACCGGCCTCGAGTTCCGCAGCGCGAGCACCGAGGCGCGGCGGGCGACGAGGCCCGGACGGACCGGGCTACCGCCGATCGTCGAGCACAACGCCAGCTCGACGGGCACCGACGCCGTTGGTTACCTCACCGAGAGCCCCGGCTTCAGTACGTTCGTGCACGACGACGGTGCCGTCTACCACACGTACTCGACGACGTGGCGCGGATTGGAGTTTCTCATGGGCTACTACCCGATCCTCGACCACGCACCCAAGGGCCGCGACGAGGGCGAGGCGTGGCAGCTCTGGATCCGCCGGCACGACGAGTACGAGAGCAACTGACGACTGCGATAGGAGGCGACTGATGTGAGCGCGAACCAGATACCGCCGCGACCCGTCGTGCATCTCGAGCTCCACACGCCCGATCAGGTGCGGGCGAGCGCCTTCTACGCAGAGCTGCTGTACTGGCGCCCGGAGGTGGTCCGAGCCGCAGCCGGCTCCTACCTGGCGCTCGACACGGGTGCGCACCTGGGCGGCGGGGTCGTCGAATGCTGCACGCGGCGGCCGCTCTGGCTCCCCTACGTCGAGGTCGACCGGGTCGACCGGTCAACCGAGCGCGCCCGCGAGCTCGGAGCGATCGTGCTGCTCGAACCGCGGGAAGGGCCGTCGGGCTGGCGCAGCGTCGTCTCCAGCCCGGAAGCAGGGGAGGTCGCGCTCTGGGCGCCGAGGCGATGAGCGACGAGCGCCAGCTGCTCGAAGCTGCACAGGCAGGCGACGAGAAGGCGTTCGCGCTCCTCGTCGGGCCTTACCAGGCCCAGCTTCGCGCGCACTGCTACCGGATGCTCGGCTCACTCACCGACGCCGACGACGCGCTGCAGGAGACGATGCTCCGCGCCTGGAGCGGACTCGCCCGCTTCGAGAGTCGAAGCTCGCTTCGCTCCTGGCTCTATCGGATCGCCACCAACGCCAGCCTGCGCATGATCGAGAAGCGGCCCAAGCGCGTGCTCCCGATCGACTACGGTCCAGCGGCCGATCCACACGTGGGTTTCGACGAGCCGCTCACCGAGTCGATCTGGCTGGAGCCCTACCCCGACGCGGAGCTCGGAGTCGACGCCGCGTTGCTTGGCCCGGACGCGCGCTACGAACAGCGCGAGAGCATCGAGCTCGCCTTCGCCGCCGCGTTCCAGCACCTCCCTGCGCGGCAACGTGCCGTCTTGATCCTCCGCGACGTGCTGGGCTTCTCCGCCCGGGAGACCGCCGAGGCGCTCGAGACCACGCCCGTCTCCGTCGACAGCGCGCTACAGAGAGCCCACAAGGCAGTCGAGGAGCGCGTCCCTGGCCAGACGCAGCAGGCGACGCTGCGCGCGCTCGGCGACACCGATCTACGCGAGATCGTCAAACGCTTCGCCGATGCCTGGGAACGCAACGACGTCGATGCCGTCGTCGCGATGCTTGCCCACGACGCCCGCATGACCATGCCACCGTGGCCGAGCTGGTACAGCGGCCGTGACGCCGTCGCGACCTTCCTCCGCGGCTGGCCACTCTCCGCCCGCAAACGCTGGCGTCTCCTCCCGACCGGCGCCAACGGCCAACCCGCCGTCGCCGGCTACCTGTGGGACGAGCAAAGGGGCGCTTTCGGAGCCGAGAGCATCATCGTGCTCACCTTGCGTGCCGCGAGCATCGAGGAGATCACCGCCTTCCGCTCGCCCGAGCTCTTCCCCCTCTTCGGCCTGCCCGAGCAACTACCAACGTGAGCGTGCTGAATCCCCACGAACTGTGGAGGAAACCACGAGCGACCTGTCCGGCAGGACTGCGATCGTCGTCAGTGCGAGTCGCGGCCTCGGCCGAGGGACCGCCACCGCCTTAGCCTACGCCGTATCAACCTCCGAAGTCGTTTTCAGTGGTCGCCGTGCGATCCGGCATCGCGCCGAAACTCATCGGTCGCCGATGAGTTTCGGCCCCAGAAGGGATCTCAACTGCAGTGACGTCCATGGGGCTCGACCAACGGCTGATCGCCGCGGCGACGAGCGGCGACGCCGCCGCGTTCTCGGCGCTCGTCGAACGGCATCGCGCCGAGCTCCAGGTGCACGCCTACCGGATGCTCGGCTCGCTCGAGGACGCCCAGGACGCTGTGCAGGACGCCCTCCTCCGCGCCTGGCGTAGCCGCGCGACGTACGACGGGCGCTCGACGTTCCGAGCCTGGCTCTATCGGATCACGACCAACGCTTGCCTCAGGATCCTCGAGCGCAGGCCTCGGCGCCTCGTGCCCTACGAGGAGGGCCCTGCCGCCGAGCTGGGGACGCGCCCGTTGCCGCCGGCCGACCTCCCCTGGCTTCAGCCGTACCCCGACCTCCTGCTCGACGAGGGCCCCGAGCCGGGTGACGCCGTCGTCGCGCGAGAGACGATCGAGCTCGCGTTTCTCGCGGCGATCCAGCATCTGCCGCCGCGCCAACGCGCGGTCCTGATCCTCCGCGACGCGCTCGACTGGTCCGCAGACGAGACCGCCGCGGTGCTCGAGATGAGCGTCGCCGCTGCGAACAGCGCGCTGCAGCGGGCGCGCGCGACGATGAAGGAACAGCTCCCGGCGAGACGGCTCGAGTGGGCGACAGCCGCCGACGCCGAGGACGCCGAGCGGTCGCTTCTCCAGACGTACATGGAGGCGTTCGAGCGACACGACGACCGTCAGCTGGTCGCGCTCCTGCGCGAGGACGTGCGGCTGGCGATGCCGCCGCACCCGACCTGGTACAAGGGACGCGAGGCGGTGGCCGCGTTCCTTGCCGGCGTCCTGTTCGCGCCCGGGGCAGAAGCGCGTCGGCTCATGCCGACGCGCGCGAACAAGCAGCCGGCCTTTGGCATCTATCACGGCGTCGGCGCCGACGCGAGACCATCGTCGATCCACGTGCTCGGGATCGAGTCCGGCCTGGTAGCCGACATGCACTTCTTCCTCTACCCCGAGCTCTTCGCGGCCTTCGGCCTCCCCGACACGCTCGGATGACCGCGGACGAGAGCGCCGGCGACGCGCTCTTTCGCGATCCCCTCCCCGAGGGCTTCGCCAGGCGCGTCTTCCGAGTTGCTCCCCGGGACGAGCTCGGCTTGGAGCCGGGTCGCCTGCCCGACGCCATGTGGGTCGTCGAGCAGGGAGAGCTCGAGCTCGAGTGCCGGTCGGGGACGAGCAGGCGCTTCGGGCCTGGCTCGATGATCCCGATCGCACGGCTTCCAATAACCCACCTCCGCAGCGTGGGCTCCGGCCCACTCGTCCTCGTCGCCGTCTCGCGAGCGCAGCCGCGAGCGACCGATGAGTTTCTGCGCGACGCCGGATCGTACGGCGACGACTGAAAACGACTTCGGAGGTTGATGATGAACTCGTCCGCGCCGGTCGCGCCCGCGCCGGCTCTCGATCCCCGCCGCTGGTGGGCGCTTGCGCTCCTCTGCGGCGCCTTCTTCATGGTGGTCCTCGACGCCACGATCGTGCTCGTGGCGCTGCCCTCGATCCAGGCGGACCTCGGCTTCTCGGAGCAAGGCCTGCAGTGGGTGCTGAGCGCCTACGCGCTCACCTTCGGCGGCCTGCTCCTGCTCGGAGGACGCGCGGCCGACCTGCTCGGGCGCCGTCGCCTGTTCATGACCGGTGTCCTGCTCTTCACGGCCGCGTCGCTCCTCTGCGGGCTCGCCTGGTCGCCGGCGGCGCTCCTTGCGGCCCGCGTGGTCCAGGGCGCCGGCGCCGCGATCATGACCCCGAGCGCCCTCTCGATCATCTCCACGACCTTTCCGCGAGGGCTCCGAGCGGAACAAGGCGCTCGGGATCTGGGGCGCGCTCGGCGGCATCGGCGCCACCGCGGCATGGCTGATCGGCGGCCCGCTCGTCGACGGCCCCGGCTGGGAGTGGATCTTCTTCATCAACATCCCCCTCGGCCTGGCCGCGCTCGCGCTGTCGCCCCGGCTCCTGCGCGAGAGCCGGGCCGCGCTGACGCAGGCGAAGCTACGACCCCGCCGGGGCGCTGACGATCACCGGCGCGCTCGTCCTGCTCGTCTACGCGCTCGTCGAGGCGCCGGACGTCGGCTGGGGCAGCCTGCCAGACGATCCTCCTTGTCGCCGGCTCGGCCGTGCTCCTTGCTGCTTTCGCGCTGATCGAGTCGCGCCACCGCGCGCCGCTCGTGCCGCTCCGCATCCTCCGCTCGCGCACGCTCGTCGGCGCGAACCCGGTGATGCTCCTGATCGGCGCCGTCGCGGTCGGCATGCCGTTCGTCCTCACGCTCTACGGGCAGCAGGTGCTCGGCTACTCGGCCGTCAAGTTCGGGGTCGGCTCGGTCGTGCTCGCGGCTGGGGCCGCGGTCGGCGCGATCGTCGGTCAGGCCGCGGTCCTCAAGGCCGGCTTCCGGACGGTCGCCGCGACCGGCATGGCGCTCATGGGCGCGGGGTCGCTCCTGCTGACGCAGGTCTCCGTGAGCGGCAGCTACTTCGGAGACATCTTCTTCGGGCTGCTCGTCTTCGGTCCCGGGGTCGGCCTCGCCTTCGTGCCCGCCACGGTCGCGGCGCTCGCGGGCGTCGCCGAGCACGAGGCCGGGCTCGCCTCGGGCCTCAGCAACACCGCCCTCCAGATCGGCGGAGCGCTCGGCGTCGCCATCCTCACGACGGTTGCCGTCTCCCGCTCCGATGACTACCTGGCGGCAAACGACGGTGCGAACCCGCTCGTCGGGCTGAACGAGGGCTTCCAGTCCGCCTTCCTCGCCCTCGTCGTGCTGGCAGGGATCGGCGTCGCGCTGGCGCTCCTGCTCCCCGGCCGGCCGCGCCCGCGGAAAGCGCCGCAGGAGCGGATCGAGGCCGTCCCTGTTCCCGTCCCGAACGACTAAGAAGGAGAATCAAAATGGGAAAGATCGTGATCAGCGATAACGTCACGCTCGACGGAGTCGTCCAGGACCCGGCCGGTGACGAAGGCTTCAGGGTCGGCGGTTGGGTCGGCCTGATCAAGGACCGCCCAGAAATCGGCAAGCTCGCGCTCGACGAGGCCCTGGGCACCGAGGCCCTGCTGCTGGGTCGGCGGAGCTACGAGTGGTTCGCCGCGCGGTGGCCATCCCGGAGTGGCGAGTTGGCGGACAGGTTGAACAGCCTGCCCAAGTACGTCGTATCCTCGACCCTCGAGGATCCCGGCTGGAACAACTCGACGGTACTCAAGGGCGACGCGGTGGACGCGGTCTCGAAGCTGAAGCAGGAGCTAGACGGGGAAATCGTCGTCCCCGCCAGCTTCGAGCTCGTACGCACGCTTATGGAGCACGACTTGGTCGACGAGCTGCGGCTGAAGATCTACCCGGTCATGCTCGGCGCCGGCGAGCGCCTCTTCGGCGAGACCAGCGACAAGAAACCGATGCGCCTCGTCGACACCCAGACCGTCGAGGGCGACGTCGTCTTCCTCACCTACGAGGTCGTCCGGGAGGCCTAGCCGGCGTCGGACAGCGTCGGCGCTCCGAAAGTCCCGGATGCCCGCCCGCCGTCGGGCGGGCATCCGGGTCCTCCTAAAAAGATCCCGCACATATCCCGTATCGTTCGCTCAGCAGGCAACGCCGCATCCTGCGCTGATCCCGCAACCGCACGGCTCTGCCTTGATCTTGTCTTCCGCGTCGAGCAGGTAGAGCCGAGCGCCGGTCAGTGTGACCGGACCGCCTCGACGGCCAGCATGGACGCCCCGGTTAGGACCAGCGCTCGCGGATCTCCTCCCAGCTGGGCGCGGTGCCGGCGAGCGGAGTAGTCGACGGGGTGCGAAGCGCGTCGAGGAGCAGCCCCAGGTAGCGGTGGCGGAGCTCGCGGGTTCGTTCCTCGTCTCCGATGCGTACGGAAGCCAGCTGCTCGAAGAGGAACGAGAGGTCGTTCACTGTGAGGTCGGGCCGGAGGGCGCCGGACACCCTCGTGCGCTCGAACAGCTGCACGTTGAGCTCCTGAGCCCTTTCGGCCTCGCGGTACAGCTCTTCCGTCGGGGTGAAGGTCCCTGCCAGGCGCAGCGTCAGTGAGTGCGTGTCTTCATCGACGATCCGGGCCATGAAACGGGCGAAGGCGGCCCAGGGGTCGCCCTCGTCCGCCAGCGCAGCTTCGACTGTGGCGATGTAACGGCGGAGGCCGTCGGCGCACAGCTGCCGAAGCAGCTCCTCCTTGCTGGGGTAGCGCCGATAGAGGGCGCTGATGCCGACACCCGCCCGCGCGGCCACGGCGGAGATCGGGGCCTCGGGATCCGCGACGAAGACGGCGCGGGCTGCGTCGAGGATGCGCGCGTCGTTGCGTGCCGCCTGGGCGCGACGGCCGCTCAACCGCCCGGAGCTGCTGGTGCTCATAGTTCGTCACAATAGCAACGGAACGGAAGCTTCCGTTCTTGATATCGTGGAACGGAACAGTTTGTTCCCCACGGAGAGGAGACTCCCATGACGGCGACACGCACCGGCAACGTGAGTACCGAGATCGAGCCGTTCAGCGTCGAGATCGCGCAGACTGATCTCGACGATCTGCGCGACCGCCTGGCGCGCACCCGCTGGCCGAGCGAGCTGGCGGACGTCGGCTGGAGCCGCGGCGTTCCGCTCGGCTACCTGAGGGAGCTGGCCGAGTACTGGCGCACCGAGTACGACTGGCGGGAGCACGAGGCGAGGCTCAACGAGCTGCCGCAGTTCACCACCACGATCGACGGCGCCAACGTGCACTTCCTGCACGTCCGTTCCCCCGAGCCCGAGGCGTTGCCGCTGATCCTCACCCACGGCTGGCCCGGCTCGATCGTCGAGTTCCTGGACATAATCGAGCCGCTCACCGACCCGCGCTCCCATGGCGGCGACCCGGCCGACGCTTTTCACCTGGTGATCCCGTCGATCCCCGGCTTCGGGCTCTCGGGGCCGACAAGCGAGTCCGGGTGGTCCGCGGGGCGAGTCGGCGGCGCCTTCGCGGAGCTGATGAGCCGGCTCGGGTATGAGCGCTACGGCGCGCAGGGCGGCGATGAGGGCGCGATCATCTCCCCAGACCTCGGCCGGGCCGCTTCCGACCACGTCGTCGGCGTGCACGTCAACGCGGCCACGGTCGGATTCATGCCGTTTCCGCCGCTTGAGGAGTCAGAGCTCGCCGAGCTCAGCGACTCCGAGCGGGCGCGCGTCGACCGGATAGCCGAATTCCTGGACGAGGAGTTCGGCTACGCGCGGATCCAATCGACGAGACCCCAGACGCTCGCCTACGGTCTCACCGACTCACCCGTCGGCCAGCTGGCCTGGATCGTGGACAAGTTCCAGTCATTCACGCACGGCTCCGGGGTGCCCGAGGACGCCGTCGACCGCGACCGCATGCTCACGAACGTGATGCTCTACTGGCTGACCGGCACCGCCGGGTCCTCGGCGAGCGTCTACTACGAGGACAAGCACTCCGGTGCGTGGCCGCAGCCGTCGGGCGTTCCCACCGGCGTCGCCCTCTTCGCTGAGGACATCTCGATCCGGCGCTACGCGGAGCAGAGCAACACCATCGTCCACTGGTCGGAGTTCGACCGCGGCGGCCACTTCGCCGCACTGGAGGCGCCCGACCTTCTCATCGGGGACATGCGGGAGTTCTTCCGCACGTTCCGCTGAGCTCCACTCGACGAGCTGCGGGGGCGCGGACTCGGCCCGCGCCCCCGAGCGTTCCCAAGCTCAGTCACGCTTGTTGCCTTACTTATCAACAAGTCAGTTACACACGTACTACACAGGCCCTGGCGGGTGGGAGCCGGTCGTAGCCGGTCGTAGCCGGTTCGCTCGATGCGGAAATGCCGGCTCTAGCGGGTAATTCCGGGTCGGAGCCGGCTGTACCGGTTGAGGTCGTACCGGCCTGTCACGCCGGAGGTCGCGGGTTCGAGTCCCGTCGCTCCCGTAAAAATTCCTGCAAATCGGCATGTTGTGTTGTCGACTTAGACGTCGAATCGCGCCCGACTACACAGACTCTTCAGCGAGGCGACCCGAAACGGCGAAAAACGGTGCGAAACCGCTCCGGCGGGTCACCATTTCAAGCCAAATCAGGCTGAGTTGAGACCGTCCACAGGAAGGGCGTGCGACTACACGAAACGACCGGAGGTCACGGCCGCGCACCCGTCGACTCCGTCCAATGCATGACAGGGCGCGCGACCAATCCTCTCGAGGTCATGCCTCGGGCCGGGGGCAAGCGTCGCCCCCGGCCCATGGAGTGCTACGAGCTACGCCGGACTTCGCCGCCTAGCTCGAAACGCCGGCCGCGACAGGGATCGTCGCATTGACTGCCGTCTGGATGAGTTCGGCAACGGCTGCAGGCTTCGAGACGTAGATGGCGTGGCTGCCCGCGACCTCGATGACGGTCGAACCTGCCCGCGCGGACATCTCGCGCTGGGCAGATGGAGGGATCATCCGGTCTTCGGTCGTGACGAGGTACCAGCTTGGCTTGCTCTGCCACGCAGGCTCGCTGATTGTTCCGCCCAGGGCGTCAACGCCCCACGGGACTTGCGAGTCGGCCATGAACGCGGCGTCTTCGGCGCTCACGTCGCCCGCGAATGATGCATGGAACTTCTCCCGGTCGAGAAAGAGAAACCCGTCCCGCGGCGGCAGAATCGGCGGCTGCGGGCCATCGGTCGGGAAACCCGCGATGAGGGTGTTCACCGACTCGCCCTTGTCCGGCACGAAGCCTGCGATGTAAACGAGCGCCGCAACGTTGGGATGGGTACCCGCCTCGGTGATCACCGCGCCGCCGTACGAATGGCCGACGAGTATCACTGGTTTGCTCTGCGCGTCGAGGATCAGATTCGTTGCGGCGGCATCGCCTTCGAGCGAAATCGTCGGGTTCTGGACGATGGCGACGTTGTGGCCGTCCTTCTTCAGGTGCTCGTAGACTCCCTGCCAGCCAGAGCCGTCCACGAAACCGCCGTGGACAAGGACGACAGTCGGAGTGTCGGACTCGGTCATGAGCAGCTCCTCTCTCGGGGGATGTTGGTTCTGTGTGGTGTCGCCTGGGTTGGCTCGGCGAAGTTCCTCCCAGCTCCGCGACTCGAGCCCGACTCCCTGATGCAGCATCAGTGGAGTTCGGTTGGTGGGGGCGGCTCTACGGCGTGACCGTACGGTCGCAGCTCCAACCAGGTTACTCCTGTCGCGCAACAGGCCAAAGGCTGGTGAACCACTCCGTTACAGGCGGCTGGACCATCCGGCCTGTCACGCGCATGACTCACGCCGGGCTCTACAAAGTCAGCGCTCGCCTGCCCGAGTATGCGGGAATGTCTCTTGAGCGCTCTGTCGCCGCCTAGGCCGCGACGCGCCGAAATCCGCCGCTGACCCAATCGACCACAAGGCGGCCGTATTCCTCCGCTGCTTGCTCCCATGCGAAGTGACCTGCGTCGAGAGGGTGGATCTCGCTGTTCGGGAGGAGGTCGTCGAGGTACTGGTTGTTCGACCACGGCACGAGCTCATCGTCGCGCCCCGCCACGATCTGGGTCGGGGTGGTGATCGTCGGCAGCAGTTCGCGCAACACCGGGTTCTGCTCGGGGTAATGCCGCACGAACCGGGCCGACTCCGCGAAGCGACCGAGGTCGTAGGCGCTGACATAGTCCTCGTGGACCTCGGGCTCGCTCTCGCTCCCGGCAGGGCCTCGACGGCGTAGCCGATGCTGGTCCGGCGTCCAGTCCGCGGACGACGTCCAGGCTCGGCGCTTCGATGATGTCCTTGAGCGCGCCGCCTGCTTCGATCGGAAGCGGACTGCGCCGTCCGCCGACGGTCAAGCTGTTCTGCGGAGCCTTCGCGGCGAGGAAGAGCGCCGCGGCCGTGCCGACGTCGGGGCCGACGACGTGCGGAGCCTCCAGGCCCCACTCGTCGATCAGCCTGGCCAGGAACGCTCCAGAGGCGTCGGGGGCGATCAGTTCCGGGCGACCATCGGAGTGCCCGAACCCCGGCATGTCGATGGCGACCGTCCGCGCGACCGCCGAGACGCGGTCCCAGATGTGACGGAAGGCCCAAAGGCTTTCGGGCCAGGGCGCCAGCAGCAGCACCGTGACGTCGGAGTCCGCCCCGTTGTCGGCAAACCTCACTCGCACCCCGTCGCAGACTCGGAAGTAGGTGGTGATCGGCGCAATCGCTTCGGCGCTCATGTGACTGTCTCCTCCCTTAGTCCCACTTGGCTTTCTCGCCAGGCGACGATCGAGATTCGCATTCGATGACGGTCGTCATCGGAGCGCAGACCCTAGCAGAAGCGATGACGATCGTCATCTAAATGCCCTACCCTGACGCCATGGCTGCAAAGAACGAAGCGAGGACCCGACCGCCGACCGCTGGCGTTCTCCGAGCTCGCGCGCGCATGGTGCAGAGCGCCGCGACGCTCATCCCCGCGAGCGTGGCATTCACGGCACCGGACTCCGCGAGGTCGTCGCCCACTCCGGCGGTCCCCGCGGCTCGCTCGGCCGCTTCTTCCCGGGCGGCAAGACGCAACTCGTGACCGAAGCGATCGATGTCGCGCTCGTTGACCTCTTCGGTGATCTCGAGCGCATGCTCGGCGAAGCCGAGACGTTCCCCGAAGCAATCAGCGTGATCGTGACCCCATGGCGACGCCTGCTCGTCGACCACGACTTCGCCTTGGGCTGCCCGCTGGCCGCGACCATTTGCGACGCGGCGGACAACGACAGCCTCCGCACCCATGTCGCGAGCGTTCGCAGGGTGGCGAGCGCCAGTCGTCGACGCCTAGCCAGGTTTGGGGCGCCGCGGCGGAAGCCGAAGCGCACAGACGGTGCTCATGGCCTGCGCTCGAGGGCGCCCTCATGCTCGCTCGCGCTCAACGCAATATCGAGCCGCTCGACACAGTCGAGCGCTTCTTCGCGTCACGCGCTCCAGACCCACGCCGAGCATAGAAGGCGCAAGAGCGGCGAGCGCAGTGGCTCCCGTGGGGAGGAGGTGCTCGAGGACCTGTGGCTCGGAACCTTCCCTGACGCCGTGGTCACGCGGGTGCCCGACGCCGGCCACTTCGTCCAGGAGGACGCGTACGAACAGGTCGTCCCCGCCCTGCTCGCACATCTCGACAGGGTGAGCGTGGCGGCGGAGGCGGCGTAGCGGAAAGCACGAGCGGCGAGGGCGTCTCACCCCTCGGCAAGCGGTTCGCGAGCTGGGTGCGCGACTGGACGTCGAGCTTACGCAACTCCTGGCTGCCCGCTTCGTCAGTCAACCGTGATACGTACGGGCGGGATGCGCTAGGAGAGTGCGCCTGGCTCGGGCGGCAGGGCCCGTGCCAGCTTGGTGCGCGAGTTGATGCCGAGCTTGGCAAAGACCTTGCGGAGGTGGTACTCGACGGTGTGCTTGCTGATGAAGAGCCGCGCGCCGATTTCCGCGTTCGAGAGGCCGTCGCGGGCGAGGCGGGCGATCTGCGCCTCTTGGGAGGTGAGGTCGTCCCTCGTCTCGTCTGTGCGTTTGCGGGCGTGCTCGCCGGTCGCCTCCAACTCGACGCGTGCGCGCTCGGCGAACGCCTCCATGCCGAAGTCAGAAAAGAGGTCATAGGCGAGCCGCAGCTCCTTCCGTGCGTCCAGGCGCCGGCGTTCACGTCGCAGCCACTCGCCGTAGAGGAGATGAGCCCGCGCCAGATCCGCCCTGATTCGTGTTCTACCGAGGCGCTCGATCGCGTACACATACAGTTCCTCGGCTCGCTGATCTTCCACCAAGAGCGCCTCGGAGCGCGCCGC
>CAWKDP010000020.1:0-61774 GCA_963848405.1 uncultured Actinomycetes bacterium | reverse complement strand
GCGTGCTCACCTCACCGATCGATAAGCAGCCTTTTCAAATGAGTCGATTCCTTATCAACCCCGTCTGGATCAGTGCGACGGTCGCGAGCCGAGGGCCCTTGAGCTCGAGGTGGCTGGAGAACCTACGTGCGACGTAGCCTTCCGAACACGTAGGTTCGCTCAATCGACCTGCCTTGCGTTTTCCTTGCGCTTGCGAATAGCTTGCGCTATGGTGGGTAGGACATGGCACCCGCGATGACCGCATCGCCGCTCCTCGCCGGAAACGTCCGGCGAGTTCGACGCGCACTTCGCGAGCTCGAAGGCGGCGAGCTTCTGACAGTACTCGGCAACCAGCTCGAGCTCGCACTCGAAGGGTCCGCCGATGCAACGCGCGATTACGTGCGCTCCTACCACGTGCTGACTCTTCTAGTACTCGACGAGGCTCATCGGGCTCGCCCCGACGTCGTGGTCCGCACGGCCGACGGGCACCTCGCCATAGACGTGAAGGGCACTCCGCGGCGAGCGCCGGTCGAGGCGCTCGAGACAGCCGCCGCCGAGGCACCGTTCGGCCCATGGACGGCCCTCTTCCCCATCGAGGAGGCGGTTGCACTCGATCTCGCGAGCCGCGTCCGTCAGCTAATCGGGCTGCGCGCGCTCGAGTTGGCGCCGGCCGACTCGGGCCACTGGGAGGTCGTCGACGTCGACGATCTGACCGCGCACCGGTTCCTGCGCCGAGTGCGCTTCCACCTCAACCATCCCGACGAGGAGCATCCGCTCCGACGCCTGATGGAGGCGTTCGGGCTGTCGAAGACGGAACTCGGTTCGCTCTTCGGGGTACGCCGTCAGGCGGTGGACCAGTGGCTCGAGCGCGGCGTGCCCTCAGAGCGACAGGAGAAGGTGCAGACGCTCCTCGCGATCGCCGACCTACTGGAGCGCAAGCTGAAGCCGGGCAGGCTCGCCGGTGTCGCGCGTCGCCCTGCCGATGCGTACGGCGGCAAGACGATGCTCGAGCTCATCGCTGCTGACCGGCACCACGAGCTACTGGAGCTCGTCCGCGAGAGCTTCGACTGGGCCTCAGCCGCCTGAGAACGTGGCCTATGGGCGTACCGATCCGCCGGGGCGGCCCCTACAACCGGCTTGCCGAGCCGTCCTGGGCGAATCCGCTCGACACGAGCTATTCGCGGCAGCGCGGCGGGCGCTGGAACCCTCCCGGCAGCTTCGGCGCGCTCTACCTCAACCGCGACCTGCGGATAGCGCGCCTGCAGGTGCTGCACAAGCTGAGCGGGCACCCGTACGGGGTCGAGGATCTCGACGAGGCCGAACAACACGACCTCGTCGACGTCGAGGTCGCCGAGCGGGAGTGGCTCGACTGCGTGACCGTCGCGGGTCTCGAGTCGGTCGGCCTTCCAGACACCTACCCCCGTCACCGAAACGGCCGACCCGTGCGGCACGTGACCTGCCAGCCTGTTGGCCAGGCTGCGTTCGACGACCAGCGCCCCGGGATCGCATGCCGCTCCGCAGCCACAGACGCCCTGACGACCGATGAGGAGCTCGGAGTCTTCGACCGAGAGGTGGATGCGAGCGTGCAGATGACCGGCAGGCACCCTTTCGCCGAGTGGTTCTGGGGCGCACCGTCCTGAGGTCGGTGCCAGGTCGCTTGCCCGAACCGCTAACGAGCCTTCGCGACCCGCCACTCGACCTTCTGGCCGAGTGCGGCGGCGTACCGCTCGACGGTCGAGAGTTTCGCATCGATCTCGCCGGCCTCGAGCCGGGCGACGGCCGACTGCGATGTCCCCATCCCCGCAGCGACGGCTGTCTGCGAGAGTCCGAGCTTCTCCCGTTGGCTCCGAGCTCGCGGAGTAGCTCTCGCCGACGGAGGGCGGCCTCCACGTGGCCGGGGAACTCGGGGTTGCGCTCGCTGCGCTCAGCGATGATCTCGTCGAGGAAGTCTCGTTCGGTTAGCCATTCTCGGCAGACTATATCACTGACGATATCTCTTAAATGAGATAATCGAGTGCGCGGGCGCTAACACGTCGTCGCCAGTCGGCAGCCTCTGCGAGTTGCCTGTGGATCCTCGGTCGGGCTGACCGAGGCCGCACCTTGGAGGCGGCGCCGGGAATAGGATCAGGTTCGGACGTAACGGGTGCCTCGACGAGTCCCGACCCGTTCGAGCAGACGCTCGGAAACGAGCTCGTCGAGAAGCCTCAGCGCCTCAGCACGATCGAGGCCTGTCCGCTCCCGAACGCGGGCGTTGGTTAGCGGCGGGGCGTCATCGCTTGCGAGCTGCAAGATGAGCTCCTTAAGTGCCTGCCGCGTCAGGCGTAGTCCCGCCGGCGGCGCGAGCGACTCGTTCAGCGTGTAAGTGGCGCCGCCTCGATATCCATGCTGGACGAGGAAGTCGGCATCGCGGAGGCGCTGGAGCGCCCGACGCGCTTCATGCGCGTCGGTACCGACGAGCTCTCGCACCCGCCCGTTAGTCAGCCGTCTCACCCCGGGCGGCATGAACGAGCAGGATCCGATCCCCAGGCTCGATCAGCCCTCTCGTCTCGACCTCCCGTACCCACGCTCGCTCGGTGGGGGTGACTGCACTTCGGATCGGCAGGGTGACCGAAACCGAGTGGCCGGAGTCCTCGAAGACCGGCGGATCGAGCATCTCCTCCAGCATCGAATCAACCATCACATCCACTCCTCGTCCGGCGTCCTCAGCCAAACCCAGACGGCGCAAGACGGTGATTACGCGGTAGTTCCTTGCAGCCTGCGTCTCCCTGATGTTCTCGACGGTGACCGGCTCTGGTAGCCCGACCGGGCGAGATGACCCGAACAGCATGCGGGTACATCTCGATGCGGATCGAGGTGCCCTGCATCTCGTAGGAGCGGTGTGCCAATGCGTTTGCTATCGCCTCGCGGAGGACTATCTGGGGAAGCCGCGGGAGGTCATACCGACGGACACCCAGGACGACGAGCTCGCTGCCCAACTCGCTCATGACCTCGTCGACAGCACGCTGCAGCTGGCGATGGAGCGGCCCGCGCAGTTCAAGCCGGCGATCGTAGTCCGCGTCATCGGCCGGGAAGCGGAGGATCTCGATGAACGTCTTCCCGAGCAGCTCGGCCGGGTCGGGAAGGAGATACAGCGCGCCTGCGATCGTCAACCGGTTCCGTCCGTCTCCAAGCAGCAGGCCGTGTTCGGAGAGTCGCTCGGGCACATCGCGCGACCAGCCGAAGCTCGCCGCGAGCTCGGACACGAGGTCGGAGTCGGCCTCGTCGAGAGTCACGCGGGCCTCGGTCTCCTCAAACCGTTGGAGCGAGCGCTCGTTGATGAAGCGGGCCAGTTCGGCACCGAATAGCGCCATCTTCATCGTCCCGCGCCGGACGAGGACGCGCCCGCTCGAAGTCTGTGAGAACCCTTCGACCCTTCGCGCGACCGACAGAACGACAACCGACCTTCCGTCAACACTCAGCTCGTGTACTGCGTATCGACCGGGATCGCGAGCATCCCGAATCGCCGTGTGGATGTCGTCGAGCAGGGCGGGCCGTGAGCTCCCCTCCCCACGATCGCGCCGTCATCATCGACGCCAATCAAGATCACTCCGCCGTCTGCATTGGAGAACGCGACTGCTGCCTCCTGGACAGCCGTCCGGTTGAAACCGCTCTTGCGTTCGACGAACTCGCTCTCCGACGGGAACGCTTCGGCGAACTCCATGAGCGACATGAACAGCGGCATCGGAGCCGAGCTTGAGGGGTGAAAGGGAGGATATGCCATATTTCTCAAAGCGCTCTGCCGAGATTGAGAAGAATGGCATATCGCGCGGACGGTCAGCCGACCCAGCGCAGCCGCTTGATCGCGCCGCGCAGCTCGTGCGCGTTCACGCGCGTGTAGCGCTGCGTCGAGTCGAGGTGCTTGTGGCCGAGCAGCTCCTGGATCTGGCGCAGGTTCGCGCCGGCGTGCAGGAGCTCGGAGGCGAAGACGTGCCGGAGCGTGTGCGGCGTGACGCGCTTGCGCTCGTTGACGCCGGCCGCGTCGACGTAGTGGCGGAACGTCTGCCGAGCTGGGTGTAGTGGAGCCGGTTGCCCTGCACGCCGACGAAGACCGCCTGCTCGGTCAGCGGGACGCGGGTCGCGTAGTACTCGGCGAAGAGCGGCGCGAGCGCGGGATGGATCGGGATCGTCCGCTGCCGGCCGCCCTTCGCCTTCCGCACCCGCAGCAGCCGCCGCGAGAGGTCGACGTCGTCCCAGTCGAGCCCGAGCAGCTCGCTCCGACGCAGCCCTGCGTACGCCATCAGCGCGAGCAGCAGCCGGTCGCGCTCCGGCTTGCCGGGGAAGTGGCGCTCCCAGAGCGTCGTCGCGCCCGGGCTGGGCGAGCAGGCGCTCGAGCTCGCCCATCGTCAGCGTGTCCGGCAGCGCCTCCCGCTTCTTCGGCGTCCGCAGCGGCAACGCCGGGTCGCGAACGATTCGCTCCTCCTCGACGAGGAAGCGGAAGAAGCACTTCAGCGCCGCGGTCGTCCGCGCCTGGCTCGAGACCGCCGGCCGCCGCTTCTGCTCCTCGGCGAGGAAGGCGCGCAGGTGCGTCACCTTCACCTCGGCGAGGTCCCGGATCCCCTGACCCTGCAGGTAATCCAGACACGCCGAAACGTCACGCTCGTACGCCGAGCACGTCGTCGGGGCAAGCCGCCGCTCCGACGCGCAAAAGCGCTGGAAATCGGCCAGTTCCCTCGTCCATCGTCTCTTCATCGCTCCTCCTTTGGGCAGCCTTCCGGCCCCCGCTGGAGCGACCCTGAGGACTATCCGGCTTACAGGCCTGCTACGGGAAAACCCTGCATTTGCAGGGTTTTCCTATCTGATGGCCGATCGGCCATGCATCACCGGTGCATCACGCGCCCCCGAGAGGAGGCGCACGAACCGTGACGTGGCATGATCGCGATCCGTGTGTCCATGCGGAATCCGTTGCGACGACCTCGCCCATCGCGGCCGATCTGACAGCGTGGATGCCGACCAGGCGTCCCCTGCGCTGCCGGACACGGCCTCAGCCGAAGACTCGCTCCGGGTCGTACTTCTCCTTCACGCGCCGCACGCGCTCGAGGTTGCCGCCCCAGTAAGCGCGGTGCTCGTCGGGTAGGTCCGTATCGGGGAAGTTCGCGTACACGCCGCCCGAGCCGGAGGGGTGCACGAGCTCCCACGAGTCCGACAGCCAGGCGCGCGCGGCCTCGGTCGCAGCGGCGTCGAAGCCGGCCGGGACGACGACCGAGTGCTCGAGCAGGAAGAGCTCCTCGCGGTGTGGGAAGGCGGTGGCGTCCGCGGGCACGCGGTTGTAGGCGCCGCCCCAGGGCATGAAGTCGAGCTTCCGCGCCTCCCCGGGCCGGCGTCCCCGGACGAAGAGCTCCACCAGCGCCTCGACCGCGCCGGCCGGTAGCGGCTCGCGGAAGAACTCCGACTTCGTGTACGGGCGGCCGTGCTCGTCCTCCTGGTCACCCGGGCCTCGCTCCGCGAGGTAGTTCTTCAGCGAGCCGTAGCGCATGTGCGCGCGCTCCGAGGAGGCGGCATCCGCGCCGGCGACCGACACGAACTCGTCGAGCAGTGCCGCGGTCTCGGTCTCGCTGCCGATCATCGAGCCGAACAGGTGGACCACAGGGTCGGCCCCGGCCTCCCCGCCGACGGTGACGAGCAGGCTCGCCGCGAGTTCGTCCGGCCCCGTCGGCGACCACTTCTGCCAGGCGGCGATCAGCGCCGATGCGCGCTCGTAGGGCCACTCGAGGTGGAACGAGGTGGCGGCTGGCTCGGCCACCGTGCAGAGCGTGAGGCGCGTAACCACACCGACGCCCTGGGCGCCCGCGCCGCGCAGCGCCCAGAACAGGTCCTCGTGGCGCTGCTCGTCGCACTCCACCACCCGCCCGTCGGCCAGCACCACTTCTGCCGCGACTAGCTGGTCCGATGTCAGCCCCCGGCTGCGGCCCAGCAGGCCAAGCCCGCCGCCGAGCGCCTGGCCGCCGATGCCGACCGTGGCCCCGCAGCCGCCCGGGATCGTGACTTCGTACTGGGCGAGGGCGGCGTAGAGGGCGCCGAGCCGGAAGCCGGGCCCCACGGTGGCTAGGCCGCTCGAGAGCTCCAGGGAATGCATCGGCGTGAGGTCCAGCACCATCCCGGGGCCAGACGAGCGCCCAGCGAAGTCGTGCCCTCCGCTCCGTACGGCGACCTCGATACCCGCGCGACGCGCGAACGCTATCGCCTCGGCCACGTCCTCGGGCGTCCGGCACAGCACCACGGCCTGTGGGCGCACGTCGTGGAAGCGCGAGATCTGCGGCCTGCGAACTTCGTCGTATCGAGGGGAGTCGGGGAGGACGACCTCGCCCTCCAGAGCTGCCCTCAGGTCCCGCCAAGCGGTCTCGATGGTAGTCAATTCATGCCCCCTGCGAAGCGGTCACGAGTTGGCCCATCGAGGAAACCGCGCCTCCGGGGTCGGGCGGGGCCGCGGCGACCAGCGCGGGATCCGCTTCGGGTCTGCGTCCTCGCCTCGGGGACGGGCACGCCTGGTTCATAGCCGTCGCGCTCGCTCATTTCTTCTCTCTGTCGTCTAGAGAGTGTGACGGACCGGCGCTGTCGAACGCATCGTCCGCGACGGCGGTCATCTATGTCCCCGGCCGGCCAAGAGACCGGCCGGAGTGTCGTGCGGGCAGCGTTTCGAGGGCAACCGAGTCACGTGGTCAGCGCCCTGAGCGGGCGCCGCGATGCACAATCCGATTACGTCGCAAGCTTGAACGGAAGCGGCTGCGAGCTCGCGCCAGCGATCGGGCTCGAACTCCTCGAGCAGCGACGCGTGAGACGGCTCGCAGAGCACGGGAAGCAGCGGTTCGACGCGCGCACGCACGGTCTCGGCATCGGCGACTTCGAGCGGAGCAAGCGTTGCGTGCGGCACGGGCTCGTCCACTCCGAACTCGCCGCCGTACGGCGGCGTCTCGGGATACGCGGCCCACAGCTCCCGTGCCAATCCCTTCAGCTCGCCGTTGGGCTCCGGAACGGCGTACGAGACGACGTCCGGGAAGACGGCGACGTGAGTCAGCTGGAACGTCGGGCGAGCGCGGTTCCCGAAGAACGACCGAAGCGGAACGAGCAGGTCCGGCGACAACTCGCGCCGAGGGACGAAAGGAAACAGCAACGTGATGTGCAGAGGCACGCGCGAGCGCGACTGCGGATGCAGCTCGTAGCGCGCGGCGGCAAGCTCGGGAGCCAGCTCCTCGAGCAGGATGCAGATCGCGGTGCGCGCTTCGATTAGCGCGGCCGAGGGAGGCAGAAGCGGTTGCGCGGCGTGCGGCCGTCCCAGACGAACCCGACCGCCGAGACGCGTCTGATCGTGGTCGTGAAGCAGCCACCGCGGCGCGCGGGCACGCGGTACACCGTCCGGCCGGATGGACCGGTCGCCGCGCGCGCGGAGAGGTAGCTCCGACCGTTCCGCCGGATGACGGCCGACAGGACGGCACGCGAGACCGGCCGCCCCGTCGAGTCCACGGTGATGGCCGTGACGAGCACCGGCGGCGCGGCGCGCCGTGTACCGGATCGACCCGATCCTGAGCGCGCCGGGCGTCACGCGAATCCCGGCGCCGGCCGTGACCGTCCCGACTTCGGTGCCGATCGATGCCGTGACGATCCCGCTTCCGAGACTACGAGCGGCGCTGAACGTCGTCGAATTGCCCCGCCGAGGCGAGAGCGTGCCGCGGGCCACGGGCGTCACCGACCACGTGACCGACACCGGGAGGGAGTTGCCATACGCGTCGGCACCGACGGCCGTGAATCGCTGCGACGCTCGAACGCGGACAGTTGCGGACCTGGGTCGAACGGTCAGCGCGGTGACCGGGCCGGGAGTGACGGTCATGGTCTGGGTACCGCTGGTGGCGCCGCCCGCGGAGGCGGTGAGCACGTGGCTGCCCGCACGGGTGTCGCGGTAGTAGAAGACGGGGCCGGTGCCGGTGCCGGCGGCGATCGTCAGCGCGAGAGTGGGCGTCCACGGGCCGGCCGGGCTCGTCGAGAACCCGCCCTGCGCGGAGCTCGAGCTCAAGGTCACCGCGAGCGGCGCTGGCGTCGTCACGGAAAGCCCCGAGCTCGTGACGAGGGCCAGATTCATGGCCGCCGACGGCGTCCCCGCGGGAATCGTCTGTGCCGGCGTGCCGAACGCGAGCACCGACTGCGTCCAGCCTCTGAACGACTTCCACCCTTCGTTCACGCGAGCGCCCTCGAGGTCGCCCACACACCAGACGTTCTGCCCCGGCGGCCCGCAGGCGGCGCTCCCGGGGTCGGCCGGGTCGACCGGGTCGGCCGAGTCGCGCACCGCGGCCGCGAGCCGGTCCAGGACGAGACCGCTCTGCGCGGCGAACTCGGATGCGGACATGCCGGAGCCGTTTCTCGGCGCCCAGGCGAGCCCCCAGTGATCCTGAGGCTGGGCGCTCGTCGAGCTGAAGTAGCGGAGGGCATGAACCTGCGCCGACACGTACCCCGCCATCTGCTGTGCCGGGACCATCGTCCACCCGTAGCCGGAAGAGCGCTCCCATGCTGCGTTCGCGAGTGGGCTGAAGGTCGACTGCAGGAACGCGCGCGCCGTCTCGATCGTGGGCGGGCCGACAGCCGCGAGCACGAGCTCGTGCTGGAGGTAGTCGTTGAGGTAGTCGCGGCGCGACGACGTCGGCAAGCCCGGTACCGCGTAGTTGCGCACGTCTCCGTAGACCTCCTGCGACCAGTCGCTGACGTATGTCGCCATGTCGGCCCAGAAGGCCGAGTCGGCGAACCAGTTCTGGAGGTTCGTCTGGTACAGGGACAGGTCGTTGGACTGCTGACCGACGCCGATCACGAAGACGGCTCCCTTGGTCGGCTGTCCGCCGCCCTCGTAGAGGCCGCGGAGGAACTCGCGGATGATCGACCGGGCGCTGCCGGTTCCGCGACGCACCGCGGAGCTCGCCTCGTTCAATACCCACGTGTCGCCGTTCGCGACGTCATAGCCCGCGGCGGCCATCCGCTCGCGCGCGGTGACGCCCGCTGTGTACCAGGTCGAACCGGTGCTCGCGACCCATCTCGTCCAGGTGGCGAAGTGGATCTCCGCCATCGCGTGGAAGTTCGAGCCGAGAGCGCGGACGCGCCAGGCCGCGTTCGGGCGAGGCCGCGTCTTGTCCGCCACGAGTGGCGGGATCGAGACGTAGTACTGAGCGCAAGGCGAGGCGGTCGCGGCGAGCTTCGTGGCCAGGCGGAGGTAGTCGGTCGGCGCATAGAAGACGCCACGAAGCGGACGGCAGTCGGCAGCGGCTCCGGCCCGGCGCGACCGCGTCTCTACGAGCCGGCGCCAGAGCTTCATCGTCTCGACGGGCTCGAGCGAGGCGACCGGCGCAGGCTCGGCGGCCTGGCGGGCAGGCGTCACCGCGCCCGCGCTGCCGACGCTCACGGCCAGCGCCGCGAGCGTGAACGCGAGCCCGAGCGCCCACCATTGCCTCGTGCCGCTCATCGGCGTGTGACGGTAGCTACGGCTTGTGAGGACACGGTTAGCAGGCTCTGAGCAGGCAGAACCTGTGCCTGGGCTAGCGTTCGTCCATGGTCGGCCCGGAGACGCGTGAGCCGTCTCGCCCGCTCCGTCTGGCCGAGCTCCTCGCCTCGGTGTCGCTCGCGACGGACCTCGCCACGGGCCAGCCCCTGGGCCACGCCCTGCGCACGTGCACCATCGCCACAGCGCTCGCGAGGGCGCTGGGCGGCGGTCCGGACGAGGTCCGAACCGTCCACCAGTTCGCGCTCCTGCGGTTTCTCGGTTGCACCTCGGACGCGGCGGAGAATGCTGCGCTGGTCGGGGGCGACGATCTGGCTATCAACGCTGCAATGGCTCCGGTTCTCATGGGCTCGAGCAAGGAGGTGATGGCTCGATTCGTCCGCAGCGTCGCCCCCGGTCAGCCTCGTGCGCGCCGTGTCCGGCTCGTCGCCCGCGCGCTCGCCGACCCGAAGGGCGCCGAACGCTCGCTAGCGACGCACTGCGAGGTCGGTGCGATGCTCGCCCGCCGCGTCGGGCTGGCACAACCGGTCGTCGAGGCTCTCGCCCATGCCTACGAGCGCTGGGACGGGAAGGGCTTCCCCGCCAGGCTCGCGGGTGAGGCGGTCCCGGTCGCGGTCCGTGTCGTGGTGGTCGCAAGAGACGCCGATCTCGCAACCACGCTCGGCGAGGATCCACGGGAGTGGTTGGTAGCGCGCAACGGTCGAGCGTACGACCCGTCCGTCGTCGAAGCGTTCGAGCAAGTCGGGCAGACCGTCCTCTCCGAGCTCGTCGCAGGAGACGAATGGCAAGCCGCGCTGGCGTCGGAGCCTGAGCCGGTGCTCACCGTCGGGACGGACGGGCTCGATTCGCTCCTGGCGGCGTTCGCCGACTTCACCGACCTGAAGTCGCCGTGGATCCGCGGCCACTCCCGTACGGTTGCCTCGCTTGCCGAGCAGGCGGGTCGGCACGCCGGGCTCGAGACCGGCGCGTGCGACGACCTACGGCGGGCGGGGCTGGTCCACGACCTCGGCCGCGTCGGCGTCGCGAACGGGGTCTGGGACAAGCCTGGCGCGCTCACGACACCCGAGTGGGAGCGGGTGCGGCTCCACCCGTACTACACGGAGCGGATTCTCAGCCGTTGCCCAGCGCTCGTTGCTCTCGTCGAGCCCGCGTCGTCCCATCACGAGCGACTGGACGGCTCCGGGTATCACCGCTCTCGCCCTGCCGACGCGCTGTCCCGTAGCGACCGGATCCTCGCCGCCGCGGACGTCTACGCGGCACTCACGGCCGACCGTCCGCATCGCGCGCGACTCGCGGACGAGACAGCCGCCCGCACGCTGGAATCCGAGACCGGGCTCGATGCCGACGCGGTCGCCTGTGTGCTCGCTGCCGCGAATCAGCGGGCTGCCCCAGCGCTCGCGCCCCGGCCGGCCGACCTCACCGATCGGGAGGTCGAGGTGCTACGCCTGATCGCCCGCGGCCGGTCGAACCGCGAGGTGGCCGAACGTCTGGTCATCTCGCCGAAGACCGTCGGACGCCACGTCGAGAACGTCTACGCGAAGATCGGCGTCTCGTCGCGCGCCGCCGCGGCGCTGTTCGCGATGGAGAACCGGCTCCTCGACTGAGGATCGACCCCGCCCCGAGCGCCCGCCGTACTCTCGCGGGGTGAGAGCCGGCGACTCTCCGCTCGAGCAGTCTCCTCGGACGGACCTCGCAATCGACCGAGCGGCGCTCGCCGCGTTCCTCGGCGCCGTGTTCATCGGCGGCTCGAACTTCGTCGCGATCAGGTACAGCAACCGCGAGCTCGACCCCATCTGGGGCGCCGGGCTGCGTTTTGCACTGGCAGCGGCGGTCTTCGGCGTCCTGTGCGTTGCGCTCCGGTTGTCGCTCCCCCGCGGTCGCCCGCTCGCCCTCGTCGTGACCTACGGGCTGTTCGCGTTCGGTGCAGCATACGGCTGCCTCTACTGGGCGCTGCAGGAGGTTCCGGCCGGCATCGCAGCCGTCGTGCTCGCGGTCGGTCCGTTGCTGACGCTCCTTCTGGCCGTCGCCCACGGGATGGAAGGTCTCGGCGCTCGCGCCCTGGTCGGTGCGCTGATCGCGATTGCAGGGTCGGTGCTGATCTTCTTCCAGCCGGGATCCGTGGAGTTTGGCTGGGGCTCGTTCGCGCTTCTCGGCGTGGCGGCACTCTGCGCGTCCGAGTCGGTCGTCGTCTCCAAGCTGGCGGGCCAGCAGCATCCGGTGGCGATGAACTTCGTCGGCATGACCGCGGGCGCCGCAGTGCTTCTCGCCGTCGCCGCGGGTGCGGGGGAACGCTTCGCGCTGCCCACGGCCGGCGAGACGCAGTTCGCGGTCGCGTATCTCGTCGCGGCAACCGTCGGGTTGTTCCTGCTCGTGCTCGTCGTCGTGCAGCGGTGGACGGCGTCCGCGACCTCGTACATATTCGTGCTGATGCCAGTGATCGCGATCGCGCTCGGCGCGCTCGTCGCCGACGAGCCGATCACCGTGACGACGATCGTCGGCGGCGCCATCGTGTGCGCCGGGGTGTACGTCGGCGCGGCACGTCGCGGCTAGGCCGCCGATGTGCCGAGAATGGGGTGTTCACCCGATGCGAGCCGCGCCGCGGCGGCGGATACTCGTCACGTGCCCGAGATCAGCGTCAACGGCGTCTCGCTCTACTACGAGGAACATGGCTCCGGCGAGCCGATCCTGTGCATCCACGGCACGGGGAGCTCGGTCGAGCTCTGGCGCGGTCCAGCCGTCGAGCTGGCGACGCGTGGGCGCACGATCGTGTACGACCGCCGCGGGTTCGGCCGCAGCGAGCGCCCGGAGCCGTTCGTCACCGGCGTGCACCTGCAGGCGGACGACGCGGCGGCGCTCATCGACGCGCTCGACGCAGCGCCCGCGATCGTGATCGGCCGCAGCTGGGGCGGCGAGATCGCGGTCGACCTCGCGCTGCGCTATCCGGAGCGTGTGCGTGCCCTGGCGCTGCTCGAGGGCGGCGGACTGTCCCTCAGTCCGGCCTTCACGCGCTGGCTGAGCAGTTTCCACGAGCGGTTGTTCGCCGCTGCCGAGGCGGACCCGGAGACGGTCGGTGAGACGATGCTCCGTGGCGTCCTGGGCGACGCCGCCTGGCCGAGCGTGCCCGAATCGGTGGTGCGGGTCTTCACCGCCAACGGCCCGGCGATCCTCGCCGAGGAACGCGGTGCGCTGCTCGCCGTGAGCGCGGAGGAGCTCGGCACGATCGGACAGCCGACGCTGATCGTCGGCGCAAGGGGCTCCGCGCCGGAGTTCGCGGAGGCGACGGAGCTGACGGCGGAGGCCATGCCCACGGCCAGGGTCGAGTGGGTCGAGGGCGGCCACCTCATCGACCCCGCGCACCCGGCCGTGCTCGCCTTCGTCGAAGACGTGCTCGCTCCGAATCCTCACGACAGCCCCTAGTCGACGTCTGCCCGGCTGTTGCGCCAGCTCGCGACCAACCAGGCCACGAGCGCGATCGCCGGCAGGACCACGAACGCGACTGCGGCAGAGCCGGCCTCGAGCCGGACGTCGACATCCGGCGCCAGGCCGAGGACTGAGGACGCCCAGCCGATGACCGTGAAGCGTGACGTTCCTTCCGCCGCGTAGGCGACGACGTTCTCCCAGATCAGGACGAACGCCAGCCCCCACCAGACAGCGCGCCGGAACCAGAGGCCGGCCGCGACGAAGATCCCGGAGTACGCAAGCGCGGCGAGGGCTGCGGCGAGGAAGGCCGGCCAGGCCACGTCATCGGCTCCCGCGACGAGCGCGGACACGGTGAGCGGAACGGCCGTCAGCGGCACCGCGACGCTCAGAGTGGCGAGAATCGCAGCAGCAGGCAGCTGCCACCGCGCCACGGGCTTCAGCCAGACGTAGACGAGCAGCCGGTCCTCCACCAGGTCGCCGATCGCCGAGGTGCCGAGCCAGAGCGTCGCGAGCGGCACGAGGATGCCGAGCCCGTACGAGACGACCGTGTCCGCTGCGGCCTGCGACGGGTTGTCGTCCCAGCGGGAGAAGAGCCCGAGCACGATCGCGAGGACGCCGAGCGCGCCGATCCCGAGCAGGCGCGGGATCGTGATCTGGGTGCGGAGCAGCAGCCGGTAGAGCGCCCGGAGCGAGACGAGCGTGCGTGGCCCTGCAGGGACCGGCGCCGCGTCGAGGGTCGTCATCGCTGAACCACGTAGCGGAACACGCCCTCGAGGTCGGCATCGAGCGGGTGCACCTCGAACAGACGGGCTTCGCGGTCGCGCGCCACGGGCGCGAGTGCATGCGCGAGCGCTCTGGCGTCGTTCGTCTCGAGCTCGAGGATCTCGTCTCCGTCCAGCCGAACACCGACCGCAGTCCCCGCCTCGAGCAGCGCGCCGGCGAGCTCGCGTGGCCTGTCGGTGCGAACGCGGATCCGCATCGGCCGGTCGTCCATCAGCGCACGGAGCTCGCGGAAGTCGCCGGCCGCGGCGAGTCGCCCCTGCGACATGACCAGCACCTGGGAGCCCAGTCGTTCCACCTCGTCGAGGACATGGCTGGACACGATCACGCAGCGGCCTTCGCTCCCGAGGCGGCGGAACAGGGAGACCATGTCCAGTCGCTGACGCGGGTCGAGACCGGTCAGGGGCTCGTCGAGGACGAGGACGGCCGGGTCGTGGACGATCGCCTGGGCGACCTTGACGCGCTGGCGCATTCCCTTCGAGTACGCCGGCAGCCGCCGTGAGTCGGCGGGATCGAGGTCCACCGTCTCGAGAGCCGCTGCCGCAGCTGCGGTGGGGTCGGGAACGCCCTGCAGCCGTGCGGACAGCGCGACGAACTCGTTGGCCGTGAGCGGCTCGAAGACACCCTCCTGCTGCGGCACGAGCCCGATGCGCCGCGCGACACCGGGATCCGTGCGCGGATCGCTCCCCAGGACGTGGACGGTCCCCTTCGACGGCCGCGCGAGCCCGCAGAGCATGCGGAACATGGTCGACTTGCCGGCGCCGTTCGGGCCGAGCAGCGCAGTCACGCCAGGCCCGACGTCGAAGCTGACGTCCGACACCGCGACGAGGGCTCCGAACCACTTCGAGACGTTCTCCGCGACGACCCGCGGCTCGGTCGTCATCGGAACGCCTCCAGCCGGCGATAACGGAGCCAGCAGACGAGCGCGCCGACGAGGATCGTCGCGCCGACCCCGCTGCCGACGACCCAGGTGGCGAGGCGCGTGACCGGCTCCACGTCTTCGGGTGTCTCGCCGAAGATCCGGTAGGCGAGATTCGCCACGACGAACGGGGAGCTGAGCAGGTCGAGCTCGTCCGGCGCCTCGGCACTCTCGATCGCCGTCCGCACGATCGTCACCGGGACGAAGAGCAGCAGGATGACTCCGACCGCCGCTGCGGCCCGCCGGGTCGTGAAGCTCGAGACCGCCATGGAGAGCGCCGTGTACACGAGAGCGGTCAGCACACCCACGGCAAAGATGCGCAGCACGAGCCCCGGCGTTTCGCCGGCGGACGGCCCATAGCCCGCAATCACGAAGGCGAGGAGCATGAAGAGCAGCGGGCCGAGCGTGATCAGGAGCATCGCCGCGAACACGCCGGCCCACTTCGCGACCAGGTAGCGCGTGCGGTCGAGCGGGCCCGACAGGTAGAGGCCGAGCATCCCCGTACGCCGATCCGGGCAGAGCGCCTCGGGCGCCACCAGAGCCGCGAAGAGCGCCAGCGCGCTGCCGATGATGAACATGTAGTCGCCGTAGCTCACGAGGTCGTCGGGAAGGACGTTGTCCGAGAACACCGCGAACGCGACGGAGAAAAGGGCCGGCAGATACGCGATCACGAGCGTGATCGCCGGCAGCGCCTTGTGCCGACCACCCCGCCCGAGCCCGAGCACTCGACGGGCCGTGAAGTCGGCGAGCGTCAGGACCGCTCGGGCCGGGCGCTCGCGTAGCCCGTCGTAGCCGCGGTAGCCGAGGTCGAAGAGCTGCGCGTCCTGACGGGTGCTCACCTGCCGACTCCGAGATAGACGTCTTCGAGCGTCCGCCCGCGCGGCTCGAGCCGCCGCAACCCCACGCCGAGCTCGGCCACGGCATCGCGGACCGCGTCGTATGCGCCGTCCGAGGCGCCGAGGATGAGCACGCCTCCGTCGAGCGCGACGTCCAGGCCGCGCGCGGCCAGCATGGACGCGAGCTCGTCGGCTCGCTCGTCCACCTCGACGACGAGCCCCTCAGGCCCTCGTTGCAGGTCCGCGAGCGTCCCGGCGTGCACGACCTCTCCGCCCTCGACGATCACGACCGCGTCGCAGATCCGCTCCACCTCCTCGAGGTGGTGGGACGACACGACGATGTGCACGCCGAACTCGGTGCCGATGCGGCGGATGAGGGCGAGCATCTCCGTCCGCTGCATCGGGTCGAGCCCGTCGGTGGGCTCGTCGAGGAGGACGAGCTCGGGATCGTGCGCAATCGCCGACGCGAGCTTGACTCGCTGCCGCTGGCCCGTGGACATCGTCCCGACCGGGCGGAAGCGCTCCTCGCCGAGGCCGACGAGCCACAACGCGTCGTTGGCGCGCTGGACGGCGGCGCGGCGGGGCAGCAGGTGCATCTCGGCGAGATGGCGCACGAAGTCGGACGCGGCGAGCTCGGCGGGCAGGTCGTGGTGCTCGGGTGCGTAGCCGATGCGCGATCGCACGTCGATGCCTGCGCTCGCCGGATCGAGGCCGAGCACGGCAAGCTCGCCACCGTCCCGCGAGCGGAGCCCGAGGGCGAGCGAGATGAACGTCGTCTTGCCGGCGCCGTTCGATCCGAGCAGGCCCGTGATCCCCGGGCCGATGTCGGCGTCGAGGCCCGCGAGCGCAACGGTGCGGCCGTAGCGCTTCACGACCCCGCGCGCGGAGATGACCAGGTCACTCGTCGTCGTCTGACTCACTTCGATCTCGCCTTTCCTTCTCGAGCACGCCGATGAGAGCGAGCACGATGACGGAGATCATGAGCGAGCGCCACACCTACGGAAGGCGCATGTGCCGATCGTGCCCGATCCGGCGAGTGGGCGATGAGGGCTCTTCAGGCGTGGCTGCGCTCGGCCGCGCCGTGGACGATGCCGGGGAGCCAGGAGCGAACCGCGGCCGCCACCGCCTCGAGATCCGTCCGCAGGCTGTGGTCACCGGGTACCTCGACCACCGTTCGCAGCGAGGCGGCCGGCGGGATCCCGAACGGATCTCGACCGCCCTGCACGACGAGCGTCGGGACACGCACGGCATCGAGCTCCGGGAGGCGGCTCGGTGCCTCCGCGCCTGACCTCCGACGCGGAGGCTGGAGCGGGAACGCGAGGCAGAGCACGGCGACGGCTCCCGCCGCCTCTGCAGTGCGGCAGGCAACCCGGGCACCGAGCGAGCGGCCGCCGACGATGCGCGGAAGCCCGCTGAGCTCGCCAGCTGCGAGCTGCTCCACGACCGAAGCCCAGGCGGCGTCGAGCTGGCGCGCGGGTGCCGGAGAGCGCCGCCCGGCGACGCGGTACGGCTGCTCGACGAGCGCGACCGTGACGCCCTCCGAGACGGCGACGTCCGTCACGGCCACGAGGTCTCGAGACGTGACACCCCCGGCAGCGCCGTGGCCGAGGACGAGCGCGGCTCGCGGCTCGCCGGCCGTGTGGACGTAGACGTTCGCCTTACCGTGCGGTGTCTCGAGCTCGAGCACGTTCACACATTCAACCGACCTCGAGCACGGACAGGATGTTTCCGGCGGGATCCGTGAACCAGGCGATGGGCGGGCCCTGCGGGTCGCGCGAGATCCCCTTCTCGTCCTGGTCGATGCCGTCGTAGCGCTCGAAGCGCACGCCACGCGCCACGAGAGCGTCGACCGCCTCTTCGACGTCGTCGACGGGGAAGTTCAGGATCGTGTAGTTCGCCGGTGCGTGGTCGGGCTTCGCATAGACGAGCGTGTCCCGGCCGTCGGCGAGGTGCAGCGTGAGCAGGTCGTGCTCCTGGGAGACCTTCAGCCCGAGCGTGCCCTCGTAGAACTCCCGAGCCTTGTCCAGGTCGCCGACGGCAAAGCCGCTGAATGCCTTCGAATTTGCGAGCACCGTTCGCTCCTTTCATCCGATCGATCGTCTGCGGGGAGGACCGGCCGCGGACCGAGAAGTCATCGGTCGGGCACCAGCCGTCAGGCCGGGCGAGCGCCTCGAGAACGCTCGCGCGGCCTGATAGAGCCGGGAGCCTGGCGGCGCCAGGCTCCACAGTCAGGTGCCTGACTTCAGTCAGGCACCGCTCGAGAGCTCACGACCACGTCTAGGCGGGGAGCTCACGCCGCGTCGAACCCCTCGAGCGCCGCCTCCACCAGCGACGGCAGCGTCTCGAGGTTGTAGCCGCCTTCGAGCACCACCGCGGTCCGCGGCGCCAGCGCCGCACACCGCCGGGAGAGCTCGCGGAAGCCGTGGGCGGTCACCTCCATCTGCGCGAGCGGGTCGTCCACGTGCGCGTCGAACCCGGCGGAGACGAGCAGGAGATTCGGCTCGAACCGCTCGAGCGCCGGCTCCACCGTCTCGCCGAACGCGGCGAGATAGTCGGCGTCGCCCGAGCCCGCGGGCAGCGGCACGTTGACCGTGTGCTCGTCGCTCGTCCCCGGACCGCCCGTCCCCGGATAGAACGGCCACTGGTGCAGCGAGACGAACAGCACCGACGGGTCGGAACGGAAGATCGCCTCGGTCCCGTTTCCGTGATGGACGTCGTAGTCGACGATGGCGACCCGCGCGAGACCGAGCTCGGCCTGTGCGTAGCGGGCCGCGACGGCGGCGTTGCCGAAGATGCAGAAGCCCATTCCCGCACCCGCGAGCGCGTGATGGCCGGGCGGCCGGACGAGCGCGAACCCGCCTACCCGCACCGCCTCGACGGTGCAGCCGGCGGCGAGGAGCGCGGCCTCCCAGGTCGTCGCGTCCGCGTACGTGTCCGGATCGAGCCAGACCTCCGATTCGATCGACGCGACCCTCTCGACGTACTCCGGGGTGTGCACCCGCTCGACGTCCTCACGCGTCGCCTCGCCGCCTTCGCGGAAGCCGGGAAACCGCCCCTGGAGAACCTGCAGCCGCTCGGGGCGTTCCGAGTGGAAGGGGTCGAGCGCCGGATGCAGCCGCGGGAGAGCCGGGTGGCTGATCAGCTCCACGAGGTCGCCTCGTCGAAGCTCCGAGCCAGGCCGTCGAGCCCGAGCTCACGCGCGCGTGCGGCCCCTGCTGCCCAGTCCGGCACCTTGTCCGGTAGCGGTGGCAGCGGCGCGCCGCGGTCGAGGGTCGCGAGCCTGCGGAAGAGGCGGAGCGAATCGGCCTCGGCCGCGAACCGCCCTTCCTCGAGCATCGCCTCGAGCGTCCCGTACTGCGCGAGAAGCTCGGCGCCCCGCTTCTCGCCGATGCCGCGTGCGCCCGGGATCCGATCCGACGGGTCGCCGCGGAGTGCGATGAAGTCGACGACCTGCGCCGGATCGACGCCGTACCGCTCGCGCACCTCGGCCGGGCCGATGCGCGCTGCGGGCTGGCCGCGCACCGGCTGGAGAATCGTCGTCGCGGCGCTCGCGAGCTGGAATGCGTCCCGATCCGAGGTCGCGACGAGCGCCTGGCCGCCCGCGGCCTCCTCCGCCGCGGCTGCCGCCGCGAGAAAGTCGTCGGCCTCGTACCCGGGCGCCTTTGCGTACGCGACGCCCCACGAGCCGACGAGCTCCGGCAGCAGGTCGAGCTGCTCGAGCAGCTCCGCGTCGAACTCCCGGCCCGCCTGGTAGCCGTCGTACTCGAGGTGGCGGTACGTCGGCACCGGGAGCGTGTCCCACGCAACCACGGTGGCGCGCGGCCGCTCCGCGTTCCACAGCCGCAGGAACATCTGCGAGAAGCCGATGAGCGCGTTCGCAGGCCCTCCGTCCGCGCGCCGGAACGTCTTCGGCAGCGCGTGATAGGCGCGGTGGGCGAACGAGTCGCCGTCGACCGCGAGCAGCGGCGCCGTCACGCGAGCGAGCGCTCCAGCTCGAGGACCGCGTCGCGCAGCCGCTCGGTCGCAGCCGCCGCGGCCTGATCCAGCGGGAGGGGCGAGAGGTCGTCGAGCTCGATGGGAGCACCGTATGCGACGCGGAGCGGCCCCAGCCGGGCGAGCCGTTCCGTCCCGGCGATCCCGGCCGGGACGAGCGGGACATCCGCGTCGAGCGCGATTCGCGCCGCTCCCGAGCGCCACCGCGCGTCGTGCTTCTTCCGGAGGCCCTTCCTGCGCCGCGTGCCCTCGGGGAACATGACCACGGCGTGCCCTTGGCGGCAGAGCTCGACGGCCGTCTCGATCGCCTCCTCGTCCGCCTCGCCCCGCCGCACCGGAAACGCACCGCCCGCGGTGGCAATCGTGCCGAGTGGGAACCAAAAGAGCTCCGACTTCGCCATGAACCGGAGGAAGCGCCGCGGGAAGAGCGGGATCCCGAGCGGCCACGGGTCGAAGTTCGACCAGTGGTTTGCCGCGAGGACGAAGCCGCCGGCAGCCGGGAGATGGCTCTGCCCCGACGCACGCAGGCGAAACACGATCTTCAGCACGGGCCAGCTGACCCCGGCGACGACGGCGTAGAGCCAGCTCGGACGCGGCGGTCGCGACACGGGCGGCAGTATCGCCGGACAGGTCCCGCCCGGCCGCACGAGCAGGAGAAACGAGCGCACGAGCTAAGGTGTCGCGCCGTGGCCAGAAGCCTCGTCATCGTCGAATCCCCCGCCAAGGCGCGGACCATCGCCGGCTACCTCGGCAGCGACTACGCCGTCCAGTCGAGCATCGGCCACGTCCGCGACCTCCCCGACCGGGCTTCGGACATCCCCAAGGAGGAGCGCCAGAGGTACGGCTCTCTCGGCGTCGACATCGAGCACGCTTTCGAGCCGTATTACGTCGTCGACCCCGACAAGAAGAAGGTCGTCGCCGACCTGCGCAAGCAGCTCGCGGGCGCGGAGGAGCTCTTGCTCGCGACGGACGAGGATCGCGAGGGCGAGGCGATCGCCTGGCATCTGGTGGAGGTGCTGAAGCCGAAGGTCCCAGTGCGGCGAATGGTCTTCCACGAGATCACGCGCGAGGCGATCGAGCGGGCGCTCGCCGAGCCGCGGGAGATCGACGAGCGGCTCGTGAACGCGCAGGAGACCCGCCGGATCCTCGACCGGCTCTACGGCTACGAGGTGTCGCCGGTCCTCTGGAAGAAGGTCACGCGCGGGCTCTCGGCCGGCCGCGTGCAGTCGGTCGCGACCCGGCTCGTCGTGCAGCGCGAGCGGGAGCGCGTCGCGTTCGTCTCGTCGGAGTACTGGGACGTCGTCGCGACGCTCGACCCTGGCTCGTTCGAGGCCCGGCTCGTGAGCGTCGACGGCAAGCGCCTCGCGCAGGGCCGCGACTTCGCGCCCGACGGGACGCTTCGCGACGACGCGCTCGTCCAGCTCGACGAGCCAGGAGCTCGCGGCCTCGTCGAGCGGCTCGACGGCGTTCCGTTCGTCGTCCGATCCTCCGAAGAGAAGCCGTACCGGAGGCGGCCCGCGGCGCCGTTCATGACCTCGACGCTGCAGCAGGAGGCGAGCCGCAAGCTCCGCTTCTCGGCGCAGACGACGATGCGCCTCGCGCAGCGGCTGTACGAGGCCGGTCACATCACGTACATGCGCACCGACTCGACGACGCTCGCCGAGTCCGCGCTCGAGGCGGCCCGCAGACAGGTTCGGGAGCGGTTCGGCGACGACTTCGTCCCGGCGAAGCCGCGCCGCTACGAGCGGAAGGTGAAGAACGCACAGGAGGCCCACGAGGCGATCCGCCCCGCCGGCGAGCGCTTCCGAACGCCGGACGAGCTGCAACGCGAGGTCACACGCGACGAGCTCGCCCTCTACGAGCTCATCTGGCGCCGGACGCTCGCCTCCCAGATGGAAGACGCGGTCGGACGCACCGTCAGCCTCCGCATCGGCGCCAGGACCGCTGCGGAGGACACGGAGTTCGCGGCCTCGGGAACCGTGATCACGTTCCGCGGCTTCCTGGCCGCGTACGAGGAGGGACGAGACGATCCCGCCGAGGACGACGAGGAGCGGCGGCTCCCGGACGTCTCGGAGGGCGACGAGCTCCGCGCGCTTTCCGTCGAGCCGGACGGCCATACGACGACACCTCCTCCGCGCTACACGGAGGCGACGCTCGTCCGCGCCCTCGAGGAGCGCGGCATCGGCCGCCCGTCGACGTACGCGGCCATCCTCTCGACGATCGTCGACCGCGGCTACGTCTTCAAGAAGGGCTCGGCGCTCGTTCCGACGTTCGTCGCCTTCGCCGTCGTCAACCTCCTCGAGGGGCACTTCGAGCAGCTGGTCGACTTCGACTTCACGGCGCGCATGGAAGACGACCTCGACGAGATCGCCGCGGGCCGCCAGGAGCGAGTTGCCTGGCTCCAACGCTTCTACTTCGGCACGGGCGGCGACCCCGGGCTCCATCACCTGGTCACGGACCATCTCGACGAGATCGACGCACGTGCGGTCAACTCGATCGCCATCCCGAGGAGCGATGCGGTGGTCCGCGTCGGCCGCTACGGCCCGTACCTCGAGCGGGGCGAGCAGCGCGTCAGCCTCGCCACCGACATCGCGCCCGACGAGCTCACCGCGGAGAAGGTGGACGAGCTTCTCGCGCAGCCCGACGTCCAGGTGCTCGGCGCCGACCCGGACACCGGCCACGACATCGTCGCGCGCACCGGCCGCTACGGGCCGTACGTCACCGAGTCACTGCCCGAGGGCAGCGAGGAGAAGCCGCGCACCGCCTCGCTCCTGTCCTCGATGTCCCTGGAGTCCGTGACGCTCGAGGATGCGCTGCGCCTGCTCTCCCTGCCGCGCGTCGTCGGGACACTCGACGGCGAGGAGGTCACGGCCCAGAACGGCCGCTACGGCCCATACGTGAAGAAGGGCTCGGAGTCGCGCTCCCTCGCGACCGAGGACGAGCTGTTCACGGTCACGCTCGAGCAGGCGCAGGCGCTCTTCGCCGAGCCGCCTCGGCGCCGCGGTCGCCGCGCGGCCCGCGGACCGCTCAAGGAGCTCGGCGAGGACCCGGCCACCGGAAAGCCGATCGTCCTCCGCGACGGGCGCTTCGGGCCGTACGTGACGGACGGCGAGACGAACGCGAGCCTGCGCCGAGGGGACACGGTCGACGGGATGACGATCGAGCGGGCCGCCGAGCTCCTGGCCGAAAAGCGCGCAAAGAGCGGGTAAGCAAGCGGTAAGCGACGTTTCGCGCCGTCCGCCGGCGGCGAGATGATCTAACTTGCCCCGTCCACCGAGCGTCATAAGTAATACGGGCCAGCGGGCTGCGACTGCCTGCGCTCATACGTACGCACAGATCGCCGACACGAGTGAACCAGCGAGAGGTCGAGAACGGAATAGAAAGAGAACGCGCCGACGTTACGAGGCTGTGGGTGCCGGCCAGTTTGTGAGTCCCTTAAGTGAGGGATGATCCCTGGAAAGGGCAGGAAAGCAGCCATACACTCCGTACGCTTGTAACTTCCGCCGAAGTTGAACCTGGAAAGGATCGAGGCAGCACTTGACGCAGAACCAGCTCATCGAATTGCTCGAGTCCGAGCACCTGAAGGCGCTCGTCGAACGCGCCGAAGAGCACGGCGGGCACCTCGAGGCATCCGAGCTCGAGACCTTCGTGGTCGAGCACGACCTCGGGGAAGATGAAGCCGAGCTCCTCCAGCGCGAGCTCGAGGCCCACTCCATCGAGATCGTGCAGCCCGACACCGAGCCGGAGAAGGAGCCCGCGAAGTCGCGCTTCGAGGCCGACACCGTCTCTGGCGCGGCCGACAGCCTCCAGCTCTTCCTCGCCGACGTTGGCCGCCACAAGCTGCTGACAGCCGCGGAGGAGGTCGCGCTCGCAAAACGCATCGAGCGTGGGGACACCGTCGCCAAGCGCGTGATGATCGAGTCGAATCTCCGGCTCGTCGTGTCGATCGCCAAGGGCTATCGCGGGCTCGGCGTCCCGTTCCTCGACCTGATCCAGGAGGGCACGCTCGGGCTGAACCGAGCGGTCGAGAAGTTCGACTGGCGGCGCGGCTTCAAGTTCTCGACGTATGCCACCTGGTGGATCCGCCAGTCCGTGCAGCGCGCGGTGGCCAACCACGCGCGGACCATCCGCGTTCCCGTGCACGTCGTCGAGCGGCAGCAGAAGCTCTCCCGGGCCGCACGCCGGCTCGAGGTCGAGCTCGGGCGCGAGGCAACGAAGGAGGAGCTCGCCGAGGCAACCGGTCTTCCGATCCAGCACGTGGACGAGGCGCTCGGCGCGGCGCATGCCTCCGTCTCGTTGAACCAGACGGTCGGCGCGGACGACGAGGGCGAGCTCGGCGACCTCTTCGCCGACCGCGAGGCGGCGGACCCGTTCGACGAAGCCGAGGAGTCGCTCCGCCGGCAGAGCGTCCGCCGCGCGCTCGACGCGCTTCCCGAGCGCGAGCGGCGCATCCTCGAGCTGCGGTTCGGCTTCGAGGGCGAGCCGTGGACGCTCGAGGCCATCGGGCACGAGCTCGATCTCACACGCGAGCGCGTGCGCCAGCTCGAGGGCCAGGCGCTGAAGCGCCTCGAGGCGCTGCGCGACTTGGCAGGCCTCGCGGCCTGACGCGATCTCGCCGGCCTAGCGGCCTGACACGCAAGACCTGGTCTGACTGAAGCCAGACCCAGCGTTGCGGATGGGGTCAGGCTTCAGCCTGACCCCGTTCTTCGGTGGCGTTGCGCCGTAGCTCTGCCTCCGCCAACGCGTCCGGATCGTGCAGGTGGCACTCGACCTGCACGTCTCCCGCGACGAGGAGCCGGGGCTCGATCGGCTCGTGGAAATCGACCTCGGCCTGCCGAGCTGCCGCGGCCGTGCGCCTCACCCCTCGCCAGAGCGGCTCGTCGGGATTCTCGGCGTGTATACGGTCGAGGAGCGCCAGCACGTCACTTCCCTGCGCGCTCCCTCCTGCCGGCACTCGCGCGTGCGTGGAGGGCGTGTCGAGCGCCGAAAGCTCGCCGATCGCGGCTCGCTCGGCGACGTACTGCTCCTCCGGCATGCGCGCCCAGTGCTCCTCGATCCGGTCTTTCAGGTCGCGCGACTCCCAGCCGCACACCTCGAACGCGTGCGGGCAGCGCGGGTGGAACGAGCATCCGAGCGGTGGGTTGGCGGCGTCGGGGACCTCTCCCCGCGGGAGATCTCGCGGGACGGTGCGCTGCGGATCGGGCTCCGGAATCGCCCGCAGCAGCGCCTGTGTGTACGGGTGCTTGGGATCGGCGTAGATCGCTTCCGAGGGCCCGATCTCCACGATCCTGCCCAGGTAGAGGATCGCGATCCGATCGCAGAAGAACTTCGCTGTCGCCAGGTCGTGGGTGATGTAGAGGTAGGTGAAGCCGAACTCGCGCTTCAGCCTGAGCATCAGCTCGAGGATCTTGGCGCGCACGCTCATGTCCAGCATCGACACCGGCTCGTCGGCGACGAGCAGCAGCGGGTTGAGGATGATCGCCCGCGCGATCACCGCGCGCTGCTTCTGGCCGCCGGAGAGGTCGGACGGGTACTTGGCCATGAACTGCTCGGGCGGCGCGAGGCCGACTGTCTCGAGCGCCTCCGCGATGCGCTGTCGGTACTCGCGCCCGCTCGCGACTTTGTGGATCGTCAGCGGGTGGCCGACGGACTGCTCGATCGTCATCGCCGGGTTCAGGCTCGCGTGCGGATCCTGGAAGACGATCTGCATGCTGCGCCGGAGCACGCGTAGCTCGCGTTCCGACATGCCCGTGATCTCTTCGCCGTCGAAGACGATGCTGCCCTCGGTCGCCTGCACGAGCCCGAGCAGCGTTCGCCCGAGCGTTGTCTTGCCGCTCCCCGACTCGCCCACGAGCCCGAGGACCTCGCCCCGCCGGAGATCGAGCGAGACGTCGTCGACGGCCTTGACGTACCCGGCCTCGCGTCCGAGCAGACGCTGGCCGAAGCTGCCGCGAATCGGGTAGTACGTCTTCAGCCCTCGGATCGAGACGAGCGCCGACGTGTCCGGCTGCGTACGAAGCTGCTCGACGACCGCCGCCACTCAGGCCTCCTCGGCGACGGCGATCTGCTCGCGCTCGAGCGGCAGCGTGGCGCCCTCCGGGATCTCGTCGACCGGCCCGTGGAGCCAGCAGGAGACTCTTCGCGCCTCCTCCAGCCGGAGCTCCAGCGGGTGCTTCGCCGAGCAGACGAGCATGGCGTCCGGACAGCGAGGATGGAATCGGCACGCGGGTGGCGGGTCGATGAGGTTCGGCGGCGCCCCGGGAATCGAGTGCAGCTCCAAGGTCTCGAGGGAGATCGTCGAGCGCAGGAGCTCACGGGCATACGGATGGGCGGGCTCGCTGAAGACGTCGCGCGCCGGCCCTTCCTCGACGATCTCGCCGGCGTACATCACGGCGACCCGGTCACAGGCCTCGGCGACGATCCCGAGGTTGTGGGTGATCAGCAGCAGCGCCGTCCCGAAGTGCTCCCGGAGGTCGGCGAGGATCCCGAGGATCTGGGCCTCGACGATGACGTCCAGCGAGGTCGTGGGCTCGTCGGCGACGAGGAGCTTCGGGCGTAGGACGAGCGCGAGCGCGATCATGATCCGCTGCCGCATCCCGCCCGAGAACTCGTGCGGGTACTGGCGGAAGCGGGTCGGCGGGATGCCCATGCGCCCGAGCGTCTCGAGCGAGCGGGAGCGGATCTCCTTGTCGGTGAGCTTCGACTCGTGCTGCTCGATCGTCTCCTTGAAGTGGTCCTCGATCCGCATGAGCGGGTTCAGCCGGGTCATCGGCTCCTGGAAGATGAGCCCGAGGTCCGGGCCGCGGAGCCTTCGCAGCTCCCGGTCGCTCATGCCGACGAGGTTCCTGCCTCCGTAGAGCACCTCGCCGTCCGAGACCGCGCCTTCAGGCAGCAGCCCGAGAATTCCGCGGCCGAGCGTCGACTTCCCGCACCCGGACTCCCCGACGAGCCCCACGACCTCGCCCTCGGCGATGTCGAGGGAGACGCCGTCGACGGCGCGGACGGGCCCGCGAAGCGTGCCGTAGTAGACGCGCAGGTCGCGCACGGAGACGACGGGAGCCGCGCTCATTCCGTCTCCACTTCGGAGACCCCTGCCGGCGGCGCCAGATGGACCTTCTCGATCGCGCGCTTGCGGAGCACCGGGTTGATCGTCTCGCTCAGGCTTTCGCCGAGGAGGGTCAGACCGGTGACGAGGAGAACGATCGCGAAGCCGGGGAACAGCCCCGTCCACCAGATCCCCGACGAGGCGTCCGACACCGCGCGGTTGACGTCGTAGCCCCACTCGGCGCCGTCGGTGGGCTGGATCCCGTAGCCGAGGAAACCGAGCGCGGCGAGCGTGAGGATCGCGTCCGCCGCGTTCAGCGTCGCGAGCGGCGGCACGTTCTGGACGACGTTGAAGAAGACGTACTTGCGGATGATCGTGGTCGGGCGGGCGCCCAGCGCCCGCGCTGCCTCGACGAACGGCTCCTCGCGGATGCTGATCGTGTGGTTCCGGACCACGCGGAAGTAGAGCGGGATGTAGACGACGGTGATCGCGATCGCCGCCGTGAGGATCCCCTGCCCCACCCGGTCCGAGAGCAGGAAGGCGATGACGATCGCGAGCAGCAGGAACGGGAAAACGAGCAGCGCGTCCATGATGAGCACGAGCACGCGGTCGAGCTTCCCGCCGAAGTACCCCGAGAAGAGGCCCAGCGGCACGCCGACCCCGATGGAGATGAGCAGCGAGACGAGCACGACCTTGAGCTCCGTCTGCGTCCCCCAGATGATTCGCGAGAGCACGTCCGTGGACTGCACGTTCGTGCCCATCAGATGGTCGCGCGACGGCGCCTCGAGCTGCGCGAACCGTCCCTCCTCCGGCGAGCGGAACTGGTCGAACTCGTACGGCGCGAGCACGGGCGCGAACAGGGCGACGAGGACGAAGGCGACCGTGATCCCGGCTCCGATCCACAGCATCCAGCGAGTCATGCCGCGCGCCTCGAAGACGGGCGCGAACACGCGCCGCACGCCGGTCAGCCTCGTTCTCCGGGCGACCGGCGCGGCCTTCTGGGTCGCGGGAACCGCCATCAGTACCGGATCCTCGGGTCGATGTACGCGTTCACGAAGTCGATGATCAGGCTCGCGACCACGACCACGAGGGCGAAGACGATGACGATCCCCTGGACCGCCGCGTAGTCGCGGTTCTCCAGGTAGTCGATCAACGTCTTCCCGATCCCCGGCCAGTTGAACGTCGTCTCGGTCAGCACCGCGCCCGAGAGGAGCAACGCGACGGTGAGGCCGACCACGGTGATCACCGGGACGAGCGCGTTTCGGAACGCATGGTTGTAGACGACCGATCGCTCGTCGATCCCGCGCGCACGCGCGGCCTCGATGTAGTCGTCCTTCATCGTCCGGATCACGTTCACGCGAACGAGGCGGATGAACACGCCCGCGGTGACGAGGCCCAGCGTGACCGCGGGCAGGATGAGGTGTTTGGAGACATCGACGAACGCGTCCCAGTCCCGGTTGATCAGCGTGTCGACCGTGTACAGGTTCGTGTGGGTGTCGAGGGTCGCGTCCGTGAGCGGGCTCGCCCGGTCCGAGGTCGGCAGCCAGCCGAGGTACGAGCCGAAGAAGAGCTGCGCCAGCAGCCCGAGGAAGAACACCGGCATCGCGTAGATGACGATCCCGAACAGCCTCGAGCCGCCGTCGATCCACGTGTCCCTGAAGCGTCCGGCGAGGAGCCCGAACGCAACGCCGACGACGACCGCGACGATCATGGCGAAGAAGGTCAGCTCGAGTGTCGCCATGCCGTTGTCGTAGACGATGTCGCGGATCTCACGGCCGTCCGTAGTCGCGACACCGAAGTCGCCGCGCGCAGTGTTTCCGAGGTACTCGAAGTACTGCACGTGGAGCGGCCGGTTGTAGCCGAGCTCCTCCTTGAGCGCCTCGAGCTCCGCCCGCGGCACCCTGCCGCCGAGGGCCGCGGAGATCGGGTCGCCTGGAGCGACGCGCATGAGCAGGAAGACGAGCGTCAGCAGGATGAACACCATCGGGATGACGAGCAGCAGCCGCGTCAGCAGGTACTGCCGGAGCGATGTTCCTCGAGCGGCCACGAGCGGCTACTCGACGGGAGGAGGCGACGCCGGTCTCAAGACGAGAGAACCGTACCCCGACGGGGACGGGTCGGCAGACCGTGATGTCGAGCGTGCCGAGGGGCGCCGCTCTCGCGGCGCCCCTCGTCGACGCCTAGGACTTCGCGATCTTCCAGTACCGCATGATGACCGCCGCGTCGAGCGTGCTCGGAATCCCTCGCACGTTGTTCCTGCCGACGGCGATCATGTTGCCCTGCCAGTACGGGATGATCGGCACGTCCTGCGCGGCCAGCCGCTGGATCTGCCTGATGATCGCGAGCCTCCTCGCGGTGCTCGCGGCTGCCTGCTCCTGCGCGAGCAGCCGGGTCATCCTCGGGTTCGAATACCCGTTCTCCGTGAAGTTGCCCGACTGGTAGAAGGAGAGGACGTAGTTCTCGGGATCCGGATAGTCCGGGAACCACCCGAGCTGGTACGCGTTGTACTGGTTGCCGAGCACGCCGCTGTACTGCGCCCACTCCGACGACTTCAGAGTGACCCTGAACACGCCGCCTCTCTCGAGGCCGCGCTTCATCTCGGCGTACTCGTCTGCCGACGCGTCACCGTAGTGCGTCGGCGTCCACCAGATCTCGATCGGGAACGGCGTGCTGACGCCTGCTCTCTGCAGCTCGCGCTTCGCGGCTGCGATGTTCGGAGCGCGACCGTACCGAGCCGCGAAGGCGTCGATGTGCCCCGGCAGACCGGCGGGCGGCATCGAGTAGAGAGGCCTGACGGTTCCCCGATACACCCTCGCTGCGATCGCAGCCCGCGGGATCATGTACGCGAGCGCCCGTCGCACGTTGGCGTTGTTGAACGGGGGCCGCTCGACGTTCATGACGAGATAGCGGATGATCGCGCCTTGCCCCTGGTGGACGCGGATGTTCTCGGTCCTGCCGAGATCCGCGAGCTCGGTCGGCGTGAACGTCTGGAACGCCATGTCGATCTCACCGCGCTCGAGCGCGAGCTTCATGGTGGAGGACTTCGTGTAGTAGCGAAGGATGACGCCTTCATTCCTCGCCTGACGCGCCCAGTAGTCGTCGAAGCGCTCGAGGACGGCCTGCTGGCCCGGCGTGTACCTCGTCAGGCGATACGGGCCGGTCCCGATCTGAGGCTGGCTGTTCGTCTGGAGGCTGTTGGGCTTGTACACGTCGCTCGGGACGATCCCGGCGGCACCCGTCGCGAGTATGAAAGGCCACGTCGACTGCGGCGCCTTCAGGTTGAACGTGACTGCAAACCGCCCGTTCCTCGTCACGCTCCTCAGGTTGGAGAGCAGTGACGACGGCGTGTTCGCGGCGGCCTGCTTCACGACCTGCGCATTCGAGACCCGGTCGAACGAGAACTTCACGTCCGCCGAGTCGAAGTCCGAGCCGTCGTGGAACTTGACGCCTCGCCGCAGGGTGCATCGCCACGTCCTCGTGTTCCCGCGGGGGGCACAGCCCGTCGCGAGCGACGGCACGATCTTCGCCCCGTTCCTCGCGTCGTACAGGTGCTCGAAGACGTTGTAACCGAGCGTGGCCGTCCCGAAGTCGTAGTTCCCCGCAGGGTCGATGTTCGTGATGGAGTCCGTGGTACCGCTGATCAGGACTCCGGCCTGGGACGAACCGCCGAGGGCCGACTGTCCGACCCCGGCGCCTGCGACGACCACGACGCACACGGCGAGCGTGGCCATGACACCGAGCCGCCAACTCGTGGCTCTTCGCTTCATGTAGATCCCCTTTCTTCCGATCTGCCCCGCACTCTCGGGAACCGTACCGTTGACGCCGAGCCAAGTCGAATGACAGCGGTGCCCTGTGATCTGTCCCCCGTTCGGATGAGAGGCGGGCGATCTGGCCTAAAGCGGCCCGGCAGGGCCGCCGATACCCCACCTGTGGACGCCGCAGAGCGTAAGGAGATCCTGAACCGGTACCGCGACCACAGCCGCCGCTTCGAGGCGGCCGCTGCGCGTCGCAGCACGCGCCGGCACGGCTCCGTGATCCCGTTCACACCGCAGATCACCCGCGAGCTCGGACAGGATCCGACCGCCCGCGAGATCGAGGTTCTCCAACTCGTCGCCGATGGGCTTGTCAACCGCGAGATCGGCGAGCGCCTCTTCCTCTCGGAAGAGACGGTCAAGTCACACGTCAGGCACCTGCTCGCGAAGCTTCGAGCGCGAAGCAGAGCCCACGCCGTAGCGGTTGGCTTCCGGCGCGGGCTCATTGCCTAGCGGCCGTCAGCATCCCTTCCTGATCTCCTCCGTTCCCTCCGGGTGGCACCCAAAAGAGGGATGTTCACCCGTGGCGGAGAACCCAGGATGAGACGGCTCTCACCAAGTCTTAGCGCCCGTGAGCACTCGGCATTGACTCCTCGATTGACAACTGACGGTATGCGGTTCGTATACCCCGTTCGAGGGATAGTTCAAGCTGCGCGCCACTTTTGCGTGCATCCGCAACGACAGACGGTGCTCTCTGTCGTCGCTCTTGTTGTTGCCGCGCTGAGCACCGCGGTCGCGCTCATCAACGCCGGGTCCGGCGTGGAGGCCCCCTGGACCCTCCTAGCGCTCGCGACTACTGCTGCGCTCGCCGAGCGAGCGAGCGTTCGGGTCGCAACTACCTGGGAGTACTCAATCTCGCTCCTCCCTACCTCTTTGTTGCGGTTCTTTTCGGACCACTCGAGGCTGCGATAGTCGGAGCAGCATCGATGCTTGGGGATCCGGAGCTCTTTGCGCCGCGGAATTCGGAACGCATGCCCCGGCTCAAGTGGGCTACTTACACGAGCACGCGTTTCATGTGCGGCGTCGCGATGGGCGTCTGCGCGCAGGCGACGCTGGGATTCGTCGGGTCCGGGTTCGACGGACCTGATAGCAGCGACACTCATCGGCGCTGCTGTCGGCGAGACCCTCGATGTGCTGTTCGCGGCAATCACCTCCAAGGTTCGTGGCCGTCGTATGGGCGATGCACTCCAAACGGTCACTCCAATTGTTCTCATCTCGGCGCCGGCATACGCTCCCGTAATCGCGGTACTCGCTCTCGCGTACCAGGAGGTTTCGCCTTGGACACTGACGCTCTTCCTGGTTCCGTCGCTGGCCGCACAGCGCTTGTACGGCCTCTACCAGGAGCAACGCCGGCTCACAGACGACCTCTTCAACGCGAACGAAACACTCGAACGGGCGAATCTCAAGTTCGCAGGCGCGTTGATCGCAACCTTGGACGCTAGGGATCGAAATACGGCCGGTCACTCGGCCGCGGTCGCGATCTATTCGAGGGATGTGGTGCCCGGCGCATGGGACTCTCGACCGACGTGCAAGACCTCGCCTACCTGTGCGGGCTGGTTCACGATATTGGGATGATCGGTCTGTCACCTAGCCTGCTCGAAAAACAGGAGCACTCACACTCGATGAACGACGGCAGATGCAGGAGCACTCGGCGATCGGTGAGCGCATCCTGGCGCACGTCGACGAATACTCGGAGATCGCGACAGTTGTGCGTCACCATCACGAGCGAGTGGATGGACAGGGATACCCCGATGGTTTGGCCTTCGACGAGATCCCACTTGTGTCACGAATCATCGCGGTCGCAGACGCTTACAACGCAATGGCATCCGATCGTCCGTACCGCGATGCAACGGCGAGTCGCATGGCCCGACTTCGCCTTGCCCAAGCGGTCGACAGCCAGTTTGACAGGGCTGTCGTCGCGGCGTTCGAGGCAATTCTCGCTAGTGCAGACGAGGACTATCGAGCCGCAGAACGTCGTGACTTCAAGGCGTTTTCCCAGCGTTCCTACGACGCCTTGTCGGACTCGGGCTTCGCACCCGTTGCGGAGGTCGCGTGATTCGCGCGCTCGAGCGCCGCTTGCATGGCAAGTGCGGTACGAGACCGCATGCGTGTCTTGTCGTACACGTGATGCGTATGAAGTTTCGCCGTTCCCTCGCTGATCACCAGGATCTCAGCGATCTGGCGATTTGACAGTCCCTCGCGGAGCAATGCGTAGACTTCACGCTCTCTCGGCGTGAGGCGCGCTCTCAGATCGTCATCGGTAAGCACCAAAGGATGGCCCGCCGCTCTGGCGAGGTCGGTGTCCCCGACTGCTTGGACAAGAGCATTCAACCGATCCTGACCAGTCGAGTCGCGCAGCAACATCGCGAAGAGTTCCGAGCAAGTTCGGTACGCGGTCACAAGCAGATCGAGCGTCCCCAAATCGAAGGCAATCTGCTCGAGCGACGAGATCCGCTCTACCACACCCCGCTCGTGGCGCTTTATCGCAACCACCGCTTCAACGGCAGCGACTAGCACAACAACCTCAATAGCAGAGGTCGTTTCACGCACATCGGCGATGAGTGCGCACGCCTCATCAACGCGTCCTGCAGCTGCGAGAACCAGCGCGCGAGCGACAAGTACCTCAGCTCGGACGCCCGGTATCGATCGATGCAACGGAGGCACCTCGATCGAGAGTGCCGAGCGATGCTTACCCTCCTGGGCAAGAGCGCGGACCTGCGCCGCGTAACACAGCTGTAAGGCGTGCGCGTTCCGCGCCTTGCGGGCAGCGACTCGAGCTCGGCCGAAGTGCGACGCCGCTCTGCTCCACTCGCGCATCCCGGCGGAGGCGGTACCAGCAGAGATCTGCGCATACGGCAACGCGAAGTCGAGCCTATGGCGAGTGATGTCATCGAGCAGGGCGTCGACTACCTCAGTTGCTTCGTGATACCGCGCGGAAAGTGCGAGGACGTGCGAGTAGACGTTGTGGAATGACGAACGAATCAGAGGGTCGCCGACTGAATCGACGAGCTGAGATGCGCCCTCCGCGCTTGTGAGATCCAGCGGACCGACGCGGGCCTGGTACCAAAGCTCACAGGTTGCACCTCTAACCACCTCGCGTGGGTCAGAGCGCGCAACCTCTGCTAGCAACGACTCAAGCATCCGACCGGTTTCTGGAAGCTCCAGCTCGACTCCGCAGAGGAATTGCCCCCATCGAGCGTCCCGTCGCTGGGCCTCGCTCTGCGCCACCGCCTCGGCTTGCCGATAGAGCTCGAGAGCATCTTCTTCTCGCGATGCCAAGTGCGCAGCGCGTGCTGCGGTGGCAAGCGCTCGGAAGGTCGACGCTTCGTCGTTTGCGGCGGCTGCAACCTCAGCGAATGCCCGTGCCTCGACGTGGCGTCCACGCCTCAGCGCGACCTCCGCTCGCGCGATCGAAACGAGAGGTCGCTCGAGCCCGGCGCTTGCCGCGGCATCACACCAAGTATCGATCGTGGACAGATGAGCCGTCTCGAGCAGGTCATCGAGAGCGCTCGCGAACAGCGTCTCGAGCTCCGCTGCCGGTCCTCGTCTGACGATGACTTCGAACGCAGCATCCCAGTCCCGCCGGGAGGTGTAATGCGCGTAGCACGTCGCCGCTGGCGCGGAGGCAGAGTCGCCGACGACTTGTCCCGATCTCTCCTCGAGGAAGGAGCGGGCGAGAGGATGCAGCTCGAGAAGCGTGCCTCGCTCCTCCAGGATCCCGACGTCGAGTGCCGAGCGGCATACGGCTTCGGCGACGTCGGTTCCTAGCAGCTCGGCCGCCAACTCGCGGTCGAGGATGGGCCCGACCGCGAGCGTCGCCAAGCCCGCTCGGACGTCGTCACCGAGCGCATCGAATACCTCTTCGGCGAAGAAGCTGTAGAGCGAGTCGGGCACCTCGTCATCGCCCAGGATCTCGGCGTCAGAGACGCTGGCAAGCGCGAGCACCGCCGGCCAGCCGTTCGCGAGCGCGACGAGACCTGTTGTGGAAGCCGCGCTCCTATCCTCGAGCAGCTCGGCGGCTTCGCGCGCGTCCATGGCAAGTACGGTCTGACTGAGCTCGAGTACCTCCCCGTAGAGGATGGTCCGGCCGCTTACCCAGGTAGGCCGTTGCCGGCTCGCAATCAGGACCTGCACGGCGGATATAGCGACGAGCTCCTCGACGAAGCGCTCCGCGTCCGGTGCGCCCACGAGCTGCTGGTAGTCGTCGATCACGAGCCAATCCGTCGACGCCCACGCTGCGAGCTCGTCGCCGAGTATCTCCGCGAGGACCTCGACACGCTCTCCGGGATTGGGCACCGCACGCAGATGCTCGCGTAGCCGTTCGTCGCAGCCCGGCACGAACTCTGCAGCAGCTCGGGCCAGCCCGAGCGCCAGAGCGGCTACATCGGTAGACGCACTGCGCGCCCTGAACCATGCCCCACGGTGGCCGTCCCTGGCGACCCACTGCTCGGCTAGCGTCGTCTTTCCGTATCCAGCCGCGGCGACGAGCATTCGCACGCGGTTCGTGGACTCATCGAGCAGGGCGAAGAGCCTCGGCCGCTCGATGATCCGGCGGCGTTTGAGGGGACGAGAGTTTCGGGCGCGGGTCGATGTCGCCATCTCAGATCGAATCGTCGACGCGGAGACGCGCCGACCCTAACAGCGTCGAGGACGGAGGATGCCCGCGGCGGCTGAGCGCCGCGGGCATCCGGTCAGCGATGCCGCCGCGGGGCGAGGCTCCAGGCCTGCCCGGCGGACAACGGATCCTCGCCGGTGAGCAGCCGGAAGGCGATCGGGATTTGGCGCCTGCGGGTCACGCCGAGCTTCTGGCGGAGGACATCGCAGTGCGCCTTGGCGGTCCTGGGGGAGATCCCGAGCCGTGCTCCTACCTCTTCGTTCGAGCACCCGGCCGCAATCAGGGCGACGACCTCACGCTGACGCGCTGTAATCACCGTCGCTTTCCTCTCCGTGGCCAGCTCCATCATGGCTGCGACGCTATTCCGCCGCCCTGGGGACGACCATTCCTCACGGGGTGTATCTGCGGGTGTATTAATCGCTCCCGTGCCGGATTCGGGCTCAGATGCCGCGAAACGCCCGTCGGGACTCGCGGTCATCCTCGCGTTTGGCGGCGCCATCGCCGTCGCACTCGCGCTCGTCGTCGCCGCGGTCGTCTTCCGGGATAGCTCCGACAACGTCGAGCCACCACCCGGGCCGACTGTCGACTTCACGGGGATCCCACAGGACGGCGCAACCCTCGGCGACCCGGCGGCCACGGTCACGCTCATCGAGTACGCGGATCTCCAGTGCCCGGCGTGCCGGCAGTACGCGCTCGGGCTCTTCCCGGGGATCGTGGAGGACTATGTCCGCCCTGGGCGGGTGAAGACCGAGTTCCGCGGGTTTCCGTTCCTCGGAGAGGACTCGTTCAAGGCGCAGCGCTTCGTCCTCGCAGCCGGACTGCAGAACCGGCTCTGGAACCTGCAGGAAGGGCTCTATCGCAACCAGGAAGGCGAGAACTCGGGGTGGGTCACGGACGAGCTTCTCCGCGGGCTCGCGACCGAGATCGACGGGCTCGACGTGGATCGGCTGTTCGTGGATGCGGAGTCGGACGAGATCGCGCAGGCGGTGGAGGACGGCGTCGCGCAGGCGGAAGCCGCGGGCGTACCCGGAACGCCGACGTTCTTCATCCAGGTCGGCTCCGACGAGCCGTACGTCCTCGAATCGGGACTGACCGCGGCGCAGTTTCGTGCGGCGCTCGACGACGCTCTCGGCAGGTGAGCGACCGCGCCCTGCGTCTCGCGGCGGCGGCCGTCGCGCTCGCGGGGATCGCGGTGGCGGGCTACCTGACGTGGGCGCACTACGGCGACGGCTCCGTCGTCTGCGTCGTCGGAGGAAGCTGCGAGGAGGTCCAGTCGTCCGAGTACGCAAGCGTCGTCGGGATCCCGGTTGCGCTGCTCGGCCTCATCGCCTACGCGACGGTGCTCGTGCTCGTCGCCTGGGACGTGCCCGTCGCGCGACTCGCGGCTGCGGCCATCGCCCTCGTCGGCCTGCTGTTCAGCACGTACCTGCTCGTCGTCCAGCTCTTCGTGATCGACGCCGTCTGCGCCTGGTGCCTCGCGAACGACGTCCTGATCGCCCCGGCGCTTGCCGTTCTGACGGCGTTCCGGTTGCGCGCGTAACCCGTGTCAGGGGAGAGCGTCGTCCCTGAGCCACTTCGACAGAAACTAGAGGAGCTTCGGACCAAGAACCCGCTCGCTCGCGAGCCGCTCCCGGTCCTCGACGCCGGCGAGCATCAGGTCGTGGAGGGAGACGTCGGCCCACTCCCAGGCGCTCCGGTCAGCTTGCCGACGAACTCGTCACTCGTTACCTCCATCGCGCCGACGGCGGCCCGTCGAGCGGCTCGCCGAGCGCGGCCAGAGCGCCGCCATGCAGGCGCCGGCGCGGAACCGGGAGGCCGCGATTGAGTCCCTCGCAGGCGTCCGGGTCGGCGGCGAGCATCATCGCGGCCCAGAAGACCCGGCTCATGACTCGGCCGCCTTCCGGCGAGCGAGGAGCCAGAGGAACAGCTTGAAGCGGGTCTCGCAGCGAACGAGGAGACCGAAGCGAACGAGATCATCGGAGCCGCAGCGCGGGCAGATGGGCCTCATGCCACGTCGCCTCTCGCGCGGGGACGCCCGCCGAAGCGGGCGCCTAGTTCGTGAGGTTCGTCAGGAGGGTCGCGGCCAGCGATCGGCGACGAGCCGGAGCGTCGTCGTCGTCGGGGAGGCGCCGCGACCCGCACCGTTGGGACAGGAGGTCGGAGCGACCGACCGAGTTCGACTCTGGCGAACCGGACGCGCGCCGCTCGTTCTCGACGCATTTCTTCCAGCCGGGCGGCGTACTGGGACTCGGTCTCGTCCTCCTCGGGCAGGGTCGCGAGGACGGGAGGGAGCGCCGCCTGGAAGGTTGCGAGCCTCGGGCGCGAGCAGGTCCTCGATCGTCTGGGGAGTGATCGGAGCGTCGAGGTCCCAGGCGACGATGCAGAGGGCCGCCGCCTCGTAGAACTGGTCGCGGAAGCTCGCGCTCAGGTGCGGCCGGACGATGGGTCTCCGCGTCCGGGCTCGACGGCTCCTCGGTGGCGAGCCTCATGTACTCGCTGGCCGCGACGGTCATCGCCTCGGCGAGCCTGTCCGGAACCGAGCGGAGGCCGCGGTCGCCGATCAGGGTCTCGGGGATGACGAACGGGTACGCCCAGCCGCTGTCGCCGATGCGCTTCGTCGGATTCCGCAGGCGCGCGCGCCACGCGCGGACGATCTCGCGTAGCCAGTAGGCCGCTCACGTCCGAGCCGACCGGTCGGGACCGGAAGTTCGCCGGACCCGCTCCTCGCCGAGTTGTACGTCCTCGGTGACCGTCCGACGGCCGACGAGGTTCGCGAGTACCTCCTGACCACGGGGACGCCGACGCACAGGGACCGACGCGCCTCGCGAGGACCGGCTCGACCGGCCGTCCGCGCGGGTCGGCCAGGAGGACGACCTCGACCCGGTTAGACGTCCTCGGCCGTCGCGACGAGGTCGCCGGGCTCGACACCGGCTCTCGTGATCGGCGAGCATCCATAATCCGGCCATGAAGCTGGTTGCGGCCCTAGTTGCGGGGCTCGCGCTCCTGCTGCCGACCATCGCGGCGGCTGGCGGCGAGGCAAACCCTGTGCCTAGCTGGAAGTGCATCAAGGGAGTGTGTCTCGGTCAGAGTCGGGATTACGTCCACTACCGATTCTCAAACGACACCCCATCTGGGCTGTCCATCGAGTACGGCTATCGCAGCCCGAGAGTCTCAAACCTGAGTACCGAGGCAGACATCTTCCTGCTGCCTGATGGCGTCAGGTTGGGCTCGAAGTTTCCGTACCTCACCGGGAACAGGAAATGGAAGGGCTATTCCACCTGGGAGGGTTCCGGCTCGGTGGTCTTCAAGTACGTCCGAGTCCGCAAGATGAGGGTGGTTGTGCAGCTCGGCGTTACCAAAGGACGAGTGTCTTTCCTCCACCTGATCAGAGTTAGCGCGTAGGCGCTACGCGTCGGCGATCGCGAGCTGTACCTGCCGCACCGAGGACCGGCTCAACCGGCCTCCCGCGGGGACCGGGGAGAAGGACGACCTCGACGCGCCAGACGTCCTCGGCCGTCGCGACGAGATCTCCGGGCTCGACGGGTCCGGGGGCGTGAACCTCGCCGAACTCATCGAGCGTCTCGACGTCGCGGACGAAGACTCGGACGCCGATCCCCACGGCCGAAGACTGACGGCTCGCGAGGCGCCCGTCGAGACGTCCGCGTCGGACACGTCTACACTCGGGAGGCGATCCCCGTGGTTCCCGGGTTGATCGCGGCTCCGTAGTTGGGGAGAGAACCCTCGCCTGCGTCAGAGTTGGGGAGCATCACCAGAACGCGTCCGGCCATACTGCGAGCGTGCATGGACGCTACGCGGGTGAATCGGCGGGGCCGGCACGCAGCGGGATCGTTCTCCGAACAGCACGCCTCATCCTGATCCCGCTGAGACGAATCGACGAGGCCGAGCACGCACGAGCGTCGAAGGACGCCGCCGACGCATTGCGTGACACTCGCGCCGCCGAGGTGCAGTGGCGAGAGCACGGTTTCGGAACGTGGGCGATCCGGGACAGGCGGGACGAGAGCTTCCTCGGAGGCGCCGAGCTGCGCTTTGCCGGTGACGGCATCGAGGGAATCGCACCCGACGAGGTCGAGGCGGGCTGGTGGGTGACCGAGGACCGGCGGAACGAAGGCATCGCGACCGAGGCGATGCAAGCGGCCATCGATGACCTGTGGGGCCGTACCGAGGTCGAGAGCATCACGGCGTACATCGAGGAGGGAGCGAACGAACCATCGCGCCGCCTTGCCGCCAAGCTCGGATTCGCCGTGCGCGGCCCGGGCCTTGGGCGCACGGGCGAGCCGATGACGGTGTACGAGCTTCGCCGAGATGATTGGCTTAGACGAGGACTCTGAAAGCCAGCGAGGCGAGAGTGGCCTTCGCGAGCGTCCTCTCCCCAGGTCGCGTTAGTCGGGTACTACCGCTACTCCGTAGTAGCGGCGCCGATCCCCGGTGCGCGCCGTTTCGGTCCGGCACCGGTCCAGCACCATCCGCGATTTCGTGACTTCTCCGGCAGGAACGACCCGCATGGTTGAGCGAAAACCCTCTATCCATGCGGGCCGGAAAGGCCCATACGGGATTCGAACCCGAGTTACGTCATCGGAACCTGGCGGAGTACCTTCGGCGCGACGCGATCGAGGATCTCCGACAGGCTTTCACCAGTGCAGGTGATGCCGTGGTTGCGCAGGCCGATCACGGCATGCGCCGGGTCCGGCTCGAGCGCGACGAGGTCGGCGACGGCCACGGCGAGCTCCTGCGTGCCGCACGGGTAGTTGACGTCAGTCGCGGCGATGCCCTCCATCCAGGCATGGACGTGGAGGATGGCTCCGACGTCGGGGTGCGCCTGGTAGATCATCCAGTGCTCGATCGCGTCCACCGACACGCGCCGCGGCTCGATCCCCGGCGGGACGCTCAGGACGATCATGCCGCGCTCGTCGTCGAAGTCCTTGACCATGAGGATGTCGCGGCCGACGGACTCGAGCTGCGATTTGTCCACGCCGCTCGCGCTCATCCAGAAGCGCGTCTCGTCCTTGCGCGCCGAGAGGTTCCCGTAGGAGAGGCCGCCCACGCTGTACAGGCGCATCACGTGGCGGAGGTCGCGTCCGGAGAGGTACTCCTCGACCGGGAACGGCGAGGGGAGCAGATCGAGCTCGTCGAGACGGCGGCCGGCCTCGCCGATGTCGGCCGTGACCTCGTCGCCGTCCCACAGCTCCGGCTCGAGGTCCGGAATCCACTCGTTGTCGATCACGAGCCGCGACGTCGCGAGCGGCTCGAGCCGCGCGTAGATCTCCTCGGGATCGTCGGGCACGTGGTACGTCCCGCGCTCCATCGTCGTGAACCAGACGCCCTTCCCGGGCACGCGGAGCAGGACGACGTTCGAGAGCGTGCGGACGAGCATCGGGTAGCTCTCCTTCAACGCGTCCTGCGGTGCATCGGGAAGCTCGTAGAACGCTGCCGAGTACGTGCCGCGGGAAGCGCGCCGGAACGCCTTCGGATCCTCGGCGTCGAACATGTTGAGCACGAAGTCCGCATTCGCGACGTCGTCCACGAACACGAAGTCGTCGCGCTCGAACTGCTTGCCGACCGCGCGCACCCACTCCTCGTGCTCGGGCGACGTGGCCGTGCCCCAGATCGCATAGCTGCGCACGCGCCGAGTCTATCTCCGGGCCGGGCCGCTAACGGAACATGTCGCGGTCGCGCGGCATGAGCAGCTCCGTGCCGAGCCCGTTTCCTTCGAGGCGCAGCCCACGGACGATTGCCACCGGAATGCCCTCGGTCTTGCCCATGACCAGCTCCGCCGCGGCGGCGATCTCGTCGGCGACCGCGATCTGCGTCGAGTGCAGCTCGTAGCCGGCGCTGTCACGTTGCCCGCGGAGGTCCCGCAGCGGCTCGAACCCGGCCACGCCGAGGGCGACATCGGTCGTGCCCTGACGCCACGCGCGTCCGAACGAGTCGCTGACGACGACGGCAACCGAGATGCCGGTCAGCTCGCGGATCGCGTCGCGTAGGCGAGCCGCCGACGCGTCCGGGTCGACCGGGAGCAGGACGACGGTGTCCGGGCCCTTCGCGTTCGACGCGTCCACGCCCGCCGACGCGCATACGAAGCCGTGCTGCGTCTCGGTGATGAGCAACGGCGGTCTCGCGCGGATGACCTCGCGCGCCTCGCGCAGGATGACCTCGACTCGCCGCGGGTCCGCGTCCCCCGCGAGCTCCCGCGCGCGCTCGGACGGCTCGATCTCACGGAGATCGACGACGCGCCCTTCGACCTTCGACACGGCCTTCTGTGCGACGACGACGACATCTCCCGGCTCGAGACCCGCCGCACGCTTCGTCGCCTCGACGATCAGCGCGGCGAGATCGTCGCCCGCTTCGAGCTCCGGCATCCCCGGCAGCCCGATCACCCGCACCTCGCCGGTCACGGGAGGCCGGTGATCTTGATGCCGGCGTGCCCGCGGTAGCGCTTGTTCAGGTTCACGATGACCGCGGTCAGCCCCTCGAGGGCTCGGGCGCTCTGCAGCGGGCCTGCATCGCGGGCGCGTCCGGCGGTGATTCGCTCGGCGAGGTCGAGCGCGAGCGCCTTCGCGTCCTCGTCGTCGCCGCACACGAGGGCGTCCTCGTCAGGAGCGTTCTCCTTGCCGAGCGTCCTCGCCGCGAGCGAGTGGAGGCCGGCCACGACCGGACCGTCGAGCTCGTTCTGGATGCGCTCGGCGAGCGAGGTCCCTTCCGCGGCGGGAAGAACGCCCGCCGGGGTGAACTGGAGCTCGGACGCAACGGAGAGCAGCGGCGTCCGGCCGATGTCGTCCTTCAAGGACCGGATCGTGTCGAGTGCCGCGTCCGCGTTCGTCGCGAGGACTACCAGGTCGGCCGCTCGCGCCGCGTCGGCGTTCGTTGCGCCCTCGACGCCGAGCTCGGCGGCGATCGCTGCAGCGCGCCCTGCATCGCGCGAGCCGATCACCACCTCGAAGCCGGCCTCGTGCAGCCGGGTCGTTAGCGCCTTCCCGAACGGTCCGGTGCCGCCCAGAACCGCTACGCGCACGCGGCCTCCAACGTCGTCTCGGCAAGGCGGTGGGTCGCAGCGAGATCGGTCATGAGCGTCTCCGTCACCACGAGCTCGACCGACGCCTCCGCCGGAGCATCGGACCGGTCGATGACGAGCGCGTCGATCAACCCCTCGTAGCTCCGAGCCACGAAGTCGGGGCTCGTCCCGCCGGCCATGCGCGAGAGCATACGGTCGGCCGGTCCCTTGACCGCCTTGCCGCCGACGAGCGGGCTCACCGCGACGCACCGCACCTCCCGGCTCTCGAGTGCATCTCGTATCTCGCGCACCGCGAGGATCGGCCCGATCGAGACGTAGGGGTTGCTGGGAGCGACGACGATCGCCTCGGCGGCGGCGAGCGCGGACAGGACTCCCGGCGCCGGCGTCGCTGTCCGGTCGCCCTCGAAGACGACCGCGTCCACCTCGTCCTCGTGGCGACGCGCGACGAACCACTCCTGGAACGGGAACGTGCCCGCAGGCGTCTCGACGTGCGTCCGCAGGCGGTCGTCGGTCGCCGGGAGAATCGACGCGCGCACGCCGGCCTTCGCGGCGAGCTCCGCCGTCACCTGCGAGAGCGGCGCGCCGCGACGCAGCGCCTCCGTCCGCACGAGGTGGAGCCCGAGGTCGAGATCGCCGAGCCTGAACCAGTCCTCCCCGCCCCAGCCCGACGCCGATTCGAGCGTCCGCCAGGTCTCGTCGGCCCGACCCCACCCGCGCTCGTCGTCCGCGAGCCCGGCGAGCGTGTACAGGATCGAGTCGAGGTCCGGCGAGACGTGGAGCCCGAGAATCTCGACGTCGTCGCCGACGTTGCCGACGATGGTCAGCTCGCCCGGTCCCAGCACGTCCTGCAGCCCGCGGGCGAAGCGCGCCCCGCCGACGCCTCCCGACAGGAGGACTGTCCTCACGCAGGCACGGCGAGGAGCGCGCGCGTGCGGCGGCCCAGGAGCGGCGCGAGGCGCACGAGGTCGTCGAGCGTGTCCACGTCAGCGACGAGCTCGGGGATGGCGACCGTCGAGAACCCGGAGTGTGCGCGGAACCGGGCCGCGCTGCCCGGGCCGTAGAGCGGCGCGAACACCGCCGGATCCGGCAGCGAGAGCGCGTTCGTCGTGCCGTCCGAAGCCTCGACGAGCGCGAGCCCGGCCGCCGCGAGCTCCTCGATCGCCGCAGGTGTCGCCGCCGGAAGGTCCGCGTTCAGCACGAGCGCGTCGCTCTCGACGCCGACGAGGCCGGCCGCGACGGCGGCGCCGAGGCCTCCCCCGGGATCCGAGGTCCACTCGGCGTCGGGAGGTACCGCTGTCGCGTCGTCCGTGACGACGACGACTCGCCCGACCGTCAGCGCCGCCTCGACGACGTCACCGAGCATCGCGAGCGCGGCCGCGGCGCGAATCCCCGCCGGCAGGCGCTGCTTCGCATCGCCTCGATAGGGCACGACGATCGTCGGCACGAGCGAAGCGTAGTCAGCCCGCCTCGTGGATCAGGCAGCGTGCGGCGACGCGCCGGTCTGTGCCCCCGGCCCGGTCGTCGACCAGTCGTCGAGGTCGAACCAGTGCGAGTCCAGCAGCGCCTCGGCGATCTCCGGATCCGTGTGCGCGCGGTAGTAGACGTGGTGGTCGAGGTCGCAGCAGATCTCGACCTCCGTCAGCGACACGTGTGAGACGCGTGCGAGCACGTCGGCTGGGAGCTGCACTTCGGCGACCGTGTAGTGCTTGAACTGGAGGTCGGGATCGATCTCCATCAGGCTCGGCCAGTCGGGGCACAGTTCTCGCGCTCATACTGGTTGCCGCTTTCTCCTCGATCGTCCAAGTCCCTTCAAAGCGGACGACGCCGCGTTCGTCGTCCCCCGGATAGACGATGAAGACGAGCGCGTCGTCGAGCCAGTGGTAGAGCCGCTCGCCGCTCTCGTCCGTCAGGCCGAGGCGGAGATGGAAGCGTCCGTCCGCGAGAGGAAGGGAACCGAGCTCGTAGCGGACGACCTGGTCGACGCGGTGCGCGACCCAGCCGATCGAGCGGAGGTCGACCGCCTCGCCGGCGACGAGCGTGCCCGCGTCGTCGCGAAGCTCGAGCTGGAGCCGCGGCGGCGGGACTCCGTCCGGGGCCGACACGCCGACCCGCACCGCAAACGGCTCGCCGGAGAGGAACTGGAGGCGCTCCTCGCCCTCGCTGCCCAGGAGCGCTGCCGAGGCGATCGTCGCCTCGCCCGACCCCCACTCGCGCAGGCCGGCTCCGCGCTCAGCGGGGTCGATCTCGTCCGCGAGCGCCCGCCGGTAGCGCCCGACCGCGTCCCGGGTCGGGCCGTCGAAGGCCACGCGGCCCTGCTCGAGGAACACCGAGCGCTCGCAGAGACGCTCGACGGAGGCCGCGTCGTGAGAGACGAAGACGATCGTCCCGCCCTCCTGCTTGAACGCGAAGATGCGCCCGAAGCACTTGCGCTGGAAGGCCTCGTCGCCGACGGCGAAGACCTCGTCGAGGAGCAGGATGTCGGCATCGAGGAAGGCGGCGATGGCGAAGCCGAGCCGCATCGTCATCCCCGACGAGTACGTGCGCACGGGCCGGTCGATCGCGTGCTCGAGCTCGGCGAACGCGACGATCTCGTCGAAACGCGTGCGGATCTCTTCGCGACGAAGCCCCTGGATCGCGCCGTTCAGATACACGTTCTCGCGTCCGCTGAAGTCGGGGTGGAAACCGGCTCCGAGCTCGAGCAGCGAGCCGATGCGGCCGTCGGCGCTCACACGCCCGGCGGTCGGCTTGATGATCCCCGCGATCAGGCGCAGCAGCGTCGTCTTGCCCGAGCCGTTGCGCCCGATGAGCCCGACAGCCTCGCCCGGCGCGACGTCGAGCGAGACGTCGTGCAGCGCCCAGATGTCCTCCGCGCCGGTGCGCCCGCGCTGGACGAAGAGGTCCTTCAGCGTGCGGGTCTCGCGCGCATGGATGCGAAAGCGCCGCGCGACGCCTTCTACCCTGATCTCACCTGGCGTCATCGCGGGTCTAGATTAGCCCTCGAAATGCAGGTCGTCGGCGAGCATCCGGTGCCCGCAGGGCCGCTGGCCGTGCGCTGGCGCGCCTGGGCTCTCGACGAGCCGCGCGCCGGCGTGAGCGGGCGCGCGACGATCCGGCTCGCGAACGCGGGCTCCGCGCCGTGGCGCTCGCGCGGGCGGGAGGGAGTGCAGCTCTCCTACCACTGGCTCGACCCGCTCGGCAATCCGATCGTGTGGGACGGCGTGCGCACGCCGCTTCCTCACCTCGTGGAGCCCGGCGACGAGCTCGAGCTCGAAGCCGCGGTGGTCGCGCCGCGTCCGCCGGGCGCCTACAGGCTGGCGTTCGACCTCCTCGAGGAGCATCGGTTCTGGTTCCAGGAGCTCGGCTCGACCCCTCTCGACGTCCCCGTCGAGGTCGCGCCTCGCATCGACGAGCGCCGGCTGCACGTCGTCGTGCTCGGCGGCGAGCATCCGGACACCGAAGCTGCGCTCTCGATGCAGGAGGAATCGCTCGTCCGAGAGGATCCGGTCGCGACCGCCTATCTCGTCGCCGGCGCGGAGCCGGAGCCCTCCTGGTCTCGCCTGCTCCTCGACGCGCACGCCGAGGGCTACGCGGCGGTCGGCGGCGCGGTCGAGGTCGAGGGCGGGGTCAGGACGCGCGGCGAGCGAGCACAGCTTGGGCCGTGGGCACCGGGTGGCGGGCGGAACCCCCGGTTCGACCGGCCGCTCCTGTTTCCCTCGCTCCTCGTCGGGCTCGAGCCGACGACACACGAGGGCCTGCCTGCGTACGCGGGAGCCGACGCCCTCTTCGAGGGCCGCGCCGTCGTCAGACTTCGACCGCGATCCGGTCGTCCGACCGGCTGAAGACGAAGGCTCCGAGGGCGAGCGCGGCCACCGCGGCGACGACCGTGTACACGGTGTCCGCGAGCGACGGCGCATCGCCGAAGAACAACACTGCGCGCATGGCCTCGATCGGAGGCGTGAGGAAGTTCACCCAGTGCAGGACGAACTCGGCGACCGGGTACTCGTCCACGCCCGGAAGCTGGTCGAGGCTGTAGAGCACGGGGGTCAGGAAGAACCAGGGCAGGAGAAGCGCCGCGACGAGGTGCTCGACGTCGCGGTAGAGGGCGTTCAGCGAGGCGAGGGCAAGAGCGACGCCCGCGACGATGCACGCGAAGAGCGCGCCGAGGGGAACGGCCAGCCACACGGTCGCGCGCGCCTCCGGCAGCGTCACGAGGCTGAGGAAGATGACGATGCCGAGCATCACGGCGAAGCTCACGAGGTTCGTGCCGACGATCGACAGCGGAACGAGCTGCCTCGGGAAGCGCACCTTGCGAATGAGGTTCGCGTTCTCGAGCAGGCTCCGCGCGGATCCCTGGACCGCGGTCGCGAAGAACACCCAGGCGGGCAGCGCACAGAGCAGGAAGAGCCAGTAATCGTCGCTGCCGACCTCCGCGACGCGCCAGAGAACCGAGAACACGAGCAGGTACACGCCCATGAGGACGAGCGGATGCAGGAGCGTCCACGCGAGGCCGAGCACGGAGCCCCGATACTTCGCCCGCAGGTCGCGGCGGAAGAGGCTCGAGAAGAGCTCGCGGTAGCGATAGACGTCGGCGTAGACCGACACGGCGCGATTGTAGGCGCCGGACCTGCCCGCCCCCTCCGGCTGATACGTTGGCCGCCGGGAGCGCGCGATGCCGTTTGTGGACACGAGCACGTTGCAGGTCGTGGAGCGGAGGCCGGGGTGGTTCGGGCGCTACTTCGACTCGTCCAGCATGACCTTCGCTCACTACGAGTTCACCACGGGCTCCACGATCCACGAGCACTCACACGAGCAGGAAGAGGTGTGGCAGGTCATCGAAGGCGAGCTGGAGATCGCCGTCGACGACATCGTGCGCACAGCCGGACCGGGCGTGGCCGCGATCGTGCCGCCGAACGTCCGGCACGCGGTACGAGCCCTGACGGACGGCAAGGCGATCGTCGTCGACTACCCGCTGCGCCCCGACGCGTGACCTGCCCGGGGCCGTCCCTCCCGGGCAGTCTGGAGCCGCGCATGAGCACGACGTAAAGACTCGTCGCACGAGGCCTAGGCGGCAGGCGGCTCCACTACCCTTTCGTGGTTGTGGATGCGATCGTCGCGATCGCCGCGTTTCCCGTCACGGTCGCGGTTCTCTGGGCTCTCCTCCGCTCCCCGCTCGGCACTCGCCTCGTCGCCGTGCCGTCCGGCGAGAGGTGGCACGAGCGCCCGACGCCGATGTTCGGCGGCGTCGGCATCTTCGCCGGCTTCGTCGCTGCGATCCTGCTCGCGCTCGCAACCGGCACGCTCGAGTGGAGCGGCGAGCTCGGTGGAGTCCTGGCCGGGATGGCGATCCTCTTCGTCGCCGGCCTCGTCGACGACCTCCGCCACCTGAGCCCGATCGCGAAGCTCGTCGCGCAGATCGCCGCGGCGGTCATCGTGCTGGCGAGCGGGCTCGAGGTCGAGATCGTCGGCAACGATGTGCTCGCCTGGGCGATCGGGATCGTGTGGCTCGTCGGGATCACGAACGCCTTCAACCTCCTCGACAACATGGACGGCCTCGCGGCGACGCTCGCCGCGATCGCGTGCGGCTACTTCGCGATCGACGCGGCGACGGAGCACGAGAACGAGACCGTGCTCGTCCTCGCGCTCTCACTCGGCCTCGCCTGCGTCGCCTTCCTGCCCTTCAACCTCAGGCCCGGACGGGCCGCTGCGGTCTTCATGGGCGACTCCGGGAGCATGGTGCTCGGGTTCGGGCTCGCGTCGCTCGCGCTCGCGTCGAGCTGGACGGTCGCCGGGACGACGGTCGCGACGGTGCTGCTGCCGCTGCTCGTCCTCGCGATCCCGATCCTCGACACGACGCTCGTCACGCTCGTCCGCCTGGCGCAACGCCGGCCCGTGACGCAGGGCGGGAAGGATCACACGTCCCACCGGCTCGTCTACTACGGCCTCTCCGAATCGAAGGCAGTGCTCCTGCTCGCCGTCGTCGCGACCGCCCTCGGTGCGACCGCCCTCGCCTACAACGTGCTCGACAACGCGCGGTTGACCGCGATCGGCGTTCTCGTGACGTTCGTCCTGCTCGTCCAGTTCGGCAGCTTCCTGAGCGACCTCGAGGAGCGATCGCGCTCCGGCGCCGACGCTCCGCCCGAGCCCGCGCTCTGGCGCGCTCTCTTCTTCGAGCCACGTCGCCTGGTCGAGGTCGTCGTCGACTTCGTCCTCATCTGCGGGTCGTTCCTCGCCTCGTACCTGCTCTTCGTCGACGACCGGGGGACCGTGTTCGAGCGCTCGGTCTTCCTCTCGGCGCTGCCGATCCTGCTCGCGACGCGCTACTCGCTCTTCGTCGGGCTCGGCGTGTACCGCCGCGTGTGGCGCTACGCCACGGCGCGTGACGTCGTCCCGATCGCCGTCGGGTGCGGCGTCTCGGCAGTGGTCGCCTACCTGATCCTGATCGCGCTGCGCCCGATCGGCTCGTTCCCGAGCGAGATATTCGTGGTCGACGCGCTGCTCTGCACCATGCTCGTCGGCGCGTCCCGCCTGACGCTGCGGCTTCTGCCGGAGGCGCGGGCGAGGCGTCGCGGCCGCCGCGTGCTCATCGTCGGTGCGGGTCGTGCAGGTCGCGGCCTCGCGAGGGAGCTCCACGACTCCCACGAGGCCCGCGTCGTCGGCTTCCTGGACGACAACCCGCGCGTGCGGAGGCGCCGCATCCACGGCATCACGGTCGTCGGCGCGCTCGACGAGGCCTCGCGGGCGATCGCCGGCGCGAGGGCCGACGAGGTGCTCGTCACGATCCCCGATGCGCCCGCGGGACGGCTCCAGCTCGTCGTCCAGGCCGCGTCGGAGGCGGGGGTACCCTGCAGGATCGTGAAGCGCCGGACCGAGTTCACCGCGCCCGCACCCGCGGAGGCATTGCTCCCGTGAACCGCCCGGCCGCGGGCGGCCCAAGCCGCCTGCAGAGCGCTCTGCCGCTCCTCATCGTCTACTTCGCCCTCGCCGCCCTGTACGCGTGGCAAGCGTCCCGGCGGCCGGTGCCGACGATCTTCACGGACGAGCTCGAGCTCACGCAGCTCTCGCGCTCGATCGCCGAGACCGGAGAAGCGGCGCGCCGCGGCGAGCCGTACGGGCTGCCGACGCTGGTCGCGTACTTCCTCGCTCCGATCTGGTGGCTCGGCTCGACCACCGCCGCCTACGCGACGGGGAAGCTCCTGCTCGTGCTCGCGATGACCGCGACGATCTTCCCTGCCTACGGACTCGCCCGGCTCGTCGTGTCCGCGATGGTACGCGCTCGCGGCCGCGGCCGGCGCGACGGCCGTGCCCGCCCTCGCGTACTCGCCGATCTTCGTCGAGGAGCCGCTCGCGTACCCGCTCTCGACGCTCGCGCTGTGGCTCATCGCCAGGGCGCTCGTGGCGCCGGCGTGGCCTGCGCTCCTGCTCGCCGGTCTCGCGTGCGGAGCGGCGACCTTCGCCAGGCAGCAGCTCGTGATCCTCTTCGTCATCCTCGGCCTCGGTCTCCTCTGGCTCGCATGGGCATCGGATCGCGGGCGGAGCTGGCGCGCGACCTGGAGCCGCTGGGACTGGGTCGGAGCCGGCGTGATCACGATCGGCGTCGCGTTCTTCCTCTCGGCCGGGATCGGCCACGCGTCCGCGAGCTGGCGTGAGACGACCGGCTTCTACAAGGAACGCGTCCTCGAGCACGGGTCGTGGGCGCTCGGTGCGCTCGGGATCGGGATCGGGATCCTTCCGCTGCTCATCGGCGTCTCGGCGCTCGTGCGGCCGAAGGACGAGCCCCGGGACCCGAAGACGCGGGCGTTCGTCGTCACGAGCGTGGCCACGCTCGCCGTCTTCGTCTGGTACGCGGCGATCAAGGGCGCGTACCTCTCGACGAAGTTCTCGACGCTCGTCGTCGAGCGAAACCTCATCTACCTCTGCCCGATCCTCTTCGCCGCGACCGCGCTCGCTTTCGCGCGCGGGATGGGGCGCGGCTGGGCGATCGCCGGTGCGGCGGCGGTCGCCATCTACCTCGTGCTCGTGACACCGCTGCGCCTGGACACGTTCCCGTACTACGACGCTCATGGGCTCTCGATCGGCCACTTCTTCAACCGGGAGCTGCGCTGGTCCGAGGGCACGATCGAGGTCGTGCTCGTCCTCGTCTGCCTGCTCGCGCTCGGAGTCGCGGTCGCGCTGCGTCGCCTCGACCGCGGCTCGATGGCCTTCCAGGCCGTTACCGGAATCGCGGCTGCCGGTGTTCTCGTCTGGAGCCTGACCGGCGAGGTCTACGCCGCCTCGGGCGAGCGCGATCTCTCGGAGCAGGTCGAGGGTCACCTCCCGAGGCCGTTCGACTGGGTCGACGAGGCAACCGGCGGCGGCTCGGTCGTCGTCATCGGGCAGGCGCTCACCGATCCGAAGGGAGTTCAGCTCACCGAGTTCTTCAACACGTCGATTCGCAAGATCTGGAGCCTTGACGGCAGCGCCCTGAGCGTGGGGTCGCCGATCCTGACTCCGGACCTGCAGGCGTTGGACGGAACGCTCACGCCGAGCCCGGAAACCGAGTATGCGCTCGCCGTGAACGGCGTCGAGCTTCAGGCGCCGGTGGTCGACCGTAGGGGCAACGCAGTTCTCTACCGGCTGGACGGAAAGCCGATCAAGCTCGCCGCGGCGATCACCGGGCTGGAGTCGGACGGTTGGCTCATCGGCAGGAACGGCGAGAAGGTGGCGAGAGGCGCGTACACGCGCTACGAGGTGTCACGGGACGGGTCCGGGTTCGTGGTCGTCCAGCTGTCGCGCGAGGGCTGGTGCCCACAGCCACGTGGGACGTGGAAGGGAACGGTTCGGGTCGGCCCGGTGGGCATCGGCGACGACAAGCAGCCGGCGATCGAGACCGTGACCGGCGAGGACAGCTTCGTGGCCAAGGACTGCAACGCGGATGGAGTGGCGCTCCCGACTCCGAGCCGGCCCTGGCGCGTCGAGGTGGAGGTCGCGCCCACGGTCGCGCCCCACGACGTCGATCCGAGGAGCAGCGAGCGGAGGCAGCTCGGCGCCACGATGACCGTCGAGCTCCAGGCGCTCAACCCCGGGTAGCCGCGACGAGGTAGGTGAAGCGGGCGCGGAGGGCGAGCCGGGCGAGCGGGCCAGTCCGCTCGAGCCCCTTCGCGACGGCTGCCACGGGCCGCGGCAGCGCAACCGTCTGCGGCACGAAGAACGGACGGAGGACGACGCGACCGAGCCCTGCCGCGCGCAGGTCGGCGAGCACGTCGTCGACCCGGTACTGCCGCGGGTTGAGGTCGAACACGAGCTTCCTCTCCGTGAAGGCAGCCGTGTGCCGAAAGAATGCGGCGCGGTCGCGCGCGTAGTAGATCGCCCGGAAGACCGTCGTCGCGGCGACGGGCGCGGGCGGCACGTAGTCGTTGAGGTCGCCGAGCTCCACATTCGCCCTGTCGCCGAGCCGGCGCACGGCCTGCTCGACCATCGCCGCCGTCATGTCGACTCCCCGGTAGCGAAGCCCTCGTTCGAGAAGGAGCTGTCCGAGGCCACCGTCCCCGCACGCGAGGTCGAGCACCTCGTCGCCTGGTTCGAGCCTCGGCCCGAGCGAGACCACGAGATCCGCGCGGTGGGCGAGGTACGCGTGCGCGTCCGCGTACTGGCGCTCCGTCCACTCCTCCGCCTGGCGGACGTACTGGTCTTCCTTGCTCATGGCGTTCGGTGCGCCGCACGGTTGGGCGAGGCAAGCCTTGCCCCTACGAACCGGGGGCGTCGCGACACCTGTAGGGGCGAGGCTTGCCTCGCCCTCACGCCTGCGCCACGCCTACAGCGCAAGCAGCCGCTCCGGGTGCTTGCGGACGAACCGCGCCATGCCGCGCAGGTGCCAGAGCGTGTGCCGCGAGAGGAACCGCCGGTCGATCACCGCCGCGTAGTCGTGGACGACCACCGCGTCCGGGACGTACCACCGCTCCCAGCCGGCCTCCATCGCCCGGTAGCAGAGGTCGATGTCCTCGCAGTAGTGCCGGAAGCCTGCGTCCCAGCCGCCGATCTCCTCCAGCATCGTCCGCCGCATGAGGAGGAACGCTCCGAGCAGCCAGTCGGCCTCGACCGGCTCGGTGGGCCGCTCGTCGAGGAGGTAGTGGTCGCGCTGCTCGTACGGGCCCCGGAGGCGGCGGAGCGGCGTGCGGCGGACGACCGTCCCACGCACGGTCGGGAAGCGGCGGCGGGTGGGCTGCCACGAGCCGTCCGGCCACAGCGTCTGCGGGCCTGCGATGCCACAGCGTGGGTGTGCATCGGCGAACTCGACGAGCGCCGCGACCGCTCCCCCCTTCGGGAACGCGTCCGGATTCGACACCAGCACGTACTCGCCGGACGTCGCCGCGATGCCGAGATTGACGTTTGCGGACAACGTCAGCGGATGCGGGTTCTCGAGCACCCGCACGCTCGCGGGAACCTCGTCGATCGAGCTCGGAACGTTGGCGATCACCAACGTCTCGTCCACCTGCTCGACGAGCGCCGGCAGGGTGCGCGCGAGCTCGACCGCGTGCCCGTGCGAGACGACGACAGCGGAGACCTTCACGGCCCCAGCACCTCGAGGTACACGTCGAGTGTCTTCTCCGCAGTCGCCTCCCACGTGAACTCTCGCGCGCGCTCGAGCCCCGCCCAGACGAGCCGCTCTCGCTCGGCCAGCGCCCGGCGGATGCCGTCCGAGAGCCGCTCCTCCTCGACGAACACGGCGGCGTCGCCCGCGACCTCCTCGAGAGCCGGCTCGCGCGTCGCGACGACCGGGGTGCCCGACGCCATCGCCTCGAGCACCGGCAGGCCGAAGCCCTCGAAGCGCGAGGGCTGCACGAGGCACGCGGCGTTTCGATACAGCTCGGCGAGGCGCTCCGGCTCGACGTAGCCGACGAGGCGAGCTCCGCGGCGGCGGAGCTCGTCGGCGAGCGCTGGGTCCTTCTCGGGGCCGGCGACGACGAGCGGGAGCCCGACGGCGTTCGCCGCGTCGAGTGCGCCGAGCTGGTTCTTGCGCCCCTGGATCGCGCCGACCGCGAGCACGTAGTCGCGGCTGCCTTCACCGGGCGTGAAGACCGGATCGACGCCGTTCGGCGTGACGACGATGCGCGCAGACGCGACGCCGTACAGCTCCACGAGGTCGCGCTTCGTCCGCTCTGACACCGTCAGCACGCGCGCCGCCTTCTTGACCGCCCGCGGCACGACCGTACGGAAGATGCGCCCGTCCTTGCGGTTCATGAGCTCCGGGTCGCGCTCGAAGGAGACGTCGTGCACGGTCACGACGCACGGGCACGGCGACCGCAGCGGGAGCGCGTACTGCGTGTGGCAGAGATCAGCACCGAGCCGCCGCAGCGCCTTGGGCAGCCCGAGGGCCATGCGCAGCTCCTGGGAGCGGGCCGGAAGCTCGACGGCCTCGACTCCGGCCGGCACCAGCTCCGGCCTGCGGGTCACAGCGGCGAGGCGGACGTTCGCGCCGTCCGCCAGCGGCACGAGCTCCCGGAGGAGATTCCGCACGTAGGTCTCGTCGCCGGTGCGCTGGCGGCCGAGCACGTCGGCGTCCACGACGACGAGCCTCGTCATGCGAGCTCCTTCCAGAGCGCCTCTACCGCGTCAGCGGACCGCGCCCAGGTGAACTCCCGCGCGCGCTCGAGCCCGAGCGGGACGAGCTCGTCTCGCCGCGCCTGGGCCTCGGCGACGCCTGCGGCGAGTGCCTCTACGTCGAGCGGATCCGCGAGGACGGCGCCGCCGCCGGCCACCTCCTCCATCGCCGTTCCTCGCGACGTCACGACCGGCGTCCCACTGGCCATCGCCTCGAGCACGGGCAGGCCGAACCCCTCGTACAGCGATGGGTAGAGAACGCAGCGCGCACCGCGATACAGGGCCGCCAGCTCGGCGTCCGGTGCCTCGCCGACCCAGCCCGGGACGTCTACGCCGCCCCAGCCTCGCGCGCCCACGACTCGCAGCTCGACGCCGGCCAGCCTCGCCGCCTCGACGGCGCGGCCGAGGTTCTTGCGAGGCTCCAGCGTCGCGACCGCGAGCACGTACTCGCCCTCCGCGGCCGGCCCGTCCGGCGTGAACACCTCGTCCACGCCGTTCGGCACGACGCTGATTCGTTCCGCCGGGACGTCGGCAAGGGCGACCGACTCCTCCTTCGTGAACTCGGAGACGGCCACGACTGCATCTGCGGCCTGCAGCGTGCGGCGCAGTGCCGTCTGCCCGTAGAGCCGATGCCAGCGAGGAAACGCCTCGGGATGGCGCAGGAGCGCGAGGTCGTGCACGGTGAGGACGCGCGGCACAGGCGCCTTCGTTGGGCCGCGGAACGTCGTGCAGTGCAGGAGATCGAGGTCGCGTCCGTTCCGACGCAGGCCGAACGGGTACCAGACGGCATCGCGGACGACGCTCGACGCGCGCCCCGGCCCGCCGAACGACAGCAGCTCGAGCTCGAGCCCTGCCCGCCCGCGGAGCGCGCGGAGCAGCCCGCGCACGTGGCGCGCGGTGCCGGCTCTCGTCTGGACGAGTGGCGAGACGTCCACGCCGACGTTCACGTCGCCACCTCGAGCCGCCGTGCGACCTCGCGCAGCGCCGACCGTGGCTCCTCGTACTCGAGCAGCTCGAGCGCCTCGTCGAGCGAGCACCAGCGGTAGCGGACATGCTCCTCGTCGAGCACCGGCTCCCAGCCCGCGGGCGCCTCGGCGGCGAACGGGTGTATCGCGATGACCGTGATCTCCGGCGCGAAGCGTGCGCGCACCTCGGGCGGCTCCTCGTCGAGCCGGTACGCGTACTCGCCGCCGAGAGCCTCCGGAGTAGCGTCGAGCCCCGTCTCCTCCCGCAGCTCGCGCGCTGCCGCGGCCGCCGCGCCTTCGCCCCACTCGAGCGCGCCCGCCACGACGTGCCAGTACCCCTGACGGTCCGGCGCACGCTCGAGGACGAGGAACTCCCGGCCGTCCGCGCCGAGGGCGGTGGACGACGACGAGCGCTTCCTCCGGCCTCCTCACCGTGCGAGCGCCTCCTCGTAGGCGCGCAGGAACGTCTCGCCTGCTGCCCGCCACGTGAAGCGCGAGGCGTGGGCGGTCCCCCGCGCTGCGAGCTCGTCCCGTCGTGCGATCGCATCCTCGATCGCGCCTGCGATCGCCGCGGGATCGTCCGGGTCCGCCCGCACCGCGACGTCGCCGCTCGCCTCGTCCAGCGACGGATGCGACGACGCGACTACCGGGCAGCCGCACGCCATCGCCTCGAGGACCGGGATCCCGAAGCCCTCGAACCGCGACGGGTACACGGCGACCGCGGCGCCGCGGTAGAGGCGGGCGAGCTCGTCGTCAGGAACGAAGCCAAGCCGACGGACACGCGGCCGTTCGAGCTGCGGCTGGTCGCCCCAGCCCTCAGCACCCACCACGGCAAGCAGCAACTCGCCCTCGAGCAGCTCATGCGCGGCAAGCAGCGCCTCGAGGTTCTTCCGCGGCTCGAGCGTCGCGACGGTGAGCACGTACGGCGCGCCGAGGTCGGCGGCGTCGCCATCGGCTGTGAAGGGCCGCCGGACGCCGGGGTGCGCAACGTGAATCCGATCCGCGTGGACTCCGAGGGCTCGCTCGACGTCGCGTCCCGTATAGGCAGAGTTGACGAGCACGACGTCGCACGTGCGAGCGGTGTTCGCGAACTTGCGCGTGTGCATCGAGACCGTCCGCGGCGTGCACCACTCAGGATGGTGGAGGGGGACGAGGTCGTGGATCGTCGTCGCGCGGACTCCTGCGGCCTGCGGTGGGTACATCCAGTCGGTGAAGTGGAGCACGTCGAAGCGGCCGAGGAGCCGCTCGGCTCGAGGCCACGCGGCGCGGCTCCACGCAGTGCGCAACGCATGGGACGCGGGAACCGGCCACGCTCGCACCTCGACGTCGATCCCGGCCAGCGCCTCTCGGATCCTCGCCGGTCCGCGCAAGCTCGTCGGAGCGAACGCGACGACCTCGTGCTCGCCCTTCGCCGCCTCGACGAGGCCCGACAGCGTGCCGCGGATGTAGTTCCCGATTCCGAGGGGTGTGTGACTCAGCGGGCTGACGTCGAACGCGATCCTCACGTCCGGGGGGTGTACACGAAGCGGTTGAAGTGGGCGCCGAGCACGCGGTCGTCCGACGTCGAGTCGGGCATGACCTGGGACGGCACCGCCGTCGGGGTGACGGTGAAGCGCACGCGGCACTCGCCGTCCGGCCCGGCGAGCGGCTCGAGAGGCACGCGCAGCACTGCGCGTCCGGAGGGATCGAGCCGTGCTCTCCCGATCACCCTCCCACCCGAGCGTGCGACGATCGTCTGCGGCTCGAGGAACAGGCTGGGGTCGCTCGACAGCGCCACGGCGAGCCGCCCCGGGCGGCAGCGCCTGCGGACGTACGTGACGTCCCGGCCGGACCACGTGTCGTTCGGATAGAGCCCGTCCACACGCACCGCAGAGACGAGCGGCGGCCGGACCTTCCACAGCGTGATCCCCCAGCCGCGGTCGCGCGCCACCGCCTGGCCGTCCGGCTCGAACGAGGAGTCGGCGACGACGTACTCGTCGTCGACGGGCTCGCCGTCTTCGAACGTCACGGCGCCGGTAGTCGGGTCGATCTTCACACCGCTCTCGGGAAGGCCTCCGGGCGTCGGCCGCTCGGAGTAGTAGACGGGACCCACCGCGCGGTTGAAGAACTCGTTCTGGTTCACGGTCAGCCGGTCGGTGCGGCCTGTCCAGAGGAACGCAGCCTCTGCACCCTCGGGCAGAGCGCGGTCGATCCAGTCCCTATCGGGTGCGCGGATCCCCTGGAAGAGCGCGCCGAGCCCCGCCCGCTCGAAGCCGTGCTTCCCGAACCAGATCGGCCTGATCGCAGCGACCCAGAGTGCTAGGACGACAACCGGCAGCACGATCGCATAGCGCCGCGGGACGAAGAGGAACAGGGCGGCGAGGGCAACGGCGAGCGCGAACGCCGCCGGCGCGGTCCAGTCGGAGCCGATCCGGTCCTGGAGCGACCACAACGGGAGCAGCATCAACGTGTCCGTGAGCGCGGATGTCGTGATGAAGCGGTCGAAGGGGATCAGCAGGACGACGAGCGCGGAGACTGCGGCCGCGACCGGCGCGAGGACTCGGGGCCGCACGGCCCCCCGCTCCAACCATGCCGCGAGCGCGATCACGAAGAGCGGCGCGACGTAGAACATGTTCCGCTCCTGGATGCGGTCGGAGAACACCGACGCGAACGCGGCGACCACGATCACGAGGCAGCGTCGTGAACGCGACCGCCACCGCGAGGAAGACCTGCAGCGGAGGGTCGAGGGAGCGCGCCCTGGCGACGAGGACGATCGTCGCCGCCACCGGGATCACGAGCAGGTACAGCGCAAGCTCGGCGACGTGCCACACGAGGAAGCGCAGGACCTGGCCGAGGTCGTAGCTCGCATCCCCGACGGGTGAGTACGCGCCGAGGAGATCCTCCAGCGAGTTGCCGGCCGCGAGCTGCACGGCGAGGACGACGACGCCGAGACCGAGGAAGACAGCGTAGAGCCAGCGAAAGCGCCCGAGCGCGGAGCGAAGCCGGCTCCCGTCGAGGACTGCGAGCATCAGGGGAGCGAGCAGGATCGCCGGCACGAGCGCGACCGCTTGCACCCGCGTGGCGAACGCCAGCCCGACGAGGCCGGCCAGGAGCCCGATGCGCAGGCCCGTCGGCCGCTCGAGGACCAGCACCGTGACGAGCACGACCACGAGGAAGAGCGGGTAGAAGAGGTTCTCGGTCATCACGGTTCCCGTGTAGGCGAGCGACGGGATGGCGACGGTGAGGAGCGCCGTCAGTAGCGCCAGTCCGGAGCCGACGACCCGGCGCGCGAGAAAGTACGCGGGCACAGCCGCAAGCGACATCAGCGCCGCGTTCAGCGTCTTCACCGCGCCGTACGCCTCCGGAAGGCTGTCGAAGAGGGCGTACACCGGGCTCAGGACGAGCGAGTAGACGACGCTGTATCCGGGCTCGGGCTCGCCTCGCAGCAGCGGCTCGCCCGTGTCGGCGATGCCGCGCGCGAGCTCGGCCCAGATCACCTCGTCGACCATGATGAACGGGGCGACCAGGCCACGCGCGATGACGGCGCGGAAGACGGCGGAGCCGACGACGATGACCACGAGCCAGACCCAGACGGGGATCCGGCGCAGTCGGCTACCCAAGCTCGACCTCGGCGAGCCGCCTGGCGATCTCCCGCGCCTCGTCGGCGTCGGGAGAGATGCCGACGTCCGCCGCGGCCTCGCTCACCTCCCGCAGGACTGCGTCGCCGACCGCCGCCCCGCCCGCGGCCTGCTCGAGCGCGGACGCGTAGAGGTCGGCCACGCGATCGAGGTCGTGCTCGCGTCGCGCGAGCTCGGCTGCGGCCGCGCCCATCGTCTTCCGAACGTCTTCTCGGGTGAGGAGCAGCTCGAGCGCGGCTTCGATCGTCTCGACCTCGCTTCCGTCCACCGGCACCTTCACCGCGACGTCGCCCGGCAGCTCCGAGAACCAGCCGACGTCGCTGACGACGAGTGGCATGCCGAGCGACAGCGAGCGGATGACGCTGCCCGACGTCTCGCCCATCGTCGGGTGCCGGAGGTTGACGCAGACGTCCACGCCCGCCATCAGCGCCCACAGCCGCCGTTCGTCGACCCAGTCCTCGCGCACGAGCCCCTCTCCGGCAAGACCGAGGCGCTGGAGCCGTCGGTCGAGATCGAAGCCCGGGGAGGTCGGGCCGACGAGAAGCAGGGTCGCCGCGGGGTGCCGCTCGCGTACGCCTGCGAAAGCCCGGAGAAGCTCCGGGATCCGCTTGCTCGAGTTGACGACGCCGAAACAGCCGATCCCCGGCCCGTCCGAGACGCGCTCCGGCACGAGGTCCGGAACCGGCCAGGCCGGGTGGGGAACGACCCAGATCGGCCCCTCGAAGCCTGCGGCGACGGCCAGGTCGCGCACCGTGCGCGAGTGGACGACGAGCCCGGTCGCGTGCTGGAGCACGAAGCCGGCGAGCGGGAATTCCTCCGGTCTCGACTCCCAGAGCGGCGGGATCCGCTTGTCGAGGACGCCGTGGCCGAGGAGACGCCCTACGACGCCGTGCTCGCGCTCCAGCGCGTCGAGGTAGCCGTGCCCGTCGCGCCTGCCGACCGTCATCCCCGCGACGAGGTGGTGCAGCACGAAGTCGTGCAGGACGACGACGCCCGGTCGCTTGCGCATCGCGTCCACGACCCACGCGTGCGCGTCGGGGTTGTTCCCGACGTGGTAGAGGGCGACGTCGGTGCCGCGGGGAGCGCGCTTCCGTCCGCGGCGAACGACCTCGACGTCGAGCTTCCGGCGCAGGGCAGGCAGCAGCAGCGCGCTGTAGTCCGCGACGCCGGTCCGTTCCGGCGGCATGGGGCTGAAGTACGCGACCTTCACGCCAGGAGCCTCGCGAGCGCGCGGTCCCAGGTCACTTCGGCCGCGATCTCCCTCCCGGCACGGCCGAGCGACGCCGCCTCGTCGCGATGCTCGCGCAGCCAGCCCGTCGCGCGCGCGAGGTCCGCGGCCTCCGGCGCGACGACGATGCCGGTGCGCCCGTCCGCGACGATCTCCAGCGGCCCGCCGGCGTCCGTCGTCGTCAGCACCGGCTTCTCCGAGAGGAATGCCTCGAACGGCACCATCCCGAAGTCCTCGTCCACCGGCGCGTAGAAGACCGCGAGGCAGCGTCCGTACAGGTCGACGAGCTCGTCCTCGCTCACTCGGCCCGCGAAGCGGGCGCGGCCGTCGAGGCCGCGCTCCCGCGCCAGCGCCTCGAGCCGCTGGCGATCCGGCCCGTCGCCCGCGATGACGACCTCGAGGGCGGGGTCGAGCGCGGCCGCCTCGAGCAGCAGATCGATCCGCTTCGCGCGGTCGAGGCGGTTGACCGAGAGCACGAAGTCGCCGTAGCCGTCGCAGCGGTAGGCGAGCTCCTGCGGCGGGTGCGGGAGCACCTCGGACGCCAGCCCGGTCGAGCGCTGGAGCCGGTCCGCGACGTTGCGCGAGGTCGAGAAGAGCCGCGTCGCCTCACCGAGCGCGCGGCGGTCGAGATCCTGGACCTTGCGCCGCAGCGCGCGGTCCTCCGGCGACTCGCCGAACTGGCCGAGCTCCGTCCCGTCGAGCTCGTAGGCCTGCCGGAACTGGTGCACGAGCCACACGCGCTTGTCGCGGTGGCGGACGAGATACGAGGGGAACTTCGTGGCGACGACCATGTCGATCGGCTTCCCGTCCGCCTCCTCGAGGTCGAGCAGCCGCCAGACGAAGGCCTGCGTCAGCACACGTGCCCCCGGATACCACTTGAACGGGACCGAGACGAGGTCCGTCTCATGGCCCCGCGCGCGCAGCTCGTCGACGAGCCGGTCGGTGAAGATCTCCGCCCCGCCCCTCGCGAACGGCACCTGGGGCCGGACGACGGCGATTCTCATCGCCGCTCGGCGCGCAGCGCGGCGACCTCTGCCTCGAGGCGGTCCACCTGCTGCTGGAGATCGTCCATGAGCCGCAGCGCCGCCGCATTGAACGAGCGCTGGTCGTAGGCGACCGGCTCCACGTACCACCGCATCGCCTTGCGGAGGACGGCCTTCACCGGAGTTCCGAGCCCACCTCGGACGCCCGGCCGCAGCCGGAGCGAGCGATCCGCCGAGACCGGCCAGAGTCGCTCGGCCTCCGCGCGGGCGGCGCGCCGGTCCTCGCCCGTGCCCTCCGCGCCGGGAACCGACCCGGGATCGGACCCGGACTTGCGGACCTCCTCGCGAAGCCGCTCGATCAGCTCTTCGACGTCGACGGGCTCTCGGAAGAATTCCCTGCAGATTCGCCATTTTTGGCTCCGCCAGAGGGCATCGCGGCATTCTAGCCGGGGCGGAGGACCGGCCCTGCCCCGCAGTAGGATCGCTCCGGTGCGCGTCGGCATCTCCCTGCTCACGCTCGCTCGCGGGGACCAGGGCGGCGCCGAGACCTACGCGAGCGAGCTCGCGCGGTCGCTGCGCTCGGCCGGCACGCTCGAGTACGTCGTGCTGGCGCCGACACCGGCCCGCGATGCCGCCGAGGGGCTCGAGACGGTCGCGGTGCGAACGCTCTCGTTCGCGAGTCGCGGGCCGGCTCGGATTCCCTCTGTATCCGTGAGCGCGCGGCTCTCGCGGTCGCTGCGACGTGCTCTCCGCGAGCTCGACGCCGTCCACTATCCCCTGACGGTGCCGGTGCCGAAGTCGCCGGCGCCGAGGATCGTCACGCTGCACGACCTCCAGCACCACGACCTGCCCGGGCTCTTCACGCGCGCGCAGCGGCTCTTCCGCGCGCGCGCCTACGACCGGGCGGTCGAGAGGTCGTCGGCGACGATCGTCCCGAGCGAGTTCGTCCGCGAGCGCGCGCTCGAGCTGCTCGACGTCGACCCGCGGCGCGTCCACGTCGTCCCCCACGGCGTCGATCACGCCCTCTTCCGGCCGGGCGGCGGCACGAGCGAGCAGCCCTTCCTCCTCTACCCCGCGCGGCCGTGGCCGCACAAGAACCACCCGCGTTTGTTCCAGGCCTTCGTCGACCTTCGGCGGGAGCTGCCGGACCTCCGCCTCGTCCTCACCGGGGGCGGGCTGGAGCGCCTGACGTGGCTGCCGGACGGCGCCGAGGCGCTCGGGCTCGTCTCGCGCGAGGAGCTGGCGTCGCTCTACCGGCGGGCGGCGTGCCTCGTCTTCCCGAGCCTGCACGAGGGCTTCGGGCTGCCGACGCTCGAGGCGATGGCGTCGGGCTGCCCGGTCGCGGCGGCACGCACCGGGGCGCTGCCGGAGGTGTGCGGCGACGCTGCCGTGCTCTTCGACCCGGCGGACGTGCATGCGATCGCGGACGGCATCCGCCGGGCGCTCGCGCGGGCGGACGAGCTG
>CAWKDP010000019.1:0-90576 GCA_963848405.1 uncultured Actinomycetes bacterium | reverse complement strand
GTCAAGACAATCTCCTAGCGGTCCTGTCGTAGCTGGCGATCCACTCCGGATTGTCGGTATCCCATCCCGCGCGGAGCGCGAGCGCGACGCTAAGTGCGAGCGGTGCCGGAAATGCGGTGATGGGCGAAACACGCCGGTCGGCCTCCGCTCCTCCCGGAGCCCTCAGCACCTCGGCGCCACGGGCTCGGCAGATTTCCTCCGCTTCTACGATGAGGTCGTCGCCTTCCGTAGGGAGGCTGAGAGCGAGATGATCGGGATTGAGCGCAGTCATCGCTGCGGTCGCAGCCTCTCGTGTTTCGACTCCCTCGCAGGGAATCCGTGCGATCTCCTTGATGAGTAGGGCGCCCTCGAGGGCAGCGGCCCATGCAGTCCGCGTCCCGAACACGACGGCTGCGGACGGCGTCTTCACGCCGTCGAAGCTTTCGTCCGCCCAGCGTTCGCTCGAACGGAGCGCCCGCTCGCAGGCGCCCGGAGCCTCGGCCACGGCCCGACGAAGAAGGTCGTCCGCTGAGACGTCGGCCCAGATGGTTAGGCAAGTGAGGGCGGCGCCGCAAAACGCCTGCGTGTGAGTCACAGCCCTCTGGCGCGGAATCTTGACCACTGCCCTGACTGCCGCGGTCGCCCCGATCGTCGATTCGCGTGTCGCGGTGACTGCAGCGAAGGGGTGCGGGAAACCGGGACTCTCGATCGCCTCGATGAGGTCGCGCAACTCACCGGAAGACGATATGGCGAGGAGGACGTCACCCTCCCTCCAGCGGAACCTCCCGCTTGCGAGCAGGCCGCCCGGAACGGCCACTACCTCTACCGGACACCGCTCTCCTTCGAGCGCCGCGAGCCAGAGCGCTTGAGCAACGTAGTAGGAAGCGCCGTTGCCACTCGAAACGATGCGCCGAGTCCCGTTCCGGCGTAAGAAACGCCCGACGTCTGCGAAGCCCTCGGACTCGTCGAGAGTCGCCTGAAGCGCTTCCGGCATCTCGAGAGCGTCCTGCCAGATGCCTGTAGATCGGATGTCATCGCTCATTGCGTCTCCCGTCCGCTTGTTCTGACCTGAGGCGTCGCAAGTCCGAGCAGCCGTACCGACAGCAGGCACAGGACCGCGCTGAGTAGGTACGGCCAGGCATCTCGGGTCGCGCCCGCGAGAGCGCCGCCGGCGGCGGCACCGACCGCGAACCCAGGCGGCCACGCGGCGCTCATGAGACCGAAGCCGATCGCCTGGTCGAAGCCGCGGCGCTCGAGGGTCTGAGACAGCAGTGCCAGGGCGGGCGTCCATAGGGTCGCGTACGCGACGGCGGCCGCCACCACGATCGCGGCGTAGAGAAGCGCTCGCTGATCCAATACGAGGAGCGCGGAGGCCACGGCCGACACGATCAATCCCGCCCGCACCAACAGTGTGTGTCCCCGCGCGTCGGCGACCCGGCCGATGCGAGGGTTGGCAGAAGCCTGAAGCAGTGCTGCGACTGCGAAGACAGCCCCGATTGCGCCCGCGCCCCAGCCGAGCTCGTCCAGCCTCAGCGGCGCCAGGACACCGAGAACACCTAGCAGGAGCGCCGTCAACGCGATCAGCCACGCTGCCAAGAGGACGATTCGATTGCTCATCAAAGCGCGAAGCGAAGGCGCGGGGAGACGCTCGCTACCCGACGGCCCGGGGATCGCGGCCGCGACGATGGCGACAAGGACGGCGACCGCCGTAATGAGGGAGAACACGAGTGCCAGTCCAGCCCAGGCGGCGACTGCCCCGAGGAGCGGACCGACGAGCTCCCCCGAGAAGGTGGCCGCAAAGGTCACGCCGATCAGCTCGCCCCGTCTGGCCGGTGGGGCGACGGTGGCCAGCCAAGCCAAAGCACCGGTGTAGGCGAACGCGCTTCCGGCTCCCTGGCCGACTCTGGCCGCGAACACGAGCCAGGTGGACTCGGGAACCGTGAACGCTGCGCTCGAGACCGCAAGAAGGATGAGCCCGGCCACGACGGTGGCCTTGACGCCGAACCGGCGGGCAGCCCAGATGCTCGGCAGGGCTCCGATGAAAGCGCCGGCTGCGTAGGCCGAGGTGAGCAGCCCCGCGCTCGCCTTGGACAGTCCGAGCCTTTCCTCGAAGTCCGGAAGGAGTGGTACGAGAACGGAGAACAACAGCGCCTCGAAGAAGCCGACCACGGAGGCCAGCACGAGGATCCGCCGCCAGTCGGTGCCGCTCATGACGTGGAGCCTTATTGCTCGTCGGAGGGACGGGTGTGATCGTGGAGGCGCTCGACGCCCGACGGCGGCTCGAGGCGCAGGTCGAGCGGCGCGAACGAGGAGTCGACGCGGATCGCAGCCCGCTCGACGGCCGATACGCGTGCCGCGCCCACGACGTCGAGCAGGTGGAGGTCGTGGTCGAGGCTCGCGAGCGGCGGGCGATTCGCTCGCACACACACCACCGCCTCGCGTAGACCGTCGGCCCAGAGCCACGTGGGCTCGATCGCATCGTGCTCTTCCCAGGAGCCGCGCTCGTTTCGCCAGACCTCGAAGCCGCGTGGATCCCAATCGTCGCCGAGAAGATTGGCGGTTCCGTCCGTGCCGTATAGCTCGAGCGCCGGCCGCCGGTAGCGCTGGATGGCCTGGCTCGACACGACGCCGGAGAGGGCACCGTGGGCGTGTCGGAGCACGACGTGCGACACATCCGGGTCCGGGTTCGTGAGCTCCGAGCCCGCTGCCTGCCGAGTCGCCACGGCAAGCGCGTCGGCAGCGAACACCTCGCTGACCGGGCCGAGGAGCGCGGTCAGGCTCTTGAGGTTGTAGATGCCGGCTTCGGCGAGCGGGCCCGGGCCTCCCGCGTGGTACCAGGTCGTCCAGTGCGAGCCCGCGTTTCCGTACAGGCCGCGGGCCGAATGCACGTAACCGAGGGCGCCATCGCGAACGACCGTCCACAAGGCCCGAAGCGTCGGTGACAGCTGGACGAACGGCGCGGCCAGCAGGTGCAGACCGCGCTCGGTCGCGAGTCGGGCGAGCGCCTCGCCTTCGGCGCGCGTCGCTGCGAACGGCTTCTCGACGACGACATGCTTGCCGTGCTCGAGCGCCAGGCGAGTGAGCTCGGCATGGGATGCGGGCGGCGTGATGATGACGACGACCTCGACGTCGGCTTCCACGACTTGGCGCGCGTCCTCGACGAGCTGCGCACCCGGGCGACGTCGCATGAGCTCCGGCCAGACCTCGCGTCGTCGTGCGCAGATCGGCCCCTCGCGAGCGAGCCCGCGTGGCACGAGTCGGTCGAGCACCTGGAGGTACGCGGGCAGCACGTTGCCCGCGCCGATGATGCCGACACCGACGGGCGCGGTCACAGTGTCTCGGCGCCGAGATCCCGGTACACGGCGCCGTGCACGAGTCGGACGGGTCTGTTCACTCCGTCGAGCTCGCGTGCGACGGCGTCGAGCGCGTCCCAGCCCGGCACCGTCCAGACAGCCAGGCAGCGCGGGTCAGGCCCCAGTGCGCCGATGCGGTCGCAGAGCAGGTTGAGTGTGAGGCTCTGGTGTCGGTTCAGGCGCTCCGTGAAGAAGGCTGCAACGTCTTCACGGCTCGTACCAGCAGCGAGCTCGAGGTACTCGCCGTAGTAGAGGCCGTCCCGGCCCCGCACGGGCTCCAGCAAGGGCTCGTAGCAGCCCGCCGTGTCGATCCGGGCGGCCAGGCGGAACGTCTCCTCGAAATGGTCGGCCTCGCCTGAGGCGAAGATGCGCTCCCATTCGCCGACCCGCTCCAGCCCGGCGCCGGCGACGTACCAGACCGCGACGTACTCCGGCTCGGGCCCAAGACGGAACGTTCGGCCGAGGTTGAGGAGCAGCAGGTCGTCGCCGTACTCGTCCGCCCAGCCACCCTGTCCTCGTCCAGCCGCGAAGTGAAAGGCCTCGATCGAGACCCCTGGCCGCCGGCTGATGTACTCGACGTAGACGAGCACGCGCCCTCTCAGTCCTGCTGACGGGCGAGCAGGCAGACGGCCTCGCTGTCCCAGGCGATGCCGACGGCACTACCGAGTCCAGGGGGCGCACCCGACTCGGCCGAGAGCTCCGCTTTCACCGGCTCGGGAAGGCCATCGACGTCGAGCTGGCAGGCAAACCCGGAGCCTCGGAAGGCGACGTCGCGCACGACGCCCCGCATGCCGTCCCCGGCGACTACTCCGAGGCGGACGACCTCGGGACGCACCACGAGCCATCCGGGACCGGCTGACAGCGCGCCGTCGCACGGGGCGACGAGACGGAGACCCACGAGATCGAACGTCGCGCGGGCGCCGTTCCGCTCGACTACATCAACGGGCAGGACGTTGGCGTCGCCGACGAAGCGGGCCGCGAAGGGCGTAGCGGGGCGTCGGTAGATCTCGTCGGGTGTCCCGACCTGCTCCACTCGCCCCTGGTCGAACACGACGATCCGATCGGAGAGGGCGAGTGCCTCGCCCTGGTCGTGTGTCACGTAGACGAACGTCGCCCCGGTCTCCCGATGCACGCGGCGCAGCTCGGCCTCCATCTCGAGTCGGATGCGCAGGTCGAGTGCCGCCAACGGCTCGTCGAGCAGCAACACACGCGGCCGGTTCACGAGCGCACGTGCGAGCGCGACGCGCTGCAGCTGGCCGCCGGAGAGCTCGTGCGCCCGCCTCCGCTCGAACCCGACGAGACGGACGAGCCTGAGTGCCTCGGTCACGCGCGCTGCGATGTCGGGCGCCCCGCTGACACGCAGACCGAACGCGACGTTCTCGAAGACGTCGAGGTGCGGAAAGAGCGCCGCACGTTGGAAGACCATGTTCACCGGACGCCGGTGGGGCGGAATCCGCGTGAGGTCACGCCCCTGGAGGAGCAGTCGGCCTTCGCTCGGCCTGATGAATCCCGCGACGATCCGGAGCAGCGTCGTCTTGCCGCAGCCCGACGGCCCGAGCAGCGTGACCAGCTCGCCGTCGGAGATGGTGAGCGACACGTCCTCGAGCGCCGTCACCGAGCCGTAGCGGTGCGTGATCCCCTCGAGCTCGAGACGGCTCTCGTCGCTCATGGGCCACCCCCTGGCCCATGAGCGGGGAGGGGTGTGGGGAACCGGAAGGTTCCCCACGCTCTCAAGAAGAAGGGGGCACGCTCGCCTTTCGCATGACAGGAATCCGCTCCCGCGGATTCCTGTCGCGGCAGAGCCTGCGGAAACATGGTTTCCCCCACGAACGCGAGCCGAAGGCGAGCGTGGGTCACGCGGCGGCCTCCCCGAGGAGCGTGTCCGCCGCGCGCGTGCGACCACGGGAAGCACGCACGGCGAAGGCGAATGCGATCACCCAGAACACGAGCGTGATCGCCAGCAGAAGGGTCGAGACGACGTTGATCGACGGGTCGACCGTGCGGTGGAGCCTCGAGTACATGAACATCGGCAGGGTCGAGTCAGGGCCGATGATGAAGAACGTGATGATGAACTCGTCGAACGACAGGGCGAACGCAAGCGCTGTCGCGCCGGCCAGCACGGGCCAGATCAAAGGGAGCGTCACCTTACGGAAGATTCTCCACGGCGAGGCGCCGAGGTCGGCGGCCGCCTCTTCGAGTGCCGGGTCGAGGCGGTCGAGCGCGGCCTTCGCGATGAGGAGGAAGTACGGGAAGACGTAGACGAAATGTCCGATGACGACCGTCGTCAGCGAGAGCTGGATGTCGAGCCGGGCGAAGTAGACGAGCAGGGCGATCCCTACGAACAGGCCCGGCAGCGTGATCGGCAGGAAGAAGAGAAGCGCCAGCGGCACCCGCAGCCGCGGCGCACACCGCGTCAGGCCATAGGCCGCCATCGTCCCGATCACGAGCGTGACGACGGAGACGGTGATCGCGACGATGGTCGAGTTCCACAGGGTGTCGCGAAATATCTCGTCGCCGAGCGTCTCCCGGTACCAACGAAGCGAGAAGCCGGTGAACGGGAACGACACCGCTCCGGTCGCATGAAGCGAGAACAGGATGACCATCGCAAGCGGCAGATAGAGGAAGACCAGTGCGAGCAGCGTGACCGCCAGGGTGATCGGACTGCGCTGCGTCACGCTCATGACACGAAGCGGATGCGGTCGAGGCGCAGGAGCCGGAGCGCGAGCGCCGTGAGCAGGTAGCAGAGGAGAAAGGCCGCGAGCATGAGGAACGAGAGCGCGGCACCGAGGGGCCAGTTCCCGACCCCGGTGAGCGCCGCCTGGATGCGCACGCCGAGCAGGGCACCGTCGGTACCGCCGACGAACTGGGGCGTCACGTAGTCCGCAGCGGAGAGGACGAAGACGAGCATGAACGCAGTCACGGCGGGGGCGGCCACGAGCGGCAGGATCACCCGCCGCCAGCGCGTGAACGCGTTCGCCCCGAGGTCCTGCGCAGCTTCGACGAGCGCCGGCGAGACCGGGCGGAAGCCTGCGTAGAGCACGAGCACGACGTACGGCAGGAAGATGTGCACGAGCGCCACCGTGACGGCGAACTTGTTGTAGAGGAGGAAGCCGAGCGGCTCGTCGATCACTCCGAGTCGGCGGAGGCCGGAGTTGAGCAGGCCGTTGCCGCCGAGGATCGACTGCCAGGCGAAAATGCGGACGAGGTAGCTCGCAAAGAGGGTCGCCGTGATCAGGAAGAGGACGAGCACCTGCCAGCGGCCCGCGGCGAAGCGCAGCCAGTAGGCGATCGGCAGACCGATGATGACCGTGGCCGCCCCGGAGCACAGTCCCACGACGAGCGAGTTGACGGCGAGAGTCCTGTTCACCTGGCTCGACAAGGCGCTCGAGTACCCCTCGAGCGTCAGCGGCCGTGACACCTCGTACAGCGAATTGGTCAGGAAGCTGTAGAGGAAGAAGGTTCCCAGAGGTGCGGCGAAGAACAGGAGCAGCCCGAGCACGGCGGGCAACGTGAGGGCGCCCGGCCCGAGACGGGCCCGGCGCTTCTCGATCGGGGCTCCTGCGTCGGCGATGGAGGTCACTGGTTCCCTACGCCGTCTGCTTGATCTCCTCCCACGCCTCCTGCATCTCGGGGAACGTGACGAACTCGTCGGACTCGATCGGCGGGTTGCCGTAGAACGGTGCGAGCTCGAACAGCTTGTTGAGGCGCTCGCCGGTCGTGTCGCCCAGCTCGAGGTCGTCGTACGGGTAGAGCGCTTTCGTATCGGCGTTGATCTCGTCGACCGAGGCCTCGACCGTGACCGCCGCGACGAGGTACTCGGCGATGCGTGCGTTGAGGATCGGGTCGAGCGACTGGTTGATCCAGGCGTGCACCGTGTCGGCGTTGTCCGTCGTCGACGGGATGGCGTAGAGGTCGCAGAAGGAAAACGCGCCCTCCGTCGGCGTCTTCGTCTTGACGTTGTTGTTGCCGGCCTGCGCAGCGAGGTAGTTCTGGTACGCCCAGCCCTGGAAGCAGACGACTGCCTCTCCGTCGACGATCGCCTTCGTCATCTCGGGGAAGCCCGGGGAGACCGTCTTGGTCTGCGCGACCATCCTCGTGAGGTAGTCGCGGATCTCGGAGTACTCGGCCTTCGGGAGCGCCGCCGGATCCTTGCCCAGGATGTGCGCCGTCAGCGTGTATGCCCCGAGGGGATCGTTGACCATGGCGACCTGGCCCTTGAACCTCGGGTCGAACAGGTCGTCCCACGAGGAGAGGCCGCCGGGAAGCTTCGTTTCGTCCCACGTGATGCCGATCGAGCCCCAGGTCCACGGCACGCCCGTCCAGTCGCCGTCCTTCCTCGATCCACAGATTCCGTGCGTCCGGCTCCTTGAAGACGGAAAAGAGACCCTCCGTGTTCGGAATCTTGCCGGTGTCGATCGCGCTCAGGATGTCGAGCTCGGTGTAGAGATCCTTGTAGCCCTGGTAGTAGGTGATCAGGTCGTACGAGCCGCCGCCCGCGCTGATCTTGGCCTGGATGTCGTCGTGGTTGCCGATGTATGTCGGCTTCACGCTGACGGAGTTTTCCGTCTTCCACGCTTTCATCGGGTCCGGGATGTCGTACCCGGTCCACGACAGGTAGTCGATCGTTCCGCTCGCTTCGGGCGCGGTAGCCTCGTCGTCGCCGCCGCACGCCGCGAGCAGGGTCGGCATCAGCCCGATCCCGAGCGCAGCCGCGCCACCGCGGCGCAGAAGCATCAGCCGGCTTATGCGGGCGTGTTCGAGCGCGACTCGGGTCGTCACGAGCACGTCACGCTCGGGGATGATGTCGGCCATGTAGGCCCTCCTCCTTGGTCGAGCGGCGAACCGCACGGTCACCTGAGCGCCTGCGCATGGCGCGCGCCCCGCGGACCGCAGGTGGGTCGCGTCACCATTGCGCGAACGTACCAAGCTGCCTGACCGGTGTCCAGCAGGGGGACCTCGGGACAGCGCTCCAAGCGCAGCCGCCAGGGCGCTGCCCGACGGGATCGCGGCATCTCGAGCGAGGAGGCGAACGATCGGCAGCGTCGGCGGTTATGACGCCGATTCGTGGCTCGACGCCGATGTAGCATGGGCGACTGTATCGGGCTACGGAATCACGAGTTCGGGCTCGCGGCGCGTCTTCGGCGGCTGCACGACTTCGAGGAGGTAGCCCAGATCGTGCTCGGTGTCGAAGTACACGAACGCGCCGTCTCCACCGACGCCGAATCCGCGCCCTTCCTGGATGACCGAGTAGCTGATCGCCGCAAGGGAGGCGATCACCTCGTCGGCGTCCTCGACGAAGGCGGCCAGGTGGTGCAGGCCCTCCCCCCGCCGCTCGAGCCAGTCGTCGTAGACGCTCGGCCCCTCGAGCGGCTGGAGCAGCTCGATCTGCGGTGTCGTCGGGTTGAGCGCGATGCGCACCGCGAAACGCGACGGCTCCCCGCGGAAGCTCTGATGGGAGAGGATCGCCGGCGAGTAGGTGTAGATCCTCCACGGGCCACACTGCCAGAGCGCCGAGTAGCGGCAGCACGAGCGCTCCAGGTCGCGTACGACGATGCCGATCTGTCCGACCGGCCGGCCGATGAGCGTCCCAGCCGGCCCCGGGAACTCGGGTTCCGCCATCGGCACGACTCTATGCGGCGCCAAACGCCGCGGCGCCGATGATCCACCTCGGGGTCGACACGCTGTGCTGGCACCTCCGCCTCGAGCGTGCCGCGGTGGCGCTCGAGGATGTGTTCGAGCAGGCAGCGGGGCTCGGGTTCGACTTCGTGCAGGTCAACCTCCACCACGTGCGCGACCGCGACGTCGCAGAGCTACGCGGTCTCGCCGCGCGCGCGGGCGGGCTCGGCATACGCCTCCTGGCGTCGGGGGACTTTCTCGGAGAGGGCAGAAACGGAGACTCGCCGGACATCGGCATCGGCCGGGTGCACGCCTGGCTCGAGCGGGCCCTTGCTCTCGAAAGCCCGATTCTGCGCGTCGTTTCGGGTTTCTACCGCGCCGAGTTGCTGGAAAAGCCCGAGCTGATCGAGGCGGAGCGCCGCTACGTCATCTCGGTGCTGCGTGGCGCCCTCCCCGCTTCCGACGCCGCCGGCGTCGCGTTGTTGCTCGAGAACCACTCCGACTTCACGGTCGACGAGTACCGCTCGCTCGTGACAGAGGTCGGCGGCTCGACAGGCGTGTTCCTCGACCTCATCAACCCGATCGCCGCCCTCGATGATCCCGCGTCGGTCGTCCGCGCGCTCGCTCCGCTCGCCCGTGCGGGGCACGTGAAGGACTACGTGTTCGAGTCGATCCCGACTGACGACGGATACCACCGCCGCGGCTTTGCCGTCCGCTACCGCTACCCAGGCGAGGGTGTCGCCGATCTCCCGCTTCTCACGACGTTGCTGCGGGAGGGCGTCGGCGACCGCGACTTCAACCTCTCCGTCGAAGGCTTGGACAACCACGCCGACGTGGACGATCAGCGGGAGCGCCTCGCTCCCGCCCTCGAGCTGCTCCGGAGCCTCACTCGATGAGAGCAGTCGTCTTCACCGGCGCGGGCGGCAACGAGGTCGTTTCCGTCGCAGAGCGCCCCGCCCCGGAGCCGGGTCCGGAGGACGCGGTTGTCCGCGTTGGGTTCGCAGGTCTCAATCCTGCAGACCTCGTGCAGCGCGCCGGCAACTACCCTGCTCCGCCGGGCAGCCCGCCGGACGTTCCCGGCCTCGAGGTCGCCGGAACGGTCGAGAGCTGCGGTGACCGAGTCTCGGCCTGGCGCCCCGGCGACCGCGTGTTCGGGCTCGTCGGCGGCGGCGGGCTCGCCGACCGGGTGGTCGTACACGAGCGCTGCGCGACGCGTGTGCCCGACGCCCTCGACGAGCGAGGCGCGGCAGCGGTGCCCGAGGCTTTCATCACCGCGCACGACGCCGCGTTCACGCAAGCGGGCCTTCGCCCCGGCGAGACGCTGCTCGTCCACGGTGCGAGCGGCGGAGTCGGCACGGCCGCAGTTCAGCTCGGCGTCATGGCGGGTGCACGGGTGGTGGCCACCGTACGGTCGGCCCACAACGAGGAGGCCGTGGCGGCTCTCGGCGCGGAGATCGTGCGCGACGAGGCCTTTCCGGGAGGCATGCCGATGAGTGCCGACGTGATCCTCGAGCTCCTCGGTGGCGCGCACTTCCCGGCAAACCTGGACGTGCTCGCGCGCCGCGGGCGAATCGTGATCGTCTCGGTGGCGGGAGGGAACGAGATCGAGCTTGCCCTTCTGACGCTCATGCAAAAACGTGCCACGATCCTCGGCACGGTCCTCCGCTCGCGCCCGCTCGAGGAGAAGGCTGCGGCCGTGCGTGCGTTTGAGCGTGAGGTCGTCCCCGGGCTCGCGTCCGGTCGCCTGCGCCCGATCGTCGACTCGGTCTACCCGGCCGCCGAGGTGCGAACTGCCTTCGACCGGCTCGCGGAGCGAGGGAAGCTCGGCAAGGTGCTGCTGGACTTCACGGAGTGACGACGACCTTTATCGCCTCGGACCGGCCCCTATCCGACGCCGTAGCGAAGGCTGTCTCGAGCTCGGAGAGCGGGAAGTGATGGGTCACGGCGGAGGAGAGTCGAACGTCGCCTTGGGCGGCCAGCTCGAGCGCGCGCTCGAACTCGCTCCGGCCGTCGTGGCTCCAGACGAACGCCAGCGTGAGCTCGCGCGGCAGCGCCGCCGCGAGCTCGAGAGGCTGCGCGTCGAAGGCCTCCCCGATGAGGCCGATCGTCGCGCCCGGCCCCGCGGCGGCAAGCGCACGGTCGAGCAGCGTCGGGCCGCCCGCCGTCTCGAATACGACCTCCGCGTCCGTCGGGGGATCCTCGCCCGCACCGACATCGACGACGTCGTCGGCGCCCCGCGCACGCGCGACCTCGAGTGGGCCTCGACGCGTCGCGACCACGGTCACGTGCCCTCCGCAGAGCCTCGCGAGCTGGGCCACCGCCAGCCCGATCGCACCCGCCCCCAGCACGATGACGCGCTCTCCGGGCGCCACCGGAACACGCGCGAGCGCGTGCACCGCTACCGCCACGCAGTCGAGCAGCGCTCCCTCGTCGTCGCTCACATTCCGCGGAAGAAGGTAGAGATTCTCGGCCGGAACGAGGCAGAGCTCGGCGAAGCCTCCCGACCTCGCCACGCCGATGTGCTCGAGCCGCGGACAGAGTCCGTAGCGGCCCTCCACACACTCCTTGCACGCGCCACACGAGATCATCGGCTGCACGGCGACGCGGTCGCCTGGAGCGACTCCCCCGACTCCGGCGCCGACCTCAGCGATCGTGCCCGAAAGCTCGTGGCCCTGTGCCGGGCGCGGATACGGCGTCGGATAGAGCTGCACGCCCGCCCGGTACTCATGCAGGTCGCCCCCGCAGATGCCTGCCGAGCGGACCCGCACCACTGCCTCGCCCGGCCCCGGAATGGGGTCTGGCAGCTCCTCGAGCCGGAAGTCGCGCGGTCCGTAGAACGTGGCTGCCTGCACGGAGGTGCGTTATAGCGGGCGCCGCGCTCGGAATCGACGTCGGACTGAGCGGCGTCCGAGCGTCCGTCCTCGACGAGGACGGCCGTCTGCTTGCTGCCAGCCGGCGTGCGCTCCGGCCGCGGCTCGCTCACGGCCGGGCCGAGCTCGATCCGTCCGTCTGGTTCGATGCCGTCCTCGACGCGGGCGGCGAGGCCGTGCGAGGTTTGGACGTCGACATGGTCGCCGTGTGCGCGCTCGGCCCTGCCCCGATACTCGTAGACGCGTCGCTCGAGCCGCTCACGCCCGCGCTCCTCTTCTCGCTCGACCGCCGCGCCGAAGCCGAGCGCAAGAGGCTCGGGACGACGCACGACCACGCGCTACCGAAGCTCCTCTGGTGGCGCGAGCACGATCCTTCAGTCTGGAAACGAGCCGCCTCGGCTCTCGACCTCACCGGCTTCCTGGTCGCGCGGCTCACGGGAAACGCGGTCCAGGACTCCATCACCCGCGCCGACTACGAGCACGCGACGGAAGAGCCGCCGCTGCCGCTGCCCGAGCCGCTCGACCCGATTGCGCAGGCGGGTGGCGTACGCGCCGAAGCCGCCCGCGCACTCGGCCTCGCCGCCGGGACCCCAGTGGCCACCGGCACGTACGACACGTACGCCGATATCGCCGCCGCGGGAGTCCGACGGCCCGGTGATGCCTGCGTCCTGCTCGGCTCCACCCTCGTGATCGGGCGGGCCGTCGAGGAGCCGCTGGAGTGTCCGGGGCTGGAAGCGTCACGCTATCTGGGCGCAGGGTTCTTCCTGGGAGGCTGGACCGCGACTGCGGGCGTTGCCCTCGACTGGTTCCGGCAGGAGTTCGGGGCTGTCGACGGCACCGAGTCCGTGGAGCCCGACGCGAAGGGAGTGCTCGTGCTTCCCTACCTCGCCGGCGAGCGTACTCCCGTGTGGGATCCACACGCGAGCGGTGTCGTGGTCGGGCTGTCGCTCGAGACGGGTCGCGCGGACCTGTACCGAGCGCTCGTCGACGGGATCGCGCTCTCCGCGCGCGACCACGTCGAGCGGCTGAAGAACGTGGGCATGGAGCCTTCCCGCTGGCGCGCGAGCGGTGGCGGGACCCAGGACGAGACCTGGCTCGCTGCCACCTGCGACGCCATTGGCGCGCCCCTCGAAGTCGTCGAGCATGCCCACGAGGCGGTCGGTCCGGCCGTGCTCGCTCTGCGCGCGATGGGTGCGGACGTATCGCTTCCCGGCTGTCCGCGAGCTCACGCCCAATCCCGCGCGGAGGTCTCGCTTCGACGGCCTCTACTCGGTCTATCGCGAGCTCTATCCGGCGACGGCTGACCTGATGCATCGCCTCTTCGAGGACGGGCTCTGATGCGCGCCGCGCGGCTGCACGGCGTTCGGGACTTGCGCGTGGAGGAGCTGCCCGACCCGGCTCCCGCTCCGGGTGAGCTGCTCGTGCGTGTGGATGCCTGCGGCATCTGTCCCACGGACGTACGCAAGTACCTGCTCGGCACGACCGACGGCTACCCCCTCAACCCGGGGCACGAGTGGGTGGGCCACGTGGAGGCGCTCGGCGAGCGCGTGGCAGGCTGGCAGGTGGGACAGCGCGTGTACGGCGATACCTACGCCGGGTACGCAGAGTTGGCCACGCTGCCGGTCGAGCCTGGCCCGTGGTCGCACGGGCCCCTGTTGCTACCCGAGGACTTGCTCCTGGAGCGGGCGATCTTCGTGGAGCCCTTCGCGGATTGCCTCCACGCGGTGGTCGACCAGGCGCTCGTGAAGCGCGGACAACGCCTCGTCGTCGTCGGCGGCGGACAGATGGGCCTGCAGCTCGTCCTAGCGGGCGCACTCGAAGGCGCCGAGGTCGTGCTCGTCGAGCCCCACGACGAGCGACGAGGCCTCGGCCTCGTGCTCGGGGCGCACGAAGCGGTTCCCGATCTCTCCGATGTATGGGGGAAGGCGGAGGCCGTGATCCTGTCGATTGGCGTCGGCGCACTCGTCGAACGGTGCGTCGAGCTCGCTGCTCCGGGAGGACGTGTCGTCCTCTTTGCCGGCTTCGGCGACGTGCCGCGGGTTGAGGTCGACCTCAACCGGCTGCACTACGAGGAGATCGCCGTCGTGGGGAGCGAATGGATCGGGACGCCGCCAAACCAGCGCCGAGCGCACTACGCGGTTGCGCTCGACGCCATCGTCTCCGGCCGCGCGCCGCTCGAGCGCCTCGTCACCGGCCGCTGCGGACTCGACGGGCTGGAGGACGCATTCGCGAACATGCAGGAACTGCGCGGCCTGAAGACGATGATCGTGCCGTGAGGAGCGAGTCCTACGGCCTGCTGGAGTCGATCTGGCGCCGCAGCGGGGTCGTCGTACTGGACGGCGGCGTCGGCTCCGAGCTGCAGCGGGTCGGCTTCCCTCGGAACCGCAACGTCGGAGTCCTCTGGGGCACGGTTGCGCTGCTCGAAGCGCCCGAGCTCGCCAAAGAGGTCCACCGCCGATACGTGTGGGCGGGCGCCGACGTGATCACCAGCCACACCTGGCGGATCGACGGCCTGAGCGGCGACGAAGACACGCTACGCGGAACTGCACGCCGGGCAGTCGAGATCGCGCGCGAAGCAGCGACCGAGCTCGGCCGTCCCGAGACCGCCATCGCCTTCAGCGTCTGGCCCGAGCCGCTCGAGCCTGCGTTCACGCGACAGCTAGCGGAGGCGATCGTCGACTCAAGGCCTGATCTGATCCTGGCGGAAACCGTGGAAACGATCCCACGTGACCTGCGGTTCCCGGTCCTCGAGCTCCTTCTCGAGACCGGGCTGCCGGTGTGGGTTGCGTTCCGCTGGACGGTGGACGGGCCGCCCGACCTGCGCCACCAGGGCATTCCGCCGTACGCGGGTGTGCTGCAGAACGAGGACGGCAGCCTTCTGGTCAGAGCCGCCGGAGTGCTCGAGAAGCTGGGCGTTTCCGCCGTGCTCCTCAACTGCATGCCGCGCGAGCTGATCGGTGGAATGCTCCCGCTCCTCCGCAGCTCCACGGGACTGCCGCTAGGCGTGTACCCGAACGTGGGCACGTACCGCGACCCCGGCTGGTCGTTCGACGACGACGTGACCCCCGCGGACTATGCAGAGGACGCGGCGCGCTGGCGCGATGTCGAAGGCGCGCAGATCGTTGGCGGCTGCTGCGGCACCACGCCGGAGCACATCGCCGCCGTGGTCAGGACTCTCGGCGGTCGTTAGCGCGCCGTCGTCGCGCCGTCGACCAGAAGCGCCGAGCCCGAGACGAACGAGGCTTCGTCCGAGGCGAGAAAGAGCACACAGTTCGCGACCTCGCGGGCAGTCCCCATGCGGTCGAGCGGCGAGACCGCGGCGTACTCGGCACGGAGCGCCTCAGGATCCTCCGCGCGCTCCAGGAAAGCGTCGGTCAAAGGGGTGTCGATCACGCCGGGGCAGACCGCGTTGACACGCACGTTTCGCGGTGCGAGCTCGAGCGCGAGAGCGCGCGTGAGCTGGAGCACGGCTCCCTTCGTCGCCGTGTACGGCGCGTCGTTCTCCCAGGCGACGAACGAGTTGATCGAGGCCATGTTCACGATGGATGAGCCGTCAGGCATGTGCGGAATGGCCGCGCGGCAGGCGTAGAACGTGCCGGCCACGTTCACGCGGAACACCCGCTCCCACTCATCGTCAGTCGTCTCCACGAGGGAAGGGCCGTGCACGAGCTCGATGCCTGCGTTGTTCGAGAGGACGTCGATTCGGCCGAACCGATCCACGACCTGACGTACCGCCGCATCGACGGCGTCGCTGTCACCTACGTCGAGTTGGACTCCGAGCTGGTCTCGCCGCGATGCTTCGGTGGCGAGGCGACACGTCTCCTCCACGTGAGCCGGCGTTTGCGAGGTGACGATGACGTCGGCTCCCTCCTCGGCGAGCCGAACGCACACCGCTCGACCGATGCCGGTACCCGCGCCCGTTACGAGCGCCACCTTGCCATCGACGCGGCCGCTCATGAGCTTGCGTCGTGGGGTCGCACCGGACGTGGATCCTCAGGAACCGGCACGGCCTCCCAGTCGCTGTAGCGGTACCCGGCCGTGAGGCCACCGTCCGCCATGACGAGCGAACCGGTGACGTACGACGCCTCGTCGGAAAGCAGGAAGCGCACGACGGCGGCGATCTCGTGCGGCTCGGCTGGGCGATCGAGAGGGATCCTCGACCGGTGCTTCGACCAGACGGCGGAGTCGCGAACGATGTCCTCTACCGGCTGCGTGCGCGTCCACCCGGGCGCAACCGCGTTCACGCGGATGCCGTGGGGTGCCAGGTCGACCGCGAGCGAGCGCGCGAGCTGGGAGACGGCGCCCTTGGACGCGTTGTAGATCGCCTGGAGCTCCTCCCCGGCGATCGAGGCCGTCGAGGCCGTACACACGATCGCGCCGCCGCCGTGCGCGGCCATGTGCCGAGCGGCAGCGATCGTCATCAGGTACATGCCCCGGACGTTGACCCACATCGTGTGGTCGAAGTGCTCGAGTGACGTGTCGAGCACACGCTCGAAGTAGGCAATGCCGGCATTCGAGGCGAGACGATCGAGGCGCCCGTACCGCTCCAGCACCAGCTCGACCGCTCTCCGTGCCGTCTCGGGGTCGCCGACGTCGGCCGCGAGCGGGACGGCGTCGAGTTCCTCGGCCACCTGGCCGAGTTGCTGCTCATCCTGCGGTGCGGCGACCAGACAGAGACCCATCCCGTCGGCCGCGAGGGCACGGGCGATCGCGAGCCCGATGCCCTGGCTCGCGCCGGTGACGATCCCCGCGTGCTCAGGCATTCGCCAGCACGCTACGCGCGTTTGCGCTCCGGAGCGCGTACACCTCGAAGTCGGGCGTCGTCTCACGCGGTGGCTCGACCTCGAACACGTGCAGCAGCGCCTCTCCGGCGTTCAGCCCTTCTTTCTTCGCCTCGGCCACGGCCTGTGCGAGTCCCTCGAGGTAAGCGAGGTCCGACTCACCCACAGCGTTCGCTTCTTCGGGGGTCAATGCGCGACCGTGCCCCGGGACGACCCAGCGCAGGTCATGGCGCTCGAGTGCGTCCAGCAGGCGCAGCGACGTCGCGATCATGGGCTCGAGTCCTCCGATGATGAACGGATAGGTCATATCCGAGAGGTAGTCGCCAGGCAGCAGAACGCCTTGATCGACCAGGATGTATGCGAGCCCGTCGGGCGTATGACCTGTGGCGTCGATTGCCTCCACGTGGAAGGCGCCGCACTCGAAGCGCCCAGGCTCGACGACACGGTCGACACGGAGGTCGGTCGGCCACGCCACGCCCCACTCGACCCCTGCTGCTTCGAGTTGGTCGGCGGCCGTCCCGCTCGTGATCCGCTCGGCCGTCGCCGGTGCGGCGACGACTACCGCTTCCGGGACGAAGCCGATCCCGCACACGTGGTCGAAGTCGCCGTGCGTGAGGAGCAAGTGGATCGGACCGCCGGTCTCCCGTGCAAGTGACACGAGACGCTCGATCTCGTCGCGCGTGTAGCACGGGTCACAGAGCAGCGCGTCCGAGCCCGAGCGCGCGAACACGGCATTCGTCTGCCAGAGGGGCGTCTGCGAAACCCACACGTTTTCCCCGAGATCCTGCAGCTCGCTCACGTCCGCCGACGATAACGGTCAACCCGCACCGACGAGCGCCGCACCGATGACGCCGCTTCGCGGACCGAGAGTCGCGGGGATGATCGGTAGCTCGCGCGTCGCTTCGTGCTCGATCGCCGCACGAGCGGAGGCGGCAACGCGGTCCCGATAGCGGTCGACCAGACCGAGCCCACCCCCGATCACGACGGCTTCCGGATCCAGCGCGTTGACAAGCGCGGCCAGCGCGAGCCCGAGCTCATCGGCGGCCGCCTCGACGAGTGATGCTCGAGTGGGATCGCGCAGCACGAGCTCGGCACGGTCCAACCCTGCACGTTCGGCGAGCGCCAGTCCGCCCGACGTTCGTTCGACCGGCGGTGCACCGACCACGATCGCGTTACCGCGGGCGCCTTCGTACGGCTGCCCGCCGAGAACGAGGCTGTAGCTGACGCCGGTGCCCACAACGAGGTAGACGAAAGAGTCGAAGCGAGCGGCGTCGCCAAATCGTGCCTCGGCAAATGCCGCCGCGCGCACGTCGGACGCGATATGGACGTGTGCACTCTCCCCGAAGGCTCCCGCGACGTCGAGCCCTCGCCAGTCGACGGTGAAGGCGCTGGTGGGGGTCCCGGAGAGGTCCACGAACTCACACAACCCGATCCCGACGGCGCCCGGTCCATCCGGGGCGAGCTCGTGCGCCAGCTCGACGCATGCCTCCAGTACCGCTTGGCCGCCCTCGCTCGCCGGAGTCGGCGTCCGGAGCTCGCGCAGGACCGCCCCGGTCGTCACGTCGACGGTTGCGGCGAGGATCTTCGAGCCGCCGACGTCGATGCCGACGACGGTCACGCGTCCGGCGCGGGAGCGACCCCCACGAGTGTCTTCACGGTCACGTCGCCGTAGTTCCGGTACTCGTGGTCGCTCCCCGCCGGAAGCAGGCAGGCGTCGTCTCGACCGAGCTCGAACACGTACGTCGTATCCGCGTGGCGCGCCCGGACCCAGAGTGTCCCGTCGAGGATGTACACGACTTCGTCGCCGCCGTGCGAGTGCCATGCGGACGCCTCGCCAGGACTGATCTCGACGTTCTGGACCGTGAGCCTCGGCGTCTCTACGAGCGTTCCCGACCGGAGGCCCAGCTCACGGTGCCAGACCATGTCGTCGTCTCGAAGTAAGCGCAGCGTGCTCTCTGCGACCCCGCCATCCTCGCGCTCGTACCGGGAGTGGTCGAGGTAGGGGCGGCTGCGCGCGTAAGCGCCGGTCGATCCCGAGGCAGGAGGCGGGGCGAGAAACTCGAGCACGTGCAACGGCCCGTCTCCGTGCGCGAACGCGTGATGCCAGGTGTCCGGCCCGAAAAACACGCTTCCTCCCTGGGGAACGCGCTCGACGTCGCCGGTCTCGGGGTTGGCTAGCACCATCGTCCCCGAGAGCACGTGCAGCAGTTCGTCCGCCGCGAACACGGTCCGGAACTCCTGTGAGTGACGGAACGCGCCGCCGGGTGGAAGGATGAAGACGAGCGCGTGGATCGCTTCGGTCGAGGCGTAGATGAGATCGGCGACCACACCGGACTCCTCGTCGCCCCAGAGATGCCGGGTGACGCCGGCGCGCGTGATCGCGGTCGGCACCGCGTAGTTCGGCCGCGGAGAGGGCGAGTACCCCTGTGCGCTCACGGCGTGGCCAGCGGCACGGCGACGTCTGCGAAGTCGAAAGTCGTGGAGAGGCTCTCCGTCGACGACGTCGCGGCAGACCGGTAGCCGCTTTCGATGATGTCGACGACATGCCTCGCGTGCTCGGCGGTGACAGCACTAGGGACTCCGTCGACCACCCAGCGCACGAGCTGCATGATGTCCTCGTAGACGTGCGCCTCCGGGATCTGCCGGTGGGCGCCGACGACGTTCTCGAGCACGCACATCTGCGCGTCCCAGTCGGTGATCGGGCCATGGAGCGTCGCTTCGCGGCCGGGGAAGTCGAAGGGCTCGCCGTCGAGAAGCACGCCGTCGATCGTGCCACGCGAGCCGAAGTAGATGCACGCCCCGAACTGCTCCGAGACGGCTCCTGACGCGGTCCCGAAGGCGACCGCGAACAACCCGCCGCCGAAATCGACGAGGAGGACCGTGTTGTCGTCGGCCTCCGTCGTGATTCGCTCGCCCTGGAACTCACGGTAGGGGACGCGGATCCCCGAGAGTGCGGTCACCCGCTGCGCGGGCCCGAGCACGCTTGTCAGCTGATGGAGCGAGTACACGGTGATGTCGTACATCGGTCCGCCGCCGGGCTTGCGGAAATACCACGCCGGATTGATGGCGACTCCGCCCGGAGCCTGGAACCGCTCGGGTTCCTGGCTCTCGTGGTACGCCTCGAACGCGCCGCCGCAGATCGCCCAGGCAACGTCTCCGATCGCGCCCGAGGCGATGAGCTCGCGCGTGCGGGTGACTTGCGGCCGCAGTACCTCCCCGGGCGAGGCGACCAGCCGAAGTTCACGATCGCGCGCGAGCGCGATCAGCTCGTCTGCCTCGGCAACGGTCGTCGACAGCGTCTTGTTCACGTGCACGTGAAGCCCCGCTTGCAACGCGAGGCGGCAGTGCTCGAAGTGCAGGCCGATCGGGGACGCGATCGTGACTGCATCGACGTCGCCGCTGCCGAGCATTTCGTCGACGCCGGTGAAGACGTTCGGGACGCCGAATCGGGTCGCCGCGGCGTGGGCGCGCTCTCTCACCGGCTCGCACAACGCCGCGACGACGACGCGGTCGGAGACGTCGGGTTGCGTGAGGTGGGGGAGAATCCCGCGCAGAGCGAGCGCGCCGACGCCCACGACGCCGATCCGGAGCGGGGCCTGGGTTCGGCCGCCCGATCCCACCTCAGTCGGCACGGTCGCTCCCTCCGTCGTACGAGACAGCAGCTCTCCGGAAGCCGGAGTCGACGGCCACCGCCCGCGCCTCGGCGGCCGATAGCGCCGCCGCCTCGAGGACCTCGATCACATGCCGTGCGTGGGCGATGTTCACCGTCGGTTCGAGTCCTTCCTCGACGCAATCCGCGAGATGCTCGATACCGAGCACGTGATCCGGGCCCGACGATCGTTCGTGGGGCACGACCTCGGTCCGGTCCTCGCCGGCCAACTGTAAGCGGAGGGGCTCCGACACATCGAGGAGGCTGACTCCCAGAGCGCCCAGCTCACCTCGTAGCTCGAGCTCCGGTGCGATCGCTCCGGCGGCGCAGTTGTTGGCCTCGATCGAGGCGAGCGTGCCATCTGCGAGGCGCAGGAGAAGGTGCCAAGCATCGGGCGCTTCGACGAAAACCGATCTCCCGGCAAAGGGCCCTTCGACGATGTGGAAGCTGTCGCGCGTCTTGGCCGAGAACGCGGAGACCTCCCGTACCGGGCCGAGAAGACCCGTCAGCGCATGCAGCGGGTACACGGCCATGTCGACGAGAGGGCCCCCGGCGCGCGCGAAGTACGGCGAGGGATCAGAGAGGTAGCCCTCCCACGGCGGTACGCCGCCCTGTCCGTGGCCGCGGGCCGTGAACACGTTGCCGAGCTCCCCGCCTTCGACGATCTCGCTCGCGCGACGCACCTGCGGGAACAGCAGCACGCACGGGGCGGCTACGACGACACATCCTCTCCGGTCCGCGTGCTCGGCGATCACGCGTGCCTCGGCCGAGCTGAGGGCAAGCGGTTTCTCCGAGTAGACGTGCTTTCCGGCCGCGAGCGCCGCGAGGGTCACGTCGAGGTGCAGCGAGAAAGGAGTGAGATTGAGCACTGCATCGACGTCATGGGCGTCAACGGCCTCTTCGAACGACGTCGTCCAGCGCGGTATCCGAAATCGCTCGGCAACGTCACGGGCTCGGTCCTCGGTGCGCGAGCAGGCGACGATGGGCTCGACGCGGTCTGCAAGCCGGCCGAGCTCCGGGAGGTAGTCCCGCTGAGCGACGTCTCCGACGCCGACGATCGCCAGACGCAGCGTCATGACGCCGACCCGGCAAGACCCGAGCACGCGTGCAACACGTCGAAGACGATATGCAACCTTCGGTACGCCGGCGCGGCGTCGGACGTCATCGTGCGCTCCAGGCGCCCGTCGTCGGCAACGGCGAGGACAGGGCGCAGGGGCGTGGCGCGACGAGAGAGGTCGAACGCCTCGTTGACGCATTCGAGCGGCACGAGGTCAGGGACGGGCTCGCCGATCGACAGGCGCCCTTGCATGCTCCGAGGCCAAGCGACTCAGCCGGCGAGCAGCCGGAGCTTCTCTGCAGCGACCGCGGCAACGGCGTCGGCCAGTGCGGACTCCAACCCGAGCAGGTGTAGGCCCGGCGCGGTCTCGGGCACGCGGCGTTGGAGCTCGGCGAAGAGACGCGCGCGCAGCTCCGTGTTGACGTTCACCTTCTGGATGCCGGCGGCGACGGCGCGTCGCAGGTCGACGTCGGGAAGTCCCGAGGCGCCGTGGAGGGAGAGCGGGACGTCGACGAGCTCGCGAATGCGCTCGAGACGAGCCCAGTCGAGCACCGGCGGCGCCGTGTAATGGCCGTGCACGTTGCCGATCGAGACGGCAAGACAGTCGGCGCCGGTCTCCGCGGCATAGCGAGCGGCTTCGGTCGGGTCCGTGAGCTTCCCCGCCGAGACCGCCGCGGCCATGTCCTCGCCGCCTTCGATGTGGCCGAGCTCCGCCTCGACGCCGGCGCCCGGCGCGAGCGCCCGTGCGTCCTGCACCAGTGCGACGTTCTCCTCGTACGGCAGCCGCGAGCCGTCTGCCATGACCGCGCCGGCGCCGTCCGTCAGCGCGCGTGAGATCGTCTCGGGGTCGGCGACGTGGTCGAGCTGAACGCACGCCGCCGTCGAGGCTCGCTCGGCGGCAGCGGCCAGCGCCGCCAGCAGGAGCTCGCCTTCGGGCAGAGCGTAGGACGCCTTGCTGACGAGCAGGATCACGGGTGCGCGCTGAGCCTCCGCCGCGCGCAGGACGCCGACGGCCGTCGTGAGCGTGTAGCAGGTGAACGCACCCGCCGCCGCTCCCTTCGCGCGGCGTTCCTCGAGCAGCTCGCGGAACCCGATCAGCACGCTGTCATCCTCCCAGCACCCGGTTCACGACGTCGGCCAGGAGGCGCTCGTCGCCGACGTTGCCGGGTACGACGACGTAGTCGAGGTCTCCGGACCGCCAGAGAGAGACGCCGGGGAGCAACGGGCCGACCACGTCCGCCGCGGACGCGCCGAAGCCGTCGCGCAGGGTCACGCAGGAGGTGATGCCGCCCTTGACGACGACGCATTTGGGCCGGGGGGCCACGCTCCCCGCAGCGCGCGAGAGGCCGGCGCTGATTCGCTCCCCGGCGGCAAGCGTCTCCGTCCCCCGCGGACGACGTCGCGGCGTTGCCAGGACGGCAAGGCGTCCCGTCCGCAGGACCGAAGACGCAGCGTCCGCTGCGCGGGCGATCTCGGGCTCGGGATCGGGCGAGCAGCCGAGCGCGATCACGTCCACCTCGACGAGCGAACCGGGGTACGCGTCGACGACGGCGTCCAGCTGGGCCGTGGCCGTGGGCACGTACGAGCCGCAGACGAGGAGCACGGACTCGGACCGCGGTGCGGGCACGGGGCGTCTTGCCGTTGCCCCGGAGAGCTCACCCGCGAAGGCCGGCGCACAGCGGACGAGCGATGTCACTCCGTCCTCGCGCGCCCGCCGGTATCCGTCGGCGACGAGCTCGAGGTCGGACGGGCGCTCGACATCGGGTACGAGCGCGGCGGGCCGGCCGGCCCGCTCCAGCTCCCGGAGCGCCTCGGAGACGCGCGCAGGCCCTCCCGCGCGCAGCTCGTCGAGGTGGAGCTCGCGCCCGTCCTCGGACACGCAACAGACCGCCCGTCCGCTCCTCGGCCCACGCGAGCAGTCGCGCGTCCTTGTAGGCGAAGACGCCGTCGGACGCGTACTCGGTCTCGTGTAGCGGGACGCGCCGGCCGTCCCGCTCGAGCATGTGGACGCCGCCGATCGTGATGCGCCCCGCCGAGGGCAGTGCGGGGACGAGCAGCAGCGGCGGCAGCCGCCCCGGGGACACCACCTCTGCGAATGCGAGCACCTCCTCGCGCAGGTGGCCGCGGAGGGTGCTGTCGCCGCGGAGGATGACGAGCGAGTCCGGGGCGCCCTCGAGAGCCGTCCGGGCGGCCCGCCGCGTCGTCTCGAACGCTTGTTCCGCGGGGAGCGCCCGGACGTTCGTGATCAGGTGCACCGCGCGCCGCCCTGCGAGCGCGTCGCGCACCCCGGCGGAGTCCCATCGGAGCAGGACCCGTACGTCGCGCGAGCGTCTGCACGCCCGTTGGGTCGTCGTCGAGGACGACGACACGATCCCTCCGCCGTGCCACGTGTCGTACAGTCATACACGTTGCGCCGCTCGCTTAAGCTCCGCGCGACAACGCGAGAAGGCGGGGGCGAGATGCGGATCGTGCAGTACGAGGCTGAAGGCAGAGTCGGATGCGGCGTCGAGGTCGAAGGCCGCGTCTACGCGACGGAGTACGAGGACACCCGTGCGCTGATCCGCGACGGCACCCGCGGGCTCGAGCGCGCGCACGGGGCGGTCGAGCGAGGCGACCCGATCGCGGTGGACCGTCTCCTTGCCCCGCTCACGAATCCTGGGAAGATCTTCGGCTCCGGCGTCAACTACCGCAGCCACGGCGACGAGGAGCCGGGCTTCGTCTTCCCCGACGAGGTGGTGTGGGACTTCATCAAGCTGGCGACCGCCATCGTCGGGCCCGGCGCGCCCATCGTCCTCCCTCCCGCCGACGACGTGATCGTGCGCCGGGCCGGCGGCGCCCCGCAGTTCTCCGAGCACGGGTTCGCGGTCGACTACGAGGTGGAGCTCGGCGTCGTGCTCGGCGCACGCGCGAAGAACGTCCGCCGCGAGGACGCGCTGGAGCACGTGTTCGGCTACACCGTGTTCAACGACGTCGGGTCACGGTCGGTGCAGTTCCACAACGGGCAGCGGGACCTGGGCAAGAACTTCGACACGTTCTGCCCGATGGGCCCGTGCATCGTGACGAGGGACGAGCTGCCCGACTGGGAGGCGATTCGCATCCAGTCGCGCGTCAACGGGGAGCTGCGCCAGGACGCGCTCGTCGGCGAGCAGATCGGCCCTCCCCCGGTCGCCATCGAGTGGCTGAGCTCCGTGATCACGCTCGAGCCCGGCGACTGCCTGATGACCGGGACTCCGGCCGGCTGCGGGACGTTCCTGGATCCGCCACGCTTCCTGCAGGCGGGCGACACCGTCACCGTCTCGGCCAGCGGCATCGGCGAGCTCACGAACCCGGTCGTACAGGGCGAGTCCAGAACGCGTTGAGGAGCTTTCCGCGCATCGCCTCCGTCCGCGCGCTCGTCGTGCGCGGAGGTGGCGCCGACTACCACGACCAAGCCGGCCGCGACCACTGGATCGACGGCCAGATCGCGACACCGATGTCCGTGTACCCCGAGTACCGCGCCACTCGCTCCTCCTTCGGTCTGAACGTCCTCGGCACGGTCGTCGTCGAGGTGGAGGCCGAGAACGGCGAGATCGGCGTCGGCACCTCGACCGGCGGCCCGCCCGCCGCCTGGCTCGTCGAGCACCATCTTGCGCGTTTCGTGGAAGGGAAACGACCCGACGAGCTCGAGCTGATGTGGGATCAGATGTGGCGCGCCTCGCTCTACTACGGTCGCAAGGGCCTGCCCGTCAATGCCATCTCGGCGATCGACCTCGCCGTCTGGGATCTCCTCGGCCGACTCCGCGACGAGCCGGTCTACGCCATGATCGGGGGCGCCGTCCGCGAGGAGATCGAGTTCTACGCGACCGGGCCGAGGCCGGATCTCGCGAAGGAGCTCGGCTTCATCGGCGGCAAGCTGCCGCTGGTGCACGGACCTGCGGAGGGTGAGGAAGGCCTCAGGCGCAACGTCGCGACCGCGGCCGAGATGCGCTCGCGGGTCGGCGAGCCGGAAGGGTTCTTCCTCGCCTTCGACTGTTGGATGGCGCTCACGGTCGAGTACACGTTGCGGCTGATCGAGGCCATTCGGCCGTACCGGTTCAAGTGGGTCGAGGAGTTTCTTCCGCCCGACGACTACGCCGGCTATGCGGAAGTGCGCCGCCGCGCGCCGCGCGACCTCCTTCTCACCACAGGGGAGCACGAGTGGACGCGGTGGGGGTTCCGCCAGCTGATCGACAATCGGTGCGCCGACATCGTCCAGCCGGACGTGAACTGGTGCGGCGGCCTGACGGAGCTGCTCAAGATCACGGCCTACGCGTCGGCCAACGGCGTGCTCGTGGTCCCGCACGGGTCGAGCGTGTACTCGTACCATTTCGTGTGCACGCGGCACGAGAGCCCGTTCGCCGAGTTCCTGATGATGGCGCCCGACGCCGCCTCGGTCGTGCCCATGTTCACGCCGCTCCTCACGGGCGAGCCGGTGCCGGAGCGCGGGCGCATCCGGGTCTCTGCGCTCGACCGCCCCGGCTTCGGCGTAGAGCTCGACCGGTCGCTTCCGCTCGAGCGGCCGTTCGCGCGCTGACCCGCGTCGTCAGCCGCCTGCCGGTGTGAGCCAGCCGGGCGCGCGGTCGACGTCCTCCTCCCGCCGAAACTCGGTGCACTCGATGCGCACGCGGTTGCCGTTCGCAGTGAGGAAGCTCGAGAGCCGGCCGCGGCCGGAGCCGAGCACGACCTCGGTGCCGGGATCGCTCAGCTGGGTGACTGCGGCCGGCACGTCGTCGACGCCGAAGCAGATGTGGTGGAGACCCTCGCCGTGCTCGTCGAGCCAGGCGCTGAGCGGTGAGCTGCGATCGAGCGGCTCCACGAGCTGGAGGTACGCGTTGCCCGCATCGAGATAGGTGAGGCGGACGCGCGGCGACTCGAGCTCCTCGCTCGAATGAACCGCGAGGCCGAGCCGGTCTCGGTAGAAGCGGAGGGCGTCGTCGGTGCTCCGCACGAGCACGGCGACGTGGTCGAGCCGCCTGATCGGCGTCACGCCTCAGAGGTCTCCGGCGTGCGCTCGCGCTCCCCGTGCGCACGCCACCATGCGCCGACGCCGTCGAGGTGGGCGGCCATCGCCTCCCGTGCGCCGCTGCCGTCGTGGGCCGCGATGCGATCGAGGATGCGGGCGTGCTGCTCGAGCGTCATGGGGGCCGAGCCCGACCCGAGGTTTTCGCGGCGGATGTCGATCAGCGACCCTCCGATCGAGTCCAGGAGCATGAGGTAGAGCTCGTTCTGCGTCGCGCGTGCGATCACGCGGTGGAACTCGAGGTCGTCGCGGGCGGCCGCCTCCACGTCGCCGGCCTCGGCCTGCATCCGCTCGTGGACGGTGCGCAGCGCCGCGACGTCCTCGGGACCTGCCCGCTCCGCGGCGAGCCCTGCGATGTGGACCTCGAGCACCGCCCTCACCTCGTGCACCTTCTCGAAGTCCAGCGTCCCGCCGCGCAGGAAGAGGCTCATCGACTCGCTCACTGCGGACGCGTCGACCGCCGCGACACGCAGACCGCTGCCCGAGCGCACGTCGATCACGCCCTTGGCCACGAGCTCGCGCACCGCTTCGCGGACGACCGTTCGCGAGACGCCGAACTGCTCGCCCAGCTCTCGCTCGGAGGGGAGCCGGTCCCCCACGTTGAGCCGCTTGGAGAGGATCGTCTCCAGCATCGTCTCCGCCACCTTGTCCGAGAGACGCGGCTCGCGCACGACCTGCTCGAAGAGGTTCGACGCCGCCGCATCCGCGTTCGGCTCGTCCCTGGGAGCGCCTGGATCGCCGTCGGCAGGCACCGGGCGATCATACGTCATACCGCATGCCAGCTTCACTGGACGCCTGGCACGCCGTCGTATAGGTTCGGGGTCGTGGCGCAGGTCGCCTTCGACCACGTGCGGAAGGTGTACCCGGACGGCACCGTCGCGGTGGAGGACCTCTCGCTCGAGATCTCCGACGGCGACCTGATGGTCTTCGTCGGGCCATCGGGCTGCGGCAAGACCACGGCGTTGCGGATGATCGCCGGGCTCGAGGAGATCACCGCCGGCGAGGTGCGGATCGGCGGCGAGGTGGTCAACGGGCTCGCTCCTCGCGACCGCGACGTGGCGATGGTGTTCCAGAACTACGCCCTGTACCCGCACAAGTCGGTGTACGACAACCTCGCCTTCCCGCTTCGGCTGCGCAAGCTCTCGAAGAGCGCGGTCGACGAGCGCGTGAACCACATCGCTCGCGTGCTGGAGCTCGAGGAGCAACTGCCGCGTCGGCCCCGGCAGCTGTCGGGCGGTCAACGGCAACGCGTCGCCATGGGGCGAGCCCTGATCCGCGAGCCGCAGGCGTTCCTCATGGACGAGCCCCTCTCCAACCTGGACGCGAAGCTTCGGACGCAGATGCGCGCCGAGATCAGCCTTCTGCACAAGGAGCTCGGCGTGACGACGGTCTACGTCACGCACGACCAGGTGGAGGCAATGACCCTCGGACAGCAAGTGGCGGTCCTGCGCAAAGGCGAGCTCCAGCAGGTCGCGGAGCCGCAGGAGCTGTACACGCGCCCCACCAACCTGTTCGTCGCAGGGTTCATCGGGAGCCCGGCGATGAACTTCTTCGAGGGCCGGCTCGAGCGCGCCGACGGTACGACCTCGGTGGCCTTCGGCGACGGCCAGCGGCTTCTGGTCGACGCGGCCGAGCAGAGCCTTGCCGGGGGTTTCTCGGGCGACGACAACCGCCGGATCGTCGTCGGTGTGCGGCCCGAGCATCTCGAGGATGCGGCGCTCGCCGCGGCGACGCCGGCAGAGCGGCGTCTGAATGGGCTCGTCCGGCTGCGCGAGCTGCTCGGCTCCGAGGTCGTCGTCCACTTCGAGGTCGAGGCCGCACCGGTCGTCACGGACGAGACGCGCGAGATCGCCGAAGACGTCGACGCGTCCGCGCTGACCGAGCTCGACCACCGGCGAGCGGCTCGGCGCACGGCGTTCGTCGGGCGGTTCGCGGCCGAAGCGCCGACGCAGGAGGGCACGGTCGCGGAGATCGCTGTGGCCCCGGGGGCGCTTCGCTTCTTCGATCCCGATACGGGCGGTCGGATCGGCGCATGACCTGCCTGGGTGCACGAAGGAACGTCCCGGAGCGGGTCGCTTGACAGCAATACGGCGACACGAAATGATCGCATTGGTCATACAGCAGGCCATCAGAAAGGACGGAGGGCACCGTGAGTGACGACGTGTTCCACGATCCCGACGTCTCGCAGGAGGAGTACTTCTCGGGACTTCGGATGGCCCGCCGCGAGTTCCTGATCAAGTCCGGGCTCGCGGCTGCGGCGGTGGCAGCGGCGCCGACCTGGCTCAACTCCGAGCACGCGGCGGCGGCCTTGAAGGCGTCGACGGCCGGCGCGCAAGCCGACCCGATCGCCGCCAACGCGGTCAGGGCTGCGCGGGAGTTCAGGGGTGTCACGCTCGGCCGGATCAACGAGGCCGGGCCGCAGGCGCTCGACGACAAGAACTTCTCGGGCCCGCTCTGGGAACGGCTCACCGGGATCAAGACGAGGCTGACGGAGGCCCCGTTCGCCCAGATCCGGACGAAGGTCATCGCGGAGGACCTCGCGAAGTCCGGCGCGCTCGACAGCATCGAGATGTCCCCCGCCTGGCTACCGGACTTCGCGGACCAGGGCGTGATCATGCCGATCGACAGCTTTATCCGGAAGCACAGGGCGCAGGCCACGCTCACCGACCTGCACCCGCTCTACCGGCTGCTCGGCCGCTACAAGGGCAAGACGTGGGGGTTCTTCGACGACGGCGACGTCTGGTGCCTGTACTACCGGAAGGACGTCTTCGGGAACCGCCGGCTCCAGAATGCGTACAGGGCGAAGTTCAACCGCGCGCTCCGCGTCCCTCGCACCTGGGTGGAGTTCAACCAGGTCGCGCAGTTCATCACCGACGAGATGGCACCAGCCGTGTACGGCACCGGGATGGGCCGGGCTCTCGGCAACCCCGGCAATCAGTTCTACTTCTTCCAGCAGTTCCGGGCGAACGGCGGGCGCTTCTTCAACCCGCGGACGATGAAGGCCGAGATCAACAACGCCATCGGCATCCGGACGCTGACGCAGATTCTGGCGCAGAACAAGGCGTCACCGCCCGGCGTCGAAAAGCTCGACTTCGTCTCCGGGTGGGGGCTCTGGCTTCAGGGCAAGACGGCAATGATCATGGCCTGGCCGCCGACGGGACGGATCTCCGAGAACTACTCGCAGCGCGACAAGGCGTTCTCGTTCCTGCCAAAGTCGAAGATCGTCGGCAAGGTCGGGTACGCACGCGTACCGGGGACGAACGGAGAGCACGCCGGAAGCTTCATCAAGGCGGTAATGGCAACCTCGAAGAATCAGGAGGCTGCGTACCTCTACAACCAGTGGGCGAACAGCCCGTCCGTCTCTCTGCAGCGCGTGATGCTCCCGTACACACTGCGGGACCCGTACCGGATGTCGCACTACCGGTCGCCGCGGTATCGGAGGCTGTGGAAGAACGCCGGCGAGTATCTGGAGACCCTGTGCGACGCCGCGAACGACGCCGTGCTCGACCTGACGATGAGCGGTGCCGGCGACTACGCCAACGCCATCGATCGGGCTATGACCTCAGCGTATGCCGGCAAGGACGTGAAGGACGCACTCGACGAGGCTGCCCGCGAGTGGGACCAGATCACGAGGCGACTCGGCGTCGCGAAGCAGAGGGCTTCCTACGCGCTCTTCCTCAAGTACCCCGGCTCGACCGGGGCGAATACCGTTCGGAAGCGCGGTCAGGCGGTCAAGTGCTAAGGAGGTAGCTGCGGCGCCTGTGGCGACGCGTGCAGAACCGATCACGAGGAGGCGGCCGTCGGCCGCCTCCTCGTGGTTGGACCGGCACATGAAGTGGCTCCTCGTCACGCCGGCCGCGGCCATCGTCGTCGTGCTGACGATCTTCCCGCTCGGCTTCGCCGTTTGGGTCGCCTTCGTCCAGTACGACTTCACGCTCGGCCCGGAGCACCCGTGGGTCGGCCTCGACAACTTCGTCGAGAACTGGAGGGACCCGGTGTGGAGGGCGTCGCTCTGGCGGACGGTCTGGTTCTCGGTGACGATGGTCGCGATCGAGCTCGTTCTCGGGATGCTCGTCGCGCTCGCGATGCTGCGGCCCTTCCGCGGACGGCGCGTGCTGATGACGATGTTCGTGGTCCCGCTCTTCATCAGCCCCGTCGTCGTGGGCGGCTTCTTCGACCTCTTCGTCCGCCGGCCGTACGGCGTGGCGAATCAGCTCGCGAGCTGGGTGTGGCCGGGCGACGTGGCGATCAACTTCACGAACGACAAACCGTGGCTCTACATCGTGCTGATCCTGGCGGACGTCTGGCAGTGGACGCCGTTCATGTTCATCATCATTCTCGCCGGGCTCGCCGCGATCCCGGACACGCTCTACGAAGCGGCGGATCTCGACGGCGCGAAGCCGCGGCAGGCCTTCACCTTCGTGACCCTGCCCTTGCTCCTGCCGATCATCCTCATCGCCGTCACGTTCCGCCTGATCGACGCCGCGAAGCTGTTCGACATCATCTTCTCGCTCACGCGCGGCGGTCCGGGAACGGACACCTACACGACGTCGTACTACCTGTACCAGCAGGGCTTCGAGTTCTTCCACCTCGGGCAGGGGACCGCGGGAGCCTGGATGTTCATGATCATGCTGACGTTCGTCTCCTTCTGGCTCGTGCGCCGCCTGCTCCGGCCGCTGGAGGAGCAGTGAGCGAGGGCGTCGCCCAGCGCGTACAGCAGGGACGGGGCTCGACCGGGGTCGTGCGGGGCCGCCGCTTCCGCGTCGGCGGCATCGCGCGCTTCGCCTTCCTCGCGCTCTACGTGGGCTTCCTGCTCCTGCCCCTGTACTGGATGGCCGTGACGTCGATCAAGTCGCAGGACGACCAGCTCTCCGAGCCTCCGGTCTGGTTCCCCTCCGACCCGACGAGCATCAACTACGCCGACGCCCTCAACCGCTTCAACGGCTGGAAGGGCCTCGAGAACTCGCTCATCATCGCGTTCGCGACGACGTTCCTCGCCGTCGCGCTCGGAACCGCCGCGGCGTACTCGATGGCTCGTTACCGGACGGGCGGCAAGCACCTCGCGTTCTGGTTCCTTTCCCAGCGCATGATGCCCCCGATTGCGATCGTCATCCCGATCTTCCTCCTGTACAGCCGCTACTCGGAGGAGTGGCTCGGCTTCACGCTGATCGACACGCGACTGGGGTTGATCCTCCTCTACACCGTCTTCGCCCTGCCCTTCACCGTCTGGATGATGTACGCGTACTTCCGGCAGATGCCCGTGGAGCTCGAGGAGGCGGCGCTCGTGGACGGGTGCTCGCGGCTGCAGGCGCTCCGGAAGATCGCGTGGCCGCTGGCCGCGCCGGGCGTCGTCTCGGCGGCCGCGTTCGCATTCATCTTCTCGTGGACCGAGTTCCTGTTCGCGCAGGTGCTCGCCCGTGACGCGGCGATCACCGTTCCCGTCGCCCTCGCAGCGATGATCACGTTCTTCCAGGGCAACCTCTACGGCCAGGCGAGCGCGCTCACGATGGTGTCGCTGATCCCCGCGGTCCTCCTCGGCATCCTCGTGCAACGCCACCTCGTCCGCGGCCTGACGCTGGGCGCGGTTCAAGGTTGAGACGTGGCCTCGCGCTCGGCCTCGTCGCGGTCTCGTCGCTCCTCACCCTCACCGGCTGCTCGGGCGGAGGCGGCACGGCCGAGACTTGCCGGATCACCGGGCCGTTCGGGCCTGGACGCGGTCAGGTGTGGCTATTGCACCCACCGGGGGATGTCGAGAGCATCGTCCTGTTCGCCCACGGGTGGACGGCGGTGCATCCGACGGATTGGCATCGTGCCCGCCTCGACCACCTCTGCACGCGCGGCAGTCTCGTCGTTTTCCCCCGCTACCAGGTCGACGAGCTCGACACGTTCGCGCTCGGGGTCGACGGCTTTCGGCACGGCGTCCGGACCGCGTTCTCACGTCTCGGCGACCTGCAGGTGCCGGTGGTGGCGGTCGGCTACTCGTTCGGCGGTGCGCTGGTGAACTACTACGCCGCGCATGCTTCCCGGTGGGGCGTTCCGCCGCCGCACAGCGTGCTGAGCATCTTCCCCACCGCGCGTGTACCCGGGAGGCCCGCCGGCGTGCCGCCACCGGCAGTCGAGTTCATTCTGGTCGCCGGGGATCGGGACGAGGTCGTCGGCACGGCTGGTGCGGAGGATTTCCGCAGCTGGCTCCGAAGCCATGGCCGAGTCGCCGACTACCGGCTCGTGCGTTCGTCCGAGGCGATCACCGCGACCCACGAGGCGCTCAAGGAGACGACGGCCGCCTCCAACGAGGCGTTCTGGGCACCGATCGACGAGCTGGTCGCGTCCGCGGAAGAGCAGGGATGAGCGAGCGCCGCTACGAGCAGGGGATGGCGCGGCCCGAGATCGACATCGGCCTGCGCGGCGTCGAGCGCAAGCCGGTCGCCGAGCGCACGACCCTCGTCACCGGAGGAGCGGGCTTCATCGGGGGCCATCTCGTCCGCGCGCTGCTCGACACGGGACGGCGGGTCGTCGTTCTCGACGTGCGCGGCTTCATCCCCGAGGCGCGATTCGCCATCGGCGAAGTCGTGGACGACGTCCCGCTCGAGCTCGCCTCGATCGGCGACCAGGCTCGCGTGCTCGACGTCTTCCGCACGCACCGTCCGGACGAGGTCGTGCACGCGGGGATGATCCTCGACCCCGCGTACCTGGCGACGAACAGGTCGACAGCGTTCCAGGTGAACGTCGGAGGCGTGATCAACCTCGCCGAGGCGATGATCGCGTTCGGAGTCCCGCGTCTCGTGAACTTCTCGTCCATCGGCGTGCTCCCGCGGGTCGTCTCGCGTCCGATCGACGCCAACCACCCGCTCGTCCTCGCCGACGCGGGGCCGGGCACGGACTTCTACGGCTCGACGAAGGTCGCCGCCGAGGTGATGCTCTTCGCCTACCAGCAGGCACTCGGCCTGGACTTTCGGACGATCCGCCCCTCGGCGGTGTACGGGCTCGGTATGAACGTGTTCGTGGGGCCGATCAAGGCAATGGTGGAGAACACCGTCCGCGGCGAGCCGGCGCACTTCGAGTTCGGCGGAGCGCATCCCCGCGCATACACGCACGTCCAGGACATCGCCGGCCTCGTGCTGGCGATGCTCGACGCGCCCGACGACGCGGACCGGATCTTCTACGGCTCGGCGGGAGGGCCGATGGTGACGACGACCGAGGTGGCGCAGATCGTGCGGGATCTCGTTCCGGCGGCCGACGTCGAGATCGGCGAGGAGCTCTCCGAGGCGGAGAAGCCGGTCGTGGCGCTCCGCGGCGAGCTCTCGATCGAGAACGCGCGCACCCAGCTCGACTGGGAGCCCCGCTACGGTGCGATCCGGGACGGAATCGCCCAGTACCTCGAGCAGTACCGAGCCTTCCTCGCCGCCCAGGATTAGACGGGATCGACTCGGACGACCTCGTACGGCTGGAGCCGCAGCCCGAGCTCGCCGGCCGCAGCCACCGCTTCGCCGCCTGCCCGGAACGACTCGGGATCGGCGCACGCCGCGTCTGCGCTCGTCTCGTCGAGCCGGCGCAGGCGGTGAGCGCCGTCCAGTGGCGCGACGACCACGTCCTGCGCCTCCGGTGTGAGATTGGCCACGAGCAGCCGGACGGCGGACTCGACGCGGACCGCGAGAGCGAGCGCGAGCAGCGGGTCCTCCGAGTCGACCCCTAGCACCTCCGCGCCGCGCCAGCCCGCGACGTCGGCCAGCGGGTGGTAGAGCGGGAAGACCTGGCCCGGTCGTGAGTGGAAGACGGCGGGCAGCGCCGATCCCTCGGCTCGCTCGAGGACGCCGTGCCACCCCGTGGCCTCGTAGTACGTCACCGCCGCAGGCCCTGCCTCGCACATGTACTTCAGGCTGCCCGCCGTCCACGCACCGCCGAGCAGAGACGCCTGGCGCACGTCGACCGAGCCGGGCAGCTCGCCCGGCCCGGGCTCGGGCTCCGGAGCAGTTGCATGGAAGTTCACCCGCCGCCGGATCGTGATCGGCGAGACGACGATCCGCTTGCCGGGAGCGAGTGCCTTCGCGCTGCGGACGTTCTCGGCCTGCGCGTCGAGGTTCTCCACGAGGTCGAGATCGGTGAACGCGTGGATCTGCGGCGTGATCGAGAAGCAGACGCTGTCCCAGGACTCGGCCTGCGGGCGCGTGCGGTTGATCTCGGTGAAGTAGATCTCCGTGCCGCCGCCGATCGCCATGTCCGCCAGTCTCCCGCTGAGCTCACGGCGAACGCGCTCGACGAGCTCGGGGGGCGTGGTCTCTTCCGGGGTCGATGTTCGCCCGCCGAGGAGGATCACGAGCAGGTCGTCGACCTCGGGCCCTTCTGCGAGCGCTTCCGCGACAGCCGGCAGTCGGTCCGCGTGCTCGGGACGAAGGTGGAGCGAGACGAGGAGATGGGCACCCACCCGGCGCGCGGTCTCCTGCGCCCGGGAAAGGGCATCGCGCCAGCCGTCGCCGTGGAGCTCGAGCTGGACGCGGAGATGGGCGGGTCCAAGCGCCCGCAAGAGCTCGACGTCCCGCTCCGTCGGCTCGTGGCCGTCCCTGTCGCTGCCGAGGCCGATCGCCGGAACGGTCGTTCCCGTCGGCTCGCGGACCGACAGCCGGACTGCCCCTCCGCCGCCCCGCGTGTCCTCGACGTCGTGCGGTGTGATAGTCACACGCTGCGCGAGCGTGTCGCCACGCGCGAGATCGTGGGGGAAGCCGAGCGCGAGCGGCGTGGAGTATGTCTTGAAGTTCGCGTCCGTCCAGTTGCGGTGGTCCTCGGTCTCCCAGAGGTCGCCCTCGAACTCGAGCACGAGCGAGCCACCGTCCGGCAGGCTGACGTCGAGGCGGTCGTAGGCCGGGAAGAGGGCCCGGATCTTGCCGTCCACGACGAGCTGAGGCCCGATCAGGTCTGGGAAAGCTCCCTCGATCTCACCCTCCGGCGTCCGCGCCCGGAACGGGGCGCCTGCGGTCTCTCGCCACGGGTGATGGACGCAGATCCCGATGCGGTTGTACTGCAGGTCTTGCTCCGCCACGCCCTCGAGCCTGTACGAGATCCGGCCGTCCTCGTTCCCGTCGATCGCGCCCTGCCATGAGAAGTCGATGTCGGGCGCTTGGTGCCGGACCGAGAAGCGCAGCTCGAACGAGTCGTCTCGGGCGTCGACCTCCAGACCGGACACCTCGCCGGGGATCGTGTTCCAGTTGAGGTCGCGCACGGCGACGTAGACACGGCGGACGAGCTCGGTGCGGCCGATGGAGACGTAGCGGAGGTCGATCCCGTCGAGCAGAGCACGCGCCGGGCCGGCGCGAAGGACGCGCAGTTCGGCGATGGGCAGGTCGGTTCCGTGTAGCAGGCGCAGCCGGTCGGAGGACGAGGTCACGGTCATGGCATTCCTCCCGGGACGGCGAAGCGGCCGAGCTTCTGGGTGAAGAGCTTCGACTCGAGGACCTCGACGTTGGCGACGTCTTTGGGCACGCGCCCGGCCGCGACGTCGAGGATGGCGGAACAGGCGTCGGCGACGCAGCGGCGAAAGAGCTCGTCCCAGTACCCGAGCGAGTGAGGCGCGCCGACGAAGCCAGGCGCGGTGAGGATCGGGTCGGCCGGATCGATCGGCTCCTGCTCGAAGACGTCGAGCGCCGCTCCGGCGAGCCTCCCCTCCTGGAGAGCGTCTGCGAGCGCCGCCTGGTCGACGATCGGCCCGCGGGCGACGTTGACGAGCACCGCCGTCGACTTCATCAGTGCGAGCCGGCGCGCGTCGAGCAGGTGGTGCGTCTCCGGCGTGAGCGGGCATGCGACCACGACCACGTCGGCTTCCTCGAGCAGCGTGTCCAGCAGTACGTGCTCGACGTCGGCATCGTGGGGATCGGAGCGCTGGGCGACGAGCACGCGCAGCTCCCACGGCCGGAGGAGACGCACGACCTCCCGCCCGATGCGGCCGTAGCCGATCACTCCCAGCGTGCGGCCGGTGAGGCCGAGCCCGAGAAGGTCGAAGCGACCCGCGTTCCAGCGACCGGCGACGAGGTGCTCGTGGCGCTGGAGCAGGCGGTGGGAGAGCGCCAGCACGAAGGCGACGGCGGCCGAGGCAATGGCGCGCGTGACACCGCCCGGCGTGATCGTCACGGCGACGCCGCGAGCGGTGCACGCGTCGAGGTCGATGAAGTCGAGGCCGACGCCGTGGCGCGCGATCAGCGCCAGCCGCTCGACGCCGTCGAGGCTCGCCTCGCTGACGACGGGAGAGAAGTGGAAGAGCGCGTCGAGACCGACGAGTTGATCCGCGGTCAGCTCGTGCCGGTCTTCGTCGAGGAAGCTCACGAGGAGCCCCGGCCGTTCGAGCGCCTCGAGCCCGATCGGGGCGAACACAAGCGACCCGTCGGGCTGCAGCAGATCCCTCGTCACGCCGATCCGAAATGCGTCGTCCTGCACGCCGTATGATCGATTCTCCCCTGTCGACGCAGAAGGAGGCAAGGGATACCCACCGCAAAGACCGTCGTGGGAGAGCTTCCCGTCGGTGGCACCGAGCCGCTCATCTCCGGCGCCGTCCGCTGGGGCGACCTTCTCTTCCTCTCCGGGCGGGCGCCGATCGACACGCGGACGATGGAGGTCGTCTCCGACGGCTTCGAGGCTCAGGCGCGAGACGTCCTCCGCCAGATCGGGGAGTCGCTCGCCGAGGCCGGTTCCGGGTTCGAGCACGTGCTCCGCGTGCAGTGCTACCTGCTGCGAATGGAGGACTTCGCAGCCTGGAACCGCGTTTGGGCGGAGACCTTCCCGGCCCCGCGCCCCGTTCGGACGACGATCGTGACGGGCTTCACGGTGCCCGGCATGCTCGTCGAGGTCGAGGTCACCGCCGGCATCCCCGCATGAGGGTCGTGATCGCCGGCGGCGGAGTCGCCGGCCTCTGCACCGCGTACTACCTGCGCAAGCGCGAGGTCGACGTCACCGTGCTGGAGAGCCGGACGGTCGGTTCGCGGGCGGCCGCCTCGTACGGCAACGGAGGCTGGATCACGCCGGCACAGGCGGGGCCGTTGCCAGAGCCTGGGCTCACGATCTACGGGCTGCGCGCGCTGCTGAGCGCCGACTCCGCCCTCTACTTCCGTCCCAGCTACCTGCCGCAGCTCGTCCCCTGGCTGCTGCGCTTCTGGACGTACTGCAACGCTCGAGACCACGAGCGGGGCTGGCGGGCGCTCGCGCGGCTCGGCGAGCGCGTCTTCCCGCTCGTGGACGAGATGGCCGCGGACGGCGTCGAGTTCGAGCTCTACAAGGCAGGGATGATCTGCGCGACGGCCGACGCGAAGGAAGCGCAGCAAGTCCTCGACAGCATGCGGCCGATGAGGAGCTTCGGCATCGGGCTCCCGGACTCGCTGCTCACGGGCGAGGAGCTCCATGCGCTCGAGCCGGCGCTCTCCGACCGGGTGCAGGCGGGCTTCTACGTCGAGCAGCAGTGGCACGTACGGGCGAACACGTTCACGGAGGGGCTCGCGCGCCGGGTGCGCGAGCTGGGCGCCGAGATCGTCGAGGAGTCCGAAGTGCACGACTTCGAGACGACGGACGGGCGCGTGCGGGCCGTGCGTACGGCGAGAGGCGACTTCCCGGGCGACGCCTTCCTGCTCGCGGCCGGCTCGTGGACGACACCGCTCGTGCGAAAGCTCGGCATCCGCATCCCGATGCAGCCGGGGAAGGGCTACACGTTCCTCCTCCAGCCCTCCGTCATGCCCAAGCACGGGATTCTCTTCGCCGACATCCACGCTGGCGCCTCGCCGTTCGCCGACCGCCTGCGCATCTCCGGGACGATGGAGTTCTCGGGCTACAACCTCGAGCTGGACCGCCGCCGGATCGACAACGTCTTCCGGCTGGCGAGCGAGTACCTGCGGCTCGAGCAGCCCGCGTACGAGAACGCATGGGCGGGACTGCGGCCGATGGTGGCGGACGGGCTTCCGATTCTCGACCGGGCCGGCCCCTGGAAGAACGCCTACGTCGCTACGGGCTACTCGATGCTCGGAATGACGCTCTCGCAGCCGGCCGGCGAGGCGATGGCCGGCATGATCGCCACCGGAGAACGACCCGCCGTCTTCGAGCCGTTCCGGTTGGACCGTTTCCCGCGCCTCCCGGTAAGGCGCCCCGGCCGCTGATCGGTCAGGCCTCGCGTGGCCCCAGCACTCGCCCGCCGTCGATCACGAGGACCGCGCCCGTCACCCAGCGCGCGTCGGGGTCGATGAGATGTCCGATCCACAGCGCGATCTCCTCGGGACGGCCGATGCGGCCGAGCGGCACGAGCTGCTCGAGCTCCCGCAGCCGGGCCTCGGGGTCGTCGACAGCCGTGCGGTGGATGGGCGTGTCGACGGGGCCGGGTCGGATGCAGTTCACGCGGATGCCGTGAGGCGCGAGCTCGGCGGCCAGGTTCTTGGTCAGATGCTCGATCCCGGCCTTCGTCATCCCGTACACGGTCTGGCGTCGCCGATACATCGCTGCTGCAGCCGAGCTGATGTTCACGACGACGGCCGCGGGCGAAGCCTTGAGCGCAGGCAACGCAGCCTGGACGAGCAGGAACGGCGCCCGTATGTTGACCGCGAGATGCGCGTCGAGCTCGTCGAGGCTCACGTCCTCGACGGGCGTCAGGCGGTACTGGGCGGCATTGTTGACGATGACGTCGAGCCGCCCGGCCCGCTCGAGCACGGTGTCGACGACGCGTCGGGGGGCGGCAGGGTCCGCGAGATCCTCTTGGACGACGAGCGCCGAGCCCGGGCCGGCGTCGACTTCCGCTGCGACCTCCTCGAGCAGCTCACGCCGGCGGCCGACGAGCGCCACGGTCATGCCGCGGCTGCCGAGCAGGCGGGCGGTCGCGGCGCCGATCCCGGAGCCCGCACCCGTGACGATGGCGGCGCGGTCGTCCAAACGGTCCAACTATATGATCGCTCGGCTCCGTGAAGGTCTTGATCGTCGGCGCCGGGCTGATGGGAGCCCAGATCGGCTGCGAGTATGCGCTCGGCGGCCACGAGGTGGCGCTCCTGGCCAGGGATTCCGAGGCAGCGTGGAGGAGATTCGGGGACGGTCTCGAGACCGTGCGAGCTCACGGCCTCGCATCCCTGGAGGAGGTCGAGGCAGCTCGCGCTCGGGTGGCGTCCGACATCGGTGAGCTCGTTCCCTGCGACCTCGCGGTCGAGTCCCTGCCGGAGGACCTGGACCTGAAGGCGGGGCTCCTGCGTGTCGTAGCCGAGGCCTCGCCGGCGGCGGTCCTGGCGACGAACACCTCGTCGCTGAGCGTCACGGAGCTCGGCGACCGGTTGGAAGCGCCCGAGCGCACGGTCGGCACCCACTACTGGAACCCGCCGCTTCTCATGCCCCTCGTCGAGGTCGTCGCCGGTTCGCGGACGGATCCGGAGGTGGTCGAACGGACGACCGCCACGCTCCGCGACCTCGGCAAGCGCCCCGTGCGTGTCCGGGACGTCCCGGGCTTCGCCTGGAACCGACTCCAGATGGCGGTACTGCGCGAAGCCGTCTCGCTCGTCGAGAACGGCGTCGCGTCGCCCGCGGCCGTCGACGAGATCCTCACGCACGGGCTCGCCCGCCGCTGGCGGCACATCGGCTTCTTCCAGGCGATCGCCCTCGGGGGAGTGCAGACGTGGGAGAGGACGGCGGACAACCTCCTGCCACTGATCTCGTCCGCGACCGAGATCTCCGACCTGAAGAGGTGGGTGCCCAGCGCGGACGCCACGCTCGCGGCGACGGCCGCGCTGAGGGACGAGGGCCTCGCGAGAGACCTGATCGAGGAAAGGAGGGTCAGTGGTCGAGGCTGAGCGCCCGGTCCTCGTCACAGGCGGCACGGGGTTCATCGGCAGCTACGTCGTGAGAGCGCTGCTCGAGTCGGGCAGGCGCGTGATCGCCTTCGACGTCCGTGGGTTCACGCCGGAGGGCCGATTCGTGCTCGACGGCCGCGCCGACGACGTCGTCGTCGAGGAGGGGTCGATCGACGACTGGGCGCGCGTCCTGCACGTCGTGAAGGAGCACCGGCCGGGGGACGTCGTTCACCTGGCCACGATCACGAATCCCGTCTACCTGTTCACGAACCCGATGCCGGGCGTGCGTGTCAACTTCCTCGGGACGATCCACGTCCTCGAGGCCGCCCGGCTCTATGAGATCCGCCGCATCGTCTACTTCTCTTCGATCGGCGTCCTTCCGGCCAAGCAGTACGAGCCGATCGACGCCGCGCATCCGGTCTTCCTTCCCCGCGAGGCAGTCCCGACGGGTGTCTATGGCGCCTCCAAGATCGCCGGGGAAGCGTTCTGCTTCGCGTACAACCAGGCGTTCGGCACGGACTTCCGCACCATCCGCCCGTCCGCCGTCTACGGCTTCGGCATGCAGTGGCCGATCTTCGTCAAGCCGATGGTCGAAGGGGCGGTGCGGGGTGAGGCCGTGACGTTCGACTCGGGCGGGCCGTTCCCGCGCGACTACACGCACGCCTCGGACGTGGCGAGCCTCGCGCTGGCGCTCCTCGACGCCCCGGACGACGCCGACCGCGTCTTCTACGGTGCGACCGGGCAGCCGCTCGTCACCGCCGCCGAGGTGGCGAGGATCGTCATGGAGCTCGTTCCCGGCTCGCAGATCGAGATTCCGGACGTCCTTAGCGAGGCCGACCAGATGGAGCTTCCCTACCGCGGACAGCTGTCGATCGAGAACGCACGCCGGCAGCTCGGCTGGGAGCCGCGCTTCACCGACATTCGCGCCGGGCTCGCAGACTACGTCGAGCGGTACCGCGCATTCCTCGCGGCGTAGAGAAGCCGCTTAGGACTGCGGGCGCAGGACTGCGCCCTCGCTGGCGGACGAGACGCCGGCGGCGTACCTCGCGAACACGCCGGACGCATAGCGAGGCGGCGGAGGCGACCACTTGGCGAGCCGCGAGGCGATCTCGTCGTCCGAGAGCTCCACGCGCAACTCGCGCGCGTCGACGTCGATCGTAACCAGGTCGCCCTCTTCGAGGGACGCGATCGGGCCGCCGCGCGCCGCCTCGGGCGCGACGTGGCCGACCATGAAGCCGTGCGTCGCCCCCGAGAAGCGCCCGTCCGTGACGAGCGCGACGGAGTCCCCGAGGCCTTCTCCGACGATCGCGGCGGTGACCTGGAGCATCTCTGGCATTCCCGGGGCGCCCGCGGGCCCTTCGTAGCGGATGACGACGACGTCGCCCGCCCGGATCGCGCGGGCCTTCAACGCCGCGAAGCACGTTTGCTCGTCGTCGAAGACACGGGCGGGCCCTCGGTGGCTACGGCGGTCCTGGCCGGAGAGCTTGATCAGGCAGCCCTCCGGGGCGAGATTGCCGTAGAGGACCCGTACCGTGCCGCTCGCCCTGATCGGCGCCTCGATCGTCCGGATCACCTCCTGGCCGGGCCGCTCGACGACTGCAGTCGCCACCTCGGCGAGCGTGCGGCCGTCGATCGTCGGCGCGTCCCCGTGCAGGAGGCCCTGCTTCGCCAGCTCGCGCGCGACGAGCGCCACGCCTCCGGCTCGATCGACGTCCGTCGCGTGAAATCGCCCCCACGGCTTCATGTCGGCGAGCACCGGCGTCCGGCGCGCGACGGCGTCGAAGTCCTCGAGGCCCCAGTCGATCTCGAGCTCGCGTGCGATCGCGATCAGGTGGAGCACCCCGTTCGTGGAGCCTCCCGTCGCGACAAGGGAGGCCGCTGCGTTGTCGAGCGCCTCGCGGGTGATGATCTGTGCAGGCCGCACGTCCCGGCGGACGAGGTCCATGACGACCTTGCCAAGCGCGTACGCGGCCTCCTTCTTCCTGCGGGAGAGAGCGGGGATGCCGTTCATGCCGGCGGGGGACAGGCCGAGGAACTCGAGGATCGCCGACATCGTGTTGGCGGTGTACTGGCCGCCACACGCTCCTGCGCCCGGGCACGCCACCGACTCGAGCTCGTGGAGCTCGTCGGCGGTGATCCGGCCGGCAGCGTAGGCGCCGATCGCCTCGTAGACGTCCCCGGCCGCCACGTCCCGGCCCCGGAACTTCCCTGGCGCGATCGAACCGGTGTAGAGGACGACGCCCGGAAGGTCCAGTCGCGCGAGCGCCATCACCGCCGCGGGATTCGTCTTGTCACAGGCGACCAGGCAGACGAGCCCGTCGAAGAGGTGGCCGCGGGCGACGAGCTCGATGGAGTCGGCGATCACCTCGCGGGAGACGAGCGACGCGCGCATCCCCTCGGTCCCCATCGTCACGCCGTCCGAGATCGCAATGGTGTTGAACTCCAGCGGCGTCCCGCCCGCCTCGCGAATGCCGCGCTTGACGTCCTGCGCGAGGTCCCGTTGGTTGAGGTTGCAGGGCATCGTCTCGATCCAGGTGGTCGCGACGCCGACCAGCGGCCGGGCGAGATCCTCGTCGGTGAAGCCGACCGCCTTCAGGAAAGCCCGCGCGCCGGCGCGGTCGGGGCCGTCGGTGAGCGCGGCGCTGTGGCGCTTGGCCGGGTCGGAAGGGCGGTCGTACGGGCTGGTCACGGCGCGGGAGCGTACGGCCGGTCGCGGAGCCGGGGATGGTCGAGGGCGTCCGGGTTCGCCAGGTGACGCGGCACCTCTCCGCGGGCGACCGCGAGCACGGCCTCGCAGGCGCTTCTGCCGCACGCACCGAAGGCCTCGTCCGTCAGGGCGATGGCATGCGGCGAGAGAATCACGTTGTCGAGCTGCAGCAGCGGGTCGCGGGTGTCGATCGGCTCCTGCTCGAAGACGTCGAGCGCAGCGCCTGCGAGGCGCCGCTCGCGCAGAGCGTCCGTCAGCGCCCGCTGGTCGACGACCTCTCCGCGCGCGACGTTGACGAGGAAGGCAGTCGGCTTCAGGAGCGCGAGCCGGCGTTCGTCGAGAAGTCCGCGCGTCTCGTCCGTCAGAGGGCAAAGGCAGACGACGACATCGGATCGGTGGAGCAGCGCCTCCAGCTCGACGAGCTCGACGCCTTCGGGAGGATCGCTCACGTAGGGATCCGCCGCGATCACCTGGAGCTCGAACGGCGCGGCGAGCGAGCACAGCTCGCGCCCGACATTGCCGAGGCCGATGACGCCCAGAGTCCGCCCGCGCAGGCCGATCCCGGGCAGCTCCTGACGGCTCCACCAGCCGGACCGGATCCGCCGCTCTCGCTCCACGACCCGGTGAGCGAGTGCGAGCACGAGCGCCATCGCACCCGCGGCGAGCGGGCGTCGGACGCCGTCGGGTGACGTCGTGACGAGGACGCCGCGCCGCGTGCAGTCGGCTATGTCGATCCGATCGAGCCCGACGCCGACGCGGGCGACGAGCGAGAGCCGGTCCGCATGCTCGAGCGACCGCGAGGTCACGTAAGGCTGGAGCGCGACGAGCACGTCGAGGCCCGAGAGCTCGGGCTCCTGCCCGGGCACGAAGTCCCACTCGATGCCGGCGTCGCCGAGCAGCGAGACGTCGTAGAGCGTGCTGCCGTCCGGCCCGCGCATGTCCTCGGAGAGGGCGACGCGGAGCATCAACCGACGGGAACGGCCAGCGCGGCACGAACGGCACCCGCCACCTCGTCGATCGCGTCGGTCGCCCGCTCGATCGCCGCCGGCATGCTGAGGAAGCCGTGGATCAGACCGTCGTACCGCGTCAGCGTAACGGGCACGCCCGCATCGAGGAGTCGTCGCGCGTACGCCTCGGCCTCGTCCCGCAGAACGTCGTACTCGGCCGTGAGGACGAGCGCGGGCGCGAGGTCTCGGAGGTCGGGTGCTCGGAGAACGGATGCCTCGGGCTCCGCCCGCCGCTCGTCGGCGCAGAACTGGTCCCAGAACCAGCGCATCGTCTCGGCGGTCAGATTCGGCACCTCGGCGTAATCGGCGTAGGACTGCGTGTCGCAGCCGGCGTCGGTGACTGGGTAGACCAGCACCTGGAGGGCGAGCTGGACTCCGCGGTCGCGTGCGCGCAGAGCCGTGACTGCTGCAAGATGTCCACCCGCGCTGTCGCCGCCTACTGCGACCGCCGCGAACTTTCCACTCGCCCACAGGGTCGTCGTCCACGCGTCCTCGCCGGCGGCGGGATACGGGTGCTCCGGCGCCAGCCGGTAGTCGGCGGCGACCACGGTGCAGCCGGACCGAGCGGCGAGCGCCCGGCACAGGCGGTCGTGGGAGTCGAGGCTGCCGAGAACCCAGCCTCCGCCGTGGAACCAGACGAGCCCCGGGGGCTCTCCGTCCGCGGGCCGGTAGACGCGCACCGGTACCCCGTCCGCATCGGCGTCCTCGACCGACGCAACCGGGACCGCCTCGCCGAAGAGTGCCGGCGCCTCCTCGTCCCGGCGACGGCGTGCCGCCACGGCGCCGATCTCCCAGTGCGGCGGCGGCGACAGCACGCGCAGCCGCTCGAGGTACGCGGCGGCCTGGGGATCGAGTGGCATCAGGGCCCCGCGGCGACGCGTTGTCGGTAGTCCTCGCGAACGGGCTGGAAGACGTCGAGGACTCGGCAGGGCATGCCGTCGTCGGTCCAGGCGGCGTGCGAGACGCCGCCTGGAATCTGGTACCCGTGGCCGGTTCGTAGCCGGTGCTCGACCCCGTCGATCCGCAGGACGAGCTCGCCCTCGAGGACCATCCCGAGCTGCTCGTGCGGATGCGCGTGCTCGGGCACCTGTGCACCGGGCTCGAACTCGAGGAGGTTCAGCATGGCGCCTTCGCCGAAGAGCGGGCTCATCCGGACACCAGGCGCGAGCTCGTGCCAGCTTGCCGTCAGGTCCTGGACGGTGCTCACCAGCCGGCGATGACCGGGCTCGTCAGATCTCCGATGCGGTCGACCGACACGGTCACCTCGTCGCCCGGCTTCAGGTACACGGGCGGGTCGCGGAAGCAGCCGACGCCTGCCGGCGACCCTGTCGTCACCACGTCGCCAGGGTCGAGGGTGACGAGGCTCGTCGCGAACTCGAGGAGGCGTCCTGGAGAGAAGAGCATCTCGGAGGTCGGGGAGTCCTGCATCGTCTCGCCGTTCACCGTCGTCGACAGGCGGAGCGTCGACCAGTCGCCGAGCTCGTCGGCCGTCACGATCTCCGGCCCGAGCGGCGAGAACGTGTCCGGCCCTTTGCCCAGCGTGAGCTGGTTGTCCTTGAACTGGACGTCACGCGCGGACACGTCGTGCAGGATCGTCCACCCGAAGACGTGGTCGAGCGCGTCCTTCTCCGAGAGGCGCTTGCCTTGTCTGCTGATGACCATGGCCAGCTCGACCTCGTAGTCCGTCTGCGTCTCCGGCGTCGGGATCACGATGGGATCGCCCGGCCCGATCACAGCGGACGGGAGCTTCGAGAAGAAGAACGGCTCCGTCGGCATGACCGCATCAGGGTTCTCGTCCGCGTGACCTGCGTAGTTGACGCCGGAGCAGAGGATCTTCGGCGGTCTCGGGATCGGGGCCAGGATCCGGTGGGCGGAGATCTCGCGCGATGCGGCGCTCGCGGCCTCGAGCCCGCGCTCTCCGTCGCCGATCAGGTCGAGCATGGATCCGTAGCCGGTATCGAAGAGGGTGCCGTCCCGGCGCAGGGCGACTCCCTCTGTACCGCCGGCCTCGAACGTCACGAGCCTCATGTCGTGCTCCTCTCCTCGATCGTGCAGCGATCGCCGTCGACCACCAGCGTGTCGCCCACCTCGGGCGCCACCACCTGCCGCGTCCCCGTCGAGTCGTAGGTCGGAACCAGCTCGAGGAAGTGCTCGACCTCCTCGTCCTTCGCGAGGTAATGACAGGCGACCGCGATCTTCAGGCCGAGCATCTCCGCCGTCTGCGCCGCCTCGTCGGCGTCCATCTCGCCTGTGAGGAAGCGCCCGGGACCGGGAACACGCGCCGCCAGCTCGTGCGGAACGGTGCAGCCGAGCAGGCCCACGGTGGGCCCGTACTGCCGGCCGAGCAGCGTCTGGTCGAAGAAGGACGTGTCGCCGTAGTGGTAGATCCGGACGTCCGGCTCCGTCTCGACCATGAAGGCGATCGGGTTGCCGACAACCTGGCGCCCGTCGGAGAGCGTCCCGGACGACCAGTGATGACACTCGATCGGACGGACGACGACCCCGGCTACCTCCGTCACGATTCCCCACGTCGTCGCCTGGACCTGCTCGCGCGGGACGCCCTCGTCGACGAGCATCGCCGTGACCGCGGCGTCGCACACAACCGGAGCACCGGTGCGCCTGGCGATCGCCGCCGTGTCGCCGTAGTGGTCGAACGCGGCGTGGCTGACGAGGATCACGTCCGGTGTCTCGAGCTCTTCCCAGGACATCGGCGCGGCCGGGTTTTCGCTCAGGAACGGGTCGATCAGGATCCGGTGCTCGGGCCCCTCGATATCGAACCCTGCAGCGCCGAGGTAGGTGAGTCGCGTCGCCATGTCAGGCGAGCCCCCGGATCGACTCCCAGCCCTCGACCAGTGCGACGAACGCGCGGTTGAGCGGGACGGGAACGCTGGTCTCGTCGGCAGCCCGGACCACCGCGCCGTTGATGACGTCGATCTCGGTGCGACGCCCGGCCTCGAAGTCCTGGAGCATCGACCCGCGCGTAGGCCCGGCCCGTTCGAGCAGCCCGTGGATGTAGGAGACTCGCTCGTCCTCGTCGATGTCGTAGCCGAGCGCGCGCGCGACGGCGACTGCCTCGCGCGCGGTCTCCGTGACGAGCTCGTGAATCGGCCCGTGGCTCGTCAGTGCGCCGGCGTTCATCCCCGTCAGCGCCGCGGTCGGCAGCGTGGCGGCGTTCAGGATCAGCTTCTTCCAGATCTCCGGGCGAACCGGCGCGACGACCTGCGCCTCGAGGCCCGTGTCGCCGATTGCTTGGGCGAGTCGCGCGGCGCCTTCGGTGCCGTCGCCCTCGTAGTGGCCCATGAGCGTGGGACCCACGCCGGGATGCGCGACCTTGCCCAGCTCGAGGACGGTGCCGCTGTTGTACGTGACGCCGATGACGACCTGGTGCGGGGGAAAGACCGACGCGAGGACGTCGCCGTTTCCCCAGCCGTTCTGAAGCGACGCGACGACGGTCTCCGGGCCCACGAGCGGGCGGGCCGACTCGGCCGCGGAGGCTGTGTGGTAGCACTTCACGAAGAAGACGACGAGTTCCGCCGGCCCGACGGAGGTCGGGTCCGTGGTCGCTGGGACGCGTACCGTGCGCTCCCCGCCCTCCTTGGCGACGATCTTCACTCCCTCCGCGTTGATCTTCTCGACGAGCGGCGCCGCGACGTCGAGGAGCGTCGTCTCGTGCCCGGCCTCGTGGAAGCGGGCGCCGAAGATGCTGCCCATCGCACCGGCACCCACGACCGCGATCTTCATCGCGCCCTCCGCACTGGTATGCGATCGTACAACCTTATTCGTCGGGCGTGAACCAGCGTCCGCCGGCCATGAAGCCGCCGTCGACGACGAATGTCTGGCCGGTGATGAACGAGCCGGCGTCGGAGGCGAGGAGCTGGCAGAGACCGACGAGCTCACGCGGCTGTCCGGGACGTTTCATCGGTACCCGGTTGAGGATCCAGCGGCTGATGTCCGGGTCGGCCCAGATCGGGGCCGCCAGCGGGGTGTCCATGTAGCCGGGCGCGATGGCGTTGGCGCGGATTCGGTGTTCGGTCCACTCCAACGCCATCACACGCGTGAGCTGTGACAGACCGGCCTTGGCGGGGCCGTAGACCGAGATGTGCTCGAGCCCGTAGGCGAAGTTGATCGAGCTGACGTTGACGATCGAGCCGCCGCCCCGTTCGCGCATGACGCGCGCCGCCGACTGCGAGAGAAAGTACGGCACTTTCAGGTCGATCGTCGTGATGAGGTCCCAGGTTTCGGAATCCATCTCCAGGATCGGCATCCTGCGGTTGACGGCGGCGTTGTTGACCAGCACGTCGAGCCCGCCGTACGTCTCCAGCGCAACTTCTGCGATGCGTTGCGGTGCGTCGGCCTCGCCGAGGTCGCAGGCGAACGCGCGTGCTTCGAACTGCGCGTCGATCAGCGTCTGAGTCAGGTCGTCGAGAGAGTCCCCGTCGAGGTCCGTCACCAGCACGGCGGCCCCGGCCGCGCCAAGGCCGGCCGCGAGCCAGCGTCCGATACCGCCGGCGGCGCCGGTGACGATCGCCGTCTTCCCCTCGAGGGAGAACGCGCGGGCGGGCTCGAGGGCGCGGATCGCCTCGCGGTCGAACGCAGCGGTCACAGGCCGAGCACCGAGTAGAGGGACACTATCCCGGCCGCGCCAGGCTTCGTCGAGGCACGCGTGCCCTCGACGGGCGAAGTGGACGTCCGAGCGTGACCGCGCCCGGACCGATCCGCGCCAGAGCGTCGCTTTCCGGCGCGGTTGCGGTCACGGGCGCGGCGCGGAACACATGGTGCGCCCGGCCTCGAGCCGGGCGCACCACCGAGACGAGCGCGCGGTTAGCGCCGGCCGGCAACGCCCCAGAACTCGTAGCGGCGGGTCCGTTGCTCGTTCGCTGCCCACGGAAGCTTGAGGCTGAGGACGCGTGCAAGTTGTCAGGACGGTCAGTCTCTGAGTTTTTCGGCGTCAGCCCTTTCGTTTAGCTCGCTGCGCCTTGGATTCGGGCGATTTGCAGCATCGTTCTATTACGCGCCATTCGCGGCAGCTCGTCTCGACTGAGCGGCCACGCGGATTCCGCATGGTCGAGCCAAGTCGGACCTGCAACTCGGGTGGTTCAAGCGATGCGGTACGGTCCCCGGTGCGGTCCCGCGCCGGTGGACAGGCCGCAGATCTCGTCGATGTAGGTATCGAAGAGGCCGCTCTCGCGGCCTCTTCGTCGTGTCGAGCGACGGCCGACAAACGGCCGAACGATCTACTCGATCGGGATCTCGAAGCGAGCGATGATGCCGGGGTCGCCGCCTCTCGCGAGTAGATCGGGGTCGGGATCGCGAGTCGCCACCCATGCATATCCGTCTTCGGGGTAGGCGACGACGTCCGGGTAGCTCCCGGCACTGATCGCGAGGATCTGAGCTGGTTCTTCGGTGGGGTTGCTGAACCCGTGTAGTCCGGCACGTCCCTCGGGGCAGAAGACGAAGTCGCCCGGAGCCAGCTCCTCTTCGCCGTGTTGGTTCCGGAAGACGGGACGACCGCTCAGGACGAAGAACATCTCTTCGACTCCGAAGTGCATATGCACACCCCCCATCCCAGTCGCGTCGGGGGCCAGGTCGTACAGCGTTGCTCCCATCCTGGCGTCGTCCGGCCGCCAGAAGACTCGGTGCCGAGTCCCGTCTTCTTCGTCGTCTCCGTCCCATGCGTCGGAGAACAGGTTCTGTCGAGTCATCTTGTGGACCTCCATGTCGTAGCGGTGGCACGCAGCGTCCGAGGCCGCCTCGAAAGCACCCTCGGCGCTTGCGCCAATCACGCGCGGCGGTCGCCGCGTCTGACCGCTATCTCGTCGCCGGATCCACGGCGGGATCGTAACGGGCTCGATCGCTCGGCGAAAGCGGCCATGAGCGTTGCCCTGTGGTAAGCAGTGCGCATGCAGGACGAGATCGTCTTCCGCTTCGTCGACGAGGGGGTCGCCGCGTCGGCGCGGCTGCTCCGGGAGCGGGCACCGGAGACGTGCCGCGCGGTGTTGGACGCGCTGCCCGCCGCAGGATCCGCGCGCCACGGGATCTACTCGGGAAGCGAGGTCTACCTCGTCCTTCCTGTGCTCCTCGCGCCACCGCGCGAGCACGCGACAACCATCGTCGGGCCCGGCGATGTCGGCTTTCTCACGGTCGAGAAGGGTTCGGGGTACGGCATCGAGGAAGGCTATTCGGAGGTCTGCTGGTTCTACGACCTCGACGCGACGCCCTCGATGCCCGAGGGGCCGATCGCCGTGAACGTCTTCGCCCGACTATACGACGCCGACGCCTTCTTCGCCGTTTGCCGGAGCATGCGGCTGGAGGGCGCGAAGAAGCTCGAGATTGCCCGCGCCGAGAGGTAGCCTCTCGATCCGCACCGACGGGAGTTCGTCGCGACTAGGAACGAACGACGTAGAGCGTCCACTCTCCCGGCCGTGCTCGAGACGAGAGCTGCGCCCGGCTCGGCCCCGGCCCATGCCGCCGCCCGATGCCTAGCCAGGCTTGGGGGCAGCGGGCGGCGGGGTCGTGTCCTCCTCCGGCGCACCGTCGACCGCCTGGACCGTCCGCATCGCCCCTCCCAGCACGACCTTCGCCCACCGCTCGCTGAACCCGGCGAGGAACGCGACGACGACGAACAGCTCGAACGTGAGCTGGTCCCGGTCGATCGGGACGAGGAACGTCTGGACGACGAGCGAGATGACGATCCCGAACGCGGCGCCGATCAGCGGCCGGAACGCCCCGAGCTGCGCGACTCCCCAGGCGCCGAGCTCGTGGTCGATCGTGAAGCCGCCGCCGTGGCCGGACATGCGGATCACGACGCTGACGATCGCTCCGATCGCGCCTGCAGCCATGCAGGCGAAGAACCTGCGCACGCCCTCGTCCTGGAGGTCGAGGACGCCGAACAACGCGAGGAACAGGCCCCAGACCGCCGCGACGACGATCACCGCCGGCAGACCGAGCAGGATCATGCCCTGGACGTAGTGGAGCCGAGCACGCTTCACGCCGGCGTCCTGGTAGTAGTCCTCGATCTTGCCCAGCTCTCCGAGCACGCGCTTGTGCAGGAGCTCGAGCTCCGACGGTGCTGGGCCGACGATGCTTGTCACCCAGCCGTCGTCGGTCCCCGGTGGGGGCGCCTCCCGTGCCGGTTGGCGCTTCGCCTGGCTCTCGATGAACCCCAGCACGTGAGCCTCGATCGCGAGCAGCCATTGCATGACGACCGCCCGCTGGATGCCCTCGAGCCCCCAGATGGCCTTGATCGCGAGCAGGTCGCACTCGTGCAGGAGGTCCGCGAGCTTGCGGACGTCGCCGGTCACCCAGTCGGTGACGCGATAGAGGCGGTAGTCGGGCGTCTGCTTCCTGCCGAAGATCCGCTCGATGACCCCCGGTCGCCCGTTCACCTCCGTGCGGGCCCGCGCAAGTGCCACGGCCGAGGCCTGCTTCTGGCACCAGTACGCATCCACGATGTCGACGCCTGACTGCTGCTCGAAGCGGCTGAGCTTTTCCTGGAAGTCGCCGCGCGCCTGGTCCCGCTCGACCCCTTCGGCCGTGACGTCCCAGTGGTGGTGCGCACGCGCGACGTCCGAGAACGACACGTGGTCGTTCGGTGAGCCGTTCACTTCTACGGTCGAGCCCTGCGCAGCAGCCTCTCTCATCCAAACCCCCTGCCGCAGCCGAACTACGTGCGCAGGGTACAGACGGGCTCGATTCTCGTAAACCCCTGGAAAACGCCGAGGGCCCTTGGAGGGCCCTCGGACGGTGACACGAGCCTGGCTTCTACACGAGGCCCTGGGCCCTCCACTTCCGGTAGATCCGCCTCGCGCGCGTGTCGAACGCCTTGACTGCGTCGGCCGGGCTGCTCTTCCCCTGCGCGACCTGGGCAAACATCTGCGGGATCATGAACGTGTTGAAGATCTCGTCGATGACTGCGTTCGAGTGGCCGGGATGGCCGGGGTTTGTCGTGTACTTCTCGGCGATCGTCGTCAGGACCGTGTACTTGCCCTTCGGCTTGTGCGAGTCCCGCGACGCCATCTGGCGGATGGTCTTGAAACCGCCCTTGATCGACCCTGTCCACGGCGGGAAGTTGTAGTACTCGCTGCGAACGAAGTGCGGCCGGTAGTTGAGCTGCTGGTCGACGAGGTACTTCCTCGCCGCCTCCTTGTTCCTCGAGAACTTCCAGATCACGTAGACGCCCATGACGTGCTCGTTCCCGAGCCGCATGACCGGTCCGCGCGGGATGGACGCGAGCCAGGTGTCGTCCGCGAGGGCCTGGTTGCCGGACTTCTCGGCCGAGCGCACGATCGAGATCGCGTTCAGCGCCACCGAGAGCCTCCCGGCGAGGAAGGCCTGGTTGTTGGACGCCGCGGTCCAGGCGAACACCTCGTCGGTCATGCCGTTGCGGTAGATCTCGCGCATGACCTCGAGCGCCTCGATCGCGCCTCTCCGGTTCGAGCCCTGGTTGAAGACGATCCTGTTCTCCTCGTTCTGGATGAAGCCGCCGTAGCAGTAGAGGAGCGAGGTGAGGAGCATGTTCGAGTCGATCTCGTTCGACATGCCCAGGCCCACCGGGTGGCCCTGTTCCTTCAGCCTGGGTGCTCCCCGCCGCAAGTCGTCCCAGGAGTTCAGGCTGACGCCGGCTTGCTGCAGGTAGCTCCGACGGTACTGCACCGGGTCGGGCGCGTAGGTCTCCGGGAAGCCGAAGAACTGCTTCGTCCTCGGGTTGTACGTGCTCTTCTTGGCGACCTTCGACATCGGACCGAGCTTCTTCGTGACCTCCTGGACGAGGTCGGTCATGGGGACGACCTGCTTCTGGAACGACGACGGCGGGGAGATGAACCAGAAGAGGTCGTGACCGCTCTGCGCTGCGACCTCCGACGATCCCGTGCTGAAGAGCAGCGCGTTGTTGATGTGGTCGATCTTGACCTCGACGTCGTTCGCCTCGCCCCACTGCTTGGCGTAGGTCTGGTCGAGCCACGTGTCGTAGGCCGGGACGAAATGGGCCCACGTCATGATGCGGAGCTCGCCGGAAAGCTGCTTGTGCGCGTACTTGAGCGGACCGTAGAAGCCCAGGGCCTTGTCCGGCAAGGCACCGAACATGCCCACTGCGAAGGCCGCCGCCGCGCCTCGCTTCAGTAGGTCTTCCCGGGTCAGCGCCGAGCCCTTCACGAGCTCGTCTGATACGTCCGCCACGGGTACCTCCTTTCTGTCGCCGATTCTCCTACCTGAACGCCCCGCCTGTAAAGCCCTTGATGAAGCGGTCGAGGAACGCGTTGTAGAGAAGCGCCAGAGGAATCGCCGGAATGAGCGTCGCCGCCAGCAGCGACTGCCAGAAGAAGACGTCCCCCCGGATGAGGTCGTTGGGAATCCCGGCTGAGACGGTTCGCTGCTCCGAGGACGAGATGAACGTGAACGCGTAGATGAACTCGTTGACGCAGAGCGAGAACGCGAAGATGACCACGGTGAGGATGCCCGGCAGCGAGATGGGCAGCACGATCCGGTAGAAGGCCTTGAGCCTCGAGCAGCCGTCGACGAGCGCCGCATCCTCGAGCTCCTGCGGGATCGTCTTGAAGAACCCCATGAGGAGCCACGTCGCGAACGGGATCGTGAACGACGGGTACACGAGGATCAGGCCCCATAGAGAGTCCTTCAGGTCGAGGTTCGTCACGATCCGCGAGAGCGGCAGGAAGAGCAGCGTCGGCGGGATGAGGTAGACGAGGAAGATGCCTACGCCGGCGCTCTGGCCCCACCCGCCGGCGAGCCGCGCGAGCGCGTAGCCGGCCGGCATCGCGAGGAGCAGCGTGATGGCGACGACGGCGGCGCCGACGAGGAGCGTGTTCAGGAGCCACTGCGGGTAGTTCGTGTCCTCGAACAGGAACCTGACGTGCTCCGTCGTGGCGTAGTTCCAGAAGTCCCAGTGGAAGTTGCCCTCCTCGTCGTTGATCACGTACGGCGAGTGCTCGACGATCGCCAGGTCCTCGTTGGTCTTGAACATCGTCACGAGCGCGAGGTAGAAGGGGAACGCGAGCACGATCGCGAACGGACCGACGATCAGGTACGTCAGCGATTTCTGCCGCCCCGTCACGTCACCTGAGCCCTACGTGCGAAGAACAGCATCGCGACGGTGACGACGATGAGGAGCGGGAAGAGGTAGAGGGAGATGGCGGCCCCTTCGCCGAGGGAGCCGGAGTTGATCCCGATCTGGAACGCCCACGTGGGCAGCACCTGCGTCGAGTTGAAAGGCCCTCCCGCCGTGAGGATGTAGACGACCGCGAAGTCACCCGCCGTGAAGACGATCCCGAAGAGCACCGCTACGAGCGCGATCGGAAGCTGCAGCGGGAGATCGACGTACCAGAGCTTCTTGAGCCCGGTCGCGCCGTCGACCTTGGACGCGTCCTCGACCTCGTTCGGGATGGAAGCGCGGCCGGCGATGAAGATGACGACCGCGAACGGAAGGATCCGCCACGCGTGGACGAGCGTGATCGCGAGCAAGGCCAGGTTCGGCCGCCCGAGCCATTGCAGCGGCACCTGCGCGCCCTCCTCGAAGTGGGTGAAGTCGAGGAGCCAGACGGCTGCGTTGTCCAGATGGAGCTTGGCGAGCGTCCAGTTCACGACGCTGTACAGGGAGTCGAGAATCCAGAGCCACGTGATCGTCGAGAGGACGACGGGCGCCGCCCACGGCAGGACGACGAGAAAGCGGACGAACCACTTGCCGCGGAAGTCACGGACAAGGAACGCAGACAGGATCGCCGCGCCGACCACGACGAGGATCTGCGAGGCGATGGTGAAGGTCAGCGTGTTGCGTAGCGCACGCCGGAAGTTCTCGTCCTGCCACGCATTCGTGAAGTTGTCGAATCCGACCCAGTTCCCGCTCAGCGAGCCGCCGATCGCGTCTGTGAAGCTGAGGTAGATCGCCCACACGAACGGCACGCCGACGACGAGGGCCATGAAGATGATCGCCGGCGCGATGAGCAGCGGCGCGAGCACACGGCGCTCTTCGAGGACACGACGCCAACGCCGCGTGCGAGGTTTCCACCGCGCCGCCTCGGCTTCCATCGGACGGGCTCGATGCTATTAGATTTGTGGTGAAGGCCCGCCGGCGCATTGAAACGGTCTCTCCGGCGGCCACCAGAAGACGAACTCCGTGGCTGAGATCACGCTCGACAATCTGACGAAGGTCTATCCCGACGGAACCGAGGCCGTGACCGGCCTCGATCTCGACGTGGATGACGGAGAGTTCGTCGTGTTCGTCGGGCCCTCGGGCTGCGGAAAGACGACCGCGCTGCGCATGATCGCCGGCCTCGAGACGATCACGAACGGCACCGTGAAGATCGAAGGGCACGTGGTGAACGACCTGCCGCCGAAGGACCGGGACATTGCGATGGTGTTCCAGAACTACGCGCTCTACCCGCACATGAACGCGGCCGACAACATGGGCTTCGCGCTCAAGATGCAGGGCCTGCCGAAGACCGTGATCGAAGGTCGCGTCCGCGAGGCGGCGCAGATCCTCGGCCTCGGCGATGCGCTGAAGAAGAAACCCCGCACACTCTCCGGCGGGCAGCGCCAGCGCGTTGCCATGGGACGCGCGATCGTCCGCCAGCCACAGGCGTTCCTGATGGACGAGCCGCTCTCGAACCTCGACGCGAAGCTTCGAGTCGAGATGCGAGCGGAGATCTCGCGAATCCAGCGAGACCTGAGCGTCACGACGGTGTACGTCACGCACGACCAGACCGAGGCGATGACGATGGGCGACCGTGTCGCAGTGATGCGCAACGGTCTCCTCCAGCAGGTGGAGGTGCCACAAGTGCTGTACGAGCGCCCGCGGAACCTCTTCGTCGCCGAGTTCATCGGCTCGCCGGCGATGAACCTCGTGCTCGCGGACGTCGCGCGCTCGGACGGAGACGTCTCGGTCCTGTTCGCGGACCACCGCCTGAGGCTGGAGCCGTCGACGCTCGAGGCCCGTCCCGCGCTCGCCCGCTACGAGGGCAGGCAGGTCGTCGTCGGGATCCGGCCCGAGGACCTGGAAGACGCCGCGATCCTCGGTGGAGTCCCGCCCGAGCGAAGGATGTCCGTCGTCTGCGACATCCGCGAGGACATGGGCTCGGAGGTGTATGTCCACTTCAACGTCCGCGCGGAGCCGGTGAGCTCGAAAGAGGTCGTCGAGGCTCTGGTCGTCGACGCGCCGGAAGACGAGGAGACGCGGCTGGCGGCAGAGCGCGCGCGCGGCGGAGGGGTCTCGTTCGTCGCCCGGCTCGTGCGGGACACCCGCGCCCGCGAGCGCGAGCCGATCGAGCTCGCGGTCGACGTCGGCCGGCTGCACTTCTTCGACCCCGAGACGGCGCTCGGCATCTACGAGGAGACGTAAGGCCGTCTGGAGACGGGGAGGTCAGCCCTCCCCGTCTCCGTCGATGCCTTACGGGTGCGCTACGGAGTGCTCGAAGTCGTCTCGCACCAATCGGCCGCGTCGTTGCCGGCGCCGCCGTTGCAGCTATCCGAGTTCGGGTTCGGGTCCTCGAACGACCCTGGCTCCTCGGTCTCGGACATGTCCGGCGGGAACGGAAGGTCGCCGTTCAGGTAGTCCTGGCCGTCGTCGCCGAAGATCACGTCGTTGCCGAACGCTCCGTAGAGAACGTCGGCATTGGAGTCGCCGTGGATCGTGTCGTTCGCCGGACCTCCGATCGCGGTGTCCTCCCCGTGCCCACCACGGATGAAGTCCGGGCCCTGCATGCCGGCGATGAAATCCGCGCCGGCATCACCATGCAGTTCGTCGGCCGCTTCCCAGCCGAAGATCTCGTCGTCCCCGGAACCGCCGCGGACGAGGTCACGACCGCCACCGGGAACTCCGAACGAGATGTCGCCGAAGGCGAAGTCGTTGCCCGTGCCGCCCTCGATCTTGTCGTTCCCGAGGCCGCCGCAGATGACGTCGTCGCCCCCGGATCCCTCGATGACGTCGTCTCCGTCCAGGCCGGCGATGACGTCCGTTCCCTTCGTTCCGATCAGCTTGTCGGGCCCATTCGTCCCGACGATGGTGGCCTCCATGTCGCCACAGAGGACCGGCTCTGCCTGCGCAAACGCGCCGGTCACGACCAGCAGCGATACGAGCGCAGCAAGTAGCACGAAGCCGTGCTTCATCTCAGATCTCCTTCTCGATCGATTTGTAGGGCCCGTCTCCCCAGAGCTCGGGCGGCGGGACTTTATCCGAAAGCCGACCCGACTCCGGCCTCCCTCGGGAAGGCCGTGATAGAACCCGCGCGATGCGCCGACTGCTCGTCTCGACGGCTATCTGCCTCGTGGCTCCGCGGCGAACCGGAAGGCGTTCGCACAGATGTACCTCGCGGTGAATCCGCCCACCAAGCTCCGGATCGTGTGGAACCCGCTCGGCGGCGGCGGGCCCGAGATCCCCGCGAACGCCGCGACGCACTTCTATCCGGGCGACCGCTATGTCGACGTCGTCGGCAACGACATGTACACGAGCAACGGCGTGTACTCGGCACAGAAGAACGAGGCGCTGTACGCGTTCGCCCGCGAGCCGGCAGGCGTACCGCGAGTGCATGACCCCGCTGGAGCGTAGGGTCTCCTGACTTCGATGAGCGACTACACCATCAAGCAGCTCGAAGAGGTCCCGGACGTGCTCGGGGATTACCCCGGCGAGATGCGGATGATGACCGAGGCGCTCGAGTGCGAGCAGGTCGCGTTCACGTACCGGCGCATGCCGCAGCACACCGGCGGCAAGGGCGCGTACGGCCACCGCCACAAGTCGCAGGAGGAGATCTACTTCGTCGCGTCGGGGAAGCTCCAGTTCAAGCTCGGGGACGAGGTCGTGGAGGTGGAACGAGGCGGCGTCGTCCGCGTCGCGCCCGAGACGTGGCGCTCGGTGTGGAACGACGAGCCGGAAGACGCGGAGCTCATCATCGTGTCGCCGCGGGTCGAAGGCGGCTCGCGCGAAGACGCCGAGTACCTCGAGAACTTCTGGCCCCTGTAGGGGCGAGGCTTGCCTCGCCCTCGCGCGGGCTCAGACGTCGCGCGCGGCGCTCGGGCGCGGCGGAAGCGGACAGGACACGAACCGCCGGCCCGTCAGCACATGCCCCAGCTTGTACGCCTCGCACCCGGCGCAGAAGCCCGTGACGGAAGCGAGCAGCGCAAGCGCCGCGACGAGGAGACCGAGCGCCATCCCAACCGCGTCCGCGCCGAGCGCGTACGCGAGCGTCGCCGCGGTCAGCACTCCCGCCCCGACGAGGTTCGCGAACCGCGGCGGGCGCGCGTCCTCGAGCCGCCCTTCGCCGAGCACCGGCTGCACGAGCTCGAAGTACGCAAGGCACGGGAGGCAGTAGCGCCGCCCGAAGACGAGGCCGACGACGAGCTGCGCGGCGAGCAGACCGAGGAGCCACCACCAGCCGCCGAGAACGGCGAGCACCGACAGCGTCCCGATCACCGCCTGGTTGAAGCGGGGCGCGCGAGAGTCGATCACGTCCAGGTCGCGATACGGATCGGCGAGCCGCTGCGATCGCCGCTTCACTTTGGGAAGTATTACCTGTTGGTCACAGCCGTGCGGCCGAGGGCGAGGCATGCCTCGCCCCTACGAAACCCGGGTACGCACGTGTGGGGCCGGGCATGCCCGGCCCGCCCGCCACCGTCGCCGCCGAATCTCGGGTGTAGGGGCCGGGCATGCCCGGCCCGCCGTCCACCGGTCAGGCTCGCGCCCAGGCGGCGAGCGCGTCCAGGACGACTCGCAGGCGGTCGCCCTCCGTGGTGAGCACGTACTCGACCCGCGGCGGGCGCGCGTCTCGCACCTCGCGCCGGAGGACGCCGGCCTCCTCGAGCTCGACGAGGCGCTGGGCGAGCGTGCCCGGCGGAATCTCGCCGAGCGCCTGCCGGAACTCGTTGAAGCGCGTGCAGCCCTGGTAGGAGGCGAAGAGGATCGATACCGCGTAGCGCCGCTCGAGGACGCCCGCCGCCCGGCGGACGTCCTCGGGAACCGGCGCGGTCGTCTTACAGCGCCACACTCGACTGCACCGGCTTCTCCTCGAGCGCGAAGGCGAGCACCTCGTCGATGGACATGACGGGGTGGAACCTCACCTCGTCGCGGACGTTCTCCGGGATGTCCTCCACGTCGCCGCGGTTCCGCTCGGGGATGACGATGTCGGTGATCCCCGCCGCGTGCGCGGCCAGCACCTTCTGCTTGAGCCCGCCGATCGGCAGGACGCGGCCCTGCAGCGTGATCTCACCCGTCATGCCGACGGTGTGCCTGACCGGCCGCTGCGTCAGGAGCGACGCGAGCGCCGTCGCCATGGTGATGCCGGCGCTCGGTCCGTCCTTCGGGATCGCGCCCGCGGGAACGTGAACGTGGAAGGAACGGTCGTCGAACGCGTCCTCGTCGATGCCCAACTGCGGCGCAAGCGCGCGGACCGAGGAGAGCGCGATCTGCGCCGACTCCTTCATCACGTCGCCCAGCTGACCGGTGAGGACGAGCTTGTCGCCGTTCGCGTGCGACGTCGCCTCGATGAAGAGGACGTCGCCGCCGACAGCCGTCGCGGCGAGCCCCGTCGCGACGCCCGGCACTGCCGTCCGCTCAGCGGTCTCGCGGTAGAACTTCTGGCGGCCGAGCGCGTCGCGAACGGCCTCGGCGCCGATCTCGACCGGAGGCTCCACCTCCTCGGACGCGATCCTCGTCGCGGTCTTCCGCAGCACCGTCCCGAGCTCCCGCTCCAGCTGACGCACCCCGGCCTCGCGCGTGTACTCGGTGATCGTGAGGTCGAGCGCCGCGTCCGTGACAGAGACCTCGTCCTCGCGCAGGCCGTTCCGCTCGCGCTGCCGCGGCCACAGGTAGCCGCGAGCGATCGCGACCTTCTCGTCGGTCGTGTACCCGTCGAAGCGGATGACCTCCATGCGGTCGAGCAGCGGACCGGGGATCGTCTCCGCCATGTTCCCGGTCGCGATGAAGAGCACCTCCGAGAGGTCGAGCTCGACGTCGAGGTAGTGGTCGCGGAAGGAGTTGTTCTGCGCCGGGTCGAGCACCTCGAGCAGCGCCGACGACGGGTCGCCGCGCCAGTCCGCGCCGACCTTGTCGACCTCGTCGAGCATGATCACCGGGTTCATCGTCCCCGCGTCGCGGAGGGCGCGCACGAGACGGCCCGGCAGCGCGCCGATGTACGTCCGCCGGTGCCCGCGGATCTCCGCCTCGTCGCGGATGCCGCCGAGCGACATGCGGACGAACTCGCGTCCCGTGGCCCGTGCGATGGACTCGCCGATCGAGGTCTTGCCCGTGCCCGGCGGCCCGATGAGCGTGAGGATGGCGCCGGAGCGCTTGTCCTCCTCGATGCCGCGCTCCTTCCGCAGCTTCGCGACGGCGATGTACTCGACGATCCGGTCCTTCACGTCCTCGAGTCCGGCGTGGTCCTTGTCGAGGACCTCGCGCGTGTACTGCGGGTCGAGCCGCTCCTCCGAGCGCTTGCCCCACGGCACTGCGAGCAGCCAGTCGAGGTAGTTCCTGATGACCGTCGCCTCGGGAGTCTGGTCGCCCATCCGCTCGAGTCGCGAGAGCTCCCGCTCCGCCTGCTCGAGCACGTTCTCGGGCATCTCGGCCTCGCTGAGCTTCTGGCGGTATTCCTCGACGACGGACGCCTCGTCCTCGCCCAGCTCCTTGCGGATCGAGTCGAGCTGACGGCGCAGGATGTACTCCCGCTGCTGCTTCTCGACTCCCGACTCCACATCGTCCTGGATACGCCGGCGAACCTGCATCAGCGCGAGACGCTCGCGCTGGAGCTCGAGGGCGAGCTCGAGCCGCTCGCGGATGTCCACGGCCTCGAGGAGCTGCACCTTCTGCTCGAAGGTGAAGTCGGGCGAGTAGCCGGACGTGTCCGCAAGAGCGCCGGGCTCGCTGATCGAGCGGACGAAGGCGGCGATGCGCCCGTCGTCTCCACGCAGCTCCAGGATCTCCTCGACGACGGCGCGGTACTCGACCTCGAGCTCACGCAGCCTGCCGTCGAAGGCCTCGTCGTCGGGGCGCTCCTCGACGTCGACGAAGAGGCGACCGCTCGAGTCCGTTCCGGCCGCACCTGCGATGCCGCGGTGCAGGCCCGAGAGGGCGACCGCGCGCGCGCCGCCCGGCAGCCGGATGCGGTCGGTCACCTCGGCGACCGTCCCTACCTTCGAGTACGCGTCCTCGTGCTTGGGCACGAGGAACACGATGTCCTCGTCGCCGACGTCGACAGTCAGAGTGACGCTCATGTTCGGGAAGACGACGATGTCGTCCAGGGGTACCAGCAGCAATCTCGCGGTCTCGCTCACGTTCTCCTCGCTCGTCTCGAGTAGTTAGTACAAGAACTGTAGCGACTGAGGCCGCCTGGGTCAGGCTCAGCCTGACCCCGTCCTTGAGTGCCGCGGCCGCGCAAGCCGACCCCGACACCCCGAGGATCCGTCGGGGCGAAGCCTCGCCCCTGCCCTCGAGCGGACCGCCTCTTGACTCAGCCCGGCCGGCCGCGGAAACGGTCGAGCGCAACCTGCGCGCAACGGCCTGCGAGCCGGTCCGACGTCGGGCCCGCCCCGTACGGCCGCCACGTCATCACGCTCACGACGAACACCCCTCCGCGCCAGAAGACGAGCCCCGCGTCGTGCCGCGCCGCGTCGATCCAACCCGCCTTGTGGAGCACGGCGACGTCTCGGCTCCGCATCACGGTCGTGTCGAGCTTCGGCGTGTCGCGCACGTGCGCGAGCAGCCAGAGCAGATGACGCCCGTCGGAAGCAGTGAACCCGGTGTCCCCGCGGCGGAGCGGACCTTTGCCGGCCGCGGCGAGCCAGATCGCGCGCTGGAGCGTCGCGAGGTCCCAGGCGGTCGTGTACTTCCCCACGCCCCACCCCGGCTGATCGTCGACGCGAACGGGAATCGGCCCGGAGAGGCTTCTCGTCGTCTCGTAGCCCCCGTACATCAGCGAGTCGTTCATGCCGATCGAGCTCATGAGCGAGTTCACGCGGTGGCCGCCCGCGCTCGTCGACCCTGCGAGCCAGACGAGGAGCGCGTTCGCAGCGGCGTCGTCCGACGGCACGATCATCTCGCGGAGGAGCGAGCCGACGTACGAGTTGGGCGAGGGGATGCCCCTGTGCTCGGTCAGAACGCTCGCGGCGACGGCGAGCTTGAGGGTCGAGGCAGCGGGGAAGCGCGCCTTCGCGTTCCAGGCGGCGCCGCCCCCTTCGATGAGGTTCTGGACGTAGACGGCCGAAGTACCCGAGTAGCGCCGGAGCAGCGGCCGCAGCCTTCGCGAGAGAATTGCGTCGTTGCGCGAGCGCACGGTGCGCGGCCGCGCCGCTGCCGGGAGCCCGTAGACGTTCCGCACGACAGCCGACGAGCGGCGGCCTTCGGCCCCGACCGTGACCACCTTCACGGTCAGATCCCCCGTCGGCAGCGGGACGCGCAGCGTGAACCGCCGGCCGCGGAGCTTCTCGTCAGCGAGCTCGCGGCCGCGGACGAGGACGTGGACGCGCGTCGTCCCGCGCGGCGCGAGCCCGGTGACGAGGCCGAACGAGGCCTGATACGGCGCGGGCTGTTCGATCGCAGGCGGAGCCTGTGGAAGCGCGTCCATCGAGCTCAACCATACGCTTGCCTGCATGCCGATCTTGGCTCATCTCGACCTCGACGCATTCTTCGCGGCCGTCGAGGAGCTCGAGAGCCCGGAGCTGCGCGAGAAGCCGCTCGTCGTCGGCGGCGACCCGCACGGGCGCGGCGTGGTGTCCACGGCGAACTACGCGGCGCGGACGTTCGGCATCCACTCCGCGATGAGCTCGGCAGAAGCGCTCCGCCGCTGTCCACACGCGGTCTTCCTCCGACCGCGCCACGCGCTGTACAGCCAGTACTCGCGCGCGGTCTGGGAGGTCGTGGGCGAGATCGTCCCGCGGGTGGAGCGGACCGGTCTCGACGAGGGCTACCTCGACCTCTCGACGGTGGCAACCGACTTCAACCGGGCGCGCGTCATGGCCGCAGCAGTGCAGACCTCGGTGCGTGCCACGACGAGCCTGAGCTGCTCGCTTGGCGTCTCGACCTCGAAGGTCGTGTGCAAGATCGCGTCCGACAGGCGCAAGCCCGCCGGGATCACGGTCGTGCCGCCGGGACGCGAGGCCGCGTTCCTCGCCCCGCTCCCCGTGCGCCTGCTGCCGGGAGTCGGCCCGCGGGCGGAGGAGCGCTTGACCGGAGCCGGCGTCACGACGATCGGCGCTCTCGCGGCTCTCGACGACGCCGCGCTCAGGGCGGTTCTGCCCGGCTCGGTCGGCGCCCTCCTCCGCGACCGGGCGCGGGGAATCGACCCGCGCGACCTCGACCTCGACGCCGAGCAGGTTTCCATCTCCGCCGAGGACACGTTCGCGAGCGACCTCGTGGACCGCGAGCTGCTGCACACGGAGGTTCGCAGGCTCGCGGAGCTCGTCTCCGAGCGGCTCCGGCGCACGAGCCTCTCGGGCCGTACGGTCACCGCGAAGCTTCGCTACGCGGACTTCTCGATCCGCACGAGGTCGACGACGCTCGGCGCCGCGACCGACGACGCCGCGACTATCGGCGACGTCGCCTGCGGCCTCCTCGACCGAGGCTTGCGCGATAGGCCGGGCGCCCTGCGGCTCGTCGGCGTCGGCGTCTCGAGCCTGTCGCAGTACCGCCAGCTGACGCTCGACGAGTCATAGGATCGGCCGAGTGGCGGAGGCTGCGTTCTGGGGGCTCGTGACCGGCGGCTCGCTCTTGCTCGGCGCGGCGCTCGTGTTCGCGGTCCGTCCGCGCGCACGCTGGATCGGGCTGGCGATGGCATTCGGCGGCGGCGCGCTGATCGCCTCGGTCGCGTACGAGCTCGTGGAAGACGCGTACGCGGCGAACGTCAGACAGGCGTCCCTCGGCTTCGCGCTGGGCGCCCTGGCGTTCTACGTCGGAGACTGGGCGATCGACCGTCGAGGCGGCGCCGGGCGAAAGAGCATGCACGGGGAGCAGCAGCTCGCGGGGAGCGCGAACGCGATCGTGCTCGGAACGGTGCTCGACGGCATCCCCGAGTCGTTCGTCCTCGGAGCCTCCATCGTCGACGAGGGCGTCGTCCCGACCGCGGTCGTCGTCGGGGTCTTCGTCTCGAACGTTCCAGAGGCACTCTCCGGGACGACCGGCCTCCTGGAGGCGGGCTGGTCTCGACTCCGCATCCTCGCGATGTGGACCTCGGTGGTCCTCGTCTCGGTTGCCGCGGCCGTCGCCGGCTGGCTCGTCCTCGACTCGATTCCGACCTCCACCGACGCCTTCGCGCTCGCGTTCGCGGGCGGTGCCGTGCTCGTCATGCTCGCGGACACGCTCATTCCCGAAGCGCTCAAGCTCGCCGGCCGCGAGGCGGGCCTGCTCACGGCGCTCGGATTCGCCGTCGGCTTCGCGCTGTCCTAGAGGCCTAGCCGCGCAGCAGAGGTCGGGTGAGGCAGGTCGGGCCGCCGTCGCCCTTCCGCGAGATCTCGTCGCCGCGGTACACCGTCACGTCCACCCCGGCTTGCTCCATCCGCCTCCGCGTCTCGCGGTTGCCGTCGAGGGCGAGCGCGCGTCGCGGCCCGAGCGCGAGGACGTTCGGCCCCTGCGACTCGAATTCCTCGTCCGGGACCTCGATGGCCTGGATCCCGCGCTCGGCGAGCAGCCGCAGCAGCCGCACCGGCGCGAGCCGCGGGTACACGAGCGCGAGATCGCGGTCGAGCGGCGAGATGAACGACATCAGGTGGAGGACCTCCCCGTCGCCGTTCCAGTGTGGGAGGTCGAAGGCGACGACCTCGACTGCCGGAAACGCGGCTGCGAGCGCCGCAGGCGCGCTCTCGTTCGTGCGATATCCGATCCCGACGAGCAGCGTGCGCTCGTCGAGCCAGAGCGTGTCCCCGCCTTCGGCGAGCGCCGGCTCCTCGACCGCTCCCGCGACCGGGACACCGGCGGCCTCGAGCGCGGCAACGAGTGCGGCGGGCTCGCTGCGGCGCCCTTCCTTACCCGGCCGCAGCAGCACCGCGCCCTCGGTCCCGACGAGGACCGGGTCGTAGACGTAGATCGCGTCCGGGTTCCCGGGATCGTGGCGGGAGACGACGACCTCCGCGCCGGCTGCCTCGAGGAGCCCGCAGAGCACTTCGTGCTCGGCCGCGGCTGCTGCGGGATCGGGCGCAGCTCGCCAACCGTAGTCCCGCCAGCGAGCCGCATCGTCCGCGAGAGGCGGCCGCACGAGGACGCGCTTCAACGTCCCCGTCATGGACGCGCTCCCGAAAGCCTGCATGCGCGAGACGCTAATCGCTCAGCACGCGCGGGCGGTGGGCGGCGGAGTACACGTCCTTCCTCGCCACGAGGCCGTCGGCGAACGAGAAGATGTCGACGCCGTCCCACTCCAGGCGCCGACCGTCGCGATCGGTCGCCGTCGCAGTCCACTCGCTCACGACGAGCCCTTCGCGGACGACGAGCCGTCGGCCACGGAAGGCGAGATCGGGCCAGTTCTCGAAGATCCGCGCGATGTGCGCGCCGACCTCGTCGCCGGCCGCCCGCTCGCCGGCGGTGTGGTTCTCGAAGACCATGCCCGGCGCGTGCAGCTCGACGATCGCATCCACGTCGTGGGCGTTCCAGGCCGCGTCGTAGCGCTCGATGAGCGATTCCAGGTCCGGAGCATGCACGCCGACGAGTATCCCATTCATTGACATCTGTCGATGTCTGTGCCACTCTTTCATCGATGAACGTCGATGCCTTGCCACTGCTCTCCCTCCCGGCCTGCTGCCAGCCGCTCGACGGGCCCAGCCTGACCGACTCGGAGGCCGAGGGCACGGCGGCGGTCTTCAAGGCCCTCTCCGATCCCGCGCGCGTGAAGATCGTGAACGTCCTCGCGCGCAGCTCCGAGCCCGTTTGCGTCTGCGAGCTCACGCCGGTGCTCGGGCTCGCTCAGCCGACCGTGAGCCATCACCTGAAGAAGCTCGTCGACGCCGGGTTGCTCGTGCGCGAGCAGCGAGGCGTCTGGGCGTTCTACGAGCTCGATCGCGAGGCGCTCGCGCGGGCGGCCGGAATCCTCGAGCTGGAAGGAGTGCACGCATGACGACCGATGTGCGAGAGGAGGTGCGAGAGCGCTATGCCGAAGCTGCCCTCGGCCTGGAAAGCGGATGCGGGTGCGGGTGCGACTGCGAGAGCATCGGCTGCTGCGGAGACGAGGAAACGACGAAGTTCGGCAAGGGTCTCTATGCGCCGGACGAGCGTTCGGCCGTTCCGGAATCCGCGGTCACTGCGAGCCTCGGGTGCGGCAACCCGGTCGCGGTCGCCGAGCTGAAGGAGGGGGAAACCGTCCTGGACCTCGGCTCGGGCGGGGGCATCGACGTGCTGCTCTCGGCGCGTCGCGTGGGCCCCGGCGGCACCGTGTACGGCCTCGACATGACCGACGAGATGCTCGCGCTCGCTCTGCGAAACGCGGAGAAGGCACGGGCGTCGAACGTCCACTTCCTCAAGGGCATGATCGAGGCGATCCCGCTGCCCGGCGAGAGCGTCGACGTCGTGATCTCGAACTGCGTCGTCAACCTCTCGCCGGAGAAGGACCAGGTGCTCGCCGAGATCGCGCGCGTCCTGCGGCCGGGCGGCCGCGTCGGGATCACGGACGTCGTCGCCGAGGACCGGCTCTCGCCGTGCCGACCGGGCCCAGCGAGGGAGCCACGTCGGCTGCATCGCAGGCGCGCTCTCGGAGAGCGAGTACCGAGACGGGCTCGAGACTGCCGGCCTTGTCGACGTCGAGGTCGAGCGCACGCACGCGGTCGCCGACGGCATGCACGGCGCGATCGTGCGCGCGCGCAAGCCGCAGCTCGCGGCCTGAGTCTCGTGCCCTGACGCCCTCGGCGCCGGGGGCGCACACTTGAAGCGGTGACGATCAAGACGTTCGGTCCGGTGGACCAGCGAAGCCTCGCGCAGCTCGAGCGCTGCATGAGGGCTGGCGACGCCGAGCTCGGAGTGCTCTGCGCCGACCATCACCCCGGCTACTCGCAGCCGATCGGCGGCGGCATCGCGTACGAAGGCTACGTCTCGCCGTCGGGGGTGGGATTCGACATCGGGTGTGGGAACAAGGCGACGCTGACGGACCTGACGCCGGCCAATCTGGAAGCCCTCGGCGGCGTCGAGCGGCTCATGGGCGAGATCACGCGCCGGATCTCGTTCGGCATGGGCGTGGCAGCGCAGGAACGGGTCGACCATCCGGTGCTCGACCGGATCAGGCACGCGGACTTCACGCCGCAGCGCAAGCTCGCGAGGCTCGCCGAGTCCCAGCTCGGCACGGTTGGGTCCGGCAACCACTACGTCAACCTCATGGAGGACGAGGAGCGCCGGATCTGGGTCGGCGTGCACTTCGGCTCGCGCGGCTTCGGCCACAAGACAGCCTCCGGCTTCCTCGCGCTCGCACAGGGCCTGCCCTTCGAAGGCCGCGCACGAGAGGGCGGAATGGACTCGCCGCCCGTGCTCTTCGAGGCCGACTCCGAGCTCGGCGAGTCCTACGTCTCCGCGATGCAGCTGGCGGGCGAATACGCATATGCCGGGCGAGACGTCGTCGTCTCGAAGGTGCTCCAGATCCTGGGTGCCGAGGCCGTGCGCGAGGTGCACAACCACCACAACTTCGCGTGGCGCGAGGAGCACTTCGGTCGCACGTTCTGGATCATCCGGAAGGGCTGCACGCCGGCCCGCCCGGGCCAGGAGGGCTTCGTCGGCGGCTCGATGGGCGACGACTCCGTGATCCTCGAAGGCGTTGCCGGGACCGAAGCGGAGGCATCGCTGTTCTCCACGGTGCACGGCGCCGGACGCGTGATGAGCCGCACGCAGGCAGCCGGCCGAGCGCGCCGGCGCAAGCGCTGGGCGTGCCGCGACCGCGACTGCGAGCGCACGTTCGACACGAACGCGCCGTGCCCGGACCATCCCGCCGCGGGCGTCGCGAAGGTCTGGGTCGAGGAGCAGGTCGCTCGAGGCGTCGTCGACTGGCCTGCCGTGCAGGCCCGCCTGCGCAAGCAGGGAATCGTGCTCGTCGGCGGGGGCGCGGACGAGGCGCCCGAGGTGTACAAGCGCCTCCCGGAGGTCCTTGCCGCCCACGCCGGCTCGATCCGCGTGAAGCACACGCTGCGCCCGCTCGGCGTCGCGATGGCCGGACGCGACGTGCACGACCCGTTCAGGGACTGAGGACGATGGAGGCACGTAACGACGGGGTCAGGCTTTAGCCTGACCCCGGTTTGAGGTCGGCGCGTCCGTCCTGTCGCGACAACCCAAAGACGGGGTCGGGCTGAAGCCCGACCCCAGATAGGCGCTGACGATGGAGGCGCGTCACGACGGGGTCAGGCTTTAGCCTGACCCCGGTTTGAGGTCGGCGCGTCCGTCCTGTCGCGACAACCCAAAGACGGGTCGGGCTGAAGCCCCACCCCAGACATGCGCTGGTGATCGGCTCAGGCGAGCAGGTGGCGGTGCACGGCCAGCCGCTCGAGCAGGCGCTGGACGTCGTCCGCGACGTTGTAGAGGTGGAGCGAGATGCGGAGATTCGCGTCGCGGGACGACGTCACGATTCGATCCTCTGCCAGAGCGCCGACGAGCGCCTCCGGGTCGGTCGACGCGACGCAGACGAGCGGGCCGTGCTCCCCCCGGTCAGTCGGCGTCGCGACCGTGGCGCCCAGCTCCACGAGCCCGGTCACGAGGTCGGTCGAGAGCTGCCGGACATGCGCCTCGATCGCCGCCACGCCCGCACGCTCGACGAGGCCCATCCCGGCGATCCCGGCATAGATGTTCGGCACGGGCGGAGTCCCTGCGTCGAACCGCCGAGCAGTGGAGGCAGGCGAGTAGTCGGAGATGTCCATCCGGAAGATGTCCTCGTCGGCGAACCAGCCGGTCTGCGTCGGCAGCAACCGCTCGTGGAGCTCACGCCGCACGTACATGAACGCGAGGCCCGCCGAGGCGAGCAGGTACTTCACGGTGCCCGCGGTGAGGAAGTCCACGTCGAGCTGCGAGACGTCGAGCGGGACCGCCCCCGCGGCCTGGTAGCTGTCCGCGAGGCAGAGGGCCCCGCGCTCGTGCGCGAGCCGCGCGACCTCGGCGACGTCGAAGCGGTACCCAGTGCGATACGAGATCGCCGTGCAGCAGACGAGCGCCGTGCGCTCGTCGATCGCCTCGGCGAAGCGCTCGGCAGGGATCCGCCCGTCCGCCTCTGGCCGAACATGGACGACCTCGGCACCGCGAAGCTCCTGCGCGTGCGCGATCTGCCCCACCGTCGGGAACTCGAACTCGGAGATGACGATCTTCCGGCGGTCATCCTCGAGCGGGAGCGCGCTGACGAGGGCGCTCACCGCCTGGGAGACGGACGACGTCACAGCGACTTCCTCGGGCTCAGCGGCGACGAGCCGCGCGAACGTCGAGCGCGCGGTCTCCGCCCGCTCGACCCAGTGCTCCCACTCGGCTCCGTGCGCATCCCAGCCCTCGAGATAGGCCTCGTATGCCTCGCGGACGTCGATCGAGAGCGCGCCCTGCGAGCACGAGTTCGCATACGTCGTGTGCTCGAAGATCGGGAAGCGCCCGCGTACCGCCTCGCCGATCATCGTCCGAGATACGCCTTCCGCAGCTCCTCGTGCTCGAGCAGCTCGGACGCCTTGCCCTCGAGCACGATCCGGCCGGTCGAGAGCACGTAGCCGCGGTCGGCGATGGAGAGCGAGACGTTCGCGTTCTGCTCGACGACGAGGAGCGCGACGCCGGCCTTGTGCACCTCGGCGATGATCTCGAAGCTCCGCTCGACGAGGATCGGCGCAAGCCCCATCGAGGGCTCGTCCATGAGCAGGAGCCTCGGGCGCGCCATGAGCGCGCGGCCCATAGCGACCATCTGCTGCTCTCCCCCCGAGAGCGTCCCGGCGAGCTGCCTCTTCCGGTCGGCGAGGAGCGGGAAGGTCGAGTAGACGCGTTCGAGGTCTTCCCGCAGGTCCGCGCGCGGTCGCAGATAGGCGCCCATCTCGAGGTTCTCGAGCACCGTCATCGGGCCGAAGAGCCGGCGGTTCTCCGGAACGATCGCGAGCCCGCGCGTGATCCGGTGCGCGGTCGGCATGCGCGTGACGTTCTCACCCGCGAGGACGACGGCGCCGGAGCGCGGCTCCACGATCCCGAGGATCGTCTTCAGCGTCGTGGACTTGCCGGAGGCGTTCCCGCCGAGGAGGCACACGAGCTCGCCTTCGCCGACCTCGAGATCGACGTTCTGGAGGATGTGCATCTGCCCGTAGTACGTGTTCACGCCCTCGAGGCGGAGCAGCGGCTCGGGCCGGCCGTCGGTGCTCATGCGGCGGACGTCCCCAGGTAGGCCTCGAGGACCTTCGGATCGGTCGCGACAGCGTCGAACGTCCCCTCGGCGATCTTCACGCCGTGGTCGAGCGCGATCACCCGGTCGGAGATCCCTTCGACGACGTGCATGTCGTGCTCGATGACGAGGATCGTGTAGCCGCCCTCCTCGCGCAGGCGCGCGATCAGCTCCGTGATCTCGTGCGTCTCGACCGGGTTCATCCCGGCTGCGGGCTCGTCGAGGAGCAGCAGCTTCGGGTTCGCAGCGGTCGCGCGCGCGATCTCGAGGCGGCGCCGGTTCGCGTACGAGAGGCTGTATGCCGGCTGGTTCCAGCGGTACCCGACCAGTCGCTGACCGAAGAACCCGAGGCGTTCCTCGGCGAGCGCCCTGATCTCCTTCTCCTCACGCCGCATCCCTGGCGTCCGCAGCACGGAGCGGAGAACGCCCGCCTTCGTGTGCCCGTACGCGGCGGCCATCACGTTCTCGCGCACCGTCATGTTGAGGAAGAGCCGCAGGGTCTGGAACGTGCGCGCGATGCCGCGGCGCGCGATCTGATGCGGGTCGAGGCCGACGATCGACTGCCCCTCGAAGACGATCTCGCCCTCGTCGGGCGGGTAGACACCGGTGATGACGTTGAAGAGCGTCGTCTTGCCCGCCCCGTTGGGCCCGATGACGCTCACGATCTCGCCCTCGCCGACGACGAGGTCGAGGTGGTCGAGGCAGGCGAGGCCGCCGAAGGACAGCGAGAGGTCCTTCACCTCGAGGAGCGGCTCACGAGTGGTCATACGATCTCGACCCTCCTCTTCCCGAAGATGCCCTCCGGGCGAGCGGCCATCAGGGCGACCAGCATCGCGCCGATGAGAACGAACCGTGAGACGGACGGCTGGGGAAGCATGATGTTCTCCCAGACGACGCAGGCGAAGTAGACGGTCGGCACGAGGAGCGCGTCGCGCCAGAGCCGGTTGCGTACGAGCGTCAGCCCGAGGACGGCGGCGACGAGTCCGATGTAGAGGAGCCGAGCGAACGCTCCGCCCGGCAGGCCGTCTCCGGTCACGATGCCCTCGGGGAGGATGACCCAGTGTGAGACGAGGTCGTCGATCCGCGCCCCTCCGACGCTGGTGCCCTCGGTCAGCGAGGGATCGAGCCTCTCCGCGGCCTCGTGGAACACAATCCCGAACACGATGGTCGTCCCGGCGACCGCGGCAAACCGCCACCACGGCCGTAGCACCACGGCGAGCCCGATCGCAAGAGCCGAGAAGAAGAGGACGCTCGCGTCCTCGGGGGTCTGTAGCGCCTCGAGCGACGCGTTGATCAGAACTGCTCCGAAGATGACGCCGAAGATGCTTCCGGCTCCGCCGAGCACGACCATCGCGTACACGGTGATCAGCAGCGGGATCGCGACGCTCGACGGGAAGATGGCCCCCTGCTGCGCCGCGAAGAGCGCACCCGCGAGGCCTGCGACGCCCGCCCCGAAGGCGAACGCCAGCAGCTTGAGGCGGTCGACCGGCATCGTCATGAGCTCGGCGGCGAGCTCGTCCTCCCGGAGCGCCCGCCACGCGCGGCCCGTGCGCGACTGGTTGACGAGGAAGAGGACCGTCACGACGACGAGGAGCGCCCCCACGAGGACGAGGTAGGAGCCGTCCAGGGTGGTGACCTTGTTGCCGAAGAAGTCGAGAGGCTGGATGTCCGAGATGCCGTTCGGCCCTCGGGTGAACTGCGAGTTCAGGACGACGACGAGCCAGATCTGGAGGAAGAAGAGCGTCACGATGGCGAGGTAGTCGCCGACGAGGCGTCGAGACGGAAGGCCGATGAGGAAACCGACGATCGCCGTCGACGCCACCACGACCGGGAGCGCCCACTGCGCGTCCCAGTACCGGCCCGCGTACTCGGACGCAAGCGCCGCATAGAGATACGCGCCGACTCCGAAGAACGCGACGTAGCCGAGGTCGAGGAGGCCGACCCACCCGACGACGACGTTCAGCCCCAAGGCGAGCAAGACGAAGATGAGCGTGTCGATCGCGACCTGCATGAGGTAGCCCGAGTCGACGACGAGCGGGAAGACGACGAATGGAGCCGCGAGCGCGATGAGCTTCACGACGGCCGGCGTCCGCTCGTACAGCTCGACCGCGCGTCCACGAAGCGTGCGGGCGCGGGCCTCGCTGTCCGCGACCCACTGGTCGACGCCGATCCCCGGCTGCTGCGGCTCGCTCAAACCTTCTTCACCTCCGGCTTGCCGAAGAGCCCCTGGGGCCGCAGGAGCATGAAGACGACGAGGATCGAGAAGACGACGAGGTCGCGGAACGCGCTGTTGAGGCGTCCGCCGGTGAAGTCCTCGATGTAGCCGACGCTCAACGACTCGACAATCCCGATGAGGAGCCCACCGAACATGGCGCCGGGGATGGAGCCGATACCCCCGACGACCGCCGCGGTGAAGCCCTTGAGCCCGTAGTTGAACCCCATGAAGTGGTTGATCTGGAAGAACACGAGGCCGATGAGGACGCCCGCCGCGCCGGCGAGCGCGGAGCCGATGAAGAACGTCGTGACGATCACGCGGTCGACGTCGACTCCCATCATCTCCGCGGCCTCGCGGTCGAAGGCCGTCGCGCGCATGGCCCTCCCGAGGCGCGTACGCGTCACGAGCAGCCAGAGGCCGAGCATCATGGCGAACGCCGCGACGATGACGAAGATACGGATGAGCCACACGGTCAGGGGACCCCAGTCGATCCCGACGTCGACGTCCACGAGGAAGTCGGTGTCGTAGCTCCGGAAATCGGCGCCGAAGAGCAGCAGCATCGAGTTCTGGAGGAAGAACGACACGCCGAGCGCGCTGATCAACGGCGCGATGCGCGGTGCTCGCCGTAACGGGCGGTAGGCGAAGCGCTCGATCGCGACACCCAGGAAGCCGCAGCCAATCATGGCGCCGAGGATCATCAGCGTGATGAGGAGCCAGACGGCGACCGACGGGCTCTCCGCACCCCCGAGCCAGCTGAGGATCCCCCAGCCGATGAACGCGCCGACCATGACCACGTCGCCGTGCGCGAGATTGAGGAGCTTCAGGATCCCGTAGACGAGCGAGAACCCGAGCGCGACGAGCGCGTAGACGCTCCCGAGCGTCACCCCGTTCACGAGGAGCTGGACGAGCTTGTCCCAGTCCACGGTGCGCTTATCTCATACGAGCGGCCCACCCGCCACGGGTGGGCCGCTCGTAGTGAGTGCGATGCTTAGTCGGCCTTCGCGTAGGTGCCGTTGGTGACCTTGTAGATCGAGAACTTGCCACCGACGAGGTCGCCCTGGCCGTTGAACCGGACGCTTCCGCCCAGAATCGACGGAACGTTCGAGTTACGCACGAACGCCCTCACTTCTCCGCGGGTGACGCTGCCGTTCCCACATGCCCTCTGGATGGCGGTCATCGCAACCCAGGCAGCCATGTAGCTCGGTGGGCCGAAGGCCCCGAACGTCTTGCTGTTCGAGAACCGGTTGTAGCCGGCGACTATCGCGCGGGCGCTCCTCTCGAAGTGCAGGTCGACTGCGAAAACGGAGACGTAGCCCGTGCGCGGCTTGTACTGCGAGGGCGAGTAGGCGCCGTCGGTGCCGAACACGAGCGCCTTCTTCCCCTGCTCTCGCAGCTGCTGGGACATCGTCTGGGCCTGCGACGCCGTCTGCGTCGCGAACACGACGATGTCGGTGCTGTCGCTGATGTTCGTGACGATGGACGAGAAGTCGGTGTCCGTAGCCGCGACCGACTCGCGACTCACCGTCACGCCTCTTCGGCTCAGGAGTCGTCCGATCAAGTTCGCCAGCGGCACCGAGTAGTCGTCCTGCGAGTCGACGACGACGACGTTGTCGGCGTTGAGCTTCGTACGAACGTAGTTCGCGACCTGAGGTGCCTGCTTGGCATCGTTCGGCACGTTCCGGAAGAACATCACCGAGATGCGCTTGGGGGTGGTAAGCGACGTACGTGTCGCGGACGGCGAGATCGCCACAAGCTTCGCGTTGGTCAGCAACCTCGCGCTCGTCACGACGCCCTGACTGATCGACGGCCCGACCACAGCCATGACGTTGGAGTTCGAGATGAACCGCTGAGTTGCCGTGCGAGCCCTGGCGGCGTCGAGTTGCGAGTCGCCCTGGACGATCTTGAACCTCGTCCTGTTCGCCCTGTTGTACTGGGAGACGGCGAACTGCGCCCAGCTCAGCTGCTCCTGTCCCAGGAAGCCGGCGGGCCCTGTGAGCGGCGCGTTCACACCGAGCGAGACGTTCGTGCACCGAGCGAGCTGGGACCCCGCCGCAGAGCTCGACGTGGTCGCCACCGCAGCCGTCACGATCACCGTGCCTGCGAGCACGGCGAAAGCGACGGCGAATGCTGCTTTCCTCATCTGCCCTCCTCTTGCTGTCTATTGCCTCGGACCTGACGTCAACAGGCACCCGTTTGTTGCGCCCCAAACGCCTGTCGACCGTCTCCGACGCCGCAATCACACCGGGTTCCCGCTGTCATGTCAATGCCGCTCGACGGCGCTCTAGAAGTAGAACTGCCTCCAGGCGTCCCACCACGTGTCGGCGCGCGACGCGATCGTGCGCTCGTCGATTCGCTCGACGCCATGTCGGAAACGAAGCCGGTCGGGCTCGGTCGTGCTCTTGAACTCGGCCCGCACCTCACACGGGCGGCCGGGATCGTACGGCGCGACCGCGCTCACGTCCGCGAGTGCTGCGAGTGCGCCCTTCTCGATCAGCTGACGGGCCCGGACCGGTGGGATCATGCGCGCCGACTCGGCGCCGAGGCCGGACTTGACGGCGACCGTCGTCAGACCGTCGCCGAGGAGCGCTCTGCCCTCCCGGCACGACGCCTCGTCGCCCGTGACGAGGAGCACCGGGCACCCCCACGTGCCGCAGAGAGCCGCGTTGATCCCGGTCTCGCCGACGAGCGTGTCGTTGAACCACAGGTTCTGGTAGTCGCGACCGGAGATCGTGTGGTTCATGACACCGTCCGGCGTGCCGGCGCGCGCGTGCATGCCGACGAAGAGCGCAGCGTCACAGCCCTGCTCGAGGAACGTCGTGTACTCCGTCCACTCGTCCTGGACGACGTACTCGCAGTCGGGGTCGAGATCCTCCGGCACGAGCGAGTTGAACGACCAGCCCTTCCCCGCGCCGTGGCAGTCCATGACCACGATCTCGGTCGCGCCCGCGGCCTTCGCGCCGCGAACAGCGGCGTTGATCTCCTCCGTGTACAGCTTGCGCCCCTCGTCGTACAGCGACTCGCCGCCGGCCGTCTGCTGCCACTTCACGATTCCGGCGACGCCCTCCATGTCGCTGATGACGTGAACGCGCACGCGAGTAGCCTACGCCGCATCGAGACGGGGCTTCAGGGCAAAGGAGTGCTCGTGACGGGCGCCTCGGGCGGCATCGGCTCGGCGTGCGCGCGCGCGTTCGTCGGCCGAAGGCGCGCGGGTCGTCGTCCACTACCACCACGGCGAGGAGCGGGCGCGCGCGCTCTCCGCGGATTCGCTCGGTGGCAGCCCCGACCGCGCAGGCCGACCTCGCCGACGAGGCGACGTCGAGCGCCTCTTCGACGAGGCCCGGGTCGCGCTCGGGCGGATCGACGCTTGCGTCGCGGTCCAGGGCATGTGGCCTCGGGAGGACGTGCCGGTCTGGGAGCTCCCGCTCGAGCGCTGGGAGGAGACGCTGCGCACGAACCTCACGACGACGTTCCTCGTCGCGCGCGCATATCTCCGAGAGGTGGAGCGGCTCGGCCACGGCTCGCTCGTCCTCGTCGGCTCGACGGCGGGAGTCTTCGGCGAGGCAGGGCACGCGGACTACGCAGCCGCCAAGTCCGCGGTGCTCGGGGGGCTGCTCCTCTCGCTGAAGAACGAGATCGTGCGCATCGCTCCCAACGGGCGCGTGAATGCGGTCGCTCCAGGGTGGACCGAGTCCCCCATGACGCGCGGCCTCGTCGACCCCGAGCAGGTGCGCACCGTCTCGCGCACGATGGCGCTCCGGAAGATCGCGCAGCCCGAAGACATTGCCGCCCAGGTCGTCGTGCTGGCCTCCGACACGCTCTCCGGGCACGTGTCCGGGCAGGTCGTGGTCGTCGCGGGCGGCATGGAAGGCCGAACCGTCCACGCCGACTGAAGGAGCAGGCCGATGAGCGACCCGAGCGCCAGCCGTACCGTCGTCAACGCGTACTCGACGACCTTCCTCCCGTACGACCTCGAGGGCCCGCTCCAGCCCGAGATGAGCTGGCTTCCGATCAGCTACGAACGGGAGACCGGCCTCGGCTCCTACCTCATGCGGATGGAGCCCGGAGCCGTGACCATCGAGCACGACCACGACGTGATGGAGGAATTCCTCGTCCTCGAGGGCGATCTCGTCGACTCGGACGGCGCGGTCTTCGGCCCGGGCGACTTCGTCAGCTACGAGGCGGGGACGCGGCACAACTCGTGGACGGAGCGCGGATGTCTCATCGCCGTCCTCGAGTGGCGGCGCTGACGCCGAGAGAGCGCCGGTCGAGGGGACTGGAGCGGGGTTGCCGCCGATAGCCCCGCTCCTCGTCCCGGCAGGTTCCTCGAGACTCGGGAGGAACCGCACTCCCCTGCACCTCACCCGCGTGACTGCCGCATCGTCGCGCGTCGTGAGTGATCCGCAGCGTGCGTCAACCCCCCCGCAACGGGCGTCACCCCGTCGCGGTTGACCGATCCCCCGGACGGTGTTGACCAGGGCGCTTCACTACCGGCATGCCGGCCCGATTCACCGCACGCATCCGTAAAGTGGCCGGCGATGGCGGTTCGGTTTCAGGAGCGGCTCGGCACCGGCCCCCCGATCGTCGCGGACGGCGGGATGGGCGTCCTCGTCTCGAGCGCGGTCTCCCGGCTGCGCTGCCCCGAGGAGGCGAACCTGCGCTCGCCCGAGAGCGTCCTCTCGCTCCATCTCGGGTTCATCCGCGCGGGCGCGGAGCTCATCGAGACGAACACGTTCGGCGCGAACCGCCGCAAGCTACGCGAGCGCTACCTCGACGACGAGGTACGGCGCGTGAACGAGGCGGCCGTGAAGATCGCGCGCGAGGCGCGGGAGGTGTCCGGCCGCGACGTCTTCATCGCCGGCTCGATCGGCCCTCTGGGCGACGCACACGAGGACGGAGACGACGACCGCGCGATCTTCGCGGAACAGGCGGAGCTGCTCGAGGGCCGTGGAGTCGATCTCTTCACGGTGGAGACGTTCTTCGACCTCGACGAGCTGGAGACTGCAGTCGCAGCCGTGCGCTCGGTGTCAGCCCTCCCGATCGTCGCGCTCCTGACGTTCGACGAGGACGCCCAGACCTTGAGCGGCGTGGGAGCCCGCGATGCCGCCGAGCGCCTGTCCGCGCTCGACGTCGTCGCCATCGGCGCGAACCACAGCGCAGGCCCGCAGGCGTCACTGCGGGCGATCGAGCAGATGGGCGGGAACGGCAAGCCGTTGGCGGTGATGCCCAACGTGGGCCTCGCGAGCCTTGCCGGCCAGCGGATCGTCTTCCCGCATGCGACGCCCGAGTACTTCGGCGAGTTCGCCGCTCACGCCCAGGACCTCGGCGCGCGAATCATCGGCGGCTGCTGCGGCTGCACGCCGGCCGAGATCGCTGCGATCAGGAGCGCCGTCGACGAGGAGCGGCGACCGGCCGCGCCGCTCGTCGTGCGCGAGCGGGCCCTCCTCTCGGTCCCGCCGACACCGGGAGGCGAGACGCTGCTCGAGCGGAAGCTGCGTACGCGCGAGTTCGTCGTCTCGGTGGAGATCGACCCGCCGCGAGGCGCAAATCCCGAAGGCATGCTCGAGATCGCCCGGACACTCAAGGATTCGGGACGCGTCGACGTCGTCGACGTCAACGACAACCCGCGGGCGCGTGCGCGAATGAGCGGGATGATGGCCTCCGTCGCGATCGAGCGGAGCGTCGGCATCGAGACGATCCCGCACCTGACGCCACGGGACTCCTCCATCGCAGGGCTCGAGTCGCAGCTCCTGGGCGTGCACGCGGAGGGGATCAGGAACGTGCTCGCCGTAACCGGCGACCCGCCCGAGGCGGGTGACTACCCGGGCGCTCGCGGGGTCTACGAGGTGGACTCGATCGGGCTCTCGCGCGTGATCACACACATGAACGCGGGCGAGGACTTCAACGGTGCAGAGATCGACGCGCCGACGTCGTTCTTCCTCGGCGTCGCGGTCAACCCGTCCGCGGACGACCTCGACTACGAGCTAGAGCGGTTCGAGCAGAAGCTCGAGGCCGGTGCCGAGTTCGCGATGACCCAGGTGCTCTTCGACTTCTCGTACCTCGACGGCTTCCTCGAGCGGCTCGGCCGCCCGTGCCCGATTCCGCTGCTGATCGGGATCTTCTACGTGCGCAGCTACCAACTCGCCCTCCGCCTCCACAACGAGGTGCCCGGCATCCTCGTGCCCGAGCACGTGCAGGAGCGGCTTCGCGCTGCCGGGCCGAACGCGGGCGACGAGGGGCTCGCGCTCGCGAAGGAGCTGCTCCAGGCGTCACGCGAGCGCGCCGCCGGCGTCTACGTCATCCCGCCGTTCCGGCAGCCGCTGGCGGCGCTCGACGTGCTCACGTAGGCAGGTGGGGTCAGGCTTCAGCCTGACCCCGGTCTGAGGTTGCCAACCCCAACACCGGGGTCTGGCTGAAGCCAGACCCCTTCAGCCGGCGCTCCTAATTACCGCGCGCACTCGGTCGCGAGCGCCATCCGACCGACCTTCGCGAGCACGTCGCGCACGTTTGCCGGCGGCACCCCGTACCCGCCGACGTCCTCAGGCCGACGCGCGAAGACGACCGTCCGCACCCTCCCCTCCGCGTCCAAGCCCGGGCCGCCGGAGAGCCCCGGCCGCACCTCGCCCCGAATCGCGGTGACGCTCCGCGTCACAGGCCCGCGGCCGTATGCGTCGCGACTCAGCGCTCGTCCGGTTCCCCCGAGTCGCGCGGGAATGACGGACAGCGGGCCGTTCCCCGGGTAGCCGACGAGCGCAACCGGCAGCCGCCGCTCCGGATCGGCGAGCGCAAGGGGAGCGCCGCGGAGACCGCGCACCCGTAGCACCGCAAGGTCGTTCCCCGCGTCGAACGCGACGATCCGCGACGGGAAGGAAGCTCCGTCGCGCCGGTCGACACGCGGCCGGTCGATGCCGGCGACGACGTGCGCGTTCGTGACGACGAGCCCGGGCCTCACGATCCACCCGGAGCCCTCGACACCGAGCCCGCAGGCGATCCCGGTCACGCGGACGACGCTCTTCGCAGCGTGGTCGATGTCAGCGTCTCTCGCGATCGCGCTGTCGGGCGGCGGCACGATCGCCGGAGGACCGACCACGACTCCGATCGGGTCCACCCGTTCGAGCGTCTCCAGGAGTCGCTCTGGGGGAAACTCCTCGTTGATCCGCGCGAGGATCGTCGACTCCTGCACCGACCGCCGCAGCTCGGACTGCCCAGGGAGGTAGAGGAGCACGGCGCCGACCGCCCAGCAGATGAGGAAGCCGGCGGCGACACCGAGGAGCGCGCCGGCGACGGAGTCCACGGAGCGGAGGCCCGGAATCGCACCCATGCTCGCGCGAAGCGTCCCGCCGAGGATCCCGGCGATGCCCTGCAACAGCACGCCGCCGAGGATCGCCGCGCCGAGCGCGACGAGCGGCGCGTACGGCGACCCGTCGTCGAGGAAGGCGGGCGCGATCTGGGCGCCGAGGTACGCTCCGAGCGCAAACCCGGCGAGCGACAGCGCCCCGCGGACGAGCCCTCGCGAGAGCCCGTAGAACCCGAAGAGGACGACGGCGCCGAGCACGATCCAGTCGGCGGTGGCCACAGGCCGAAAAGCGTACGCGGCCCGCAGGCCGGGCCTCCTCCACGCGGCTACACTAGGCCGGCTCGGGGGCGTAGTTCAGTTGGTTAGAACGCCGGCCTGTCACGCCGGAGGTCGCGGGTTCGAGTCCCGTCGCTCCCGTCTCTTAAAGTGCCTGCAAAACAAGAGCTTCTGTTGCCTTATCGGACGGAATCTCCGGTTCTGAGCACAGGCGTTTGCTGCCCGACGGTATTTCCCTGCATCGCTCCTTCGGGCTGAATCACCTGCAAAACACCCGCAATTGGGTGCGCGGGCGTTCTGACGGTTCTCCGGCCAGCGGCGGAAAACCGGTCATGCGCCAGGTTTCTGGCTGTTGGCCGCACGCGCCCGCGTGGCTCCGCAAGGAGTGCCAAGTCGTGCGAAACGCGGCAGGGATAGCGCGCTGGTGAGCCCACGCGACGAGGCTAGGCAGCTACTTCGCCGAAAGCTCAGCCTGTGCCGCCTCGGCCGACTCCGCCAGCGCCCGCAGCCGCGCTGTGCTCTCGGGGTCCATCGGCAGGAAGATCTCGATCGCAAGGCTCGCCGCCGTGACTTCGAGCGGGGCTCCGAGGGTGGCGATGACCGTGAACAGCTTGACCTCGCCGAGGGAGGTCTGCAGCCTGAGCGAGACCACCGGTTCGGTCGCGGGGCTCGTCGGCCGGCTCGCCGGGGAGGCGTCGAGGGGCCTTACCCACCCCCGTGAATGTGTTCGTCGGGCTGGGGCCTGGTGGCCGGTTCCTGCAAATCTGCACTTTCTTGTTGTCCGTTTGATAAACAGGCGGACACGTAACTGACACGTTTTCCCGGGGGCGGGTGCCGTGGCGCCCGCCCCCGGTGACCGATCTCAGCTCGTCCCGAGCCGCCCGCGGAGATACGCGATTGCCTGCGCGATCGCGGCTCTGGCGGCGTTCGTCCCGCGTAGCGCGTTGAGCATCACGAAGTCGTGGGTGATGCCTTCGTAGCGGGTCGCCGTGACGTCGACGCCGGCGGCACGGAGCTTGCGCCCGTAGGCCTCGCCCTCGTCGCGGAGCACGTCGGCTTCCGCCGTGATCACGAGCGCCGGCGGCAGGCCGGCAAGCTGCTCGGTCGTGGCGCGCAGCGGAGAAGCCGTGATCTCGTCCCGCTCGGTCTCGTCGGTCGTGTACTGGTCCCAGAACCACTGCATCGCGTCGCGTCGCAGGAAGTAGCCCTCGCCGAAGGCGTGGTAGGAGTCGGTGTCGAAGCTCGCGTCGGTGACCGGGTAGAAGAGAACCTGCGCGACGATCTTCGGGCCGGACCGCTCCTTCGCCATCAGGGTGAGCGCGGCGGCCATGTTGCCGCCCACGGAGTCGCCTGCGAGCGCGATCCGAGACCCGTCGAGGTTGCTCTCCGCACCGTGGTCGGCGACCCACTGGAGCACCGCATAGGACTCCTCGATCGCAGTCGGGTAGCGGGCCTCGGGCGAGAGGCTGTAGTTGGGGAAGACGACCGCGGCGCCGGTGCCGTCAGCCAGCTCGCGGATGAGGCGATCGTGGGTGTGGTCGTTGCCGAAGACCCAGCCGGCGCCGTGGATGTAGACGACGACGGGCAACGGCCCGGTCGCGCCCCTCGGGCGCAGGATGCGGACCGAGATGTCGCCTGACGGTCCACCAGGGACAGTCGTGTCGTCGATCTCGACGTCGGGCTTCTCGATTTCGCCGCTCTGGACCTCATCGACCGTCTTGCGGCCCTCGATCGGGCCCAGGTCGAAGAGGTACGGCGGGTCAGCAGTCGCCTCGGTGAACGCCTGTGCGGCGGGCTCGAGCACGACGGGCGTAACAGTCAGTTGGTCGGACATGTCGATCCTTTCTTTGAGGTGTTGACGCCGCCCGGGCGTCGGTCGGCTAGCGGTTGAGGAACTCCACGATGTCGTCGGCGAACAGCTCCGGGTATTGGTCGAGGAAGCCATGGTTCGCATCGGGGTAGATTTGGAGCTCGGCCTTTGGGAGCTGCGCGGCGAGTAGGCGGCTGTTCTTCGTGTGCATCATCCGATCGTCGTCGCCGTTGACGACGAGCGTGGGTTGCGTGATGCCGGCCAAGCGGTTGAGCCTCGACGCATCGGGGATGCCCGCGCGCGAGCTCATAGACGCCGTACAGGGCAAGAACGACGACCGCTTCGGTGCGCAGCGCGTGCCGCACGGACAGCCAGCCGCGGCGGCGGCCGGCGGTCCGTGCGGCGATCGAGGTTGCCGCGCTGCTCACGCGGCGGCGTCCGAGTCGTCGGCCGCGGCGCGGCGGGCGACGGTAGCCAGTCGCCAGCGCAGCTGATCGAGCGTGCGCTCCTTGCTTTCCAGCTCGGCAGCGTCGGCTTCACCCTGACGGAGTTCGCGGAGTTCGAGCGTGAGAGCCTGAATCTGGCGAACGAGCCGGCCGAGCTCACGTCGCTGGGCGCTCGCGTCGAACTGGTTGAGGTCGCGGCGGTGGCGCATGGGTCATTCCCTCTCCACGTGCTACGCCGCCTTCCGCTCGGGCGAGCGCTCCGCACTCGGCGCGGGAAGCGCGCCTAGGCGCTCGCCGGCCTCGTTGGTGTCGGACGTCAGCGCGAGGTACACGAGCGTCCCGATCCACGCTGGGACGAGCAGCAGCGCGGGTGCGAAGAACCAGTTCGTCCATGCTGCTCCGCCCGCAGTCGCAAACGTGGCGCACAGAAAGGCGGACGCCGCGACGAACGGCGCCAGCAGCGCCACGATCCACCGGCGCTGTTCACGCTCGGCCACGTTCGATCCGCTTGGCGAGGGCGTCCTCGTCCCCAGGAACGAGCCAGCGGTGCCGGACGAGGTCGGGGAAGAAGCTCGAGCGAGTCGAGGGGAGGATCGGCCGCGAGCTGGACGAGGATGGACGGCCGGCCCGGCGTCCTCGCCGGCTCGAGCCGTTGCTTCGGCACGTTCGTCGCTGTGGTCCGCCAGCACCTGCTGATTCGTGATTGCTGTTGTCTCGTTGGTCATCGTGGGCTCCTACTGACGGGCCGGGAGCGTTTGCTCCCGGCCCGCCGTCGGGGCGTGGGAGCTGACTAGCGCTCGCCCTCGGGCGCGGGCTCGACGCTGGGACGCGGCCGGGCGCGGGGATGGTCGCCGGCCGCGACGGGCTTTACAGCGTCCTGGTGTCCGGGCCACCAGACCCGCTTGCCGATCAGCGCCGACAGGCTGGGCACAAGGACCGTCGCCATGACGAAGCTGACGATGACGACGCCGATGGCGATCGTGGCGCCCAGCTGCACGAGCAGGCTGATGCCGGTGAGCCCGAGCGAGGCGAAGGTGCCGGCCAGGATGACGCCGGCGGAGACGACCGTGGGGCCGGCGTGCTCGACCGCGAGATCGGCGGCGGTGCGCGGGTCGTTGCCCTCCTGCATCTGCTCGCGCAGGCGGGTGGTCATGAGGATGTTGTAGTCAGTGCCGATCGCGACGACGAACATGTAGAGCAGGACCGGCAGGATGAAGAGCAGCCCCGGCTCGGAGCCGAGGCCCTGGAAGAGGGCGACGCCGGCGCCCAAGGTGGCGACGAAGCCGAGCGCGACCGCGCCCAGCAAGTAGAGCGGCGCGACGACGCTACGCAGCAGCAGACCGAGCACGAGCGCGATGAGCAGTGCGGCGATCGGGAAGACGACGACGATGTCGCGCTCGAGCGCGGAGCGGATGTCGGCGAAGGCCGAGCTGGCGCCCCCCACTCTGACCTCGTCGCCGGCCGCGGAGGCGTGGGCGAGATCGCGAAGTGGCCCCTCGGCAACGTCGAGCGCCGCGTTCGAGGTGGCGCTCTCGGTCAGGTTGACGCCGATGCGAGCACCGCTGCCGTCCTCGGAGAGGACCGGCGCGGCGACCGAGTCGACGCCCTCGACGCCGCGGAGCTGCTCGGCGAGCGCGGTCAGCTCGCTCTGCTGGAGAGGCATGGAGCCGGAGACGTAGACGTCGGTCGGGTTGGCGGCGCCGGCGGCGAACGACTGCTTGATGTCCTCGTTCGCCTGCGAGGACTCGGTGTCGGAGGGAAGCGAGCTCGAGGTGTCGTAGCTGGCGGTGTAGAAGGCGGCGCCGGTGGCCAGCGCGAGCATCGCGCCACCGGAGGCGAGCGCCATCCGGCCGGGACGGCGGGCGATCAGCTGCCCGAGCTTCTTGAACGCAGCGCCGTTGGGCGCGGTCTGCCAGCGCTTGGAGGGCCAGAAGAGCCGCGGGCCGACGAGTGCGATCGCGGCCGGGATCAGGGTCAGGCTCGCGACCAGGGTGACGGCGACGGAGATGATCAGGCCGGGCGCCATCGTGCGGAAGATGCCGAGCCTGGCCAAGAGCAGAGCGAGGAAGGCGATGATCACGACCAGAGCGGAGCTCGCCACGGCCTCACCGACACGGCGGACGGAGAAGGCGACCGCCTCTCGCGACTCGTCACCGGCCCGCAGTCGTTCGCGGTAGCGGAAGAGCAGGAAGAGGATGTAGTCGGTGCCGATCCCGAACAGCACGACGATCAGCAGCGAGGTGAGCGAGGCGTCGACCTCGAAGCCGAAGGTGTCGGAGAGCAGCGCGACCAGCGAGGTCGCGAGCAGGAACACGAGCCCGATCGTCGCGATCGGCAGGACAGCGGCTATGGGGCTTCGGAAGATGCCGCCGACGAGGAGCAGGATCAGCACGAAGGTGGCGGCGAAGGTGATCGTCTCGGCGCTGCCGAACGACTCCTCCGTGTCGACGACGCTCGCGGCCTCGCCCGTGAGCCCGGCCTGGAGGCCGCTACCGGCGAGCAGGACACCCGCCTCGTCGCGCAGCTCCTTGACCGCGTCCTTGACCGGCTCGTCGGCCGCGTCCCCCTGGAACGCGACCTGCACGAGCTGAGCGCGTTCGTTCTCGGCCAGCTGCTCGGGGCCGGTCTCGACCGAGTTGACGCTCGCGATCCCCGCCGCCTCGAGACCGCCCGCGAACTCGCGGACCTCGCTTCGGTCGGCGGCGCTCAAGGCGTTGCCGTCCTGGCGCTTGAGCACGAAGCGGGCAGTCGCGCCCGAGGCTGTCGGGAAGTGCTTCTCGGCGAGAGCCTGCGCGCGCGACGACTCGTCGCTCGACGGCAGGAAGCTGGTCGGGTCCTCGTTCGTCACGTCTGCCAGCGACGGCGAGAACGGGACGATCACGGCGAAGGCGACGATCCAGACCGCGATCACCTTCCACGGGTGAGCGGCCACCAGCCGCCCCAGGCGTGCAAACATCACAGACTCCTTCGGGTCGCGTTGCTCTCATTTTTGGGACGCTGTGTCTCACGAATAAACGCGATTGCCTGCGCGATCGCGGCTCTGGCGGCGTTCGTCCCGCGTAGCGCGTTGAGCATCACGAAGTCGTGGATGATGCCTTCGTAGCGGGTCGCCGTGACGTCGACGCCGGCGGCACGGAGCTTGCGCCCGTAGGCCTCGCCCTCGTCGCGGAGCACGTCGGCTTCCGCCGTGATCACGAGCGCCGGCGGCAGGCCGGCAAGCTGCTCGGTCGTGGCGCGCAGCGGAGAAGCCGTGATCTCGTCCCGCTCGGTCTCGTCGGTCGTGTACTGGTCCCAGAACCACTGCATCGCGTCGCGTCGCAGGAAGTAGCCCTCGCCGAAGGCGTGGTAGGAGTCGGTGTCGAAGCTCGCGTCGGTGACCGGGTAGAACAGAACCTGCGCGACGATCTTCGGGCCGGACCGCTCCTTCGCCATCAGGGTGAGCGCGGCGGCCATGTTGCCGCCCACGGAGTCGCCTGCGAGCGCGATCCGAGACCCGTCGAGGTTGCTCTCCGCACCGTGGTCGGCGACCCACTGGAGCACCGCATAGGACTCCTCGATCGCAGTCGGGTAGCGGGCCTCGGGCGAGAGGCTGTAGTTGGGGAAGACGACCGCGGCGCCGGTGCCGTCAGCCAGCTCGCGGATGAGGCGATCGTGGGTGTGGTCGTTGCCGAAGACCCAGCCGGCGCCGTGGATGTAGACGACGACGGGCAACGGCCCGGTCGCGCCCCTCGGGCGCAGGATGCGGACCGAGATGTCGCCTGACGGTCCACCAGGGACAGTCGTGTCGTCGATCTCGACGTCGGGCTTCTCGATTTCGCCGCTCTGGACCTCGTCGACCGTCTTGCGGCCCTCGATCGGGCCCAGGTCGAAGAGGTACGGCGGGTCAGCAGTCGCCTCGGCGAACGCCTGTGCGGCGGGCTCGAGCACGACGGGCGTAACAGTCAGTTGGTCGGACATGTCGATCCTTTCTTTGAGGTGTTGACGCCGCCCGGGCGTCGGTCGGCTAGCGGTTGAGGAACTCCACGATGTCGTCGGCGAACAGCTCCGGGTATTGGTCGAGGAAGCCATGGTTCGCATCGGGGTAGATTTGGAGCTCGGCCTTTGGGAGCTGCTCGGCGAGTAGGCGGCTGTTCTTCGTGTGCATCATCCGATCGTCGTCGCCGTTGACGACGAGCGTGGGTTGCGTGATGCCGGCCAAGCCGGTTGAGCCTCGACGCATCGGGGATGCCCCAGGCTGTGATCGCGGCGAGCTGGGCGTCGCGAGTTGCGAGGTCGGTTGGGGCGTCGCGGTCCTCTTGCCGCTGGTAGGCCCGCTGGAGGTATTCCGTTGCTTCAGCTGCGCGGCGTCGAGGTCGGCGATCCGGAGCAGGTCCCTCGGCCCGGTCGTCGTTTTCACCGGTGCCTCCATGGGATCTCCTTTCAGGCTGAGGGCTGCGTCCCGCTTACGCGGCCAGTCGCTTGCCGTTGAGTGCGGCTCTTGCGGCCGCGAATGGGTGGTGGAAGGCGACGACGGCTTCTCTCCCCGTCGTCGGGTGGAGAACGAAGCGAGAGCCCGCGCGGTGGTCCTCGACCTCGACGCGGAATTCGTTTGCGGGATTGCCGCGATCCCAGAACAGGTCGACGACGATTCCGTCGGTCTCGCGATGTGCGAAGTGGTCAGCACCGCTGAACACGTGTCTCACCTCCAATGGCCACCTCGATGCCTGCGCGTGTCGCGTGCTCGAGGTCGACCGAGTTCACAAGCCCCGTTCTACAGAGCGAACCGCACCCTGGCGCCCGTGAGACCACTGCTTCGCAGCAGCCCTCGAGGCCCGTGCTTGGGTGCGATCACTGAGTGCCGAACCCGGCTTTTGCAGCAATCGTTGTGGTCGCAGACTCTGCGCGGTACCGAGCGACGAGCGTCTACCCGTGCGTGATCACCGGCCTCCGGCCGGCACCGGTGGCAGCGGGCGGCGGTGCACGAGGGAATCGGGACGCGCGATGATGGGTTCGAGATGCCAGCGGTCTCTTTGGTTGGCCGGAGTCACGAGGCAGGCGTGATCGCCCGCCTGCTGGAGGGTTTGCCTGAACGGGGCGCAGCGCTGGTGGTGCGAGGCCACGCCGGCATTGGGAAGTCGGCGCTTCTGGCGCAGGCGAGCAGCCTCGCCACCGACCGCGGGATGCTGGTCATGAGCGCGACAGGCGTTCAGTCCGAAGCGAACCTTCCGTTCGCGGGCCTTCACCAGCTCCTGCGGCCGGTGCTTGCTCACGCTGATCACCTTCCACCGCTCCAGCGCAACGCGGTGATGGCCGCATTCGGCATGACCGACGCCGCCGCCCCTGACCTGTTCCTGATCGCGCTTGCGGCGCTCGAGCTGCTGAGTGAGGCCGCGGCGGACTCGCCCGTCGTTCTGATCGTCGAGGACGCTCAGTGGCTCGACCGGTCGACCGCCGATGCGCTCGCGTTTATCGGCCGGAGGGTGGAGTCAGACCCGATCATTCTCCTGGCAGCCATCCGCGAGGGGTATCAGAGCTCGCTCGGCGGACTGTCCGAGCTGCATGTGGAGGGACTCGCCGATCGCGCCGCTCGAGAGCTGCTGGAGGCCCACTACCCAGAGCTCGCCACCGCCGTGCGCGAACGGGTGCTCGATGAGGCAGCGGGCAACCCGCTGGCGCTGCTCGAGCTACCGCTCGCGCTTCGCTTCCGCGTCTGGGACGAGGATGCATCGCTGCCCACGCCGCTGCCGCTGACGAGTCGTTTGGAAGAGACATTTGCGTCACGTGCCGCCGAGCTGCCCAGCGCCGCACAGAGCGTCTTGCGCATCGCAGCGTTCGATGAGAGAGGGGTCTTGGCGGAGGTTATGAGGGCCGCGGAGATCGCTGACGGCGTCACTCCATCGGTCGAGGCGCTGGTTCCGGCGGTCGACGCGCAGCTGATTGTCTTCGATGGTTCGGCACTGCGATTTCGCCATCCACTCGTGCGCTCGGCGATCCAGGAAGCGGCGAGCGTCGCCGAGAGTCACGCTGCGCATGCAGCGCTCGCCGAGGTGCTTGCGTACGACCCCGACCGGCGCGTGTGGCATCGGGCGGCAGCGACTGTTGGACCGGATTCGGCGGTCTCCACGGAACTCGAAGAGGCGGCGGCCCGCGCGGAGAGGCGTGGGGCCTTTGCCTTGGCTGTCAATGCCTTCGAACGCGCGGCGGCCTTCACTGCAGAGCCTGCTCGGCGTGCTGCCTTGTTGCTGCGCGCGGCCGCCTTGGCGCGCGAGCTCGGGCGGAGCGAACTCCTGATACGTCTGTTGCGCGAGGCGGATTCGCCTGAGCTCGGGTCGCATGACAGGGCGCTGTCGATGTGGTTGGCGGACGCTTTTCACCAAGGTGCCGCGGGGGATCCGGCCAGGGTGCATGCCCTGGTCGAAACGGCGGGACAACTGATCGTCGGCGGAGACACGGATCTAGCGCTCAATCTTCTCTTGGCAGCGGCGTTCAGGTGCTTTTGGGCTGAGCCCGGCGAGCAGGCGAGACACGAGGTGATCGCAGCGACCGATCGGAGCGGAGTCTCTCCAGACGACCCGCGACTGCTCTTGATCCAGGCGTACGCGGCGCCGATCGAGCGAGGCTCGGTGGTCATTGATCGGCTGGCAAGCCCGGTGGCTGATGTCGGCCCCGACGGGTCATATCTCCTTGGTACGGCTGCCCAGGCCGTCGGCGCCTTCGATCTGTCGTCGTCGCTGCTCGGGACAGCGGTCGCCAGACTTCGCGAGCAGGGCCGCCTCGGCGTGCTGGCGCAGGTGCTTGTGAGCCATGCCTGGGCCGCGATCCAGCTCGCCGACTGGAGCGTCGCCATCCCGGCGGCAGAGGAGGCCGCCAGGCTGGCGGCAGAAACCGGGCAGCCGTTGTGGGAGGCGGCAGCGCAGTCCACCACGGCGATGATCGCGGCGCTGCGCGGCGAGCAGAGAGCGGTCGAGGATCTCACCGCCAAGGCCGAAAGCGTCGCCCTGCCTGCGGGCGCTACGGCCGTGCTCGCCGCAGTGCAGCTCGCGCGGGGTTGGTCGGCGCTTGGACAGGGACGCCACGCAGACGGCTACGACGAGTTGCGTCGACTGTTCGAGCCCGGCGACCCGGCCAATCACCACATGATGCGTTGCTGGGCGTTCGGCGATCTCGCCGAGGCAGCCGCGCACAGCGCTCATCACGATGAGGCCCGGGCTATCATGCGCCAGCTCGAGCTGCTGGCTCGCCAGACACCGTCTCCATGGTTCCACGTTGGGTTGCTGTACGCGCGTCCACTCCTTGCGGCCGAGGGAGACGCCGAGCCGCTGTTCCGTGACGCGCTTGCCACCGACATGGCCCGCTGGCCGCTTTACCGTGCACGTCTGCTGTTGGCTTTTGGGGAGTGGCTTCGTCGACAGCGGCGGATTGCGGACTCGCGGGCGCCGTTGCGCACTGCGCGGGATGCGTTCGATGCGCTTGGGGTCGGCCCGTGGGGTGAGCGTGCGCGCCAGGAGTTGCGGGCGTCCGGTGAGAGCAGCCGCCGGCGCACGCCCGACACACGGGACGAGCTCACGCCACAGGAGCTTCAGATCGCACAGATGGCCGCCGCCGGGCTGTCGAATCGCGAGATCGGTCAGCGGCTCTATCTCTCGCATCGGACCGTCGAATCGCATCTGTATCGGCTGTATCCGAAGCTCGGGGTCACATCGAGGACGCAACTCTCCGACGTGCTCGGCGGCGGATCAACCGAGTCGACCTCAGCCACCGCGCAGCGTCCGACTCAGTAACCACACCTAAGCGACGTCCACGCCAGGCACTGTGCGGCAGTGGCCGCACGGGCGCGAGCTCCACCACCGGCGGCCTAAAACAGAGGTCATGCCCTCTCTCGGCGCATCTGATCTGGACGTCTTTCCGCTCGCGTTGGGGACCAACAGCTTCGGGTGGACGGCTTCGCCTGCGACGTCCCGTGCGATCCTCGACGCGTTCGTCGCCGGCGGGGGGAACTTCATCGACACCGCCGACACCTACTCCTACTGGGTTGCCGGAAACTCGGGCGGCGAGGCCGAGGCGATCCTCGGCGATTGGCTCGCCGCACGGGGGAAGCGGCCCGACGTCGTCGTCGCAACGAAGGTCTCCGGTCTGCCGGCGTACGCGGGGCTGAGTGCCGCGAACATCGCCGCTGCGGTGGAGCAATCGCTGCGGCGCCTGCAGACCGACTACATCGACGTCTACTACGCCCACTACGACGACCCCGACACCCCGCTCGAGGAGTCCATCGGCGCATTCGACGCGCTCGTGAAACGGGGCGTCGTCCGCTACACAGGACTCTCGAACTACAGAGCGGAGCGTGCACAGGCGTGGATCGAGCTCGCGATCAGCGCCGGCGCCACCCTGCCCGTCTCGATCCAGCCGCACTACAACCTGCTAGTCCGCGAG
>CAWKDP010000018.1:0-256798 GCA_963848405.1 uncultured Actinomycetes bacterium | reverse complement strand
CTGCGTTGCCGCGGTGCGCACAGAACGGCCACGTCGCCAACACGCGAAGCCGCGCGGAAGGGCGCTCATGCGGCGCGGCACTTAGGATCGCCCGTCGCTAGCTGCCGACTATCCGAGCGGGGTGTCGGTGTCAAGACGAGGGCGCGTTGGCTGTCCGCGTGCGCCGCACAGCGCGCGGCTTCCACGTCCGGCCTCGGATCTTCCCAGCCTGTCCGCGCCGCGACCAGACGATCGTCTCGTAGCCGGCCTGCCTCAGCACCCGCCGACGCGCTTCCAGCGTCTTGGCCGTGGTCAAGTCCCCGGGGCCGCATCCGGGGCGGCCGGACTCCAGGAGTCCAAGGGCGATGAGTTTCGCCGTGGTTTCCAGTCTGCATCCCCAACACGCGATCAAGCGCACTCGAGGAGAGCATCATGACCGCTACCTACACCTTCGACGTCTTTTCCAGCCTCGACGGCTTCGGCGCCGCCAGCGGCAATTGGACCGGCTACTGGGGCAAGCAAGGCCCCGAGCTCCTCGACCACCGCCTCGCCCTATACGGCGAGGAGCAGCGGATGGTCTTCGGAGCCAACACGTATCGGGCGTTCGCACGGATGTTGGCCTCGAGCACCGAGGAGTCCGAGGTGCGTGACCCATGGGTCACACGGATGAGGAGCCTGCCGGCAACGGTGGTGTCGACCACACTGGAAGGATCCCTCGACTGGCCGGATGCGAAGATCGTGAGCGGCGATGCCGTCGACGTCGTCGCTGGGCTCAAGGAGGAGTCCGAGGTACCGTTGCGCTCGCACGGCAGCCTGTCGATGAACCGCGCGCTGATGGCCGCCGGGCTGGTCGACCGCGTCCAGGTGACGCTCTTCCCTGTGATCACCGGTCAGACCGGGCTGGACCCGATCTTCCAGGGTGCGGCCGACTTCGACCTCGAGCTGATCGAGCGCCGGACGCTCGACGGTCACATCCAAGAGCTCATCTACCGGCCCACCGTGCATGTCTGAGTCCATCCATGCACGCCACCCCGTCAAGCAGCCGAACCCGACCGGAGGTTCCCGCTAACCGTCATGCCGACCGATCTTATGGCCGCCCTGATCACGCGGCTTGCTGATCGCCTCCTGATTCGTCGGGTCGTTCGACGAACTGGCCGTTCCCGAACCTCGCACCAGATGCGCGAGAGGCAGTCGGGGATAAAGCCAACTCTGTAGTTACTGAGTGCCCTAGGGGGTTGTTCCGCTGGACGGGCTTCCGCGTCGCCGCGAGGCCCTCGGCCGAGATGTGGTGGGCGGACTCGTCGGCGACGGCTCAGCCCCGGTTGTGGTTGACGACCTCGACGTTGTGCCCGTCCGGGTCGAGCACGAACGCGCCGTAGTAGCCCGGGTGGTAGACCGCGCGCTCGCCCGGCGCGCCGTGGTCCTCGTAGCCCGCCGCGAGCGCGGCGGCGTGGAACGCGCGCACCGCCGAGTCCTCGCGCGCTGGGAACGCGAGGTGGACGTGCTCCGTGAGCGGCCGCTCGTCCCGGACGAGCGAGAAGCTGTAGTCCGGGCCGGACAGCTGCACGCGGCCGGGCTCGTCGTGCGCCAGGCGGAGCCCGGCGTGCGGGGCGATCGCAATGTAGAAGCGCCGGGAGGCCTGCGGGTCGCGGACGCGGAGCCACAGGTGGTCGACGCGGCCGTCGGGCACGGCGTCCTCGCGGTCGGCGTGGACCGCCTCGACGCTGTTGCCGTCGGGGTCGAGCAGGAACCCGCCGTAGTACGTCGGGCCGTACTGCGTGCGCGGCCCCGGCGCGCCGTCGTCGCGGTACCCCGCGTCGACGCCCGCCAGCCAGAACGCGTCTACCTGCGCGCGGTCGCGGGCGCGGAAGCCGACGTGGAGCCCGCGGGTCACCGGGTGCTCGCGGTCCGTCGGCCCGATGTCCCAGTCGTCCCACTCGACCAGCTCGGCGTCCGCATGGCTGGGCTCGGCGCCCAGGACGCTCAGGACGATGCGGTAGAAGCGCTCGGAGGCCGCGAGGTCCGAGACGGCGATGCCGACGTGGTCGAACACCCGGCCGAGGCTACTACGGGGCGATCCGTTGCAGCAGTAGCCCGCCGTCGGCAAGCGAGTAAGACACTCTCGTGTAGCAGCAGCGCGCGCCCCGATACATGAGCGTACTGTCGCACGAGGGGCAGTCGGGGATAAGACAACTCTGTAGTAACGACCAGGCCGAGCATGAGTTGTCGGCGAGTGACTGTCCGTGGAGCAGCGCTGCTGTCGCCATGATTCCCGTATTGCTAGATGTCGTCGTTCCAAACGGCGGTTCCAGCTCGGGTAAGACTGAGGTCGCCGTCCGCCTGCAAGAAGTCCTGCCCGGTCACGGGCTACGGCTTGGCGTCGACACGCTCATCGACGCTGCCCCCGCCTCGCTGTCGAGCGAGGGTGGGATCGACCTTGAGCCTGCGGACGGGGTCGTGCGGGTCGGTCCGGCGTTCCGGGCGCTCGAGAACGCTTGGATGCACGGTATCGCGGCGATCGCACGCGCCGGCGCACGCGTGATTGTCGACGACGTCCTTCTCGGCGGGGCCGCGTCTCAGGCGCGTTGGCAGTCAGCCCTCGATGGTCTCGATGTCTTGTGGGTTGCTGTTCGGTGTGCGCCGGCGGTTGCCGCCGAACGTGAAAGCACACGAGGTGATCGCGTCGCGGGTATGGCGGAATCCCAAGCCTTGGCGGTTCACCGCAGGGTCGTCTACGACTTCGAAGTCGATACGACCCGGACGACCGCGGTGGAGTGTGCTTGGCGGATCGCCGAGCGCGTGCGGTGCGCAAACTCAGTCCAGTAATCGAGCGATGCCCGTGCTCGACAACCGCCGGCGGTGGCGAGGCCGCTCAACCGACGCGGCACTTCTGGCAGTGCACGTCGTCGACCGGTTCGCCCTCGATCAGCCTGGCCACCCAGTCGACCAGCTTCTCGCCCTTGACCTCCAGCTCGTAGAACTTTGGATATTCGAAGATCCCGTGGCCGTCGCCGGGTGCGGTGTAGCTGTGCAGGTCGACCCCGGCCTTCTCGATCGCCGCCTCGTTGGCGTCGTTCACGGCGAGGAGCTTCGACGGGTCGCGACCCATCGACGCTGCTCCTCTCGCCGCAGATTCGTCGTAGGCGTAGTCGAAGCGGGCGAACACAATCTCGGGGTCGTGGAGGCCGGCCTGGATCCAGAACCGGGGGGCGCCCCAGTCGCGAGCGGTCAGTCCTTCGTTGACCTCCCAGTCGGGCATGTTGGCGTACGCGCCCCACAGCTCACCGAAGAACCTGGCGTTGAGTTCGGGATCGTCGGGAATGCTGCCGGATTGCCCGCCGAACACGGTGACCTGGGCGTCGGGGAGCAGGTCGGAGGCGAGGCCGCCGTAGACAGGGGCGGCGATCGACCCGGCGGTCTTGCCGACGACGACGACCTGGGTGGCGTCGGGATAGTGCTCGGCGAGGTAGGAAAGCGCCGCCGTGCCGTTGACGAAGCCGTTGTGCTCGACGGTCAGCCGGGGCGAGTACTTGCGGGTGACGTCGCCCAGGTGCGCGTCACCGGTGCAGGAGGGCACGAAGACGAAGCTGTGGTCGCGGAACGGGTTGTCGGCGTGGGCGAAGTCGAAGATCCCGCCCTCCCGCGCCGGATCCTCGCCGTAGATGCTCCAGTCGTAATCCGCCTCCCCGCCGGCGGTGCCGAGGCCGGTGAACGCGCAGGTCTCGGCGTCGAAACAGGCGCCGCCGCCGTCGAGGAAGAACACGACCTTCGTCGGGTCGTCTCGGCGCTCCCAGAAGGCGAACTCGCTGCCGTCGGCACACTCGCAGTCGCCGCCGGGAACGACCTTCTCCCACGCCGCGGTGGTCGGCTCCGTCGTCTCGACCGCGCGCTCATCGCCGCCGCCGCCGCACGCCGCGACCGTGGCCGCCAGTGCAGCCGCTAGAACGAGCAGCGCGAGGATACGGGAGCGGCGGCCCGTCATTCGATTGCCGGTCTGGCGATGGCGGGCGGCTGGCGGCCGGCGAGGAGCCAGCCGGCCGCGGCAGCCGCCAAAGGGACGCCGACGACGAGAAGGACGAGGGGGAGCACTGGTATCCGGCCGAGATGGCCGAGGTCGTCGTGGTAGGTCGCTGCGAGCGCGAGATACGCGCCGGCGACGCCGAGCAGCGCGCCGAGCAGCGCGAGCGCACCGGCCGTGGCGGCCGTCAGCGTGCGGCGGGTCCTGCCCGTGGCTCCGGTCGCCGTCAGCGTGCGGAGGTCACCCGCGCTCTCGCTGCGGATCAGCCCGACGGTCATGGCGAGGATCGCGAGCGCCAGGAGGGCGCCTGCGGCGGTCGCGATCGCGATGGGCGTGGCGAGGGACATGCGCTCGTGCTGCGTCTCGATCTCGAGGCCCGCCTCGGCCGCGAGCTCGCGGGCGGTGGCGATCTGCTCGCTCGTGAGAGGGCTGCTCGACTCGATGAGCCAGCCGTTCGGGACCTGCTTCCAACCATGGCGGCGAAGACCGTTGAGCGTGACGAACGAGGACGGCACGCGGCCGGTGTCCCCCTCTCCGGCGCCGAGAACCTCCAGGCTGTCGATCCTCTGGACGTTCTCGATGGCGGATTCGCGGGGGCGACCGCGGCTCCCCGCGTGGATATCCAGGAGGACGAACTCGCCGGTGGGAACGGTCGCGTCGGCCAGAAAGTCCGCGCTCGGGTCGATGGAGGCAGGGTCGATTCCGAGGTACCTGAGCACTGCAGGCGTGGCGACGTAGAGACCGGATCCCTGGGTCCAGCTCTTGGGCTCGGTCTGCTTCGAAAAACGGACGGCGACGAGGGCGCTGTCACCTTCGAAGGTGACGATGGGCGGCTCGTCGGGCCGGTAGGCCTTCCGAAGTGGGATCACGGCCGCCTCACCGAGACCGGCCGCGATTTGGCGGACGCGCGCAGCGCTCCGTGCGAGCTGGGCGGTCGTTTGGAGTGGGAGCCGGATGAGCTCCGCTTCGTGCGTCAGGCCCGTGTAGACCCGGATTTGGCGGTCGGACAGGTTGGGGAGCTCGGCGGCCATCCGGTCGTCATCCTTCTTCTCCTCGGCTGCCGCGGTGACTGTCACCGCTGCTGCGATGCCGAGGGCGAGGGTGATCGCGGCGAGTGCCGCCCCGGATCGGGCCTGGTAGCGGGCGAGGTCGCGGAGCGCAAGGCGCGTGCCGATCGGGGCGTGCCCGGCGGCTCGGGAGAAGATGCGGATCGCGAGTGGGCCCAGGAGCAAGGTGCCGAGGATCGTCGCCACGATCCCGGCGACGATGAGTGCCACTCGGTCTCGGTCGGACAGTGCGAGGCAGGCGATACCGACCGCGATCAGCGCCGCGGCCGCGATCGCCGAGTGGCGTGCGGGCCTCGGCTGCGGCGGCCGCCCCGAAAGCGCGAGCAGGGTGGGGAGGCGGGCGACCGTTCGCCCCGGCCACCAGGCGGCTGCGGTAGCCGCGAGGACTGCGAGGAGGACGACCATCGCGAGCAGCGTCCACGGAAGACTGAGCCGGTCGATGCGATGGCCCATCGCGGATTCGAGAGTCGGCGCGATGACGACCCAGAGCGCCCCGCCCACGACCGTGCCGAGGATCGCGGCGATCACTCCGACGACGGCGCCGTTCGTCAGCAGCACGAGCCGGAGATGCTTCTGAGTAGCCCCGATTGCCGCGAGCATGCCGAGCTGGCGGAGCCGACGCTGAGCGACGACAGCGAAGCCCGCGGCGGCAACCAGCGCGGCCAGGAGCAGGAAGACGGAGGCGACGGAGAACAGTGCGAACGAGTCAGCGGCCTCGATCTCGCCGCGGATCCCCAGTCCCGTGAGGCCCGAACGGCCGTTCTCGTTCTCCAAGGAGTCTGCGAAGGCGCGGAGCTCCGGTTCGCTCGCGTCGACCAGAACGGTGACGTTCTGCGGCGCCCCGGCTGACGAAGGGGAGACGAGAGCGAACTCGTCACTGAGATCGAGTGGGTTCTCGACGATGCCGACGACGGTCCGCCGCCGCCCGTCGAGATCCAGCGTCGCCCCCAGCTCCACGTTCAGGAGCTGGGCCACACCCTCGGTGAGGACGACTTGGCCGGGCCCGGCCGGGTAGCTGCCACGGCGGAGCGCGAGAAGATCGCCGCCGTAGGGCCCATCCGGGTCCTGCGAGCGCAAGTCCACCGTCTCGACGCCGCCGGGCACGGGCACCTTGCGGTGGCCGATGACGTCCGTCGTCCCGAACGACTCCTCGGCCGACGCCAGAGCTGCCTCGAGCGCCTGCGGATCGGAGCCGTCAAACATGAGCAGCCCTCGGGCCGAGCCGAACTCGCCGTCGAACGCAGGGCTCGTGTTGTAGACGAGCGTGATGCTGCCGATCGCGGCCGCGACCGCGACCGTAAGCAGCGCGACGACCAGGACTTGCTGGCGCCACTCGCGGCGGAACATGCGCCAGGCCCAGCGAACGACCGCGCGGCGGGCGGCAACGCCGCCGTTCTTCGGTCCGCCCAGTGCCGACCGATGCGCGAGCGTCGTCATCGCCGATCAGCGGCCGCCAGGAGCGACTCCGGGCCGGGAGGGGCGACGGTCTGGTCGATGACGTGGCCGTCGCGCAGGAAGACGACGCGGTCTGCCCACGAAGCCAGATGCGCCTCGTGAGTCACGACGACACCCGCGACGCCCCGCTGCGTGGCGGCCCGCAGAAGGCGCATGACCGCCTCGCCGTTCACCGAGTCGAGCGCACCGGTCGGCTCGTCGGCGAGCAGCAAGCCGCGCTCACCCACGATCGCGCGGGCGATCGCGACCCGCTGGCGCTCGCCGCCAGACAGCTCGTCGGGGTAGTGGTCCGCACGGTCCGCGACGCCGAGCTCCTCCAGCGCCTCGAGGCCCGTCGCGCGCGCGGCTTTCGCGCCGGTGCCGTCGAGCTCGAGCGGCAGAGCGACGTTCTCGCCTGCCGTGAGGCCTGGGAGCAGATTGAAGTCCTGGAAGACGTACCCGATCGACCGGCGGCGCATCTTCGCCTGATCCGAGCGCGAGATGCTCGCGAGGTCGACGCCGTCCACGAGCACATGACCACTGGTCGCCTGCTCGAGGCTGCCGGCGATCGTCAGGAGCGTGCTCTTGCCGGACCCGCTCGGCCCCATGATCGCCACGAGCTCGCCGCGCTCGACCGAGAGGTCGACGGTGCTGAGCGCGCGCACCTCGGTCGGGCCGGAGCCGTAGGTCTTCGAAACCTGGCGCAATTCGAGTGCGGTCATTGCGAAACCTCCATCTCCTCAGGTCGTTCGAGCGGCAGGTCGGCGGCCACGGGGGCCGGCGCGAGGTGCGGCCGCTGCTTCAAACGGACGTCGGCCGCGTCGAGCCAGTGGACGATCGCCTCCAGCCGGAACAGCTCGGCATCGGCGACGAGCGCCAGGGCGACGTCGTCCTCTCCGGCGGCCGCCTTGATCTGGGTATAGCCCTGCATGACCTCGATCACGTGCCGTCGGTGCACCTGCAGGATCTCGTGGACGTCTATCTCGGGGACCTGCAGCGCAACGAGCACTTTGATCACGAGCTCATCGCGTGGGGGAGGCACGAGCTCGGGCGGCGTGCGAAGCCACTCGGTCAGCGCGCGGTGGCCGGCGGACGTGATCCGGTATCGCTTTCGCGACCGTTCGCCTTCCCCGTCGTCGGTCTCGACGAGCCCGTCCCGCTCGAGGCGCTGGAGGGTCGTATACACCTGCCCGACGTTGAGCGGCCAGACCTCGCCCGTTCGGGCCTCGAACTCGTTCTGGAGCCGCAGGCCGTACTTTGGCCCTTCACTCAGCAGGGCGAGGAGGGCGTGAGGGACGCTCATGAATCGCTTCCTTCGGTGTCCATACTGAGTACTATACCGAGTATATATCGTCCTCCGCAAGCCTATTTGCGCGTCCCCTCACGCTCGCTACCTCCTGGGCCGATGCAGAAGGCTCCGACTCGAGCGACGAGCAATGCATAGGACGTGAGCCAGGGGCCTCTTCGATCGGTTCGGCCTACCCTGGCTCGTCGGCGAGGAGTCTCCCTGGCTTACTCGATGCGGCTCAGCGCACTCTGCTAGAGCGCCGTAAATAGGGCCGCACACTGACCATCATCTACGGCTGGGTGTGAAGGGGCGGAGCTCGTCGGCACCGGGTTGCACGATGCCGACGTGGGACTCGGGAACCTCGTTCCACGCTCCGGGGAGATCTCCGAGCGGCTCGGAGACGACGACCCTCGACTCGTCCGAGAGCGCGGCGAGCTCGTCGCTTTCCGGGTACAGCGCCTTCAGCTCGTCCATTCGCGTGCTGAAATAGAGCGACCGCGAGTCGACCTCGCTCGAGTACCGGAATGCCCACACGCTGCGCCCGTCGGTCGTCGCGATCGTCATCTGGACGGGATGCTCGATGCCGTGCTTGCGCCCCGTGTCCTCGACGAAGCCGACCATCTGCTCCACCGCGGCAATCGGGTCGCTCTCAAGCCCGAACGTGAGCGCCAGATAGAACATCGTCTCCGAGTCGGTCGTGCCCTCGATCGACGGATAAAGCGACTCGTCGACCGCGAGTACCAGCTCGCGCCTCACGCGCGGGAACTCGCGGATCAGCCCGTTGTGCATCCACAGCCAGCGTCCGTAGCGAAACGGGTGCGTGTTCGTTTCCTGGATCGCCGTTCCCGTCGACGCGCGGATGTGCGAGAAGAAGAGGGGCGAGGAGATCCCGGCGGCGAGCTCGCGGAGGTTGCGGTCGTTCCACGCCGGATGCGTGCTGCGGTAGAGCCGCGGTGTCTCCGCGTCCTCGTACCACCCCACCCCGAAGCCGTCGCCGTTCGTCGTGGTCGCACCGAGGCGCGAGTGCAGGCTCTGGTCGAGGAGGGAGCGTTCGCGCTTGACGAGCAGCTCCTCCATCCTGATCGGCGAGCCGGAATACGCGAGCCAGCGGCACATTGCTACTCCTTCCTCTCCGTTGCCCCGGCCGGTCTCGTCGGGATGCTCTGGGCCAGGAACAGAGCGAGGACAGACAGAACGGCGAGGATCGCGAGCGCCGAACTGAGGCCCGCGAGTCGGGCGTCGCCGTACGCGTCGAGCGCGGCCTCGGTCGTCTCCGGCGCGACGTTCGCGTCCTCGAGGGCGGCCTCGAGATCGGCGTCCGAGACGAACGGCACCCCGCCCGCGAGCTCGACCCCCGCCTCCGCCTTCGCACTCGCCGGGATCGCCGGGCTCTGCTGGATGTTCGCGATGAAGGCCGACGTGAGCGTCGCGATCAGCAACGAGCCGGCGAGCGCGGTGCCGAGCGAGGCGCCGAGGTTCGTCATCGTGTTCTGGAGGCCGCCGACCTCCGGGCTCTCGTCGTCCGGCACGGCCGAGACCGTGACCGCGCCCAGCTGCGAGGCGAGCGCACCGATGCCGAGGCCGACGAGCAGCATCGGCACGAAGACGATCTCCGCCCCCGCATCCGGATCGAGCGCGGCGAGCAGGATCACCGTGCCCGCAAGAAGCGAAAGCAGGCCCGCTCGGACGACCAGGCGGGGCGAGACCCGTGGCAGGAAGCGCGGGATCCCGATCGCGGCGGCGAGAAGCGTCACCGAGAGCGGCAGGATCTTGACGCCGGTCTCGATCGCGGACAGGCCGAGTGCGACCGAGAGGTAGAGAGGCACGACGAAGAAGAACCCCGCCTGCACGAGGTACTGGAAGAAGAACATCGTCAGCCCGCCCGTCAGCCGCCGGTTGCGCAGCATCGCCACGCGCACGAGCGGCTCCTGGCCGCGCGACTCGCGTCGAGCCTGCCACTGGAAGAAGAGCCAGATCACGAACAGCCCGCCGAGCACGAGCCAGACCGTCGGCGACAGCCCCGCCCACGACGGCCCGTCGGCCTTCGGCTGGATCCAGCCCCACTCGCCGGAGCGAAGCACGCCGAACACGAGCAGGCCGAGCCCGAGCGCCGAGAGCACGGCGCCGACCACGTCGAGCTGCGGACGCTTCTCGACGGGCGCGTCGGCGATCCGGCGCGCCAGGACGAGAATCGCCAGGACGATCAGGACCTCCCCCGCGAAGACCAGGCGCCAGGAGAGGTACGTCGTGAAGAAGCCCCCGATCAGGGGGCCGACCGCGACCGCCACAGCCCCGGCGGCCGCGACGAGCCCATAGGCCGCCGGGCGGCGCTCGGTGGGGAAGTTGCCGGCGACGAGCGCGACGATCGCGGGCAGGATCAACGCGGCGCCGACGCCTTCCAGGAACGACCAGCCGAGCAGCAGCACCGGCAGGCTCTGCGCGATCGAAGTCGTGAACGACCCGCAGCCATAGATCACGCAGCCGATCGCGAACGCGCGCTTGCGCCCGATGATCGCGCCGATCTTCGCGCCCGTGATCATGAGCGCCGCCATCACGAGCGTGTAGGCCGTGATCGCTCCCTGGATCCCGGTCACGGTCGTGCCCACGTCCTTCGCGACCGTCGCGATCGAGACGTTCATCACCGAGCTGTCGAGCGTCATGAGGAACTGGCCGGAGGCCAGCGTGAGCAGTACGAGCATGGCGCCGCTCGTTCGCGCGGGTGCGGCGGCAGCGCTCGTCACTGGCGCGATTCTCCCAGAACCGCCCTCCTCGACACACGGGGTGCGCTCACAGGAAGGAGCTCAGCTTGTTCCAGAACCAGCTCTGGAAGCACGCGTGCAGGCCCGACGGCGGCTCGCCTCGCTTCGAGCGCGCGATGTCCGGTTCGAAGAGGCGTTCCTCGAGCAACGCCGCCGCCTCCGGGCTCCGCGCGATCATCATGATCTCCGAGTTGCGGTAGAGCGCCCACGCGTCGAGATTGACGGTCCCGAAGCTGACGACGTCGTCGGCCACCACGACCTTGGCATGCACGACGGTGCCGGGGAGCTCCCACAGCTCGGCGCCCGCGTCGATGAGGGCCGGATACCAGTGCTTGAGAGCGGCGGTCGCCTGGTCGTTGTTCGACTCCTCCGAGACGACGACTCGCACCTTCACCCCCCGTTGCGCGGCGGCGAGGATCCGCTGGAGCATGTCTCCGTCGGTGAGGTACGGGTTCATCAGGTCGAGCCGTTCGCGGGCGCCGTCGACCTGCTCGCGGATCGCCTGCGAGGCGGCGACGAAGCCGCCCGGGATCACCTGGGCGAGGGCGATCGGCGTCGAGCCGGCGTCAGCCGGCTCCGGGAAGTAACCTGAAAGGTCGTCCGGCAGCAGGCCCCCGTGCCCGCGGAAGCTCGTCAGGAACGCCGCCTGTGCCTGCCGCACGACGTCGCCGGTGACTCGAACCATGACGTCATGGAAGCCGCCGTTCTCGAAGTGATCCTCGATACCGGCGCCACCGGTCCACACGACCGCGCCGTCGATCACGTAGAGCTTGCGGTGGTCTGCGCGACCCACCTCGTCCTGGCGCCAGTCGAGATGCTGGTCGTCGGGATAGAGACCGTCTCGATCCAGCGGGAACACGTCGTTGACGACGATCTGCGCGCCCGAGCGGGCGAGCTGCGTGAACATCTCGCGAGCCTCGCCGTGAGGCCTGGAGCCGAAGCCGTCGACGATCACGCGCACCTCGACGCCCTCCGCCAGCTTTCGCTCCAGCAACGCGGCCATCTGCATTCCGACGGTGCCCTCCCGCCAGCCGAACATGAGGATGTGCACCGACGAGCGCGCGCTCTCGACGTCCTCGAAGATGCGCGGGAAGAAGTTGGCTCCCTCGACCCAGGGCTCGATCGTCGCGGCCGTCGACCACGCGAAGTCGAGCGCCGCATCATGAGGCCGCGTCCGGCTGCGCGAGGCGAACGCATTCGTTGCCGCCTCCGCTCCGGCCGGAGTGACCGCATCTGGCGGGGGCGGCCAGCTGGGCTTCTGGGTGATCCCGAGGACCTGCCTGTACACGAGGACGAACAGGGCCGCAGCGACGAGCGCGGCGACCGCGAGGCCCTGGCGTCCGCGTCTTGGACCTTCCGTGTTGGCGTCGTCGCGCATTGCCGGAGGAAGCTACACACCGCCGCGCGGCGGCATCTTCAGGAAGTGCTCGCCTGATCGCCCGCCGAGCTCCTCGTTCCGCTGCGGTTCGGGAGCACCGCCGCGGAGACGATCAAGCCGTAGGCGATCGACATCGCCGTCACGAAGGTGTCGAACCCGGCGGTGATGCCGCTGACCGTCTGATCGGTGAGCAGCTGGAGCAGGCTGTTGAACCCGGCGCTCCCGGAACGAGCATGAGAACTCCCGGGACGATGAAGACGAGCGGTGAGCGGCGAAGCCGCAGGCCGACGAGCCCTCCCGCCAGGCCGACCACGAGCGCGGCGACGAAGACAGCTGCCTCGTCACCGAAGATCAGAGCGCCGATCTCGTTGGCTCCGAGAGCGAGCACCGTGGCGGCGCACATGACGACTGCATCCCGATAGCGAGCACGCAGCGTCACGGTGAAGACGAGAGCGGCTGCGATGGCCGCGGCAAGCTCAATGCCCGTGAACATCGCCTCTGGTGCACCGGCCTGCACGGGCCGAACCAGCTGGTGGCGATCGAGCGACCTATTCCGACGCCGAAGACGAGCCCGAAGAGCTGGACGAGCGCGCTCGCCGTGTTCGCGACACCGGACTGCAAGTGCTCCGTCGCGAGCTCGCGCATGCCGATGGTCAGCCTCATGCCCGGCAAGAAGGTCACGAGGGCAGCGAGCATGACGATGTCCGGCGAGGCGTCGAGGCCGATCCGTGCGAACGCGGCCGCGCAGAAGCTCGCGTGCGAGCGCGAGAACCCGGTCCTCGAGCTCGGCCGTGGGGTATCCGGCCCGGTGGCCGGCCCGCGTGAAGCGCAGCCGGAGCTCGGTGGCGGCCGGCTCGGGGGCTCCGATGGACCCCCGTGGCTCCCTACGGCCGGCGGGTCGGCTCCGGGCGACCCCGCCATCGAGCTACCGCCCGGCGGACGCGGTCGGTCCCTGCTCGGCAGCCGGTGCGTCCGGCTGCCCGCGCATGCGCTTCCACACGAGGTCGAGAACCACTGCGAGCAGGGCGATCACGACGATCGCTACGAAGGTCTCCGGCGCGTTGCGCACGGTGTCGATAGCGAAGAAGACGAGCACGATCGCGGTCATGGCGATCGCCGCAAGCACGATCACAGCCTGCGATCCCGTGTCGGCTCGTCTCAGGTAGCCGGCGACGCCGACCAACAAGAAGATCATCAGCGCGCAGGCGCTGCCCACCGAAGCGATTGCGGAGAGGTCGACGAGGTTGGCGACGACGAGGACGATCCCAGCCGTGATCAGGAGCCCCGAATGCGGGCCCAGCCTCGAGCCGGGGCCGAAGAACGTCGGGAACTGGCCCACCTGGGCGAGCATGCCCGTAAGTCCCCCCGACGCATAGAGGGTCGCGTTCACCGACGAGGACGTGGCGAGGAGCGCCGCGATCGCCATCATGGTGAAGCCCGCATCGCCGAGCGCCGGCCGCGCCGCTTCCGCGATCGCGGTCTCCCCGTAGCCGATCACCTCGTCGACGGTGAGCGTGCCGAACACGCCGAGCGAGATCAGCACGTACAGCAGTGACGTCACGCCCAGCGCGGCGTACATCGCGCGCGGGAGCTCGCGGGCGGGATCTCGGAGATCTCCGGCCGCGAACGTGATCACGCTGAAGCCGAGGTACGCGAAGAACGTGAGTGCAACGCTCGCGACGATGTCCGAGAAGGACGGGTAGCCGCTGAACGCGAGCAGGTCGAAGTCGATGTCGACAAGGGTCACGGCGATGAACACCGCGAAAACGGCGAGCAGGACGACCACGATCAGCGACTGAGCGCGATCCACGACGCGCGAGCCCACGATGTTGATCGCCGCCATGGCCACCACGATGAGCGTGGTGAAGACGTTGTCCCAGCCGCCCGCGGCGCCGTCCCCGACGAAGAGCGACGTCGCGTAGCCCCGAACGAGACCGCCACCATCGCGCAGACGATCACGATCGCCGCGAAGTAGCCGAGCCACGAGGCAATGCCCACGAGGCGCCCGTTCCCGAAGCCCTCGATCAGGTACGCGATGAGCCCGCCCGAGGACGGAAAACGCACGCCGAGCTTGACGACGGTGTACCCGAGCAGGGTGGCGACGATGCCGGCGAGCAGGAAGGACAGCCAGACCGCCGAGCCGGCGACCACGGCCGCTTCGCCGAGCAGCGCGAAGATGCCGGCGCCGACCATGGCGCCGATGCCGAGGAAGGCGGCGCCGCGGACGCTCATCTCGCTACGGCGTGGTCGGTGTCGTCGGTGTCGGAGTCGTGCCCGTGTCGCCGAAGAAGAGCCAGGCGATGACGATTCCGGCGAGCGCAGTCGCGATCCAGCAGACCTGGAGCGGGAGCTGGAAGGAGTGGTCGACGACGCGTTTGCCCAGCGTCGTCGTGCCGGTCGTGTCGGCCTCGGCGGCTGCGATCTGCGTGCCGTTGGCCGGGAGGAAGAGAACGCCGACAACCGCTGTCCACATGGCGATCATGTAGCCGGCCCCGATGCCGAGGGCAAGCCCAAGAGGCACCATCGTCCGAGTCGCCGCCGACTGGCTCGTGGTCAACGCCGCGACCGCGAAGATCGCGACCGCGATCATGAACGGGAAGTTCTCGGCCATGGCGCCGAGGAGCTCGACGATCGCGTCCTCGTTGTTGGCGATGAAGGTGTCCGCCATCCAGGCGATCCCGAAGAGCGCGATCATCGCCACCATCCCGGAGCGGAAGATCGGCGAGCTCGCCACGTCGTTCGCCTTCGTGCGGCAGAGCAAGAGGATCAGCGCCGCCGCGCTGAGCATGAACATCTGGATGAGCGGCGTGATCGACATGGGCTCGACACCGCCGCCCTCGGCGGCGACGGTCGGGCGGAGGCCCTCGAAGAGGCCGAAGACGCAGATCGCCGCGACCCCGGCGAGGAAGATGGCCACGCTGCGCTTGGCGAACTGCGAGAGGACGATCTCGGCCGGCGGTGCAGGAGGGCTGACCTCGCCCGCCGCGAGACGCCGCTGGTACTCGACGTCGTCGTCGAGGTCCTTCCCGTGGCGGCTCATGACGAACGCCATGGGGAGGATGCCGATGATGCTCGCGGGGATCGTGATGAGCAGGACGTCGATGAGGTCGTAGCCGTACACCTCGACGAGCGGTAGGAGCGTCGCCGTCGCCGCCGCCACCGGGCTGGAGGTGATCCCGAGTGCAGATGCGACCGACGAGCCGGCCAGCGCGCGCTCGGGCCGGATCTTGTTCGCGTACGCGACCTCGTTGATCACCGGGATGATCGAGAAGAACGTGTTCCCCGTGCCGGTGAGGATGGTGAGGACGTACGAGACTAGGGCGCGACGAAGTTGAGCGCCTTCGGTCGTGCCCGGAGCGCCGAGCTCGCGATCTGGACCATGTAGTCGATGCCGCCTGCGGCCTGCATCGCCGCCGCTGCCGAGATGACCGCGATGATGATGAGCATCGCGCTGATGGGCGGTTCTCCGGTTCGAGCCCGAAGACGAAGACGAGGATGAGCGTCCCGACGCCGCCCCAGAGCCCGAGCCCGATCCCGCCCGAGCGCACCCCGAGGAAGATGAAGGCGATGACCAGAGCCCCTGGACGGCGACGAGGAACCAGTCCATCGAGGTCACTAGCCCATCTCCTCCTGCAGTTGCTCGCACGTCCTCGAATCACCGAAGGCTGCCTGGAGCTCCGGGTCGGCGCTCGCGCGTCGGCGACGACCGGCTGCCGACGCGTACTCCTGACGATCGTCCCGACGGTCTCGGCGACCCGCTCGACCTCCTCGCCGGGCGAGTCCGGGTCCTCGTCGAGGTCGTCTTGTGCCTGTTCGAGGTCGTCCCCGGCGCCATTCGCCCAGCCGGACACCTTGGTCGCGGCCTCCTGCCCGTCCGGCGTGTGGGGACCCCCGCTCGGGTGATGCCCTCGACCAGCGTCTCGGCGGCGAGGCGCGCCGCGCGAGGCCGTGAGGACCGACCCGGACCCACCCTTCGGGACTCCGCGCCGTTCTCGCTTCCTGCCTGCCCGACTGCCCGGCGGAGAGCACGCCGTCGATGATCGACTCCATCTCGCCGCGCCAGACGGCCACCGCGCCGCAGACGTTGTCGGCCCACTCGAGAGCCGACACCGCTCGTCGCCGGCGTCGTCACCGCCGATGAGGCCGTCTGCGACCAGGAGGGCGACGAGGCCGCGACGATCCCCGCGGCCATGAGCCAGCCGTCCGCATCAGCCGGAGCCCCCGGGCTCGAGACCTCGTCGACGAAGGCGACGAGGAGCTTCCAGAACCTTTCCACGGTCGGGATGCTCACGCGCTCGTCCGGCGAGTGCGGAAACTCGATATCAGGCCCGAACGACAGCTGTCGAGACCGGGCCCCGCGCTCCCGATGACGGCGGTCTCCAGCCGGCTGGACCGCCGTGACGATCGGGGGCTCACCGAAACGCGCTCGTAGACGGACTTCGCCGCAGCCAGGGCCGCAGAGTCGAGATCCGGGCGCCAGCCGTTGTAGTTGTGCTTGACCTCGAGCTCGCCTCCCGCGAGCCGTGCGGCCGCGTCGAGCGCGGCGATCACCTCGGGCAGAGCCGAGTCGTTCGACGAGCGCGAGAGGCTGTGGAGGACGAGCTGGCCGTTCTGGGTGACCGCTTCGCCGAGAGAGTCGACTCTCGACGAGGTCGTCGAAGTCGGGGCTCAGTGCGAGCGGCCCCGTGGGTACGAGGGCGACCGCGTCGAGGAGTCTCGTGGTCGCGTCATCCGTCCACGGCTGCTCGCCTGCCTCGGCGGCGGCGACCGGACCGTGACGCCCGCGAGGATCTTGGCAAACGCGTCCCGGATAGTCGTGTTCGCCGTCTCGAGCGCCTCGCGGAGCGCGTCCTCGGCTGGGGCTCCACCGAGATCACCGCGGACGCGTCCGCGGGATCGCATTGCGGCTCTTGCCGCCGTTCAGCGAGACGAGGCGGAACGGTGCCTTCGCGTGCGCCTCGCGCAGTGCACGTCCGAGGACCTTGACCGCATTCGAGCGGCCGAGCGCGATGCCCGATCCCGATGTCCGCCCTGGCCGCCTGCGACCGTGACGGACAGCGCGACGGCGTCCGGCGCGGCGGCGTCGCGCGGAGCGTCGACTCACCGACGTGTCCGTGCTGCCGGCGCAGCCGACCGTGAGCCGTCCGTCCTCCTCGCTGTCGAAGTCGACGAGGACCGAGCCCGTGACGAGCTTCGGGTCGAGCGCGTTCGCGCCCTGAGCCTACCTCCTCGGCGACCGTCATCAGGAGCTCGAGGGGCCCGTGGGGCAGCGACTCGTCCTCGACCAGCGCCATCATCGCCGCGATGGCGACGCCGTCGTCGGCGCCGAGTGTCGTCCCGTCCGCCTTTAGCCACTCGCCGTCGCGGACGAGCACGATCCGTCCCTCGGCCGGGTCGTTCGGGCTGGTGGATTCGCGCTCGCAGACCATGTCGAGGTGCCCCTGGAGCGTCACGGTGGGCGCCGACTCGCGTCCCGACGTCGCCGGGACGCGGACAACCACGTTTCGCCCGGCGTCCTGCTCGAGCTCGAAGCCGTGCTCGTCCGCCCACTTCCGAACGTGCTCGATCACCGGCTCTTCCTGACGCGACGGGCGCGAGATCTTCGTCAGCGCCTCGAAATGCCCCCCAAGAAGGAGCGAGGCTCGAGCTCTGCCAACGCCGTCGTCTCAGTCGCCACGGTCGACATGCCTCCTCGTGCCGCTTCACAGGCCGAGGATCTGCTTCTTCATCGCGTCGAACTATTCCTGCGTAATGAATCCTTGAGCCGAGCGAGTTCTCCAACTCGGCAGCATAACCAGACTCGGCAGGACCGTGCAACCGCCGCAACCTGTCGCGCAGAATCACGGGGCTTTCAGATCTTGAAGCTGCGATGGCGGACGTCCCGCGCCTGGGATCGAGCTATCGCCGCGCGGGCCGACGAGCCGCCACGTCTCGACCGCGCCCTTGCCCTTCACGTCGACGAGCCCCAACGGCTCGACCACGAAGTCGTCGCGCAGGAGCTCCCACGTCGAGCGAGTGATCTGGATGGCATCGGGGGTCCCGTGGGACTCCATCCTGCTCGCCATGTTCACCGTGTCGCCCCACAGGTCGTAGAGGAAACGGCGGCGCCCGATCACGCCGGCCACGACCGGCCCCGAGCTGATGCCGATGCGGAGGCGCAGGTCGTGCTCGGCGCCTTCGGGAAGGCAGTTCTTCGCGCACTCGCGCATCTCGAGCGCGAGCCCCGCCAGCGCCTGTGCGTGATCCGGCCGCGGCCTGGGGACGCCTGCCGCGACCATGTAGCAGTCGCCGATCGTCTTGATCTTCTCGACGTCGTAGCGGTCGACGAGCTCGTCGAAGCTCGTGAAGAGACGATCGAGCAGCCCGACGATCTCGCGCGCGTCGAGCCGGCGCGAGAGCGGCGTGAAGTCGACGACGTCGGCGAAGAGGATGCTCGCTTCGTCGAAGTGATCGGCGATCGAGTTCGGATCGGACTGCAGTCGCTGCGCGATGTCGGCCGGGAGGACGTTGAGCAGGAGCGCCTCGACGCGCGCCTGCGCGGTGTCGCGTCCGCGCGCGAAGGTGATGAGCAGCAGCATCGCGACGAACGAGACGACGACGATGTTGAGGACGTCCAAGGTGCGGACGAAGGCCTCGGGCAGGTCGGCGCCGTCCGGCCGAACGACCTCGGAGAGAGCTAGCGCGAGCACGATGGTGGCGACGAAGGCTGCGAACCACGGCCAGGCGCGGGCGGGGCGGTCGAATGCGACCGCCCCGAGCGGCGCGAACAACGACCAGAGGATCACCGAGCTCGACTCGTCGAGGCCGCCGAGCATGATCATCCCCAGGGCGGGCGCAACGAGGATCAGAAGCAGCTGGCCGGTGCGCAGGAATGCGAAGCTCCGGGTTCGCGCGAAGACGAGGAGGCTGATCGCCGATCCGGTCATACGCCCACGGCGTGAGCGCGACCTCGTGCTCACCGATGGCCCAGTACAGGCAGCCCCACACGAGCGCGACCGGGAGGATGATGAGCGCCACCCCGACGAGGAGGCGCTTCCGGAAGCGCTCGTCGGCCGTGTCGAGCGGATCCGCGCCGATGGAGAGCGTCCGATCGAGAAGCGCCGCGGTCATGACCGGCGAGCGTAGACGACGCGTGCCTTGCGGTTTCGGCCGCGCCGCGCCGACGTGAAGGTCAGGCGGCGCGGTCGTAGACCAGCACGACGACGCCGTCGCCGACGACCTTCGATTCCTTCAGCCGCAGGTTGCGTCGCTCGGACTTCTCGTCGAAAGCCTTCTTGCCCGTCCCGAGTATCACCGGAAAGACCATCAGGTTGATCTGGTCGACGAGATCGCTTTCGATCAGCTCCTGGACGAGCCGGTGACTGCCCGGCACCTGCAGCTCGCCGTCGAACTCCTCCTTGAGCTTGCGCGCCTGGGCGGTCGCGTCGCCGCTGTCGAGGACCGTCGTGTTGTTCCACTCCGGATTCTCGAGCGTCGTCGAGACGACGAATTTCGGCATCGAGTTGAACTTGTCGGCGAACTCGCCCTCACGCTGAGGCCAGGCGCCGGCGAAGCTCTCGTAGGTGCGCCGGCCGATCAGGAGGGCGTCGGCCTGCCTCGTCTCCTCCAGCTTGAACTGGTTCCCGTCGTCACCGCGATCGAACTCGAAGGTCCATCCCGGGTACTTGAACTCCTCGCCTCCCGGCGCCTCCATCACGCCGTCGAGCGATACGAACTCGGTTACGACGATCCGTGCTGCCATCAGTCGGTCTCCTTCCAGTCAGTCCTTGGCCGGCGTGTAGCTGAGGTTCAGCACGCCGGTCTTGAAGGTTTGTGCGCTCTGTAGCTCGAGCGGGATGCTCGGCTCGTCGGGCGGAAAGAGCCGAGCCAGGCCGTCGCCGACCACGATCGGGTGTACGAGCAGGTTCAGCTCGTCGAGGAGGCCCTCGCGCAGCAGCCAGCGGACGGTGGTGGCGCTTCCGGACATGGCGATGTCGCCACCGTCCTGCGCCTTTATCGTGGCCACCTTCTCGGCCACGTCGCCGCTCACGATCTCCGAGTTCTGCCACGTCGCCGCCCGCAGGCTGTCGGAGACGACGTACTTCTTGATCGAATTCATGACGTCGCCGAACGGCTCGTCCGCGTGCTCGGGCCAGTACGCGGCCCACTCTTCGTAGAGGACGCGGCCCATCAGCAAGGCGTCTGCGCGGCGAAGCCGTCACCGACCGCGGCCCCCATCTCGTCATCGAAATACGGGAAATGCCACTTGTCGGGCGACTCGACGACGCCGTCGAGGGACATGAAGAAGTACGACTTGATCTTGCGCACGAGAACCTCCTGGCGGGTCGCGCCCGCCGCGAGGAGGCCGTCCATCTGGCCGACCGCCTCCTGCAGGCCCTCGAGCATGCCCATCTCGATCAGCTGGTCCATCTGCTCGCGGGACTCGTAGGTCGACCGGATCTCCATCCGCGTGCCGCCATCACGTTCGCTGAGCCGCACTGCGACGGTGATCACGGGCATCTCGTCGTTCGGAGTTCCGTCGTCGTTCGCGAAGCCGTCGGTGAATCGCAGCGACGCCGGTGGATCGACAGCCGTGACGCGCCACCAGCCGCGGGGCTGATCGCCCTCCGGGCCCGTCATGAAGTAGGTGACCTCGCCGCCCGGCGACAGGTCGTGCTTCTCGAAGGTCGCGGGGTACGTCGGCGGGCCCCACCAGCGCTCCAGCTTGCGAGGATCGGCCCAGAGCAGCCACACCTCGTCGATCGGAGCTTCGAAGTCGGCGATCAGCGTGGTCGTCAGGTTGTCGTAGTCCTTGTCGAGGCTCGTCACGCTCATCCTGTGGTGTCCTCCTCTGAGTTTGTCTTTTTCGTGTCTCGGACGCCGCGCGAGCAGATCCGACATCCGCTCGGCGCGGCCGCGCCACGTCAGCTCGAGCTCGTCGAGAACCCCTCGCACCCGGTCGAGGGCGGCGAGGTCGGCTTGCACCAGCTGTTCTCGTCCGCGCCGCTCCTTGGTGACCAGGCCCGCCCGCTCCAGCACCGCGACGTGCTTCTGCACGGCCGCGAAGCTCATCGGGTAGGCCTCGGCCAGACGCGACACCGACGGTTCTCCCTCCACACAGCGGCGAAGAATGTCCCGGCGCGTGGCGTCCGAGAGCGCGTGGAACGTGTCGTCCAGTGCCTCGGCGGTGAGCTCACCTACAACCATTCAGTTGTAGATTAGAGCACGTCGCGTGCATGCACCAGGGAAGGAGCCGCCGTGTCCGCAACCGTTCTCTACATGTCCATGTCGCTCGACGGATTCATCGCCGGGCCAAACGAGGACCGGACAACGGCCTCGGCGACGGCGGGGAACGCCTGCACGAGTGGGCGATTCCCGGCGGAGGCGGCGTCGACGACCTCGAGACGATCCGCCGCTCGGGCAGCGTCAACGGCCGGTCATCGACGAGTTCATGACCACCGGTGCGGTCGTCGCCGGCCGGGGGACGTTCGAGCCGGCCGGCGGCTGGGGCGGCGACCACCACGACGGCGTGCCGATCTTCATCCTCACCCGCAACGACCCCGCTGACCCCCAGCAGTGGCCGCTCGTCACGTACGTGGACGACGTCACGACTGCGATGACTCGAGCCAAGGAGGCTGCGGGAGACAAGAACGTGCTGGTCCACGGCGCCGGACCGCGCAGCTCGCACTTGCCGCCGGCGTCCTCGACGAGATCGAGCTCCATGTCGTCCCGGTGCTCTTCGGCCAAGGGCGGCGCCTGTTCGAGGGCCTCGCTCCGAGCAGATCGAGCTCGAGCGCACCCGGATCCTCGAGGGGGAGAACGGCGTGACCCACATGCACTACCGGGTTCTGCGCTGATGTCGGTTGCAATGCGAGGCGAGACCGATCCGGCTACGACCGCGAAGGCGATCATCGACGCCAACCTGTACATGGTGCTCGGCACCGCCGATGAGCACGGTCATCCGTGGGTATCCCCCGTCTACTACGCGCCCGTCGACTATCGGGAGTTCATCTGGGTTTCGCGACCGGAGACGCTCCACTCAAACAACCTGCTCGGGCGGCCTGAGATCAGCATCGTGATCTTCGACTCGTCGGTCCCGATCAGCACGGGCCAGGGCGTCTACATGGCGGCCACCGCGAAGGAGGTCACCGGTGACGAGCGTGTCGCCGCGATTGAGGTCTTCTCACGCCGCACGGTCAGGCACGGCGGGCGCGCTTGGACACTCGAGGACGTCGAGCCGCCGGCCGAGATTCGCCTCTACCGCGCTATCGCGTCGGCGCACTACATCCTCGGTGCGATCGACCGACTCGTCCCCGTCGACCTGCTGCGCTGACGGTTCGCCGCCCTGCGCCCGCTGGGTAGCGTCCATTCCGTGAAGGTCGCCGCCGAGGCCGCGCGCCGCTTCCTCGTGGCGCGCCAGCTGCTCGCGCCCGCGCGCTCGCTCGAAGGAGGGCTGGACGCGGTGCTCGAGTTCCTCCGCCGCTTCGGCTCGATCCAGTACGACCCGATCCCCGTCGCGGGCCGGAGCCACGACCTCGTGCTCCACGCGCGCGTCGCAGGGTACGACCCGACCTGGTGCGAACTTCTCTACGAACGGCGCGAGATCTTCGAAGCGGACAACAAGGGACTCTCCTTCGTCCCGACGAGCGAGTACCCGTGGTTCCGCAGCGATCTCGAGCCGGAACGCGCTGAGCGTCCTCGCCGAGAACGCCGAGGTGGCCGAACGGGTGCTCGAGCGGATCCGCGCCGAGGGCCCGCTCTCGGCGCTCGACTTCGAGCGGGCGCACGGCGCGGCGGTCGACTGGTTCGGCGTCCCGACGAACGTCGTGCGCGCCGTGCTCGAGGCGTATGCCGTCACCGGCGTGCTCGGCCTGGCGCGCCGCGACGGCAACCGCCGCTACTACGACCTCCTCGAGCGGCTGCTGCCGCGTGACGTGCTCGAGCGCGAGGTTCCGCTGACGGAACAGCTTCGGCACAAGATGCTGTCGCGGTATCGCGCGCACGGCCTCCTGGGCGCCAGCAGCGGCGGAGACGTCTTCGGCGGCCTCGGCCCCGCGAAGCCGGATCCGCGGTGGCAGAGTTCCGGGGAGAACCGCCCTGCGCGAGGAGCTCATCGAGGAGGCGAGCTCGTCCCGGTCGACGTCGAGGGCGTGCGCGGCAAGCGCTTCGTCCTCCGCGAGGAGGTCGAGCTGCTCGCGGCTCCGCCGGAGCCGCCGGCCTCCGTGGCGTTTCTCTCACCGTTCGATCCGCTGGTGTGGGACCGCGCCCTCCTCGAATCCCTGTTCGGCTTCGACTACGTGTGGGACCTCTTCCACCCGCCGGCCAAGCGGCGCTTCGGCTGGTACGTGCTGCCGATCCTCTTCCGCGACCGCTTCGTCGGGCGCATCGAGCCGCGGATCGACCGGGACGGCGGCTCGTGCGAGGTGCTCGGTCTCTGGTGGGAGGACGGCTTCGCGCCGCGCCGGGTCGATGGCTTCGTGGACGCGATGCGCTCGGCGCTCCGCGCATATCTCGGCTTCGCAGGTGCACGCCGCCTCGAGTGGCCGGCGCACCTCGGGCGAGAGAAGAGACTGTTCCTCGCTCGCCCCTAGACGTGGGGCACGTACGGTGACGACTGGCTCCAAGACGCGACCGCGTAGGCCACGTGGCGAGATAGTGCAACCACGGTTACACTTTCACCGTGGCTCGAGCCGCGCCGGATTCTGAAGGGTGGGTGATGCTTGCTTACCGTCTGCCTCGGGTTCCCTCGACACCGCGAATCGCGGTCTGGCGACGGTTGAAGCGGCTCGGTGTCGCGCAGATTGCGGACGGCCTCGTGGCCCTTCCCTTCGACAGCCGAACCCTTGAGGCGCTCGAGTGGATCGCCGAGGAGGTCACCGAAGCCGGGGGCAACGCAACCATCTGGATCGGCGAACCGGCCAGTCGGGACCAAGCGCGTGCACTCGCCACGCGCATGGCCGGAGCCATTTCAGACGAGTACGCCCGAGTGATCGACGACGCCCTCGCAGCACAGGGGGGCGGGCCGGAGCCTGTGCGTCGACGAACGGTCGCCCGGCTGCGCCGTGAGCTACAGCGGATTCGACGCCGCGACTACTTCCCGCCCGTCGAGCGCGAGAGAGCAGACGCAGCTGTCGAACAACTCGCAGCGGCCTTCGCGCAGGAGGAGGTACATGCATGAAGTGGGCGACGCGCCGCAACTGCCACATCGATCGAGCTGCCTGCGCGTGGCTCATCCGACGCTTCGTCGATCCGCGGGGCCGAGTTCCTCTTCGTGGATGACCCCGACGAAGTCCCGGCTGACGCAACACCGTTCGACATGCGCGGCGGTGAGCTATCTCACCACGGCGGCGACTGCAGCTTCGAAACGTTTCTGCGGCCACTACGACCTCGACGACCCCGTGTTGTGGGACATCGCCCGGATCGTCCACGAGCGGATCTGGACGACGAGCGCTACGACGCGCCGGAGGCCTCTGGATTCGACGTGGCCCTACGCGGGTTGTCGATGGTCGTCGACGACTCGCGGCTTCTGGAGCTCACAGGCCCGTTGTTCGACGGCCTCTACGAGTTTCGGAAGAGAGCCCTGTTGATTGGTAGGGAGCCCGCATGAGCAGGGCGCAGACCGCGACGTCGCCAGCTGACGTTGCATCAAGAGACGAAAGGAGCGTTGCCATGAAGTGGGTGACCCGCGAACGGCCGAAGACCGACCGCATCGCCTGTCCCTGGTTGATCAAGAAGTTCATCGATGACGACGCCGAGTTCCTGTACGTACCCGCCGACCAGGTGCTCCAGGTCGCCGAACGCGAGGGAGCGAACTCTACGACGCTCCCGGAGCCACGTACACGCACCGCGACGGGCTGTGTTCATTCGAGGTGCTCGTCGAGGAGTACGAGATCGACGACGCGGCTGTTGCGCGACTCGCACGCATCGTCCATGGCGCAGATGTCAGCGACGACCGTGACGCCACACCGGAGTCACGCGGGCTGCTCGCGGTCGCCGAGGGCTTCCACCTCCTCGACCTCGGAGACCACCGCCAACTCGAGCTCGCACTGCCGGTCTACGACGCGCTATACGCCTGGTGCAAGAACGAGGTGAGTGCAGAACCGGCAGCGGCGTGAGCTTCACACGGACCGGGTTCATCCCGCTTCCGAATGGCAGGGAGCCGGGATTCGACCATGCCGACTCCTGGCTCGGGGACGGCGGCACGCGAATGTTCGTGGCACACACGAGCGCCGACCGCGTCGAGGTCATCGACTGCGAGGCGCGAGTGTTCTTGCACTCGATCGACGACCTGCCCGGCGTCGCTGGCGTCCTCATCGACCAGGAGCACGACCTCTTGTTCACCTCAGATCGCGGCGGCGCCCGCGCCAGCATCTTTCGCTGTTCCGATGAACCGTGCTCGCGCGGGTCGCGGTTGGACAACGTCCCAACGGACTGGCCTACGATCGAACGCGCCGCCGCCTGTACACCTTCAACCTCGGCGAGCCACCCGGCGTCGGCTGCACAGCGTCCGTGATCGACGTCGACGCCAAGTCCGTCGTCGCCGAGATCGCGCTACCGGGACGGCCTCGCTGGGCGACATACGACTTGGCTAGCGACCTCGTCTACGCCAACATCCGCGACCCTGCCGTCGTACTGCGGATCGATCCCGACACGGGTGAGATCGTCGGCGCGATCGACGTACCGGTACCGGGGCCGCATGGACTCTGGGTCGACGAGGATCGCTTGTACCGCGCCGCGGATGGCGGCGCACTCGTGGTCATGCATCGGGACTCGGGCGTCATCGCGGCCACGGTTCCGCTCCCCGGTGCCCCCGACGTGGTCTGGCACGACCCCGTTGCACGCGAGCTCTACGTCGCGGTCGGCGACCCCGGCACCGTGACCGTCGTGGACACCGCAGCTCTCGAGCTCGTGGAGTCGGTGACCACCGAACGGGGCGCTCACACACTCGGATGGGATCCGACCCACGAGACGCTGTACGTCTTCTGTCCGGGGAGCGGCGGAGCGGCACTCTTCACCCGTCAGGACGCTGGGAGTTGACGCTCGGGGAGACGCGCTACGGATCCTCCTCGTCCAAGCGCTGAGGGCGTTCGTCTACGGGCTCGGCAGCGTTCTCATCGGTCACCCTTGCCGACCTGGGGCTGTCGGGGGTCGAGGTCGGGCTCGTGATCAGTGCCCTCGTGGCCGGTACGGCAGTCGTGTCGATAGTCCTGGCCCGCTTCGGAGATCGAATCGGACGCCTGCGGTGCTACACCGCCCTCCTCGCCGTCATGGCAGTCGCCGGGACGGTCTTCGCGCTCACGGACTCGGTCTGGCTGCTCGTGCTTGCCGCCCTGACGGGCACGGTCTCGACCGAGGTCGTCGAGTCGGGGCCGTTCACCTCGCTCGAGCAAGCCATGCTTCCAAGCGCGGGCGAGGGCCACGGTCATGCGCAGCTGTTCGGCCACTACAACACCATCGCGACGGTCTCAGGCTCGCTCGGTGCACTCGCCGCCATCGGTACACGTCTCGTCGACGTCGAGCCCCAGCGCTTCCTGCTCGCATATCCGGTGGCGGCGGCCGCAGCGATCGCCGTCGCCGCAGGGCTGAGCGCTGCCGTCGATTCGCGGGCCGTGGAGCCGGATCGGCTTGTACGGCCACTCGACACGTCGCGCGGGGTCGTGGCTCGCCTGAGCGCACTCTTCGCCCTTGACTCCTTCGGCGGGGGCTTCGTGACGCAGGCGTTCCTGGCGTACTGGTTCACCGAGAGGTGGGGCACGTCGGCGGCGCGCTCGGCGTCGTCTTCTCGCGATCGGCTTCCTCCAGGCCGCCTCGTTCCAGATCGCCGTTCGACTCGCAGGACGCATCGGGCTGCTGAACACAATGGTCTTCACCCACCTGCCGTCGAACCTGCTTCTCGCGCTTATTCCGTTCGCGCCGAGTCAAGCAACGGCGATCGCTCTCGTCTTCGGGCGGTTCGCGCTCTCCCAGATGGACGTTCCGACCCGCCAGGCGTACGTCGTCGCGGTCGTCGAGCCGGATGAACGCACGGCGGCGGCTGCTTACACCAACACGGCACGCTACGTCGTGCGTCCGTTGGCACCGCTTGTCTCCGGGCCGATTCTGGCCGTCTCGCTCGGCGCTCCGTTCGTCATCGCCGGAGCGCTCAAGGGCGTGTACGACGCCGGGCTGTATGTGCTGTTCCGGCATGTGAGGGCCGATCACGAGGACCCGCTTCCCCAGCCAACCAGCCGGCAGCACAGCTAGCGGCCCGCGTAGATCAACCGAACCTGACCCGGCCCGAGCGGCTTCGCGTCGAGTAGCTGCAGTTGGTGCCGCTCCTTCACACCATTGAAGAGCGCCTTCCCCCACCGAGGACGATCGGATGCACGTCGAGCCGAAGCTCGTCGACGATGCCCCGATTCATCAGGCTCGAGACGAGCGTCGGTCCCCCGACGGCGTAGATGTCCTTCCCGGGCTGCTCCTTCATGGCCCGGATCTCCTCGACGTCACGAACGATCCGAGTCGTCTTCCAGGACGCGGTGTCGAGCGTCGTGGAAAGACGACATGAGGGGTGGCGTGCGCGAAGCGCGCGTATTCGATCTCGCCCGCGGACGCGGGCCTTCCGGTGAAGGGCAATGCGACCCTGCGGGTCGGCGTGCACCGCGCTCCAGTACTGCTCGTAGCCCGGATACATGCCGCCGCCGAGAACCATGGCGTCGATCTGCGGCATCAGATCGAAGGTGTCCTCCCACGTGTCGACCCAGTCGTCCTCTCCGTTCGGGCCTTCGATGAACCCGTCCAGAGACACGCGGAAGGCAGCGATGAGCTTCCTCATGTCAACTCCTTTCCTTGGCGCCCGCCGCCTCGTCGCCGACTCGGTGGAGGGTCTCGCCGGTCTCGAGCAGCGTCTTGAGCTCGGAGAGGACGTGCGGCCAGCCTCCGCTGACCAGCCCCATGACGGTGCTCCCGGGTTCGAAGCCGTCGTGGACGACGGTCAGCTTGCACGAGCTCGTCGAGCGGCTCGATCTCGAACGTGACCTTCGATCGGCGTTCGCTGGCCGCCTTGGCGAGCACCTCGTCGCCGAGCTCCTCGTGGACCTCGGCCAACTCGGGCGTGAAGGTGTGCCAGGTGTAGGAGAGCCGGCGGTAGGGCTCGGACTCGAGGACGACCTGCTCGGGGTCGGCGATCGTGACGCCGTGGTGGTGCCAGGTGATCGTCGAGCCGACCTGCCAGTCCGTCTCGAAGGTCGTCCTCCAGTAGCGCTCGGTGAAGGCCGGCTCGGTCAACGCCTGCCAGAGCTGCTCGGGAGTCGTCTTGATGTAGGTGGTGTAGGCGAACGAGGGCTTCTGCATGGGGGTCTCCTCCAGTGCTCGTTTCAGGTCGGCCAGGGCGTGGACCCGCTCCTGGTCGTAGCGGTTGATCCAGCGTTCGGAGATCTCGTTGATCGGCGCCGCGTTGAGGTAGTGGAGCTTCTCCCGGCCCCGCCGGACCGTGGTCACGAGATTCGCCGCCTCGAGCACCGCCAGGTGCTTGCTGACCGACTGGCGTGCCATCTCCAGCCCCGCGCACAGCTCGCGCAGCGTCTGCCCGTTGCGGTCGTTCAGCCTGTCCAACAGGAGGCGCCGGCTCGGATCGGCCAGTGCGCGAAACACCTCGTCCATCTCGTGGCGCTCGGAATAGGCAGCCATACGGATGCCTATTATATGCAGCCTTGAGGCTGCATGTCAAGATCCGAGCTGCCGTGTCGAGGCGGATCCGTCAGCGACGCCGGTGTACGACCTCGCAGCCGTCGACTCTGTCCACCCGATCGACCCATGCCTCGTCGCGTTCGGGAACACGGCCGAGATCGTTCGTGCCGCAGTGCACGGTGTCCACCGATCCGTCCTGGGCGTAGAGGAGGTCTCGGCCCCGCTGGCCGTCGATCCAATCACGGCCGGGGCCGCCGGAGAGCGAATCCGCGGACTTTCCTCCGAGAAGTCGGTCCTGCCCTGGTCCTCCCCGGAGCGTGTCCGGCTGGTAGGCGCCGACGAGCACGTCGTCTCCTCCTCCCCCGAGCAGCGTGTCTCCCATGTAGCCCGGGTCCGTCGCGACCAGGCGATCGTCGCCACCGAGCCCGACGAGCACGTCCGCGAGCGCCGTGCCGCGCAGGACGTCGTCGCGCCCGGTTCCCATGATTCGACAGTCGTTCGTGATCCGGGTGACGCCTCGGCCGGCGACGGTCGCGACGTAGATGCCGGAACGGTCGCGGCACTCGCCGCCCCCGGCGAACGCGACCCGGGTGCCGTCTGGCGACACGGCCGGCGTGCCGCCGAACGCCGTGAGGCGACGCGTCACACCGGTGTCCAGGTCGAGCCGGAAGAGCCCCTGCGTGGCGTCCCGCGCGTAGACGAGCGCGCGTCCGTCCGGTGTCCATGTGAAAGCGTCCGAGTTGCTGACGCCGGGGCCTGCGTCGTACGTCTCCAGAGCCGATCCATCCGAGCTCACGACTGCGAAGACGAACGGTCCTTCGAGAGCAGGACGCGTCAGAAAGGCGATGCGGCCGCCGTCGGGCGACCACTTCGGCTCGAGCTGCACCCCGGGCACCGCGACGACGACGTCGCTGCGCCCCTCCGCGTCGACGACGTGAATCTCGCGATCTTCAGGCGTACCGCCGACGTAGGCGATTCGCGTGCCGTCCGGCGACCAGGCAAGCGCTCCACCTTCCGGCGCCAAGCGGACGGGGGCGCCGCCGTCGATCCCGACCGCGGCGAGCGTCCCGTCGGCCATGCGCAGCGCGATGCGTCGTGAGTCCGGAGACCACGCGGGTCGCGGCCCGTACGACGCGAGCGCAAGTCGCCGCTCCTCCGAGCCGTCGAGGCGAGCGACGCTCAGGACCCACGCCTGGTTGCCCGTAAAGCGGACAACGGCTGCCCAGCGCCAGTCGGGGGAGAGCGCAATCCTCGTGGGATCGGCATAGGCACCGGTGCTCGGGATGGGCTCGAGGAGCCGCGTCTCGCGGGAGCCGTCCGGGGAGACGAGGACGAGGGCCGCGACGCCTCGTCCCGACAGATAGGCGATTCGCCTGCCGTCCGGCGACCAGACGGGGAAGACGTCTCCGGGTGGGGGTACGTAGGTGCCGCCGTAGGTCGCGCCCGGTAGCGCGAGCACGGCGGCAAGGGCGGCGAGAAGTGCGAAGCGAGCCTTCAAATCTGGTCTCCGGAGTATCAGACGTCAGTCGTCGAGGATCGTCAGGTCGAGCCGGCGGAGCCGCTCGGGGTCGGCGACGATGTCGATCTCGACGATCCTCCCGCCCCCGACCGTGATGCCGGCGGTGACCGGAGTCCGGACGAGCAAACCCGAGAGAGCCGCGTAGGCGATGACGACGGTCGCAATCGCGACGAGTGCCCAGCCGCCCACGCTGAGATCAACCTAGCGCCCCGCCCTCGTGCATGTCACGTCGTCGGTCGGCCACGCTGCTCTCCGGGACGGTGATTGACTGCACCCACGTGACGAAGACCCCTACATCGAATCGGCACGGCCCTCTCGCAGGCCGGCGCGTGATCGAGCTCGGCGGGATCGGCCCGGGGCCGTTTTGCGGCATGGTCCTCGCCGACCTGGGCGCCGAGGTGATCCGGATCGACCGCCCGGGAGAGGCCGGTGGCGAGACGCCGCATGTCGTTCTGCATCGGGGGCGCCGCTCGGTGACCATCGATCTCAAGCACGACGCCGGAGTGGACGTCGCGCTGCGCTTGATCGACGCCGCAGACGCGGTGATCGAAGGCTTCCGGCCGGGAGTGACCGAACGCCTCGGCCTCGACCCCGGAGACATGTCTGGCACGCAACCCGCGTCTCGTATACGGGCGGATGACCGGCTGGGGCCAGGACGGGCCGCTCGCCCGGGAGCCCGGGCACGACATCAATTACATCGCGCTCGCGGGGGCGCTGGGAGCGATCGGGCCGGCGGACGGCGATCCGGCGGTGCCGCTGAACCTCGTCGGCGACATGGGCGGCGGAGGCCTCCTGCTCGCTCTCGGGATCTGCGCGGCACTCCTCCACGCGCAGACAACCGGTGAGGGCCAGGTCGTCGACGCGGCGATGACCGACGGCATCGCGATCGAGCTTGCCGTGATCCTCGGGCTGCGGGCGCACGGAAACTGGAGCGATCGCCGCGGTTCGAACCTCCTGGACGGCGGCGCGCCGTTCTATCGCACGTACCGGTGCGCGGACGACAAGCACATGGCCGTCGGCTCCCTGGAGCCGCAGTTCTACGCCGAGCTGCTGCGTGTACTCGAGCTCACCGAGGACGCGCTGTTCGCCGACCAGTACGACCAAGCAGCCTGGCCCGCGATGTCCGCCCGGCTCGAGGAGCGCTTCGCCGCCCGGCCCGCGAGACGAATGGGCGGCCGTCTTCGAAGGCCAGGGTGCGTGTGTCAGCCCGGTCCTCAGCCTCGCCGAGGCCGCGACGCACCCGCACAACGTCGCACGCCGTACCTACACCGTCGCGGCCGACGGCACGATTCAACCACGCCCGGCGCCGAGGTTCCTCGGAACGCCGGCGGCTCCGCCGAGCTCGGCACCGATCGTCGGGGCGGACACGGACGATGTCCTCGCGGAGGCGGGGCTCGGTCGCGTGGAGATCGACGAGCTGCGCGCGCAGGGCATCGTCGCCTGAACGATCGAGACGGCTACGCGGGCACGGCGGTGAGAACGATGTTGTCCGGGTAGCGCCCGGTCGCTCGATCGAGAGGGCCGCCGCACGTGACGAGCACGAGCCGCGGAGCCCGTGCGCGGAAGCGCCGAGAACGACCTACTTCGCGTGCTCCTCGAACTGCGGCAGGTCGTCGGTGATCTCGAACCACGCTGCCTTCGAGCCGACGAAGATGTGATGGGTCGGCCGAATGCCGGGAGGATCGACGAGCGACCCCAGGGCGACGTGCACGTAGGCGCCGGCCCGCACGACGGAGAAGAGGAGAGAGCCGCACGTCGAGCAGCGCGTGTCGTTCAACGTTGCATCGCCGACGACCAGCAGCGCGTCTCGGCCGCTCGTGATGTCGAGCTTCTCGCGCTCGATTCCTGCGAACGACTTGAACGCCGAGCCGGTCGCCGCCCGACAGCGCGAGCAGTGGCAGTTCGCCGCGTACAGGAACTCGTCCGCGACCTGATAGCGAACCGCGCCGCACTCACACGAACCGACGAGGATGCGCATCCCCTCGTCGTTCTCGGACGACCCCTCGCGACCCATGCGTGCACCTCCTGCTTCGTGGACTGTCCGTGAGACGGCCCACCGGTCGCGAAATCATCGCTCGGTCGTCTGGTACGGGGCTACGGCGGGGTCCGCGCGCCCATCGTCTCGAGCAAGTCCTCCCCATAGCCACAATGCCCTCCATGCGAGCCCTGCCGGCACTCGACGGCCGACCGACGGCCGCGGACGACGCGAGCGCAGTCGTGCTCGTCGAAGGGGTCAGCGACAAGCTCGCCGTCGAAGCCCTGGCGGAGCGCCGCGGCCGGAATCTCGACGCCGAGGGCGTCTCCGTCGTACCCATGGGAGGTGCGCAGGCCATCGGAGGCTTCCTCGAGCTCTTCGGCCCCCAAGGGCTCGATGTCAAGCTCGCAGGCCTCTGCGACGCGGGGGAGGAGGGCGTCTTTCGGCGTGGCCTCGAGCGCGCGGGCCTCGGCACCGGCCTCTCTCGTACCGAGCTGGAAGCCCTCGGCTTCTACGTGTGCGTCGAAGACCTGGAAGACGAGCTGATCCGCTCACTCGGCGCCGATGCCGTGGAACAGGTCGTCGACGCGCAGGGACAACTCGGGTCCTTTCGCACCCTTCAGAAGCAGCCGGCGTGGCGTGGACGGCGCAGCGAGGAGCAGCTCCGTCGCTTCTTCGGCAGCTACGCGGGGAAGATTCGCTACGCGCCCCTGCTCGTCCAGGCGCTCGATCTGACCCGAGTGCCTCGGCCGCTCGACCGCGTGCTTGCTCACGTTTGACGTGACCCCCGAGCACTGGCCCGCCACGGCAGCTATCCAGGAAGGAGTCGGATCGTGAGCCTCACGCAGTACTACACCGCGACCACCCTCGACGGCTTCATCGCCGACCCCGACGACTCGCTCGATTGGCTCTTCACCCGCGAGCGCGAGAGCGACGGGCCGTTGAACTACGGCGACTTCATCGCCGACGTCGGCGCGCTGGCCATGGGGTCGACGACGTACGAGTGGATCCTCGAGCACGAGTTCTCCGGCAAGGACAAGGCGGACTGGAAGTGGCCGTACGACATCCCGTGCTGGGTCTTCACGCACCGGGAACTGCCGGTCGTCCCCGAATCCGGAGTCCTGTTCACGAGCGCCGACGTCGCAACCGTTCACGAGGAGATGACGCGCGCCGCCGGCGAGCGGAACGTCTGGATCGTCGGCGGAGGAGACCTCGTCGGCCAGTTCGCCGACGTGGGGCTGCTCGACGAGGTCATCGTGTCGATCGCACCGGTGACTCTGGGCGCCGGCAAGCTTCTCCTGCCGCGACGGCTCGAGCTGCGCCTGGACGAGCTCGGCAGGAACGGCGACTTCGCCTGCGCCAGGTTCTCGGTCGTGCGTCCACCGGCCTGACGTGATTCGCTCAGCGGATCTTGCAACCGTTGTCCTTTCGCTGGCTGCCCGTCCGTCTACGACGAGACCACGCTCCACGACAAGGAGGAAACGATGAAGTACATGCTGCTCATTCAGCAAGGCGATACTCCGACGCCTCAGTCGGAGGAGTGGCAGCAGCTGTCCGAAGACGAGCAGAGGGCGGTGTACAGCGACTACCAGGCCGATCAACGAGACGCCCGGTGTCACCCCGGGCCTCTGGCTACAGCCCCCCGCGGCGGCGACCACGGTGCGGGTGCAGGACGGCAAGACGCTGACCACCGACGGGCCGTTCGTCGCCATCAAGGAGGCGCTCGGCGGTTACCTGGTGTTCGAGGCCGACGACCTCGACGCGGCGATCGCGCTCGCCGCGCGCATTCCGGCGGCCCGCCTCGGCGGTTCGGTCGAGGTGCGCCCGCTCGTGGAGGGCTAGCGATTCTCGAGCAGGTCTTCCGCGACGAGTGGGGCCGCGTCCTCGCCAGCCTGATCGGCTTCCTCGGCGACTTCGATCTCGCCGAGGAAGCCGCCCAGGAAGCGTTCGCGATCGCCGCGGAGCGCTGGCCCCGCGACGGAACGCCCACCAACCCGCGCGCCTGGCTTGTGACCACGGCGCGCAACCGCGCGATCGACCGCATTCGCCGCGAGCGCACGCTCGCTGCGAAGAGTCAGTTGCTCGACGTGCAGGAAGCGACGGAGGACGACGTGGACGAGACGACGATCCCGGACGAGCGCCTCGAGCTCGTCTTCACGTGCTGCCATCCGGCGCTCGCGCTCGATGCACAGGTCGCGCTCACGTTACGGACGCTGGGCGGCCTCGAGACGGAGGAGATAGCGCGCGCCTTCCTCGTCCCCGAGGCGACGATGGCCAAGCGGCTCGTCCGCGCGAAGCGCAAGATCAAGGCCGCCGGGATCCCGTTCCGGGTGCCGCCGGCTCATCTGCTCCCCGACCGCCTCGCCGCTGTGCTCGCGGTCGTCTACCTCATCTTCAACGAGGGCTACGGCGGCCGCGGCGACCTCGCGGCCGAGGCGATCCGGCTCGGACGTGCGCTCGCCGAGCTGATGCCCGACGAGCCCGAGGTGCACGGGTTGGTGGCGCTCATGCTCGTGAACGACGCCAGGCGCGAGGCACGGGTCGCCGATGGAGCCGTAGTCCTCCTGCGCGACCAGGATCGCTCGCTCTGGGACCTCGGCCAGATCGCCGAGGGGCGCGCCGTGCTCGATCGTGCGCTCGCTCTCGGCGGCCGCGACCCCTACGTGTTGCAGGCGGCGATCGCGGTTCTCCATGTCGACGAGGCTCCGGACTGGCCGCAGCTCGCGGCCCTGTACGGCGAGCTCGGCCGCGTCACCGGCTCATCGGTCGTCGAGCTCAACCGGGCGGCCGCGATCGCCGAGGCCGGTGACACAGAGGCCGCACTCGCGCTGGTCGAGGGCCTGGAGCTCGATCGCTACCACTACCTGCACGCGACGCGCGCCGAGTTGCTGCGTCGCCTCGAGCGTGTCGAGGAAGCACGCGCCGCCTACGAGCGCGCGCTCGAGCTCGTCCACTCGGACGCCGAGCGGCGGTTTCTCGAGCGCCGGCTGGTCGAGCTGTCGGGCTGAGCCGCTCCCGCGTCTACCCCTCTCGACGCCAGAGCGCGCGGCCGCGACCCCGTCCCGCCCTGAGCAGCCGGAACCCGGACCGCTCGAACATCGTGTCGTAGCCGGTGTATGGGCCTCGACGCTGCCGGCCATGATCGGGTAGCCGTCGAGCGCGGTCGCTCCCTCCGCCATTCGGCGGTTGCGACCGCGGCCTCGAGAAGCGCGGTGCCGACTCCCGTACGCCACGCCGAGCGATGGACGTAGAAGCATGAGATCGACCAGATTCGCTCGCCGCCTGCGTCCGGCTCGGAGCGCAGCCCGGGCGAGTGATCGAGGCGCTACGAGGTCGGAGCGTGGAGAGATCGAGACCCACCCCACCGGCAGCGCGTCGCGGAACGCGAGCAGGCCCGGCACCGCGCCGCCCGCCGACGAGCTCTCGCAAGCGCTCCTTGTTCGGCCCGCCGGTGACCCCCTGGAGCGAGCGCTTCCCGGAAGCCGGCCTCGTACTCGACGGGCTGCTAGACGCCAGAACATGCAATAGCAGGCGCCGGTTCGCGCCCAGGCACCGCGAGGGCCCGGGCGCTCGAAGAGATCCACCAGATCGGGCCAGCGTTCAGGTGTGACTGGACGGACTCGAATTCCGCTCTCGGGCACCGGAGGATGACCCTAGCGATGAGATCGACGCCAGTCGCTCGTGCCCGAGATTCAGGTTCGATGGTGGACTGACTCAGCGGCGCTCGAGGAGGTCCGCGATCTCCTCGTACCCGCTCCGGCGCGCATGCTCGAGCGGGGTCACGCCGTCGCGGTCCGCGAGCTCGCGGTTCGCGCCCGCGGCGAGGAGCAGCCGCACGATCTCCTGATGCGCACGCCCGCCGTCGCCGAGGATCACGGCCTCGAGGAGCGCCGTCCAGCCGAGGTCGTTGACGTGATCGACGTCCACATCCGTTCGTTCGAGCAGCGCTCGCACCATCTCGACGTGGCCGCGGTCGGCCGCGGGAATGAGCGCTGTTCCGCCGAAACGATTCGTCAACGTGACGTCGGGGTCGCCGCGGAGCACCTCGTCGAGCGCGGCGACGTCGCCGGTCTCGCCCAGCGCGAGGAACGCATTGGAGCGCATGTCGTCCTGGAGGTCCACGTCGGCTCCTGCGTCGACGAGAGCGCGGGTCGTCTCCACGCTGCCGGCATAGACGGCTGCCGTCACCGCGGTCCGACCCGACGAGTCGCGCGCGTCGACGTCGGCTCCATCGTCGAGTAGGCGGCGGACCGCTTCCGCATCGCCCCGCACGGCGGCGTCCGCGAGTGCCTCGGGCGGTGGGCGCTCACGGTCTCGAGCGGCGCATCCGGCGAGCAGCACGACGAGGATCAGCGCGACCAGGAGCACGGCGATCAACGCTAATCGAGAGGACCAGCGTGCTGCGAATGCGAGCCGACAACACACAGGAGCCCACCAACGTTGCGCAAGGAGGTCGCTGAGACCTGGCAGGCTGCCGGAGGCCGCAACGACCGGGAGGTGACCCCATGAAGCGCAAGAGGTTGTGGGAGATCGGTGGTTTCGTCGCAGGCGGGGTGCTCATCCTGTTCGGCCTCGCCGCCATCGCGCTGGGTGTGAACGGGTTCATGGACACGCGCGATGCGATCGAGGACGAGGGCATCACGTTCGGCTCCGCCGACGACCCGGCGGTCGCGGAGCACGCGGAGCAGTGGGCCGGCGAGCAGGTGAAGACCGGTGACCAGGCACGCGCGTTCGCGTTGGTCATGCGCGAGCACACGCTCGAGAGCACGGCCGGGCTGACCTATTCGGAGATGGGCCGGTTCCAGTCCGCGGCAGACCCGGACGATCCGGCAGGCACGAGCGACGAGGCGGCCGCTGCGAAGGATGCGAACGGGCAGCCGGTGTCGAACGGAGCCCGCGACATCTGGATCACGGAGACCGCGCTCACGACGGCCCTCAACGTGAGCTACCTCGCGGAACGGATCGCGGTCTTCGGCATCGTCGTAGGCGTGGCGCTGCTGCTCACGGGAATCGGATTCGTGATCCTCGCCCTCGCGGTCTTCGGGAGGCGCGACGCGCCGACCGAGGGAGCGGCCACGCCGGCGCCGGCCGGCTGACGACGGAGGCTCAACCCACGTGCGCCTGTTCGTCCTCACCCGGCACGGCGAGAGCGAGCTGAACGCCCTACGGCGCGTGAACGGCGATCCCAGCGTTCCCGTCAGCGCTGACTCCGGCCGGCGAGGCGGAGGCGTTCGGCCTCGCCCTGCAGGTTGCGAACCTCGAGCTCGAGCTCTGCGTTCACACGCGGTTTCCGCGCACGCGGCAGACCGCCGAGATCGCGGTCCGCGGGCGCGAGATCCCGCTCGTCGAGGAGCGCGCTCCTCGACGACATCGACGTCGGCGAGCTCGAAGGCCAGACGATCGAGGACTACCGCATCTGGAAGCACGGCCACGAGCGCAGCGAGAGGTTCCCGGGCGGCGAGAGCCTGGACGACGCCGCACGGCGGTACGCGGCGGCTTTCAGGCGCCTGCTCGATCGGCCCGAGCGCGGCATCCTCGTCGTCACGCACGAGATCCCCGTCCGCTACGCGCTCAACGGAGCCGTCGGCTCCGACACGCTCGACGGGCCGGCGCACGAGATCGGGAACTGCATCCCGCACCTCTTCGACGAGGGCGGGCTCGAGCGCGCGATTGCCGGAATCGACCGCCTGGTCTCGAAGGGCTGAGAGCTCCAAGCCGGCGGGACCGGCGGCAACCAAGCCGGGCCGGACGTACGGGTAGCCCGACCTCCGGCCGCACCGGGTAGCCCCAGTACGGACGCCAGCCGCCGCCATTGGCGGGCGAGAGCTGCGCAGGCAGCCTCGAAGCATGGTGAAAACGACAGAGAAGGGGGGCCTGTGATGAGGCTCAACCTGGCGTCACGAGCGGCGCGTTGGAGCGCCGCGCACTGGAAGACTGCAACCTTCGGCTGGCTGGCGTTCGTGATCGTGGCCGTCGTGCTCGGCGGCGCGATCGGCACGAAGCAGCTCGGGGACGGCGACTCGCCCGGCGAGTCCGGGCGCATGGAGCGGATCCTCGAGGCGGGCTTCGAGCAGCCGGCGGAGGAGAACGTGCTCCTGCAGAGCGCCACCCTCACGACCGACAGTGCCGAGTTCACGGCAGCGGTCGAGGAGGTCGTCGCTCGCGTCTCGGCGGTGCCCGCGGTCTCGAACGTCCGCAGCCCGCTCGAGCCGGCCAACAGGGAGCTGATCTCGGAAGACGGCCGCTCGGCACTCGTGTCGTTCGACATTCGCGGGCCGCCGGACGACGCAGTCGACAAGATCGACCCGGTCCTCTCCGCCGTGGACGAGGCGAAGGCGGCACACCCGGACCTCGTCGTCGGGACGTTTGGCGAAGCCAGCGCCGACAAGGAGATCACGGAAGTCGTCGGCGAGGACCTCGGCCGTGCCGGGCTCCTCTCGATCCCGGTGACCATCGTCATCCTGATCGTCACGTTCGGCGCGCTCGTCGCCGCGGGGATCCCGCTGCTTCTCGGCCTGACGGCCGTGATCGCCACCATGGGACTGCTCGCGGTTCCGAGCTACATCTGGCCCGTCGACGAGAACGTCAGCGCAGTCGTGCTGCTGATCGGGCTGGCCGTCGGCGTCGACTATTCGCTCTTCTACCTGAAGCGCGAGCGGGAGGAACGTGCCGCGGGCCGGAGCGAGAAGGCAGCTCTGGAGGCTGCGGCCGCCACGTCAGGACGGGCCGTACTCGTCTCGGGCCTGACGGTGATCGTCGCGATGTCCGGGATGTTCCTCACGGGCGATCAGGCGTTCAGCTCGTTCGCCATGGGGACGATCATCGTCGTGGCGATGGCGGTGCTCGGATCGCTTACGGTCCTCCCCGCCCTCCTCTCGAGGCTCGGCGACCGCGTGAACAAGGCCCGCGTGCCGCTCCTCCACCGCCTGCAGAGGCCGAGCGGAGGAAGGCTCTGGGGCTGGACGGTCGACCGAGTGCTGCGCAGGCCGAAGCTGGCGGTCGCGCTTTCCGCCGGCTTGCTGGTGGCGCTCGCGCTGCCGGCGCTCGGCATGAAGACCGTCGTTCCCGGCGTCGAAGCGCTGCCGCAGGACATCAACGCCGTCCAGGTCTACAACCGGCTCCAGACCTCGTTCCCCGGCGAGCAGGAGCCGGCGATCGTCGTCGTCGAGGCTCCCTCGATCGACGATCCGACCGTCCAGACGGCGCTCGCGGAGCTCCGGAATGAGGCCCTGGCGAGCGGCGCGGCGCACGAGCCGATTACGACCGACGTAAACGCCGCCCGGACGGTGGCTCGGATCGAGCTTCCGATTGCCGGAAACGGCAGCGACGACGCGTCGTACGACGCCCTGTCGACGCTCCGTGGCGAGATCGTGCCCTCGACCGTCGGCGAGCTCCGTGGCGTCGAAGCAGGCGTCACCGGCGAGACGGCGTTCGCGAAGGACTTCGGAGACGCCGTGCGCGGCAAGGCTCCGCTCGTCTTCGCCTTCGTCCTCGGCCTCGCGTTCCTGCTCATGCTCGTTTCGTTCCGCTCGGTCGTGATCGCGGCGAAGACGGTCGTGCTCAACCTGCTGTCGGTCGCGGCGGCCTACGGAGTCCTCGTGCTCGTGTTCCAGCACGGGCTGGCGAGCGGCCTCCTGGGCGTCGAGTACACCGAGGGCGTGATGGCGTGGCTGCCGGTGTTCATGTTCGTGATCCTCTTCGGGCTCTCGATGGACTATCACGTCTTCATCCTGAGCCGGATCAGGGAGGCATACGACAGGGGCATGAGGACCGAGGACGCGATCGCGCACGGGATCAAGTCGACCGCGGGCGTCGTCACGAGCGCCGCGATCGTCATGGTCTTCGTGTTCTCGATCTTTGCGACGCTCTCGCTGATCATGATGAAGCAGTTCGGCGTGGGGCTCGCGACCGCGGTTCTGATCGACGCGACGATCGTCCGCGGGGTGCTCCTGCCGGCGAGCATGAAGCTCCTCGGCGAGTGGAACTGGTACCTGCCGCGGTGGCTCTCGTGGCTTCCGAAGGTGAAGCTCGAGGGCGACACGCCGGCACGACCGGCCGCGGAGCTTCGTTAGTGAGCGTGATGCGACGCCTGCTCGCACCGCTCGCGAGAGTGGAGACCTACCGAGCGCTGCTCTACTACCTCGTAGGGCTGGCGCTCGGTAGCGTCGCCTTCGCGGTGCTCCTGGCCGGCTGGATCGCCACGGTCGTCCTCGCGATCACGCCGCTCGTCTTCCCGCTCTTGTTCGGCCTGCGGTGGGCGGTCGGCCAGATCTCTCGGCTACAGGGCCTGGCGGCCAACGCGCTGCTCGGCGCGGACGTGAGCCCGTCGACTCGGACGACCAGGGGCGCGAGCTTCTGGACCCGGGCACTGAACGTGCTTCGAGACAGCGCGTTCTGGAAGCAGCAGGCGCACCTCCTGCTGAGCTGGCCGCTCTCACTCGTCCCGTTGGCCGTCGTCTACTGGGCCGGGCAGCTGCTCACGCTGCCGATCTGGTACCGGTGGGTCGACTCGAGCGACGTGTTCGGCTTCCTCGACATCGACACGTTCGCCGAGACGTTGCCGGTCGCCGGAGCCGGTCTCGTGCTCCTGCTGGCCGCGGCGCACCTGCTCGGGCCGTACGCGTCGTTCTCCCGCTGGCTGGCATCCAGGCTTCTCGCGAGCGAACCGGAGCCGGCGAGGTCTCTGGCCGAGGTCCGAGCGCGCCGCGTGCGAGCGCTGACGACCCTGTCGCTGGTCTCGGCCAGCATCGTCGTGGCGCTGTTCGTCATCTGGGAGCTGACCTCGGACGGCGGGTACTTCTGGCCCGTCTGGCCGCTGCTCTCGCTGTCGCTCCTGGTCGGGATCCCGGGCTGGATCGTCGCCGTCCTCGAGAACCCCGACATCAGCCGGCGCACGCTCGGCAGCCGCGCGCTGGCGATCCAGATCGGGCTCTCGGCGGTGCTCTGCTGCTTCCTCGTCGCCGTCTGGGCGATCACGGGAGGCGGGTACTTCTGGCCCCAGTGGGTCGCGCTCGGGCTCCTGGTCGCCGCCGCCGTCCACGCCGCGGTCATCTACGGGCAGCGCGAGCACCGGATCCGAGAGCTCGAGCAGACGCGCGCCGGCGCGGTGGACGTCCAGGAGGCGGAGCTGCGCCGAATCGAGCGCGACCTCCACGACGGCGCCCAGGCGCGCCTCGTCGCGCTCGGGATGAGCATCGGGATGGCCGAGGAGAAGCTGCGGACGGATCCCGAAGCGGCTCGAGCCCTGCTCGCAGAAGCCCGGGGAGACGCGAGGCAGGCGCTCCAGGAGCTACGCGATCTCGCGCGAGGCATCCACCCGCCGATCCTCACCGACCGCGGGCTCGAGGCGGCGATAACCGCGCTCGTGGGGCGCGGGCCGGTTCCGGTCACGCTGGCGGTCGACCTCCCCGGCCGTCTGCCCGCCACGGTCGAGACCGCCGCCTACTTCGTCGTGGCCGAGGCGCTCGCGAACGCGATCAAGCACACGGACGCGGCTCGCATCGACATCCGTATCCGGCGGACGAACGGGACGCTCGTCGCCGAGATCGAGGACGACGGGCAGGGCGGCGCCGATCCTGCGGGCAACGGCTTGACCGGCCTCGAGCAGCGCGTGCGCGCGCTCGACGGCACGCTTCGCATCGTGAGCCCCGCCGGAGGACCGACGACCGTGAGGGCCGAGCTGCCATGCGCGTAGTGATCGCAGAGGACCTCGCCCTGCTCCGCGACGGGCTCACGCGCCTCCTGCGTGACAGCGGCTTCGAGGTCGTGGCGGCGGTGGACGACGCGGACGCGCTGCTCCGCATCGTCGCAACGGAGAAGCCCGACATCGCGATCGTCGACATCCGGCTTCCGCCGACGTTCCGCGACGAGGGCGTTCGCGCCGCGATCGAGGCGCGACGCCGCGCGCCCGACACCGCCATCCTCGTCGTCTCCCAGTACGTCGAGCAGACGTACGCGACCGAGCTCCTCGCCGACGGGCGGGGCGGCGTGGGCTATCTGCTGAAGGACCGGATCATGGACGTCGCCGACTTCGTCGATGCCGTTCGCCGGGTCGCAGAGGGAGGCACCGCGCTCGACCCCGAGGTGGTGGCGCAGCTCTTCTCCCGCCGGCGCCACGGCCAGCTCGCCGACCTCACGCCGCGCGAGCTCGAGGTGCTCGGCCTGATGGCCGAAGGCCGGTCGAACGCGGGGATCGCGCAGACGCTGGTGCTCACCGTGGGTGCGGTCGAGAAGCACGTCGCGAGCATCCTCGGCAAGCTCGACCTCCCGCCTTCCGAGAGCGACCACCGGCGGGTGCTCGCGGTGCTCGCCTACCTCTCGTCGTAGGGGCGAGGCTTGCCTCGCCCTCACCGCATGTACCACGCGGGGGCGAGGCAAGCCTCGCCCCTACTCCAAGAGGCGGCCCGCGATGTCGATCTCACGCGCGTCGCTCGCCAGCGCCGCGACCTTTGCCGACGGTCGACCGATTGCCTGACGGCTGATGTCGCCGCCGAGCGTCCAGAGGAGGTTCGCGTCAAGCTCCGGATCGCGCTCGGGGAAGTCCGACCGGTTGTGCGCGCCGCGCGTCTCGCGGCGTTCGAGCGCCGACTCGATCGTCGCCTCCGCCGCGAGCAGCGATCCGTGCAGGTCGAACGCATGCGCGAGGTCCGCAGAAGCCGGCGATGTCTGGCCGCACCTCGAGCTCGTCCGACCGTGCGCGGATCTCGGCGAGACGCGTCAGGCCCTCCAGCAGGCCGTCCTCGGAGCGGACGACACCGCAGCACTCGGACATGAGATCCCGCAGCGCGCGCTGTAGTGGCCGCGCGAACTCCTCGCCGCGGCGCGCGAGGCGCTCGTCGACCTCATCGCGAGCCGCCTCGATCGCGCTGCGGTCGCGGATGTGGACGTCGAGCTCGCGCGAGAAGCGCGCGGCCTCCCGGCCGACGATCCGGCCGAACACGAGGCACTCGAGCAGCGAGTTGCCCCCGAGGCGGTTGGCACCGTGGACGCCCGCCGCGCACTCACCGACCGCGTACAGGCCTTCCACGTCCGTTGCGTGCGTGGCCGGATCGACGCGCACTCCGCCCATCGAGTAATGCGCGGTCGGCGCAACCTCCATGGGCGTCGTTGTGATGTCGAGCATGGCGAGGTCGACGAACTGGCGGTACATGCGCGGCAGGCGGTCGAGAATCAGCTCGCGGTCGAGATGTGAGATGTCGAGCAGAACGCCTCCGTTCGCAGTGCCGCGACCTTCCGCGACCTCCGTGTAGTTGGCGAGAGCCACGCGGTCACGCGCGGAGAGCTCCAGCCGGACCGGGTCGTACCGCTCCATGAAGCGCTCGCCGGCGCTGTTCCGCAGGATTCCCCCCTCTCCCCGGACCGCCTCGGTCACCAGCGTGCCCGCAGACTCCTCCGGGTACACCATCCCGGTCGGGTGGAACTGCACGAGCTCCATGTCGCGGAGCCTGCAGCCCGCTTCCGCGGCGAGACGCATCGCGTCGCCCGTGTTCTCGTCGCGCCGGGAGGACGAGCGCCGCCAGATGCGCGTGTGGCCGCCCGCCGCGAGGACGACGCCATCGGCGAGAATCACGGTGCGGGCACCGGTGTCGAGGTCGAAGCCGTAGGCGCCGAAGACGCGCCCGTCGCGCACGAGCAGCCTCGTGACGTAGATGTCGTCACGCACGGCGACTCCGAGGTCTGAAGCTCGCTGGACGAGGGTCCGCTGGAGCTCGCGACCCGTGTAGTCGCCCGCGAAGCACGTCCGCCGGTAGCGATGGGCGCCGAAGAACCGCTGCGTGAGCCGGCCGTCCGGCTCCCGCGCGAAGCTCGCGCCCCAGCGGACGAGATCGTCGATCGCGCCGGCCGCCTCCCGGCAGAGGATCTCGACGCTCTCGGGGTCGCCGAGCCAGTACCCCTCGCTCAGGGTGTCAGCGGCGTGCTGCTCCCAGCTGTCCTCGGGATCCATCGTCCCAAGTGCGGCGTTGATGCCGCCTGCGGCGAGCACGGTGTGCGCGTCGTCGCGGCGGCGCTTGCCGACGCAGAGCACGTCCACCCCGCGCTCGGCGAGCTCGATCGCAGCCCGCAGTCCCGCGGCTCCGGTGCCGATGACGAGGACGCTGGTGGCGAGGCGGCGCTCCTCGGCAACGCTCGTCACTGCGGTACCGATCCGGCAGCGAGCGCGCTCTCGGCGATCACCGCGGCGGCGGCAGCGAGCCCGACGAAGACGAGCCCTGCGAGGAGCGCGAGAAGCTGGCCGTCGGAAAGGCGCGTCTCTGCTTGCCGACCGGCCGAGGTCGCCGGAGCAGGATCGGTCGGAGCGCGCCGCGCGAAGCCGAACTCCTCCATGTGAATCTGCCCTTCGGGCACGCCGCTCGCCCGCAGCTGCGTGCGCATGCTCGCGAGCATTGCCGGCGGACCGCAGACGAGCACGTCGGCTGACGCGAGGCCGTTGTGTTCCTCTTCCAGCCGCTCGGCGGTGAGGAAGCCCTCGCGGTCTCGAGGGACGAGAACGAGGCGAAAGTCGGGCCTTCGGCGCTCGATGGCGCGCAGCTCCTCGAGGAAGTGCGCCTCCTCCTCGTGCTCGACGCAGTAGTAGAAGTCGACCGCCGGGCCCTCGCCGTCCGCGAGGCTGCGGGCCATGCTGAGGAACGGCGTGACGCCGATGCCGCCTGCGACCCAGACCTGGGTGGGGTTGTCGATCGTCGTATGGGAGAAGCCGCCGTACGGTCCCTCCACGACCGCGTCCGCCCCGGACTCGAGCTTCCGCAGCGCGCGTGTGTAGTCGCCGACGGCCTTGACCGTGACCCGAAGCCGAGGATCCTCCGGAGCCGACGTGATGGAGAAGGGATGGAACTGGTTCGCGATCTCGCCCGGGCGGACGGAGAGCACCTGGCGCTCGAGCGAGAGCTCGAACGGCTTCAGAAGGCCCTCGAGCTCGGGCGAGCGGAAGTTGACGAAGACGAACTGGCCCGGGGCGAAGCCCATCGGCTTGCGTACCGGCTCCATGACGATCTCGGTGACGCACTCGTCGAGCCTGTTGACGTCGACGACGCGGTAGCGCCGACGGCGGACGAGGACGCTCGAGAGCAGGGACCGGTAGACGAACGCCGCGATCCCGAGCGTCGCGAGCGTCGCGAGGTACAGCTCGAGCGCCCCCGAGGCCGCAAGTGCGCCGTCGGTCGTGAACACGTGGTACGTCGCGGCCAGGAACACGAGCCCGAAGCTCCGCTGCACGTACACGAACACCTCGTGCCCGAGCCGGACGAACAGCGTGAGCAGAATCGATACGGTCATCGCGCTGAACGCGAGGACACCGACGAAGACCGTTGCGCCGGCTGCCGGGCCGAGCAGGTCGAGCGCAGTGTCGAACGAGATCGTGGCGCGGCTCCACAGGATCAGCACGACGTGCCCGAGCAGGAGGCTGAAAGCGACCTTGCCGTTCGTCCGGTGCGCGGCGTACATCCGATCGAGGCCGCCGAACAGCCGCTCGACCGGTCGGAGGCGCGCGCCGAGCACGAGGTTGAGCGCGAACGACGCGGTGCCGGCGAGCGCCAGGATCACGGCGATGCTGGTCAGCGTCGTGTACGTCGTGGCGAAGCGGGTGTCGAGTGGAGCGATGCGCGCCCACAGGAGCACCGGTGCGACGGTGAGGACGACGAGGGCGAGCGGGCCGCGGAGGGAGTCGAGCTGGGCCTGGAGCGGTTCGCGCTGTCGACGCATCGTGCGTTCCACTTTCTAGACGGTTCGTCTCGTTTCACCTCGAGCGTAGCACGAGACGATACGTCTCGTCTACTTGGTACAGTCGGGCACATGACGGAGCTCGTGCGAGAGCGTGGACGCCGCCGGAGCGAGCGCGCGCACGAGGCAATCGTGCGGGCGACGCAGGAGCTCCTGGTCGAGCGGGGGCACCGGAGCCTCACCATCGAGGGGGTCGCAGCCCGCGCGGGCGTGGGCAAGCAGACGATCTACCGGTGGTGGCCTTCGCGAGCCGCCCTCGTCCTCGAGGCGTACCTCGCGGGCTCGGATGCGATCGAGCCGCCTGCGGGCTCCGAGTCGACCCGGGACGACGTGCGCGCCCTCGTCGTGTGGCTCGCGGCCGTCCTCGCGCAGCCCATCGGCGGCCGCGTGCTCGCCGGGCTGATCGCCGACTTCCAGCATGACCGGGATCTCGCCGAAAGGTTCCAGCGCGACGTCGTGCCGGTGCGCCGCAGTGCGATGCGGGCCGCCCTCGAGCGCGGGCAGGAGCGTGGCGAGATCCGCGCGGACGCCGACCTCGACCTCGCCGTCGACACCCTGCACGGCGCCGTCTTCTACCGCCTGCTGTTGAGCGGCGCGCCGATCGACGAGGAGTTCGCGGGTCGCCTGACGGATCAGGTCCTGGCCGGAATCGCGCAGCTGACGCGAACCTCCAAGACCGGGGTGAGGCTGAAGCCTCACCCCTACCGGCGGGGTCAGGCTTCAGCCTGACCCCGGTCTGGGGTTCCCGCGCGGTAGCGTTGCGCGGCGTGCAGTACCTGAGCCTCGGCAGACGGGCCTGCGCGTGTCGCGCATCTGCCTGGGGATGATGAGCTTCGGCAAGCACGAGAGCCGCGAGTGGGCGCTCGACGAGGAAGCGGCCGAACCGATTGTCCGACGCGCGGTCGAGGGCGGCGTCATGTTCTTCGATACCGCCGACGTCTACAACGGCGGCCAGAGCGAGATCGTGACCGGGCGCCTGCTGCGGAAGCTCTTCGGCATGCGCGAGGAGTACGTCGTCGCGACGAAGGTGAACGGACGGACGATGCCCGGCGAGAACGGCCGCGGCCTCTCGCGCAAGCACGTCCTCGCCTCGATCGACGCGTCGCTCGAGCGGCTCGGCCTCGACTACGTCGACCTCTACCAGATCCACCGCTGGGACTCGTCGACGCCGATCGAGGAGACGATGGAGGCGCTGCACGACGTCGTGAAGTCGGGCAAGGCGCGCTACATCGGCGCGAGCAGCATGTACGCCTGGCAGTTCGCGAAGGCGCAGCAGGTCGGGGCGACGCCCTTCGTCTCGATGCAGAACCACTACAACCTCGTCTACCGCGAGGAGGAGCGGGAGATGATCCCGCAGTGCCTCGACCAGGGCATCGGCCTCCTGCCGTGGAGCCCGCTCGCGCGCGGGCTGCTGGCCGGCAGCGTCACCTCGAGCGGCGAGCGGCGGACGACACGCGCGAACACCGACCCCTTCGTGCACTCGCTGTACCGCCCCGACCTCGACTTCGCGGTGGTCGACCGCGCCGGCGAGGTCGCTTCTGCTCGAGACGTCTCCGCCGCGCGGGTCGCGCTGGCGTGGCTCCTGCACAAGCCGGGCGTGACCGCGCCGATCGTCGGGGCGACGAAGGTCGAGCACCTGGAGGACGCGCTCGCCGCGAGTCGAGCTCTCGCTCGGCGAGGACGAGATCGCGTCGCTCGAGGAGCCGTACGTGCCGCACCCGGTGTCGGGCATCGAGCTGTAGCGGCGAGGCTCGCCTCGCCGCTGTCCGCCCGTGGCTCCAGGGCGAGGCAAGCCTCGCCCTACGACGGACGGCGCGGTGCCGGCAGGCAGCGCTCGGCGATCCTCGCCGCCTGCTCCGCCCGCCGCGCGTACCCCTCCGGGGTGCCGTGGACTCCGTCGGAGGAGAGAAGCCCGGGCTCGGCCTCCACCAGCGCCGCCCAGTCGGCGAGCTCGAGGTTCCCGTGTCGCCGGGCCGCGTCGCGCAGGACGTCGTTGTGCTCGTGGGGGCCGTCGAACCAGATCGTCGCCCAGATGACGCAGCGTCGAGGCCCGACCAGCTCGAGGACCTCTTCGACCTGCCGGCGAAACGTCGCGGCGTCGGTGTCGAAGTCGTTCGTGCCCAGGCTCACGACGACGACCGGCGCAACGTCCCCTCCCAGAGCACGTAGCTCCGCGATCCCCTCGTGCGCTCTGCGTCCGTTCTGGTTGTGGTGCGCAATGTCCCAGCCCTCGAGCTCGCCGTCGAGATACGGCTCGATGCCGACGTTCAGCGAGTCGCCCAGGGTGGTCACGCTGCCTACGCGCTCGCTGCCTCCACTCCGGTCCACGAGCACGAAAGCTGCCACCGCGATCGACGCCGCGAGCCCCGCGACGAGGATGATGCGCGGGCCCACCGGTGTCAGCGGTCGTCGTACACGCGGATCGTCCCCGTGTAGCAGGCGACCCAGACCCGCCTCGTTGCGCGGTCGTACGTGATGCCGATCGGGTGGTAGCAGGCGTTGATCGTCTGGAGCTCCTTCATGTCGGACGTCCGGAGCTTCGTCACCGTGCCGCTCTCGTAGTTCACGACGTAGAGCGCCCGCCCGTCGGCGGAGAGCGCGAGGCTGCGCGGAGCGCTGCCCGTGGACACCTTGGCGCGCACGACGCCCGTCTTCAGGTCGAGCTTCGCGACGCGGCCCTCGGCGTTCAGCGAGACGAAGATGTACCGGTCGGACGGATGGAACTCCGCCGCCCGCGGCCCGGCCCCGACTCCGATGCTCGAGGTCGTCCAGCGCCGCAGGTCCACGCGCACGAGGTTGTTCCCGCCCATGACCGCGACGTACGCCGCGTTCCCCTTCGGGGAGACGGCGATGCCCCGCGGGTACGACCCGATGTAGATCCGCTTCACCTGGCGGCCGAGCTTCGTCGAGACGACGCTCAGGTCGTACGAGCACCAGTTCGTGACGAGCACGTAGCGGTCGTCGGGCGTCACCGCGACGACCTTCGGCACCGAGCCCACCTTGTAGGCGCGATCGATCTTCAACGTCTGCATGTCGATGCGATAGACGAAGCTGCGGTGGTAGCCGGAGCTGGGGGAGCAGGTGTCGCTGCCCTCGGCGCCGAAGCCGGAGCCGTACATGGAGTAGTTCGAGACGTACGCGTAGCGACCGTCCGACGAGAACGCGGCCTCGACCGGGGCGCCGCGGGAGACGCCGCGGTACTCCGGGTAGCCGAGCCGCGAGAGCCGGACGGCATCCGAGATCGTCTTCACGAGCTTCAGGCGCCGCGAGTCGTAGACCGTCACCGAGTGCCGGTACATCATGTTCTGCGCGGTGACGTAGCCGGTGCCCGAGGCCGCGACGGACTTCGGCGAGATGTTGCCGCTCAGGACCTTACGCAGGCGGAGACGCGCGCGATCCGACGGTCTGCCCTCGACCGGTTGGGCCGGCGCCGTCGCGGCCACCGGAGGACGCGCCAGACGGGGCTTGCGCAAGGTCGAAACCACTGTGGCGCGCGGACCAGCCGCGATTGGGCTGCTCGCGCTCGCAGGTGTCGGCTCGCTCGCAAGGCCCGGCACCCCCCGGACCGCCGCGGCGGCGCCGACTGCGAGGACGCCTGCCAGCGCCACGACGGCCAACGCGCGACGACGCCGAGTCGTCTTCCGTCGGCGTGCGCGCACCGAAGCATCCCTGAGAGAAGTCACGTGTCGGCAGGTTTCGTCGTGGGCCGCAACGGTACCTCCCTCGGTGCCTCAACGACCCCGCTTGATCCCAGAGCAGGAAGGAGTCGACCTCGGCGAGATCGAACACGTCCGGGCCGATCAGGATGCCGAGGAAGACCTCCACAAACGTCGCACGACACTGGTTACCCTCGACCGATGCGCCGGCCGCTGCTCGTCGCCGTGCTCTGCCTCGCTGCGACGCTCGTCGTCGCGTCTCCCGGCTCAGCGGCGCAGCCGATCAAGGCGACCTTCGTCGGCGACTCCGTCGCAGCATCGATCGGCTACAGCGCTACGGCGAGAGCCCAGCTGCGACGAGGGCTCTCCGTCCGGCTCGACCTCGCAGTCTGCCGACGGCTCGTGCAGCCGAGCTGCGCCTTCGGCGGGACGACGCCCGCGACGGCCCTCGAGGCCGTGCAGGGCTACGGACGATCCCTGGGCGAGGTGCTCATCGTCAAGGTCGGCTACAACGAGTCGGCGCACGGATACGGCGAGGGCATCGACCGCGTGCTGCGCGCCGCGCTGCGGCAAGGTGCGCGGGCCGTCGTCTGGTTGACGCTGCGCGAGACGAGGGACATCTACCACGCGACGAACGTCGCGATCAACCAAGCCGACAAGCGGTGGCCCCAGCTGACGGTGGCCGACTGGAACGCGTACAGCCGCGGCAGGTCGTGGTTCGCCGGCGATGGGCTTCATCTGTCGACTGCCGGTGCCGAGGCACTCGCCACGTTTCTCCGGCACAACGTGTTCGACGCCATGCGCGGCGCTGTGCACAAGAAGTAAGCGGCGTCGTTCGGCGCGTCAGACGGCGCGGACGGTCAGCGAAGCACTCGTAAATCGTCGAGGGGTCAGGCTTCAGCCTGACCTCGGTGTCAGGTGTTCGCACAACCCAAGACCGGGTGAGGCTGAAGCCCCACCCCACTACCTCGCCTCGCAGCTCGAGGTCCCCAGGCTCGAGCCCTCGGGTGACAACCGTGGCACCATTCGCCTTCGACACGTGGCGACCACGAGTCCTCCGACACTTCCGCCGGTCGGCGGCGACGGCTATCCGGCCTCGCCGGGCCCGCCTTCGCGCCCGCGGCGACGGCGTCCGGCGCGCACCCGGGTCGAGGGCGAGCGCAGGCTCTGGAGCGCAGGCCACGCGCTCGTCGTCTGCCTCCTCGCGCTCGTCATCGGGGCGCTGCTGAACGCGCCCGGGATCCACAAGAGCGCCTACAACCAGCCGGATGGCTGGAAGCGCGACGTCGCGCTCGCTTTCACCGGCCCGCTGGAGACGGTCAGCCATGCGCTCCTCCTCGACCGGCCGCGCGCCGGCGTGCAGGCGTTGATCGGACGCAGCGGCATCGACGAGATCGACACGGAGATCGCGATCGACGGCGAGCCGGCGGGCCCTCCGGCCGCCCAGCCCGCACCGCCGCCCACGAGCGCTACGCCCCCTTTGCCCCAACCACCTGCGAAGAAAGTGAAGTTCTCGCCCCAGCGCCCGCTTCGCGTCTGGATCGCGGGCGACTCCCTCGTCATCATCCCCGGCTTCGCGATCCAGCGCGCAACGGCCGGGAACCGCGCGATCGTGCAGGCCGGTGAGCTGGAAGGCCAGGTCGCGTCCGGCCTCACGCGCCCCGACGTCTTCAACTGGTTCGAGCACATCCGCTCGCAACTCCGCAAGCTGAAGCCGCGCGCGATCGTCCTCGCGTTCGGCGCGAACGACACGAACGACTACATGACCGGGCTTCCCGACGGGGTCACCGTCGGCAGCTTCGGCAGCGCCGCCTGGGTCCAGGAGTACCGACGGCGCGTCGCGGGCGTCTTCGACATGGCGAATCGCGCGGGAGCGCACGTCGTGTGGCTCGGGCTCCCCGTGACGACCGACGCGCGTCAGAGCGAGCGCTTCGGGATCGTCAATGCTGCGGTCGCGGCGGAAGCGCGCGAGCGGCCCGAGACGGTGTCGTTCATCGACACGTACCTCCTCCTCGCCGGCCCGGACGGCGGCTACGCCGAATACCTCACGACTCCCGGAGGCGGTCAGATCAAGGTGCGCGCGCCGGACGGCGTGCACTTCGAGCCGGCCGGGGGCGACATCGTCGCGCGCGAGGTGCTCGAGGCGTTCGGCGAGGCGTACGACCTCACGAGCTGGAAGAGGCGCGCTGCGGGTTAGGGCAGGTCAGGGCGAGGCAAGCCTCGCCCCTACCCCGAGGGCTCGGCGGGCGCCGGGCGTGGCGCGCCCACGACATCCGGCTGCTCGCCGTCGTGCGGCGGCTCGATCGTGATGTTCGGGAGCAGGCGGTCGAGCCAGCGCGGCATGTACCAGGTCTTCTCGCCGAGCCAGGTGAAGAAGGCCGGCACGAGGGTCATCTTCACAACGAGCGCATCCGTCAAGATCGCGACCGCGAGCACGAGGCCAAACTCTTTGCTGATGCGATCCGACGTGAGGATGAAGGCGGCGAAGACCGTGCCCATGATCAGGGCCGCGGCCACGACCACGCGTCCGATCGCCGCGATACCGTGCTCGATCGCCTCGCGCGTCTTCAGGCCGTGTACGTGCTCCTCCCGGATGCGGCTCATCAGGAAGACCATGTAGTCCATGAAGAGCCCGAACAGGATCGCGAAGGCGATCGGCGGCACGAACGTCTCGATCGGGCCGGTCCGGTCGAGACCCATGACGTCGAGCAGGTACCCCTCCTGGAAGACGAGCGTGAGCACGCCGAACCCGACGAACGCCGACAGGATCGTCGTCACCGCGGCGGTCAGCGAGACCACGATCGACCGGAACGCCATCGCGAGCACGATGAATGTGACGCCGATGATGTAGAGCAGGAAGAGCGGCAGCCGCTCCATGATCCGATCGCCGATGTCGATGAACGCCGCGTTCAGGCCGGAGACGTACACGGCCGCCTCACTGCCCTCGGTCGCGGCGGGCACGATCTCGCCGCGGAGCCGGTCGACGAGCTCCTCGGTCGCCGTGTCCTGCGGCGCCGAGTCGGGTGTCACGAAGACGATGGCGACCGTCTCCTCGTCGTTGAACTGCGGCTCGCCCGCGGATGCGACGCCGTCGAGGTTCCGCACGCTCTCGTAGACGCGCTGCGGCGCTTCGGCGTCCCCGTTCACGTCGATGACGATCGGGATCGGCCCGTTGAAGCCGGGGCCGAAGCCCTCCGCCAGGAGGTCGTATGCGCGCCGCGCCGTCTGCTCGGTCGGCTGCGTGCCCTGGTCGGAGGCACCGAGCCGGACGAGCGCCGATGTGCCCGCGAGCACGACCATCACGAGCAGGACGACGACGAACACCGGCTTGTGGTTCCTCGTCACGAACCGGCCCCAGCGCGCGATGAGCGTCCGTTCCCTCGCCGCTTCGGAATCGTCGATCGGGGGAAGGACAGGAACTTTCAGCCGGTCGATGCCAGGCGCCGGCTCGGCCACGTCCGGATCGCTCTCGAGGAAGCGGTTCATCGCCCCCTGGACCTTCCACCACCAGACGAACGCCGGGACGATCAGGAGGCCGAACGGGAAGAGCCAGAGGCCCGTCCAGCCCGTCAGTCGTGTCTCCTTTCCGGCCTGCCGATACATCCGGCCGATCTCGGCAGGGATCACGAACGCGTTAATCGGGTAGAGCAGGATCCAGAGGACGAGGCCGAGAGGGCCGCCGAGACCTTGCCCAGTCCGCTCCTTGGTGGTCTTGTGCGTCTTGTACGCCCAGTACCACCAGTAGAGACCGAGCGTGAGGATGCCGAACATGATGTGGCGAACGATTCCGCGCCGCTCGCCGAGCCTCGCGAGGACCGCGATGAGCAGCGAGTTGGCCAGGAGGACGGTCGTCAGGACCCCGAGCGCCGAGCCGACGCCGAGCTTCGTCACGAAGTCGAGGCCGAAGAAGGCCAGGCCGGAGACGGAGATCGCGACCGTCAGGCCCGCGAAGATCGTGGCTCTGCCGGCGGACGCGCCGGCCTCCGCCGCGGCGTCGCGCGACGACAGTCCTTCGTGCAGAAGTTGCCGGAAGCGCGTGACGATGAGTAGCGAGTAGTCGATGCCGACGCCGAGCCCGATCATCGAGACGAGCAGCGGCGTGATCGTGTTGATGTCGGTGAAGCCCGCGACGATGAAGAGGAGCAGGAATGCCGTCATCAACGCGACGAGTGCGAGCGCGATGGGCATCATTCCCGCGACGAGCGTCCGGAACACGATCAGGAGCACGATCAGCGCCGCCAGCAAGCCGAGGACCTCCTGGATTCCCTGCTCGATCGGCGGGAATTCGGCATCACCGTTGAACTCGACGACGATGCCTTGCGGCTCGACGGTCTCGCGAACGGCCTCTTGCACTGCCTCGACCCGAGGGCGATCCTCGGTGTAGATCACGCGGTCGAACTGGGCCTCCGCGTACGCGATTCGCCCGTCGTCCGAGAACGTGTTCTCGTCGAAGGGATCGCCGACGCTGTTGATGCCCGCGTCGCCCTCCGGCGCCTCTCCCGTCGGGGCGAACTCGTCGAGTCTTCAGCTCCGCGATCGCGTCCTCGATCGCCTGCTGGCGCTCGGGCGTGTCGAGGCGCTCGCCCGGAGGCGCCGCGAAGACGAGGTTGAGGACGCCACCCTGCTCCTCGACGAACTCGGCCTCGACCAGGTCGGTGGCCCTCTGCGTGTCGGAGCCCGGGATCTCGAACTCGTCCTTGAGGCTGCCTCCGACGGTGAAGACGAGGACGATGAGCGCGACGATGATGCCGACCCACGCGAGCACGACCCGCCACGGATGCGAGGCGCACGCCCGCATCCAGCGAGACAGCGCCCCGGTCGAGAGGCGCTCGTGCGCGGAAAGGCGATCCGCCCCGGTCTTGTCGGGCGTAGGCTCGATCTCGATAGTCCTATCAGTTTCGCCTTGGTGCTCTGCCACGGGTACTCGCCCTCCCTCGGTGGATCACCACTCTGAGACCGGCCGGGCCCATGAAACTCATCGGTGAGCGGCGAGGACGTGCCCTACGCCCGGGAGAGCTCGATCTCCGCCGGCAACTCGTGCTCGTCGACGACCGGCTCGAGCTCGACCCGGGTTCGCGCGTCGAAGTACACGTACGCGGTCACGAGCGCGACGAAGGGCAGCGCCGCTGCGTAGACGATGCCGGCGATGACGTTGATCGTCGCCAGCGGCAGGTCCACGACGAAGATGAGCAGCGCGCCGAGCAGCGGCCCCGCGCCGAGCGAGATCGCCGCGCTCAGCCCCACGAGCGAGGCCGTCCGCCACCAGCGGCCGCGGACGAGCTCGCCCGAGCGGCGGAGCGCGCTCCGGCCACGGTGCTCCTCGAGCACCGCGGCGGGCGCGAGCAGGCACCAGCGGACGGCGAGCAAGAAGGCGACCGGGATCAGGAACGTCGTCGTCGTGAGCACGACCCACGCGGCGACGAAGATGCCGAGGGCGGCGAGCAGCGGCCGGAACTTCGCCAAGGCCATCCTGAACGCGGACACCGCGCTCACCGGCCGTCCACGGTCGATCTCGACCAGCGCGCACGCCGTCGCCGCCTGGACGAGGCCGAGCCCGAGCAGCGCGAGCGTCGTCCCCACGATCAGCGCCAGCAGCGCCGAACCGCCTGCAACCTCACCCGTAGTGCTGAACTCGACGAAGTCGAGCCCTTCGAGCGCGAGCCACTGCACGAACGTCATCACGAGGCCGATCGGGATCAGGAGCAGCCCGATCCCGAGGAAGACCAGAGGGTGTCGCACGTACATCGAGCCGGACGCCGACAGGATCTGGCCCCAGCTCCGGCGCCGGCCGAGCCGCAGCGGCGCCACGGGAGTCCATCTCGCGCGCACCACGACGAACGCGACGAGCGCGGTGAGCGCAGCGAGCACGAGCGCGACGAGGGCCGGGTTCTGCAGAAACAGAATGAGCCCGCGCGAGCCACGCTCGACGCCGGTGCAGAAGAGATCGGTTGCGCCCGTGCCGAAGAGCCCGCCGGTCGGCACGGCGTAGCTTCGGTCCCGCCAGCCCTCCGACCACGAGATTGGCTCCGTCCACTGCCGCTTGAGATTCGGGCCGGTCGGCCCGTTGAAGAACGCCTTCTGGAGCTCGCCCCAGCGTCCCTCGAACACGATCCAGGGAAAGGCGGCCGCGGCGGCTTCCGGCTCGCTGGGGATCGTCGCGACGACGGGTCGGAGCTCACGGTGCGGGCCCCGCGTGTCGTCGCAGCCGACCCCGGCCTCTGCCGAGCTGCCGAGATAGAGCGCGTCGGTGTACTTGTTCGCGTGCGAGCCAGCGCCGGGATACACGACCGGATGCGTCTCGTCCACGAGCTCGAGCTTGTCCTCGTCCCATTCGGCCGACTCCGCCCCTTCGTGCGAGCTGTAGCCGACCGAGACCGGCTCCTGCGCGAGCGCCTCGCGCGCATCGCCGGCATCGAAGACGAGCTGGATCATCTCCCAATCGCCCTCGTGCGTGTTGTTGAAGTCGTTGAAGGCGTAGAAGAACCAGTACTGGAGGGCGAGCAAGCCGGGCTCGCCGGCCTCCGTCGCGGCGTGGGCGTAGACCGTCGGCTTGCTCCCCTCGGCGAGTCGGCGCGACCAGCGCTCGTAGTCGCAGCCGGCATCGAGCGCGTCGCCCGGGAAGTCGAGGTGGTACTCGAAGCGACTCACGAGGTCGGTCGCGGCAGGCGCAATCTTCACGAGGTCGGTTCGATTCCACGGGCCGCGAAACGCAACCGTCGGCTCGCCGAAGAGCAGGTCGACGTCCAGCGGGTCGTACGGCTCCCCCGGCCCGCTGCACTCCTCCACCTGCTCGACGAGCCGGACCACGGGCGCGAAGCGCTCGGCGAGCGCCTGCTCGTCGGCGAGGTCGGCGGCGGCGGGCGGCGCGGCGGCAAGGGCGAGACCGACAACGGCCAGGAGCGTCGGCAGAGATCGGAACATCAGCGGCGATCTTCCCACTGCCGCCGGACCTCCGGAGCTACTCTTCCAGGAGCGCAGCGATGCCCAGCATGACGAGGCATGCCACGGCCAGGAGCCCCATCAGCGGCAGCATGAAGCGGATCCACTTGTCGTAGCGAACCCCGGCGAGCGCGATGCCGGCCATCACCACGGCGCTCGTCGGCGTGATGAACCGAGCGAGACCCGCGCCCCAGCTCCAAGCCGTGACGACGAGCTGACGTCGAGACGTCCGCGAAGTCGCCGAGCGGCGCGAGCAGCGGCATCGCAAGCGTCGCATGGCCGGACGATGACGGGATGATGAACGCGATCCCCGTGTTGATGATGAAGACGAGCGACGTGAAGCCGACCGCGGTCGGTGCCGCTCACGGCGTCCTCCATCCAGCTCAGGATCGTGTCGATCGTCTGCGTGTTGTTTAGGATCACCGTCACGCCGCGGGCAAGCATGACCGCGATGCCGGCGCCGATGAAGTCGCCGAAACCGCGCGCGATGTTCCCGGTGATCTCCTTCTCGCTGAAGCCCGCGACGAGGCCGACCACGACCGCCGCGACGAGGAAGAGCGCGGTCAGCTCCGGGAACCACCAGCCGAGATTCCACCAGTAGTCGTTCTCGACTGTCTCGTGCGTGATCGGGTCGGTCGACTCGAAGCCGATGATCGAGTCCCAGGGGATGACCGAGAAGACGAGCAGCGCAAAGGTGAAGGCGGTGATCACGAGGATCAGCTTCTGGCGGCCGGTCAACGTCAAGCCGGCGGCTGCAATGTTCCTTCTCGATCTCCGCCTCGTCCTCAGGCCCGAAGCCGACGAGAGATCGGTCCGGTTTGGCCTTCACTCGCTCGGCGTAGCGCACGACGTACGCGATCGTGATCGCCGTGAGCACGAACCAGCCGATCCAGCGCAGCCCGATCCCGTCGCCGATCCCCATGTCCGCGAACTCGCTCGCGACGCCGATCGAGAACGGGTTCACTGTCGACGCCATCGCGCCGACGGTGGCGCTCCCGATGATCATCCCCGCCACCACCATGCGGTCGTAGCCGAGCGTGAGCATCAGCGGTATCAGCAGCGCGTAGAACCCCAGCGTCTCGTCCGCCCAGCCCATCGTCGTGCCGAGCAGCGAGAACAGCGCCATCACGGCGACGATCACGAGCCACGTCGCGTTCGCGCACCGCGTACGCGAGCTTCCCGATCGCGACGTCGAGCGCTCCGTCGCGAGCACCATCGTCATGAACGCGCCGATCGCGAGCACGAACACGAACACGCCGACCGCGCCGAAGAGGCTGCCTACGCCGAACGGCACGACGATCCCGGTCTCCGGGTTCTGCAGCCCATAGAGGCCGTTGACCGGCGCGAGGAAGAAGTCCCCGACTCGCTCGCCGAAGTCCTGCGGCGAGTCGATCTCTCTGGTACGAGCCTGGCACCGGCACGCCTTTCTCGTCTGTGCTCGTACGTCCCCGACGGGATGAGGAACGCCGCGAGCCAGACGAGGAACGTGACGATGATCAGCACCGTCATCGTGCTCGGGAACTGGAAGCCCTTCTTCTCCGCGGCTCTGCGGTCTCGGCCTGCTGCGCTCGGTCATGACGATCCTTTCGCTCGGTCGGCGTACTCCTCGAAGAACAGCGTCTCGGCGAGCGACGGCCTTCTCGAACTCGTCCACGAGGACGCGCTCGTTCGGCCCGTGGATGTTCGCGAAGCTCGTCCGTCGTCTCCGTATAGGAGGATCTTCCGCGTCTTTTAGCCGCCTCGCTCAGCGCCTTCACTAGCGGGATCGACTCCGCCGGTGTCGATCAGCTTCTTCTCGCTCTTCCCACTCGGCTTCGAATATCGTCGATCTTCGCTTCCTACGCTAGGCCGTCCGTCGTCGCGCGCAAAGCCGTCGCCGGTGTCGCCTCCGGTGACCTTGAGCGGGATCTCCGAACGGCTTCACCGCCTCGAGGTGCCGTATCACTACCGCCTGCGCCTCCTCCGCGTCCTGCTCCGGATGCACTCGCACGTTGAGCTCGCGCTCGCGCTTACGGCTAGACGGCGTTCACCGCTCCGTCCACCCACGCACGTCGATGCCGATGACCGTGATCTCCGCGCCCGACCAGACTCGATCCGTCGAGCGCGCCCAGTGCCGAGGAACGGCATCTCCTTTCTCCATCTCCGCTAGCTTGCCGGAACTCGTCGTCTGTCCACTACGCGCCCTGTCCACTTCATCTCGTCGCAGTCCCTCGACCGCTACGTCTCCGCTCTCGTCGTGTAGCGTCGCGATCTCTTGCAGTAGCGCTATGAGCGCGTCCGGTGCCGCTCCGCCGAACTGTCCCTAGTGCTTCTCGCTCGCCTAGCGTCCGCACCTCTACTAGCACCGGCGCGTCTCCTCGCAAGCCGACCGTCTAGCGAGTGTACTCCCGGCCCGATGTTGCCTCCGTCTGCCACGAGCATCGCGTCTGCTCTCGAACTGGCTCGAGCGTCGACGCGTCTTCGAGCACGCTTCTCGACCTCCTCCTGGCCTTCGATCAGTACCTTGATCCCGACTGGCGGCTTGCCCTCCCACGCGCGCAGCGCGCCTACGTGCACGAGGATGTTCGACTTCGAGTCCGCCGGCCGCGCCCGTAGATCGCGTCGTCTCGCTCTATCGTCCTCGAAGGCGGCTTGTCCCACTTCTCCTCGTCTCCGGCTCTCCACGACGTCGTAGTGCCCGTACAGCAGCACCGTCTGCGCTCCTTCCGGCCCTGAGATCTCACCCGTGAGCGACCGGCGCCGTGTTCGCAGCTCTAGCCGCCGAGCTTCTTCACGCCCTCATCGCGAATAGCTCTAGCAGCGCCTCGTAGCACTCTACTAGCGTCCTTTCTCTTCTCCTCCGTGTAGTCCCATTCTTCTAATCCGGATCGCACTAGCTGCGCTAGCTCCGCTTCAGCTGCGCATGAGCCCGCGATCTCTACCCTTCTACTTTCACTACCAAACACATACACTTTTCTAGGCTCCGACGGTCGACGAATACTGCTCACATGACCGTCGACTCGAGCTGGAAGACCGACGGGGTCGAGTACCTGCTCTGGCGCGAGCAGCTCGACGACGGCACGGTCACGACGCTGTACGCGGTGCGCCATCCGCGCCCGACCACCCGCACGCGCGTCGTGCACTTCCCCGAGACCGAGCGCCTCGACGTCTGGTGCGCGGCGCACGAGGTGGACGAGGCGATCATCGGCGGCTTCTTCCTGCGCGATCCCTATCGTCCGCTCGGCGACCTCTGGATCGACGGCAGCGAGGTGGCGCACGAGGAGATCGTCGAGCCGTATGGCTCGAAGCGGGCCTGCGTTCTCCTCGAGGACGGCGATGCCCGGCTCGCCGCCCGCGAGGAAGCTCCTCCGAGCCCGTCGGGAGACCTCGTGCACGCCGGCCCGTTGCTCGTCCGCGCCGGCGCGCTGGTCTACGACCCCGGCGAGGACCCTGAGGGGTTCTCCGCCGGCTCGGGCCAGTTCGACTCCGACATCACGGAGGGACGTCATCCGCGAGCGGCGCTCGGGATCTCGGACGAATTCCTCGTTGCCGTCGCGTGCGATGGACGGCGCTCACGGGTGGACGGCGGGCTCACGATGTCGGAGCTGGCGCATGTACTCGTCGAGCTGGGAGCGGAGAGCGCCATCAACCTCGACGGCGGCGGCTCCACCACTCTCGTCCACCGCAGGCACCTGCTCAACCGCCCGTACTCGACGCAGGACCAGCCCGCGCCGGAGTCGCGTCCGATCGTGAGCGCGCTCGTCTTCGAGCCTCTACGCGTGTAAGGCTGACCTTACAAATCGGCTACCGTAGGTTGGTGGCCGTCATGGACGTGGAACCAGACGCAGAGGCGGTAGGCCGCTCCTTCTGCGCAGCAGTCTCCGTCTCGAGCGACGAGCCGCTTGCGGCAACCGCGAGCCGCATCGACACCTGGATCCTCGTCGAGTACCGGGGCGCCTGGACGCGGGACGTCCTCGGCGGAAGCCTCCTCTCGTCCGAGCTGAAGGAGCACCTGCGCGCGCAGCTCGACGCGCTCGGACGCTCGCGGCTCCTCTTCGTCAAGAAGCCCGAGCGGCGCTCGCAGACCGGGCGCTCGGCGTTCTTCGGCACCTCGACGCCGGGGAAGGAGCGGTTCTTCCAGCTCGAGGTCGAGCATCAGGACGAGCTGCGCGCGGTCGACTTCGCCTCGGCACTGGCCTCCGAGAACGCGTCGTTCACCCCGGTCACGGAGCCGCTCTTCGTCGTGTGCACGCACGGGAAGCGCGACCGGTGCTGCGCGAGGTACGGGCGTCCGCTCTACGACGCGCTTCGGGACGAGACCGAGACCGGCCGCGTGTGGCAGTCGACTCACGTCGGAGGCGACCGCTTCGCGGGCAACGTCGTCGTCCTCCCGCACGGCCTCTACTACGGGAGGGTCGGCCCCGCCCAGGTGAGCAGCATCCTCGCCGCGCAGGCGGCCGGACAGGTGGACCTCGAGCGGTACCGCGGGCGCAGCGCGTACTCGTGCCCCGTGCAGGCCGCCGAGCACGCCATCCGGGAGTCGGAAGGGCTGCTCGGGATCGGCGATTTGTCCGTCCTCAGCTGCGATCGGCAGGGAGACGGCGCCTGGGTCGTCCGCCTGCGGACGCCGGATGCCGCGGTCCACGAGCTCGACGTCGTCGCCACCCGCGCGGACGAGCCCGTCTACCTCACCTGCGAGTCAGCCGTGCCGAAGCGCGCGGTCCGGCACGAGGTGACCGCGCACCGCATCCCACCGGGGTCAGGCTTCAGCCTGACCCCGTCTTTGGGTTTGAGGCTCGCGGGACGAACCAAACACCGGGGTCAGGCTGAAGCCTGACCCCACCCACTAGCGAATCCGGAGGAAGCCCTCCCGCACGAGCCGGCGGACGAGAACGAGCCGCCCGGCCATGTCGAGCTCCCCCGCGAGATCCTCGACCCGGAACGGCTCTTCGCTCTCGAAGCACTCGCGGACCTCTACTGCAGCGTGCACGGGAAACCGAACCTCCCGCCCCTCGAACACCAGCGCGACCCCGTCGGACGTCTCTTCGAGATCCGCGATCACGGTTTCGCGCCGCTCGAGCAACGTCCCAGCGTCCAGGCGCTCTAGCGCGCGGAGCTGGGAGAGCCCGTCCTCGCGGATCGGCCTCCGCGTGTCGAGGAACCGCCGCCGCCGGCGCCGCTCGACGCGCTCCGGCTCGAGCTCCTCGGCGAGGCGGTCGACGAAGCCGTCGCTCGCGCTCCGCTCCACCCCACGCCTCGCGGCGAGCTCGATCTCGCTCGCATCGAGCGCGCCTTTGGCGGCGTCGAACCACGTGTGCGCCGCGATGCCGATCGTCAGGTGCAGCGAGTCGGTCGTCGACGTCTCGGCCTGGTGGAGCCACCCGCGCGGAAGGTAGAGCGTGTCTCCGGCCCGGAGCACGAGATCGTCGGTCGGATCGCCGTGCTCGCCGAGCGACGGCGAGTAGCGCTGGTGCTTGAGCGGTAGCTCGAGCAGCGGCTCGTAGAGGAGCCAGCGCTTCTCGCCCGCCACCTGCAGCACGAGGACGTCGTGCGTGTCGTGGTGCACTGCGAAGCCCTGCGATCCGCGCGGCGTGTAGTACGCGTTCGCCTGCATGGCGTGACCGAGGGCCTCCTCGAGCAGGCGGCAGAAGACCGCGAGCGGATGCCAGTGGACGTGGAGGGCCTGGAGGACGATCGTCGCTCCGGCCTCCCACCCCTCGAGGACTCGCGGGACGTCGGCCGTGGCCGTGAACGGCGGTCGCCAGGAGACGTCGCTCGTGTACTCGCCGACGGCCAGCCGGCTGCCCTCGCGGACGAGCCGGAACGCCGGATACCGGATCCCGGTGGAGCAGACGAGCCGCTCGACATCGGCTTCGGAGAGCAGGTCGTCGAAGCGGCCCGGCTCGCCGCGCGGCACGACGAGGGGGCGCCGCTCCCGGTGCTCCTCGAAGAACGTCGCCGCGCCGACCGGATCGAGGCAGCGCGCGAGCGCTGCCTCCGCCGCCCTACGCGCCGTCGGTGCCGTCGCCGTCGGTGCCGTCGGAGCCGTCGCCGTCGGTGCCGTCCGCGTCGTCCCCGTCCGCGTCGTCGGCGTCCGCATCGGTCGAGTCGGCGTCGTCGCCGTCGACGTCAGCCGTCGGCTCGAACCGCGGGCCGTCGGTGGCGATGGTCTGGATCTCGTCGTCGCGCAGGGTCGTCATCGCATCCTCCTCGTCCGAGTTCCGGCCGAACGCTACCTCGTCTCGTCATGATCCGGCTGCTCGTCAACCAGCGATGGCTCAGGGCTATATCTCCACCGGTCGACTTCCGAAGCATCTCTCCTCACTTTTGCTCGAGGCGCACGAGCTGTTCGCGTCGAAACGAGGTGAGTGCTCGCAGGTGTATCCGGGCTTGCCCGTGTGTCCGCCCTCTTCGTCTCTCGGTCGTGGCGGCGAACGGTCAGCTCGCGGAGGCGGGGGACGCGGAGCGGAGTTCGCGATCATGAGCGTCGCGAGCCGTTCGTCTTCGCGCTCGTCTGCGAGGCTCGGCGCTGGGATTCGGGGGGTCGGCGTCATTCGACCGGCCGCCCCTTACTCGCTCGTCGCGGTCGAGCGGCGAGGACGCGACGAACCCGATGGTGAACCCGGCGGTCGCGCGACGAGCCTCGTCGCCGGTGCGGATGCCGAGGCCAGGTGGCGCACGATCGTCGACGGGCTGTCCCGGTTCGCCGCGCGGCCGCTCGAGCTCGACGAGGAGGTCTCGCGTCGGCATCCAGACGAATCTCCGGAATCGCGCACTCGTCTGCTACTCGACGAACGCGATCGGTGTCAGCACCCGCGCCCACCTGTACACACAAGCTCGCTCGCTACCCCACCTCCACACCTCCACCTCACCCTACCCCCTCCCCAACGCCCCCTCCAACACCCTACAACCCCTCCACACACCCCCCCCCACACCGCTCCCCCGCTCGGCACCTTCGCGCCTCCGCTCGACGAGGCGGGGAACAGCGTCCGCGGCCAGCTCGCCGCCACGTTCCTCTCGCGGCGGCTCGGTCTCGACCTCTTCGTCTCGGAGCCCGACGATCCGGCCTGAGCTCAGGACGTAGCTGGCGAGGGCGCCGCCGAGCCCGCGACCGCCGTGTCCGCCTGCGAACGCTCGCGGCGGCTGAGGAGGAGGAACGGGACCGCGAGCAGCTGGATCAGGCCGCCGATCACGAACGATGTCGCGTAGCTGTAGACGTCCGCAGCCCGCCCGAGCACCGGCTGGATCACAACGCCTCCCGTGCTGCCCATGAGCGAGTCGAACGAGAGCACCGTCGCGCGCTGCTGGGACGGGATCATGTCGTTCAGATATGCCTGCCGGATCGGCATCGACGCCGCGAACAGGAGCCCCCACACGACGAGCGCCGTGAGCGCGACCCAGAAGAGGCTCGTGAGGCCGAGCAGGAGAAGCACACCGCTCGTCGCGAGCGTTGCGAGGATCAACGCGCTCGTGCGCTTGTGGAACAGGCCGCGAATCCTTGGCGCCGCATAGCCTCCCGCGATCTGCGCGCCCGCGACGATCGCGGCCGCGAGCCCGGCGATCGAGTATGCCTCGGAGTCGCCCCACAGCTCGAGCAGGTACGGCTGGAGCGCGTAGAACGTGTAGAAGCCGATCCCCGAGGTGAACGGCGCGGCGAGCATCATCCAGCGCACCGGCGGGTTTCCCAGGCCGTGCTCGAGGGAGGACGACCAGACGTGGCGAACCGCCCGCACGGGGCCCTCCGACCGGTCCGGCGTGAACCCGAGGTCGTGCATGAGCCTCCAGGCGACCGCGAACATCGCGAGCAGGACGAGGACTCGGAGCAGGAAGGGCACGCCGAGGGTCGTCGCCTGGGCGATGACGCCGCCCGCGACCGACCCGCCCAGCATCGCCGCGCCGGCGACCATCTGCCCGCGGCCCAGAACCGCCTCGAGGCCTCCTTCGTACCCGGCGTAGTTCAGCGCGTCGACGAGCCAGGCCTCGGTCGCGCCGGAGAAAAAGGTGAACCCGAGGCCGAGGAGCATCGAGACGACAGCCCAGGACCAGAACGGCCCGCCGATCACCCACAGGACGTAGTAGAGGAGCGTCGAGCCCGCGAGGGTGAGCGTCCCGAGGAGATACGACGCCCGCCGGCCGACGGTGTCCGCGACGACGCCCGTGGGGATCTCGAAGATCACCATCCCGGCGGTGAAGAACGCGTTGGCCGCGAACGCCTCGAGGTTCGAGAGCCCGGCGTCGAGCAGGAACAGCGTGTTGATGCCCCAGATGAACGACGCCGCGAGCGTGTTGCCGAGCAGCAGGGTCAGGTACGTGCGCTGGATGCGCTTCGCGAGGTCGTTCACTTTCTCTCTAACCCTAAAAAGCCGTGAAACCTTCCGGCTCCCGGGGTCAGGCTTCAGCCTGACCCCGTCTTCGGGTTGAGCACCGGGCGGGGCAACCCAACACCGGGGTCAGGCTGAAGCCTGACCCCACGTGCACGGCCCGTACGGCAGAGGGCGAAGCGCCCTACCGCATGACCGCGCGCCGATAGCGCCAGGCCGAGAGCGGCGCGAAGACACCGGTGATCACGATGCACCAGACCACGGCCAGCCAGACGTCCGTCCCCGCGGGCGTGCCGATGAAGAGCGCCCGAACCGCGTCGACCATCGTCGTGAACGGGTTGTGCTCCGCGAACGGCTGGAGCCAGTCGGGCATCGTCTCCGTCGGCACGAATGCGGAGGAGATGAACGTGATCGGGAAGAGGATCGTGAAGCCGAACCCGTTCGCAGCCTCGGGCGACGACGCCGTGAGGCCGATGAAGGCGAAGACCCAGGAGAACGCGTAGCCGATGAGGAGCAGGAGCGCGAGCCCCGCGACGACCTCGAGCACGCTGGTCTGGAACCAGAAGCCGATCGCGAACCCGACCGCGAACATGATCGCGAGCTGGATCACGTTCGTCCCGATGTCCGCGAGCACGCGTCCGGTCAGGACTGCGGGAGTCCACATCGGGAGCGAGCGGAAGCGGTCGATGAGCCCCTTCTTCAGATCCTCGGCGAGGCCGAGCGCCGTCACGAACCCGCCGAAAGCGACCGACTGGACGATGATCCCGGGCATCACGAACTCGACGTAGTCGAACGGCCCTGTGTCGATCGCGCCCCCGAAGACGTACACGAAGAGCAGCACGAACATGATCGGCTGGATGGTGAATCCGAGCAGGAGGTCGGGCTGGCGCGGGATGCGTAGGATGCTCCGCTTCGCGAGAACGAGCATGTCGGAGACCGCATAGTTGACGGCGCTCACGACGTCCTCCCCGCATCCACCGGCTCCTCGTCTTCGGCCGGCTCCGCTGCATGGCCGGTCAGTTGGAGGAAGACGTCGTCCAGCGAAGGCTTGCCGACCGAGATGTCCTCGATGCCGATGCCGGCCTCGTCCAGGAGCCGCACGGCGTCGGCGATCTCGCCGCGCCTGCGCTCGAGCGGGACGCGCAGCGCTCCGTCCTCGAACCAGGGCCGCCCGTCGGCGACGGGAGCGAGCGCAGCCAGAGCGGCTTCCGAGCGCGCCGCGTCGTCCAGCCGGATCTCGAGCCGGTCGCCTCCGACGCGCGTCTTGAGCTCGTTCGGCGTCCCCTCGGCGATCACGACCCCGTGGTCGACGACCGCGATCCGCTCGGCGAGGCGGTCGGCCTCGTCCAGGTACTGGGTCGTCAGGAGCACCGTCGCCCCCTTCGCGACCAGCGCCTCGATCGTCTCCCAGAGCGCGATCCGGCTGCGGATGTCGAGCCCCGTCGTCGGCTCGTCGAGGAAGATCACCGGCGGCCGCGCGACCAGCGCGGCAGCGAGGTCGAGTCGCCGGCGCATGCCGCCCGAGTACGTCTTGACGAGCCGGCCGCCGGCATCGGAGAGATCGAAGTCCTCGAGCAGCTCACGCGCCCGCTCTCGCGCGTTGCGCCGGCCGAGGTGGTAGAGGCGGCCGACCATGTCGAGGTTCTCGAAGCCGGTCAGGTTCTCGTCGACCGCCGCGTACTGGCCCGCGAGGCCGATTCTCTTCCGGACCTCGCGCGGCCTCGTGGACGACGTCCAGGCCCGCGACGCGCGCCGAGCCGCCGTCGGGCGGCAGGAGCGTCGTCAGGATCCGGACGGCGGTCGTCTTGCCGGCGCCGTTCGGGCCCAGGAGGCCGTACACCGAGCCGGCGTCGACCTCGAGGTCGACGCCGCAGAGTGCCTTTACCTCCCCGTAGCTCTTGCGAAGCTCGCGGGCCTCGATTGCGATGTCTGCGGGCATGTTCTCTCAGACGGTCACGCGGCGGGGATCTCATCGACGTCCAGGCCGACGGACCCATTCTGCAGAGAGGTCGCGTTCTGCCGTCGAGGTCCTCGCCCGGGCGCGAGGTGCGAGAGGATGCGGTGCCACATCGGGACGATCAGGAGGTGCCCGGCGCCTGGCGCGACCTCGAGGCGCGAGCTCGGAAGCTGCTCCTTCCACCAGCGCCCGTGCCTCGGCCCGGCGACCGGATCTCGCGAGCCGTACAGCAACAACACCTTGGCCTCGACCTCGCCCGGCTCGAACCCCCACGGCTGCAGGCAGTAGCCCGCGAGATCGGCAGCGAGCCCGTCGGGCCCCTGCAGGAACGACTCCCGGAGCATCTCGCCCAGCCGGGCGCGGATGCCCGGTGTCCTCAGCGCGTCTGCGTCCGCCGGACCGGTCGCGACGAGCGCGAGCGCGTCGTCCGAGAGGGGATCGGCGGGAACGAGCCCGGCCAGCTGAGACGCGAGCGCATCGTGCGCCTCGCGTGCAGGCAGGCCGTCGAGACGCCGAAGCGCCTCTTCGTACTCGGGTGAGATCCAGGGCACCGCGTCCTGCGGCGCCGGCGTCGCCGCGACCACGACCCGGTCGACGAGCCCCGGGTGACGCGCGGCGAGGGCGAGCGCGATGCGACCACCCGCTGACCACCCGACGGCACCTGCCCGTCTCACGTGGAACGTCTCGAGCACCGCCGCGATGTCGTCCGCGGCCGAGCCGACGGACGACCACTCGTCGTCCGGCAGCGGATCCGACCCTCCGTAACCCGGCCGATCGACCCCGAGCAGCGTCACGTCCCGCCGCTGCGTCTCGGCGGGATCCGGGTCGAAGATGCCGGCGCCGGGAGCGCTGTGACAGAAGACGATGGTCCGCTCGGCATCGCCGTCGACGATCCCCGCGGTCGCGAGCCAGCCTGCACGGGTCGCCGTCCGGTGGACGGCGACCCGGCGGCCGACTCGGACGAAGACATGCTGGACAGCGCGCAATGCCATCGGTGAGAAAGAGCCTAGACGACGTTCCCGCCACCTTCTGTCGTGTTTGCGACGTACTGTTGGGAGCATGCGCGCGAGCCGCCTCGTCTCGTTCCTCCTCGTTCTCCAGACCCGCGGCCAGCTCACCGCAGCAGAGCTTGCCGAGCGGCTGGAAGTCTCGGAGCGGACGGTGCAGCGCGACGCTCAGGCCCTCGCAGCAGCCGGCGTCCCCATCGCGTCCGTCCGCGGGCCTGCAGGCGGCTACCGGCTCGAGCGCGGCTACCGCACGAAGCTGACCGGCCTCGACGCGGCCGAGGCCGAGGCGCTCTTCGTCGGGCCCGCGGCGGAGCTCGGCCTCGGGCGGGAGCTCGCAGGCGCGCGGCTGAAGCTCCTCGCGTCGCTGCCGGCGGAGGTGCAGGAGCGCGCAAGCCGTGCGTCCCAGCTCTTCCACGTCGACACGCGTGGCTGGTTTCGCGAGGAGGACCGCGCGCCCTGCCTCCCGACGATCGCTGCGGCGCTCTGGCGAGACCGTCGGCTCGATATCCGCTACCGCGAGGGCAACGCCACGGTCAGCCGACGCCTCGACCCACTGGGGCTCGTCCTCAAGGCCGGGGTCTGGTACCTGCTCGCTCGGCGCCGCGGCGAGGAGCGCGTGTACCGCGTGTCCCGGGTCGTCTCCGCGCGTGAGCGCGCGGAGCCGTGCACGTCGGCCCGAGGGCTTCGACCTCGCGGAGGCGTGGACCGCCCGCTCCGAGGCGTTCGAGCGCACGCGCGCCTCGATCCAGGTCACCCTCCGCGTGCCGCGTAGCGAGATCCGGTATCTCCGCGACCCGCGCGTCGTCGAGGACGGCGAGCCGGCGACCGTCGTCGCGCGCTTCCAGGGGCTCGCGCAGGCGTACCACGGCCTCCTTGCGTACGGCCCGGACGCCGAGGTGCTCGCGCCGGTCGAGCTCAGGGAGCGCATCGCGCGCGCGGCCGCGGAGACGGCGGCGATCTACGCAGAGCGTAGGGTGATCAGGGTCAGGCAGACCGCCCAGCGCGTCGAGCTTGTCGAGCGCGTCGAGGAGGAGCCACACGGGGACCGACTCGACCGCACGGCGAGCGAGGGATGCGGCGAAGCCCGAAAGGTCACCCGCTTCCTCGGCGTCGTCCACGGCCTGTGCGAGACCGTCCTGGATCGCCTGCTCGGTGTCGTCGCGTGAGATCCCGTGCTCGTCGGCGAACGCCTCGAGGGCGTCCTCGTTGCGCACGGCGAGCACGAGCTCCTCGCGGGAGGTGCCGAGCTCGCAGGCCGCGGCGTCGAGCGCCGTGAGGACGATCTGCTCGAGGACCTCGGAAAGGCCGTCCGGATCTCGCAGATCTCGCTCCGCGCACGGATCGGCGACCGCTGCCGGCTCGTAGGACGAGCCGCCGAGCGCGAGATACGGCACGAGCACGGCCGCGACGGCGCCGAGCGCGACGAGCAGAGGAAGCGCCCGTCTCACAGCGGCTTCCCCCTCCCCACTGCGACTGGAACGAGCGCCGCGAGCGCAAGGGCGGCGGCGAGGAGGAACGGCCCGGAGAACGCGTCGGTGACGGCGCGGTCGAGCTGATCCTGGAGACCGGCGAGCAGGAAGCGGTAGTCGTCGTCGTCGGGCCGGTCCTCGAAGACCGTCTCGACGTCCGGCAGCTTGCCGTCCTCACGCGCGCGCTCGACCTCGTCGAGGACGTCCTGCGCGAGCCGCAGCTTGTCGAGCGGCGGAATACGGCTGTCGAGCACCTCCGCGGCCCCCGCGCGCACGGCCTTCTCACGGTTGCTCTCGAGTGCGCTCGTCAGCACCGGGGCGAGCAGGAGCAGCCCGAGCACGACGCCTGCATGCCGCGCGGCGATCGTCCAGCCACCGTGCACGACCTGCTCCGAGCGGCCCGCCACCGCGCGCTCCGTGAGCGCGCCGAGCGTGAGCCCGACACCGGCGCCGACGAGGATCTGCGGCGCGAGCGTCCAGGCCCAGCCGGCGCGGGGCATGAACGCGAGGCAGGCGAGGCCGCCGGCGACGAGGACGATGCCGGCTGCGATGCGCATGCCGAGCCCGACCGAGCGCGGGGCGAGCCGGGCCGCGGCGATCGCGACGAGCGGCATCACGGTCACGACGATCCCGGCCGCCGCGGGCGACATTCCCCACCCGTCCACGAGCAGCAGGACGATGAGGAAGAGCGCTGCGACAAGCCCGCCGGAGAGCAGGAGCAGCGCCAGGTTGGGGGTCAGCCGCGGCCGCCCCGCGGGGGCGGGAATCCGCGCCGCGGAGACGCCGCCGAGGACCGCGAGCGGGAGCAGCGCCAGCGGCACCTGCACGAGGAAGATCGACTCCCAGCCCAGCGCCTCGGTGAGGATCCCGCCGACGGCGGGACCGAGCGACGCCCCGAGCACGCCGGCGAGCACCCAGACGTGGACCGCTCGGGCATCGCTGCCCGTCGTCGAGGAGAGCAGGTCGAGCGCTGCGACGACGAGCAGCGCGCCGCCGGCAGCCTGGACGCACCGGGCGGCGACGAGGACCTCGAACGACGGTGCGAGACCGCAGGCGAGCGAAGCGCCTGCGAAGACGACGGCGCCGACCGCGAACGCCGGGCGCGGCCGCCGGCGCGCCACGTACGCGGCCGGCACGGCGAGCAGTGCGAGCGCCAGGTTGTACGAGGTGAGGACCCAGGCGACCGTCGTCACGTCCACGTCGAACTCGCCCAGGATCTCGGGGAGCGCGAGCGTGACGACCGAGGAGTCGGCGAGCGCGAGCCCGACACCGAGACCGAGCAGGGCAGCGCTCGCCGCCGGACGCATGGCGAGAGTCTAGGAGACCACGTCGCGGGGCCAGGCTTCAGCCTGGCCCCGGTGTCGGGTGTTCCCGCCGCGACGCAGATCGGGGTGAGGCTGAAGCCTCACCCCGAGGAACCGGGGCAGCAGGCGCGAACACTCCGCTGATGGCCGCACAGCCCGAGGTCCGCGTCGTCACCGTCCGTCCGCGCACCGTGTTCCTCGTCATAGGGCTCACCGTGCTCGTCAGCGCACTGCTGGTGCTCGTCTACCTCGCGTGGCAGGTGCTCACGTGGATCCTCATCGCGATCTTCCTCGCCACCGCGTTGAACCCGGCCGTCGAGTTCTTCGTCCGCCGGGGCATGAAGCGAGGATTTGCGGCAACACTCGTCTTCCTCCTCACGCTGCTCGCAGTCACCGGAATCGGCTTCCTCCTCATCCCGCCGCTCATCGAGCAGGTGCGGGAGTTCGTCGAGGCGGTCCCGGACTTCATCGACGACCTCACCGCCGGCCGAGGACCGCTCGGGTTCCTCCAGGACGACTACCAGATCGTCGACCGGATCCGCGAGGCCATCGAGGAGCAGGGCGCCGGCGGCGTCCTCGGGCTGAGCCTGCCCGTGCTCGACGTCGTCCGCAGCGTCGTGACCGCGGTCGTGGGCGTGATCACGATCGTCTTCCTCACGTACTTCATGCTTCTCGAGGGCCCGCGCACGATCGACCGCTTCCTCGGGCTCCTCCCGGACGGCACGCGGGTGCGCTACGAGCGGGTCGGCCACGAGCTCCACCGCACGATCTCCGGGTACGTGACGGGGAACCTCCTCATCAGCCTCATCGCCGGCTTTCTCGCCGCGGGCGTGCTCTTCGCCGTCGGCAGCGACTACGCGATCGCGCTGGCGCTCGTCGTCGCGATCTTCGACCTCATCCCGCTCGCGGGAGCGACGATCGCGACGGTCATCGTCGCGACGGTCGTCTTCATCGAGACGGACTGGGTCCGGTGCCTGATCGTCATCGCCTTCTTCATCGCGTATCAGCAGTTCGAGAACCACGTCCTCCAGCCGCTCGTGTACGGGAGGACGGTGCAGCTCTCGCCCCTTGACCGTGCTCTGCGCGGTGCTCGTCGGGGCCAAGCTCGCGGGCATCCTCGGCGCGCTGCTCGCGATCCCGGTCGCCGGCTCCCTGCTCGCGATCGGGCGCGAGATCCTCGAGTACCGGCGCGAGGCCGCCGCGACGCAGCCGCCGACGCCGTAGAGCGTCGCACAGCACCGCAGAATTTTCCTTTCGCCGACCCATTGACTTTGCCCTCTCGCTGAGAGAGGGTGCGCGCGGCGTTGGGGACGGGGGTACTACTGCGGCTGGGCGTTTGCCTGCTTCTTCTGGTTCCGCTTGCGGCCACGGCAGCCGCTGGTCCCGGCGGCCCCGCACGGCAGTCGCCCTTCGTCATCGGCGTCGACGACGACCACGCGAAGTGGCTCTCGCGGCCCGACGGCCTCGTGGCGAAGTACCGCGACCTGGGCCTCGAGGCCGTGCGGATCACGATTCCGTGGCGGCGCGGCCAGAGCCGGCCGACCGACGTCCGTATCTATCTCCACCGCGCGGCGATGATGATCGAGCGCGGCCAGCGAGTGGTGATCTCGGTCTTCGGAAGACCGTCCGACGCGCCGCTCGACGCGGCGAGTCGGCGCCAGTACTGCAACTTCCTGCACTACGTGCTCGTCCGCATCCCGTTCCGGGACGTCGCCATCTGGAACGAGGTGAACTCGCCGCAGTTCTGGCCGCAGTCTGCAGGCGCGCCGGCATACGAGGCACTGCTCGCGACCTGCTGGCGCCGGCTCCACGGGCTGCGCTCGAACGTGAACGTGATCTCGACGACGGCCGCGCGGAACGATCCCGCGGGCTTCGTCCGACTGCTCGGCAAGACGTACAAGGAGCGCCGCCGCACGCGCCCGATCGTGGACACGTTCGGCCACAACCCGTACCCCGACAACGCCGCCGAGCCGCCCTGGGCGCAGCACGCCGAGGATACGGTGGTCGGACAGGGCGACCTGCCGCGGCTCCTCGGCGCGATCCGGGAGGGCTTCGGCAACACCGCGCAGCCGCTTCCGGGCGAGGGTCGCACGACGGTCTGGTACCTGGAGACCGGGTTCCAGACGACGATCCCGCGCGAGAAGCGGCGCTTCTACCGCGGTGCGGAGACCGATCGCTTCGTCGTACCACCGCTCGCGCCGCGCGACGCAGAGCCGTGGGTCCGCGACCAGGCGAGCCAGATCCGCGACGCGCTCCTGCTCGCACGCTGCCAGCCCCAGGTCGGCGCGTTCTTCAACTTCGAGCTGCTCGACGAGGACCGGCTCGCCGGCTGGCAGTCGGGCGTCCTCTGGCGCGACGGGACGCACAAGGCCTCGTACGACGCCTTCAAGTCAGCCGTCGCGCTTGTGCGCTCCGGCGAGCTCGACTGCTCGACGGTGGCCGGGGCGGGCGGGCCGTTGCCGCCGTCGCCGCCGAGAGCCGAGCCCGACGGCCTCGGCTAGCGCTCGGCGCCGGTCGCGGCAGAGCGCCTAGTGTCAAATTGACACTAGGGCGCGATGGCGCGTTCGGTGCCGTAGGTCGCCGACTACGCTTACACGCGTGAGCGGCGGTGCCGCCGAGATCGTCTTCGACCACGTGACGAAGCGCTATCCGGGCCGCGGCGCGCCGGCCGTCGACGACCTCTCGCTGACGATCCCGGCCGGCGACATCTGCTGCCTGGTCGGGCCGTCCGGCGCAGGGAAGACGACCGCGATGAAGCTGGTCAACCGCCTGATCGACATCGACGAGGGCAACATCACGATCGGCGGCCGGAGCGTGAGGGCGATGGACGTGACGGAGCTCCGGCGCGGGATCGGCTACGTCATCCAGCAGGTCGGGCTCTTCCCGCACATGACCGTGGCGGACAACGTCGCGACCGTGCCGCGGCTCCTCGGGACGCCCAAGGGCGAGACCGCCGGTCGCGTGGACGAGCTGCTCGACCTCGTAGACCTCCCGGCGGTCGACTATCGCGACCGCTTCCCCTCGCAGCTCTCCGGCGGCGAGCGCCAGCGTGTCGGCCTCGCCCGCGCGCTCGCGGCGAACCCTCCGGTCATGCTCATGGACGAGCCGTTCGGCGCGGTCGACCCGATCACACGCGCCCGGCTCCAGCACGAGCTCCTGCGGATCCAGAACGAGCTCCGCAAGACGATCATCTTCGTCACGCACGACATCGACGAGGCGATCCTGCTCGGCGACCGGATCGCGATCCTCCGCGAGGGCGGCGTGCTGGCCCAGTACGACACGCCCGAGGCCATCCTCACGACTCCTGCCGACGACTTCGTCGAGCGTTTCATCGGGCGCGACCGTGGGATCAAGCTGCTGTCGCTCCGCCGCCTCGAGGAGCTCGACCTCGCGCCGCTCGACGGTGCCGACGCTCCGCGAGCGGAAGGCTCGACCACGCTGCGCGACGCGCTCTCGCTGATGATCACCTCCGGCTCCCGCTCGCTGGTCGTGCTCGACGGCGACCGTGGCGAGCGCGGCGTCGTCACGCTCGACATGCTCGCGGAGCTAGCCGGTTGACCTGGTTTCTCGCGCAGTCGGAGGAGCCGGTCATCCCGGACTTCGGCGAGGGCAGCGACTGCGTCGTCGAGAACCGCCTCTTCTGCGCCGACTGGGTGCGGGACAACTGGAGCGGCGTGATCCAGCCCGCGCTGCTAGAGCACGTGAAGCTCACGGTGATCGCCGTCGTCATCGGGTTTGCGATCGCGTTCGTCGCGGCGCTCGTCACCCATCGGTACCGCCTCACGGAGCGTCCGTTCGTCGTCTTCTCCGCGGTCGTCTACACGATCCCGAGCCTCGCGCTGTTCCAGTTGCTCGTGCCCGTCACGGGCCTCACGGTGACCACGGTCGAGGTCGCGCTCGTCGGCTACACGCTGCTCATCCTCTACCGCAACATCCTCGAGGGCCTTCGCGGCGTGCCCGCGGACGTGCTCGAGGCCGCGCGCGGGATGGGGTTCACGAGACGGCAGACCCTGTGGCGGGTCGAGCTTCCCCTCGCGCTCCCGGCGATGATCGCCGGCCTTCGAGTCGCCGTCGTCTCGACGATCGCCCTCGCGACGGTCGCGGCCCTCGTCGTGCCGGAAGGCCTCGGCTACCCGATCTTCCTCGCGCTGCGCGAGGCCTTCAAGACGGAGATCATCGTCGCGGGCGGGCTCGCAGTCGCGCTCGCGCTCGTCGCGGACGCGCTGCTCGTCGTCGCCGAGCGCGCGCTGACGCCCTGGGCGCGGGTCCGGAGGGCGTCGTGATCGCCCTCGACCTGGGCGTCTTCGCCGACGCGCTCGAGTTCATCGTGGACGAGCGCACGCTGATCCTCGAGAAGACCTGGGAGCACGTGCTGCTGTCCGGGGCGGGCATGGCGGTCGCGCTCGCGATCGCGCTTCCGCTCGGGCTGTGGCTCGGGCACGTGCACCGCGGCTCGTTCCTCGCCGTGAACGTCTCGAACGTGGGCCGCGCTCTTCCCAGCCTCGCGATCATCGCGCTCGGCATCGCCTTCCTCGGCGTCGGCTTCACGAGCGTCATGATCGCGCTCGTCGTCCTGGCCGTCCCGCCGATCCTCACGAACTCCTACGTCGCCGTGGACGGCGTCGAGGCGGATGCGGTCGAGGCAGCCCGCGGCATGGGCATGACGGGCTGGCAGATCGTGCGCAAGGTCGAGCTGCCGCTCGCTCTCCCGCTCATCTTCGCGGGCATCCGCACCGCGGTGGTCTTCGTCATCGCGACCGCGACGATCGCAGCGGTCGCGGGCGGCGGCGGGCTCGGGGACATCATCGTGAACCAGGCGGCATACGGGCTCGCGGGCGTCGTCGGCGCCGCGATCTGCGTGTCGGTGCTCGCCCTCCTGGCCGACGCGCTCCTCGGGCTCGTCCAGCGGCTGCTGACGCCGCCGGGGCTGCGAACGAGCGCGCATGCCTTCGAACAGGACGTTCGGACGGCGACACTGCGTAGCTAGGGTTTTCGGGAATCCAGGACCACTCCCTACCTCTCCCCGGAAAGGGGGAACAAGTGATCCGGAAGCACAATCGTCGTGCGGCGAAGGCGGCCTTCACGATCGCCATGGCGGTCGCTCTCGTCTTAGGCCTCGCCGCGGCGGCACCGGCCGCCGAGAGCCAGGCCACGCCGATCATCGTCGGCGCGAAGAACTTTCCCGAGCAGTACGTGCTCGGGCAGCTGTACCGGCAGGCCCTGATGGCGAAGGGCTTCAGGGTGCAGTACAAGGAGAACCTCGGCTCGACGGAGCTCGCCGACACCGCCTTGCGGAGCGGCGCCATCACGCTCTATCCCGAGTACACGGGGATCATGCTCTCCGTCACCTTCAAGCGGAAGACGCTCCCGAAGACCGCGGCGGGGACGTACACGCTCGCGAAGCGGCTGTACGAAAGGCGCGGGCAGACGCTGCTCCGACAGACGCCTTTCCAGGATCGTGACGTGATCGCCGTGACCCGGGCGACCGCGAGGCAGTACGGGCTCAGGACGCTCGCCGACCTGAAGAAGGTGCCCGACCTCACGATTGCCGGCTTCCCGGAGTGGGAGACGCGCTGGACGGGGCCGATCGGCCGGCAGTACGGCGTCAGGGGCTTCGACTTCGTCCCGCTCGCGGGTATCTCCGCGTACCAGCTCCTCGATCAGGGAGACGTGCTCGCGGCAGACGTGTTCACGACCGACCCGCAGCTGCTGGGGACGAAGTACGTCCAGCTCCGCGACCCGAAGAACATGTTCGGGTTCCAGTACGTCGCGCCCGTCGTGGACCGCGATCTCGTGCGGGAGAACGGCGCGCGCTTCACCTCGGCGCTGAACAGCGTCAGCAAGCTGCTCACCGTCCGCGCGATTCAGGCGATGAACAAGGCGGTCGGCGTCGACAAGCGGCCCGCCGCGAGGGTCGCGGACGCCTTCCTCAAGGCGAACAACCTCAAGTAGGCGTCAGGCGCAGCCGCCGCGGGCGCGACCGTCCGCGGCGGCTGTACCGAGATCGATCGCGGTCGGGGTCAGGCTTCAGCCTGATCCCGTCTTTGGGTTGAGCGCTTTCTGATCTTGGAAGAACGAAGACCCAAGACCGGGGTCAGGCTGAAGCCTGACCCCATCAGCAGCAGGCGAAGTCATGGACAGAGGTGCGCGTTTCCGCGCACCTCTGTCCAACCAGGCCGCGCTAGGTCTAGGCGGCCTCGAGCATGGGCTCGGCGACCGGTGCCTCCTGCGGCCGCAGGTCGCGCCCGCGGACGAGGAACACCGACACGAGCACCCCGACGAAGGCGATCGCCGCGCCGGCCCAGAACGCGTTCACGAAGCCGTCCGTGAGGGCGTTCGGCACGGCTTCTCCGCTCGCGACCGAGTCGTCCGTCGTCGAGACGGCGATGGTCGAGAGCAGGGCGATGCCGACCGCGCCGCCGATCTGCTGCGTCGTGTTGATCAGCCCCGACGCCAGACCCGCCTCCTGCGGCTTCGTGCCCGCGAGCGCCGCGATCGTGATCGGCACGAACGCGAACGGGATCGCGATCCCGAGGATCAGGAAGCCCGGGAAGAGATCGGCCCAGTACGAGCCGTCCACGGACACCTGGGTGAAGTACAGGAGCCCGACGGTGAGCAGGGTCATGCCGAAGATCAACGCGGGCTTGACGCCGACGCGGTTCACCGCGACCGCCGCCACGTTCGCCCAGATGACCGCGGTGCCGGCCACCGCGAGGTAGCCGACGCCGGTCTTTAGCGGCGAGTACCCGAGCACCTGCTGCATGTACAGCGTCAGCATCAGGAACATCGAGAAGAGCGCCGTGCCCATCACGAATCCGGCGACGTTCGCCGCGGTGAGCGTCTGCAGCCGGAAGATCGAGAACGGCACCAGCGGGTGCACCTGCCGCTGCTCCCAGAGCGCGAACGCGCCGAGGAGAGCGGCCGATACGGCGAACGCGCCGATGGTCTCGGCAGAGCCCCAGCCCCATTGCTGGCCCTGCGTGATTCCGAGGACAAGCACGGAGAGACCGGCAGTGACCAGCACCGCGCCCGGCACGTCGTGGCTCTGACCGTGGGCGTCCTTGCTCTCGGAGAGCAGGATGGGCGCCAGCACGAGGCCCGCGATGCCGACCGGGATGTTGACGAAGAAGATCCATTCCCACGACAGGAGGTCGGTGAGGATGCCGCCCATGAGGACACCGGCGGCGGCCCCGAACCCTCCGACGGCGCCCCAGGCTCCGAGCGCGATGTTGCGCTCGCGGCCTTCGGCGAAGGTCGTCGTGAGGATGGACAGCGCGGACGGCGTGATCAGTGCTGCACCGAGGCCCTGCAAAGCACGGGCGCCTATGAGCGACTCGTCGCTCCAGGCAAAGCCGCACAGAAGCGAGCCGACCGAGAACACGATCAGGCCGACCATGAAGATCTGCCTGCGGCCGAGGATGTCCGCGAGCCGCCCCCCGAGCAGGAGGAAGCCACCGAACACGAGCGCGTAGGCGCTGATGACCCATTGCAGGTTCTCCTGCGAGAAGCCGAGGTCGACCTGGATCGACGGCAATGCGACGTTCACGATCGCGACATCGAGAATGACCATGAACTGCACGGCGCAGAGAAGCGCCAGTGCGAACCACTTTCCTTGATCAGACGTAACCATGCAGTTCCCCCAGAGGGTTCGTTCGCAAGGGACGTAATGAAGACGAACGTCGACGACCCAAAAAGACATCCCGCTTCATCGGAAGTTGCGATAGTACAGTCCTTACTTTCAATTTGCAAGTTAAGACTTCCGTCCGACAAGGACACGCTGTACAATCGCGAACTGGTGAAGGAGTACGGCCAGTACTGTCCGATGGCGCATGCGCTCGATCTCGTCGGCGAGCGCTGGTCGCTGCTCATCGTGCGCGAGCTGCTCGAGGAGGGGCCGCTCCGCTACACGGACCTCCACTGCCGGCTCGGCGGCTGCGGGACGAACATCCTCGCCACCCGGCTGAAGCACCTCGAGCAGGCCGGCGTCCTCCGCCGGCGACAGCTTCCGCCGCCGGCGGCATCGACCGTCTACGAGCTGACCGAGTACGGAGAAGCGCTTCGGCCGGTGATGCACGAGCTCGCCCACTGGGGCGCACGCTCGCTCGGGCCGCCCGTCACGCCTGACGTCCTCGAGTCGGGCTGGCTCGTAGGCGCGCTCCGCATCGCACTGCCGCCGACAGAGCCGTGCATCGAGTTTCGCATCGGCGAGGAAGTCGCACACGTCGCCGAGGGCGAGGCGCACGCGGGGCCGGCGGAGGGTCCGGCGGCCGTCGTGGAGGGCGACGTCGCCGCTTTCTACGAGCTGCTGGTCAACCGCAACGTGGACGCAGTCGCGGTTCGAGGCAGCAAGACCGTGGTGCGAGAGATGCTCGCGACGCTCCCGCAGCCGACACCGGCGCTGTCGGAACCGCCTCTCGCGGCCGCCTCCTAGAGTCCGAGCGGGAACAGCGGACGCAGCAGCTGCTCGACGGCGTCGAGGTAGGCGTCGCCCTCGTAGCGCCTGAGCGGGTGCGGTGCAAGCGGTTCCTCGCGCAGCACGCCGCCGCGCCGGACGTAGACGACCGGCCGGATCGTCTCCTCGGCGTCGAACTCGAGCGTCACGGCGGCGCCGTCGGCCGCACCGTCGACGAAGACCTCCAGTGGGAGGATTCCCACGTCGAGAGCCTGGCCCTCCGCGACCTGCAGGACCCGGGCGAGGTATCCCTTCTGAAACGCGAGCTCCGGCGAGTGGTTGAGCTCGTCGACGAGGAACGCGGCGACGCGATCTCGCTCCACGCGGGGATGCTCCGCGCGCGCGCCGAACAGCGTCTCGGCGATGTGGCGCGCGAGGACGCGCGCGTTGTACCGGAACCCGCCGACCATCGTCGAGAGGCTCGCGACGCCGTGCTTGCGGAGCCCGGGAGCGGCGTCGCTCACGTTCCCGGCGAAGAAGAGGCCGGGCACGGTCATGCTCTCCCAGAACGGGGTCAACGCCGGCAGGCGCCCTTCCCGCACCGTGGCGACACCGAGCGTGGGGAGATCCTGGAGCGGCGCGTGGAACCCGGTCGCCGCGATGACGTCGTCGGCCTCGAGCAGCAGCGGCTCGGGCCGGGTCGCATCGAGCGCGTGCACGACGAACACGTCGGCGCGCCGTTCCACGCGGTCGACCGAGGCGTTGAGGACGAAGCGGCCCGGCGCGCCGCGCACGTGCTCGTCGTACGTCGTCAGGTACCAGGGCCGGAGCGGCGAGCGCGCGAGCCGTCCGAGGTCGGGCGGCCGCGGCGACACGAGGGTCAGCTCGCGAACGCCTTGCCGCGAGATCGCCTCGCCGATCTCGAACGCCGAGTTCCGCTTGCCGACGATGACGACCCGGCGGTCCCGGTAGCGGTTCGACGCGCTCGAGACGTTGACGTAGTGGTGGCCGAGCTCGAGGCCGGGGATCGGAGGCACCCACGGCTGGGTCATCCCGATCGCGAGCACCGCGGCGCGACCGCGGTATTCGCCCTCGCTAGTCACGAGCACGAGCATCCCGTCGTCGTCGCGCCGGGTCGACTCCCAGCGGCAGCCGTACCGCACCGGAACGGGGGCGCGCTCGGCGAAGGTGCTCATGGCCGCGACCATCTCGTCGCGGGACGGGCGGCGGTGCCCCTCGGCGATCTCCGCCGGCACGAGCGCTCCGAGCGCTCGGTCGTCGGCGACGAGGCTGTTCTGGTCGTGGAGCTCGTACTCGCGCGAGCCTCGGTCTGCGTCGGCGCCCGCGTGCGTCCAGCTGATCAGGCGCTCGAAGAGCGGGAAGCGCTGGAACATGCCGCCGGGGCCCTCGTCGGCGGAGAGCAACGCGTGCTCGATCCCGAGCCGCCGCAGGCAGTAGCTGGCCTGGAGCCCGCCCGGCCCGCTGCCGACGACGACGACCGGGTACTCGCCGGGCGGAAACGGCCTCGCGTCCGCGACTACTCGCTCCACCGAGACGCGTCGCGGAGCCGGCGAGAGACTGCCTGGAGCATGCGCAGCATCACGGGCGGATGCTCGAGTAGGAACGCCTCCAGCTGCGGACCGGGGAGCACGAGGCAGCGCAGGAGCGTCTCCGCGCGGATGTCCGCCATCGGCACACCGCCGAGCAGGACCGAGATCTCGCCGAAGAAGTCCCCGCGCCCGAGACGGGCGCGCTCCTGCCCGTCGATGAGGACGGCCGCCTCGCCCTCGACGATGACGTAGAACGCTCCGCCGGTCATGCCCTGCCGCAGCACGCGCTGACCCTGCGCGAAGACCTCCTCGTCGAACGTGTGCGCGATCGCCTCGAGCTCGGGCCACCGGAGATCGGCGAAGAGCGCGAGCTGAGCAAGCCGCTCGACCGCTTCAGGCCCGGCCATCAGACGAGCCCTCCGCGATAGCGCCACGGGCCGGGCTCGAAGCGGATGCCGCGTTTCCGGCAGAACTCGCGGACCGAGTCGAGCACGACGCCCCCGTTCCCGTGCGCCTGCCGACCGAGCAGGTCGAGCACCGCAACGCCTTCGGGGATCTCGCCGGGCGCCTCGAGCGTGAGCACGACGGCCGGGCCTTCGCCCCCGGCGTAGCGCGGCGCGAAGTAGACACGCGTGCTCTCGACCTCGAACCCGCGCTCGTCGCCGTCGCTTATCGCGGAGACATCGTGGCCGCGGAGCGCGAGGAGCTCGTGCAGCTCGTCGATCATCCTGCGCGCGAGCTCGACCTGGCGGGCGGGCGAGACGGAGTGCGCAGCGCTGCCCGTGACCTTCGCCGGGACGCCGATCGCGAACGCGCGCGCAGGGATGTCGCCGACGACATACGAGTTCGATGCGACGATCGCCTCCGCTCCGACGCGGGCCCCCGCGTAGACCACCGCGCCGAGCCCGAGCTGCGCGCGATCTTCGAGCACCACCGGCGCGAAGCGGTTCTCGAAGCCCTCGAGCAGCGAGTGCCCGATGTTGTGGGTGACGATCATCGACCGCATCGTCACGAACGCCTCCCGGCCGATGAGCACGGGACGGCACACGTTGACGAACGCCTCGTCGCCGATGAACGCGAGGTCGCCGACCGTGAGCGTCGCCCACGGGTCGCGGTGGCCGCCTCCGCCGATCCGGATCGAGCGTCCGGCCCAGACGCCCGCGCCGATGTACGCCCGTCGGCAGCGAAGATCGAGGTCCTGCCCGAACTGGGTCAGCTCGCCGATCGCGATGAGCTCCTCGCCGATCACCGTGCCGTGCCGGTCGATCGCGACACCGGGCGAGATGACGAGCTGTCGAGCCTCGATGTAGGTCCCGAAACCGAACGCGACGCCGTCGCCGATCTGCGCGCCGTTCGCACGGTAGAGCTCCACCTTCTCCTCCGACGACAGCGCGCGGAACGCGTCGGGGTCGGATCGCAGCGACTCGAGAAAGGCCTCGTCGAGCCGGCCGGCGTCCTCGTCGAGCTCGAACGAGGCCGGCAGCGACACTCCGGCCGTGGAGACCCCGGCGAGCGCCGGCCGCGTGGAGGGGCCGGCCGACGCGGCGGCCTCCGCGATCGCAGCCTCGACGTCCTTCTCCGTGATGAAGCCGCGTTTCTCGATCGAGGCGAGGTCGATGCCGTGGCGCTCGGCGAGCTCGATCGCCTTCTTCGTCGCCTTGCGATCGGCCGGCTTCGCCTCGGCGGCCGGCTTCGGCTCGCGGCGCGAGAGCGCCGTCGCAAGCTCGTCCGCGCTCTCGGCGACGAGTGCGATCGTCTTCCCCAGCTCGACCTCGATGCCGTCGTCGTAGAGCTGGACGAGCGTCCCGTCGCCCGGCGCCTCGACCTCGACCGTGGCCTTGGTCGTCTCGACGACGCAGACCGGCTGGCCCTGCGCGACCTCGGACTGATCCTCGACGAGCCACTCCGCAAGCAGCGCGAACTCCGTGTTCGCGTCCTCGCGCGTCAGGACGATCTCCAACATCCGCGGCTAGCTTCTCACGGCTTCGAGCGCGAGGATCGCCTCCACCACGTCGTCCGCGCTCGGCAGCATCGCGTCCTCGAGCCGCCGTGCAGACGGGATGATCCCGTCGCGCGCGGCAACGCGCTGTACCGGCCGGCGCAGGTCGCTCCACGCCTGCTCGGATACGCGCGCGGCGATCTCGGCGCCGAAGCCGCCGGTCAGCGTTCCCTCCTCGACCGTGACGAGCGCACCGGTCCGGGCCACCGACTCGAAGACCGGCTCGAGCTCCATCGGCAGCAGCTGGGAGAGCGCGACGACCTCGCAGAAGAGCTCCCGCTCTAGGACGAGCTCGGTGACCGCGTCGAGCACGATCGGGACCATCCCGCCGTACGTCACGATCGTGGCGCTCGCCTCGGTGAAGTCCGTGCCCGAGAACGTCAGCGCCGGATAGCGCGTGCCCGTCTCGCGGACGGCGAGCTCTCCGATGTGGCCGTCCTCGGGCCGCCGGTTCGGGCGTCCGTACATGAGCTTGTTCTCGATCAGGAACACCGGCCGGTCGTCGTCCACGGCGTTCGCGAGCAGCCCGCCGAGGTCGTGGCACTCGCTCGCCGCGACGACGCAGATGTTCGGGATCCCGAGCAGGAGCTTCTCGAGCGACTGGCTGTGCGTCGGGCCGTACCCGCGGCGGCCGCCCATGGGCGTCCGCACGACGAGCGGGACGGTCACCTGGTCGTCGTACATCTCCCGGAACTTCGAGATCCCGTTGACGACCTGGTCGAAGCCGAGGGCAATGAAGTCGCCGAACATGATCTCGAGGATCGGCCGCAGGCCCCGCAACGACATCCCGGCGGCGACTCCGAAGAGCCCGCCTTCGCTGATCGGCGTCGTGAGCACGCGGTCGGGGTAGGCGTCCGAGAGCCCCTGCGTGACCTTGAAGGCGCCACCGTACGGGTCGAGCACGTCCTCCCCGAGGAGGTACACGTCGTCCCGCTCGGCGAAGACGTCGTGCAGCGCCTCGTTCAGAGCCTGGACGCAGCGCCTGTGGGTCGAAGGGCTCACGCTGCCTCGGCGCCGGCGGCCGGCGCCGCCTCCGCGGCCGCGACCGTCTCGGCAAGACGCTGCTCTGCCGCCCGCTCGATCGTCTCCCGCTCGGCCGCGTCGAGCCGCTCGCCCGCGATCCTCAGCGGATCGCGCTCGCGCCGCGTCTCGATCTCGGCCGGGTCGCGGTTGTCGTCGCCCTTCGAATGGGGGCTGAAGCGGTACGTGTCGAGCACGAGGAAGAACGGCTCGCCCGTCTCGCGAATCCGCGTCACCGCCCGACCGGCGGCGTCGCGCACCTCGGCGACGTCGGTCGTCTCGAGCTCGGCGACCTCGATTCCGAACGCGGCCCCGCGTGCGGCGATCGACCCGGCGAGCTCGAGCTCGACCGGCGTGGACTGCGCATAGTGGTTGTTCTCGACCACGAAGAGGACGGGGAGCTGCCAGAGCGACGCCATGTTCAGCGACTCGTACGTGACGCCCTCGCCGAGCGTGCCGTCGCCGAGAAATACCGTCGAGACGGCGCCCGTACCCTTCTTCTTCTCTGCCAGCGCGATCCCCGTCGCGACCGGGACGATGCTCCCGAGCACGCCGTTCGAGTAGAAGTTCCCGCGGCAGAGGTGCTGGCTCCCGCCCTTGCCGCCGCAGGTGCCGGTCGCCTTGCCCATGACCTCGCTGAGCAGGCCGAAGGCGTCATCGGTGAACGCGAGGTAGTGGCCGTGACAGCGGTGGTTCGAGAAGATCACGTCGCGCTCCGGGGCGAGGTGGTCGACGATCCCGACCGCGTTCGCCTCCTGGCCGATGTACGTATGCGTGGTGCCGACGAGCTTCCCCTGCGCGAAGAGGTCGAGGAGCGTCTCCTCGAAGCGGCGGATGAAGTACATCCGCGCGTAGAGCGTCGAGAGCTCCGTCACAGGTAGCCGAGATCGGCGAGTCGCTTGGTCACGACTGCCTCCTCTTCCTCGGTCAGCTCGCGGCGCTCGACGGACTCGAGCTCCTGGTAGAGCAGGTCGCGGGCCCCGGCCGGGACCTCGCCGCCCGGTCGCGGCGCACGCTCGCGCGGGTCGAGGTCGAGGCGGTATGCCGTCTCCTCCCCGGTCTCGGCGTCCACGACGAGCTTCCACGGTGGCAGGCGGACGGCGAGCTTCGTGAGCCTGCCCATGTCCGTCCCGGCAACGACTGCCGGCCGGTCGCCCTCCTCGCCCCGCTCGACGAGCGACAGCAGCGACTCGCCGTCCATCTCGCCCGCAGGAATTCCTGCGAGCTCGAGCAGCGTCGGCGCGAGATCGACCGAGCGCACCTGCGAGTACACGACCTGCGATCCCAGGCGACCGGGCGCGGAGAGGATCAGCGGCACCTGGACGATCTCGTCGTGGAGCGTCGCCCCGTGCATGTGGTAGACGCCCTTCACGTCCTCCTTGTCCTCGAACCGCTCGCCCCACGACTCGCCGTGGTCGGAGAGGAGCGCGAGGGCGGTGTTCTCGCGCAACCCGAGCGCCTCGAGCTCCTCGAGCAAGGACGCGACGAGGACCTCCGACTGCCGCTCCACTGCCTGCCGGTAGCGCTCCCGTGTCGCCTCGAGCGCCGAGGCCGAGTTGCCCTGGATCCCCGAGATGACCTCCTCCTTCGCGGCGAGCCAGTCCTTGCGCTCCGAGTGGAGGATGTCGTAGGGCATGTGCGTCGCCCAGCTGTGGAAGAAGAGGAGGAACGGCCGGTCGCGCCGCTCGCGCAGCCACGCGATCGCGCCGTCGAGCGTCTCGCTCGTGCCGACGACGTTCGCGTCCGGGAGGTCCTTGAAGAGGTAGTTGCGGTCGAAGACGAACGTCCCGACCTCGTAGCCCGCCCGGCCGAACGCGCCGAAGATCGTGTCGAGCGAGGGATCGAGCTCGACGTCCCAGTGCAGGTACCCGTGCCGGTGCGCGTAGACGCCGGTGACCATGGACGTCATCGACGGCGCGGTCCACGCCGCCGCGCTGATCGCCTGGTCGAAGCGGACGCCGCCGGCGGCGAGCTCGTCGATCGTGCGCGTGTTCAGGAAGCGCGCGCCGTAGCAGCCGAGATGGTCCGCGCGGAGCGCGTCGGAAACGTAGACGACGACGTTCACAGCCGGGCGGATTGTAGAGACGTGACCCGCCTCGGCTAGCGTGCCCGCGCGTGAGGCGGACCCCGCTCTACGCCCTCTACGCCGCGGACGTGATCTCCCTCTCCGGGAACGCCGTCGCGCAGCTCGCGATCCCGTGGTTCGTCCTGATCACGACGGGAAGCGCATGGCTGACCGCGCTCGCCGTCTTCTTCAACTTCCTGCCGATCGTCCTGGCGGCGTTCTTCGGCGGCGTGATCGTGGACCGACTCGGCTTCCGCACGACGAGCGTCGCAGCGGATCTCGCAAGCGCGGCGGCGGTCGCGGCCATTCCGCTGTTGCACACGACGGTCGGGATCGAGCTCTGGCAGCTCTTCACGCTCGTCTTCGTCGGCGCGCTCCTCGACGCACCGGGGGCCACGGCGCGGGCCGCAGTGCTTCCCGACATGGCTGAGCTCGCCGGGATGCGCATGGAACGCGCGAGCGGCATCCGCTCGAGCATCCAGCAGGGCGCACAGCTCGTTGGCGCGCCGGTTGGCGGCCTTCTGGTCGCGGGGGTCGGCGCCACGAACGCGCTGTGGCTCGACGCCGCGAGCTTCCTCGTCTCCGCAGCACTCGTTGCGTTCTTCGTGCCACGACCGGCGAAGCACGCAGACGAAGAGTCGTCCGGCCGCTTCCTCACGGAGCTCGCGGAGGGGATGCGCTTCATCTGGAACCAGCGGGTCCTGCGCGCGCTCGTGCTCACCGTCCTGATCACGAATCTCCTCGACGCGCCGTTCGTCGTCGTCATGGCGGTGTTCGCCGAGAGCGAGTACGGGAGCGCGGCGGACCTCGGCCTCATGTTCGGGGTTTTCGGCGGCGCTTCGCTCGCCGGTGCGCTCCTGTACAGCGCTATCGGACACCGGCTCCCGCGTCGGCGAACCTTCGTCGTCTGCTACAGCGTGATACCGCTGGTCTACCTGACCATGGCCACGCTTCCGACGCTGCCCGTCGCACTCGTCGCGCTCGCGATCGTCGGGTTCGCGGCCGGCCCCATCAACCCGCTTATCTTCACGCTGCTGACCGAGGTCGTGCCAACGCGCCTCCGCGGCCGCGTCTTCGGAGCGGTCCGGGCGGGCGCCTGGGCTTCCATTCCGCTGGGCGTACTCGTCGGCGGCGGACTCGTGGGAGCGATCGGGGTCGCCGCGACGTTCCTTGCCATCGGCGTCAGCTACGCCGCTGTCGTGGCCTACAGCTTCTTCAACCCGGCGTTCCGCGAGATGGACCGCGTTCACCCACGCGACGGCCGGGAGGGCGAGGACGCCCTCCCGGCCTCGCACGATTCCTAGGGCAGGATCTGGACGGCGTCGGCCAGACCCGGGACGAGCGACCACGTCGTCCCCCACAGGCTGCCGTCGTTGCGGAAGGCGATCGAGGTCAGGATCGGCAGACCGCTCGCGACCTCCTCGCAGTCGTTCGTCGCGAGGTCGCAGGCGTGCACGGAGCCACCCACCGCGCCGTCGCCCTCGAAGATCTCGACCGCGGCCCAGCTCGCGTCGTCGATCTGCGCGACGTAGAGCCGGCCGTCCGGCCCGAACGCGAGGTCGATCACGGACGTGAAGCCGTCGAATGCGACGTCACATCGCCCCGGCTGCTTGCCACAGCGGACGTTCTCGGCATTCGGCCGGATCCGCCATACCTTTGACTCGCCGGTCGGGGCCGGGAAGCCCTTGAGCTCGCCGGCGTAGATCCACCCGTCCGGCCCGATTGCGACGCTCGTGGCGACGGGCTGCGCCTCCATCATCGGCGGCAGGCCGCAGAACGGCGCCGGACTGGGACAGCCGGCGAGCTTCTTGATGTTGTCGGTCGAGACGAGCTCGTTTGGCAGGACCGCGACCGGCTTCAGCCTCCCGAACCGCTCGACCTTGATGATCGTGTTGCCGGCAGCGTCCGCGACGAGCGCACGCCCTCGTCCGAAATCCGCGACGTCGAACGGGATTCGACTCGACGGAGTCCGGGTGCGGGTTGTTCTCGTTCCTCGAAGTCGTAACAGGTTGGCGATCATGGTGGGTACGCCGTTCTCGACCCGCCACAGCGCCTGACCGCTGTCGGCGGCCGTCCTCGCCGGTCGTGATCGCCCAGAGCGACGTGTTCGTGATCGGCGCGACGTCCGTCACGCCCGGTAGCGGCACCACGAGCGCGCCGGTGTCGCCGTCGACGATGCCCTGTCCCGCGTCGGCGACGAGCAGATCGCCTCCCGGCGTGGTCGCGCTCCCGAAGAGCGGTGTCTCGTAGAAGCTCGGATCCGCCTGCGCAGCAGTCGGAACGAGGACGAGAACGGCCAAGGCGGCAAGCAGCATGCCGCGCATGGTCCAACGTCGTCTTTGCATTTCCCTCTCCCCTGTTGGATGCCGGTGGGGCTCCCCTGGCCCAGCCGGTCGTGCGGGATCCTAGTGCACCTGTCGGCAGCTGAGCAAACTCTGCGTCCACAATCAGCCCGATGAGCACGCTCCCGAAATCAGCCGCGCCGACGGTCGTCATGAAGTTCGGCGGCTCGTCGGTCGGCGAGCCCGAGCAGGTGCGGGACGTCGCGCGCAGGCTGGTCGCGGCCCACGAGCGTGGTCTCCGTGTCGTCGGGACGATCTCGGCGATGGGACGGACGACGGAGGCCCTCCTCGAGCTCGCGCGCCGCGTGTCCGCGAGCCCCGACCCGCGCGAGCTCGACATGCTGCTCTCGACCGGCGAGAGAACGGCGTGCGCGCTCGTCGCGATGGCCGTCCACGACCTGGGACACGAGGCTGTGTCGTTCACCGGCTCGCAGGCCGGGATCCTCACGGATGCCGTCTACACGAAGGCCAAGATCCGGGAGATCACCCCCGTTCGCGTTCTCCGGGCGCTCGACGAGGGGAAGATCGTCCTCGTCGCCGGCTTCCAGGGCTTCTCGCGGGACACGATGGACGTGACGACGCTCGGGCGCGGCGGGACCGACGCGACCGCGGTGGCGCTCGCCGCCGCGCTCGACGCGGCGTGCGAGATCTACTCGGACGTTCCTGGCGTCTTCACCGCCGACCCGCGCATCGTCCCGGAAGCACGCAAGCTCCCGACGGTGTCGTACGAGGAGATGCTCGAGATGGCGGCATCCGGAGCGGGGGTGCTCATGCTCCGCGCGGTCGAGCTCGCCCGCGGCCACGACGTCCCGATCCACGCTCGCTCGACCTTCACGGACGAGCCCGGCACGCTCGTTCGCAGCGGCGAGGGGATGGAGCAGGCGCTCGTGACCGCGGTCACCCATTCGCTCGACGAGGTGGTGTTCGTGCTGCACGGCCTTCCCGACGAGCCCGGATCCGTCGCGGCCGTCTTCGACGCGGTGGCGCGGGAGAACGTCAACGTCGACACGATCCTCCAGAACGTGCCTCGCGAGACCGCGGAGCTGTCGTTCTCCGTTCCCGCGGACGACGTCCCTGCCGCGCGCCGCGCCGTCGTGTCCGCGCAGGAGTCGCTCGGCGCATTCCGCGTGGAGGAGATCGACGCCCTCGGGAAGGTCTCGCTCATCGGCGCGGGCATGAGGTCGCATCCCGGGGTCGCCGCCACGAATGTTCCGCGCGCTCGCCGACGAGGCGTGTGAACCTGCGGCTGATCTCGACGTCGCCGATCAAGATTTCCTGCATGATCGACCGCCGCGACGTCGAGACGGCCGTCCGTGCGCTGCACGACGCGTTCGCTCTCGGGGAGTAGGCAACAGTGCCGGAACGGGATAGGCTCGGACCATGAGCTTCCAGCCGGTGGCCGGCGCCCCACCGAAGCCGAAGCCGTCACGCGCCCGCTCGATCGGCGTCTGGCTGCTGGTCGTCCTCGCCGCCCTGCTGCTCCTCCTCTCCTTGTTCGCCGTCTGGGTCAACCGTGTCGCGCTGAACACGGACGTCTTCGTGGACACGAGCTCGGAGCTCATCCAGGACGACGACATCCGGCAGGCCGTCGCGACGAGATCGGTGGACGAGCTCTTCACCTCGGTCGACGTTCAGGCCGAGCTGCAGACGCAGCTGCCACCGGACTACCAGCGGCTCTCCGGCCCGGCGAGCGCGGCGCTGCAGGAAGCCTCGTACCGGGTGGTCGACCGGGCGCTCGAACGGCCTGCGCTGCAGCGCCTGTGGGCCGTCGCCCTCGAGCAGTCGCACAGGACGCTCGTCGAGATCCTCGAAGGCGGCGGCGACAACGTCACGACCGAGGAAGGCGTCGTCACGCTGGACCTCGAGCCGATCGTCCTCGAGGCTGCGGACCGGATCGGCCTCCGGGATCAGGTCGCCGACAACCTTCCGGAGAGCGTCGGTCGGATCGAGATCCTCCGTTCCGACGAGCTCGACACCGCGCAGAGTGTGACCCAGCTGCTGAAGGTCCTCGCGTGGGTGCTTCCGATACTCGCGCTCCTCGTATTCGCGCTCGCCGTCTGGCTGTCGCGCGACCGTCGTCGGACGGTGCGGCGAATCGGGTTCGCGCTCGTCGTCGTCGGCGTGATCGGGCTCGTCGCCGTCGGGGCCGTCGGGAACTACATCGTCGACGAGCTCGTGAGCGAGACCCAGAACGAGGCCGCTGCCTCGAGCGCGTGGGACATCCTGACCGAGCTCCTACGGCGCTCGTTCTGGTCGATGATCCCGATAGGCATCCTCCTCGTCGTGGCGTCTTGGCTGGCCGGCGCCGGACAGCAGGCAACGTCCGCGCGCCGCTTCCTCGCGCCCGCGCTGAGCGCCCGCATCTGGCCGTACGTCGCGCTCGCGCTCGTCGCAGTCATCCTCCTCTTCACCGGCCCGGTGAGCGACTTCTCACGCTACTTCGTGGTCGCGGTTCTCGTCGCTCTCGGCGCCCTCTGGATCGAGCTCACGCGCCGGCAGACGATGAGGGAGTTCCCGGACGCGCGCGGCGAGGACATGCTCGACGAGCTGCGGACGAAGGTCTCCGGCCTGTGGGACACGTCGCGGAAGCCGGCGCCTGCACAGGCGCCGAGCGCGGTCGCGACCGGCAGCGACGTCACCGCGAAGCTCGCGGCGCTCTCCGAGCTGCACGCGAGCGGGGAGCTCACCGACGAGGAGTACGCGGCAGCCAAGGCGCGCGTGCTCGGAGGCGAGTAGGAGCTCGCGCAAGGAAGGCTCGCCGCCGCGGACGCCGAATCCCGCGGCGTGGACTCGGACCTCGTCCAGGCGCTCGTCACAGCGGCCATCTGGCTCGTGGCCGTGATCGCGCTGCGCTTCGCACTCAACGCCGCGTTCGACCGCTACGAGCACCGCCTCGCGGAGCATGACCCTGCGGTGGCCGCTCGCCGGCGAACGACGTACCGCTTCCTGCTCCGCGTCCTGGTCGCCCTCGCCGTGCTCATCGGGACGTGGAGCGTGCTCTCGAACTTCGACGCCACGCAGGAGGTCGCACGTGCCTTCCTCGCGTCGAGCGCCGTCCTCGCCGTCGTCGCCGGCCTCGCCCTCACGACGCCGCTCGGGAACCTCGGGTCCGGCGTCCTGCTTGCGTTCACCCAGCCGATTCGGCTCGGTGACCGGGTCACCGTCGAGGAGCACACCGGCGTCGTCGACGACATGACGTTGAGCTACACGGCGCTCTCGACGGACGAGGGGCGCCGCATCTTCGTCCCGAACACGAAGATGGTCTCCACGACGATCGTCAACCGTTCCGTCGCTGACCCGCGGCGGCTGGTGACCGTCCAGATACCGGTCCAGCTCGGCGCTCCGCTGGACGAGGCGCGTCGCGTGACGGTCGACGCGGTGTCGCGCGCGCCGGGAGGCGACGGGTTCGACGTCGACGTCCAGGTCGGCGAGATCACGGAGCGCACGGCCTGGCTGACCGTCGTCGTGTACGCCCCACCGAGGGCCGACGTCGGGCGGGTCGCGAGCGACATCCGTGAGAGCGCGGTTGCAGCTCTCTCCGAGGCCGGGCTCCTCCCCGCCGGCTAGAGGCCTGATGTGGGTTAGGCGTGCGTGTCGGGGAGGGCATGCACCAAGCAGCGGGGTTGGCTCGCTCGGCGTGCAGGCTTGACTGCCTGGACGCCGAGCGAGACGACCGCGATGCGCAGTGTGCAGGCCCCCAGCCGCACGTGCGCCTAACCCACATCAGGCCTCTAGATCTCCGCTCGTTCGCCCGGGCGCAGCACGCGGACCGCGACCTCCGGGGCGAGCTCCTCGACGGCGGCGACGAACTCGGCGGGCGGAAGGTCGAGAAACGCCGGGAGCCGCCGTAGCCCGAGGTGGAGGGGGAAATACGTGCCCCAGTGGATAGGGATCGCGATTCCCGGAGCGATGCGGCGCACAGCCTCCGCGGCGCCGCGCGGATCGAGGTGGCCGCCCTTCCCGAGCGACGGCCCCCAACCCCAGATCGGGATCAGGCCGACGTCGATCTCTCCCAGGCCTGTCATCTCGTCGAAAAGGTCCGTGTCGCCGGCGAAGTACACCGAGCGGGAGCCCGAGATCACGTATCCGACCGCCGTCGCGGAGGCTCCGAACGGCCCGCGGCCGCCGTCGTGCTCCGCGGGCACGACACGGACGGAGAGCTCGCCGATGCGGAACGTCTCGCCCGCCTCGACCTCGAGCACGGACTCGAAGCGGCGCTTCCGCAGGAGGCCGCCGAGACCGCGGGGTACGACGACGGGCAGCTTCTTCCCGAGCCTCTCGAGCGAGGGCAGGTCGAGGTGGTCGTAGTGCGCGTGCGAGACGAGCACGGCATCGACGCCGCGGAGCGCCTTGGCGTCCACGGGCACCCTGCGCCTCAGGTGAGCGACGCGGTTACGCAGGACGGGGTCCGTGAGGAGCCGGACGCCGTCCAGGTCGACCACGACGGTCGCGTGGCCGACGTACTCGATGCGCAAAGGAGTCAGGCCACCATGTTCCACCATCCAGGAGACACGAGGCGGACGCCTCAGGGAATCGGCGGACATGGGGTCAGGCTTCAGCCTGACCCCGCCGTCCCCGCTACATGCAGTCCTTGAGCGCCTGCGCCTCCGGGAGGCCCTCGAGCTTCTTCAGCGTGTTGTTCTCGATCTGGCGGATCCGCTCGCGGGTCACGCCGAAGGCGCGGCCCACCTCCTCCAGCGTGCACGGTTGCGACCCGTCGAGGCCGTAGCGGAGCTCGATCACCCGCCGCTCCCGGTCCGGCAGAGACGCGAGCGCGAGCTCCACGTCCTCCCGCCTCAGCGAGAGCGACGCCGTGTCGAACGGCGACTCGGCGAGCTCGTCGGGGACGAAGTCGCCGAGCGACGAGTCCTCGTCCTCGCCGATCGGCTTCTCGAGCGAGATGGGCATCTGCGACATGCGCAGGATCTCGCGTACCTCGTCCGGATGGATCTCGAGCTCCTCGGCGATCTCCTCCGGCAGCGGCTCACGGCCGAGGCGCTGCACGAGCTGGCGCTCGATGTGCACGACCTTGTTGAGCTTCTCGACCATGTGCACGGGGATCCGGATCGTGCGCGCCTTGTCCGCGATCGCGCGCGTGACCGCCTGGCGAATCCACCAGGTCGCATACGTCGAGAACTTGAACCCCTTGCGGTAGTCGAACTTCTCGACGGCTCGGATGAGACCGAGCGAGCCCTCCTGGATGAGATCGAGGAAGGACAGGCCGCGACCCAGGTAGCCCTTCGCTATCGACACCACGAGGCGGAGGTTCGCCTCGATCATGTGCTGCTTCGCAGTCATGTCCCCCCGCTCGATGCGCTTCGCGAGGTAGATCTCCTGATCGGCAGTGAGGAGCGGGACCTTGCCGATCTCGCGGAGATAGAGCCGAAGCGAGTCCAGCGACGGCTCGACCGAGAGGTCGAGCTTGGGCGCCGTTTTCTCCTCCTCGGGCGGCACGAGCGGCTCCTCGTGCGGGAGCGACTTGTGCTCGACGCCTTCGACGAGCTCGATCGAATGGTCGATCAGGTACGTGTAGAAGTCCTCGACCTGCTCCTTCGTGAGCTCGACGTCGTCCAGCCCCGAAACGATCTCGTCGTAGGTGAGGAACCCTTTCTCGAGACCCTGCTCGATGAGGCGGTGCAGCTCTTCGGCCTCCGGCAGAGTGATATCGACGGACAGCATGGCCACCCTGGCGCTCTCCTTCTCGCTCGAACGGATACTGACCTGCGACACGCACTGCGCCGGACCTACCGCAGCCGGCTCTCACCATCAGGGCGCGCATCCTAGTCGGACTTGACCGTTTCGGAAAGGGCATCGATCAACGATTCTTGACCGCACGGTCAGGACGCCCGGATCGTGCCGACGATCTCGCCCCGCGAGTTCTCGAGCGAAACGACGCCGAGCGCTCCCGTGTCGAGACCCAGCCGCCCGAGGAACGCGGCCGTTGCGCTGCGCACCGCGCGGCCACCGCCGTCTTCGACTTTCACCGCCAGACCGAGGCCGTCGGTCGACGCGGCACAGAGAAGCCCCTCGGCGCCGCCCTTCGCCGTCCAGCCGGGACAGGACCGCATGAGCTCGGTGTCGGCCGCGCCCGGCCCGCGGATCAGATCCGGGTGCGCGCGCATCGCCCGAGTGGCGAGCGCTCCACCGTCGAGGTGCTCGAGCCGCGAGAACGCATGCGCCATGCGCTCGAGGGTCAGGCCGAAGGTCGGAACGCCGCAGCCGTCCACGCCGACGGGGATCGCGGCCGCATCGACCTCCGCCGCCTCCGCGACGACTTCGAGCATCGCCTGCTGACACGGGTGCTCGAGCAGCCGGTAGCCGGGGCTCTCCCAGCCTCGCGTCCGGCAGAGCGCGAGCATGCCGGCGTGCTTGCCCGAGCAGTTGTGCTCGAGCCGCGTCGGCTCGTGGCCGCACTCGAGCTCGTCCTCGCGGGCGGGTGCTTTCGCGAGAAGGCTCCGGACGGGCTCGAGCTGCTCGGGGCGCGCGAGGTGCGACGCGCAGACGATCGCGATCTCGACCTCGTCGAGATCGGGCCGCGCGCGGATGACCGGGAGCGCCTGGATCGGCTTGGCCGAGCTCCGGAAGCCGGTAAGGAGCTGCGGATTGCCGGCCGCCTCTACGATATCGCCGTCGCGGACGGCGACTGCATGGGCAACGTGGCGCGCTTCGACGATCTCGGCGCGGACGACTTCGACGCCAATGGGCTCCATCGCCGCGGGAGCTTAGTGGCGCTTGCGAATGGTCGGGATTTCCCGTATGTTTCGAAACTATCGACCATTCAGAGCTCATCGACTACGAGGCGGAGGATGTTCTCGTCGTTCAGGACCCGCAGCAGCTTCGCGCGCTCGCGGACGAATTCCGGGCGAAGATCGTCTTCCTCCTGCGCGAGCGCGCGGCGAGCATCACCGAGCTCGCGCAGGTGCTCTCCTCGCCGAAGGGGACCGTCGGCCATCACGTGAAGGTGCTCGAGCGGGCCGGCCTCATTCGCGTCGTGCGCACGCGAAAGGTGCGAGCGCTCACGGAGAAGTACTACGGGCGCGTCGCCAGGCTGTTCGTGCTGCGATCCGACGAGTCGTTGCCGGAGGAGCTGACGGGCTCGTTCGGCGCCATGATGCTGCGCCAGGCGGCCGACGAGGTGCTCGCGTCACGGCCGGACAAGGATCAGTCCGCGCTCTTGCACGCTCGCCTCGTGCAGAAGGACATCGTCCGCTTCCAGCGACGGCTCAACCGCCTGGTCGCCGACTTCCAACGGGCTGAGGATCCGGACGGCGACATGCACGCCTTGACGCTCGCCCTCTTCCGCTCCACTGGCGCGCTGCCGCCACGAGACGACGGTGCGTAGCCTCTGGCCGACAGGAGGCCTCTGGCGCCACCGGGACTTCCTCAAGCTCTGGTCGGCCGAGACGATCAGCCAGTTCGGGACGCAGGTCTCGCAACTCGCGCTCCCGCTCGTCGCGATCCTCGTCCTCGACGCGAGCGCGTTCGAGGTCGCCGCGCTCACCACAATCGAGTTCATGCCGTTCATCCTGTTCACGTTGCCCGCAGGCGTGTGGGTGGACCGGCTCCCGAGGCGGCCGATCCTCATCGCCGGCGACTTCGGGCGGGCGGCGCTGCTCGCGACGATCCCGGTCGCCTACATCGCGGACGTGCTGACGCTCGAGCAGTTGTTCGCCGTCGGCTTCCTCGTCGGTGTCTGCACCGTCTTCTTCGACGTCGCCTACATGTCGTACCTGCCCGCGCTGGTCAAACGGGACCAGATCATCGAAGGAAACTCGAAGCTCGAGATCACCCGCTCGGCGTCCCAGATCGGCGGCCCCGGCTTCGCCGGCGGGTTGATCGAGATCTTCACGGCGCCGTACGCCGTTCTCGTCGATGCGATCAGCTTCCTCGGCTCCGGCCTGTTCATCCTCCGGATCCACAAGCACGAGGAGGTCGTAGCGTCGACGGCGCCGGACGGCTCGAAGACGAGCATCTGGACGGAGCTCAAGGAAGGGCTGCGGTTCGTACTCGGTAATCCGAACCTTCGCGCCCAGGCCGGCTGCACGGCGACGTCGAACTTCTTCTCGAGCGTCGCGTTCTCGATCATCATCGTCTACGCGGTCCGAGAGCTCGGCCTCTCGGCCGGGGTCATCGGACTGATCTTCTCGTTCGCAGGGGCCGGGTCCCTCGTCGCCGCCTTCAGCGCGAACCGGATCTCCGGTCGATTCGGGATCGGGCCGACGACGATCGGCGTGTGCCTCTTGTGGGGGCCGGCGACGCTGCTCTACGCGCTCGCCCCCGAGGGGAACGCTGCGATCCCGTTCTTCGTCGTTGCCGGGCTCTTGCTCGGCTTTGCGATCGTCGTCTACAACATCGTCCAGGTGAGCTACAGGCAGGCGATCTGCCCGCCCCGGCTCCAGGGACGCATGAACTCCGTCATGCGCTTCGTCGTGTGGGGGACGATCCCGCTCGGGACGCTCGCCGGTGGCGCTCTCGGCACCTGGATCGGCCTGCGCGAGACGATCGTGGTCGGCGCCGTCGGTGGCAGCCTCGCCATTCTCTGGATCGTCTTCTCCCCGCAGCGCCACCTCCGCGAGATGCCCGAGCCGATCGAGGACGAGCCGCGGACCGACGAGCTCGGAGCCGGCCGTCCCGGTGTCGCAGATCCCCTCGCTCCCGTAGACGCGACCTGACGTGCGCGCCTGGCCGGCGGGTGGCCTCTGGCGCCACGCAGACTTCCTCAAGCTCTGGTCGGCCGAGACGGTCAGCCAGCTCGGCACGCAGGTCTCGAACCTCGCGCTGCCGCTCGCCGCGATCCTCGTCCTGGACGCGAGCGCCTTCGAGGTCGCCTTACTCGGGGCGATGCAGTTCGTCCCGTTCATGCTCTTCACGCTGCCGGCGGGCGTGTGGGTCGACCGTCTCCTCAGGAAGCCGATCCTCGTGATCTCCGACGTCGTGCGCGGAGCGCTGCTCGCGACGATCCCGCTCGCCTATGCGTTCGACCAGCTCACGATCTGGCAGCTCTACGTCGTGGGCTTCGGCGTCGGAGTCGGCACCGTCTTCTTCGACGTCTCGTACCAGTCGTACCTGCCCTCGCTCGTCAAGCGCGAACAGCTGATCGAGGGGAACTCGAAGCTCGAGATCAGCCGCTCCGGCGCGCTCATCGCCGGCCCGGGGCTCGCCGGCGTGCTCGTGGGCGCGATCACGGCGCCGTTCGCGATCCTCGTCGATGCGCTGAGCTTCCTCGCGTCCGCCGGCTTCCTGGTCCGCATTCGCACGGCCGAGGTTCGACCGGTGCCGACGGCGAAGCCGCATCTCGGACGCGAGCTGTGGGAAGGGCTGCGCTACCTCCTCCACCATCGGTACTGGCGACCCTTCGCGATCTGCACCGCGACGTCCAACTTCTTCGGCCAGGTCGCGTTCTCGATCTTCCTCGTGTACGCGGTGCGGGTGCTCGATCTCTCGCCGGAGATCATCGGGCTCTCGCTCATCCCGGTCGGGATCGGCGGCGTCGGAGGCGCCGTTCTCGCAGGCCGGATCTCGTCCCGCCTCGGCGTCGGGCCGACGGTCATCGGTGCTGCTGTGCTCTTCGGGCCTGCAGCGCTACTCATTCCACTGGCGCCGACGTCGTTCCCGCTCCCCTTCCTCGCGCTCTCGTTCGCGCTGCTCGGCTTTGCGGGCATCGTCTACAACATCACCGGAATCAGCCTCGTGCAGACCCTGACGCCCGAACGCCTCCTCGGCCGGCTGAACGCGAGCCGCCGCTTCATCGTGTGGGGAACCATCCCGCTAGGCGCGCTCGTCGGAGGCGTGCTCGCGACGACCATCGGGCTCCGGCCGACGCTCTGGGTCGGGGCGGCGGGCTCTTGCCTCTGCTTCCTGCCGATCCTGTTCTCGCCGCTGCGGTCGCTCCACGGCATGCCGACCGAGCAGGAGCAGGATCCGTACGTCGCGCACCCAGCTCCCTCTCCTGTCCCCGGTCTCGATGCCTGAGCTGCCCGAGGTCGAGGCCTGGGTGCGTGAGCTCGACCCGCAGGTCTCGGCGTATCCCATCGAGCGCGCCGGTCCGGCGCACGTCGCGACGCTGAAGTCCGCCGACCCGCCGCTCTCCGCGCTCGACGGCAGACGCCTCGAGGGTGCCCGGAGGCGGGGGAAGAACCTCCTCTTCCCGACCGAGGACGGCGAGCTCGTGCTCCGCGTCCACCTGATGAGCGCTGGCCGGCTCCGTTTTCTGCCCGCCGGGGCGAAGGGCCCGAAGACGCCGATGTTCCGCCTTCGCTTCGCGGGCGGCGACGAGCTCGTGCTGACGGAGGGAGGGAAGAAGAAGCGTGCAGGCGTCTGGCTCGTGACACCGGAGCAGATCGACGACGACCTCGCCCACCTCGGCCCGGACGCGCTCGAGCTCGACCTCGCCGGCCTGCGCGAGATCCTCGGCCGCGACCGCAGGCAGCTCCACCCACTGCTCCGCGACCAGCGGGCGCTCGCCGGCATCGGCCGCGCGCATGCCAACGAGATCCTCAACCGGGCGAAGCTCTCGCCGTTCAAGGCGTCGACCGAGCTCTCGGACGAGGAGAGCGAGCGCCTCGCGACGGCGATGCGCGACGATCTCGAGAGAGCGCTCGAGCTCCGCTTGCGCGGAAAGGGCGACAGCGACGTGTACCGCGTCCACAATCATCTCGGCGAGCCCTGCCCCGTGTGCGGGACGCCCATCGCGCAGGTGGACTACGAGGAGCACACCGTCTACTACTGCCCCACGTGCCAGACCGGCGGCCGCCTCCTCAAGGACCGCCGTCTGTCGCGGCTTTTGCGCTGAGAAACGCTGGTACGGTGCCTGAGTGGCCGACGTCAGCTTGAACGAAGACCTGCAGGCGTCCGCACCGGAGATCAGCCTCGCGCTCTCCCACGCAGGGGTACGCGGCGTGCAGAAGGCCGTACGGATCCGCCGCGGAGAGGCGGAGACGGTCATGGCGGCGGTGATCGACTGCACCGTCGACCTCGCCGCCGACCAGAAGGGCGTTCACATGTCCCGCTTCCCGGAGCTGTTCGAGGAGGCGATCGACGTCGTCGTCGGACGGGAGGCACTGCTCGTCGAGGTGCTGGCCGAGCACATCGCGAGCCGGGTCGTCGAGCGGCAAGGCGCGTTGCGCGCGGAGGTGTGGATCCGCGCCCAGTGGCCTATCCGCCGGCTGACTCCGGTCACGGGCCTGTCGACCCAGGAGATGGTGACGCTCTGCGGGATCGCGACAGCCTCCGGCTCGGAAGCGAGACGCGTCGTCGGCGTCGAGGCGACCGGGATCAACGCGTGCCCATGCGCGCAGGGGCTCGTGCGGAACCACGCGAGCGAGCGCCTGCTCGAAGCCGGCTTCGACTCGGACGACGTCGAGCGGATCCTCGAGCTCGTCCCGATCGCGACCCACAACCAGCGCGGCCGCGCAACGCTCTTCGTCGGCACGGACAGCGACCTCGACGCGGAGCTGCTCGTGGGGATCGCAGAGCGCTCGATGAGCGCGCCGATCTACGACCTGCTGAAGCGGCCGGACGAGCTTTTCGTCGTAGAGCATGCGCACCTTCAGCCGCGATTCGTGGAGGACTCCGTGCGCCATTCGCTACGGGACGCGCTCGACACGCTGCCGGAGCTCGCGGACGAGGACTTCCTCCTCGCGAAGCAGGTCAACTTCGAGACGATCCACGTCCACGACGTCGTGGCCGAGCGCTACGGGACGGTCGGGGAGCTGCGCGGCGAGCTCACGAACGGGGCGCCGAGCCCGCAGCAGACGACGCTCACCGGCTGGCTCGCTTCGTAGGGCGGCCTATGCGCGCCGCGGGCGGCGTAGCTCGAAGCGGTGCTCGGTGCCTGCGACCAGGCGCCGGATGTTCTGCCGGTGCATGAAGGTGACCGCGGCCGCACCGACAACCCCGAAGACGATCACGGGCCACGAGTAACCGAAGAGCGGGACGAACACGGTGAGGCCGAGGGCCGCCACGATCGACGCGAGCGAGGCGTAGCGCGTCGTGAGAAAGACCGCGAGCCACAACCCGACGCAGGCGAGCATGGCGAGCGGCGCGAGCGCCAGTGTCACACCGCCGGCCGTCGCAACCATCTTCCCGCCCTTCTGGAAGCGGAGGAACACCGGCCGCGCGTGGCCGACCATCGCGGCCGCCCCGGCGAGCACTCCGACGATGGCTCCCCCCGCCCAGAGCCCGAGCATTGCCGCCGCGAAGCCCTTCGCCACGTCGAGCAGGGCGACCGCAATGCCGAGCCTCCGGCCGTAGACGCGGAACACGTTCGACGCGCCGACGTTCCCGCTGCCCTGCGTTCGGATGTCCTCGCCCCGGAGGAGACGGACGAGCCAGTACCCGAATGTCAGCGAGCCGAGGAGGTACCCGCCGAGGATGGCGAGCGCCTCGACCATCTCACGCTACGCCGTCGGAATCGAGTACGAGGCGACCCAGCCGTTGACGGCGTTCCAGTCGAGGTTCCGGAGGAATGCCTCGATGTACGCCTTGCGATCGGTCTGGTAGTCGAGGAAGTACGCGTGCTCGTAGACGTCGAGCGCGACGAGCGGCGTCGCGTTCCACACCGGGAAGGTGTTCTGGGCGTCACCGATGTAGTTGAAAAGCCTGCCCTCGTCCCAGTCGTATGCGGTCCACGCCCAGCCGCGGGCCGCCATCCCCGTCGCGACGAGATCTGCGCGCCAGGCCTCCGCCGACCCGAAATCCCGGTCGATCAGGCCGCCGGCGGCGCCGACTGGATCGCCGCCCTCGCCACCGAGGTGCTCGAAGTAGAGCTCGTGGTTCTTGATGCCTCCGACCGCGAACGTGAGATCGACCTTGAGCGCGCGAACGTCGGAGTACACCTGGTTCGCGGCCTCGAGGTCGACACCCGAGAGCTTGCCGAGGATCTCGTTCCGCTTCCCGACGTAGCCCTGATACAGGCGGTAGTGCGCCTCCACGGTCGCCCGCGAGATGCCGTCGAGCTCGAGCAGAGCCGGCTTCAGCTCACGAGGCCTGATCTCCACGAAGTTCGACATCCGCGTTTCATCCACCTCCGGGGCGGGAACGCCGCGGAGCATATCCTTCACCCGACGAGGATCCGCGAGTAGAGGAGCAGAGACATGGCGTACAGCGTCCCCCCGCTCACGTACGACTTCGACGCACTCGAGCCGCACATCGACGCACGGACGATGGAGATCCATCACGACAAGCACCACGCCGCGTACGTCACGAATCTCAACGCCGCGCTCGAAGGAACCGAGTGGATGGACCGGCCGCTGGAAGGCGTGCTCGCGAGCCTCGACGTCATTCCGGAGGACAAGCGCATGGCCGTACGCAACAACGGCGGCGGTCACGCGAATCACACGCTGTTCTGGGAGATCATGGGGCCAAACGGCGGAGGCGGGCCGACAGCGGCGCTCGGCGAGGCGATCGACTCGACCTTCGGGAGCCTCGACGACCTCAAGTCGCAGGTGAACGACGCCGGCGTGAAGCGATTCGGGTCGGGCTGGACCTGGCTCGTGTGGGACGGAACGGGTCTGGCGGTGAAGTCGACGCCCAACCAGGACTCGCCCGTAATGGACTCCGACGTGCCCCTGCTCGGCATCGACGTGTGGGAGCACGCGTATTACCTGAACTACCAGAACAGGCGACCGGATTACCTCGAGGCCTGGTGGAACGTCGTGAACTGGGAGGCGGTTGCGGGCAAGTACGACGCGGCTCGGTCGTAGACGTCCGCAAACCGGAGGGTCTTCTCGATGCGTAGCACCGTGGGATGGGTGCGACGATCGCCTTCCCGCTCGGGGTCCAGGTGAGCAGACGGCCGACCCTGGTGCGAGTGCCCGACCGCGGGTACGAGCCCGCGCTGACCGACGGCCAGCTCATCGCGCGGGTCGCCGACGGCGACCGTCTCGCGTTCGAGGAGCTCCACCACCGCTACGCGCGGGCGGTGCTCGGCCTCGCCCTGCGCCGGCTCGGCGACCGCGGGCGGGCCGAGGATGCTGCCCAGGAAGCGTTCGTCGCGATCTGGCGATCGGCAGGGACCTATGACCCGGAGAGGGGGAGGGGTGCTCCGTGGCTGTACGCAGTTGCACGGAACGCGATCACGGACGGGCTCCGCCGGACTCCCGAGCCTGCCGCAGAGCTCCCGGACGGACCGGGCGGTGACCCCGACCCTGCTGAGCGGGCCGAGTCGTCTTGGACCGCATGGCAAGTGCACCGGGCACTCGAAGGGCTTCCCGAGCACGAGCGTCCGGTGATCGAGCTGGCGTACTGGCGAGGGCTCTCGCAGCGAGAGATCTCCGAGCTCCTCGACATCCCGCTCGGAACGGTCAAGACGCGAACCCGCAGCGCGCTTGCGCGCCTGGCCGACACGCTCGACGGAGAGCTCGAATGACGACGCAGCCTCCTGACTTCGACGAGCTCGTCGGCGCCGACCTCGAGCCGCGGGAGCGCGACCGGCTGCTGCGCGTCCACGAGCTCCTCGTCGCCGCAGGCCCCCCGCCCGAGCTGTCCTCGGAGCGCGACGCTGCTCCGGCCGCCGCCAACGTGTACGCCGTGCCGCGGCGGCGTCGAGGCGTTCTCGCCGCCCTCGCCGCGGCGCTGACGGTTCTCGTCTTCGCCGTCGGCTACCTCGCGGGCGCGCGCGGCGACGATCCCAGCACGTTCGACGTCGTGGCGATGTCGGGCGTCGGGGAGGCGCAGGATGCGAGCGCCACGCTCGAGATCTTCGACGTGGACGAGCGCGGCAACTGGCCGATGGAGATCGAGGTCAGAGGGCTGCCGCCGTCGACGGGCGCCGGCCTGTACGAGCTCTGGCTGACGAAGGACGGCGAGCTCGCGGCCGCCTGCGGAAGCTTCTTCGCGGAAGAGGACGGGGTTACGGTCGTTCCCCTGAACGCGCCCTTCAAGCTCGACGAGTACGACGCCTGGGTGGTCGTGGAAGAAGGCTCGGAATCGCCGCTGCTGACGACCTGACGGCGTCTACAGCTTCCGGGCGACGACGAGCACCCGGCGGCTGTGCGCAGGTAGTCGACGCCGTGTGGGTCATCGAACGTACTCCCAGCCGTCCTGCCACTCGAACGGCCCGACGACCTCTTCGAGAGGCTTGCCGTCGAGCAGGTGGTCGAGCGACCAGCGCGTCGCTGAGTGACCGAGACCAGGATCCGCTTGTCGTCGTACTCCGGCAAGGTCGTCGAGGAACTCGCGCATGCGCTCGACGCACTCGCGGTAGCTCTCGCCGCCGGGGTACGGCTCCTCGATCCGCCGCAACCGCTCGCTCTCGAGCCGCCCGCTCCGCATCCCCGACAGCTCGCCATCGAGCCAGCCCGTCGCGATGCCCCGCTCGTTGTCGACGCTGATCGCGTGGGTCTCGAAAACGATCTGGACGCTCACGGGCCCCAACCAACCTAGTGGCTGAGAGCTACAAACTCGGCTTTCGCCCTCCGCTTCGGACGGCTTCCGCCGCGGGCGCTATCGTCGGAGTCGTCGTGTCCGACAGGACTTCCACCCGTCCCGTCCGTTCCCAGTACGAGGACTTCATGCGGCACGTCTTCACCGCCGGCGTGCCGAAGTCGGACCGCACGGGCACCGGGACGGTCAGCGTCTTCGGGTACCAGATGCGCTTCGACCTGGCCGACGGCTTCCCGCTCGTCACGACGAAGAAGGTGCACTTCCCGTCCGTGGCGAAGGAGCTCCTCTGGTTCCTGCGCGGGGACGGGAACGTCGGCTGGCTCCAGGAGCAAGGGGTCACGATCTGGGACGAGTGGGCAGACGAGAGCGGTGACCTCGGGCCGGTCTACGGCGTGCAGTGGCGCAGCTGGCCGACTCCGGACGGTGGTCACGTCGACCAGATCGCGGAGGCCGTCCGCCTCATCCGCGAGGAGCCGGACTCCCGCCGGATCATCGTCTCGGCCTGGAACGTCGCCGAATTGCCGGGCATGGCGCTCATGCCGTGCCACGCGTTCTTCCAGCTCTACGTCGCGGACGGCAGGTTGAGCTGCCAGGTCTACCAGCGGAGCGCCGACGTGTTCCTCGGCGTGCCGTTCAACATCGCGAGCTACGCGCTGCTCACGCACATGCTCGCGCAGCAGACCGACCTCGAGGTCGGAGCGCTCGTGTGGACGGGCGGCGACTGCCACGTGTACGACAACCATCGCGAGCAGGTGGAGACGCAGCTCGGTCGCACGCCATTCCCCTACCCGACCCTCCACCTGCGCAGGCGTCCCGCCTCGATCTTCGAGTACGAGTTCGAGGACTTCGAGGTCCTCGGCTACGAGCACCACCCCGCGATTCGCGCTCCAGTTGCCGTTTAGAGCCGGCGCCGTTTGAGGATCTCCCTCGTGGCGGCAGTCGCACGCGGCGGCGTGATCGGCCGCGACGGCACGATCCCGTGGCGGGTCCCCGAAGACGCGCGTCGCTTCCGCGAGGTCACCATGGGCCACCCCGTCGTCATGGGCCGCCGGACCTGGGACTCGCTTCCCGGTCCGCTTCCGTCCGCTGCCAGGGCGACGGAACGTCGTCGTCACGCGCAATCCCGGCTGGCAGGCCGACGGCGCGGAGCGCGCCGGCTCGCTCGAAGAGGCGCTCGACATGCTGGAGGGAGCGCCACGCGCTTTCGTCATCGGCGGCGCCGAGCTCTACACGGCGGCGCTCCCGTTTGCCGACGAGCTCCTGCTGACCGAGATCGACCTGGACGTGGAGGGCGACACGTTCTTCCCGAGCTGGAATCGGGCAGAGTTCGACGAGGTCGCCCGGGAAGAGCATCGCTCGGAGTCGAGTGTCGCGTTCTCGTTCGTGACGTACCGTCGAAGGACAACCTCGAGAGGGGGTCAGGCTGAAGCCTGACCCCAACAGTCCGTGACGCAGGGTCAGGCTGAAGCCTGACCCCAACAGTCCGTGACGCAGGGTCAGGCTGAAGCCTGACCCCAACAGTCCGTCACGCAGGGTCAGGCTGAAGCCTGACCCCAACAGTCCGTCACGTAGGGGTCAGGCTTGAGCCTGACCCCGGTTTCGGGCATCAAGCACGCCGGATAGCGAGCACGCGGGCCTTCCAGGTTCCGCGGGGCGCCCGCACGTCGACGACGTCGCCGACGCCTGCGCCCATGAGCGCCTGGCCGAGCGGCGAGTCGGGCGCGACGCCGCCGACGGCCGAGATCACGACCTCCATCGTCTCGCCGTCCTCGTCCTCGACCTCGACCACCGACCCGACACCGACGTGCTCGTCGGTCTCGTGCTCGACGGTCACCGCGTGGTGCAGGCGGTCCTTCAGCAGCGCGATCCGCCGCTCGAGCATCCCCTGATCGTTCTTCGCGGCGTGGTACTCGAAGTTCTCGGCGAGGTCGCCGAACTCTCGCGCGCGCCTGATCGAGTCCACGATCTCCTTGCGCTTCGGGCCCTCGAGCTCGGCCAGCTCGGCCTCGAGTGCCGCGCGTTGCTCGGGGCTCAGGTACTCGACCTTCGGCTCGCTCATCGAGAGAAACCTAGCGCTGCAGCGCCCGCGCTTGCGCTTTAGGCTCCGCGCACGCAGGCTCCGTTCGAGCGGGAGAAAAGGAGGGCAAGGGTGGCGACCGACCTGGAGGGCTTCGTCGAGGCCGACGGACGTGCCGACCTCGTGAAAGAGGTCAGGAAGAAGATCGACGCCGAGGGCGTCACCTACGTCTACTACCAGTTCATCTCGGTCACCGGGCGAATCATGGGCAAGGGCGTCCCGGCGCCCCACTGGGAGACGATCGCGCAGAAGGGCTTCCAGCTCGTGTACGGCTCGACGGCGAACCTGTTCACGGACCGCCACGGCGACTACATCGGCTATGGGCCGGAGGCGTGGGAGCTCGTCGGGATCCCGGAGCCGGAGACGTTCGAAGTACTGCCGTGGGACACGCGCGTCGCCCGCGTCTGGTGCACCTGCTTCCGGAACCGCGAGGATCGCGACGGGCCCGGTTCGTTCCTCTCCTCCGATTGCCGGGGCAACCTGCGTCGCATCCAGGAGGAGTTCGAGAAGCGCACCGGCATGCACCTCCGCGCCGGGATGGAGCCAGAGATGATGTGGCTCCGCCTGAACGACGACGGAACGCCATCGGTCGAGGGCAAGACGAAGCCCTACTGCTACCACATCGACCAGTTCTCCGAGCTCCAGCCGATCATCCACAAGATGGTCGAGTACGGGCAGAAGCTCGGGCTCGACATGATCCAGGGCGACCACGAGGACGCGCCGGGCCAGATCGAGCTCAACTTCGGCTTCGACCGGGCCGAGCGGACGGCCGACAACCTGTCCACGTTCCGCCAGATCGCGAAGCAGGTAGGTCGCGAGGAGGGCGCCTTCCCGTGCTTCATGCCGAAGCCGTTCATGGGCGTCTCGGCAAACGGCTGCCACACGAACATCTCCCTCTGGAAGGGCGACGAGAACGTGTTCCTGCCCGACACCGGCGACGTGCACATGCCGAGCAAGCTCGGACTGAACGCCGTTGGCGGCATCCTCGAGCACCTGCGGGCGCTCACCTGCGTCACCGCGCCGACGGTCAACTCGTACCGCCGCTTCTGGGAGACCGGGTTCTGGGCGCCGGTCTTCGCCGACTGGGGCTACCAGAACCGGACGACCGCGCTCCGCATCTCGTCGCCCGACCGCTTCGAGTACCGCTCCGTCGACTCGGCCGTGAACCCGTACCTCGCGCTCGCAGGCCTGATCAAGGTGATGGACGACGGCATCCAGCGCGAGCTCGACCCGGGGCCGCCCGAGGAGGGCAACATCTACGAGGCGATCGCAGGCGGCAAGCAGGTGCAACGGGTCCCGATGACCCTCGGCGAGGCACTCGACGCGCTCGAGGCCGACGACGTCGTCAGGAGCGCTTTGCCGGACGAGATGTACCGTGTCTTCATGCACTACAAGCGGGACGAGTGGGAGCGCTACTGCGCGACCGTCTCCGACTGGGACATGGCGGAGTACCTCGATGTGCTGCCGTAGCACGCGCGCCAGGCATGCCTCGCGCGTACCCCGGCTCGTAGGGGCCGGGCATGCCCGGCCCACGGACACCGCCAACGCTGATGTGCGGCATCGCGGGGATCATCTACCGGGACGGGTCTCAGCATCCGATTGGCGACGAGATGACGCGGATGCTCCAGTCGATGAAGCACCGGGGCCCGGACTCGACCGGCTACGCCCTGTACGGGACGGAGCAGGACGGCGCGGGCTCGCTCGTCATGCGCTACAAGCTCGCCGACGCGAACACGCCCCGCGACTTCGAGTTCGAGGAGCGGCTGCGCCTGCACCGCGCCGTTGTCGAGTCCCGGCTCGCGGCGCTCGGCGCGGAGATCCAAGAGGTCGAGGAAGAGACGCCGTACGCCTTCCGGGTCTCGTTCTCGTATGACGGCGACCTGAAGCTGCTGGCCGACTTCGTCGAGGACATCCCCGAGGCGGAGGTCCTGTCGCTCGGTCGGACGCTCGAGATCGTCAAGGACCTCGGCGACGCGGAGACGGTGCACGACCAGTACGGGCTCTCGTCGTTCAGCGGGACGCACGCGATCGGGCACGTCCGCATGGCGACCGAGTCGGAGGTGGACATTGCCGGCGCGCACCCGTACTGGGCGTACCCGTACTCGGACGTCGCGGTCGTCCACAACGGCCAGCTGACGAACTACTTCATGTGGCGCCGCCGCCTCGAGCGCGCCGGCCGTCGGTTCATGTCCGAGTGCGATTCGGAGATCATCGCCGTCTACCTCGCCGAGGAGATGACGAAGGGCGCGACGCTGAAGGAGGCGATGGACAAGTCGCTCGACGAGCTCGACGGCGTCTTCACGTACATCGCGGTGACGAGGGACGAGCTCGGGGTCGCGAAGGACGAGCTCGCCGCGAAGCCCCTCGTCCTCTACGAGTCCGACGACCTCGTCGCGCTGGCGTCCGAGGAGATCGCGATCCGGGCGATCGTCGACCGCGAGATCGACACGTACGACCCCTACGAGCGCGAGGTGCTGGTGTGGCAGCGGTAGGCGAGCAGAGAATCACGTACGACGCGCGTGGTCTCGCGGAGCCGTTCGCCGATGTCCCGCAGGTCTCCGAGATCGACGGCGGACGGGCACGGTTCGATGCGCAGGATCTGACGACGCGCCAGATCAACCTCGAGCTCCGCTGGCTCCTCTACGAACAGGGCATCGAAGACGTCGAGATCTCGAACCCCGGCTCCAAGCACTCGCTCGGGGTCGGCATCCTCACGCGCTGCCGGATTCGCTTCGACGGGAGCCTCGGCTACTTCGGCTGCGGCCTCATCGACGGTCCGGAGGTCCACATCACGGGCCGCGTGGGGTGGTCTGCCTGCGAGAACATGATGTCGGGCGTCGTCGTGGTGGACGGGAATGCGGGCTCGCTGACGGGCGCCGCGCTCCGGGGCGGCGACGTGGTCGTCAAGGGCCGCGTCGGCGCGCGCTCGGGCATCGACCAGAAGGGCGGGACGATCATCGTCGGCGGCTCGGCGGGCTCGATGACCGGGTTCATGATGCAGCGCGGCCGGATCGTCATCTGCGGAGACGTCGGCCCGGGCCTCGGCGACTCGATGTACGACGGGACGATCTACGTCGCCGGCAAGGTGAAGTCGCTCGGGATCGACTGCGTCCCCGGCGAGTGGACGGATGCGGACACCGAGCTCATCGAGCGCAAGTTCCGGATCCACGGCCTCGGCTCGCCGCCGGAGTTCCAGAAGTTCGTGTGCGGGAAGGTGCTCTACAACTACGACAAGCTCGAGCCCTCCGAGAGGAAGCTCGTCCTGTGAACGCGCATCTTGGGGTCAGGCTTCAGCCTGACCCCGGTCTTGGATTTGCCCGGCGAACACCTCCAACCGGGGTCAGGCTGAAGCCTGACCCCAGCGAGCGACTCTGATGGCTGACGAGAGCGCACCGACCTCCAAGAACGTCCTCGGCCGCAGCCGCATCTTCACGCCGGAGGTCATGAACGACATCCACGTCAAGGCCGAGCTCGGCCGCTACCGGATGCGCGGTTTCTCGATCTTCAAGCCGATGCCGCACTGGGACGAGCTCGTCTTCCTCCCCGGCACGCTCACCCGCTTCGTGATCGAGGGCTACCGCGAGAAGTGCGAGACGAAGACCGTGCTCGGGGCGCGGTTCGCGAAGAAGCCGCTCGAGCTCGACATCCCGATCTACATCACGGGCATGTCGTTCGGCGCGCTGTCGCTCGAGGCAAAGATGGCGCTCGCGAAGGGCGCTTCCATGGCCGGAACTGCGACCTGCTCGGGCGAGGGCGGGATGATCCCGCCCGAGCGCGACTACTCGACGAAGTGGTACTACCAGGTGATCCAGAGCCGGTACGGGTTCAACCCGCACCACCTGATGCTCGCGGACGGGGTCGAGTTCTTCATCGGCCAGGGCTGCAAGGTCGGGCTCGGCGGTCACCTCATGGGGCAGAAGGTGACCGAGCAGGTCGCCGAGATGCGCTCGCTCCCGGCCGGGATCGACCAGCGCTCGCCCGCGAGGCACCCGGACTGGCTCGGCCCGGACGACCTGTCGCTCAAGGTGCAGGAGATCAGGGAAGCCACCGACTATCAGGTGCCGATCCAGCTCAAGCTCGGGGCCGCGCGCGTCTACGACGACGTACGCATGGCGGCCAAGTGCGGCCCGGACATCATCTACCTCGACGGGGCCGAGGGGGGCACCGGCGCCGGCCCGCACATCGCGACCGAGGAGACCGGCATCCCGCTGATGGCGGCGATCCCGGAGGCCAGGCGTGCGCTCGAGGACGTCGGGCTCGCCGACGAGATCGACCTCGTCGTCGCGGGCGGCATCCGGAACGGCGCCGACGTCGCCAAGTGTCTCGCTCTGGGTGCGACCGCGGTGGCGTTGGGCCACGCCTCGCTCATGGCGCTCAACTGCAACAAGGAGATCCCCGGCGTCACCGACTACGAGGGGACCGTCGGAGTCCCGGCGGGCCAGTGCTACCACTGCCACACCGGCCGCTGCCCGGTCGGGATCACGACGCAGGACCCGGAGCTCCGCAAGCGCCTCGTCGTCGAGGAGGCGGCCGAGCGCGTCTACAACTTCCTGACGACGCTGACGATGGAGCTGCAGATGCTCGCGCGGGCGTGCGGCAAGACGAACGTGCACTCGCTCGAGCCCGAGGATCTCGCCGCGCTCACGGTCGAGGCGTCCGCGATGGCGCGTGTGCCGCTCGCCGGCACGAATTACACCGTCGGCCAGACCGAGCACGAGATCCTCGCCGAGGTGAAGCGGCTGCTCGCGATCAAGGCGGAGGACGATCTCGTCGCCGGCCAGTCGGCAGACGTCGCCGATCTCAGGGCGGTCGAGACGTGAGCGAGCACCGAGGCAGCGGTCACGACCTCGCGTACTCGGAGCCCGAGAAGATCAGGTCACTCGACGCCGAATTCCTTTCCGGGCACCGCTTTCCGTACCAGGAGGACCTGTCGCTCGTCGACGACGTCGACCTGCTCGCCGCGACGCCGGGCGATGACATCAACTGGCTCGAGGACATCGCGCTCCTCGAGGAGGACGGCGTGCCGGCGGTCTTCGACCGCTACAGCAATTCCTTCCTCAAGATCTACTTCCCGATCCCGGAAGGCCGCGAGGACGAGATCGCCCGCAAGGTGCTCGTCACGCACCTCCAGTCGGGCAACTCGTACGGGATCCAGCTGAAGGAGATCCACACGAAGTTCCCCCAGCCCGAGCTCGGCCCGTGGGTCGAGGGCTCGAAGACGGTCGGCTCCGACTGGAAGCCGCCGGTCCTCGAGGGCTGGGAGCGGCCGCCAGGCCACTGAGACGTTCGGCACGTGTCGCGCCTCACGGCGCGGAGTGCGTGGCCGTCACCTCGCCGAGAAGAGCCGCGACGCGGGATCTGGTCTCCTCGGTCTCGAGGCCGCGCTGGAAGAGCGTCGTGCGGCGACGCAGCACGTCCTCCGCGCTGCGCGCCCACTCGTGGGTAGCGGCGTAGCGCACCTGAGCGGCGATGTCCGGACCCGCCGGATGTACTCGTTCGAGAAGACCGGGTTCCAGGGCCGTCGGCTCGAGAACCTCCGCCGCGAGGCTCCCGTACAGGTGGGCGAGGTGCTCCCGGATGTCGGGCTCGAGGGTGGTCGGCAAAGAGAGCTGCTCGAGGCGGGTCGCTCCCGGTAGCGGCCACGGACGCCTGTCCTGGCGGTGCAGTCCGAGCTCCGGCCCGAGTCGACGAAGCGCCTCGAGGGCGATACGACGGTAGGTCGTCAGCTTGCCGCCGGCGACGTTGAGCATGCCTCCAGGGCCCCGGGTGAAGACGGTCTCCCGCCGCGCGTTGACGCTCTCTCCCTCGCCGGCAGGCAGGACCCGCACACCTGCATACGCGGCGCGAACACGGTCGGGACCGACGAGCGAGGCGTCGAGCGCGACGGACGCATCGGCGAGGATGCGTTGGACGTCGGCAGGTCGGACGGTGACGGCTGCAGGATCGCCCTCGTATGCGTCGTCCGTCGTCCCGAGCAGGAGCATGCCCGACCAGGGAACGGCGAACGTGACACGGACGTCGCTCTGCGGGATCGTGAGCGCTGCCGCCCAGCCCTCGTCCGCGGGGACGAGAACGTGTGCGCCCCTGCTCAACCGCACCGACGTCCCGGCATTGGGGTCCTCGAGTCGACGCACGTGGTCGACCCACGGTCCGGCCGCATTCACGACGACGCGCGCATCGACGACGATCTCTTCGCCGTCCGCACGCACGTCCGCGCCACACACTCGGCCGCCGAGGAAACGGAGCGCCACGACCTGCGCGCCGTTGAGGACACGGGCCCCTGCCTCGGCTGCCGCGCGCACATTCTCCAGGCAGAGTCGCGCGTCGTTCGTAGTGGCGTCCGCGTACAGCGCGCACGAACGAAGCCCTTCGAGACGGAGCGGAGGTACGAGCTCGCGAGCCTGCTCCGGACGCACCAGCCAGTTCAGGCGCGAGCGCGCTAGCGCCGAGTAGACGACGATCCCGCTTTGCACGAACGCCGGCCGGTACGGGCCGCTCTCGTACAGCGGCAGGAGGAACGGCAGGCGGCGGACAAGATGCGGCGCGACGACCTTCGTCAGCAGGCGCCGCTCGTGATGTGCCTCCCGGACGAGGCGCACGTCGCCGAGGCGCAGGTAGCGGAGGCCGCCGTGGACGAGCTTCGACGACGCGCTCGAGGTCGCTCCGCCGAAGTCGCCGGCGTCGACGAGCGCGACAGCGATACCTGCCCGGGCAGCGTGAGCGGCGATCCCGGCTCCGATGATCCCGGCACCGACCACGAGCAGGTCGAAGCTCCGCTCGGCGAGCTCCTCGATGGCTCGTGCACGGGGAATCAACCCACGGATCGTGCCCCAATTTGCACAGCCTGGTTGGATTGCGCGCGGGATGCCCACCTCGGCACTCGCGCTCGCGCTCGGCGCGGCCTTCCTCCACGCGTTCTGGAACCTCATCCTTGCCCGAGCGCCCGACATCGAGGCAGCGACCGCAGTCGCGCTGGTCGCAGGAGTCGTCGCGTTCGCGCCGGTGGCGGCACTCGCCTGGGACGCCGAGCCCGAGGTCGTGCCCTTCCTGGTGGTGACGTCGCTGCTGCAACTCACGTACTTCGTCTTGCTCGCGGCCGCCTACGGCCGTGCCGAGCTCTCGTTCGTCTATCCGATCGCCCGTGGATCGGCGCCCGTGCTCGTGCTGCTCGTCGGCGTCGCCGTCCTCGGCGATGCGGCATCCGTAGCCGAGGTCGGCGGCGTGCTCCTCGTTGCGGCCGGCGTACTGCTCGTGCGGGGCGTCGGCGGACGCGCACGTGCGAGCGATCTCGGCCTCGCGCTCGCGATCGCCGCGTGCATCGCCGCGTACACGCTGCTCGACAAGCGCGGGATCGAGTACGCATCCCCCGTCGTGTATCAGGAGCTCTCGATGATTCTCCCCGCGGCCGGCTTTCTGGCGCTCACGCTCGCGCGCCGGGGCAGGCCCGCCGTACGGAGCGCGATCGGGCTCCCCGCGATCGCGGCTGGGCTCTTCACGTTCGGCGCGTACATCCTCGTGCTCGCCGCCCTCGCCCGCGCGCCCGCGGCGCCGGTGGCGGCCGTGCGTGAGACGAGCGTCGTCATCGCGACCGCCCTCGCTGCGCCGCTCCTCCGTGAGCGGGTCGGCGGCGCGCGCCTTGCGGGCGCAGTCCTCGTCGTGGTCGGCGTCGCGTTGCTCGCCTAGAGGCTTGATGCGAAATTCCCGCGGGCCGGCCGACGGCCACTACACGGCGCCGGATCGTCACCCTCGCACGTCGCACAGGCTTCGAGCCTGCACGACGCACGAGTGCGGCGCCCGGCTTGGTCGTGACCACGCCCGGCTGCGCGCCAATTTCGCATCAAGCCTCTAGTCGCCGATCGCCCTGCCTGCGCCCTCGGGGCGAGGAAGAGCGGCGTGTGCCGCGGCTGCCGCGCCAACCCGCGCCTCGACCGGCTCGACCCACGGACAGGCGCGCCCGGCGGCCGTGTCGACGTGGAGCAGCATGTGCTCCGCCGTCGCGAGGGTCTCTCCGGTCCGCGCGTGCGACATCGCGTGGAAGAGGTGCAGGCGCTTCTCGTCTGCGCCGAGGACCTGGGTCGCCACTCGAAGCGGCTCGAGGGCTGCGATTTCGTGCAGGTGCCGGAGATGCGTCTCCACCGTGTACGCGCTGTGGCCGTCTGCGAGGTAGCCCTCGTCGATGCCGACGTGGCGCAGGAAAGCGTCGGTCGCATCCGCGAAGACGTGGAGGTATCGACTCTCGGTCATGTGCCCGTTGTAGTCCACCCACGACGGATCGACGACGGCCTCGTGGAGCCGCAGCGGCTTGGTCGGGTCGGAGTCCCCGGCCGCGACTGCGCGGGCCTCGAAGAGGCGGGTCTCGTGGTCGTGCAGCACCGCACCCGCCGCGTAGCGCCGGGACCGCAGTGCCTGGATGAGCGCGACGAGGTTGTCGTCGCGGACCCGCTCGAGCTCGCGCACCGAGAGCCCGCCTGCCTGCTCGTCGGACTGGGACGAGATCTTGTCGATGAGGCCGTCCGTCAGCTCGGGAACCTCGGTCAGCTTGGTCCACGGCCACTCGAGCGCGGGCCCGAACTGGGCGAGGAAGTGGCTCATGCCGTCCTCGCCTCCGGCTATCCGGTACGTCAGGAACGTGCCCATCTGCGCCCAGCGCAGCCCGGCGCCGTAGCGGATCGCATCGTCGACCTCCTCGACCGTCGCCACGTCGTCGTGCACGAGCCACAACGCCTCGCGCCACAGCGCCTCGAGCAGCCGGTCGGCGACGAAGCCGTCGATCTCCTTACGCAGGAGCAGCGGCTTCATGCCGAGCGAGGCGTAGAACGACACTGCGCGCTCGACCGTTTCGGCAGACGTACGCTCGCCGGGGACCACCTCGACCAGCGGGAGCAGGTACACCGGGTTGAAGGGATGCCCGACGAGGAAGCGCTCGGGCCTCTCCATGTCCGCCTGCAGCCGCGAGGGCAGGAGACCGGACGTGGAGGAGCACACGAGCGCGGTCGGCGACGCGTGCGCCTCGATCTCCGCGAGGAGCCGACGCTTGAGCGCCTCGTCCTCCGGGGCGCTCTCCTGGATCACGTCCGCTTCCCGCACCGCAGCTTCGAGCGAGGACGCGAACGTGACGCTCCCGCGCGTACGCGGGACGAGCAGCAGGCGCGCCCACGCCCGCTCGGCGTTCTCGAGCATCTCCCGCACGCGCCGCTCGGCCTCGGGGTGCGGGTCGTGCACGACCACGTCGACGCCGTTCTCGACGAGACGCCCGGCCCAGCCGCCGCCGATGACGCCGCCGCCGATGAGCGCAACGCGCATCAGTCGCCCGAGAGGCGAAGCTTCTCGCGCACCTCGGCCGGCCCGAGGATGCGCACGTTCATCGCCTCGAGGATCGCGACCGCCCGCCCGACGAGCGCCCCGTTGGTCGCCTTCACGCCGCGCTCGAGCCAGATGTTGTCCTCGAGGCCGACCCGGACGTTGCCGCCGGCAATGGGCGCGAGCGCGACGTACGGAAGCTGCATGCGCCCGATCGCGAAGGCCGAGAACACGCATTCCGGCGGCAGCTGGTTGACGAGCGCGAGCAGGGTTCCCGGATCGTCGGGAGCACCGTACGGGATGCCCATGCACAGCTGGAGCATCACCGGTTCGTCGACGAGCCCTTCGGCCACGAGCTGCTTGGCGAAGACGAGGTTCCCGGTGTCGAAGACCTCGATCTCGGGTCGTACCCCGAGCGTTTGGACCTGCCGCGCCATCTCGCGCAGCATCGAGGGCGTGTTCGTCATCACGTAGTCGCCCTCGGCGAAGTTCATCGTCCCGCAGTCGAGGGTGCAGATCTCCGGCCGTAGCTCGGCGACATGCGCGAGCCGCTCGGTCGCACCTGCCATGTCGGTGCCGTCCGGATTCGGCGGAAGAGGAGACTCGACGCCGCCGAGCACGAGGTCGCCGCCCATGCCGGCCGTGAGGTTGAGCACGACGTCCACGTCGGACGAGCGGATGCGTTCGACGACTTCGCGATAGAGAGCCGGGTCGCGCGACGGCCCTCCTGTCTCGGGGTTCCGCACGTGGATGTGCACGATCGCGGCGCCCGCCCGCGCCGCCTCGAGCGCAGAGTCGGCGATCTCGGCCGGCGTCACGGGCACGAGCTCCGAGCGTTCGGTCGTCGCTCCGACGCCGGTCACAGCGCACGTGATGAAGACCTCGGTGTTCACCTCGCCCGGACTCTACGACGAGACCCGGTGCTCGGAACGCGCGAGCCAATCGGGTGAGACCTCCACCCCCCAACCCGGGCCGTCCGGCATGCGCACCGTCCCGTCCACGACCTCGGGCCGCGGCTCGTACAGCGCCCGCTGCCAGGGGTAGTCGTCGTCGGGCTCGATGGAAAACTCGACGTACGGTCCCGCGTTCTCGATCGCTCCCAGCAGGTGCATGCTGAAGACCAGGACGAGCGAGTGGTTCGCCGAATGCGGCGTGCACGGCAGTCCCGCGGCGTGGGCCAACCCGGCGACGCGGAGCGCCCGCGTCAAGCCTCCGACGTAGCAGACGTCGGGCTGAACGACGTCGACGGCTCTCAGGTCGATCATCCTGCGCCAGACGCCCGGGTCCCAGTCCTGCTCGCCGCCGGTCACGTCGACGTCGAGCGTCTGCGCCACCTCGCGCGTCCACTCGAGCTCCCAGTAGGGGCACGGCTCCTCGAAGTGACCGACGGCGTGCTGCTCCAGCATGCGCCCGACCTCGATCGCCTTCCCAGGCGTGTAGCAGCTGTTCGCGTCGACGAGCAGCGCAGCCTCGTCCCCGAGAGCGCGTCGAACGCTGCTGACGACCTCCTCGGTCCGCCCCGGCCACTCGTCCTCGTCGTGGCCACACTCCTTGCCGATTCGGACCTTGAACGAGTCGAAGCCGCGGCTCTCGCGCAGGCGCAGGAGCCGCGCAGCCTCGTCCTGCGCCGTGATGTCGCGCCGCATGCTCGATGCATACGCCCTCAATCTCCCAGGGCGACCACCAAGAAGCTCACAGACGCTCCTGTCCTCGAGCTTGCCGCGCAGATCCCAAAGTGCGGTGTCGAGACCGGCGAGCGCGCGATAGACATACGAGCCCGGAAACTTGTGCTCGCGCTCCGGGATCTCGTCGACCAGCGACTCGATGTCCAGTGCGTCGCGACCGAGCGCGTGCGGAGCGACCTGGCGGTGAAGCACCTCGGTCGTGATGTCGGCGTTGTAGGGAGCGACCTGTCCCCAGCCCTCGAGCCCCTCGTCCGTGCGCACGCGGACGAGAGCGACGTCCGCGTTGCCGTAGCTCTCGATGCTCTGGATCCTCACTCCGCGTCGAAGACGATCACGGTTCGCAGCGTGGAGGGGTCTTCAGCCGTGGCGATGGCGTCGTTGATCCCCTCGAGCGGATAGCGCGCGGAGACGAGCTCGTCGAGCTGCAACCGGCCCTGCTCGTAGAGGTCGACGAGCCGTGGAACGGCATCCGCGAGCCGCGTCGAGCCCATCTTGCTGCCGAGTATGCGCACGTCGTCGTGCGCCAGGTCGACCGCGACGACCCTGAATGACTCACCCGCGGGCGGCATTCCGACGACGACGAGCGTGCCGCCCCGTCGGACGCACGCAAGCCCCTGTTCGATCGAGTCCGCTCGGCCGACCGTGACGAACACGTAGTCCGCCCCGCGCCCGCCCGTGAGAGCGCGCACGTCAGCTGCCGGATCGCCGGCGTATGGATCGATGGCCCGGGTGGCGCCGAACCTCACCGCCGCCTCTCGCTTGGCCGGCGACGGGTCGACGCCGACGATCTCGCCCGCACCGCACAGGGCGGCACCCTGCACCGCGTTGAGCCCGACCCCGCCGGTGCCGATCACGACCACGCTCGCACCCTCGTGCACGGCGGCCCGCTCGGTCACCGCGCCGAATCCGGTGACCACGCCACAGCCGAGCAACGAAGCTGCTTCGAAGCCGAGCGACGCAGGGACGACGGCGAGCTGCGACTCGTCGACGACCACCTCCTCGGCGAAGGCGGCGGTGTGCATTGCCTGGAGGACCGGCTCCCCCGCTTCCGTGCGGAGCCTTCCGTCCCGATCCGCGGGGAACTCGTGCTCGCAGAGATGCGACTGCCCTCGCACGCAGAAGAAGCAGGCGCCGCACGATCGGAGGAGGCTGACGGCGACGCGATCTCCGGGCTGAACCCGGCCAACGCCCTGCCCGACCTCGCGAACGACGCCTGCCGCCTCGTGGCCGTAAACAGCCGGCAACGTCCCGCCCCACGCGCCCTGGGCGTAGTCGATGTCGCTCCGGCAGATCGCGCAGGCCGCGACCCGGACCCGGACCTCTCCCCTCTCCGGCGAGTCGAGCTGAAGCTCCTCGATCTCGAGCGGGGCGCCGAACGCCCGGCAGACCGCCGCCTTCACGGCGCCGGAAGAGGCGGGTAGCGCGACTGCCGGTCGCGTGCCGCGACGTCCATCGTGTTTCGCGTGTACTGCTCCGACGCCGCTCGAGCGGGCTGGAAGTCCCAGGGACGCTGCGCACCGAGCTGGAGCGCGCGGAACACGGCGAGCCTCGCGCGCTGGCTCGCCCGCACCTCTCGCTCCACCGCGTCCAGGTCCCAGCGCCGCGCCACCTCGTCGCGGAGCTCGTGCACGAGCGCCGCATGCTCGGGCGCGTCGGCGAGGTTGACGAGCTCCAGCGGATCGGCCTCGAGGTCGAAGAGCTGATCCGGGTCGCTCGGCGTGTGGATGAGCTTCCAGCGGTCGCGGCGGATCATGACCATCGGTGCGAGAGCGCTCTCGGCGAGGTACTCGCCCACGACGGTCGCGTCGGAGCTCTCGGACGCACCTTCGAGCAGCGGGACGAGGCTCCGCCCGTCGACGGGCCGCGCCAGCTCCTGCGAGAAGCCGGGTCGCGCGAGATCGGCAAGAGTCGGCGCGAGATCGGCGAGCGACACCGGCTCCCTCACACGGCGTGCACGGAAGCGTCCCGGCGCATGGACGATCAGGGGGACGCGGGCGGCATGCTCGCGGAACGACATCTTGAAGAACAGCCCGTGCTCTCCGAGGAAGTCGCCGTGGTCGGACGTGAAGATCACGACCGTTTCCCCGGCAAGCCCGCACGCGTCGAGCGCCGTGAGCACCTCGCCGATCCGCTCGTCGACGTAGGAGAGGCTCGCGTAGTAGCCGTGGCGGGCTGCACGCACGTCGTCCTCGGTGATCTCGACGTCGCCGCCCGCACAGTCGCTCCACAGTCGGCGGCTGTGGGAGTCGAGCTCCTCGAGCGGCAGCGCGGGCGTGGCGGGGAGGTCGATCTCGTCGTCGGCGTACAGGTCCCAGTAGCGCTGCCGGGCAACGTACGGGTCGTGGGGATGCGTGAACGAGACGCACAGTGCGAGCGGGGCGTCGCCCTCGTACCGCGCGTAGTCGTAGAGGCGCCGGACGGCGTGGAAGGCGACCTCGTCGTCGTACTCGAGCGCGTTGGTCATCTCGGCCACGCCCGCCTGCTTGACCGAGCTCGCGTCGTGGTACCACCAGTCGATGCGCTCGCCGGGCCGGCTCCAGTCGGGAGTCCAGCCGAAGTCGCCGGGATAGACGTCGGTGGTGAGCCGCTCCTCGAAACCGTGGAGCTGGTCGGGCCCGACGAAGTGCATCTTCCCGCTGAGACACGTCCGGTAGCCCTCGAGCCGAAGGTAGTGGGCGAAGGTCGGAATGGACGAGGCGAGCTCGGCCGCGTTGTCGTAGACGCCCGTTCGCGTGGGCAGCATCCCGGTCATGAACGACGCTCGCGCGGGGGCGCACAGCGGGCTCGGCGTGTACGCGTTCTCGAACACGACGCCGCCGTCCGCGAGGCGGTCGATCGCCGGCGTCTTCGTGACGCCGTGGCCGTACGCCCGGAGGAAGAGCGCGCTCAGCTGATCGACCATGACGATCAGGATGTGCGGCCGATCCGGCACGGCGCGCTGACGCTACCAGCGGCCGGTCGGCTCGTTGACCGCGCATTGCGGCGTGCGGCCCTGGAGCACGTCGCGGATGTGCTCCGCCGCGCGCCGGTGGACTGAGGCCTCGGCGTGCTCGCTGTACCACCCCGCGTGAGGATTGACGACCAGACGTGGGGTCGCCGGGGCCGGCGCCTCGGCCGTGGGCGGCTCGACGTCGAGCACGTCCAGAGCGACGCCGCCCAGCCGCCCGCCATCCAGCGCATCGAGCAAGGCATTCGAGTCGACGAGCCCGGCCCGGGAGACGTTGACGACGTACGCGCCGTCGGGCAGCAGCTCGAGCTCGCGACGGCCGATGAGCCCACGCGTGCCGGGCGTAAGCGGAGCGTGCACGGAGACAGCCGTGCAACTCCTCAGCAACTCGTCGAGCGCGGCCGGTCGGACGCCCGCCGCCGCGATCTCTCCGTCCGGGACGAACGGATCGTGTGCCCAGACCTCCATCCCGAGCGCTCTCGCCCGGGCGGCGAGCGCACGACCGATGCGCCCGAAGCCGACGATGCCGAGGCTCAGATCGGAGATGCGGCGCAACGGCCCGGCCGCCTCGTGGCTCCACTCGCCGGCGCGGACGGCCCGGTCGAGCTCCACGACGCCGCGTACGAGGCCGAGGAGAAGCGCTAGCGCGTGGTCGGCCATCTCGTCGACGCAGTAGTCCGGCACGTTGCACACCCAGACGCCTCGCTCCGTGGCCGTCTCGACGTCGAGATGGTCGATGCCGACACTGGGCGTTGCGATCACGCGCAGCGACGGTAGGCGGCCGAGATCCGCTGCTGTCACGGGCTCCCACGAGCAAAGGGCGACGACGTCGTCACCGGACCAGGGAGCGGTCGAGGATTCCACGACGACGTCGATCCCGGACAGCGCGTCCCGGACCCGGTCTGCGGGCACCGACGGGTCGCAGAGCACGCGGGCCACCGCCTCAGCCCCGGAGCACGGCGCAGGCGTCGGCGACCTCCGAGCTGACCCGCTCCATCAGCGGCAGCGGGCCGACGGTGATGCGCGCGTACCCCGGGAGGCCGTAGTCCGAGCCAGGGCGGATCAGCAGCCCACGCTCGGCCATCCGGTCTGCCAGCGCCGTGTCGTCGACGTCGAGGCGGGCGAGCACGAAGTTCGTCACCGAGGGCAGCGGCTCGAGCCCCGCGGCCCGGAGGCCTTCCGCGAGCGCCTCACGCGAGTCGGCGACCTCGCGGCGGCGTGCGTCGACGGCGTCCCTCGCCCGCAGGCAGGCGCACCCGGCGGCGAGCGCCGCGCAGTTCACGTTGAACGGCTCCTCGATCAGATCGAAGTAGGGCACCAGCGGCTCGTCGACGATCGCGTAGCCGAGCCGCAGACCGGCGAGCCCGAACAGCTTGGAGAAGCTGCGCAGCACGATCACGGGGCGGCCCTCCTCGACGTCGAGCTCCCGCGCCGCTCGCCGATCGGGCGGAACGAAGTCGACGTACGCCTCGTCGACGACGGCGACGCAACGATCGGGCAGCGCGTCGAGGAACGCCCGCCACTCGTCCCTCTCGAGCGCAGCGCCCGTCGGGTTGTTCGGGTCGCAGATCCAGACGATCCTCGCGTCGACGCGCCGTGCCGTCTCGGCGAGCGCGTCGAGGTCGAGGTCGAGCCCGCGCATCGGCACCTGGTGGACCGTCGCGCCGCGAGTCGCCGAGATCTGCGCGTAGAGGCCGTAGGTGAGTGTCGGCACCACCACGTGTCGGTCGGGGCCCAGGAGCGCGGTCGCGACGGAGCCGATGAGCGCGAGGCTGCCGTGGCCGGGGACGATCCTCGACGGGCTCGTCCCCGCGTAGACGGCGGCTTCGTTCCGGAACTCGAGGTAGGGCTGCTCCGGGTACAGCCAGAGGTTGTCGAGCTCCCCGTGGATCGCATCGATCACTCCCGGCAGCGGCCCGAACAGATTCTCGTTCCAGCTGAGCTTCACGACCTCGTCGAGACCATGCAGCGCCTTCATCTCCGCGATCGTCATCCCGAGCGGGAACTGCTCGAGCTCGTCCAGCGGGGGTACGACCAGGCTGCTCCAGTCAGCCACTGCCGGCAACTCTAGGGCGCGCGCGGTCGCTTTAGTACAGCCGGTCGGCCGGGACGGGCTCGCGAGCGAGGCCCGCGATCTCACCCTCGATGAGCTCTACGCTCACGCGGAGATGCTCGGCGACGAGCTCGGGTGCTCGCGGATCTCGCCGCTCGAGAGCGTCGTAGAGGACGTCGTGGTCGGCCACGTACTTCCGCCAGGGGTACGGCGGATGGTTCCGCAGGAGCATCTGGGACTCGGCGGCCAGCGTCTCGTAGGCCCGAGCGAGGCGCGGGCTACCGGGCAGGGCGACGAGCTCGCGGTGGAAACGGATGTCGGCCGCGATGACGCGCTCGGTCGGGCGGTCCTGCCCGACGGCTGCCTCCCGAAGGTCCTCCATGGCCTCCTCCAGCGGCCCCAGGTCGACCTGGCCGTTCTGCTCGACCAGCCACCTCGCGGCCCAGACCTCGATCGCCTCGCGCGCGACGTAGACGTCCAGCCGGTCGACGAGCGACAGAGCCGCGACGAACGAGCCACGGTGGAGCTTCGACTCGACGAGCCCCTCCTGGACGAGGTGGCGGATCGCCTCGCGGATGGTTCCTCGGCTCGTCCCGAGCATGCGTGCGAGACGCACTTCCCCGAGCCGCGCACCCTCCGGAATCTCGCCTTCGATGATCGCCTTGCGCAGCGTGTGATGCACCTGCTCGGTCGTGGACGTGCGCTCGACGGTGGGTAGCAGCCAGCTCTCGCTCATCAGAAATGTCCGATTGACCGACAACCCTACATCTGGAAGAATCGCGCTGCGATGGGGACGGCACGCGTAGCGCACGTCTCGGAGCCGGAGGACGACCGCTTGTATTTCGGACGGCTCTGGAGTTGAATCGCTCCGTTCCCCGAATGGAGCTCCGAGCACGAGGAGGGCGCGCATGAGATCTGCCGACGAGGCGCTCAGTCGTGAGGTTGAGCGCGGCATGACCCGTCAGGACCTACTCCGCAGGGCAGCGGCGTTAGGAATCGTCGTCACCGGCGGCTCGCTCGGGCCGCTCACGGAGGCAGCGTTCGCGGCGACCGAGATCAGGCGCGGCGGCACCTTCAGGATGGCGGTCTCGGGCGGCTCGACCGACTTCATCGACGGGCAGCACATCGTCGCGAAGTCGGACATCGCGCGGCTCATGACCGGGTGGGACGGCCTGGCGTACTTCGACGAGAACTACAAGATCAAGCTCAGCCTCGCCGAGGAGCTCAGAGCCGAGAAGGCCAACCAGTACCTCATCCGGGTGCGCGACGGGGTCGAGTTCCACAACGGGAAGACCCTCACGATCGACGACGTGATCTATTCGATCAGGCGCACGAAGAACCCGAAGCTCAAGCTGTTCGGCAACGCGGGCTTCGGCGCAATCGACCTCAAGCGAATCCGGAAGCTCGACCGGCGCACCTGCCGGCTCTTCCTGTCCCGCCCCGACGTCACGCTGATGGAGGCGTTCGCCCAGTACTTCCAGGGTGTCGTGCCCGTCGGCTACCAGCCGAACGCGGTCGGCAAGGGCCCGCTGCGGTTCATCGGGACCGGCCCGTACAAGGTCCAGAGCTTCACGCCCGGGCGCGAGAGCGTCCACGTCAAGAACGCGAACTACTGGCGCTCGGGGCAGCCGTACTTCGACCAGGTGCGGATCATCAACTTCCCGGATGACGCGGCCAAGGTGAACGCGCTCCTCTCCGGGCAGATCGACGCCATGACGGACGTCCCCTTCGCCCAGGTCCCGGTCGTCAGACGGCGGAACAACCTGCGTGTCTACACCGCGCAGACGGGTGCGTGGACACCGCTCTGCATGCGTATCGACGTCGCGCCGTACAACGATGTCCGCGTCCGGCGCGCGCTTCGCCTGCTCATCAACCGGCCGCAGGTGGTGAGGCAGGGTCTCTCCGGATTCGGGCGCGTCGGGAACGACGTCTACTCGCCCTTCGATCCGGCGTACGCGGGCGACGACTTCCCGCAGCGGAGGTACGACCCGGACCAGGCGAGATCGCTGCTGAGACGGGCGGGCCAGGACGGGCTCTCGATCGAGCTGATCACGAGCCCGGCCGACACGGGCATGGTGGAGGGCGCGACGATCTTCGCCCAGAACGCCAGGGCGGGCGGGGTCAACGTCACCGTCAGGAACGTGGACGGCGGCACCATGTACGGCGACCAGTACCTGCAGTGGCCGTTCTCCGCCGACTACTGGGGAACGCGCAACTACCTGCAGCAGGTCGCGGCCGGCGTCCTCAAGACGGCCCCCTTCAACGAGACCCACTGGGACAAGCACTCGGGCTACCGCCGCTTCGAGTCCCTCTACCGGCAGGCGCTCGCGACCGTCAATCCGAGCAAGCGGGCCGACATCATGCGGGAGATGCAGCGGATGGAGTACTTGGACGGCGGGCTCATCATCTGGGGCTTCAAGAACCTGACGGACGCCTACTCGACCAAGGTCGGCGGCTTCAAGGTCGACCGCGGCACTCTCAACCTCAACAAGTACGGCAACGGCTACCGCACGATCTACTTCGTCTGAGCGCACACGAGTGCCGGGCCGAGGCCCGGCACTCGTTCGCTCTCTGAAGCCCGTGCACGGCATAACCGGCTTCGTCGTCCGGCGGCTCCTCCTCGGTCTCCTGACGCTCTGGATCACGTCCGTGGTCATCTTCGCCGCGACCCAGGCCTTGCCCGGTGACGCCGCGCGCTCCATCCTCGGGCGGAGCGCGACGCCCGAGTCGCTGGCCGAGCTGCAGCGCCAGCTCGGGCTCGACAAGTCGGTGCTTGCCCAGTACTGGGACTGGATCACCGGAGTCCTCACCGGAGACCTCGGGACGTCGCTCGCGAACAGCCTGCCCGTCACGGAGGTGATGGGCGAGCGGCTCGTCTACTCGTTCTTCCTCATGCTGCTCGCCGCCGTGATCAGCGTGCCGCTCGGGATCCTGCTCGGCGCCGTCAGCGCACGCCGACGCGACAGCACGTTCGACCAGGCCACCTCGGTCGCTACGCTCGGGCTCGCCGCCCTCCCCGAGTTCGTGGTCGGGATCACGCTCGCCGTGGTCTTCTCGACAACCGTCTTCCACGTCCTCCCGAGCGTGATCGTGACCGAGCCCGGCGTCGGGCCCTGGAACTACCCGAAGGAGCTCGTCCTGCCGGTGGTGACGCTCATCATCGCGGTGGTCCCGTACACGGCCCGGATCATGCGCGCGTCGACGGTGGAGATCCTCGAGAGCGACTTCGTCGAGATGGCGAGGCTCAAGGGGCTCTCCGAGAAGCGCGTGCTCTGGCGGCATGCGGTCCCGAACGCGCTGGCCCCCACGTTCCAGGTCACGGCGCTGAACCTCGCGTACCTGGCGGGCGGCATCGTCGTCGTCGAGGCGGTCTTCAACTATCCCGGCATCGGGCTGCTGCTCGTGGAGTCCGTTCGCGCTCGCGACATGCCGACCGTGCAGGCGATCGCGCTGCTGATCGCGGCGCTGTACGTGGTGCTCAACCTGCTCGCCGACCTCGCCACCATCCTTGTCAGCCCTCGACTGCGTACCTCGCTCAAATGAGCAACGCTCGCCTTCGGCTCGCGGTCGCCGGTGGAAGGGCGTCGGAAACCATGTTTCCCCCTGATGCCCCCTTCTTCTCGAGAGCGTGGGGAACCTCCCGGTTCCCCACGCCCCTCCCCGCTCATCAGCCACGGAGTGACCGATGAGCGACGTCGCGGCCGTCGAGACTGCGGAGCTCGGCCTCTCGGGGACGCATCGCAGACCCGGACGTGTGCTCTTCTCGGCGGCTTGGGCACAGCACCGCACGAAGATCGGGCTCGGCATCACCCTGCTCCTCGTCGGTATCGCCCTCTTCGGCCGGCTCCTGGCCCCGTACCCGCCGGATCAGGGGCTCGAGGGCCAGCTGCCCTTCGCTCCGCCGTCGAGCGAGGCGTGGTTCGGGACGGACACGCTCGGGCGCGACGTGTTCAGCCGCTTCCTCGCGGGCGGGCTTTCCGTGCTCGTGCTCTCCGGGGTCTCGACCGCCCTCGGCATGGTGGTCGGCGTCGCCGTCGGCCTCCTCGCCGCCTATTCGCGCGGCAAGCTCGACGACATGCTCATGCGCGGCATGGACGTCCTTCTCTCGTTGCCGCAGATCGTCTTCGCGCTCGTGCTCGCGGCCACGGTCGGCCCCGAGCTCTGGCTGCTCGTGCTCGCCGTCGGGCTGACCACGGTGCCCCGGGCCGCACGGGTCACCCGCGGCGCGGCGGTGGAGGTCGTCGAGCGGGACTTCGTGCGGGCGGCCGAGGCGATCGGCCTGCCGCGCCGCCGGATCCTCCTCTCCGAGGTACTGCCCAACATCTCGAGCCCGCTCATCGTCGAGACCACGCTGCGCATGACGTTCAACGTCGCCGTGGTGGCCGGGCTCAGCTTCCTCGGCTTCGGGCTGCAGCCGCCGGCCGCCGACTGGGGCCTGATGATCAACGAGAACAAGAACGGCCTCACGCTCCAGCCCTGGCCGGTGCTGCTGCCGGTGATCGCCATCGCCCTCCTCACGATCGGCACGAGCCTGATCGGCGACGGGCTCTCACGCGCTGCGATCGGCATCGAGCGCGGCCGCACGGGTGCCAAGTGAGTACCGAAGCCCCTGCCCTCGAGGTCGTCGACCTGCGCGTCGAGATCGATTACGGTGGCCGCGAGGACATCGTCGACGGGATCTCCTTCAGCGTTGCTGCAGGCGAAGTGCTGAGCCTCGTCGGCGAGTCCGGCTCGGGGAAGACGACCATCGGGCTCGCGGTGCTCGGGCACACGCGCAGGGGAGCCGAGATAACGCGCGGCGAGGTGCGCATCGAGGGTCGCGACATCCTCACGCTGCCGCCCCTCGAGCGGCAGCGGCTGCGCGGCCGTCTCGTCTCGTACGTCCCGCAGGATCCCGCGGCGTCGCTGAACCCTGCGCTGCGGATCAGCACACAGCTCGAGGAGACGCTCTCCTCGCACGGCTTCGGCTCGTCGGTCGCGGACCGGCGAGCGCGGATCGCGGAGACGCTGGGCGAGGTGCTGCTGCCGAGCGACGACGCGTTCCTGCACCGTTACCCGCATCAGCTGTCCGGCGGGCAGCAGCAACGCGTCGCGCTCGCGATGGCGTTTGCGAACCGGCCCCGGGTCATCGTGCTCGACGAGCCGACGACCGGCCTCGACGTCACGACGCAGGCACACGTGCTCGAGACCGTGCGCGAGCTGTGCGCCGCCCACGGCGTCGCGGCCGTCTACGTGAGCCACGACCTCGCTGTGGTCGCGACGCTCGCCGGCCGCGTCGCCGTCATGTACGGCGGCCGCCTGGTCGAGCTCGGGCCGACGGGCACGCTCTTCCGGCTTTCGGCCCACCCGTACACGCGACGACTGGTCGAGGCGATCCCCGAGCTCTCCGGCCAGCATGCGCTCGTCGGCATCCCCGGGACGGCTCCGCGGCCGGGCCATCGACCGACGGGCTGCTTCTTCGCCCCGCGCTGCGCGTATGCGGTCGACCGCTGCCGGTCGGAGTTCCCACCGCTGGAGCGGGTCACCGACGGCCACGAGGTGCGCTGCTGGGAGCGGTCGAGCGTGCTCGCCGACTCGCTTGCGGCTCGACCCGCCGCCGTGCCGCTCCCCGAGGTGAATGCGGAACGGTCGCTGGTCGCGGTCCACGACGTCGACGCCTCGCACGGCCCACGGCAGGTGCTGTTCGGGGTGGGAGTCGTCGTCCGTCCACACGAGTGCGTCGCGCTCGTCGGGGAGTCGGGTTCCGGCAAGACGACGCTCGCGCGGTGCATCGCCGGTCTGCACACGACCTACGAGGGTGAGATCTCTTTCCGGGGACGACCGTTGACGCCCGGCGCACGCACGCGCGACCGCGATGCGCGCCGGGAGATCCAGTACGTGTTCCAGAGCCCGTACAGCTCCCTCAACCCGCGCAAGTCCGTCGGTCAGATCATCGGTCAGCCGCTCCGCCTGTTCTTCGACCTGGGCGGTCGCGAAGCGCGCAGCCGTACGGCGGAAGTCCTCGAGACCGTTCAGCTCAGCGCGTCGGTGATGGAACGGTTTCCCCACCATCTCTCCGGCGGCGAGCGCCAGCGCGTCGCCATCGCACGCGCGCTGGTGGCCAATCCGCAGTTGCTGATCTGCGACGAGGTCACCTCCGCGCTCGACGTGTCCGTGCAAGCCGCGATCGTCGACCTCCTGGCCAACCTTCAGCGCGAGCTGGGCCTGGGGCTCCTGTTCGTCACGCACAATCTCGCGCTCATCCGGACGATCGCGCAGGAAGTGGTCGTCATGAGCGAAGGGCGAATCGTCGAGCGAGGGCTCGTAGACGACGTGCTCGGGCGTCCACAGGCCGCGTACACGAGGAAGCTCCTGTCGGACACCCCGAGCCTCGAGGCAGCGGTCGCCGCCTCCGGCGTCTGAGCAGCAGACCGACGAGCGGCGGAATGCTGGCCTTTCAGGGCCGGCTCGAGCGCCTTCCCGTCCCCACGCTGGCGGACACCTGCACGCTGTACCTCCAGCTCGTCGTGCCGCTGCTCACGCGCGCGGAGCTCGCCGCGACGCGGCGGGCCGTGGACGAATTCGTTCGGGTCGACGGGCAGGGCGAGCAGCTCCAGCGGCGCCTGCTCCGCTGGAGCGAGCGCGCCGACATGGACAACTGGCTCGAGCCGTTCTGGGACGACTGCTACCTCTGCGACGACACGCCGCTCGTCGTCAACGTCAGCCCCGGATTCGGGCTTGCCGGCGCAGGCCAGCCCCAGGTCGCCCGCGCCGCGAGACTCCTCTCGGCCGCGGTGCGGTTCAAGGAACTCGTCGATCGGGAGCAGCTCGAGCCGGACCTCGAGAACGACGCGCCGCGCTGCATGCGGGAGTACTCGCGGCTGCTCTCCTCGAGCCGGATCCCTGGTGCCACGAGGGATGTCCTCGTGCAGTCGCCGGCCGGCCGCCACGTGGTCGTCGTACGCGACAACCGGTTCTTCTCGCTGGACGTTCTCGACGAGGAGGGCCGCGCGTATGCCGTCGAGGACCTCGAACGCGCGCTTCAGCGGATCGTCGACGACGTCGAGACGGCCGGACCTCCCCTCGGCGTGCTGACGACGGACAGTCGGAGGGCCTGGGCACGGGTCCGCGACGAGCATCTGCGGCTCGGGCCGGCGCCGGCCCGGCAGCTGCTCGAGTCCGTCGAGGGCGCCATCCTGGTGCTCGTCCTCGAGAGCGGCCGGCCGCCCGCGCATCCGCGCTCGGGCGAAGCCGCCGGTCTCTTCCTCCACGGCGATGCACGTGGACGCTGGTTCGACAAGTCCATTCAGCTGATCGTCGCGGCCAACGGGGTCTCCGGCTTCTGCATGGAGCACGCGGGGTTCGACGGCAGCACGGCGCTGCGGTTCGCCGAGTTCCTCGTCGAGAACGAGGGCTCGCCATCGCCGGTCCCGGCGGCACCCGGCCGCGCACCTGCCCAGAAGCGGCTCCGCTTCGAGCCCACGGAGCGGCTGCTCACCGAGATCGAGCGCTGCGAGCACGGCGCGGCCGCGCTGCTCGAAAGGACGGACCTCGCCGTGCTCGACTTCTCGGCCTTCGGCAAGCGCACGATCGCTCGACGTGGACTGAGCCCCGACGGGTTCGTGCAGATGGCGTTCCAGCTGACCTACTTCACGCTCACCGGCGAGACAGCGTCCACGTACGAGTCGATCAGCACGAAACGGTTCCTGCACGGACGAACGGAAGCAATGCGCTGCGTCTCGGCGGAGAGCGTCGCATTCGTGCGGTCGCTTCGGGAAGCACGCGATCCGGCCGCTTCGGAGCACGCGCTCCGCGCGGCGATCGCCGGCCATGTCGCGACCGTGCGCCGCTGCCAGGAGGGCCGCGGCGTCGACCGGCATCTCCTCGGGCTGCGCCGTATGCTCGAGCCCGACGAGCCCGTGCCTCCGCTCTTCGCGGACCAGGGCTACGCGAAGCTGTCCCGCAGCGTGCTGTCGACGAGCGCGCTGCGCGGCTCGCCGCACGTCGAGCTGACGTGCTTCGGCCCGGTCGTGGACGAAGGCTTAGGCCTCTCGTACGCGATCCACGACGACGGGGTGCGCTGCGTGGTCACGAGCTTCCACGGGCTCGCCGGTGCCTTTGCCGAGCAGCTGGAGCAGAGCCTGCTCGAGATGGACGCGCTGCTCGCCGGCCCGAGCTAGAGAACCCGAAAGACCCAGACGCGTACGCGCACCTCGGGCTCCCCCAGCGGGAGGGCCTGGAATTCGTCACCGCACTCGACGAGCGTCCATCGCCCGGCGTCCTCGAGCTCGGCGATCTTCCCCTCGAAGCCGGGAGGCAGCTGGTCCGATCGCAGGGTGAAGATCAGGTGCCCGCCCGGACGCGTGATCCGCACGAGCTCGTCCAGGGCCTGCGCCGGCGCGTGGCCGGTCGTGAGCACGCCCGCCGACACGACCGCGTCGTAGGTTCCGCTGTCGTACTCGAGCTCGTCGCCGAGCCGGCCTGCGCGAAGGTTGCCGTAGACGTGCTTGCGTTCGGCCTCGGCGAGCATTCCGGGCGAGAGATCGAGAGCATCGAGGTGCGTGAACCCGTCCTCGGCGAGCGCAACGCCGAGGAGGCCGGTTCCCGCGCCGGCGTCGAGGATCCGCGCCTCGGCCGGGAGGAGCCTGCGCGCGACGGCCGACACCGCAGCCGGAGAGCGGTAGCCCATGCCGTCGACGAGCTCCGCGTCGTACGCCTGCGCGATCCGGTCGTACTCGCCGCGCAGCTCGTCGAGGTCACGCGCGCCGTACAGGCGGTCGAGGTCGATCGCCGCGCCACCACGGTGAGCGCGGATGAGCCAGAGCCCGATCAGAAGGCACCACACGACCATCACCGCGTATGCGGCTCTCGCGCCGACCGTGTCGGCGATGCCGCCGGCGACCAGCGGGCCGGCGGTCGAGGCGGCGGCCCACCCGAGCATGACGAGGCCCATCACCGAGCCCCTCCCGAGTGAGGACCTGTGCGCACCCCGCGCGGCGAGCGGATAGATGATGGTGTCCATCGTCGACCAGGGCGGCGCCCGCAGCAGCACGAACGCGACCGCGGCAACTGTCGACCCGCTCACGAGGACGAGCGCGATCGAGAGACCGGTGAGCAGCGCCGCGACGCCGCCGACCCGGAGAGACGCTGCGCGATCGCCGAGCCGGGCGACTGCGGCACTCACGACCGTGTACACGGCCGAGGCAACGGAGAAGAGCAGGCCGATCTCCGCGGCCGAGACGCCGTTGTCGCGTAGCTGCAATGGAACCAGCAGGTTCACGCCGCCACCGACGAGCCCGATCAGCACGATGATCGCGATGCCCGCCAGCACGAGCTCGTCGCGGCGAGCGGCGCGCAGCAGGTCACGCAGGCGCTGCCGCGGTGGGCTCACCTCGACGAGCGGTGCCGCTACGACCAGTGCCGCCGTGACCGCTGCCGCGCCGACGGCCGCTACCAGGAAGGGCGTCCCGGTGTCGTAGCGCTCGGCGAGCACGCCGGCGAGTAAAGGGCCGGCGGTGAAGCCGACGCCGGCGACCGTCGCCGCGGCGCCGAGCGCACCGGATCGGCGCTCGTCGGCGAGCGAGTCCGAGAGCCACGCGGCGCCTGCTCCCCAGAGCGCGCCGAACGCGACGCCGAACGCCGCACGCGCGAGAAGCAGCGACCAGAACTCCTCCGCGAGGCCTTGCCCGAGCGTCGCGAGCGTGAAGAGCACTGCCGACGCGATCGTCACGTGACGGGCGCCGAGCCGGTCCGCGAGCAGCCCGAGTGGAAGCGCGACGACGAGCGCCGCCAGGCTCGCGGCGGCGAGGATCATCCCCGTCTCGACGCCGGAGAGACCGAACTCGTCCGCGAACGTGGGCGCGAGAGGGACCATCGAGATCCAGACGAGGGTCTCGAGCAGGATCAGCGCGTAGATCGGGAGCACCGAGCGGCGCATCGCCTGAGTCTTCCACCGGGTGGCGGAGTGGGTCGAGCGTCAGCCGAGCGACACGACGACGGTCTTCGGCTCCGTGAAGACGTCGAGCGGATGGCGGCCGCCGACGCGCCCGACGCCGGAGCGCGAGCCCGACCTGCCGCCGAAGGGAAGGTGGCTCTCCCAGTAGTTCGTCGACTCGTTGACGTTCACCCAGCCGGCCCGGACGCCTTCGGCGAAGCGCAGCCCACGCCCGAGATCGCGCGTCCAGACCGCGGTGAGCAGACCGTACGGAGACGCGTTCGCGATCGCGAGCGCCTCTTCGTCGGAGCGGATGCGCGAGATCGGGACGACCGGGCCGAAGGTCTCTTCACGCGCGATCGCCATGTCGTCGGCGACCGCGGTCAGGACGGTCGGCCGGTAATAGAGTCGTGTCGGATATCCGTCGGCTCGGCCGCCGTCGAGCACCAGCTCGGCGCCGCGATCCACCGCGTCGACCACGTGGCTGTCGACCTTGACCGCCGTCGGCTCGTTGTTGAGCGGGCCCATCGTCGTCGCATCGTCGAACGGGTCGCCGAGCCGGATCGTGCCGGCGATCTCGGCCGAGAGCGCCTCGAGGAACTCGTCGTGCACGCGCTCGTGGACGAGGAAGCGCTCGCCGGCGGTGCAGCTCTGGCCGGCGCAGAGGAACGCGGCCGCGATGCTCGCCTCGGCGGCCCGGGCGACGTCGCCGTCCTCGAGCACGACGAACGGCCCGTTCCCGCCCATCTCGAGCAGGAGCGCCTTGCCCGCCGCGCGCTCGGCGACGCGGTGGCCCGTCTCGATCGAGCCGATGAAGGCAACCGCATGCGTGCCCGGGCTCGAGGCGATCTCGTCCCCGACGACGGGGCCGGGGCCGGTCACGAGGTTCAGCACTCCCGCCGGCACGCCGGCGTCCGCGACGCACTCGGCGAGCGCCACCGCACACACGGACGTCGAGGGCGCCGCGGCCCACACGACCGCGTTGCCGGCCGCGAGCGCCGGGGCGAGCACCTCCGCGGGCATCGTGTACGGCCAGTTCCACGGCGTGATCACGCCGACCACCCCGCGCGGCACGCGATACACGAGCACGCGCTTCGATGCGTCCACCGACGGCGGCAGCGATCCCTCGAGCCGCGTCCCGTCGGCGGCGGCGTGCCGGAAGTACCCGGCAAGCTCGTCGACCTCGTCGTACGCCTCCGCGGCGAGCGGCTTGCCCTGGTCGAGCGTCAGCGTGCGCGCGAGCGAGTCCCGCCGCTCTCCGACGAGGTCGGCGACGCGCTCGAGCGCCGCGGCGCGCTCGAAGGCCGATGCAGCTGCCCACGCCGGCCACGCCTCGTTTGCAGCGGCGATCGCCTTGCGCGCATCCTCGCGCGTTCCCTCCGGAACGGTCCCGATCGTCTCGCCCGTCGCCGGGCTTTCGGCCGCGAAACGGGCCCCGGATTCGCTCTCGACCCAGGCGCCCCCGATGAGCATCGAGTAGTCGATTTGCTGGTCTCCGCGCCGCTTGAGGTAACGCTTGACTCCGGCGCGGCGGAAGTATATTCACCGTATACCAGTGGCCTGGTGTCCGTTCTGAGCGGCGCGGCCGGCGTCGAACGCGTGGAATCGAGCGGGACTCCGCTCATACGTGCGCGTAGCGTCTGGAAGATCTTCGGCGCGAAGGCCGACCGCATCATCGGCACGCCGCAGGCCGAGCTCTCGCGGCGTGAGCTCCTCGAGCAGACCGGCTGCGTCGCGGCAGTACGGGACGTCTCGATCGAGGTCTGGCCGGGCGAGGTGTTCGTCGTCATGGGCCTGTCCGGCTCCGGGAAGTCGACGCTCGTGCGCACGCTGATCAGGCTCATCGAGCCGACGGCGGGCGAGATCGAGATCGCCGGCCGCGATGTGATGAAGGCAAGCCGGGCCGAGCTCCGGGAGCTTCGGCGTCACTCCGTCTCGATGGTCTTCCAGCACTTCGGCCTGCTCGCGCACCGGCGCGTGCTCGACAACGTCGCGTTCGGCCTCGAGATCCGCGGCGTGAGCAAGGCCGACCGCCACGCCCGGGCGCGCGAGGTGCTCACGCTGGTCGGGCTCGAGGATGTCGCCGACCAGTTCCCCGACCAGCTCTCGGGAGGAATGCAGCAGCGCGTCGGCGTCGCCCGCGCCTTCGCCGTCAACCCGGACGTGATGCTCTACGACGAGCCGTTCAGCGCTCTCGACCCGCTCATCCGCCGCGACATGCAGGACGAGATCTGCCGCCTCCAGCTCGAGACGGGCAAGACGATGATCTTCATCACGCACGATCTGCCCGAGGCGCTACGGCTAGGCGACCGCATCGCGATCATGCGCGACGGCGTGATCGTGCAGCTCGGTACGCCCGAAGAGATCGTCGGCGCTCCCGCGGACGAATACGTCGCCAACTTCGTGCGCGACGTCCCGCGGAGCCACGTGCTCACCCTGCGGTGGGTGATGCGCGACGCGGCCCCCGGGGAAGAAACCGACGGCCCGCGCCTGGACGTCGCCACGACAGTGCGGAGAGCCGTTCCTGTTCTCGCGGCAAGCGAAAAGCCCGTCTGCGCCGTCGAGAACGGGAACGTCGTCGGACTCGTGGACCGCGACACCGTACTCACCGCGCTCGCGGGCGAAGGCGAGGCCTGATGGCCTCGATTGCCGAGCCTGCGGTCGCCCCCGCTCCCGTCCTTGCCCATCGTCCGTGGTGGCGGGGGAGGCTCGTCCAGGTCGCAGGGATCGTCGCGCTCATGTACGTCGCCTTCAGGTGGGGCGTGACGGAGGACGAGAACGGCGTGCCGGTGGCCCGCTTCCCCTGGCCGGACTCGCTCGTCTGGAACTCGCTGTCGGCTCACCTCGACGACTTCCAGGTCTGGATCCTCACCCAGAAGGGCCAAGAGGACGCCGGACTCGTATTCCGCATCTTCGAGGGGTTCTCGACGAGCGTCGATCACCTGGTCGAATGGTTCGACCGCTTCCTCCTCTGGATGACCTGGGTGGGGACGACGGCGGCCGGCACGCTGCTCGTCCTCCGGTTCGGCGGCGTGCGCGCAGCGCTGATCACACTTGCCGCCTTCGCGACGTTCGCCCTGACCGGGCTGTGGGAAGAGTGCATGCAGACGCTGGCGCTGATGCTCGTCGCGGTGTCGCTCTCTCTCCTCGTCGGCATTCCGCTCGGCGTGGTAGCGGGCCGCTCGGACCGCTTTGCGAAGGCAATCACGCCGGTGCTGGACGCGATGCAGATCGTCCCGGCGTTCGCGTACCTCATGCCGGTCGTCATCCTGTTCTCGGTCGGGCCGGCCGCGGCCGTCGTGTCCACGATGATCTACGCGATCCCCCCGTCGATTCGGATCACGGCGCTCGGCATTCGGGGCGTCCCGGTGAACACGGTCGAGGCGGCGGCGTCGATGGGCGCGACCCGGACGCAGCTGCTGCGCAAGGTCCAGCTTCCACTCGCGCGGCGGATGGTCCTGCTCGGCGTCAACCAGACGATGCTCTTCGCCCTGTCGATGGTCGTGATCGCAGGTTTGATCGGTGGCGGCGGGCTCGGCGCGGTCGTCACGACCGGGCTCTACTCGAACCCGGCACTCGCCCTCCTCGCGGGCTTCGTGATCGTGGTCATGGCGATCGCGCTCGACCGGTCGACGCAGGCGATAGCGGCGCGAACGGATCCGGCGCACCGGCATCTCGACGAGACTCGCAGGCGGCGACTGCGGCTCCAGTCGGCGGCCGCGGCCGCGGCGATTCTGGCCGCGATCGTGATCTCGAAGGCAGCCGGCGCCGCTGCGCTCTACCCGGACGAGGTGGGCGACCCACCGCGGAGCGCAACGCTCGAGGAATGGCTTCTGTCGAAGATCCAGGTCGCTCTCGACTACGTGCAGGACCCGACGACGTGGGTTTTCGCGGTCACCGAGCGCATCGGGACGTTCATCCTCCAGGAGCTACTGCTGCCGCTGCAGGAGTTCCTCATGCTGGCTCCGTGGTTCGCGACGCTCGGCGGGTTGACGCTCATCGCGTTCGTGATCAGCGGGCTGCGCCCCGCGCTGACGACGCTCGCGATGCTCGCGCTGATCGGATTCATGGGCGTCTGGGCGCTGTCCATGGACACGCTCTCACAGGTGCTCGTCGCGACGGCGATTGCGGTCGTGATCGGCGTGTCGCTGGGCGTCCTGGCCGCCGAGAACGATCGCTTCTCCAAGGCGATGAGGCCCGTCAACGACGTGCTGCAGACGCTCCCACAGCTCGTCTACATCATCCCCTTCATCTACCTGATGCCGGTCTCGATCGTGCCCGGGATCGTCGCCGGCGCCCTGTACGCGTTCCCCGTCACCTTGCGTCTGGTCGAGCGGGGAGTGCGTGATGTCGCTCCGGCCTCGGTCGAGGCGGCGTCCGCATTCGGGGCTTCGAGGAGGCAGGCGCTCATGAAGGTCAAGCTCCCGCTGGCGGGCGACGCCGTGATGCTCGGCGTCAACCAGGCGATCGTCATGGTCCTCGCGGTCGTCGTCATCGGAGGGCTCGTCGGATCGGGCGGTCTTGGCTACGAGGTTGCACAAGGATTCGTCCGGTCGTACTTCGGGCAGGGCGTCATCGCGTCGGTTGCGATCCTGGCGCTCGGAATCGCGCTCGACCGGGTCACGCAGGGGACACGAAAGGCTAGGCAGGACATCGCGTGAAGAGAAATCGAGTCGGGGTCAGACTCAGGTCTGACCCCGACACAGCTTCCAACAACGACAAGGAGGGACGAATGTCCGTTCGGGGTAGTCGACGCCGCCGCACGCTTGCGGCCGGCGTCGCGCTCGTCGCGGTAGCCGCGCTCACCGTCTCCGGGAGTGCTTTCGGACGCGGTGCACAGAGTTGCGGCACCGTCATCATCAACGAGCAGTCGTGGGCAGGGTCGACGGCGAACACGTACGTCGCGAAGTACGTGCTCGAGAAGCGACTGGGCTGCAAGGTCAAGGTCACGAGCGTCACCGAGGGAACGCCGTACTTCCAGGCGATGCGGGACGGCAAGGTCGACGTCGCGCTCGAAGACTGGGACAACACGCTCGTGACGTCAGCCCGGCCCTACATCAAGGACAGGTCGGTCCGAGTGATCGGCTCGAACGGGATCACCGGCGTGATCGGCTGGTACATCCCCCGCTATCTCCTCAAGCAGTACCCGTCGTTCAGGACCTGGAGAGGCCTGAAGGGGAGAGAGACGATCTTCAGGTCTCCGGAGTCGGGCTCGCAGGGGATGTTCCTCGGCGGCGACCCGTCCTACGTGCAGAAGGACCGGGCCCTGATCGAGGAGCTCGGGCTCAACCTGAAGCACGTCGTCGCGGGCGCGGAGCCGGCCCAGGTTGCGCGCTGGAGCGGGCTGTACAAGCAGAGGAAGCCCGTTCTCTTCTACTGGTACGACCCCCAGTACCTGAACGCGGTCTACGACCTCGTGCGCGTGCAGCTTCCGAAGCGGTTCAAGGGCTGCGTGGACAACGAGAAGGAGCCCGGGAAGCATGCTTGCGAGTACCCGTCCTACGGTCTGGACAAGCTCATCAGCGCCAAGTTCGCGACGAGCGGATCGCCGGCCGTCAAGTTCGTCCGCAAGTGGAAGTGGACGTCCGCCGACCAGAACTTCGTCGCCAACCTCATCGCCGGCAAGAAGATGAAGCCGGACAAGGCCGCGGCGCAGTGGGTCAACGCCAACAAGGCCAAGGTGAACGCCTGGCTGAAGTGAGGAGCTGACAGCAAGGGCGCGGGCTCGTCCCGCGCCCTTGCCTCTCGATCCCGCCATGACCACGTCGCCGATCAGAGTCCACCAACCCGAGGCCGCAGACGCCCAGTCCCTGAGCGACCGCGCGTACTTCGCCATCCGCGAGCTCATCGTGACGCTCGAGCTGTCGCCCGGCTCGATCGTCAGCGAGCGCGAGCTGCAAAAGCGACTGGGCGTCGGGCGGACGCCGGTGCGGGAAGCACTGCAGCGGCTCGAAGGCGAGCGCCTGATCGAGGTCTATCCGCGGCGCGGGATCTTCGTCTCGAACGTGAACGTCCTCGACCTGGGAGTGCTCTCCGAGGTGCGGATCGCGCTGGAGGGATTCGCCGCGCGACTCGCCGCGGAGCGCGCGACCGCGGCCGACAAGGCGGCGACTGCGGGGCTCATCGCGGATCTCGGGGAGCTCTCGGCTGCGGCCGACGAACGGCTTCTCATCGACCTCGACCAGCGGATCCACCGGCACGTCTACCGGTGCACGCACAACTCGTTCCTCGAGACGACCCTCGACGGGTACTACGTGCTCACGCTCCGCATCTGGTTCCTCGCGCTCGACCGGGTGAACCGGCTCGGCGACGCCGTGAAGGAGCACCTCGAGCTGCTCGTCGCGATCCGCGACGGCGATCCCGCTCGGGCGGAGGAGGCGATGAGACGGCACGTCGCGGGATTCGAGGAAGCGATCCGCCGAGTCCTCTGACGACGGTGGCTACCGCCTGGTGTATCCGTGATCGTGGACTGATATATGTAGTCGGCGCATGACGACCCTCCCGTCTTTCGCCAGGGCAGTCGTCATCGGCGCCGGCATCGTCGGCTCGAGCGTGGCGCACCATCTCGCACGGCTCGGCTGGAGCGACCTCGTCCTGCTCGAGAAGGGCCCGCTCCCGAACCCGGGCGGCTCGACCGGTCACGCATCGAACTTCATCTTCCCCGTCGACCACTCGAAGGAGATGACCGCGCTCACGCTCGAGAGCGTGCGCCAGTACGAGGAGCTCGGCGTCTTCACCGAGTCGGGCGGAGTCGAGGTCGCGCGCACCGAGGAGCGGATGCAGGAGCTGGCGCGTCGCGTCTCCTCGGCGATCGCGTGGGGCATCGAGCCGGTTTCGCTGCTCACACCCTCCGAGGTCGCAGAGCTCGTCCCGTTCCTCGACCAGTCCGTGATCCTCGGCGGCTTCTACACGCCGAGCGTCGGTGTCGTGGACTCGCTGCGCGCGGGCACCTTGATGCGCGAGCAGGCAGCTGCCGAGGGAGCGCTCAGCGTCGTCGCCGGCGTCGAGGTGCTCGGGATCGACGTCGAGCGCGGGCGTGTCCGGCGGGTTCGCACGACCGAGGGCGACGTCGAGACCGAGACCGTCGTGATCGCCTGCGGCGTCTGGAGCCCGCGGCTCGCGCGGATGGCAGGAGCGAGCATCCCGCTGACGCCGGCCGTCCACCAGATGATCGACATCGGGCCCGTACCCCGCTTCGAGCAGGCGAGCCGCAGCATCGAGTTCCCAATCGTCCGCGACATGGACACGAACATGTACGAGCGCCAGGACGGGACGTCGCTCGAGATCGGCTCGTACGCGCACCGCCCGATCCTGTACGAGCCCGAGGACCTCCCTTCGGTCGAGGAGGCAGCGCTCTCGCCGACCGAGTTCCCCTTTACGCAGGAGGACTTCGCGCCGCAGCTCGAGCAGGCGCTCGAGCTCATGCCGGAGATCGTCGGGGACGAGTCCGTCGGGATCAAGTACGCGATCAACGGCATCCTCTCGCTGACGCCCGACGGGATGCCGATCCTCGGAGAGACGCCCGAGGTGAAGGGCCTCTGGTCGGCAGCCGCGGTGTGGGTGAAGGAAGGCCCCGGTATCGGCAAGGGCGTGGCCGAGTGGATGGTCCACGGGGAGTCCGAGATCGACCTGCACTCGTCCGACGTCTCCCGCTTCCACGAGCACCACCGCACGAGCGCCCACATCAACGCGCGGACCTCGGAGGCCTTCAACAAGACGTACGGGATCGTCCATCCGTCGGAGCAGTGGGCATCGGACCGGGACGTCCGCCTCTCGCCGTTCAACGCACGAGAACGCGAGCTCGGCGCCGTGTTCTTCGAGGCTGCCGGCTGGGAGCGGCCGCAGTGGTACGAGTCGAACGCGCCGCTGCTCGAGGAGTACGAAGACCGCGTCGGCCGGCGCGAGGCGGAGTGGGACGCGCGCTGGTGGTCGCCGATCGTGAACGCCGAGCATCTGGCGATGCGAGACCGAGCCGGGATCTTCGACCTCTCTGCGTTCGCGATCTTCGACGTCACCGGCCCGGGAGCGCTGGACGGGCTCCAGCACGTCTCGCTCCGCCAGGTCGACGTCCCGATCGGGCGCGTCGTCTACACGCCCTGGCTCTCCCCCGGCGGCGGCTTCAAGTCCGACCTCACGATCATGCGGCTCGCCGACGAGGAGTTCCGGGTCGTGACGGGAGGCGCGCACGGCATGTCCGACCGCAAGTGGCTCGGCGACCACCTCCCGGAGGACGGCTCCGCGCGGCTCGTCGACGAGACCTCCGCGTGGTGCACGCTCGGCGTGTGGGGGCCCAGGGCGCGCGACATCCTCGCGAGCGTCACGAGCGACGACGTCTCCCACGAGGGCTTCCGGTTCGCGACCTGTCGGCCGATCGACGTCGGGCCGCTGCGGGTCCTCGCGTCGCGGATCTCCTACGTCGGCGACCTCGGCTGGGAGCTCTACGTCCCGGTCGAGCAGGGCGCGCGCCTCTGGGACGTCGTGTGGGAAGCGGGTCAGGCGCACGGCGCCGTGCCGGCGGGAATCGGCGTGTACGGAACGACCGGCCGGCTCGAGAAGTGCTACCGCGCGTACGGCACCGAGCTGGAGAGCGAGTACACGGTCGTCGAGGCCGGCATGTCGCCGCCGCGCGTGAAGGACGCGGACTTCGTCGGCAAGGAGGCGCACCTCCGCCACCGCGAGGAGGAGCCCGCAGCCGTCCTCTGCACGCTCACCGTCGACGATCACACGTCTTCCTCGGGCGTGGAGCGCTACCCGCTCGGGCGTGAGCCGATCCTCACTCGTGCGGGCGACCCGCTCGTGGACGGCGCGGGGCGCCGCTCGTACGCGACGAGCGCAGGTGCCGGCCCCTCTCTCGGCAAGCACCTCCTCATGGCCTACCTCCCACCCGAGCAGGCGATCGTCGGCGCCGAGCTCGCGGTCGACTACCTCGGGGAGCGCTACCCGGTCTCAGTCGCGGTCGCCGACGCCACCCCGGTCTTCGACCCCGAGAACGCCCGCATCCGCTCGTGAACGTCCTGGTCTGCGTCAAGAGAGTGCCGCTGACAGGCGGGAAGATCGTGCTGACCGAGGATGCACAGGCGATCGCGACGCAGCACCTCGGGTTCACCATCTCGCCGCACGAGGAGTGCGGCGTCGAGGAGGCCGTGCGATTGGTCGAGGCGAACGGCGGCGAGTCCGTCGTCCTCACGCTCGGACCGCTGGAGGCAGAGGAGCAGCTCCGCGACGCGATGGCGCTGGGCATCGACCGCGCGATCCACCTCGTGACGGACGCCGAGGAGTGGGATGCGCAGGCGACGGCCGCCGCGATCGTCGAGTCGATCGAGGCCGAACGCGCCGTCGGTGTCGACTTCGACCTGATCTTCTTCGGGAACGAGTCGGCGGACGCGTGCGGCTACCAGGTCGGGATACGGGTCGCGCACGCACTCGGGCGCCCGGTCGCCACCGGTCTGAAGGGAGTCGCCGTCGCAGGTGGGCGAGCGCGTTGCGAGCAGGAGGTTCCCGGCGGTCGCGACGTCTTCGACCTGCCGCTGCCCGCGGTCGTCACGGTGAAGGAGGGCCTCAACTTCCCGCGCTACCCGTCCGTCCCCGGCCGCATGCGCGCGCAGCGAAAGCCGGTCGCGGCGAGCTCGCCCACGCATCCGGACGCGCGGCTGCGCAAGGTGCGGTTGCTCTCTCCACCGGGAGTGAGGAAGGAGGCCGAGATCCTCGGGCACGGCCCGGAGGCCGCCCCACGCGTGGTGGACGTGCTGCAACGAGTCGGGGTCGCATGACCGTCCTCGTCGTCGTCGAGCATGGACCGGAAGGTGTCGACGAGCTCTCGCTTCAGGCGCTCACCTTCGCCCGCGCCGCCCTGGCTACGGGCGAAGACACGGTGCACGCGCTGGCGGTCAACGGCCCCAGTGTCGATTTGACACAAGGGCTCGACGGGCTCCTCGGAGCGCACGGCGTCTCGACGCTGCACCTCGCCGAGCACGATGTCTTCGGCTCGTACGCTCCGGTCGCCGTCGCGCGTGCGGCAGCGGAGCTCGCCGACAGCCTCGCGCCTGCGGCGGTCGTCGCGACGGGGAGCGAGCGCGGGAACGAGGTGCTCGCGCACGTCGGCGCGATCCTCGATCTCCCGCTCGCCGCGAACTGCATCGAGGCCAGGCCCGGTGAGCCGATGAACGTCACACGGCTTCGCTGGGGCGGCAGCCTGCTCGAGGACGCGGAGGTTCACGGCGCTCCGGCGCTGCTCACGGTCGCGCCTCACGCCGTTACCGCGGAAGCGACGGCCGGCGCGAGCCCGGCGACGGTCGAGTCGTTCACGCCGTCCCTGTCTGACGCAGACCTGCTCGTGCGCGTCACTGAGCGCACCCAGGCCGAGAGCGGCGGCGTCTCGCTCGCCGAGGCGAAGGTCGTCGTCTCGTGCGGCCGCGGAGCGGACTCGGCAGAGGGGTTCGCGATCATCGAGGAGCTAGCCGGCCTCCTCGGCGGCGCGGTCGGCTGCTCTCGCGCCGTGACGATGGCAGGCTGGCGGCCGCACACGGACCAGGTCGGCCAGACGGGGACGAAGATCGCACCGGACATCTACATCGCGTGCGGCATCAGCGGGGCGACGCAGCACATGGCGGGCTGCAAGGGCGCGAAGTCGATCCTCGCGATCAACACCGACCCTGACGCGCCGATTCTCGGGAGCGCCGACTACGCGGTCATCGGCGACCTGCACGAGGTCGTCCCGGCAATCTCGGCCGAGCTGAGAAGGCGAGCGTGATGGTCTCCGCGCTCGCCTTTGCGGCGGTCGCGGCCGTCGCGCTGGCGCTCTTCTCGCGGCGTGCGCTCCTGCTCTGGCGACTCGTCCGCATGGGCGCCCCGCTCGAGCGCTTCGACGACCTGCCGCAGCGCGTCGGGAACGAGGCGGTGGTCGTTCTCGCCCAGCGGAAGCTCCTCCAGCGACTCGTCCCCGGGTTGATGCACGCGCTCATCTTCTGGGGCTTCCTCGTTCTCTTCCCGACGATCCTCATCGCAGTGATCTACGTCGTCGACCCTGAGCCCGACCTGCCCACCGGCTCGCCGCTCGCGTGGCTCGAGCGGCAGGGCTGGTTCGCCTTCCTCGTCGACCTGTTCTGCTGTCTCGTTCTCGTGGGGGTCGCGACCGCTTTCTTGATTCGCAAGGTGCAGCGGCCACAGCGCTTCGAGGGCAGTCACCTCCGCGAGGCGGACCTCATCCTCGCGCTGATCACCGGGATCGTGACGACGCTCCTCCTCTGGCACGCGACGCAGATCGCGCTGGGGCAGAACCCGTGGCCGGAGCAATGGTCACCTGTCTCGGATGCGCTCGCCGGGCTGTTATCCGAGAGCTCGACGACCGAGACCCTGGAGCGGGTCTTCGTCTGGTCGCACGTGCTCCTCATCCTCTCGTTCCTCGTCTACCTGCCGTACTCGAAGCACCTGCACATCGCGACGGCGGGGCCGAACGTCTTCTTCTCACGGACCCGCGCGCGAGGACGGCTCGAGCCACTTCGCTTCGACGGCCCCGACGACGAGCTCCGCTTCGGCGCCGGGACGGTGCAGGACCTCACGTGGAAGGGAATTCTCGACACGATGTCGTGCACCGAGTGCGGGCGCTGCCAGGACGTCTGCCCGGCATACGCGACCGGGAAGAAGCTCTCCCCGAAGCTTCTGATCATGGATCTCCGCGACCACGTCTTCGCCGAAGGGCCGCGGGTGCTCGCGGATGCCGGCTTCGAGCCCAGCCCGCTCGTCCCCAACGCCGTCACCGACGAGGTCGTCTGGGACTGCGTCACCTGCGGTGCGTGCGTGCACGAGTGCCCGGTCGCGATCGAGCACGTCGACCATGTGGTCGACCTACGCAGACAGCTCGTCATGGTCGAGTCCCGCTTCCCGGCCGAGATGGAGCCGATGCTCCGCGACGTCGAGCGCAGCGGGAACCCCTGGGGCAAGCCACAGGACGAGCGGGCGGCGTGGGCGGACAAGCTCGGAGTCCGGATACTCGAGCCCGGAAGAAAGCCGCCTGAGATCCTCTACTGGGTCGGCTGCGCAGCGTCGTTCGACGAGCGGGCACAGCACTCCGCCGAAGCGACGGTGAAGCTGCTTCTCGCAGCACGCCTCGACGTCGCGATCCTCGGACCGCGCGAGTCGTGCACCGGCGATCCGGCTCGCCGCGCCGGTAACGAGTACGTCTTCCAGTCGTTCGCGGAGCAGAACGTCGCGACGCTGAACGAGGCAGGCGTGACGAAGATCGTCGCGAGCTGCCCCCACTGCTTCAACACGCTCGCGAACGAGTACCCCGATTTCGGAGGCCGCTACGAGGTGCTCCACCACTCGGAGCTCCTTGCCCGCCTCGTCGCCGAGGGCCGCCTGAAGCCCGCAGCGGGCACCGACACGGTCACGTACCACGACTCCTGCTACCTCGCCCGGCACAACGACGTCCTCGACGCGCCGCGCGCGCTCGTCGAAGCGGTCGGGCGGCCGGTGGAGATGGAGCGAAGCGGGAAGCGCACCTTCTGCTGCGGCGCTGGGGGCGCCCATATGTGGATGGAGGAGCGCGGCTCCGCGATCAACGAGGAACGCGTGCGCGAGGCGGCGGAGACGGGTGCGGAGACGCTCGCTGTCGCGTGTCCCTTCTGCACGATCATGCTCGACGACGGCGTCCGGCAGACGGGTCGCGACCTCCGCGTGGCTGACGTCTCGACGCTGCTCGTCGAGGCCATCGAGCGCGCGTGAGCCCGAACGGTTACGACTTCGTCATCGTCGGCGGGGGCTCTGCCGGCTGCGTCCTCGCCAACCGGCTGAGCGCCGACCCCTCGACCCGCGTGCTCGTGCTCGAGGCCGGACGGCCCGATTCTGCGTGGGACGTCTACGTCCACATGCCGGCCGCGCTCAGCTTCCCGATCGGCTCGAAGCGCTACGACTGGCGGTACGCGTCGGAGCCGGAGCCGTTCATGCACGGCCGCCGCATCGCGCACGCCCGCGGGAAGCTCCTCGGCGGGTCGAGCTCGATCAACGGGATGATCTTCCAGCGCGGGAACCCGCTCGACTTCGAGAAGTGGGCAGCCGACCCCGGCCTCGAGCGCTGGGACTATGCGCACTGCCTCCCGTACTTCAAGCGCATGGAGACGTGCGTCGAGGGAGCGGACGAGTACCGCGGAGGCAGCGGGCCGCTCGTCGTCGAGCGCGGGCCGGCGACGAACCCCTTGTTCGGGGCGTTCTTCGAGGCCGTGCAGCAGGCCGGGTACGAGCTGACGAGCGACGTCAACGGCTACCGGCAGGAGGGCTTCGCGCGGTTCGACCGCAACGTCCACCGCGCGCGCCGGCTGAGCGCCGCCCGCGCCTACCTGCACCCGGTCACGGAAACGACCGAACCTCGACGTCGTGTGCCGGGCGCTCGTCACGCGCGTGCTGTTCGAAGGGACGCGAGCCATCGGGGTGGAAGTCGCGAAGGCGGGCGGGCTCGAGCGTGCCCACGGCCGCGAGGTGATCCTCTGCGGAGGAGCGATCAACTCGCCGCAGCTGCTCCAGGTGTCAGGGGTTGGAAGCCCGGACCACCTCGAGCCCCTCGGCGTCGAGGTCGTGCACGAGCTCCCGGGAGTCGGCGAGAACCTGCAGGACCACCTCGAGGTCTACGTCCAGCACGCGTGCACCCAGCCGATCTCGGTCGCCCCGGCCATGAAGTGGCGCAATCGCCCGTGGGTCGGCTTCCGCTGGCTCTTCTTCCGCGACGGGCCCGGAGCGACGAATCACTTCGAGGGCGGCGGTTTCGTCCGCTCCAACGAGGACGTCGAGTACCCGAACCTCATGTTCCACTTCCTGCCGCTCGCGATCCGCTACGACGGGACTCAGCCCGCCGGCGGCCACGGCTATCAGGTGCACGTCGGGCCGATGAGCTCCGACGCGCGCGGCTCGGTCAGGATCACGTCGAAGGACCCGCGCGCCCATCCCGCGCTGCGGTTCAACTACCTCTCGACCGAGCAGGACCGGCGTGAGTGGGTCGAGGCGGTCGCGTGTGCCAGGCACATCCTCGGCCAGCCCGCGTTCGCTGACTACGACGCGGGCGAGATCTCTCCCGGGCCCGAGGTCGAGGGCGACGAGCAAGTCCTCGACTGGGTCGCCCGCGACGCGGAGACCGCGCTGCACCCGTCGTGCTCGTGCCGGATGGGCGTGGACGAGCTCGCCGTCGTCGATCCGGAGACCCTCCGCGTCCACGGGCTCGACGGCCTGCGCGTGGTGGACGCGTCGGTGATGCCCTACGTCACGAACGCGAACATCTACGCGCCGGTGATGATGATCGCGGAGAAGGCCGCCGACCTGATCCTCGGCGCGACGCCGCTTCCGTCGGAGCAGGTCCCCTTCTTTCGCCACGCGCAGACCCCTGGGGGTCAGGCTTCAGCCTGACCCCGGTGTTGGGTTCGGCGTTTCAACCCAAAGACGAGGTCAGGCTGAAGCCTGACCCCACCTGCGGCTCACGGCCTGCGCCGCGGCGACGACCTCGTCGGTCGTCCGATCTTCCGCTCCGCGCGCCGGAAAGCGGTACGCGGGGCCGTGCACGTGGATCGCTGCGGCGCCACGGCCGTGGGCATCGCGAACCGGTGCGGCGACGGAGTTGATCCCCTCCGCGTACTCCTCGAGCCCCCACGCGTAGCCGCTCCGGGCGACGTCCTCGAGCCGCGCCCGCAGCTGCTCCGCGTCGACGACGGTCTGCGGAGTCAGCGCCCCGAGCCCTTCGGCGGAATACGCGGCGACCGCTTCCTCCGGCCACTCGGCGAGGAGCACGAGCCCCGAGGGAACGGCATGCATCGGCGACCGCGTGCCGGTCCAGTCGCGCACCTGCACGGGGTGGTCGCACTCGACCTGGACGACGTAGTGGACCTCGTGGCCGTCGGGCAGCCCGAGCCCCGCGTCCTCCCCGAGCGACTCGACGAGGCGCGCGAGCTCGGGTCGAGCCACCGCGGCGAGGCTTCGCTCGAGCGGTGTCGGGCCGACGAGCGCCTCGACGCCCGGCCCGACCGCCCAGCGCCGGCCGTCCACGCGCTCGACGGCGCCGAGGGTCTCGAGCGAGGAGAGGAGCCGTGCGACCGTGCTCTTCGGAAGGTCGAGGCGCGTCGCGAGCGCCGAGACCCCTGCCGGCCGCTCCGCGACCGCGGCGAGGATCGCGAACGCTCGCTCTACCGACTGAACCATTGCGCCCGCCGTCCGGCTCGTTTAGTCTCTCTCATGATGCAGCACAGTTCCACGATGCGGAACATACAGGACGACATCCGAGGAGGAGACGAGCTGTGAGCGAGATCAACGATAACCCCGGCGTCCTGCTCTATTCGCGGATCCGCCGGTCGCCGTACTTCTACGCCTCACGCCGCCATGGCGTGCAGCTCTACAGCTTCTACAACCACATGTACCACCCCCGCCACTACGGCGACCCGGTCGAGGAGTACTGGCAGCTCCTGAACGGCGTCACGCTCTGGGACGTCGGCGTCGAGCGCCAGGTCGAGATCTCCGGCCCGGACGCGTTCACGTTCACGAACATGCTGGTCCCGCGCGACCTGACGAAGTGCGAGGTCGGCCAGTGCAAGTACGTTTTCGTGACCTCCGCGGAGGGCGGGATCCTGAACGACCCCGTGCTGCTCCGGCTCGAGGAGAACCGGTTCTGGCTCTCGCTCGCCGACAGCGACATCCTCCTCTGGGCGAAAGGCGTGGCGTACAACGCCGGCCTCGACGTCGAGATCACCGAGCCGGACGTGGGCCCGCTACAGGTACAGGGGCCGAAGTCGAAGGACGTCATGGTCGATCTCTTCGGCGAGACCATCGTCGACATCCCCTACTACTTCATGCGCGAGTACGAGCTCGACGGGATGAACGTCGTCGTGTCCAGGACCGGCTACACGGGCGAGCTCGGGTACGAGATCTACCTGAACAACGCGAGCCGCGACGGCGTCAAGCTCTGGGAGGCAGTGCTCGCCGCGGGCGAGCCGCACGGGCTCACCGTGATCGGCCCGTGCCACATCAAGCGCATCGAAGCGGGCATCCTCGCGCTCGGCTGCGACATGTGGTTCGACACGAACCCGTACGAGGTCGAGATGGGCTACGAATGGATGGTCGACCTCGACCAGGAAGCGGACTTCATCGGCAAGGAGGCGCTCAAGCGCATCAAGGCCGAAGGCGTCTCGCGGAAGCTCGTCGGCGTCGAGATCGACGGGCCCGGGCTCGGGAGCTACAACGACAGCTCGATGATCGACTACTTCCAGGTCTTGAAGGACGAGAAGCCGGTCGGTCAGATCACATCGGCGTGCTACTCGCCACGCCTCGAGAAGAACATCGGCTACGCGATGCTGCCGATCGCGCTCACCGAGTTCGGCACCGAGCTCGAGGTCGATGCGCCAAGTGGACGACAGGCCGCGGTCGTCGTGCGGAAGCCGTTCATCGATCCGGCGAAGGACACGCCGAAGCAGGAGGTCGCCATCGGTGCGGCCGCGGAGGCGTCGAACGTCGACTGAGGAGGCGAGCGACCCGCGCCGCGGTCTGCTCGAGCACCCGCGCTACGAGGTGATCCCGCTCGCGGGCGTCGAGCAGGCGGTGCTCGAGCACGTTCCCCGGCAGGTGAAGATCACGGTCACCGCGTCGCCGACGAAGGGCCTCGAGCCGACGCTCGAGCTCGGCGAGCGGCTGGCCGGCCACGGCTACGACGTGGTTCCCCACCTCTCCGCCCGGCTCGTCCTCGATGACGGCCATCTCCGCTCCATCCTCGCGCGGCTCGAGGCGGCGGGCCTGCACGAGGCGTTCGTCGTCGCCGGTGACGCTTCGCAGCCGGCGGGGCAGTTCGAAGGAGCCGCCGACCTGCTGCGCGCGATGGCCCGGCAGGGCCACGGCCTGCGCGACGTCGGCATCACCGGCTACCCGGAGAGCCACCCGCTGATCGACGACGAGACGACGATCCAGGCGATGTTCGAGAAGGCCGAGTTCGCGACCTACATCGTGAGCCAGATCTGCTTCGACGCCTCCGTCACGCGTCAGTGGATCGAGAACGTGTGGGCGCGGGGGACGCGCCTGCCGATCCACGTCGGGCTTCCAGGAGCCGTGCGCACGCGGAAGCTCCTCGCGATGTCCGCGAAGCTCGGGCTCGGAGACTCGACGCGCTTCCTGCGCAAGCAGGGCGGCCTCGTCGGCCGGCTTCTCGTTCCCGGCGCGTACTCACCGGACGGGCTGATCGAGGAGCTTGCGCCGACCCTCGCCGATCCGGAGCGGAAGGTCGCGGGCTTCCACGTCTTCACGTTCAACGAGCTCGAGGGCACCGAGCGCTGGCGGCGGAGGGCACTCGCGACGGCGGACGTCTAACGTCACGCGGCATGAGACGGCGCGTGCTCCTCGTGCTGTTCGGAGTGACACTCGTTGCTCTGGTGGGCTGGTGGGCGAGCACGCTCGCGGGCGACTCGTCGCCTCCGGCTGCCACGAGCACGGCCGCGACCGACGCGGAGAGCGGCCTGCCCTGGATCGCGCTCGCCGCCCTGCCGCCGCAGGCACGGGACACTCTCGAGCTGATCGAATCGGACGGGCCGTTCCCGTTCGACCGCGACGGCGTCGTGTTCCAGAACCGCGAAGGTCTCCTGCCGAGCGAGGAGCGCGGCTACTACCGCGAGTACACGGTCGTCACCCCCGGCTCGAACGATCGCGGCGCGCGGCGGATCGTGACGGGAGCGGAAGGCGAGCTGTACTACACCGACGACCACTACGACTCGTTCCGGAGGATCGTGTCGTGACCTGGCTCGAGGACGTGCTCGCGGGCAGGCGCCCGCCCGGATTCTTCTACTGGTCGTCTCACGCCGAAGCAAAGGACGTCCGCGAGCAGGTCGAGCGCTCCGGCTGGCGGTTCGTCCATCTCGACACGTCGTCGGTCCGGGACAAGCGGGGGTTCCTCGACGAAGCCGCGCGCGCCTTCGGCTTCCCGGAGCACTTCGGACGGAACTGGGACGCGCTCGCCGACAGCCTGAGCGACGTGCGCTCGTCCCGTGGCACGCTCGTTCTCTGGGAGGGCTGGCGGCCGTTCTCCGAGACCGACGACGGAGAGTTCGCGGTCGCCGTCGAGGTCTTGCTCGAGCGCACGCAGAGCCACGTCGGCGGCGCCTTCGTCGTCCTCGCCCGCAGGGACGAAGACGAGCCGAGCAGCTAGATGCTTGACCCGAAATTGGCGCGCCGGCGGGGGCGGTCACGACCAAGCCGGGCGCCACACTCGTGCGTCGTGCAGGCTCGAGAGCCTGTGCGACGTGCGAGGGTGACGATCCGGCGCCGTGTCGTGGCCGTCATCCGGCTCGCGGGAATTTCGGGTCAAGCATCTAGGCCGGTAGCCCTGCGCCGCGACGGCACGCGGCCCGGGGCGCGGCTTTGGGCGACACGGCGTCACACGACGCCTCGCGCTCCGGAGTCGTCGCGTAGAGCCCGCCGAGGATCGTCCCGATCCCCTCGAAGCAGTAGTCCTGGAGCGGCGCCGCCGCGGTTCGGCAGAGCACCCTGGATCGCTGCGAGCCGCCGTCGTTGCTCGTCAAGTCGCGCCCGGCGCCGTACACGCACTCGCGCTCCATGTCGCCGCCCTTCTTGCAGATCGCGAGGATCTCGGGGACGGTCCCGCGGGTCTGGCCCGAAGCGTCCCGGCCCAGCGACTGGAAGCAGGTCGCGACCCAGGCCGCATCGCTCCGGCGGCAGATCTTCGCGGCCTTGCCGAAGTCGTAGCTCACGAACTGGAGGATTCGCGAGGTCACCATCAGGTAGCAGTAGAGCTTGTGCCGCTCCGCGACCGTCTTGCAGGGGTAGATCGGGTCGTCGTCGCGGAGCCACTTCGACTTGATGCCGTACGAGGACGAGATGTTCTCCATGAAGACGCCGCCCGTGCAGGAGGTCTGATCCCACGACGTTGCGAGCTCGTCGCACACGGAGAGCGACTTCGGCAGGTCGTAGCTCGTGAACAGCATCAGCCCGTGGCCGAGGCCGTGGACGCACTGGTACGCGATGAACGCGGTTCGGCGCACGTCCGCGTCCGAGCAGAGCTCGCGCGACACCGGGCCAAGCTCGTCCGGCGAGACGTCCCTGTACGCGCGCTCGAGGATCCCGTGGTAGTAGCCCGACCAGCAGCTGGCAGACCCCTCCGCGAACGCCTTCCCGACCCGGCCCTCGAAGCGCACGAGCGCGGCCGCCCCGATCATGTGCGCGATCCGATGGCAGTTGCGCTCGATCTCCGGGTCGGCGGCGATCTGCCGGTCGAACTCGGCGAGCGCGTCCTTCGGGCCGGCCTCGTACGCGAGATTTCCGAACGCCTGCTCGAGGCAGGAAAACCTTCCCTCGCAGCTCTCGAGCTTCGTGTCGTCGGGCGTGAACTCAGCGGCAGTCGCAGCGTCCGTTTCGTCGGTCGAGCCGCCGGTCGCGCTCGAGACGAAGCTCGCGATCTCGGAGATCTCCTGCTCGCTCAGCTGGCCGGAGAAAGCCGGCATCCCCCCGCCGCCCTCGCGCACCTGCTGGGCGACCGTGGCGAAGCTCGGCGCGATGGCATCGAGGTCCGGGCCGACCCGTGCGCGGGCGCCCGCTGCCGTCAAGGCATGGCAGTCGGCGCACCCGGCTTCGCTGAACAGACGCGCGCCCGCGGCGCTCGACTCGGGCGAGTCACTCGACCCGCCGCAGCCGGTGCCGACGAGCACGACCGCGAAGGCGATCGCTAGGGGAACGAAACGGGTTGCGCGCTGCGAGAGCAAGGAACGAGCGTAGCGGCCAACGGTGCGGGGTATCGGCTCTGGGCCGTCGAGCGCCCGGTGTCAATTGACACTAGGTCACCTCGTCACGATCCGCGTTGGCGAGAGCACGTTCGCTCCCGACAGCTTGTACCTTGCGCTCCAGCGGTGACTACCGAGACCGAACGGGGCGCAGGGCTGCGGGCGACCGGACGGTGCCTGTGCGGCGCCGTTCGCTACGAGGTGCGCGGCGAGCTCCGCGACGTCCTCCTCTGCCACTGCGTCGAGTGCCGGCGCTGGGGCGGCTATGTCGGGGCGTTCACCTCCGTTCATGTCGAGCACTTCGCGATCGCGGACGATCGCGCGCTCCGCTGGATCGCGAGCCCGGGGAGCGACCGTCACGCGCGTCGCGCCTTCTGCGGCGACTGCGGCTCGAGTCTCTTCTGGCAGCCCGCCGACGGCGACCGGATCAACATCGCCGTCGGGACGCTCGAGCGCCCGACCGGGCTCCGGATCGCCGGACATTGGTACACGCACCAGGCAGGCGACTACGACGAGCTGCCTGCGGACGGCCTGCCGCGCGACGCCGAGCTCGCGAGCTTCCAGATCCCCTGGCGGTAACGACGAAGCCCGCCTGGCGGGTATGCGCAGCTGGGCTACTGTCGGCGCGTGTCCGAAGCCGCACGCGAGCTCGACCACCGCGACGAGCACCAGGTCACGCCGCTGGAGCTCTTCTTCGACCTGGCCTTCGTGTTCGCCATCACCCAGGTCACGATCCTGCTCGCGGACGACCCCACGTGGGGCGGCGTGCTCCGCGGGATGCTGGTCCTGGCGGCGCTCTGGTGGGCGTGGAGCACGTACGCGTGGCTGACGAGCGCGATCGATGTCGACGAGGGTGGCGTCCGTCTCACGATGCTCGCCGCGATGGGGGCGATGCTCCTGGTCGCCCTGTCCGTCCCGGGCGCCTTCGGAGACGACGCCGTGCTGTTCGGTGTCGCCTACTTCGTCGTCCGCCTCCTTCATCTCGTCCTCACCGCCACCGTCGCACGCGACGACCCTGACCGGTGGGGCGCGGTCTTCCGCTTCGTGCCGACTGCGATCTTCGGCTCGTTGCTGATCGTGCTGGCCGGGTTCCTCGAGGGGGACATTCGGATCGCGGTCTGGGTCGTCGCGCTCGCGGTCGACTACCTCGGCCCGGTCGTCGTCGGCGTCGGGAGCGGCTGGCGCGTGGCGCCCGAGCATTTCGCCGAACGGCACAGCCTCATCATCCTGATCGCGCTCGGCGAGTCCCTCATTGCTATCGGCGTCGGCGCCGGGTTCGAGCTCGAAGCGCGAGTGATCGTCGGTGCGACGCTCGGAATCGCGGTCGTCTCGGCACTCTGGTGGCTCTACTTCGACGTGGCGGCGATCATTGCGCGGAGGCGGCTCATGCAGGCCACGGGGCTCGAGCTGCACCGGCTCGCCCTGTACGCCTACAGCTACCTCCACCTGCCGATGGTCGCCGGCATCGTCCTCTTCGCACTCGGCCTCAAGACGACGCTCGACCACGTCGGCGAGGCGCTCGACACGGTGCCCGCGGTGGGGCTTTGCGCAGGAGCCGCGCTTTACCTGCTTGCGCACGTCGCGTTTCTCTTCCGGATGACCGGCTACATCTTTCGGCGGCGGACGCTCGGGGCGGTCGTGCTGCTCGCCCTCGTGCCCGCTGCCCTCGCGCTCCCCGCCCTTGCGGCGCTCGCGCTCGTGAGCGCCGTGTGCTCGCTGATCGTGGCGTGGGAGGCGCTCCGCTATCGCGAGCAACGGGTCCAGCTCAGGCACCCCGAGGTCGCTGCCTGAAACACGGATCGAGATTAGGAGGCCAGTCATGCACATCACGAGGAACGACATCGAGACGACGGCGGGGCCGAGTGAGTGGTTCACCGGCGCGGTCTTCCTGGACGCGGTCGCAACGCCGGCGGGCGCATCGCGCCTGAGCGCGAGCAGTGTCCACTTCACGCCGGGCGCACGCACGGCGTGGCACACGCACCCGAACGGCCAGACGATCTACGTTCTCGAGGGCGTCGGGCTCGCGCAGCGGCGCGGCGGGCCGATCGAGATGATCCGCCCCGGGGACCGGGTGTTCTTCGAGCCGGGAGAGGAGCACTGGCACGGCGCAGCACAGACGCGCTTCATGACACACCTCGCGATGCTCGAGGTCGACGACGAAGGCAATGCAGCAACGTGGGGCGACCACGTCAGCGACGAGGAGTACGGGGCGTCGCCGATCGCCGACTGAGCGAGGAGGCATTGGCACGAAATCACGACGAAGTTGGCACGAAGCCGCCCGACGGCACTCCTATACTCGCCCGCCTGACCGATCTCGTCTCCCCGCTCCGCGAGCTCTTCGGCTTCGCTGCCTTCCGCCCCGGGCAGGAGGACGTCGTACGGGCGGCCGTCGAGGGGCGAGACACGCTCGCGCTCATGCCGACCGGCTCGGGGAAGTCGCTCACGTACCAGCTCGCCGCGATGCTGCGGTCCGAGCCGACGCTCGTCCTCTCGCCACTCATCGCGCTGATGAAGGACCAGGTCGACAAGCTCCCGCCGCGGATCGCGGCGACGGCGACCTTCGTCAACTCCTCGCTCTCCGCCGAGGAGACAGCCGAGCGGCTCGCCGCCGTGTCGGCGGGCGCGACGCGGCTCGTCTACGCAGCGCCCGAACGCCTGCGGCAGGCCCGCTTCGTCGAGCTCCTGTCCGAGGTCGGCATCGGCCTTGTCGTCGTCGACGAGGTGCACTGCGTGAGCATGTGGGGGCACGATTTCCGGCCGGACTACCTCTTCATCCGGCGCGGGCTCGAGGCCCTCGGCGAGCCCACCCTGCTCGGGATGACGGCGACAGCGACGCCCGAGACTGCGCGAGACATCGGACAGGCCCTCGGTCGCACGTTCGACGTGGTGCACACGAGCGTCATGCGCCCGAACCTCCGCTACGACGTCGAGCAGGTGGCGAACGCCGAGGACCGGATCGCGATCCTCGTCGAGCGGCTTCGCGCCCTACGGGGAGGCTCGGCGATCGTTTACGCGCGCTCGCGCCGATCGACCGAGGAGCTCGCCCGCGTGCTGCGCGGTCACGGTTTCCGGGCCGAGCACTACCACGCAGGCCTCGCTGCCGAGGAGCGAACGCGCGTCCAGGACGAATTCGTCGCAGGCGGAGTGCAGGCCGTCGTCGCGACGACCGCGTTCGGCATGGGCATCGACAAGCCCGACGTGCGGCTCGTCTGCCTCGTCAACTATCCCGACTCGGTCGAGGGCTACGTGCAGATGGTGGGTCGCGCGGGACGCGACGGCGAGCCGAGCCAGACCCTGCTCCTCGCGAGCCCAAGCGACGCCGCCGCGCTACGGAGGTTCGCGGTCTCGGACGTGCCCGCGGCTTCGGAGCTTCGCTCCGTGTACGGCGCGCTGCGGGACGCGGGCGGCCTCGTCGATCCGGACGAGCTCGCGTTCCTCGTGCCCGAATGTGACGCGCGCGTGCTCGTCGGAATGCTCGAGCAGGCGGGTCTGGTCCAACGGAGCTTCGACGAGGGGCGGCGCATGCGGATCGAGCTCCCGACCGCCCCGACGGACGCGCGCGAGCGGGTCGAGGCGCTGCTCCACCGCGCGCAGCTCGTCGCCGAGTCGCGCGCCGACCGGGTGGTTGCCTTCGCAGAGACCCGGATGTGCCGGCACGAGCAGGTCGCCGAGCACTTCGGGGAGGAGTTCTCGGCCCCGTGCGGCGCCTGCGACGTGTGCGCTCCGCTGACGCGCGGATCGGCATCGGTCGCGAGCCCTCCCCCACCGCTCCCCGAAGACGTGGGCGAGGCGATCGTCGAAGCCGTCGCCTCCCTGACCTGGCCACTCGGGCAACGGAGTCTCGTCGCGACGCTGCGCGGCTCGCTGAAAGCGCCTCCCTCAGCCCGCCGCTCGCCGGCGTACCGCCTGCTCGCAGCGGCGACCGACGCGGACGTGCGCCGCTGGGTGCGGCTCGTCGAGGTCTCCGGCGCTCTCGTGGAGGTGACGACGCCCGACGGCTTCCGCGTCCTGAACGTCGATCCGTCGGTGCCCCCGCCGCGCATCAGGACGAGCTCGGACGCTGACGTCGACGAGGGTCTCGTGACGCGGCTCCGCGGCTGGCGCCTCGAGCGCTCGCAGGAAGACGCCGTTCCGGCGTACGTCGTCCTCCACGACGCGACGCTCAGGGAGCTCGCGGCCCTCCGCCCGCAGACGCTGGACGAGCTCGCCGGCGTGAAGGGCTTCGGCCCGGTCAAGCTCGAGCGCTACGGCGACGATCTGCTCGCAGTGCTCGCGTCCGCGTCGTGACGCGGCGCTCCTGACGTCGCAAACGATCGCGCGCCCGCCGGACATGGACGGGTTGAGCCGGTTCTCCCGCCTGGGTCCGCTAGGAGGTGTGTGCGTGAGAGAGAGGGAAAGCGAGAGCGAGCGCAGGCAGCGCTTCGATGCACTCTTCGCGTCGTACGGCGAGGACGTCGTCGCGTACTGCGGCTGGCGCGCCGGCTCGCCGAGCGACGCGCAGGACGCCGTGTCTGACGTGTTCCTGACAGCCTGGCGGCGCCTGGACGACCTGCCCGAGGGAGACGCGGCGCGCGTCTGGCTCTATGCAACGGCGCGGAGGGTGATGGCGAACCAGCGTCGGTCGCGGCGCCGCCTGCTGGCATTGCAGGAGCGGCTCGCGCTCGAGGCGACGCCGGCTCAACACGAGCCGGCGCAGGACGGAGACGAGATGCTCGTGCGTGAAGCGCTTCGCTCCCTGGCGTCGCGCGATCGCGAGGTTCTTCTCCTCGCGGAGTGGGAAGGCCTGTCGCCGGCGCAGATGGCTGGTGTGCTCGGGTGCCTCACGGTGACCGCTCGCGGGCGGCTTCACCGGGCACGGCGCCGGTTCCGGGCGGTCTTCGAGGAGCTCCGCGCACGCGAGACAGGCGAGCAGCCGCGGCGGGAGGCCCAGCAGGAGGCATACGGCACGGAACAGGACTTCGGGCGCCGTCCGGCGACGGCCGCGCGACCGAGCAGAGTGGCCCACGTTCGCGAAGGAGGATCATGAACAGGACTGAGAGCTTCGAGGCGCTGCGACGGGCGAACCCGCGAGCGCGCGCAGGGTTCGCGCAGGCGGTCGCGACAGCCGGAGACTCGGCGCGCGCGCGGATCGACACGGCATCCCGGAGTGACCCGGCACCGCGCAGAGAGCGCAGACCACGCGGCCGTCTCGTGCACGTCTCGACGGCGGGCGCTGCGCTCGCTCTCGTGGCCGCCGTGGCCGCGGTCCTCACGATCGGGTCGCCTGGCGGTCGCGGCGTCGAGGACGCCACGGCTGCGATCGAGAAGGCCGCGATCGTCACCGCTGCCTCGGCCGATCGTTCCGGCACGGCCGTCGTCCGGATCATGCACGGCGGTGAGCCCTGGGCCGGGACGACGGTGCGCTGGAACGGCGGCGACGTGTCCGTCTCCCGCGACTTCCCCCTGCGACTGGGGAGGCGCGAATTGCTCGTCGTCGACGGCGTCCTCTACGGCATCGACCCGGGAGTCCCCGGTGGCTGGATCGAGCTCGGCGACCCGCGGAGCATCGACCCCGACAGCGGGACGACACCCGCCGAGTACCTCGCCGCGGTGCGGGAGGACGTCCGGGGCGACACGCTGCGCAGGCTCGCGGGCGGAGTCAGCGGGCTCAGGGGCGACCGGCTGGAGAACGGCTCCACCGTGTACAGCGGAACCGTCGCCGCCGGGCTGATCGCAAGGGAGTCGAGCTTCAAGGAGGGGGAGCACATTCGCGTGCTGCCGTTCGGGTTCGTGGCGCACGACGAGGCGGCAGACCCGATCGCCCGGCTCGACGCAGCGCTGACCGTCGGCCCGGACGACATCCTCCGCCAGATCGTCGTGTCCTGGGGGAAAGGTGCCTCCGCCTGGATGTACACCGTTTCCTACAGCGGCCTCGGCGCGACCCCGGCGCCGGCAGCGCCGCAGAACGCGCCTTCGCTGCTGGAAGACCGGCTCCGCCGCGCCGGCGAGACCGGGTAGCCGGACACGATTCCCGCGCGGGGCCGGGCCCGACCGGCCCGCGCGTTCTGCCTGCGTTCTTGCCCGCGTTCTTGCCCGGGCGTCCGGCCACGCTCTACGATGACCCGGCCAGCGACGCGAGACCGGAGGTACGCATGTCCGAGAAGATGTGGGGCTCCGAGCCGTTCTGGGGGCTCGGGTACGAGTGGGATCCCGACTGGTTCCTGACCGAGCGCCAGAAGGAGCTCCGGGCCACGCTCATCGAGCTCTGCGAGAAGGAGATGCGCGCGAACGCAAAACGCTCGGACGACGAGCTGCTGTTCCCGCGCCGCAACCTCGAGCTCCTCGGCGAGCATGGTTTCCTCGCGCTGACCGTCCCCGAGGAGTACGGCGGTCTCGGCGAGAACCACGTCGCCTACGCGATGACCTGCGAGACGATCGCGCGCTACGGGTGCGCGTCGACGGCGATGTGCTACGTGATGCACATCGGGGCCGTGAACACGATCATGCTCCGCCCCACTCCAGAGCTGATCGACAAGTACATCCGGCCGCTCGGCACCGGGAAGATCGGAACGCTCTCCTACTCCGACCCCGAGACGGGCTCCCACTTCTGGTACCCGATCTCGTCCGGCGCAGAGCGCTCGAACGGCGGCTTCAAGGTGCGCAAGAAGGCGTCGTGGACGACCTCCGCCGGCTTCGCCGACTTCTACGTCGTGCAGACGACGAGCCCCGACTTCTCCGGTTACGACGACCTTTCGGTGTTCGTCATCGACGGCGACGATGTCCAGTCGCAGCCGTCGCTGTGGGACGCGCTCGGCCTGCGCGGGAACCAGTCCGGCCCGCTCGAGGTGCCGGATGTCGAGGTCCCCGGCGAGCAGATCGTCGGCCCCGTCGGCGACGGAGCGGCGTCGAACGACGAGTCGGTCGACCCGTGGTTCCTCATTGGCTCCTCGTCGGTCTGGAACGGGCTCGCGCTCGGCACGATCGACATCGCGAAGCGCCACACGACGCGCAAGCGCCACGTCGACGTGGGCATGCGTGTGGCCGACTACCCGACGATCCAGGACTACGTCGGTGAGGCGGTCATGGACACGAACGCAGCGCGGACGTTCGTGCTCTCCGTGGCCAACGCCATGGATCGCGCGACGGACGACAACCAAAAGGTGCTCGCCCCGGGTGAGTTCGCGCGAGCCGACTTCCTGCACTGGGCCTGGCAGATCAAGTTCGTGGCCGCGAAGAACGTCGCGCACGTCGTGGACAAGATGCTCCACGCCTGCGGCGGCTCGGGCTACAAGCGCGACATGGAGCTCGAGCGCTATCTCCGCGACGCGAAGGCAGGCTGGGTCATGGGCCCGACGAACGAGGTCTTGCGGCAGTTCGTCGGCAAGGCCGTGCTCCTCGGCTTCGACTCGCTCGACTACTGGAACCAGACGTACAACCGCCGCGCCGTCGAGAACGAGGTGAAGAAGCTCGACTCCACCGGCAAGCGCGAGCTCGCGGAGCAGCTCCTCGCGGAGGCCGAGGAGCAAGAGGCGAAGGAACCGGCGCAGAAAGCCTGATGGCCGGCGTCACGATCTCGCGCGTCCGGATGCGCGATCTGGCGCGTCCGAGCCGCTTCCGCGCGGCGCGCTGGGGTCTGGCTTCAGCCAGACCGCGTCTTGCGCGCCGCGCGTGCGCTTCGCGACGGGAGTGCGGCCCCGATGCGCCAAGCATCGCCGCCGCACTCCCGTCGCGCCTCGGAGCGGCCAGCTCACGCCCCGGAGGCGGCGATCTCATGGCGCCGGCCATCTAGGGATGGCAATCGGGGCCGACAGCGGTCTCCAGGGCTGGCTCCTCCCCGAGGACCCGTTCGTCGAGACGTACCTCGTGCGGCCTGGGGGAGCGACCGTGTTCGCGCTCGCCCCCGACGAGCGGGTGACGGTCGTCGACGCGCACGGAGGCCAGCTCGCAGAGCTCACGGCCCTCGACGAGGCAGGACGCGACGCCGCGGAAGCGCTCGGCGCGAAGGCGGACGCACCGGCAACGGTCGTCCGCGAGGCGTTCCGCAGCCGGAACGGGAGTCTCCTCGCTGACGAGCTCGGCTCGCGCGGGCTCGACCCGGCCGAGGCGACGGCCGTCCTGCTCTTCGGTGAGTGGTCACCCCCCGGCAGCTCCCAGGCATTTCGCGCAGAGCGAGCGGTGACCGTCGTCGTCGCAGCTCCGAGCGGACGCATCGTCGACGGGGCGCCCCCTCCTTCCGAGCTCCTCGTCGAGGTGCGGCGGGCGACTCCGCGGAGCTACGAGCAGTTCGAGCTCCCGCCCCCGCTCGCCGAGCCGCGCCTCGACCTCAGGGTGGACTCCGCGACCGCACTCGCATACGAGGTGCGAGCGGGTGAGTTCATCCAGGTGATCGACGTCGAGGGCAAGCAGTGCTCGGACTTCCTCGCGTTCCATCGCCGCAAGCTCGAGGCAGGGCGCGAGCGCGGGCTCGACGCGACGACGACGCGGAGCCTGATGGGTCAGGCCTACCCGCAACCGGGTCTCCACGGGAAGTTCTACGACGTCGACCAGGACCCGCTCGTCGAGGTCGTTCGCGACACCGTCGGCCGGCACGACACCTTCGGGCTCGCCTGCATGGCCAAGTACTACGAGGACAAGGGCTACCCGGGGCACGTCAACTGCACGGAGAACTTCAACGGGCAGGTGTCGCCGTACGACATTGCGCCGCGCATGGGCTGGGAGGCGCTCAACTTCTTCTACAACACGGGCTTCGACGCGAACAACGTGTTCGTCATGGACGAGCCGTGGTCGCGCCCGGGCGACTACGTGCTGGTGCGCGCGATGACCGACCTCGTGTGCGCGTCCTCCTCCTGCCCGGACGACATCGACCCCGCGAACGGCTGGCAGGTGACGCCCATCCACGTGCGCGTGTACGCACCGGACAACTCGTTCTCGATGGCGATCGCGCGCCGCGTCACCGCCGACGCAGAGCCCGTCCTCACGAAGGAGACGACCTTCCACCCGCGCACGAGCGAGCTGACGAAGAGCTTCGTCGAGTACCGCGGATACTGGCTCCCGCACTGCTTCGACAACGAGGGAGCGATCGCCGAGTACTGGGCGTGCCGCGAGAAGGTCGCGGTGATGGACCTCTCGCCGCTCCGCAAGTGGGAGATCCTCGGCCCGGATGCGGAAAGGCTCGTGCAGCGCGCGATCACACGCGACGCACGAAGGCTCTCGGCCGGCCAGGTCACGTACACGGCCGTCTGCAACGAGACGGGCGGCATGATCGACGATGCGACCGTCTACCGGCTCGGGCAGGACAACTTCCGTTTCGTCGGCGGCGACGAGTACGACGGGATCTGGCTGAAGGAGCTCGCCGACCGGCTCGAGCTCAAGGTCTGGGTGAAGCCGTCCACGGAGCAGCTGCACAACGTCGCGGTGCAGGGGCCGGCGAGCAGGGAGCTCCTCGAGAAGATCGTGTGGACGCCGCCCTCGCAGACCTCGCTCGAGGACCTGCGCTGGTTCCGCTTCACGATCGGCCGGATCGGTGCCTACGACGGGATCCCGATCGTCGTCTCCCGGACCGGCTACACGGGCGAGCTCGGGTACGAGGTGTGGTGCCATCCCTCGGACGGACCGGCCGTCTGGGATGCGATCTGGGGAGCCGGCGAGGAGCATGGCCTCACGCCGCTCGGGCTCGAGGCGCTCGACATCCTGCGCATCGAGGCTGGCTTGATATTCGCCGGCTACGAGTTCGACGACCAGGTCGACCCGTTCGAGGCGGGAATCGGGTTCGCCGTCGACCTCGGAACGGACGACGACTTCGTCGGGCGCGAGGCGCTCGAGGAGCGCAAGGCCCATCCGCAGCGCGCGCTCGTCGGACTCGAGCTCGAGGGGTCGGAGACGGGCGGCCACGGCGACGACGTCTACGTCGGGCGTCAGCGCGTGGGCGTCGTCACGAGCGGGACGCGAAGCCCGATCCTGAAGAAGAACATCGCGCTCGCGCGCGTCGCGGTGCAGTACGCGGAGCTCGGCACGGCGGTCGAGGTCGGCAAGCTCGACGGGCTCCAGAAGCGGATCCGCGCGACCGTCGTCCGCTTCCCGTTCTACGACCCCGCCAAGACGCGCCCCAGGGGTCAGGCTTTAGCCTGACCCCGATCTGAAGAATGTCGGGCGCCGCGACACCTCGAACCGGGGTCAGGCTGAAGCCTGGCCCCGACGACGCATGATCGAGTCCTTCTCGCCCCAACAGGTCGAGGCGTTCGAGCGCGACGGCTTCCTCATCGTCGAGGAGGGGCTCGTGACGGAAGCCGCCCTCGAGCTTCTCCGCGCGCGCTACGAGCGCCTCTTCGACGGCGACTACGAGACGGGCATCCGGCCGGACGAGGTGAACTGGGTCCGCGGCCGCGACCCCGAGGACCGGACGCGCCAGCTCTGCAACGCGTGGAAAGCGGACGACGTCGTGGCGGCACAGGTGCTGTCCGAGCGAATCGGGCGGCTCGCGGCGCAGCTCGCCGGCTATCGCGGGGTGCGAATCCTCCAGGACAACGTGCTCTGGAAGCCGCCGGGCACGAAGGCCATCGGCTTCCACCAGGACTCCTCGTACGCGGACTACCTCGTGCCGCCGGAGATGGTCACGTGCTGGATCTCGCTCCACGACACGCAAACAGACGCCGGTCCGCTCGAGTTCGTTAGCGGGTCGCACACGTGGCCGAAGTCACCGCCCGAGCGCACGCAATTCCATGCTCCCGAGGACTGGCTCACGGGGCCGCGCTCGGCCGCTCCTGACGGGAGCGAGCTCGAGGTCGTCCCGGTGGTCGTGAAGGCGGGCGGCGGCTCATTCCATCACGGCCTCACCTGGCACGGCTCGGCGCCGAACCGGAGCGCCTCCGTCGCTCGCATGGCGCTCGTCTCGCACATGATCCCTGTCGAGGCGCGCTTCCACGAGACGAACGTGGACGTCACGTACTCCCGCTACCGCCGTCGCGGCGACCTCTCCCTGGACGAGTCGTTCTTCCCGGTCATGTGGGACGAGTCGGGCTACCGCACCCCCTGGCTCGATGGGCTGCCGGCGATCGACTGAGTCACTGGATGTAGCAGAAGTGACGCGCTAGGCGGTCTCGCGGAAGCGCGCGGCCAATACCTCGATGAGCGCGGTCGCCGCACGCGGGTCTGCCTCGAGCGCGGCGATCAGCTGGTCGCGGGAGATCGCCAGGCAGCGCACCGCCTCCTCGGCGTGGATGTCCGCGATTCGGCCGCCGCCGGGGTCGAGCACCTCGATCTCGCCGATGAGCTCCCCCACCCCGAGCGTCAGGCTCCGACCAGGCCGTTCGACGCGCACGCTTCCCTCGAGCACGAGCAGGAGCTCCGCGCCCGGGTCGCCGATGCGCATGATCGGCTCGCCTGCGGCGTACTCTCGCTCCTCGCCGAGCGCGAGGATCGGGTCGAGCAGCTCGGGCGGCAGGAGCGAGAAGACGCGCGGGTCGCGGATCAGCCGCTCGTACCGGCCGCCGTGGAAGAGCAGCGGCTCGCCCTCGCCGTAGCGGGCGAACTCGACCTCGCCGAGGAAGAGCGAGTGATCCCCGCCCCAGTACGAGCGCACGACCCGCGCGACGAGGTGCGCGAGCGCGCCCTCGACGAGCGGCGTGTCGTGCACGAGCTCGAACCGCGGCTCGCCGGCCGCCTCGACGGCGCGGCCGGCGAAGTGATCCGAGAGCGTCGCCTGCCCTGCCTCGAGCACGTTGACACCGAACCGCGTGCCCTCGTGGAGCAGATTCGACATCCGCGCGCGGCGGTCGACGGAGACGAGCACGAGCGGCGGGCGCAGCGAGACGGACATGAACGCATTCGCGGTCATGCCGTGCACCTGCTCGCGGGTCCGCGTCGTGATGACGGTGACGCCGGTCGCGAACATCCCGAGCGTCCTGCGGAACGCAAGTGCGGGATCTCCTTCGAGACCGGTACCGAGCTCGAGCTCCGTGGCCGACGGAGCAGCGTCGAAGGACGCGCCGAAGGCCTCGGGCGCCGAGATCGCGCTGTCCAGCGCGATCTGGAACTCGTCCGGAGCGACCGGTTCCTGCATCGGCTAGAGAACCTACCCCGTTGCCGGGCTCGTCCCGACTCCGGCGCTCTCGTCGTGCAGGACCCAGAACACGAGCGCCTCGCCGTCCGTGAGGTTACGCCACGAGGAGACGCCGCTCCGATCGGCGATCAGCGCCTCGCCCGGGCGCAGGACCGGCGTGCCGGTGGCAAGCACGACCTGAACGAGACCGGATGCGACCGCGACGAGCTCGACACCCTTGTGCGGGAACGTCGGCACGGAGCGAGCGCCCGGCGACAAGCGCAAGACGTAGGCGCGAAGCCCTGCGCCCGGGTCGTCCAGGAGCGGCACCGGCACGTCCAGCGTCGCGTGCCGTGGATCGTCTCTGCGGGCAAGCCGGTAGCCCGGCGCCTCCTGCCCGCGCAGCAGCTCGTCCAGCGTCATGTTCAGCCGGGACGTGAGGTCGAGCAGAGTCTCGAGCGACAGCCCTCGCCGCCCGCGCTCCGCCTGTGAGATCGCGCTCGGGGAGACACCCGCGAGGCGCGCGATGTCCGCCTGCGACAAGCGACGGGTACGCCGGAGATCGCGCAGCGCCGCCCCGAGGCGCGCTGCGGCGGGAGCCGGCTCGAGGACCGGCAGGCCCCGCTCGACGTGGTAGCGGAAGACACTGCCCTCGACGCCGGCGCGCCGGCCCTCGGCCTTGATGATGCGCAGGCGACCGTCGCCGAGGCTGAGCACGCACTGCGTCACGTCCTCGATCTCACGCCGGAGCGACGCGGGATGGCGAGACGTCGTCAGCGACCAGAAAGCGATCGCGCCGAGCCCCAGCAGCAAGGGACACCCGCGGGTGAAGAAGCGACCTGCCGTCTCCGTTCCCCAGCGGTCGCTCATCGCATCGAGCGACTCGAGGAGCAGGAGCCGCCGGCCGGGCTGCGCGCACCACCTTCCGCACGCGTCGAGCAGCGGGCGAGGCTGCGCGAGGTCGCCCGCCGCGCGCGCATCGAGAATCTCGAGCCCCGGGTATCGCGCCTCGACGCTCTCGGGACTCTCGGTCAGCGTCACATAGGCGGCTGCGTCGTACTCCCAGGCCGTCGCGGCCACGGCGGCGTAGAACGGGCCGGCGTCGTCGGCGGCTTCGGCGTCCCACACGACGTTGTCCCCCCAGTAGAGCCCGCCGAGAGCGCGGTCGAGCTCGTCGAGGCCCGTCGTTGCCGTGTGCCTCACGGCGCTCACCGGTCAAGCACCGCTGTCGATCGCGTATCGAACGACACGAGCGAAGGCGCGACCCGCTCCACGCAGAGGCGAGGCCCGGCGTCAGGCTGCGCCTCGCCTCGCGAGCGAAGCATGTGCCGGTTCGCACGAGAGGCGGTTAAGCATTGCTGTCGAACACGAGACATTCGATATCACTTGCTTTATAACCCAGGATCAGAGCTCGAAGACAACGTCCCGTCCCGCCGCGACGGGTCACCCGAGCTTCATCCATCTCCCCCAGACGCAGCGGCCCGCTGCAGGCCGCTGCGTCGCCCCTTTTCTGCTCCGTCTCGGGTGAAGGCGGCTCGGCCGTCACCCTCGAGTGGTGAGGCGTCAGACGACGGGCCGCGCAGCCTCCTCGAGCAGCGCTGCCTGGCGTGCGTCCGGGACCGCCGGCGCGTCCTCGCGCCAGTGCGGGCGGACGCCGTCCTGGACGATCCGGCGGTAGAGGAACAACAGGACCGCGAGGATCAGGATCCCGAAGCCGATGATCTTCTCGGTCGTTCCGCCGTAGCCGCCGGCGGCAGTCTGGAACCAGCCGACGCCGAAGATCATGAGCACGAAGGTGATCGCACCGAGCACCCAGGCGATCGGCACCCAGATCGGCGAGAGCTTGATCGGCCGCGGCCAGTCCGGGCGGTCTCTGCGCAGCAGGATGAAGCCCGTGATCGCGAAGAAGTGCGCGAGCACGTACCCGATGTTGCTCGCGGCGAGGATGCCGAAGATGTTGCCGATGAAGAGGACGAACCCGATGTTGACGAGCATGTCCAGCGTCATCGCCCGGCCGGGCACGTGCCACCGGTTGAGGCTGTAGAGCTGCTTGACCGTCATGTCGTCGCGCGCGATGCCGTAGAGCGCTCGGCTTCCGTCGGCGGTGGCGGTGTTCATCGAGATGACGAAGCTCGCCACGATCACGATGACGAAGAAGTTCGTCAGCGCGGTCGAGCCCGTCAGCGTCTCGAGCGCACCGACGTAGTCGAACGCAGCGACGGTCTCCTCACCCACTCCACCGACGAGACCGAGTGGCAGCAGGGTGTAGACGGCGATCGTGAAGATGCACGCGGACCGGAGCGCGAGCTTCGTGTCGTTGACGGTGTCCTTGTACTCGGGCGCGAACGTCGCGCAGGTGTCGACGCCCCAGGAAGACCAGGCCATGATCCACAGCCAGACGAGGGAGAGCCGCACGATCTCCCACGTCGACACCGAGGTCGCTTCGTCGCCCGCTCCCGCCGTGCCGTCGAGCGCACCCCACGTGAGGTTGGCGCTGTCGAAGTCGCCGTTGAGGTACGGCAGGAACATGAACACGAACAGCGGGATCATGAGCAGCGCGCCCGCGAGGTAGCCGAAGCCGACTGCCACGCGAGTGCCGCGCACGTTGAACAGCCAGACCGCGATGATGAGCCCGATCGCGATCAGGTGCGGGAGCCCGATCTCCGCGCCGCCGGTCGAGAAGTAGCCCTCCCCCTCCGAGCTGCCGAAGAACGCGCTGCCGAACGGCTCGTCCGGGAACCAGGCCGCGGTGATGATCTGGCCGCTGAAGACGCCGAGGAACGCGAGCACCACCGACCACGCGAGCCAGTACCCGAACGTCACGACCGGGCCGATGACGGTGAAGTACTTGCGCCACCCCTCGTGGGCGTAGAGCGGGAAGCCGCCCGGCTTGTCCGGGAACATGGCCGCCATCTCGGAGTAGAGCGTCATGATGAAGAACGCAAGGCCGGCGGAGATACCCCACAGGAGCACGGAGCCCCAGCCGCCGATGTCGCCGACGGAGTACCCGAGCGACCCGAGCAGGAAGCCGGGCGTCGCGAGGGCGATGACGAATCCGTCGTACCAGCGCAGCTTCTTGAGGAGATGGCGTTCCTCGATGACTGCTTCAGCCACAGCAAACCTCCAAGGGAGCGTCTCGGGCCGCCGACTTGCGCGGGGGACCTATAACACCCTGCTCGGAGGAATTCAATCCAGGGAGGCCGCGCGAAAGTCACTGGTCGACTTCGGGCTCGTACAATCGGCGCGGTGGCTCCTCCACCTCCGATCACGATCCGGTGCGAGTGCGGGGAGAGCGCGTCCGTCGCCTACGGCGAGCGCTGGACGTGCGCCAAGTGCGGCCGCCGGTGGAACACGGCGCAGATCCCGAGAGAGGCGTACCTTGCCCGGAACCGGCAGATGCAGCGCTTCCGGATCGAGATCCTCGCCTTCGCGGTCATCCTGCTCGTCGTCTTCGCCCCGCTCGTCCTCTTCGTCGACAGCGCGTACGTGTTCCTCGCGGTCATCGTCGGCGTCGCGTGGATGATCCTGTACATGCCCTTGTGGCGCCGGAGGCTGCGGCGCGCGGCCGCGAACGCGCCCCGGTGGGAGCTGCGGCCCGAGTGATCGGGGCTCGCGGGCGCCGAAGGAGCCACGCCGGTACGGCGGACGTCGTGTCCGTGTCCGGCACGGGCGCGCACCCGGTCCTGCTCGCGACGCTCGAGGCGCCTCTGCTCGAGGACGCCGCCCGGCTCGGCGTCGACTCTGCTGTCGAGACGGGCCAGCCGCTGCTCGTCGTCAACGCCGTCGAGACGATCCTCGCCCCGTGCGGGCTGGTCCTCGGGTACGACTACATCACGCCGCCCGACGTCGAGGCGTCGTTGCGGGCACCCGCCGAGCTCGCCCACGGTCTCGGCGTGCGCGTCGAGCGATTCTGCCTCCGGTCGACGCGCCCCGTGGATGCGCTTCTGTCCTTCGCAGGCGAGCGCAGCGCGGGGTTGCTCGTGCTCGGCCCGGACCGCACGCGGATCTCACGTCGCAGGTACCGCCGGGCGGCTCGCAAGATTCGGGACGACGCGCCGTGCCTCGTCTGGTTGGCGCCGGAGTCGTGACACACATCGCGACGGGCGCCGCGCGGTGGTACGGTGCGTGTCGTCCTATGCGCAACAATGTTGCTCTCTAGGCAATAACTATGGACATACCGAAGCGGTCCTCCTTCGTCGTCGTCGGCGCCGGCATCCACGGCCTCTCGACCGCGTACCACCTCGCGAAGGAGCTCCGCACGCGCGGGCTCGGATCCGGCGGGGACGTCGTCGTGCTGGACAAGTCGAGGCCCGGGGCGGGCGCGTCGGGGATCGCCTGCGGGGTCGTGCGAAACAACTACTTCCAGCCGGCGATGAGCGAGCTCATGCAGGCGTGCGTCGAGGTGTGGGAGTCGGACCCTGCCGCGTACGCGTACAACCCCGTCGGCTACATCGCGCTCGGCGCGTCGGTCCAGGAGGCCGACCTCACCGCGACGTACGAGCGGCAGGAGCGCATCGGCTACGACTCCGAGCTCATCGTGGGCGCGGAGGCCGTCGCTGCGCACATGCGGTCGCTCTTCCCCGACTGGCGCGCGCAGGGCGTGACCATCTGCCTGCACGAGAAGCAAGGCGGATTCGCGTTCAACCTCGACTCCGTCGAGGGCCTGCACAGAAAGTGCCGTGCCGAGGGAGTCGAGGTCCTGAGCGGCGTCGAGGTGACCGGCTTCACGGACGCAGGAGACGGGACGATCACGGCGGTCGAGACGAGCGAGGGCTCGATCGAGGTCGGCGAGCAGGTCGTCGTCGCGCCCGGCCCGTGGGCGAGGCGGTTCTGGCTGATGCTCGGCCTCCCGGACGCGATCGACGTCCGCACGCCGTCGGGCGAGGTCGTCCCGGACCGGCCGATGTGGACGTACTGGAACCTCCAGGAAGGCGAGGTCGCGATCGACCCGCTGCTGTTCGCGACCGCGGACGGCGGCGCGCCGCCCGTCATCCACCTCGACACCGATGCGCCCCTGCACACGGACGACGGCGCGCTCGTCACCGACGACCTCTGGGGCATCTACTTCAAGCGCGACCGCCACGGCGTGCAGGGAGGCGCCTCGCCGCTCGTGGTCGACGGGGACGTCGAGCTCGATCCGTACCCGTCCACGACCGACGTCGACCCGTCGTTCCCGGACATGTGGTGCGCGGCGCTCTCACACTCGATGGCGCGCTTCGAGGGCTGCCGTCCGCTGTACAAGGACGCGCGCTCGGGCGGCGTCGGCGCGTTCACGGTGGACAACTTCCCGGTCTTCGACTACTTCCGCCCGAACCTGTACGCGATCCTCGACTCGAACCACGGCTACAAGATGATCGGCGTCGGCAAGGAGGTCGCCGCCGTCCTCGTCGGCGAGCACTCCCGCCTCCTCTACCCGTTCCGCTTCGAGCGCTTCGCGACGGGCGACCTGCACCCGGTCTCCAGCTCGCCGTACCCCTGGTCCTAGCCGCTCCCGGGCGTCCCGGCGAAGATGCGCCCGAGCGCCGCCGCGTCCTCCGGTTGCGCGTAGACGTGAACGCGGTCGCCCGGCTCGAGGACGATCCCGCCCTCCACGCGCTGGGGCCGACCGTCGCGAATGAGGACACCCACCCAGGCGCGCTCGCCGAGCGGGAGCTCCCGGATTCGCCGCCCGGACGCGAACGCGCTCTCCCCGACGACGAACTCGAGCACCTCGGCGAGGTCGTAGTCGATGCGGCGGAATGGGATCCTCAGCTTCTCGGCGACATACGGGAGCGACACGCCCTGCACGACGACGGAGAAGACGACGACGATGAAGACGATCCCGTAGAGCTCGTTCGACCCGTCGACTCCGGCGAGCACGGCGAGGGCGCCGAGCAGGATCGGAACTGCGCCCTTCAGCCCTCCCCAGGAGACGAACACCCGCTCGGCGGTCGTCAGACGAGCCAGGAGGAGCAACGGGTACACGGCCAGCGGCCGGGCGACGAAGGCGAGGATCACCGCGATCCCGAGCCCCTTCGCCCAGACCTCGAAGGTGTCGAGGTTCCCGACCGTGATCGTCAGGCCGAGCGCGACGAACACTGCGATCTCGGCCACTCCCGCGATCGACGAGTGGAAGCTCTCGATCTCGCCCTTGCGCGGCATCGCAGCATCCCCGAGGACGACGCCCGCGACGAACACCGCGAGGAAGCCGGACCCGCCGACGATCGCCGCCAGGCCGTAGACGATCCCCGCGCCCGCGAGCACGCGGATCGGGTAGAGGGCCGGGCCTGTGAGCTGCACTCGCCGGAAGACCGGAAGCAGGAGCAGCGCTCCTGCGATTCCGACGACGAGCCCGAGCGCGATCTCGATCGCGAACTCCTCGGCGACGATCCACAGGCTGCCGTCGCTCTCCTCGGCGAGCTCGATCATCCCGATCATGAGCGCGATCCCAACGGGATCGTTCACGCCCGCTTCGCCCTCGAGGATCGTTCCCGAGCGGCCGCGGATCTCCCGCGCGCCGAACACCGAGAACGTCACCGCGGGATCGGTCGGCGCGATCGCAGCTCCGATGAGGCCGGCCTCGATCCAGGAGAAGCCGAGGAGGTAGTGGGCCGCGAGCGCGACTGCCCCTGCAGTGAGAAACGTCCCGAAGACGCCGAGCCCGAGGATCGGGCCGAGCGAACGGCGAAAACGGCCGAGCCCGATGTGCAGGCCGCCGTCGAAGAGGATCACGAGGAGTGCGACCACCGCGATCCGCTCGACGTCCCGGACCGAGAGCACGTCCTGCAGATCGGTCCAGACGCCGGAGATGACCGCCGCGCCCACGAGGAACAGGGCCGCATACGGGAGCGAGAGCCGGTCTGCGAGCCGCATCCCGAGCAGCGCGACGAAGACGGTGGCCGAGACCGCGAGGACGATCACGCCGAAGTCGCCGATCTCGGTCACGAACGGCGATTCTGCACTGCGGCGACGCAACGAGGACGTAACGCGGCATGGCCGGCTCCTTTAGCGGTTCCTTAGAACGCTGTTCCTACACTCGAGTTGGAGGCGTTCCGACCGGAGTCGACAACGCCAAGGGTGGTCATGAAGTCGCTGCGCTCATACCTGTCATGCGAGGACGAGCGGGCTGCGGCGTCCGTGCTCGGTCGCGGCGAGGTGCTCGTGCGGCTGCTCGCCCGGCGGAGACGGCGCGCCGAGCAGCTCGCGGTGACGCTCGTCCCGATCGCGCTCGGGCTCGTCGGGACAGTGCGTGGGGTAGAGACGGCGCCAACGGTGCTGGGCGCCTCGGCTCTCGTCGCGGTCGCGCTCGCCGCGTCGATCCTGTTTGCGACCTTTCAGCTCCGCGACCGCGCGCAGGAAGTCATCGCGGCCGGCTACGAGCGCGTTCCCGTCAGCGTCGTGCGGGACGAGCGGCGACGGCTCTTGTCGCGCAAGCGGCGCGAGAGCATGGCGCGCTCGCTCGAGCGACTGCTCCACGACGCGCAGAACTGGGGCCGGATCCTGCCCGCCACCCGGCCGCCGCACGGTGTTCGCGAGCTCCGCTTCGCGGAGCAGGAGGTGCGCGAGGTCGCGTCGCTGCTCCGCTCGGAACCGGTGCACGTTCCGGCGGTCGCGCGCACGGCCCGGTTGCTCTCGGACGGCGCCAGCTCCCCGCTCTACGGCGGCGACGTCGTCGCGCTCCGCGCAGAGCTTCGGCGGATCGGTGAACTGCTCGCGCGGGATCGCCGCGAGGCGGAGAGCGACGATCGCATCGCGGCCTGATCGCACTTGATCGGGCGGGCCCGCTGGCCCAGGATGACGCGGTGCTCCTGATCCTCCTGCTGGGATTCGCGCCGGTCCTGATGGTGCTCACCCTGGCCGTCGTCCTCTACCTGACGGTGGTCGAGCTCCGCGAGCTGGGCGACCTGCACTACGCGTGGTGGATCTGGTGGCTCCTGCTCGTCTTCATGACCCACTTCATCGGCTACCTGTTCCTGAGGGCCTACGCTGTCTACCGACGCTGGCACGCAACCAGCGGGTGACGGCCGGCCGCCGGAGGAGCCGGCGCCGAGGCGAGGGATCAGGGACCATCCGCTCGGGAAGGTCGCGCTGCTAGCGCTCGTCCTGCTCGCGGCCGTCGGCGTGGCTCGCACGTGTGGCTCCTCGAACCAGGAGGTCTCGCAGGAGGAAGCGGTCGAGATCGCCACGGAGCAGGCCGGCTTCGAGCCATGCGCCGAGACCGGCTGCGTCGTCGTCCGCGCGCTGCGGCAAGGGATCCCGTCCCGTCTCTACTGGGTCGTCGGCCTGGCCGAGAGCATCGACGAGGACGGGCGGGCGGTCGGGACGAAGACCTTCCTCGTGGACGTGACCACGGGCGACGCGACCGAGCAGCGCTGAGCACGGCTGTGTAGCTCTCGCACACATCGCAGCCCCGAACGCCGGTACAGCCGGACATGGAACGCTCGGGTTCCCCTGTTTACGGTCCCGGCGTGGACTGTGGTGCCACCCGAGGAGGGGGGCTCGAATGATCTCGTCGCTGCTGCCGACCTGGCTCGCGCAGGCTCCGACTCCGGAGGAGATCGACACCAAGGTCAACCTCGACTCGCTGGTCCTGACCGAGCAGTTCTACTTCTGGACCGTCGTGATCATGTGGCTGATCCACATCGGCTTCATGGCGTACGAGGGTGGCGCGTCACGGCGCAAGAACGTCATGTCGACGGCGATGAAGAACATCCTGACGATCGCCGTCGTCACGCCGACCTTCTACTACTTCGGCTGGTACATCTACGGCTGCTTCGAGGAGGGCTGGCCGAAGGACGGGCACGACAGCCCGACCGTCGAAGGGCTCGAGATACTCGGCGGCTTCTGCCAGAACACCGCGCCCTGGGCGGCCCAGATGGGGCCGAACCTGCAGGATCACGTCAGCGCAGTCTTCTTCCTCGCATTCCTCCTCTTCTCGTGGACGACCGCCTCGATCATGTCCGGAGCGCTCATCGAGCGTGTCCGCCTGTCGGCCTTCCTCATCCTCGGCGCGCTGCTCGGCTCGGTCGTGTGGATCATGGACGCTGCCTGGGGCTGGAGCGGCGGTGGCTGGCTCGTCACGCGCTTCGGCTTCCACGACTCGATCGCGTCGCTCGTCGTCCACGGCGTCGCCGGGGCATTCACCTTAGGAGTCCTGCTGAACCTCGGGCCGCGCATCGGGAAGTACACGGCCGACGGCGCCGCGCGGACCTTCCGCGGGCACAACACTCATCTCACGTTGATGGGGCTGATGCTCATCTTCACCGGCTTCTACGGCTTCTACGCCGCCTGCCTCGTCATCCAGTCGACGGTGTTCCCGGGCTGGCTCAACATCTACCTCTCGCCGACGACGCTCGGCGCGATCGCGTTCGTGATCACGATCGGTTTCGCGGGCGGCTTCACGGGCGGGTGGTTCGCGAGCAAGGGCGACCCGTTCTGGACGCTGTCGGGAGGTCTCGCCGGCGTGATCTCCGTCTCCGCGGGCGCGGACGTGTACCACCCGTCGCTCGCCTACCTGCTCGCGATCTCGGGCGGCATGCTCGCCGTGTACGCGGGGGGCATCATCGAGAAGAAGCTCCGGATCGACGACGCCGTCGGCGCGGTCGCCGTGCACGGCGTCTGTGGGTTCTACGGCGCCTTTCTCGTCGGCATCTTCGCGGGCGGGTACCCGACCGGGATCAACAACGTCGAGTCGTCCATGGGCGGGCAGCTCATGGGCATGCTCGCGTTCCTGCCGCTTGCGTTCCTGCCCGGGTACTTCGTCAGCTGGCTGCTGAAGCGGTTCAACCTGTTGCGCGTGCCGGCGGAGGTCGAGCTCGAGGGCCTCGACCTGGCCGAGTTCGGCCAGGACTTCTACCCCGAGTTCGAGCGCGTGCCGGAGGTCGTCATCGAGCCGGACGGGCGCGAGGTGGAGGCGGCGCCGGTCCTCCTCGACGCGTACTGGCAGACGAACGGCAGACCCAAGGTCCCGACCGGCACGGGAGAGAGGAGCTAGGCGATGTTCGACGCCTTCCCGTACGACGAGTGGAGCGAGGACATCGCCGAGTTCTGGACCTTCGGGGGCGAAGGCTCGACGGGGACCTGGATCCTCACGGCGCTCGGGTTCGCAGCGATGCTGATCGCGTTCTGGGGGTTCGTGCGGCTCGAGAATCAGAAGCTGCGACGGCAGGCCGACCGGCTGCGGGCATCGGGCGCGCTCGACCGCCCCGGCCCCGGAGCGTAGGAGGGAGGAGCACATGGCCGAGAAGCAGATCGACTTCCCGCCGCTGCAGAAGGAGAGTCCGCGGGTCGCGCCCTTCATGCTGGGCTTCTCCCTGCTCTGCATCGTGATCGTCGTCGTCATCCTGCTGACCGACCTCGACGGACCTTTCATCGGCCCCTGGGGGTAAGTACCCTTCGCCGCATGTCGCGCCTGTATCTCCACTGCGTGATCTGCAGCAGAAAACAGGCGGACGGGCTCGTCTCCGGAGCAGCCTGGGGACGCATCGAGCTACCTCCGGGCACGCACGTCGACAATCCGGGCGTCCACGGCTCGACGCTTCGAGCCTGCCCGGCTTGCATCGGCAACAACCCGGACTGGCAGGCGCGGGTACTGCAGAGCTTCGGACTGGCGACGGGCTTCAGCCTGCCGGCCGAGCGGGCGTCCTAGCGCTTCTTCTTGACGGGCGCGGCGTCGTAAGCCGCGATCGCGGCGCCTGCCACCTTCTTGCCGAGCGCGAGCCCGGAGTCGTTGTCGCTCCGGAAGTGGATGCCGCCGTACAGGCGTGAGATTGCAGCTTCTTCCGCCATCGCGCGCAGCTCGCGCGCATCCCGCGGGAAGTAGCGAGCCAGCACCTCGGACGCCGCCCCGGACGTGGTCGAGTGCCCGGAGACGTAGGAGGGGAAGGGCGGCGTCGTGATGTACGGGGTGAAGGTCGGGTCGAGCTCGCGACGGATCGCGGTCACCGGCCGCTCGGACCAGTACCTGAACTTGGAGTCCCAGCAGGCGATGAAGGCATCCGCCTGCGCCGTGTTCAGCGCCGCGAGCACCTCGGCGGCGGCGCGCGTGGACAGCCGCTCGCTCCGGACGAGGTCGAGCGCGATCTGGTTCCAGTGACCGGGCGGCGTCACGGTGCCGGCTCCGTCCGCCCAGAAGTCTGCGATCCGCTTCTGCTCGTCGGTCAGGGACTGCGAGACGTCGTAGACCTCGCGCGTCTCGGCCGCGTAGGCCGCGGTGCCGAACGCCGGCGGCGGCCCTGGGCGGAACTGGGACCCGAACTTCAGGTTCCAGGGCCGCCACGTGCCGGCGAGCGGCTCGAGCGGCGGCATGAGACCGGGCGGGGTAGGCACCCAGAGCCCGGCGCCGACCGGCGGCGTGCCCTGGAAGACGGCGTCCGAGCCGTCCGTCCAGCCCCTGGCGACGATGCGCTCGCCGATCCTGCGGCCGAGCTCGACGGCCTTTCGTGGATGCTCGCGCCGCGCGAGCTCGTCGAAGGCGGCGGCGCGGTCGGGGAACAGGTACGAGAGCACGGCGGATGCCGCGCCGGCGACCGTCGCGTCCTGCAGGCCGTTGGGCACGCGGGCGGCGTCGCGCATCGCGACGCTCACGAGCGCGAGCGCGCGCGCCGCACGCGGCGGGTTCGTGCGGTGGGACGTGATCTCCGCAAGCTCGACGTCGATCCACTTCGTGACGGCGCTGTCGCCGCGCGCCTTCTTCGTCTGCGCTGACATCGCGACAGCGGGGAGGACCGTCGCGAGGACTGCGGCCAGGAGCGCGACGAGACCGAGGCTTCTGCGATCGACCTTCGATTCCATGCGAGTCATTCGCACGACCCTGCGTAGCGGTTCCCGGCGGGCAAAGGGCAACCCCACACCGGGGTCAGGCTGAAGCCTGACCCCACCCACTCGTCTGCGCGCACCGCCCGGGGTCAGGCTGAAGCCTGACCCCACCCACTCGTCTGCGCGCACCGCCCGGGGTCAGGCTGAAGCCTGACCCCACCCACTCGTCTGCGCGCACCGCCCGGGGTCAGGCTGAAGCCTGACCCCACCCACTCGTCTGCGCGCACCGCCCGGGGTCAGGCTGAAGCCTGACCCCACCCACTCGTCTGCGCGCACCGCCCGGGGTCAGGCTGAAGCCTGACCCCACCCACTCGTCTGCGCGCACCGCCTGGGGTCAGGCTGAAGCCTGACCCCACCCCACTCGTCTGCGCGCACCGTCGGGGTCAGGCTTTAGCCTGACCCCGTTCTTGGGTTGACGCTGGCGTTAGACGAACCCAACACCGGGGTCAGGCTGAAGCCTGACCCGGGCACGTCTAGAACAAACCGACCGTCTCCCCGTTCTCGTCGATGTCGATCGAGAACGCGGCGGGCGTCCTCCCGAGCCCTGGCATCGTCATCATGTCGCCGCAGAGCGCGACGATCCAGCCCGCGCCCGTGTAGGGGCGCAGGTCGCGGATCGGGACGGTGAAGCCCGTCGGCGCGTTCTTGAGGGCCGGGTCGTGGGACAGGGAGAGGTGCGTCTTCGCCATGCAGATCGGAAGATTGCCGAGACCCGCCTCTTCGAACGCGGCCGCCTTCTGACGCGCCGCCGGCAGTAGCTCCACCCCGTCCGCACCGTAGACCTTCGTTGCGATCAGGCGGATCTTCTCCTCGATCGGCTCGTCGAGGGCGTATGCAAACTCGAAGCTCGAGGGCTGCTCGGCCGCGTCCACGACCGCCTCGGCGAGCGCCGTGGCGCCTTCTCCCCCGCGCTCGAACGCCTCGTTGACCTCCGCCGCGTACGCGCCGTGCTCGAGCGCGAGCTTGCGGACGAGCTCGAGCTCGTCGTCCGTGTCGGTCGGGAAGCGGTTGACGGCGACGACCGCCTGGAGCCCGAAGCCGTTGACGTTCGCGATGTGACGGGCGAGGTTCTGTGCGCCGAGCTCGATCTCGGCTGCGTCGCCGTCGATCGAGCCCGCGTGGTGCTTCAGCGCGCGCACCGTCGCCACGAGAACGACGGCATCGGGCCTGAGGTCGCCGATGCGGCACGTGATGTCGAAGAACTTCTCCATCCCCATGTCGGAGGCGAACCCGGACTCCGTGACGACGTAGTCGCCGAGCTTCAGTGCAACGCGATCCGCGACGAGCGAGTTGTTCCCGTGAGCGATGTTCGCGAACGGTCCGCAGTGGACGAAGGCCGGCTGCCCCTCGAGCGTCTGCACGAGGTTCGGCTTGATCGCGTCCTTCAGGAGGACCGCCAGCGAGCCCGCGGCGCGGAGCTCCTCTGCCGTGACCGGCCCGCCGTCGTAGGTCTGGCCGACGGTGATCCTGCCGAGCCGCTCGCGCAGGTCGGCCAGGTCGCGGGCAACCGCGACGAGGGCCATGATCTCGCTCGCGGCCGTGATGTCGAAGCCCGTCTGGCGCGGATAGCCGTTCGCCCGCCCGCCGAGCCCCGTCACGACGTCGCGCAGCGAGCGGTCGTTCATGTCGAGGCAGCGCCGCCACGAGATCGAGAGCGGATCGATGCCGAGCGCGTTCCCATGCAGCACATGCGCGTCGATCAGCGCGGAGAGGAGGTTGTTCGCGGCGGTGATGGCATGGAGATCTCCGGTGAAGTGGAGGTTCAGGTCCTCCATCGGCACGACCTGCGCGTAGCCGCCGCCGGCGGCGCCGCCCTTCACGCCGAAGACCGGCCCGAGCGACGCTTCGCGCAGGCAGACGACCGGGTCCCGCCCGAGTCGGCCGAGCCCCTGCGTGAGCGAGACGGAGGTCGTCGTCTTCCCCTCGCCCGCGGGCGTCGGCGTGATCGCAGTGACGTTGACGAGCTTCGCATTCGGCCGGTCGGCGAGGCGATCGATGACGGCGAGATCGACCTTCGCCTTGTAGCGGCCGTACTGCTCGATCTCGTCGGGCAGCAGACCCGCGTCGGCGGCGAGGTCGACGATGGGGCGAAGCGTCGCCTGCTGGGCGATGTCGAGGCTCGTGGGCATCTGCGTCGTCATCGGTCTTCTCGGTCTAGTGGCTCACCGCGGCCGCTGCGAGCTCAGAGACCAGCGTGTCCGTGTGGAAGCGCTCCAGGGCAAACGGTGCGATCAGGTCGGGCGTCTTTCCCGTCGCGACGAGCTCGGCGAGGGTCACGCCGACGATCGGCGCCGCCTTGAAGCCGTAGGTCCCCCAACCGGCGGAGACGTGGAAGTTGTCGAGCTCGGTCCGCCCGAGGATCGGGCTGTAGTCGGGCGAGAGGTCGCACAGGCCGGTCCAGGTTCGCAGCACTTTCGTCCGCTCGAGCTGCGGTAAGAGCTCGAGGGTGTGGCGCGACGACGTCTCGAGGAACGAGAGCGTGCCCGTGCCCTTGTACGTGGTGTAGGGCTCGATCTCCGCACCGATGAGGAACTCGCCGCGGTCCGTCTGCGAGACGTACACGTGGAGTTGCGACGAGACGATGACGACGTCGAGGAACGGCTTCAGCGGCTCCGTCACGAACGCCTGGAGGATGTGCGTCGTGATCGGAAGCCGGACGCCCGCGAGGCCGCCGACGAGCGTCGACCAGCCTGCCGTCGCGCTGACCACCTGCCCGCACTCGATCCGGCCGCGGTTCGTCTCGACTGCCGTGACGCTGCCGTTCGAGCGCTCGAAGCCGGTGACCTCGGTGTACGGATGGATCTCGACGCCGTTCCGGTCGGCGCCGCGCGCGAACGCCCAGACGACGGCGTCGTGGCGGATGATCCCGCCGGGCGGGTGGTAGAGCGCGCCGAGCACGGGCCAGGTCGGGCGGTCGGAGAGATCGAGCTCGGGACAGAGCTCGGCGATCTTCGGCAGCCCGATCACGGATGACTTGATTCCCAGCAGCTTGTTCACCTCGGCTCGCTCCTGCATCACGACGAGCGCCCGCTCCGAATGGGCGAGCGTCAGGTGCCCCCGCTGCGAGAACATGAGGTTGAAGTCGAGCTCGTTCGAGAGCTGCTCGTAGATGCGCACGCTCTCGCCGTAGAACGCCGCCCCTTCGGGAGTGCGGTAGTTCGAGCGGACGATCGTCGTGTTCCGGCCCGATGCGCCCGAGCCGATGTACGACTTCTCGAGGATGCAGACGTCCCTCACGCCGTGCAGCTTCGCGAGGTAGTAGGCGGTCGCGAGGCCGTGCGAGCCGCCTCCGACGACCACGACGTCGTACCGGCGCTTCAGCTCGGCGCGCGGCCGCCACATGCGCTTCGGGAAGAAGATCTCCTTCACCGGCTGCGCTCCTCTCCGCTGGCCAATCCGGCCAGCGCGTCGAGCACGACCTCGGCGACGTAGTGCCCGAGCTCCTGCGGGAAGTAGGCGCGGAAGCGCTCGCCCGCGTCGCCGACGACGACGGCCGAGATGCGGGCAAAGCCGCCGGCGGCCGGCAGCGCTTCCGGATCGAGGTCGGTCAGCCGGCGGAAGAGCTGGTCGCCCTCGAACGCGAGACCCGCAAGTCCGCCCGTCATGTCGTACGCACGCAGCCCGTCCTCGCGGGCACGCGAGACGGCTTCGAGTGGGTCCGCAGTGAGGAGCAGGCCGCGCGACGGCGTGAGCCGGACGAGCTCCTCGTCCTCGCCGACCTCGAGCAGCTCGAGATCGCCCCGGAGCTCGACCTTCCCGTCCGCCGACAGGTCGCGCAGGCTCTCGGGAGCTCCTGCGAGCGCCCGCGCGAGCGGCGAGGCGACCGTCTCCGGCGCACAGCGGCCCGGCGAGAGGAAGTCGAGCCCGCTCACGAGCGCATCCGCTCTCCCACAGGATCGAAGAACGCGCCGTGGTGGACACGCGCGCCGAGCAGGCGCCGGTCGACCCGGATCTCGACGCGCGTTCCGCTCTCGGCGCGATCGGGAGGAAGCCAGGCGAGCCCGATGACCTCGCCCACCTGCTCGCTCCTGCGCGCGCTCGTCACGCGTCCCGCGGGCAGGCCGTCCAGGACGATCTGCGCGCCTTCGAGCGGCACGACGTCGTCCTCCATCGTGAACCCGACGAGCAGCTCACGCTCGGCCCGCTCGGCGAAATGCTCGAGCGCAAACTTCCCGACGAAGTCGTCCTTCTCCATCTTCGGCAACCAGGGCATCCCGGCCGAGAGCAGATTGGACTCCGAGTCGGTGTCCTGTCCGACGATGACGTGCGCCTTCTCGAGCCTCAGGATGCGCTGCGGCTCCAGGCCAAACGGGCGTGCACCCTCCGCGAGCAGCCGATCCCAGAGGAACTCGGCCGCCGGGCTCGGGAAGTGGAGCTCGTATCCGAGCTCGCCGACGAACCCGATGCGGAGCGTGAGACAGGGAACCCCGGCGACCGCGAGGCGCTTCGCGTCGAGGTAGCGGAGCTCCTCGGCCGAGACGTCGTCCGGGTCCTCGACGAGCCGACCCAGGACTTCGCGAGCGCGCGGCCCCGCGAGGTTGAGCGCCGCCAGCGCGCCGGTCACGTTCACGATCTCCGCGTCGTAGCCCCAGACGGCGTTCCACCACTCGAACCAGGCGGTCACCGCATCGGCGCCCGTCGACGTCGTCGTCACGTAGTAGAGGTCGTCCCCGAGTCGCGCGACGGTGCCGTCGTCCATGATCCGGCCGCCGTCGCTCGTGAGGACGCCGTAGCGGATGCGCCCGGGCTTCAGGTCGGCGAACCGATTCGGGTAGAGGCGCTCGAGGAGCTGCGCCGCCTCCGGCCCTTCGACGAGGAGCTTCCCGAGCGTCGAGACGTCGATCACTCCGAACGACTCGTGTACGGCGCGCACCTCCTCCTCGGGGTGCTCGCCGTACGCGTAGGGACGCTTCCAGGGTCCTGCCCACATCATCCGCGCGCCGAGCTCCTCATGCCTGAAGTGGAGCGAGGTGCGGCGTGTCGGCTCGAGGTGGCGCCCGGCGAGCAAACCGAGCTCGACGGGCGCCCAGGGCGGTCGCGCGGTCGTCGAGCCGATCGCCGACTCGTAGATCCGCAGCTCGCGCGCGTGGAGGTGGATGCTCGGGAGCTGGCAGAGCTTTCCCTGGCACGGCCCCATCGTCACGGTCGTGTACCGCTTCGAGAGCTCGATCGAGTCGAATCCCTCCGAGATCGCCCGCTTCACGTCCTTGGTCGTCACGTCCTCGCAGACGCACACGAAGCACTTGCCCCGTCCTTCGTAGGCGGCGGCCACCTCAGCGCGCTCGATTCCCTCCCCGGTCACGCTCCCGACGGCCTCGATCCCGTCCGGCAGGTCCGTCGGCACGAAGACCTTCAGCCCGTCGTCGTACTCGACGCGGGCGCCCGCCTGGGAGAGGAGCGAGTACGCCGGCTGGCGCCCCCCCGAGACGACGACGACGTCGCAGTCGGTCGCCTCTCCGTCGACGGCCACGCGGCGCACCCGGCCACCGCGACCGTGAGCCTCGACCGTGCGCGCTCCGTAGCGGAGGTCAACGACGCGGGGGACGGCCACCCCTGCCTCCCGCAACGTGTCCGCGATCTCCAGAGAGCGATCGTCGGCCGCGAGCACGACCGCACGCTGTCCGGGCCGAATCGAGAACTCCCGGACCAGGCGCCGAACTGCGTCCGGCAGCATCACACCCGCCAGGTCGTTCCCCGGGAAGACGAGCGGCTGCTCCGTGGCTCCGGTCGCCACGACGACCCGCTCCGCCCGGTACCGGTAGAGGACGGTGCCCGCGTCGACCGGGACGAGCCGGCCTTCCCAGATGCCGAGCGCACGGGCGGGCGCGAGCACCTCGACGCCGGACAGATCGGCGTCTCGGAGCCGGACGCCCTCGTCGACGAGCACGACGCCGGGCCCTCTCGTCGCTGCGGCGAGGGCGGCAGCCCGCCCCGCCTGTCCGCCGCCGATCACGAGCACGCGCGCGCGCCGGTGCTCGACGTCGTACCGGCGCGAGTGCCCCGCGTGCTCGTGCAGCCGTCCGAGGCCTGCGACGCCGCGCAGGAACCTCTCGTACGTCGGCCACAGGAAGCGCGGCCGGATCATCGTGCGGTAGTAGAAGCCAGCCGGCGTGAACGGCCCGCCGACCTTGTCCACGATGCTCAGGAAGTCCATGTCCAGCCGGCCGAGGACGTTCTGGGGCGTCACGACCGCGCCCTCGCGGAGCGGCTCGACGCACACGCGGACGTTCGGGACTCCGTCCACGGTCATCATGCAGTTCGGGCAGTGGCCGGAGCAGCAGAGGAGCCCGCGCGGCCGGTGGTACTTGAACGAACGGGAGAAGACCCGGCGCCCGTTCGCGTAGAGCGCCGAGCCGATGGTGTCGCCGCGGAAGCCCTCGAGCTCGGATTCGCCGAGCCGGAACCGGAGCGTCTCGGTCCGGTCGATCAGCTCGCCGGGCTGAGCGGGCAGCCTCATGACGCGGCGGTGTCGGGCAGCGTGACCGAGAGCACCTCGTTCGTGGTCGTGTCCCGCTCGGCGACGAACCACTCGCCGCAGCCGAGGCGGTGCTGCCACCACTCGCGCTGCGCACCTGCGACGTTGTCGCGGAAGTACACGTAGTCGGTCAGCTCACGGAGCGTGGGCGATCCCTGCGGCCTGCGGGTCACCTCGCCGAAGTACGCGAACTCGTCCACCGGACGCGGCCCGCAATGCGGGCACGGCAGGAGGAAGGACATCAGGCGGCTCCCGGCTTGAATTGCATCACGAACAACGCTGTGCCACGATCCGCAACGGAACCTACACCGAATGGGCCGAACCAGTCAACCGTCCACGCGCCGCATCGGCGCGGCCGAACGAGCGATCTCCATCCTCGACACGCTCGCGGACGGAGGCGAGCTCGGGACGAACGAGATCGCGCGGCGCACGGGCATGACGCCGAGCACGGTCTCGCGTCAGCTCGGGACCCTGGCGGCCTCGGGGCTCGTCGAGCGGGTCGCCGCCACGGGCCGGTACCGGCTCGGTCTGCGCATCGTCCATCTCGCGAACACCATCCTCGCACGGCTCGACGTCCGCTCCGTCGCCCGCCCGCACCTCGAGGAGCTCGTGCGGCGTACCGGCGAGACGGCGACGCTTTCGGTCCCGGGCGAGGACGACGCGATCACCGTCGACTTCGTCTCGGGAAGCCACCAGATCCAGCCGGTCTCGCGGCTCGGCCGGCCCTCCATCGCGCACGCGACCTCGGCCGGGAAGGTGATGCTCGCATTCTCCATGCGCGCGCTGCCCGAGAGGCCGCTCCAGGCGTACACGCCACGGACGATCACGGACCCGACGAAGCTCGCCGCCGAGATCGAGCGCGTCCGCGAGCAGGGCTGGGCGCAGGCGATCGAGGAGCGCGAGACGGGCCTGAGCGCGATCGCGGCACCGATCCGGGGCAGCGGTGGCGGGCTCGAGGCGATCCTCGCGCTCCAGGGCCCCAGCTCGAGGTTCGACGCAGCCGCAGTCGAGAGCGCGCTCCCGCTCTTGCTCGACGCCGTCGCCGCGATCTCGGAGGAGCTCGGCTGGCGCGCACGCTGACCGTGCTGGAGCGGCACGCCGAGCTTCCGCCCATCGCCGAGCGCCTCCTCGATCAGGCGCTCGTTATGCTCGGCTCGATGCCGACCGTCGACACGATCATGTCGCGCGACGTCCTCAGCGTCTCGCAGGACACGACGCTCGCGGCAGCCGCCCGAGCGGATGAGCGGAGGCCGGGTCGGGGCCGTTGTCGTGCTCGACGGGACCAGGCTTGCGGGAATCCTCACGGAGCGCGATGTGCTCCGGGCCGTTGGCGAAGGACGCGTGGAGGGATCGACCGTCGCGGACTGGATGACCGGCGACCCGGAGACGATCGAGCCGACGGAGTCGACCGACATGGCCGCGACGCTGATGATCCACGGGGGTTCCGCCACCTGCCTGTGGTCGACGGCGGCAACGTGATCGGGATCGTCTCGATCCGCGACCTCATGCGCGTCGTCCTCGACGACGCTGCGCCGCGCGGCGTGTAGATCACGTCGCGGCGTGCGCTTCGACACCAAGATCGCGGTCGTCCTCCGCGACGACCTCGCGGTCTGGCAGAAGACGAATGTGACTGCTTTTCTCGTCAGCGGTATCGCCGGCACGGTTCCCGGCGTCGTGGGCGAGCCGTACCGCGATGCGTCGGGGAACGAGTACCTGCCGATGTTCGTCCAGCCGGTACTCGTGTACGAGGCGGACGCCGCAGGCATCCGCAGGGCGTACGAGCGCGCTCTGGCCCGCGACGTGACGCCCGCGATCTACACGCACGACCTCTTCGAGACGAATCACGACGCGGCGAATCGCGCGGCCGTCGTGGCCGTCCCCGCCGAGGAGCTCGACCTGGTTGGAATCGCGTTCCGCGCCGAGGGCAAGACGGTCGACAAGGTCGTCGACCGTCTTCGCTTTCACCCCTGAGCGCCGCACGAGGCACCCGCCCGCGCGGCTCGTCGGGAGCGCTACGCGGGCGGGCGGAGACGGTCGATCGAGCGGGGCTCGCCTCAGTGCTCTCCGGGCACGAGCGGAATGCTCGGGTCGAAGAGCATCATGTGCGGCCCGGCCGGGCCGGTGGTGGTCTTCTTCTTGACGTTCGTGAAGCTGACCCAGGCTCGTCCGTTCGGACGCGACGGAGTGAGGCGACCAGACTGCTGGTCCACTCGGAAGAGCCAGATGCCGTAGTCGTCGTTCCGCGGCGCCCCGAAGTCGGGGTCGTTGTCCCACGACGTGAGCAGCGAGTTCGTCACGTAGAGGCGCTTGTCGTCACGGCTCAGCCGCAGCATGTTCGGGTGCGGCACGGAGACGGTCGCCGTGAGAACGGGAGCGAACGGATCCGTGATGTCGAACTTCTGCACCGTGTCGCCGAACCAGTTGCTCACGTAGAGGTACTTGCTGTCGTTGGAGACGATCATGTCCGGCGGCAGCGCGAGCCCGTCCTCCGTTCCGAGCACCTGCTGGAAGTCGAAGACGCCGTCGCGGTCGTCGTCGTCGGCCAGCCAGATCGCGCTCGTCCCGGGCGCGTTGATGAACGCCCGCCGGACGCCTTTCTTCATGACGAAATGCACCATGAGCGCACCGCTCGAAGGACCGAGGTTGGCGGTCTGGATCACCTTCCGCTCGCGAACGTCCCAGACCGCGACCTCGTCGCCGAGGCAGCCCGGGTCGATGCCCGCTGCGCATCCGGCCGGCGAGCCGAACGTCGTGCTGATCCCGCGATTCGCGCTCGGGCAGCGACTCGAAGTCGTACATGTACTTCGGGTCGGACTCGCCGGGCTCACGCACCGGTCCCGGGCCGAAGTGCCCGACGAACGCACCGGTCTTGTCGTCGATCTCGACCATGCCTCCGGGGAGCGTCGTGTCGGTCGCGGCACCGATCATCGTGACGAGGGCACGGCCGTGGGGCATGCCGTGACCCATCACGCCGTGCGGCACGACGTAGCCGCTCTTCGCGGCCAGCTGGTCGTTGACCGTCCTCAAGTCCAGTCGCCGGCCGTCGCCCTTGACGTCGAAGACGTGGATCCGGCTGGAGAAGAGGCCCGGCACGAGCAGCCGCTTCTGATCGTGGGAGTAGCCGTAGTGGTGGAGCTCGTCGCCCACGTTCGGCATGTCGATGCGGTTCACGATCTTGCCGAAGTCCCGCGCGACGCGGATCCGCGCCCACCACGGCGATGAAGTCCGGATCGGTCGTGCTCTGCGCGACGGTGCTGACGTAGAGATATCGCTCTTGCTTGCCGCCTTGCTTCATGCCGTGACTGTGTCCGGTCGCGGAGCTCCGGACCCGGACGCGGTGGCGACCACGGCCACCAGCGCCGCTACGGCGCAGGCGAGCGCCGTGAGCCCGACTGTGATTCGAGTTCTCATAGTTCCCCTCCTGGTTTCGTTGCCGCGCCGTCAGCGCGGGTTTCATTGCCGTGAGTGCGCGGCCGGCGACGGAACCGCCTGCCGAGCCGGAAGAGCTCGACCCGGAACAGGGCGAGCGCGACCGACAGCGAGCCCGCGGCCGCAACTGCCGCCTGGAGCAGCGGTGCCTCCCCGCCGTGGTGTCCGAGGATCACGGGAACACCTCGGACGTCGAGTCGCCGCCCTGCAGCCGCATCTCGTGCGCCCGCGCGGGGCCGTCCGGGCGGTCGTGGAAGTCGACGAAGAAGCTGCGATCCACCGACATCGAGCCGTCCTCTGCGACGTCCACCTTGAGCAGGTTCGAACGCAGTCCCGGGTAGAACTGGTTGTCCCAGGTCGAGAGCAGCGAGTTCGTGACGTAGAGCCGCCGCCCGTCGTACGAGAGCTGCAGCATCTGCGGCCCGCCGGTGAGCGGCCGGCCGGCGTCGCTCTCTTGGCCCAGCACGCCGCCGAGCCACAGCCGTCCCGTGAGCCGCGGGTTGGCCGGGTCGGAGACGTCGTAGCGGCGGAGATCGCCGTGGAGCCAGTTCGAGAAGTACAGCGCCTTGTCGTCCAGCGAGAGGACGAGGTCGGTGATCAGGCCCGGCACCGGGATCGGCCAGCTCGCGAGATCGACGGAGTCGACCGCGACCACGGGCTCCGCCGCGTACGAGCCGTTCTCGCGGTGGAAGCGCCAGATCGTGGACGACAGCGCCGCTCCGACGAAGCCCTCGTCCGCCTCGGGATCGTGCTTCCACCGGATTTCGAACGGGACGAGCCCGTTCGCGCCGAGATCGATCGTCTGCTCGAGCTCGCGGCGCTCGAGGTTCCAGAAGTGGAGCCGCTGGCCGTAGCGGCCGGCCTCCACGTCGGCGAGGTCGAAGCCCGGCTCGTACGCGTTGGGGGCGCCGAACTCGCTCGACACGAGCACGTTCTTCCGTGGCTGGTACCAGAAGTCGTAGTTCATGGGCGGCCGCGCGCCGCCGTTCTCCCACCGGCCCTTGACCTCGAACGTCTTGGCGTCGATGACCGCGAAGCCGCCTGCGGCGTTGCCCTCGACGTCGCCGAGCATCGAGATGACGACGTTGTCGCCCGGCATGCAGTGCGTCGTATGTGGCCGCGTGTAGCCGGTGGCGCGCTCGATCTCGTCCGGCTCGATCACCTTCTCGAGCTGCGGTCGCAACGGGTCGTCGGCGACGTTGACCACGTAGACGCGCGAGGAGCGGAAGCCCGGAACGATCAGGTGCGAGCGGTCGGGCCCGTGGCACGCGGACGAGCACCGGTTCCAGCCGAAGTGGTGGAGCTCGTCGCCGACGTACGGCATCGGCGTCTCGTGGACGATCCGCCCGTACGTCTCCGACTCGGGTCGCGTGTCCACGACCGCGAGGAAGTCGGGCTCATCCACGCCCGTGCCGGCGCGCATCGCCGCGACGTAGAGGTACTCCTCGGGCGGCGCCTGCATCGCCTCCTGCGGGGAGCTGTGGAAGGACGCGGGCTTGACGTGTTCGTGTGCCATGCTTCTCCTCCTCGTCTTAGTCAAACGACTAATACGATTGCCTAAGTTGGCCGAAATGTCAAGGTGCACCTGCGGATCGCGATAGGTGCTCAGTCCCAAGGCCCTTGCGGAAACGGTCCGGTCCTGGTCAAATGCTCCGTTAGTCAGGTGACTAAATGACCGAACCCGCACGCCAGTCGACCGCCCGCGTGGCCGCCGAGGAGGCCCTGCTCGACGCTGCGGAGCGGCTCCTCGTCGACGTAGGCTACGCGGGGATCACGACGCGCAAGCTCGCCGAGACCGCCGGCGTGAACCACGGCCTCGTCCACTACTACTTCGGCTCGAACGAGAACCTGCTCGTGCGCGCGCTCGAGCGGTTCACGGAGCGGCTGATCGTGCGCCAGCGCGAGATGTATGCCGCCGATGTTCCGTTCATCGAGAAGTGGCGCACGGCGATGCGCTACCTGATCAGCGAGGACATCACCTACGAGAAGATCTGGCTCGAGCTCCAGGCGGTCGCGTGGAACAACCCGGCCATCCGTACCAGCCTCGAACACGTGGACGCGGAGTGGCGGGCCGTTCTCACGGAGGCGTTCGAAGAGCCGCATCGCGAGCTCGGGATCGAGATTCCGCTCGACGCGCTCGTCACGCTCGTGATCACGTTCAACATCGGGATCATGGTGGAGCGCCTCGGCGGGATCGAGACGGGGCACGCCGAGCTCCTCGACTGGATCGACGGATGGCTGTCGAGCTGATCCCGGAGGCCGTGCGGGCTGCGGTCGTCGCGACGGTGCTCGACTACTTCGAGGGCTGGTTCGACGGCGACGCCGAGCGGGTCGAGCGCGCCCTCCATCCGGCGCTCGCGAAGCGGGGGCCGACCCTGCGCACGACCACGAAGGAGCAGATGGTCGCGTGGACCGCGGAGGGGGAGGGGAAGGCGCTGGATCCCGGGCCCGGCCGCCGGATCGACGTCGCCGTCGTCGACGTCCACGGCGACATCGCCAGTGCCGTCGTCGACTCGGACGTGTACCGCGAGTACGTCCACCTCGTCCGCACGGACGACGGCTGGAGGATCGTCAACGCGCTATGGCACTCGACGTAGCACCGGCGCACGAGCAGACGCGGGCCTGCTACCCGGACGAGTCCGGCTACGTCGAGCGCGACGGCGTGCGCCTCTACTACGAGGTGTATGGCTCGGGCAAGCCGACGGTCTTCCTGCTCCCGACGTGGTCGATCATGCACTCGCGGCAGTGGAAGATGCAGATTCCGTTCCTCGCGCGGCACTCCCGCGTGCTGACGTTCGACGGACGGGGCAGCGGCCGATCCGACCGCCCCCCGGACCCCGAGGCGTATAACGCCGAGGAGTACATCGCCGATGCGATCGCGATCATGGATCGGACGCAGACCGAGCGAGCGGTGCTCGTCGGGTTCTCCCGCAGCGGCAGCACCGCGATCATGCAGGCGGCGGCACATCCCAACCGGACCTTGGGCGCGTTCGTCATCGGCGCCAGCCTCGCCGTCGTCGGCCCGCCGCCGCCGCAGTTCCAGCACTTCGAAGACGACGGCGACACGTATGCGGGGTGGCTGAAGTACAACCGGCACTACTGGCTGCGCGACTACGGCGGTTTCGTCGACTTCTTCATGACCGAGATGTTCGTCGAGCCGCACTCGACGAAGCAGATCGAGGACGCAGTCGGCTGGGGCCTCGAGAACGACGCCGAGACGCTGATCCTCACGAGAGGGACTCGAACGAGGACGTTGGAGGAGGCGCAGGAGATCTGTCGCCGTGTGCGCTGTCCCGTCGTCGTGGTCCACGGGATCGAGGACCGGCAGATGTCGTACACGTACGCAGTCGCGCTCGCCAAGGCGCTGAGCGGGGATCTCGTCCTGTTCGAAGGTTGTGCCCACGCCCCGCACCTCCGCCATCCAGTGCGCGTCAATCGACTCCTGTACGAGTTCATCGGCTCGCTTCGCTGGCGGCAGCCGTGATCGTCCGTCCTGGCGCCGCCCGCGCCGAGCAGAGCCGCGCCCGCTATCCCGACGACGAGGGCTACGTCGAGCGTGACGGCGTTCGCGTCTTCTACGAGGTCTACGGCGACGCGCCGACGACCGTCCTGCTCTTCCCGACGTCGCCGATCTCGCACTCGCGACTCTGGAAAGCGCAGATCCCGTATCTCTCGCGCCACTTTCGCGTCGTCACGTTCGACCCACGCGGCAACGGGAGATCGGACCGACCGGAGACGCCGGAGGCCTACTCGTACTGGGAGGTCGTCGAGGACGGTCGGGCGATTCTCGAGGCCACCGGCACGGAGACGGCGCTTCTCGCCGGGCTCTGCGACGGCGGCGGTTACGCCCTCATGCTGGCCGCCACGCAGCCGGCGACCGCGCTCGGCGTCTTCGCGATCGCGCCCTGCGTCCCTCGCCTCACGCCGTCGCACCCCAATTATCGCCGGTACCCGTTCCTCGAGCCGCTCGACACGGACGACGGCTGGGCCAAGTGGAACGTCCACTACTGGCGTCGTGACTTCCGCGGCTTCCTCGAGTTCTTCTTCTCGCAACAGATCCCGGAGCCGCACTCGACGAAGCAGATCGAGGACTGCGTCCAGTGGGGCCTCGACGGCAGCGCCGAGGTGCTCGTGCTCGCCGAAGAGGAGGCCCCGGCGCCGTTTTCCAGCGAGGAGGAGGCCCGCGCGCTGTGCCGCCGCGTCCGCTGTCCCGTGCTCGTCGTCCACGGTGACCTCGACGGGTGCCAGCCGCGCGAGCGCGCCGCCGCCGTCGCCGAGCTGACCGGCGGAACGCTCGTCGTGCTCGAGGGCGCGGGGCATCTCCCGCAAGCGCGCCACCCCGTGAAGGTGAACGAGCTCATGCGCGAGTTCGCCGAGTCGATCGAGAGGAGGACGATGTGAGCGCCGTCGAACTGTCCGGCGCGGGACGCGAGCAAACACGTGCGCGCTACCCCGACGACGAGGGGTACGTCGAACGCGACGGAGTCCGTGTCTTCTACGAGGTCTATGGCGACGCGCCGACGACCTTCCTGCTCTTCCCGACCGGGCCGATCTCGTACTCGCGTCTCTGGAAGGCGCAGATCCCGTATCTCTCGCGCTACTTCCGCGTCGTCGTGTTCGACCCGCGCGGGAACGGTCGGTCGGACCGCCCCGACACGCCGGAGGCCTACTCGCGCTGGGAGTTCGTGGAAGATGGTCGTGCGGTCCTCGCGGCGGCGGGCGCGGAGGCCGCGTTGCTCGGCGGGCTCTGCCACGGCGGAGGCTCGGCGCTCATGCTCGCGGCGACGTACCCAGCCGCCGCGCTCGGCGTCTTCACGATCGCGCCGTTCATTCCGATGCTCACGCCCGAGCACCTGAACTACCGCCGGTTTCCATTCGACGAGCAGCTCGAGACCGACGACGGTTGGGCGAAGTGGAACCTCCACTACCTGCACCACGATTACCGCGGGTTCCTCGAGTTCTTCTTCTCGGAGCAGCTTCGAGAGCCGCATTCGACCAAGCAGATCGAGGACTGCGTCGAGTGGGGGCTCGTGGGGAGCCCAGAGCCGCTCATCGTCTCCAGGGCCGCGCCCCTCCCTTGGGAAAGCGAGGAGGATGCGCTGGCCCTCTGCAGGCGCGTGCGCTGCCCTGTGCTCGTCGTCCACGGCGACCTCGACGGGTGCCAGACGCGCGAGCGCGCGGCGGCGGTGGCCGAGCTGACGGGCGGGACGCTCGTGACGATGGAGGGCACGGGCCACTTTCCGCAGGCGCGCCAGCCGGTGAAGGTGAACGGGCTGATGCGCGAGTTCGCGGAGTCGGTCGTGCCGCCGAAGCCCAAGGTAAAGACATGGACGCGGGCGCTCAGCCGGCGCCGCCGGGCGCTGTACATCTCGTCGCCGATCGGGCTCGGCCACGCGCGGCGCGACGTCGCGATCGCCAAGGAGCTCCGCAAGCTCCATCCGGACCTCGAGATCGACTGGCTCGCTCAGCATCCCGTGACGACGGTCCTCGAGGCCGAGGGGGAACGGATCCATCCGGCGAGCGCCGAGCTCGCGAACGAGTCGACACACGTCGAGTGCGAGTCCGCCGAGCACGACCTGCACGTCTTCCAGGCGATCCGCCGCATGGACGAGATCCTCGTCTCGAACTTCATGCTCTTCCTCGACGTCGTGCGCGAGGAGCACTACGACCTCTGGATCGGCGACGAAGCGTGGGAGGTCGACTACTTCCTGCACGAGAACCCGGAGCTGAAGTCGGCCGCCTACGTCTGGCTGACGGACTTCGTCGGCTGGCTGCCGATGCCGGACGGCGGTGAGCGCGAGTCTTTCGTGACCGCCGACTACAACGCCGAGATGATCGAGCACATCGCGCGTTTTCCGCGCATTCGCGACCGCGCCGTCTTCGTGGGGAACCCGTCCGACGTCGTGCCCGACTCGTTCGGGGCCGAGTTACCTGGCATCCGCGACTGGACGGAGCAGCACTACGACTTCGCCGGCTACGTAACCGGGTTCGAGCCCGTCGCCGACCGCGAGCAGCTCCGCGCCGAGCTCGGGTACGCGCCTGACGAGCAGGTCTGCATCGTGACCGTGGGCGGCTCCGGCGTCGGCGCGGATCTGCTCCGCCGGGTGATCGACGCGTTTCCCGAGGCGAGGGAGCGGGTGCCCAAGCTGCGGATGATCGTCGTCGCCGGGCCGCGGATCGATCAGGCGACGCTGCCGTCGCACCTCGGACTCGAGGTGCATGCCTACGTCCACGACCTCTATCGCCACCTTGCCGCGTGCGATCTCGCGGTCGTCCAGGGCGGTTTGACGACCGCGATGGAGCTGACCGCGAGCCGGCGCCCATTCCTCTACTTCCCACTCCGCCACCACTTCGAGCAGAACTTCCACGTGCGCCACCGCCTGCAGCGCTACCGAGCCGGGCGCTGCATGGACTTCGAGGTCGACGGCCCCGGCGAGATCGCCGTCGCGATCGCCGACGAGATCGGGCGCGAGGTCGACTACCTGCCCGTCGAGACCGACGGCGCCGCACGCGCCGCAGGCTTGATCGCACAGCTGCTCTGACGCCGCGGCACGCCCGCGGGTTGTTCGCCGAGCGGCCCCGCCGGTGACCGCTCAGACGTAGCGGGTCAACCGCTCGGCGAGCGCGCGCACGCTCGCGCGCAGCTCGTCGGGCTTCCGAATCGTGAAATCGCAGCCGAGCCCGGCCAGCACTCCCGCCATCCAGTCCAGCGAGCTCACCCGCATGTGGACGAGCGCCCGTCCGTCCGCATCGGAGACCTCGGCGAGCGTCGCCGAGAGCCGCTTCGTCGCCTCGTCCGCAGGGAGCTCGAGCAGCACCTCTACCTCCCACGGCCAGGGCACCCGGGCGAGCGAGCGCCTGACGTGCGCGACGACGTCGAAGCCGTCCGGGAACGGTGCCGCCGGCTGCTCCGAGACAACCGCGCGGCTCATCCGGTCGACCCTGAAGGTGCGCAGGTCGTCGCGATCGTGGTCGTACGCGGAGAGGTACCAGCGTCCCGAGTGGACGACGAGGCCGAACGGGCTGAGCTCGCGCCGCGTGCGCTCGCCCGAGAAGGAGCGGTAGCTCGTGCGGAGACGTCGGCGCCTGCGGATCGTGTCGGCGACCAGCAGCGCCACGTCACCGCGCACCGCCGGGCCCGTTGCGGCAGCAGCCGTGAAGTCGAGGGTTGCCTCGAGCGCCTCCACCTGGCGCCGCAGCGCGTCCGGAAGGACACGGTGGATCTTCGCTAGCGCGCCGTCGACCGCCTCCGACGTCGACGTCAGCCCCAACCGGCCCGCGACCACGGTCCCCACCGTGACGACGATCGCCTCGTCGTCCGTGAGCATCAGCGGCGGCAGGCGGTATCCCGGCCGGATTCGATAGCCGCCCCCGACGCCGCGCTGGCCCTCGACCGGGATGCCGAGCTCCTGGAGCCGCGTCACGTAGCGCCTGACGGTGCGCGCGTCGATCTCGAGCCGGTCTGCGACCTCCCGCCCGGTCACGACGGGCTGCGTCTGGAGGAGCTCGAGCAGCTCGAGCAGGCGCGCGGTCGGAGCGAGCACGCGACCAGTCAATCACACATAGAGGGCGATAATCGCCCTATTTCCTCGCTAGCGTCGAATCCGGCAACCGAACCAGGGAGGACGAGATGACGAGCACGGCCGAAGCACAGAGCACGGCGAGCGATTTCGACTTCTGGATGGGAAGCTGGAGGGTCCGAAACCGGATGCTTCGTAAGCGGCTCGCCGGGTCCGACGAGTGGGTCGAGTTCGAGGCGACGAGCGTCGCCCGCCCGATCCTCGACGGTCTGGGGAACGAGGACGAGTTCCGGACGGACTACGCAGGCGGCTCCGTCGCGATGTCGTTCCGCTTCTTCGACCCGGCGGAGAAGAAGTGGTGGATCTACTGGGCAGACTCCAAGCACTCGGGAGAGCTCGACCCGCCCGTCAGCGGCGGGTTCACCGGCGACACGGGCGTCTTCGAGGGCGAGGACACGTTCGACGGCAAGCCGATCCTCGTCCGGTACATCTGGTCGCGGGTCACGACCCGCACGCCGCGCTGGGAGCAGGCGTTCTCGGAAGACGGCGGGCCAGACGTGGGAGACGAACTGGATCATGGACTTCACGCCGCTCGAGGACGGCTCGTGACCGTCCTCGAGCGGGTCGGCGCCATCGCCTCCGACTACGAGCACATCTCGAAGCGCGTCGAGCCGGGGCCGAGCATCTCCGTCGCCGACGCGCTGCTCAAGTGGTACGACATCGCCCCCGCCGACGCTCCCGTGCAGGACGAGGTCAGGGCGTTGGCGGAGCTCCAGCTCCGGGAGGCGGCGCGAGCGGGTGAGCTGTCGCTCGCGGGTGAGCTCGGCTTCGTGATCCTCCACCGGTGCGGGGAGAGCTTCTACTTTCTCCTCGTCTCGACGTGGCGCAACGAGAACGAGCTCTGGGAGACGGTGTGGGCCAAGGAGAGCGACGACGATCCGACGTTTCACGCCGTAACGGTCGAGGGGACGCATCGGCCGACCTTCTGCGTGTGGGAGCTCGCCGCGGTCTGCCACGAGCGCGGCGCGTGGAGCACGTACCTGAGCTCACGCCGCGACGACGAGGCGAAGCACGCATACCTCCGGTCTTCCTACGATGGAGTCGCATGATGGAGAGCACGACGCAGACACAGGCACCTCCCTTGCAGCTGCACGTGGTTCGGCTCGAGCGCGGCGGCCCGTGGGACTGGTCGCGCGGGCTCCGAGAGCAGGACGGTTGGGACGAGCACGCGCGGTTCATGAACGGGCTCGTCGACGACGGCTTCATCGTGCTCGGCGGTCCGCTCGCGGGCGACCGCGAGACCCTGCACGTCGTCGTCGCGCAGTCCGAGCAGGAGATCCGCGAGCGCTTCGCGCAGGACAACTGGGCCCGGAACGGGATGCTGACGGTCAAGAACATCGAGAGCTGGACGATCCTCCTCGCACCCGACGAGCTCGAGCGTGGGATCGTCGAAGGGCGGAACGCGTAGCTCGGTCCGTGCCGACGGTCGGGATCGTCAGCCCCGGAGCGATGGGCAGCGCCGTCGGAAGCGCGCTCGCCGCCGGTGGCGCCCGTGTCGTCGCGACGGTCGCAGGCCGCAGCAAGCGGACGCACGGCCTCGCCGCGCGAGGCCCGATCGAGCTTCTGGACGACCTCGAGGCCGTTGTCCGCGAGGCGAGCGTCGTGCTCTCGATCGTGCCGCCCGAGGCGGCGCCGGACGTTGCACGCGACGTCGGACGAGTCGCGCGCACACAGGGCCGCGGGCTCCTCTTCGCCGACTTGAACGCGATCGCACCCGTGACCGCCGCGCGCATCGAGGACGCCGCACGCAAGGACGGCGTCGATGTCGTCGACGGGTCGATCTCGGGCCCGCCGCCGTGGAACGCCGGGACGACGCGCGTCTATTTGTCCGGCCGGCGGGCGGACGAGATCGCCGAGCTTCCGTTCGACGGCGTCGAGCGGATCGTCGTCGGGCCCGCGGTCGGCTCCGCCTCCGCGGTGAAGATGAGCACGGCGTCCGTGTACAAGGGGAGCTCGGCGCTCCTCGCGCAGGCGCTGCTCGCGGCGCACGAGAACGGCGTCCTCGAGCACGTCCTCGCCGACCTCCGCGCGGGCGCCCCGGAGCTCGTGGCGAACGTGGAACGGCGGCTCGGGAACGCCGCCGCGAAGTCCGAGCGCTACGTGGGCGAGATGCGCGAGATCGCGGCCACGCAAGCGGCCGCCGGCCTCACGCCCTCGTTCTTCGAGGCGATGGCGGAGATCTACGAGACCTTCGCGAGACGCCGCTCGCCCGCACGAGCCCGGAGGACGTCGCGACCGATCGCGTCGCTGCCCGAGCTGCTCGACCGCCTTCGCTGAGCGATCCGCAGTCAGCCGGCCGCGGCCGCATCGGCCACGACGACGGCGCGGCCCGCGTCGACGCGACCGGCGGGAATCGACCGGTCCCCGTCGAGCAGGCGCTGCAGGGCGTCGCGCTTGTCCGCGCCGGTCACGAGCCACAGGATCCTGTGCGCCCGATTCAGCGCCGGGTAGGTCAGCGTCATCCGTCGCCGGCCCTGGTACTCACCCGTGACGGCGACGTCGCGATCGAGGACGTCGAGCGCCGGGTCGCCGGCAACGAGCGAGGCCGTGTGGCCGTCCGCCCCGAGGCCGAGGTGCACGAGATCGAGCTGCTCGGGTAGCGCGGCGGCATAGTCGGCCGCCGCGGACTCGAGATCGTGGGCGCCGACCGGCATGGCGCGGATGTCGGCCGCCGCTCCCGGCAGAAGGCTCGCGCGCAAGTGGGTGAGGTTGCGCTCGGGATCCCCGTCGGGCGCGACCCGCTCGTCGACCTGGTAGATCGTCACGCGCTCCCAGGGAACGCGGCCCGCGAGCCGGCCGAGCATCGCCCAGGGCGTCGTTCCGCCGCTGACCGCCAAGGTGAACTCGCCGTGATCCGCGATCGCAGCCCGTGCGTGCTCGGCGACGAGCTCCGCGCCGCGCTCGGCAACGGCGTCGGGGTCGGGGAGGATCTCGAGCTCCGGAGGCACGTCCTTCAGCGGAGAGCGCGATAGCGCCGGATCAACGCGTTGGTCGACGAGTCGTGCGCGAGCTCGGGCTCGTCTTCGCTCTCGAGCTCGGCGGCGATCCGGGTCGCGAGAGCCTTACCGAGCTCGACGCCCCACTGGTCGAACGAGTTGATGCTCCAGACCGCGCCCTGCGTGAAGACGCTGTGCTCGTAGAGGGCGACGAGCGCGCCGAGCGTGTGCGGCGTGAGCTCCTTCGCGAGGATGACGTTCGTCGGGCGGTTGCCCTCGAAGACGCGGTGAGCAACGACCGCCTCTGGCGTACCCTCGGCCCGCACCTCCTCCTCGGTCTTGCCGAACGCGAGCGCCTCCGCCTGCGCGAAGACGTTCGACATGAGGAGGTCGTGGTGGTCGCGGATCGGGTTGAGCGCCTTGCCGAACCCGATGAGGTCGAGCGGGACGAGCTTCGTCCCCTGGTGGATCAGCTGGTAGAAGCTGTGCTGGCCGTTCGTGCCCGGCTCGCCCCAGTACACGGCGCCGGTCTGGTAGTCGACACGGCGACCGTCCAGCGTGACGTGCTTGCCGTTCGACTCCATCGCGAGCTGCTGGAGGTAGGCGGGAAACCGCTTCAGATACTGGCTGTACGGCATCACGCCGACGGTCTCCGCTCCGAAGAAGTCCCCGTACCAGACGGCGAGCAGCCCCATGAGCGCCGGGAGGTTGCGGTCGAGCGGCGTCGTGCGGAAGTGCTCGTCCATCGCGTGGGACCCCGCGAGCAGCTCGCGGAAGCCGTCGGGCCCGATCGCGAGCATCGTCGAGAGCCCGATCGCCGACTCGAGCGAATAGCGGCCGCCGACCCAGTCCCAGAAGCCGAACATGTTGTCCGGGTCGATCCCGAACGCGGCGACCTCGTCGGCGTTCGTCGACACCGCGACGAAGTGCTTCGCGATCGCGGACTCGTCCCCGAGCGCCTGGAGCGACCACTCCCGGGCAGTCCGGGCGTTCGTCATCGTCTCGAGCGTCGTGAACGTCTTCGACGAGACGACGAAGAGCGTCTCGGCGGGAGCGAGGTCGTGGGTCGCCTCCGCGAAGTCGGTGGGATCGACGTTGGAGACGAAGCGGAAGGTGAGGTCGCGCCGCGAGTAGTGGCGAAGCGCCTCGTACGCCATCACCGGGCCGAGGTCGGAGCCGCCGATGCCGATGTTGACGACGTTCCGGATCGGCTCGCCCGTGTGCCCCGTCCACTCGCCCGCGCGCACGCGCTCGGCGAACGCGGTCATGCGGTCGAGCACCTCGTGCACCTCCGCGACGACGTCGACACCGTCGACGACGAGCGATGCGGCCCTCGGCATGCGCAGCGCGACGTGGAGCGCCGGCCGGTCCTCCGAGACGTTGATCGGGTCGCCCCGGAACATCGCCTCCGTGCGCTCCGGCAGGCCGGATTCCTCGGCGAGCTGCAGGAGCAGGCGAAGCGTCTCGTCCGTCACGCGGTTCTTCGAGTAGTCGAGGTAGAGGCCTACGCCCTCCGCCGCGAGCCGCTCGCCGCGCGTGGCATCGGCCTCGAACAGGTCGCGCAGGTGTAGGTCGCGGATCTCCGCGTAGTGCTGCTCGAGCGCCTTCCAGGCGGCGCGCTCGCGGAGGGGCGTGATGCCTGCGCTCACCCCGCCAATCCTCTCATCCCCGCGCAGGGGCGAGACATGTCTCGCCCTACAGACCCCCGTTCGAGCCCGGGATCCAGTCCGTTCCCGCGAGCGGCACGCGCGCCATCGCGGCCGCCTCGACGGTGAGAGCGACGAGGTCCTCCGGCTCGAGGTTGTGCACGTGCGACTTTCCGCACGCGCGGGCGAGGGTCTGGCACTCGAGCGTGAGCACGCGGAGGAAGTTCGCGATCTTCCTGCCGCCGACGACTGCGTCGAAGCGGGCGGCGAGCTCGTCGTCCTGGGTCGAGATGCCGACCGGGTCGCGTCCGGCCTGGTAGTCGTCGTAGAACCCGGCAGCGCTCCCGAGCTGGCGGTACTGCTCGTCGTACTCCGGGCTGTTGTCGCCCATCGCGACGAGCGCAGCCGTGCCGATCGAGACCGCGTCGGCGCCGAGCGCGAGCGCCTTCGCGACGTCCGCCCCGGTTCTGATCCCGCCGGAGACGATCAGCTGCACCTGGCGATGCAGGCCGAGCTCCTGCAGCGCGTCGACCGCGATGCGCGTCGCGGGGAGCGTCGGGATGCCGACGTGCTCGATGAAGACGTCCTGGGTCGCCGCCGTCCCGCCCTGCATCCCGTCCACGACGATGACGTCGGCGCCCGCCTTCACCGCGAGCTGGACGTCGTAGTACGTCCGCGTCGCGCCGACCTTCACGAAGACGGGCTTCTCCCAGTCCGTGATCTCGCGCAGCTCGTGGATCTTGATCTCGAGGTCGTCGGGGCCCGTCCAGTCGGGATGCCGCGACGCGCTGCGCTGGTCGATGCCCTCCGGAAGGTCGCGCATCTCGGCGACACGGTCGGAAATCTTGTGACCGAGGAGCATCCCGCCGCCTCCCGGCTTCGCGCCCTGGCCGACGACGACCTCGATCGCGTCGGCGCGGCGCAGGTCGTCCGGGTTCATGCCGTAGCGCGACGGGAGCAGCTGGTAGACGAGCGTCTCCGAGTGCTCGCGCTCCTCCGGCGTCATCCCGCCGTCGCCGGTCGTCGTCGAGGTGCCGGCCTCGGTCGCGCCACGGCCCAGAGCCTCCTTGGCGGGCGCCGAGAGCGCGCCGAAGCTCATGCCCGCGATCGTCACCGGGATCCGGAGCTCGAGCGGCTTCTTCGCGAAGCGCGTCCCCAGCGTTACGTCGGTGGCGCAGCGCTCGCGGTAGCCCTCGAGGGGATAGCGGGAGATGCTCGCGCCGAGGAAGAGCAGGTCGTCGAAGTGCGGCACGTACCGCTTCGCGCCGAAGCCCCGGATGTCGTAGATCCCTTCCCGCGCGGCGCGCTGGATCTCGGCGATGACCGTGCGGTCGAAGAGGTACGACTCGCGAAGGTTCCAGGGGCGGTCCGCCTCGATCGCCATGTCCGTTAGGGCGAGGCTTGCCTCGCCCTAGTACGCCCCCGCGTTGTCGACCTTGAAGTTGTAGAGCTCCCGCGCCGAGCCGTAGCGCCGGAATTCGGCCGGATCGGCGTCGATGCCCGCGTCCCCGAGCAGGCCGGTCAGCTGCGAGATGTGCTCTGCGCGCAGCTCCTTCTCGACGCAATCCGCTCCCAGGCCCGCGACCTCGCCGCGCACGTACAGCCGTGCTTCGTAGATCGAGTCCCCGAGGGCGTCACCGGCGTCACCGCAGACGACGAGGCAGCCGGTCTGCGCCATGAAGGCGCTGAGGTGCCCGACGGAGCCGGCGACGACGATGTCGATCCCCTTCATCGAGATCCCGCAGCGCGCAGAGGCGTCGCCGCGCACGACGAGCAGACCGCCGCGCCCGGTTGCGCCTGCCGACTGGCTCGCGTTCCCGTCGACGAGCACCCTGCCGGACATCATGTTCTCCGCGACGCCCGGGCCTGCGTTGCCGTGCACGTCGCACCGTCGCGCGCTTGTTCATCCCCGCGCAGTAGTAGCCCACGTGGCCGTCGATCTCGACCTCGACGTCGGCGTCGATCCCGCACGCCAGGGCATGCACGCCGTTCGGGTTGAGGACACGCCACGCGGTCGGCCCGGGCGTGTGCGCGAGATCGTGCAGCCGCTGGTTCAGCTCCCGGAGCGAGGTCGTCTCGAGGTCGACCAGCTCAACGGCGAGCTCCTTCGCAGGGACCGCAGCCATCAGACCTTCGCCTTCTCCCAGACGTAGACGACGCCGGGCTCGGGCTCCCACGTCTCGGCGTCGGCGGCCCCGGGCAGCACCGAGATCGCGCGCCACTCGGAGCCCATCGCGACCCACTCGTCCGTCTCCGCGAGCACCGCCGGCTTGCACGCGATCGGGTCGCGGAGCACCGCGAACCCGTCCGCGGTGCCGACGGCAAATGTGTAGAACCCGTCGAGATCCTCGAGGCATCCCTCGAGCGCCTCTTCGAGCAACGCGCCCTCGCGCATCCGCCACGCGAGGTAGCCCGCCGCTACCTCCGTGTCGTTCTCGGTCTGGAACTCGATGCCCTCGCGGCGCAGGCCCTCGCGCAGCCGGTTGTGGTTCGAGAGCGACCCGTTGTGGACGAGGCAGAGATCGAAGCCCGTGGAGAACGGATGCGAGCCCGCGGTCGTCACCCGGCTCTCGGTTGCCATCCGCGTGTGGCCGAGCGCGTGCGTGCCCGTGAGCTCCGCGAGCTCGAACTGCTGGACGAACTGCGGCGGGAGCCCGGTCTCCTTGTAGATCTCGATCACGCTGCCCGCGCTCATCACGCGCAGGTCGGGCCGGTTCGCCCGGACCCACGCCTCGGCCTCGGTCGCCTCCGCGTCGACGACGAAGACGGCGTGGCTCGCGCGGACCCGCGGCTCCTCTCCGCCACCGAAGACGTCGCCGAGCGTTCGGCCGAGCTCGGCCCACGGCTCCGCGGGGTCGGCGGAGAACAGCGTCAGCTTGCTCGAGCCGAACGGCGCCGGATCGCGATACACCGCGACCCCCGCGCTGTCCGGCCCGCGGTCCGACATCTGCTCGAGCATCGCCGCGAGGTGCACGCCGAGCCGAGCCTCGAGCGAGGCGTTCTTCGCGAAGAGCCCGACGATCCCGCACATGTGTTCAGAAGTTACACATGGGTGCGAGCCGAATAGCCGTCTATTTCACCGATTCTGCTTATTGCGATATGGAGGTTTCCTCCATATGTCAGAACCGCGTGAGGTACTCGCGGATCTCCCACGGCGTGACCTGCTCGTGGTAGCGGTTCCACTCCTCGAGCTTCACGCGAATGAAGTAGTCGACGTAGTCCTCGTCGCGCCCGGGGCCGAGTGCCTCCCGGAGCACCTCGTCCTGCGCGAGCTCGTGCGTGGCCATGAGCAGGTTCCCCGGGAGCGTTTCGAGCCCGCGGGCACGAAGCTCGTCGTACGGGATGGAGTAGAGATTGTCCGAGTTCGGCTCCCCGGCGTCGAGCTTCCGCTCGATGCCGTCCAGTCCCGCAGCGAGCACCGCGGCCGCCGCGAGGTACGGGTTGCAGGAGCCGTCGATCGTCCGGTCCTCCACGCGGCCGGGCCCAGGGATGCGCAGCATCTGCGTGCGGTTGTTGTAGCCGTACGAGATCCAGACCGGAGACCAGGTCGCGCCGCTCGCCGTCGTCCCCACCTTCAGGCGCTTGTACGAGTTCACGGTCGGCGCCGTGAGGGCGCTCGTCGCACGGGCATGGGCCTTCAGGCCGCCGATGAAGTTGTACGCGAGCTCGGAGAGCCCCAGGCCGCGCGGGTCGGACTCGTCCAGGAAGAGGTTCGTGTCGCCGTCCCAGAGCGACATGTGGAAGTGGCAGCCGTTCCCGGTCAGGTGGCTGAACGGCTTCGGCATGAACGTCGCGATCATCCCGTTCTGCTCCGCGAGCGTGTGCACCATGTAGCGGAAGAAGATCGCGCGGTCGCAGCTCGTGAGCGCGTTTGCATACGTGAAGTTCTGCTCGAACTGCCCGTTCGCGTCCTCGTGGTCGTTCGCGTAGTTGCCCCAGCCCAGGTCGTTGCAGTAGCGGGAGACCGTCGTCAGGAAGTCGTACCGGCGCGTGAGGCCGGACATGTCGTAGCAGGGCTTCTCGAGCGTGTCGTACGAGTCGGCGATCTCGATCGAGCCGTCGTCGCGCTGCTTCACGAGGAAGTACTCGAGCTCGAGCCCCATCTTGAGCTCGTAGCCCTTCTCCTCCGCGCGGGCGAGCCCGCGCCGCAGGATCGTCCGCGGGCAGTACGGCCACTCCTCGCCCTCGACCGTGACGTCGCACGCGAACCGCGCGAGGTTCGGCTGCCACGGCACGGGGGTGTAGCTCTCGAGATCCGGGATCGCGGCGATGTCCGGATCGCTCGGGACCTGGCCGATCTCGCCGGCGGCGAACCCGGCGAAGCCCGCGCCCTCGGCGACGAGGCCCTCGAGATCCTCCTGCGACCGAATCGGCACGAGCTTCGCGCTCGGCCGCGCGTACAGGTCGACGAACTGCGCGAAGACGAACTCCACCCCGCGGCCCTGCATCTCCTTCCAGACGTCATCGACGGCTCCGGCCATGTACGAACCTCCCTCGACGTGGGGCATAGGCCTACCACGCGATCGCTCGCGGATGAAGGTGCGCGTCCTCCACACCTTGGCGCCGCGTTTGTGTCCGGTTTGGCCGTGCGGAAACCGGGTGCCTGGCTGAAGCCAGGCACCAGCGGTCTGGGGTCTGGCTTCAGCCAGACCCCCCAGTGCCCGGCAGCTTCGCCGCTCCGAGCGCCTGCTGGAGCTTCACCATCTTCACGGCGATCTCGATCATGAGCCAGTCGTCGCGGCGGAGGTCGAGCCCGGAGAGCTCCGCGATGCGGCGCAGCCTTTGGCGGAGCGTGTTCGGATGGACGAAGAGCGCTTCCGACGTCGCGCTGATGTTCCCGTGGCGGCGGAGGAACTCCTCGAGCGTGGTGACGAGCTGGGAGCCCCGCTGCGCGTCGTACTCCGAGAGCTTCGCGATCGCATCTACCGTCGCGTCGCGGATGCCGCCGTCGACGGCGACCCGGAGGAGGTACTTGTACGCGCCGAGCTCCTCGTAGGCGATGACCGACGGCTCGGCCCGCAGCACCAGCGTCCCGAGCAGCGCCTGCTGCGCTTCTGCGAAGCCGTCGGTGAACGCCGCCTCTCCCTGGCAGACGCTCGAGATCCCGATCGAGACGGGTCGAGGCAGCTCGGCCTGTAGGCGCCGGATGCGGCCGAGGAACGCATCGGGGTTCGGGGTCGGCAGCTTGACGAGGGCACGGAGCGAGTCCTCGCGCCGGTCGAAGAGCGACCCGGGTGCAGCCGTGCGCAGCGCCCGCTCGAGCCCGTCGTCCGTCGGCTCCGCGACGAGGACGACGTGGGGCTGGTCGAGATCGCAGCCGAGCCGGGCCGCGCGTCCCTCGAGGTCGCCGCGCGGCCGTCCGCCGGCGAGCTCCTCGAAGAAGTCCTTGATGAGGTTCTTCTCGGTGAGCTGCTCGATCACCTGCACCTTCTTGACCCCGACCGCGACCTGGCTCGCAACCGCTCTCCCGAGCTCGACCCGCCCGCTCCCCTCGGCGACGAGCAGGCCGATGAGCTCGCCGTTCGCGACCAGGGGCACGGCGAGCCTCGTGCTGCGCCCGCCGCGCGCGAGCTCCGGCCCCAGCTCGGCGAGGCCGAGGCGCTGGCGCGCGTTCCCCGACTCGGGCGCGCTGGCGCGGCGCTCGAGCTCCTCGCTCCCGGGATCGAGGAGGTAGACGTGGCACGCGCGCGCTGCGAGGAGCGGCTGCGCGCCCTCGACGACGGTGGCGAGGAGGTCGTCGAGCGCGTCGGCACGCGCGATCGCCTCGGCGAGCTCCGTGAGCTGCTCGAGCTCGGAAACGCGTAGCCGCGTCTCCTCGTACAGCCGAGCGTTCTCGATCGCGCTCCCGACGAGACTCGCCGAGCTGACGAGAAAGTCCACCTCGTCGTCGGAGAACTCGCGCGGCGCCTCGGTGTGCGCCGTGATCGCGCCGATTGCCTCGCCCGACCTGCCGACGATCGGCACCGCGACCAGCGACTGGAACTTCTCCTCCTCGAGCTCGGGGACGTACTTCGTCCGCGGGTCGGCGAGCGCGTCGTCGCGGATGAACGCGGGCTCGCCGTGCTCGGCCGCCCACCACGCAAGGCTCTCGCCGCGTTCGAGCGCGACCCTGCCTGCCTGCCGCTCGTACGGAGCAGAGGCAGCGCGGAGCACGAGCCGCTCGCCGCTCTCGTCGACGAGGTACACGAAGCACGCGTGGACACCGCTTCCGTCGGACATGAGCCGGACGACCGCCTTCAGCACCTCGTCCAGCTCGAGCGAGGAGGCGACGGTGGAGACGATCTGGTGGAGCGTCTTCTCGCCGGTCCGCAGCGCCATCGCGCCGATCGTACGACGGTCGCCGACCTTTCGTCCAGAGATCGGCGGACACGGAGCCCAGCCCACGCTGGGATACTCCTCACTCGTGCGCCGACTCGACGGCCGCAGAGCGCTGATCACCGGGGCGAGCGGCGGGCTCGGCGCAGGCGTTGCGCGCGCGTTCGCGTCAGCGGGCGCACGCGTCGTTCTCGCGGGGAGGAGGCTCGAGCCTCTGCGAACGCTGTCCGAGGAGCTTCCAGGGGCCGAAGCGCTCGAGCTCGATGTCTCGGACGCGGCCTCGGCGAGCGCGGGTGTCGCTCGCGCCGCGGAGCTGCTCGGCGGCCTGGACACGCTCGTCGGTGCGGCGGCGGTCGACTGCGACTGGGCGCCGGTCGCCGAGATGTCGGTCGAGACCTGGGACGAGACGGTCGCGACCAACCTCTCGGGCATGTTCTATGTCTGCCGCGCGGCCATCCCGCACCTCGTGGCCGCGGGCGGCGGGTCGATCGTCACTCTGACGAGCGTGGCGGGCTACAAGGTGTGGCCGCACGACGCCGCATACAGCGTCTCGAAAGCCGGCGTCGACATGCTGACGCGGACGATCGCCGTCGAGTACGGCTCCCACGGCATCCGCGCAAACTGCATCTCGCCGGGTGTGATCGACGGCGGGATGACGGACGAGGTCACCGATCCGGAAGAGCGTGTGCGGCTGGCCGCGCTGCATGCGATCCCGCGCCTCGGACTCGTCGAGGAGGTGGCCGAGGCAGCCGTGTGGCTCGCTTCGGACGCGTCGTCGTTCACGAGCGGCTCGGTGCTGCGGGTGGACGGCGCCTTTCTCGACCGCTGACGCGTCAGAGCTCGAGGCCGGGGTACGCGTAGCAGCGCGCGGCGGCGCCGCCGTCGACGAGGACCGACGTGCCGGTGACGTACGACGCGCGCTCGGAGAGAAGGAAGCAGACGACCTCGGCGACCTCCTCCGGCTGCGCGATCCGCCCGAGAGTCGCGAGCTCGCCCTCGCGGCGAAGCGCCTCGGCGCGCGGCAGGTCGGGCGGGAGCACGCTGTCCGTCATCGGCGTGTCCATCGTCCCGGGCAGCACCGTGTTGCAGCGAATGCCGTACCGCCCGTAGTCGACGGCGACCGAGCGTGCGATGTGGACGACGCCCGTCTTCGCGACCCCGTAGACGAGGTACCGGGGAAACGCCGCTACCCCCTGGACCGAGGAGACGTTGACGATCGAGCCTGCGCGCGCGGGCAGCATGCGGCGAACCGCGACGACGGTGCCGGCGATCGCGCCGGTGAGCAGGACCCGCAGCCCGCGGTCGACCTCCTCCGGCCCGACCTCGTGCGCGGCGCCCTGGACGTCGATGCCCGCGTTGTTCACCCAGCCCGCCAGCCGTCCGAGCGTCTCCGCGGCGTCGGCCGCACGCTCGTGCGTGCCCCAGTCGGCGATGTCACCGACGACCGGCACGAGGCCGACCTCCCCGGCGGCCCGTCCGAGACCGTGCTCGTCGACGTCGACGCCGACAACCCCAACTCCGTCTGCGGCCAGCTTGCGGGCGACGGCGAGGCCGAGGCCCGCCGCGGCGCCGGTCACGACAGCCGAAACCTCGTGCGCTCGTGAGGCACCGGCGGACACGGCGCAACTCTCGCACATGGAAACGAGCGAGTCGGCCGCTACTCGGCGCCGATTCCACGATGATGCGACCCCGTGACGTCCACCGAGCGCTCACTCATCTCCGACGTCGAGGCAATCGTCGTTCGGGCGCCCGAGAGCGACCCCGAAGACCTCGACAGCTCGTCCGAGACGGTCGTCGTCGTCATTCGCGACGAGAACGGGCGGGTCGGCATCGGAGAGGCGGATGCTCCTGCCGGAGCCGTCCGCGAGCTCGTGCTCATGGGGGACGTGCACGGGTGGAGCCGCGGGCTCCGGGGAGTGCTCCTCGGCTGCGACCCCTTCGACGTTCGCGCCCTGCACGACCGGCTCTACGAGGCGACGATCTACCACGGTCGCCGCGGGCTCGGGATCCACGCGCTCTCGGCGGTCGACGTCGCCCTGCACGACCTGGTCGGCAAGCAGCTAGGCCGCCCGGTCTACCAGGTGCTCGGCGGCGCGCGCCAGGATGCGGTCCGCCCGTACGCGACGATCTACCCGGGAGCGGTCCGGGACCGCACGATCGGCGAGCTCATGGACGACATCGCCGCGGGGTTCGAGCGTGCGCTCGCGCTCGGCTTCCGAGCGGTGAAGATGGAGGTGCTCTTCGGAGACCTCGTCTCCGACCGGGAGCTCGTCCGCTGCGTCGAGGAAGGCCGGCGCCTGCTCGGAGACGAGATCCCGATGCTGGTCGACTTCGGCTACCGCTGGCGAGATTGGCGCTCGGCCTTGCAGGTCCTCGACCAGCTCGAGAGCTGCGACCTCTACCTCGCGGAGGCGACGCTCCGGCACGACGACCTCGACGGCCACGCGAAGCTCGCGGCACGCGTCGCAATGCGGGTCGGAGGCGCCGAGATGGCCGCCACCAGATTCGAGTGCCGCGAGTGGATCGAGCGCGGAGGGATCGACGTGCTCCAGCCCGACGTCAATCGCTGCGGAGGGCTCACCGAGATGGTCCGCATCGCGGAGCTGGCGGAGCTCGCCGGCGTGCTCGTCGTTCCGCACTGCTGGAAGACGGGCATCACGGCGGCAGCCGCGCGACACCTGCAGGCGGCGACCACGAACGTCCCGTTCGTCGAGGCGCTGTCGCCGGAGCTCTTCGACTCTCCGCTCCGACGCGACCTCGTCGGCCCGGAGCCTGCAGTCGTCGACGGGCTGGTCGCGCTGCCGACTGCGCCGGGGCTCGGCGTCGATCTCGACGAAGACGCGCTTGCCGCCTACCGCGTCGACTGACCGGCTCACGAGACGGCGACGTCGAGCGTGAGCTCGTACCCCGCGACCTCACCGGAGTCGAGCCAGCGGGCCTGCCCGTGCTCGATCGCGGTCGCGAGGCCGAGGGGATGCGGGACCGAGCATGGCTCGAGCGCCAGCAGCTCCGCTTGCCCGCGCCACGGCCCTCCGTACTCACGCGCCTCGTGCCACAGCCACAGGTGCCGGAGCCAGCCGGCGTCCCACCTCAACGCCACAGCGGTGCCCGTCCGCGAGTTACGAACGCGCGCCCAGCCTTCGGGCAGGTCCGCGACGGCGAGCAACCGGCTCCGCGGGCGGTCGAGCGGCCACGTGTCGGCGCGCTCCTTCGATCCGTCGAGGAGCAGCACCTCCGGCCACTCGGGCGCATCCGCCGGCGGCAGCGGCGGCCCGTCCCGCTCGCTCAACTCGTAGGCCGTGCCGGCGGGGAGGTCGATCTCGACCTCGGGCTCGAGCAGCTCGAGGCCGAGGGCGATGTGCTCCAGCACGACGAGCGGTGCGGGGCCGTTCGTCGCACGCGCCTGCAGCTCGATCCCCACGCTCGCCCCACGTAGGGCGACCCGCCTCGTCAGCTCGAGCCCGTGCCCGCGCCAGGCGAAGGTCGCGGCCGACTCGTCCGCTTCGACGACCGACCACGGGTCGTTCGACGCACGCCCGTGGAAGCCGTGGTCGACGCCTTCGGCCCGGCAGGCCGCTCCGGCATTCGGTGCGGCGAGCTGCCAGCCGCCTCGATAGGCGGCCGTCCAGAGGTCCTCGGGAAGGTCGCCCGCCATGGGCGGGGCGGTCGCGAACGGCGGGCGTCCGAGCAACCGACGCCCGCTCGCAACGTGCACGAGCTCGAGGATCTCCGCGCCATGGCCGGGATCCACGAGCGCGAGGAGCTCGGACGACCGCAGCACGATCATCGCGGCAGGCGCGGTGCCGCCTCGAGCAGCCGTCGCGTGTATCCGTCCTGCGGCTGGGCGAGCACCCGCGCGGTCGGCCCTACCTCGCGGACCCGGCCGCGCTCGAGCACGAGCACGCGGTCCGCGATCGTGCCGACGACACCGAGGTCGTGCGAGATGAAGAGGAGCGAGAGGCCGAGCTCGGTACGCAACTCGGCGAGCAGCTCGAGCACGGCCGCCTGCACGGAGACGTCGAGCGCCGACGTGATCTCGTCGCAGACGACGACGTCCGGGCGGGCCGCCAGCGCCCTGGCGATCGCGACGCGCTGCCGCTCCCCGCCCGAAAGCTCTCGCGGGTACCGGCCGGCGAGGCGCGCGGGAAGCCGGACCCGTTCGAGCAGCTCGCTCACGTCCTGCTCCGCCTCCTGCGCAGAGAGCCTCCGCAAGAGCCGGGCCGGTCGGGCGATCTCGTCGCGGATCCGCCTACGCGGGTTGAGCGAGTCGTACGGGTCCTGAAACACGATCTGCAGACGTCGGCGTTGCTCGCGGCTCCTGGCACGGGCTCGCCCTGCGAGCAGCTCGCCGTCGAGGAGGATCCTGCCTGCCGACGGCACGTGGAGCCCGGCGATGCAGCGGGCGATCGTGGTCTTGCCGGACCCCGACTCTCCGACGAGCGCAAGACACTCGCCGGCCGCGAGCTCGAACGAGACATCGTCGACCGCGAGGACGCTGCCGTGTCCCGCCTGGAGGCCGGCGACGCCGACGAGCGCCGAGGTCGTCGTTGCCGCAACTCCGGCGGCAGCCGGCGCGGCGTGCGCGATCGGAGGCGTCCGCCGCCACTCGAAGCAGCGCGTCGCGTGCCCTCGCGAGACGGCTTCGGAGGGAGGCTGCTCGATCTCGCACCGGCCGACGCGCTGCGGGCAGCGAGGAGCGAAGGCGCACCCCTGCGGCCGCTCGCCGACGCCCACGGCGACGCCGGGAATGCCACGCACGGGCCGCCGCGAGACGTGATCCGGGATCGACGACACGAGGCCGAGCGTGTACGGATGGCGCGGACGCGCGATGATCTCGGCCGCTGCTCCCGTCTCCACGATGCGGCCGGCATACATGACCGCGATCCGATCCGCGATCGACGCCACAACGGCGAGGTCGTGGGTCACGTACACGACCGCGAGCTCCTGCTCGGACCGCAAGCGCTCGACTTCTTCCAGGATGCGCGCCTGAGTGACGACGTCGAGCCCGGTCGTCGGCTCGTCCATCACGACCGCGGGCGGCTCGCACACGAGCGCCGCGGCGATCGCCACCCGTTGCTGCTGGCCGCCGGAGAGCTCGTGCGGGTAGCGGCGGGCGAACCTCCGCTCGGCGGGGAGCTCGACGCGCAGAAGGGCCTGGAGCACCGCGTCGTGTCCGCGAGCGTCGGGGTCCCGGTGCTCGCGAAGCATGTCCCCGATCGCGTCCCCGACCACGAGCGACGGATTGAGCGCCGAGGCCGGATCCTGGGGCACGTACGAGACGACCCGCCCCCGGCGGCCGCGCGCCTCCGTCTCGGTCACTCCGGTGAGGCGCGTTCCCGCGATCTCGACCGCGCCGGAGGTGATCGTGCATCCCGGCCTCGCGTACCCGAGCAGCGCGAGCGCGAGGGTCGTCTTCCCGGAGCCCGACTCGCCGACGAGCCCGAGGATCTCGCCCGCGCCGACCGAGATCGACACGTCGTCCACGATCGGGCCTCGGCCGACGACCTCCACCGTTAGCCCCTCGACGCGCACCACGACGCCGTCACTCCGCCGAACGGGCGCGCTCATCGTGGTCACGTCCTCGCCCCCACGGCTGTCGGCGAGACACCCTGAGCCCGCGCGACGGAGTCGCCGACCATGTTGACGGCGATCGTCAGGAGTGCGATGAGCGTCGCGGGCGCGAGCACGGCGAGCGGGTTGAGATTGAGCCCGGAGCGATTCTCCGAGACCATGAGACCCCAGTCCGCGGAGGGCGGCTGGAGCCCCAGCCCGAGGAAGTTGACCGAGGCGATGAGGATGATCGAGTAGGTCAGGCGCAGGCCGATGTCGGCGGAGATCGTCGGGACGATGTTCGGCAGCAGCTCGCGGACGAGGATCGCGCTCGTCCGCTCACCGCGCGCCGCCGCGGCCTCGACGAAGCCGCGCACCGATTGCGCCTGCGTGGCGGAGCGGATGATGCGCGCGATCAGGGGGAGCTGGATCAGGGCCACACCGAGCACGAGGACGGCGCGGCTCGAGCCGAGCCCCGTGACGAGCACGAGCAGGAAGAGAAGTGCCGGCAGCGAGAGCAGCACGTCGGCACCGCGCATGAGGAAGGGGTCGAGGAGCCCGCGCGAGTAGCCGGCAGCGAGCCCGACCGCGAGCCCGCCGATGTACGCGACGAGGACGGAGAGCCCGGCGAGCACGATCACGCTCCGTCCACCCCAGAGCGTCCGGGAGAGAACGTCGCGGCCCAGGAAGTCCGTGCCGAGGGGCGCTTCGGCGCTCGGCCCTTCGTACGGGATCCCGATCGGGCGCTGGAGGGGCTCCGGCGCGACGAAAGGGCCGAAGAGCGCTATCGCGAGCACGACCCCGAGGATCACCACGCCGACGGCGCCGGTCCCGGACCGCGCGAAGCGAAGGGCGTCAGGCACTGCGGCTCCTGAGCCTGGGGACGAGCGCGATGACGATGAGGTCGGCGACGATGTTCACGGCGATGTACACGGCGGCGACGATGAAGGCGAGCGACTGGACGGCGCGCACGTCGCGAATCGCGACAGCGTCGACGAGCTCCTTGCCGATCCCCGGGTAGTTGAAGAGGTACTCGACGACGATGATTCCGCCGATCAGGTACTGGACGTTCTGGGCGAACACCTGAACCGCCGGAGCGAGCGCGTTTTTCAGCCCGTACCGGAGGACGACACGCCGTTCGGAGATGCCGTTCAGCCGCGCCATCTGCACGTAGTCCGAGTCGAGTGCTTCGAGCATCCCGGCGCGCACCATCCTCGTCGACCCGGCGAGCGTCGCCCCGAGCAGCGTGAGCGTCGGAAGCACGAGCACCTCGGGCCGGTCGAGCGGGCTGGTCCCGGGCGGGACGAGCGAGACCGGCGGCAGCACGTCGAGCCACGAGAAGAACACGAAGATGAGGAGCGACCCGATGATGAACTCGGGCAGCGAGACGACCGCGAGCGACCCGATCGAGATCGTGTGGTCCGCCGGGCGTCCCACCCTCGTCGCGGCGAGCACGCCGAGCACGAGGCTGAGCGGGATCATCAGCGCGATCACGACGATCGCGAGCGTCAGCGTGTTCCAGAGGCTCGCGCGGATGTCTTCCCAGATCGGCGTCTCGGTGCCGGCCGCGTACCCGGCTGCGCTGTTTCCGAGGTCGCCTGTGACGATGCCGCCCAGCCAGTCGAAGTACCGCTGCACGGCCGGCCGGTCGAGCCCCATGAGCTCGCGCATGCGCTCGAGCTGCTCGGGCTGCGCCGTCCGCCCGAGGACCGCGCTCGCCGCGTCTCCGGGCAGCACCTCGGTGCCGATGAAGATGAGCACCGACACGGCCAGCAAAGTGGCCGTGCCCGCGAGGACACGGCGGAGCGCAAGACGCGCGAAGCTGGCGCGGCTCGGGCCCGCGACCGCCGCGCCGACGCTGCTCATCGACCTCGCCGGCCTCCGATCCCTGACCTCGTCGGCAGGCAGCGCCCGCGGTGCCTCACGTCTGGAGCCAGACGTCCCGGTAGTTCCAGCCTCCGAGGTTGAAGAACGAGCTCGGCACGATCCCGCCGACGTTCGGCGCCGCCGCGTCGACGATGTTCTGGTTCGCCCAGATGATGTACCCGCCTTCGTCGAGCTGGCGCTGCTGCACCTGATCCCAGAGGTCCTGAGCAGTGGCCTCGTCCGTCGCACCGATCGCGTCCTGGATGAGCCTGTCGTACGCCTTGTCGCGGAAGTGGGTCTCGTTCCAGACCGCATCGGAGAGGACGGACTGCGTGTACCAGGCCGCGAGGGACGAGTACGTCCAGAAGGACTGCGCGAAGGGGAGGGTCGTGTAGAGGAGCGAAGTGTCGAAGTACGCGTTCGCCGCCTCCCGCTTCACGTTGACCGTCACCCCCGCTCCCTCCGCCTGCTCGGCGAAGAGGGTCGCCGCCTCGACGAAGCCCGGGACGATGTCGGACGTGTGCAGTGTGACCTCGAGGTTCTCGTGGCCGGCCTCCTGGAGGAGCGACCGCGCTTGCTCGAGATCCTGCTCCGGAACCTCGACGTCCATGAAGTACGGGAGCGCGCTGCCTGCAAGGTCGTTGCCGAGCGTCCCGTACCCCGCCAGCGCACCGTCGATCAGCGCCTGCCGGTCCGCGATCAGCCGGAACGCCTGCCGTACGCGGACGTCGTCGAACGGCTCGACGTCGAGCCGCATGAGGAACACCTGCAGGGCCGGGCTCGGCGCGTCGATGACCTGGATCCGGTCGCCTCCCGCCTCCGCACGCGCCTGCGAGAAGGGGAGCTGGCTCATCATGTCGATCTCGCCGCCGAGGAGCGCGTTCAGGCGGGCCGTGTTGTCGTCGATCGAGATGTCCTCCCACTCGTCGGCGTACGGCTTCCCCTCCTCCCAGTAGTTCTCGTTGCGCACCGCGAGGCTCCGCTGACCTGGCGTGAACTCCGTGAGCTTGAACGGCCCGGTGCCCACCGGCAGCCTCGTCGGAGTCGACCCGTCCTGGACGATGACGGTGTTCTGCTGCACGAACTGGTCGAAGAGACGGGCATCCGGGCGCACGAGCGGGATCTCGAGCGTGAGGTCGTCGATCTTGCGAACGTCCGCGAGCTTGACGTTGAGCACGCTCGAGTGCGCGGTGTGGCCGTCGTCGCCCATCTGCTGGAGCGTGTAGATGACGTCGTCCGCCGTGAAGCTCTTGCCGTCGTGCCAGACGACGTCGGGGCGCAGCTTGAACTCCCACACGGTCGAGTCGTCGTTCGGCGTCCACTCGACGACGAGGCCCGGCTGCACCTCGAGCTCGGGGCTGACGCGGAAGAGCGGGTCGTAGAGGTTGAAGAAGCGGGAGGCGTCGATGAACGACGACCCGACGGCGGGGTTCACCGACTCGCCCGAGCCGCCTCCCACGTGGCCCACGCGCAACCGGCCGCCGCGAACGGGATCACCGCTCGGGCCGAGGGCGCTCTCGCCGTCGCCGCCACCGGCGCAGGCCGCCAGGAAGCTCCCGGCCCCGACGGCGAGGCCGAGGCCCGCGGCGCCGCGGAGCAGGCGCTCGCGTGTGAGCAGCGGGTTGAGACTGTCCAGCCGCAGGTGGTCGTCCCTCGGGGTCATGCATCCTCCGATCCGTCGCGAAAACCGGTTGCCCTGTGTTTTTCTCACCGCGGACGTTCGAAGTCAAGAAGAGCGGATCGAGTGTCCCGCGCGCTCCTCGTCCGCCGGTGCCGATCCACGAGCGCTTCTGTGTGGCAGTGACTACTCCGTCCAGCGCGGCCGGCCGAGCGCGCGCTCGTACTCGGCGCGATCGTGCACCGGCTCGCCGTGCGAGACGATCACGTGCTCGAAGGGAAGCTCGAGGAGAGCGCGGAGCGCAGGGAGGACCCGCTCCTCGTGAGATCCAGAGACCCGGCGCGACGTCTCGGACCTCGTGCGCCAAGTCCCCGGCTAGTGCGCCGCGACCGCACCGGCATGCCTCCGGTGCGCGCCCGACTGGAGGATCTCGGCGATCTGGTCGACCGCGAACCGGATCTCGTCGTCCGTCGAGAAGAAGTGCGGCCCGAGGCGGATTCCCGCATCGGGCCGGAAGTCGCAGAGGATCCCGCGCGTCTCGAGCTCCGCGTGGACGGCCGGGAAATCCGCGACGCGAATCGTCACCGTGCCGCCGCGCCGCGCAGGGTCGCGCGGGCTCACGACCTCGAAGCCGCGCTCGTCGGCGAGGTCGATCAGGAGCTGTGTCTGGCGCAGCGAGCCCTCCCGGATGCGGGCGACACCCACCTCCTCGACGAGGTCGTACCCCGCCGTCGCCGCGTAGTGCGCGGGCACGTTCGGCGTCCCGGTGAGGAAGCGCGCGATCCCGGCCGCGTACTCCATCTCCTCCTCGAAGCCGAACGGGCGCTCGTGCGCCTGCCAGCCGGTGTAGGTCGGCTCGAGCGACTCGACGAGGTCGGGCCTGACGTAGAGCCATCCGTTCCCCGGCCCTCCGCAGAGCCACTTGACGGAGCCGCCTACGGCGAAGCTCACTCCGAGCTCGGTGACGTCGAGCGGGACGATTCCCGCCGACTGGTAGCAGTCGAGGATCACGTGCGCGCCGACCTCTTCGCGCCCGGCGGACGATCGGCTCGACGTCCTGGATCTCGCCCGACTTGAAGAGGACGTGCGTGATGGGGACGAGCAGCGTCCGCTCGTCGATCCGCTCCACGATCTCCTCGTCGTCCTCGCAGACGACGACCTCGAGGTCGGGCTGCGCCTGGTAGAGGTAGCGGACGGAAGGGAAGTTGCCGCGCTCGTAGACGACTCGGTTCCGCGGCGGCTCGACGGGCCGGAAGCAGGACAGAACCACTGCCTCGGCGATCGCGACGTTCTGGTGCATGACCGTCGTCCCGGGTGGCGCTCCGATGATCCGGCCGACCTGGTCGCCGACCGTCCACGGAGTCGCCCACCAGCCTTCGGCCCAGCTGCGGATCCCGCGCTCCGCCCACATGCGCGAGAACTCGGTGAGCCGCTCGGCTGCCCGGCGGGGCATCGCGCCGAGCGAGTGGTTCACGAGGTAGGTCGTGGACGCGAGGATCGGGAACTCGTCGCGGTACTCCGCCAGCTCGCGCACGCGGTGAGGGTAATCCACTAGGGTCGCACCCGTGCCGACGCGCGTGCGCTTCGACCGCTTCTACACGTACGGCGAGCTGAACGACACGCTCGTGGCGTGGGCCTCCGAGTTCCGCGGGCTGTGCCGCGTCGACTCGATCGGGACGTCGTACGAGGGCCGCGAGATCCCGCTCGTGACCGTGACGAACCTCGAGACCGGACCGCCCGAAGAGAAGCCCGCGATCTTCCTCCACGCGCAGATCCACGCGATGGAGTTCACGGGAACGACCGCCGCGCTCGCGTTGCTCGACCGCCTATTGCACGGATACGGCGAGGACGACCGCGTGACGACCGCGCTCGACACCCGCACGTTCTACGTCGTCCCGCGCGTGAACCCGGACGGCGCCGAGGCCGGGCTCGTGGACGGCCGTTACCGGCGGTCGAGCGTCCGGCCGTACCCGCGCGAGGAGCCCCAGGACGGGCTCCATCGCGAGGACGTCGACGGTGACGGACGCGTCCTCATGATGCGGCAGCCGGATCCCAACGGGCACTGGAAGCCGCATCCGGACGACCCGCGTCTACTCGTCGCGCGACGGCCGGACGACGTCAGCGGCGAGTTCTTTCGCGTCTTCCCGGAGGGGACGATCAGGAACTGGGACGGCGTGACGGTCACGATCGCGCCTGCATTCGAAGGGCTCGACCTCAACCGCAACTGGCCGGCGGACTGGGCCCCTGAGGGCGAGCAGCTGGGAGCGGGCCCGTACCCGACCTCCGAGCCCGAGACGAGGGCGCTCGTGCAGGCGATCGTCGACCGGCCGAACATCACGAACTACGTCGGCTACCACACGTTCTCCGGCGTCCACCTGCGTCCGTACTCGGCCCGGCCCGACGACGACCTGCCTACACCGGACCTCCGCGCGTTCAAGCTCATCGGCGAGGAGGCGACGCGGCTTACCGGTTATCCGGCGATCTCGATCTTCCACGACTTCAAGTACGACCCGAAGATGGTCATCCGCGGCGGCGACATCGACTGGGTCTACGACTTTCTCGGCGTCTACGCGTGGGTGACCGAGTTCTGGAGCCCGCAGCGCGCGGCGGGCCTCGCCGACTACCACTTCATCGACTGGATACGCGACCACTCGCCCGAGGACGACATCGCGCTGCTCAAGCTGTCCGACGACCTCGGAGAGGGCTACGTCGACTGGTACCCGTTCGAGCACCCCCAGCTCGGACCGGTCGAGCTCGGCGGCTGGGATCTCGTTCGCTTCTGGTACAACCCGCCACTCTCGAAGCTCGAGGAGGAGGTCCGCCCGCACGCAGACTTCGCGCTCTTCCTCGCGCTCGTCTCGCCACGGCTCGAGGTCCGGTCCTTCGAGTCGGAGGCCGTCGCGGGCGGCGCGCATCGCCTCCGCCTCGTCCTCCAGAACTCGGGTTGGCTGCCGACGAACGTGACGCAGAAGGCGCTCGAGCGGAAGGCGGTGCTCCCGATCGAGGTCGAGCTCGAGCTGCCCGAGGGCTCTCGCATCGTCACCGGGAAGGAGCGCGAGGAGGCCGGCCAGCTCGAGGGACGCGTCGAACGCCGCACCGTGCTCTGGTGGGGAGTCGACCACTCGACGAGCGACATCGCGAAGCTCGAGTGGGTCGTCGAAGCGAAGGCCGGGGAGCGCGTGGGAGTCGTGGCCCGCCACGAGCGCGCCGGCACGGTGCGCGCCGAGCTGAACCTCTAGATGGTTGATCGGAAAATGGCGCGCCGCCGGGGGCGGTCACGACCAAGCCGGGCGCCGCACTCGTGCGCCGTGCAGGCTAGAAGCCTGTGCGGTGCGCGAGGGTGACGATCCGGCGCCGCGTCGTGGCCGCCATCCGGCCCGCCGTGATTTTCCGATCAACCATCTAGCGCCCGGTCACAGCGCCTTCAGCATGTGCACGTCCTCGGGCTCCAGCTCGAGAAGCTCGGGAAGAGGCTCGGCCATGGGCTCGAAGCCTCGGCGCCGATAGAAGCGCACCGTGTTCTCGGACGGCGTCGCGGAGACGACCATCTCCGCGTCACCTGCGGCCCGGGCGCTGCGCTCCAACTCGTCCGAGAGCCGCCCGCCGATGCCCGAAGCCCGGTGCTCCGCGCTGACGTACAGATACGTGAGCTGAGCGACGCCAGGCCTCAGGTGAGGCGCGACGACGCCGATCCCGACCAGCCGCTCGCCGGCGAAAGCACCCACAGCGATCGCCCCCGCCTCCACCTCTCGCTCGAGGGCGGCCTGCTGCGCCGCGACCGAATGCTCGCCGTCACCGTCCGGGTCCCAGGGAGGGGCGCTCCAGTCGCCGACCTTTCGCTCGAGGCGGTCGCCGCGTTGCACGTACAGCACGTCGATGCGCTCCGTGCGGTCGATCTCTCGGACCCGCGCCAGCTCTGAGCGCGCCAGCGGTCGGTATTCGATGTCGCGTGCGGTCACCACGGCGGAGAGTAAGCGTCAGTTTGCGCCACACGGGCGAGAGGCGCCAGGATCCTCCCGTGCGCGCGATGGTGCTCGAGCGGGCGGGGACGCCGCTACGGCTCGCGGAGCTCGCCGACCCGACACCGGCCCCGGGTCAGGTCCTGCTCCGCGTCCTGGCGTGCGGTGTCTGCCGCACCGACCTGCACATCGTCGACGGCGAGCTCGCGCAGCCGAAGCTCCCGCTCGTCCTCGGTCATCAGGTCGTCGGCGAGGTAGTGAGCGAGGGCGGGCGCTTCGAGCAGGGCGCTCGGGTCGGCGTGCCCTGGCTCGGGTGGACCGACGGCGAGTGCCGCTTTTGCCTCGCCGGACAGGAGAATCTCTGCGACCGCGCGCGCTTCACGGGCTACGACCTGGACGGCGGGTACGCGGAGCTCGTCGTCGCCGACGAACGCTTCTGTTTCCCACTGCCCACCGGCAATTCCGTCACCGAGGCCGCGCCGCTGCTCTGCGCCGGCCTCATCGGCTACCGATCCTTGCGCCTGGCCGGCGACGGCGAGACGCTCGGCCTGTACGGGTTCGGCTCCTCCGCTCACATCGTCTGCCAGGTCGCCGTGGCGCAGGGACGCCGCGTCTTCGCGGGCACGCGCGCAGGCGACGACGAGTCGCAGCGCTTCGCGCGCGAGCTCGGCGCAGAGTGGGCGGGCGACGCGCTCGCGGGGCCGCCTGAGGAGCTCGACGCAGTCATCGTCTTCGCCCCGGTCGGCGAGCTCGTCCCGGCTGCGCTTCGCCACGTGCGGAAAGGCGGCCGCGTCGTCTGCGCGGGAATCCACATGAGCGACATCCCATCGTTCCCGTACGAGCTCCTCTGGGGCGAGCGGTCGATCCGATCTGTGGCGAACCTCACCCGCGCCGACGGCGAGGAGTTCCTCGCCCTCGCTCCCACCATCCCCGTTCGGACCGAGGTCGAGACGTTCCCGCTCGCCGAGGCGAACGAGGCGCTGTCTCGCCTGCGACGTGGCGGCCTGCGCGGATCCGCCGTCCTGATCCCCTAGAAGCGGCCCAGCTCGACGAGGCTGCCCTGCTCGCCGACGTGATCGACCTGGAGCGTCGTGTGCTCGATGCCGAATCGCTGCGCGAGCGTGCGTTCGAGCTCGCGCCGCCTGCCATGGCAGTCCTCGCCGCGGCCGACGAGGACGTGGGCGGAGAGCGCCGGGAAGCCGGACGTGATGGTCCAGACGTGCAGATCGTGCACCTCGACCACGCCCGGATGGGTGGTGAGCGCCTCCCCGACTGCGCGGGTGTCGATTCCCTTCGGCGCCGCCTCGAGCAGGATCGACGTCGAGTCGCGGAGAATCGACCACGAGCTCGCGAGCACGAGTACCCCGATGAGCAGGCTGACGAGCGGGTCGGCCTCGAGCCATCCGGTCACGACGATGACGACCGCGGCGACGGCAACGCCGAGCGAGCCGGCGAGATCCGCGAGCACGTGGCGATACGCGGCCTCGACGTTCAGGTTCCCGCTCCGCTCGCGGTGGAGTATGGCCCCTGCTGCGATGTTGACCGCGATGCCGACGAGTGCGATCGCGAGCATCCAGCCTCCGAGCACGTCCGGCGGATCGGCGAGTCGCTGGAACCCCTCGTAGAAGATCCAGATCGAGAGCGCGACGAGCGCGACGCCGTTCGCGAGCGCCGCGAGCACCTCGGCTCGCTTGTAGCCGTACGTCCGCTCCGGGGTCGATGGCCGGGCAGCAAGCCACAGGGCGACGAGCGCCAACGCGAGCGCCACGTTGTCGGAGAGCATGTGGACCGCGTCCGCCAGCAAGGCAAGGCTCCCCGTCACGAGCCCGCCGATGATCTCGACTGCCGTATAGGACGCGGTCAGCGCGAGCGCGATCATGAGCGCGCGCGTGCTCGCGGACCGTGCGTCGTGTCCGTGGTCGTGCGCCACTAACGGCGTTTTACCGGTCTGAGCGAACGGCCGTGCTCGGAGACTCGTTGTCAGCCGGCGGCGGCGGCGACCCATTTGTCAGCATCGCCGCGACGAGCAGAACGGCCAGAGCGACGCCGCTCTCGCCGAGCAGGCTCCCGCGCACGCGCGGCTGCTCGCCCGACTCGAGCCGAGGCCGCACGAACGTGTGGTGGAATCCACCCCAGGCAAGCGCGAGCCCCACGATCCCGACCTTCACGAGCAGCAGGCGCCCGTAGCTCGTCTGCCAGAGGTCGGCGAGCTCCGGGAGCCGCACGATCGCCAGGTACACGCCGGCGAGCACGAGCACGGCGACGAGCACGACGGCGATCCGCGAGAAGCCGACGAACGCCCGCCGCCTGAGCTCCGGCGCGACCGGCCAGACGAGGAGCGCCAGCGTGGCCACGCCCCCGACCCAGACGCACGCGGCGACGAGATGCACCCAGTCCGCGAGCTCGGAGAGCGTGCTCGAGTTCGGCTCCGTTCCCTGGTGGCTCGAGAGCGAGAGCCCGGTCACCAGGGCCGCCGAGAGCACGAGCGCGGGCCAGCGCAGCTCGAGGCGATCGAGCACCCAGGCGAGCAGCAGCAGGGTCGCGACGACGGAGAATCCCACCGTCATGACGAGGAACGCGATCCCGAAGCGCGTCTTCTCCGCGAACGGCTCGAGATCGCCGTAGAGCAGGTCGCCCGCTGGAAGCTGCAGCGCGTTCGATGCGCGAATCACGAACGCGGCGATGCCGACGTCGATCACCGCGAACGCAGCGATCGCGGTGACGAGGTGGAAGCGGCGCTCCAACGCGTAGGGCACCGGCCCGCGCAGCACGAGCAGTCGCACGGCGAGCGGTCCGATCACGAGCGCAAGCGCGGCGAACAGGAGCCAGCGGGCCGCATCGTCCTTCCAGGTCGCGCCGCCCGCTCCGACCGCCTCCGTGGGCGGCGGTGCCTTCACGCCGACGCCGAACGTGAAGACGCCGGCGGGCGAGTGGCCGTCCGACCCGGTGACCCGCCAGCGCACCGTGTACGCGGATCCGCGGGTCAGCCCCGAGACAGGTGCGACCACGACCATCCCGTCCCCCATGACGCGCGTCGGCCCCGAGAGCACGCGCCCGTCGGGTGCCAGCACCTGGATCGCGTTGCGGCCCGCGGTCACCGCGGAGTTGAAGTTGAGCCGGACCTCCCTCGGAGGCGCGGCGATCCGCGACTGGGTGAGCGGCGACGCGCTGCTCAGCGACGCGTGCGCCGCGGCGGAAGCCGGGATCGCGAGGGCCGCCAGGACCACCGCCGCGAGCACGCGCGCGCGCGTCATGATCCTCCCGCCGAGTCGGAGAGGTGGCCGAAGATCGGGGCAACGTCACGGTCCGCGAAGAGCAGCACCGCGATCGCGACGAACGTCAGCGCGAATCCCGCCTGGAACGCCGCTCGCCTCGGCCAGAGCGCCTGCCCGAGCGGGAAGAGCGAGGCGACGATGAGCGTCCAGCCGAGCGCATGGTGGAGGAACGCGGAGCGGGAGTAGAGCAAGGGGTTCTGCTCGTGGATCACGAACGCCAGACCGCACAGGAGAAGCCCGCCCGCGATGACGAGGGGCCAGCGAGGAGATGTGAGCTTGCCTCGCACGATCGCGAGCTGCACAGCGCCGGCGACCATGGCGACCTGCGCCCACACCGCATGCGCGAGCAGGTGCATCGTCGAGAACGTCGAGAACGCGACGATCACCCAGAGCAGCACGCCACCGACGAGAGCGAGACAGGGGAACAAGTACGCCCGCCAACGGCGCCGGCGGAAGACCTCGGTGCCGACGATGACCTCGGCGAGGAGCACGAGCCCGAGCAGGAGCGCGGCCGAGCCCGCGAGCCAGTGGGCGATCTCAGCTTTCGGGACCATCACCCTCCCGTTCGAGATCCTCGGCCAGGCCCGGGGCGATCAGGACCATGAACACGAGCCCGACCAGGACGACGAGGAGCGGCGGCTGGACGAGGTAGTCGTACGCGCCCTTGCCGTCAGGGTGGAGGAATGCAACCCGGTACGGCTGCGCGATCGCCCAGACGAGGCCGCCGAACATCGTCAACGGCCCGAGGAGCACGATGGCGACGACTCGGCGCTGGCGCCCTGCCGACCTCCATGAACGGCGTTCCAAGCGGTCCGGAGTGCCGGTCGCGAGCTCAGAGCTCATCGGTTGTCTCCGATGTCAGCCTTGCGCCCGCACGGTTTGCTGCGCAGTGACCTGGAAACACTCGCCCTCCTCTTGGTTTAAGGAAGGTTTCAGTCGTCAGTATTCACGAACGAGACCGATCCGATACATCATTCCCGGGATGCGGACGAAACTCCTCGCCACGCTACTCGCGGCTGCGGTCGCCGCCACGGTCGTGGTCGTGGTGGCCGCCGCGCAGACGACCGCGAACGGCCTTCCCGCGTACACGAACGGCTACCAGAAGTGGCCGAAGCTGAACCGTAAGCCGTTCAGGTCGACCGGCCCGCTCTCGAGCGCGCACACGGGCCTCAAGAACGTCTACGCGAGCAAGCGCAAGGTGGGCTCGAAGTTCCGGAACGGCACGGTCATCGTCAAGACGATCGTCAAGCCGGGGACCGCGTACGTCGGTCAGTTCGCGGTGATGCGGAAGCAGAACGGCCGCTGGCGCTTCGTCGAGTACGAGCGCTCGGGCCCACGGGAGCGCTACAGCCTGCTAGCGCAGGGGCAGCTCTGCACGTCGTGCCACGTGATGGCGAAGTCGAACGACTACGTCTTCACCGGCCGCGGGTAGACCGGTCGCGGTTAGGCGCAGCCTGGCCGCGACCGGTCGGGTCAGGCTTCAGCCTGGCCGCGGCCGGTCGGGTCAGGCTTCAGCCTGACCTGGCTTGGCAGGGGGCCACCCAACACCGGGGTCAGGCTGAAGCCTGACCCCAACGTCCAGCCGCCGCCCCTAGTCCCGAACGCGCCGAAACGCCTCGATCGCGCGCTCGAGGTGCTCCGGCTCGAGCGCGGCGGACATCTGCACGCGGATCCGGGCGGTGCCCTCGGGCACGACCGGGAACCCGAAGCCCGTCACGAAGACGCCCTCCTCGAGCAGGCGCCCGGACATCGCGATCGCCGTCGACGTCTCGCCGACGATGATCGGGATGATCGCGGCTTCCCCGTCGAGCGGCTCGTAGCCGGCCTCGACGAGCAGCGCTCGGAACGTATCCGTGTTCTCCCGCAGGCGCGCGAGGAGCTCCGGCTGCTCGAGCATCAGCTCGATCGCGCGCAGCGCGCTGCACGCGACGGTCGGCGGCAGCGCGTTCGAGAAGAGCTGCGGTCGCGAGCGCTGGGCGAGCAGGTCGCAAACCTCCTCCGACGACGCCACGTAGCCGCCCGCTGCCCCGCCCAGGGCTTTCCCGAGCGTGCCGGTGAGAACGTCGATCTCCCCGAGCAGGCCGAAGTGCTCGACGACGCCGCGGCCGGTCTCGCCGAGGACGCCGACGCCGTGCGAGTCGTCCACGATGACGACCGCCTCGTGCTCGCGCGCGAGCTCCACGATCTCCGGCAGCTTCGCGAGGTCGCCCTCCATCGAGAAGACCCCGTCCGTGACGACGAGCTTGCGCGCGTCGCGCGGCGCGGCCGCGAGCGCGTCGCGAAGGGCCGCCATGTCGGAGTGCGGGTAGATGACCTTCTGCGCCGGGCGCGAGAGGCGAACCGCATCGATGATGCTCGCGTGGTTCAGCTCGTCCGTGAGGATCACGGTGGTGGGATCGGTGAGCGTCGGGATGACCGCCTCGTTCGCGTTCCAGCAGGAGACGTAGCTGAGCGCAGCCTCGGTCCCCGATAGCTCCGCGAGCTTGCGCTCGAGCTCCAGATGCGGCTCGAAGGTGCCGCAGATGAAGCGCACGGACGCCGTGCCCGCCCCGTAGCGCTCGAGCCCGTCGATCCCCGCCTGCACGACCTCCGGATGCCCGGCGAGCCCCAGGTAGTTGTTCGACGAGAGGACGACGACCTCGCCGCGCCCTTCCATCTCGACGACGGGGCCTTGGGCAGAGGTCAGGACGTTGAAGCGCTTGTACGTTCGCGCCTCGCGCAGGCCGTCGAGCTCCTCGCCGATGCTCTCCTTGAGGACGGTGTTCACGGGCCCGCTCCGTTCGGTCGCAGGACGATCTTGCACGCGTTGCCGGTCTCGAGCAGGTCGAACGCCTCGTCGAAGCGCTCGAGCGGGAGCTCGGCCGTGATCAGCGGGCGCAGATCGACGACGCCGTGCTCGAGCAGCCACCGCGTCGTGTACCAGGTCTCCCAGATCTCGCGCCCGTTGACCGCGCTTACCGTCAGGTTCTTGAAGATGAGCGACTCCGCGATGTCGATCGTCGCCGGCTGCGCGGGGATGCCGAAGAGCACGACGTTCCCGCCGTGGCGCACGATCGCGAACGCGTCGTGGATGGCCTTCTCGCGCGCCCGACATCTCGAAGACGATGCCCATGCCCACGCCCTCGTTCTGCGCCATGAACCAGGCGGGCACATCGTCGGTCTCGCCGACGTTGACGACCTCCTCGGCACCGAGGGTCTTCGCGAGCTCGAGGCGGAACGGCACGTGGTCGGATGCGAGCAGCCTGCCCGCCCCGAACGCGCGCAGGATCGCGATAGTGAACAGGCCCACCGGCCCACAGCCGAGGACCGCGATCGCGCGCCCCCCGAGGTCCTGCGTGCTCGTGGCGAAGACGGCGTTCCCGAACGGCTCCTGGAGGCAGGCGATCTCGGGTGGCAGCTTCGAGCGGTCGTTGCGCCACGCGACCGAGGCCGGGATCGCGACGTAGTCCGCGAATCCGCCGTCGCGGTCCACCCCGAGGATCTGCGTGCGCTCGCACATGTGGGCGCGCCCGGTGCGGCAGTGGAAGCACGTCCCGCACGTGACGTGGCTCTCGGCCGACACGTAGTCGCCCTCCTCGAAGTCACGGACCTCGCGCCCGACGGCGGCCACGGTCCCGCAGAGCTCGTGGCCGAGCGTCAGCGGCGGCTGCACGCGCTCGGACGACCACTGATCCCAGCGGTTGATGTGGAGGTCCGTTCCGCAGATGCTGGCAGCCTCGATCCGGACGAGAACCTCGTCCGGCCCCGGTGTCGGTACCGGCACCTCGTCGAGCACGAGGCCCGGCTCGGACTCGCGCTTGCGAACGGCTCGCATCGTGTCCACGGCGAGACGATCTTACGCGCGTCCCCGTCTCCGACCTCGGAGCATTCCGCCTCCGAGCGCTCAGCAGCGGAGCTCCTCCGCGGCCGTGCCTCCCCGGAGACAGCGAAGCGCCTCGGCAACTGCCAGACCACGCTCGCGCGACGCGCTGAACACGATAACCGTGGAGTCGCTCGTGTAGATCTCCAGCTGGCCGTCTCCGACGTGCGCGGCCGGAAGCCCGCGCACGGTCGTCCGCTCCGGTGCCGGCGAGCCCAGGCCCGACGAGCTCGGGGCGGACGCGCCGTAGGAGCCGGCGTTGCGTCCGTCGTTCGGCCAGACCTGAATCTCGACCGGCGGCGCACAGCCTCCCTCGAGCGGGGCGGGCTCGCACCGGCCGTAGACGAACGAGACGTAGCGCGCCGTGTCCTCCCTTCGCACGATCGCTACGAGCGGGAAGCCGGCCACGCGCTCGCCGGCGTAGAAGAGCGGGAACTCGTCGAGCCGGCGCGCCTCCTCGAGCGTGATGCTCCCGCGGGGCGCGGCGGCTTCCCGCGGCCCGCAGCCGGCGAGCGCCAGCACGAGCATCACCACCGCCCGCAGCCCGGCCGCGGCAGTCACCGCCGTCCGACTCACGGGTGGTTGACCTGGTGGAGCTCGATGAGGGCCGTCCATCCGTCAGAGCTCGCGTAGTCCCCGTCGCACTGCTCGAAGCTCTGGGTGTTCCCCCACCAGACGGTCGTCGTCGCATGCCCGGCGGCCGCGAACCGCGACACCAGCTCGTCCCGGCCCTGGTCGAAGCCGCTTCCGCCCGGGCCGCTCTCGTCGACTGCATGTCCGCACGGAGGAAAGAGGACGAGATCCTCGTGGTGCGCATCGGCGGTAGCCGTCCAGCCAAGCGCGGAATCGGGATGCTGGCCGCGGACACGGAGGTGGAACCGCGAGGCGTGTCCGCTCGCGCGCTGGGCGTGCAGCGGGTAGCAGTTCCCGTGGTCCGCGAACGACTGGGTCGTCCCCGACGTCGCCGCCCACCCCGCATGCGTCGCGATCTGACTCACGGCACGGCCCCACGTGCCCCAGCCGTGGAAGACGACGTTGACCGGGTCGACTCGGTTACTCGGCGTGGCCGGGCAGCCGGCATGGGTGTAGCGGTCGCCGGGCTCGAAGTGCGCGCGACCGGCCTCTACGAGGAGCGCTCCGAAGAGCGCGACCGCTCCGATGAGGACGACGCGCGGCCACTCTCCACGACAAGGCCCGACCACATCTCGCGACCGACCGGCCATGCCTCGAGGCTAGAGGCACGGCTGTGAAGGCTTAGTGCCAGATGTGTGCCGAGATCCGCCGCGGGCGGATCCCAGCGCTCGTGGTCTACAGCCCGAAGGTCGCCGTCGCCCGACAGGTCTCGCCGCGACGGGCTCCGCGCGCCCGGATCGTGTCGTTCCCGGGCCGGTTGGCCACGACCCGTCTCAGCTCGAACGAGCCGCTCGGCGGCCGCGTCACGCGGGTGGCCGAGGAGAGGAGCTGCGTGCCACTCGCACCAACGCGGCGGAGCACGACGGTCCAGCGGACGCCGTTCCGGTTCTGGTCGACCTCGAACTCGACCTCGATCCTGCCGTCCTCTTCGCTCAGCTTCAGCTTTGCGCTGCTCGCGCCGGTGCAAGTTCCCCGCACCAGGACGTCTCCGTCCTTCCCCGACGACACGGGGACGAGGATGAGTGCAGCGCCGGCGAGAAGCGCGACCAGCGTGATCCGATGCCTCGTCATCGCTCGGTACTCCCCTCTGGCAGCTTCGGTGAAACCATCTACCCAGGGAGAGTCCCGGCGGAGCCGAAAACCTGCGCGAGGCTCAGAAAACGTGCACGGGGGTCCCGTACTCGGCGAAGGCGTAGACGCGGTGTGCCTCGCCGGCGGGGAGGCGTACGCAACCGTGCGACGCCGGGTACTCGGGCACGTACGAGTACTCGTGCATCGCGATGCCGCCGACGAAATACGAGGCATACGGCATCCACGTGCTGAACGGGACCGACCAGGACATGCGCTCCTTGCGGTAGACGCTGTACGTGCCCGTCGGCGTCGCGCCGTACGCGCCCGTCGACGTGTGCACGGCACGCCGAACCTCGTTGCCCTCGATCAGCAACAGCACTCCCCGGTCGCGGTGGATCTCGACGCGACGCCCCGGCCGATGCGTGGTCGGCCTCGGCGCCGACGCCTTGAAGAGCGCGACCTGCGTCTCCCCGGTGACCGTACCCGTGCGGCCCAGGTCGTTCCAGCCCTGGAATGCGAGGAGCGCCTGCTCCGTCACGTAGTCGGTCGTGCCCGTGACCGATGCACGGTCGAGGTACCCGAGCCTCCAGAGCTGCAGCTGGACGCCGCGGACCGTGTACAGGTAGCCCTTCTCGCCGCGAACCGCACGCCAGGCGCTCGGGCGCACGCCGACACGGAGCACCGTCGCCAGTCGTCCCTCGGCCGAGATCGCGGCCCACTCCTGCGGGCCGACACCCGACAGCGTGGCCGAGATCTGCCTGAGCCGTGTGTCCATCGTCGACGCCGTCGCGGGGCCGAGAAGCGAGCGGGAGAACCGGGCGAGCCAATGGTCGTCCTCGGCCCGTAGTGAGCGCAGGCGAATGCCGGGGCGAAACGCCGAGCGCAGGCCCTGCCGGCGCTCGAGCTTCGTCGGCCCCTGGAGGAGCTCGCGTACTGCGTGACGCTCGAGCGCCGTGCCTCCTGGCACGACGCGCTCCACGCGCACGAGCCGCCCCTTGCGGACGAACGCCACTTCCACCGTGGGCTTCGGACGAACGACCGTGCGGATCGCGCGCGCCTTGGTCGCGGGCACGGCACTCGCTTCCTCGGCCCTGGGCTCGTTGACGGCAGAGGCGGTTGCCGCGAGCACGGCGACGGGAACCAGCAGAAGCAGCGCACGAAGGGCCATGGTCCGGATCATCTGTTCACCATTGACGCAGAAATGCCTGCAAAGGATCCATAAAGAAGGTCCAACGCAGAAGGGGCGGCCGCTGCCGCCCCTCCCACGCAGTCTCCTGTCGCTCGACCTAGCCGGCCAGCGGCGGGAGGAAGATGCCCACGACGCCGATGCGCTTCGGGCCGCACGAGTCCTGCTTCCCGAGGGTCGTGATGCGGATCAAGCCGGGGTCGTTCAGCTTGAGCACGATGACGGCGATACCGCGAGTGTTCGTCCTCGCCGTCTTGCGGAACTTCTTGCCGGCGAAGAGCACCTTCACGCCTGCCGCCGCCTTCGGCGAGCCCTGTTCGGCCACCGCTCGTCCGGCCGGCACGCGCGTGACCTTGACCGCGATCCGGACCGGCTTCCCGGTCGCGCGCAGCAGCTTGGGCGTCACGGTCAGCGCCAGGCAGATGTTGGGCTTCGGCTTGGGCTTCGGCTTCGTCGTCGGCGGGACGAAGGGCGCGGGCACGACCGTCGTCGCCGAGTCGACGTTGTCGGCGGGGTTCGCCTCGCCGCCGCCGCTTCCGGTCACCGTTGCGGTGTTCGTCAGCTCGCCGGTCTGCGTCGCCCGGCCGCTCGCACCGATCGTGACCGTCTGACCGACGCCGATCGTCCCGAGGCTGCACGTGATGAGCGCGGGCCCGACTGCGCACGTGCCCTGTGACGGCGTCGCCGTCAGGTACGTGATCCCGGCGGGGGCCGGATCCGCCAGCTGGACGTTCGTCGCGGTGTTCGGGCCCTTGTTCGTGACGGTCATCGTGTACGTGACGGTGCCGTTGAGGGCCGTGGGCGAGGTCGCGTCCTTGACGATCACGAGGTCGATCACCGGCGCCCGTGGCGGCGGTTGTGACGGGGGCGGTTGTGACGGGGGCGGTTGTGACGGAGGCGGCGGTGGTGGTGGCGGTGGCGGAGGTGGCGGTGGCGGAGGTGGCGGTGGCGGAGGTGGCGGTGGCGGAGGTGGTGGTGGCGGAGGTGGCGGTGGCGGCGGAGGTGGAGGTGGAGGTGGAGGTGGAGGTGGAGGTGGAGGTGGAGGTGGAGGTGGCGGCGGGGGCGGAGGAGGCGTCGTGTTCAGCGTGTTCTGGAACACGCACGTCACTTCCTCGTTCTCACCGACGGCGATCGCGTTCGCCGGGCTCCCGTCGCTGCAGCTGACCGAGGTCAGCGTCCAGCCTTCCGTCTCCGACTCGACGACCGAGTACGTCCCCACTACGAGCTGCCCTGTCGTCCGGTGCCCGCCGTCGCTCAGGCTGAAGTCGAACGCGTTTCCGTTCGGACGCGTGAACGTGAAGTTGAAGCTCGTCGGGTCGCCGTCCGGGTCTGTCTGCTTCTGGACGATGATCTTCGCGCCGGGGTTCGTCGCCTGGACGCCCGACACGCCCAGGAACAGCACTCCCAGCACCATCGGAGCCGCCACGAAGACCGCGCGTGGCCGCAGGAACGCGAGGTTCCGCATGAAACTCTTCTCCCTTCGCCGCCGTGCAAAGGCCGAAGACCCGGTCGCCTTTGCCGTGCGAGGGTCTGTAGCCGCAGATTTACGCGCCGCACTGTATCCCCCAGCGGAGGGATGCGCAATCACTCGAACGGGGAGATTGACACCCCCGAAAGGTCAGTACCGTGATCCCTGTACCACCTCGCGGCAGACTCGCACCGAGCGAGACGGGCGTCCGAGAGGTCCCCGACTCGCTTTGGCAGTGTGTGCGACGCTCGCCGGCGACGCACGATGAAAGAGAGCTGGAACCTCGAGCAGGGGACGCCGATCGGCGACGGGCGGACGGTGCTCGAGCCGCTCGGAGGGGGAACGCGATACGAGGTCTTCCTCGTGCGCGACGAGGCTCTCGGGAGCGAGGCGGTCGCGAAGATCCTCCGCCCTAGCCGCGTCGACGACGAGCGAGCCGTGAACGCGCTGCGGCGCGAGGCTTCGTTCTTCGAGCGACTCGATCATCCGGTCCTCGTCCGCGGGCTGGGCTCGGTGCTCGACGGCCCGTATCCGCACCTCCTGCTCGAGTACGTCGACGGGGCAAACCTCCGAGACGTGCTCCGGACCGAGGCGACGCTTCCGGTCGGCGAGGCGCTCGAGCTCGCGATCGACCTCCTCGGGGCCGTGGCGTACTTCGCCCGGAACGAGGTGGTTCACCTGGACGTGAAGCCGAGCAACATCCTGATGACGGACCCGCCGCAGCTGATCGACCTCGGCGCCGCCCGGACCTTCGCGGAGCTCGAGGCCAGGCGGGCGCCGATCGGAACCGCGGCGTACATGGCCCCGGAGCAGTGCGAACCCGGTTCGACCCTCGGCGCGATCGGCCCTCCCGCCGACGTCTGGGGCGTCGGGACCACGCTCTTCCACGCGCTGACGGGCAACCGCCCGTTCTCGAAGGCGGGGCCGCGCGGAAGCGCTCCCTTCGAGCGGTACCGCCAGCTGGTCGAGGAGCCGCGTCCGATCCCCGACTACGTGCCCGCTCCGGTGGCGCGCGCGGTGCGAGCGCTGCTCGCGCGCGACCCTGCCGAGCGGCCGACCGCAGACGAGGCCGGCGCGGTCCCTGGAGCAGCTCGCCGACGAGTACGCGGACCTCTGACCCTTCCACCCTGCGCCGGAAGGGTGTAAACACGTTCGACAATGGCCGGCGAGGTCAAGCAGTGGGGCATTCGCTACCGCGCACACAACAATGTGCTCCGCTGGGCCGTGCTCATCGCGCCGGCGCAGTTCGGCCCCAGGCGCCCGTCACCGCCTCTCCCCCTCGTCGTCTCCCCGCACGGCCGCGGCGTCCGTGCGCGGACGAACGCGAAGATGTGGGAGAACCTCCCCGGGCGCGGCACCTTCGCGGTCATCTGCCCGGGCGGGATGGGTCGCCGCCTACCCCTCCACTCCTGGGGCTATCCGGGCCAGATCGACGACCTCGTGCGCATGCCCGCGATCGTGACGGCGAACCGGCCGTGGCTGCGCGTCGACCTGGATCGCGTCTATGCCGTCGGCGGAAGCATGGGCGGCCAGGAGACGCTGCTCCTCGTCAGCAGGCCTGCCGCTCGGCTCGCGGGCGCCGTCGCCTTCGACTCGGTCACCGACTTCTTCCGCCGCTACGACGACTTCGCGGCGCTCGGCCGCAAGGGGCTGGCGCTCCAGGGGCTCGCGCGCCTCGAGGTCGGCGGGACGCCGACGAGTCACGGCCAGGCATACCTGCGCCGCAGCCCGGCCCACTTCGCGCAGAAGATCGCCAAGTCGGGAGTCCCGCTCCAGATGTGGTGGAGCGACGCCGACGAGATCGTCACCGGCCAGGAGAACCAGTCGGGGAAGCTATTCGCGGACTTGCAGGCGCTCGGCCCGACGGCCACGCTCGAGAAGGTCACCGGCTCGTGGAGCCACACCGCCGAGAGCTACCGCGAGCTCCAGCTGCCGGGCGCGGCCCGGTGGTTGGGGCTTATCCCGGACGTCTAGAGGCGGGGTCTGGCTTAAGCCAGACCCCTCGCGGAAGGGGGTCAGACCGCAAAGGTCTTATCCCGGACGTCTAGAGGCGGGGTCTGGCTTAAGCCAGACCCCTAGCGGAAGGGGGTCAGACCGCAAAGGGTCTGACCCCGTTTTCGTTACACGCCGTTGGCGATCGTCACCGTGACGACCGAGCGAGTCACGTTTCCCACGACGTCCCACGCGCGCACCCTCACCTCGTAGCGGCCGTCCGCGAGACGCGTCGTGTCCCAGCCGTTCGGGAAGAGCCGGAACCAGTAGATGCCGTCGCAGCGAAGATTCCGGTGCCGCGCGAGGCAGCCCTTCGCAGGCAGGTTCTGGTCGGTCCCGGGCGCGAAGTGGCGCCCGGACGGCTGGTCGAGGACCTGCTCGGCGCGAAACGCTTCGCGCCGCCGGACGATGCGTCCACTTGCCACGTCGACGATCGAGACCGCGAGCCGGAACGGATGGTGCGGCGCCGCCAGGTGCGGGAGGTCGCGGAACCAGCCGATGAACGACTGCGGGTCGCTCACGCGAGCCCGCACGTCGACTCGCCCGAATAGCGCCGTCCGCGCCAGGCGTGTCCCGTCTTGCGGAAGGAGCGCGACGCTCGTGGTCGGCCGGCGCGTCCACGGCGGGTTCGCGACGGTGTAGAAGCGGATCTCGCGAATGTCCGGCGGAGCCGTGTCCACGAAGGGGTGAACCTTCCCGCCCGGTCGCAGCGGGTTCACGTGGATCTTCGGCCCCGACGTGAAGACGAACTCGCTCAGGTGCACGTGCCAGTCGCCCTCGCAGGTCCAGCCGATGTGCTGCCCGGGCACGACGGTCTCGCCGGTCGAGACGACGGGGTCGATGTGCCCGTAGCCGAAGTGCCCTGCGTGCACGAACCCGCGCGCGCCTTGCGGAGTCGCCACGTGCACCGGCCCGCCCTCGATCGCGAAGACCCGATGCGTGCGCTTCGGCGGCGCTCCTGCCTCGCGCCGGTCGTCGCGCACCGCGACGTCGACGCCTTCGTGGTAGATCGCGCCCTTGTCGGGATCGGGGCGCGGGTCGAGGAACGACCCGCGAATCGGGTGCTGCCGGTTCTGCGGCCTGACCGGCCAGCCCCGGAACGTGTCGTTGTAGACCTGCGGCAGGTCGAGGTTCCCGGGAATCCTCTGCGGCACTGCGCCGCACTATGGCAGCCAGCGGCGTTTCGTAGGAGCCGGGCCTGCCCGGCTCGAGCGAGGTACGCCTCCCCCGACAGCTGGTCGGCCCTTACGCGATGACGAGCCCCTCGATGCCTGGTTCCGGCGGCGGCAGCTGAGGGTCGAGCCGCTCCAGCGCGTCCACGAGCAGCTCTGCGACCGCCAGTGCCTTGACCCAGTTCCGGTCGGCCGGGACGACGTACCAGGGCGCCCAGTCGGTCGAGGTGTCGGTGAGAGCCTCCTCGTACGCGGCGACGTACTCGTCGAAGCGGGCGCGGACGTCGAGGTCCGTCGCGCCGGAACTTCCACCGCTTCTCCGGGTCGTCGATCCGCTCCTGGAGCCGCTGCCGCTGCTCCTCGTTCGAGACGTTGAGGAAGACCTTCACGATCGACGTCCCCTCGTCGGCGAGCATGCGCTCCCACTCGCGGATGTGTCCCGTGCGCCGGCGCCACACTTCCTCCGGCGCGAGCGCGAGCATCCGCACGGCGACGACGTCCTCGTAGTGCGAGCGGTTGAAGATGCCGAGCTCGCCGCGAGCCGGCAGCTGGGAGTGCACACGCCAGAGATAGTCGTGCGCGAGCTCGGTCGAGGTGGGCGCCGCGAACGAGACGACCCTGCAGCCCTGCGGGCTCACCCCGGCGAACACGGCGCGGATCACGCCGTCCTTGCCAGACGCGTCGAGCCCCTGCAGGACGAGGAGCAGGCTTCGGCTGCCCTCGGCGTAGAGACGGCGCTGTAGGACGTCGAGCCGGGTCTCGAGACCGCGCAGCCTCTCCTTGGCGCGAGGCTTGTCGAGACCGAACGTGTCGCGAGGGTCGCGCCCGGCGATCCGCGCCGGAGTGCCGGGCTCGACTCGGAGCGACGCGAGCATCGGACTAGCCTAGTCCCGACGTGCCGACCGACTCGGCCGACCGCATCTCGTGGGAGCAGGCGCTCGCCTGGCGCATGACGCGTCAGCACCTCGTCGAGCGTGCGCGGCCCTCCGACCTCCTCCGCGTGATCGGAGACATCGGCGGCGTGCACGCGCAGCTCATGTCCTCCGCCGAGCTGATCCTCTGGGCCCGGATCGACGACCTCGAGCGTGCTGCGGTTCACGAGGCGCTCTGGACGAACCGCGAGCTCGTGAAGCTCTGGGCGATGCGCGGCACGCTCCACCTGCTGCCCGCGGCCGAGCTCGGCACGTGGCTCTCCGCCCTCGGGACGATCACGAACCGGGGGATGACCGGTCATCCCGAGATCGACGAGCTCTCGGACGCCGTCGGTCGCGCGCTCGACGGTCGCGTCCTGACGCGCGAGGAGCTCGCCGCCGAGGTCGAGCAGATCACCGGCTCGCAGACGATGGGCGAGTACGTCCGCTCGAGCTGGGGCTGGCCCCTGAAGCCGGCCTCCTTCCGAGGACAACTCTGCTTCGCGCCGAGCAAGGACGGCCGCGTCAGGTTCACGACACCGGCCGCCTGGCTGCGACACGCGATCGAACGGCCGGACCCGGAGGACGCGCTGGGCGACGTGACCCGCCGCTACCTGTCCGCATACGCACCCGCGACCGCGGCCGGCCTCGCGCTCTGGTGGGGCGGGCTCGGTCCCGCGCCGGGGCGGCGGATGCTCGCGGCGCTCGGCGACGAGGCGGTCGAGGTCGACGTCGAGAGCGAGCGCGCCTGGGTGCTCGCACGGGACGTGGACGAAATGGCCGCCGCTGAACGACCCCAGGTCGCGCGCTTGCTTCCGGCCTTCGACCCGTGGGTCGTCGGAGCGACACGTGGGCTCGCGGCGCTCGTCGACCCAAGGCAGGCAGCGCGCGTCTACCGCAAGCAGGGCTGGATGTCGCCGGTCGTGCTCGTGAACGGCCGGATGGTCGGAGTCTGGAAGCACGAGCGCAAAGGTGCGACGGTGCGGGTCGAGCTCGAGCCGTTCGGCAGATTGCCGTCCTGGTCGCGCGCTCAGCTCGCCGACGAGGCCGAGCGGCTCGCGTCGTTTCTCGACGGCGAGCTCGAGCTCCGAGAGCCCTGAGATGACTCCCGCAGGCCCGCCTGGCTGGCTCGAGCGCCTCGGAACTCCGCATCGGCCTCGGCTGCATGCGCCTGTCGACCGACGAGACCCGCGACGAGGAGCGCGCGCTCGCGACGATCGCCGCCGCAGCCGAGGCGGGGATCACGGTGTTCGATACCGCCCGCTCGTACGGCCACGGCCCGAGCGAGCTCGGCCACAACGAGCGGCTGCTCGCACGCGGCCTTCGCGGCGCGGGCGTCGACGCGGCGGCGCGGGTGGTGACGAAGGGAGGCATGACGCGCACGGGCGGCGGGTGGATCCCGGACGGCCGCGCGAAGGCGATCCGAGCCGATTGCGAAGCGAGCCTCGTGGCGCTCGACGGCCTCGGGATCGACCTCTACCTCGTCCATGCGCCGGACCCGCGGACGCCGTGGAAGACCTCCGTGCGTGCGCTTGCCCGTCTCGTCGAGGAAGGACTGGTGCGGCGCGTCGGTGTCTCGAACGTCACTCGTCACCAGCTGGACGAGGCGCTCGTGCTCGCACCGGTCGCGGCAGTGCAGGTCGCGCTCAGCCCGTTCGACGACCGCGCGCTTCGCGGTGGAGTCGTCGAGCGCTGCGCAGAGGCCGGAATCGCCGTGATCGCCCACTCCCCACTCGGTGGGCCGCGCCGCGCGGGCAGCCTTGCTCGCAACGAGACCCTGGTGGACGTCGCGGATGCACACGATGCGACCGCCGCCGAGGTCGCGCTCGCCTGGCTGTTGGACGTCTCTCCCACCGTTCTTGCGATCCCCGGAGCGCGCCGTCCGGAGACAGCGCGCTCCGCGGCCCGCGCCGCGCAACTCGAGCTCCCCGCGCGCGAGCGCGAAAGGCTCGCCGGCGCCCTCGGACGATTGCGTCCGGCACGCCGCGCCCGGCCGACGCCGGCCGACGACGCGGAGGTCGTCCTCGTCATGGGCATCCCCGGCGCCGGGAAGAGCCGCGTTGCCGAGAAGTACGTCGCCCACGGCTACATCCGGCTCAACCGCGACGAGCGCGGAGGGTCCCTGCGCGAGCTGGCCGACACGCTCGACGCGGACCTCGCATCAGGCGTTCGGCGCCTCGTCCTCGACAACACATATCTCACCCGCGCGGCGCGGAGCTACGTGATCGACGCGGCGAGCCGACACGGAGTCCGCGTGCGGTGCGTCTGGCTCGACACGCCGCTCGCGCAGGCGCAGGTCAACCTCGTCGAGCGCCTGCTCGAGCGGTTCGGCGCCCTCCCGTCTCCGGAAGAGCTGCGCGAGGTCGCACGCCGCGAGCCGGGCGTGCACGCGCCGACCACCCAGATGCGGACGCTCCGTGAGCTCGAGCCGCCGTCGGCCGACGAGGGGTTCGCCGAGGTAGAGCACGTCCCGTTCGAACGGATCCGCCTTCAGTGCGAACGAAAGTGGGCGTCTTCGTCGCGGCGGCGGCGTTGCGCGAGCCCGGATGGGAGAACGCACTCGAGCAACGCGGCCAAAACGTGCCGCACCTCGTCTACGACTGGAAGCCCCGACGGCGGCCCCGACGCGCTCGCGGACGTCGCCGCCCGCCTTGCGACCGAGGTCTCCGGGCCGGTCGAGAGCGCTCTCTGCCCCCACGCAGCCGGCCCGCCGGCCTGCTGGTGCCGGCCTCCGCTCCCGGGCCTTCCCTCTCGCCTTCGCCCGAGCACACGACCTCGACCCGTCCCGCTCGACCCTCATCGGCACGGCGCCCGCGCACCGCACGCTCGCCACGACGCTCGGCGCGCGCTACGTGTCGGTGAGCTAGGTGTAGTTCCTGAGGACGTTGGTTCATCCGAGCCTCCCTGGAGGCTGAGGGCTGCGAAGCAACTCAGTTCAAAGGAGGCCACGGATGAAGCTTCACGGTAACGCCGCTCTCAGCTGGAGCGGCAGGCGGCGTCTCGCCCAGCGCGTCGCCCTCGAGGGCTGGACGCTCAGGGCGGCGGCCGAGTCCGCCGGCGTTAGCGTGCGCTGCGCGCGCAAGTGGGTCGCCCGCTACCGCGCGGAGGGCGAGGCGGGATTGCTCGATCGCTCCTCGGCGCCTCGGGTCGTCGCCAACCGCACCCCGCAGGATCGGATCGATGCGATCGTCGCCTTGCGGCGTCTGCGCTTTACCGCGGCCGAGATCGCCGAGGCGCTCGGGATCGCGCTCTCGACCGTCTCCGGGATCCTGACCCGGCTCGGGCTGGGCAAGCTCGGGCGGCTCGGACTCGAGCAGCCTCGCCGCTACGAGCGCTCGCGGCCGGGCGAGCTCGTGCACGTCGACGTCAAGAAGCTCGGACGCATCGAGGGCGGCGCCGGCAAGCGTGTCCGCGGCGGCGGTCGCCGTCACTACACCCCGACCCGTACCGACCGCGATGGCAAGCGGCGGGCAACGATCGGCTGGGAGTACGTCCACGTCGCGGTCGACGACCACAGCCGCCTCGCCTACGCCGAGGTCCTGGCCGACGAGAAGGCGGCGACCGCCGTCGGCTTCCTGCGCCGCGCGCTCGCCTTCTTCGCGCGCCACGGGATCCGGGTCGAGCGGCTGCTCACCGACAACGTCTCCGCCTATCGCTCGGCGATCCACGCGCTGGCCTGCCGGGCCGTCGGCATCCGCCACCTGCGCACGCGCCCCTACCGCCCGCAGACCAACGGCAAGGCCGAGCGCTTCATCCGCACTCTCCTTCAGGGCTGGGCGTACGGCGCCATCTACCGGTCGAGCGCGGAGAGGACCTCAGCCCTTGACGGCTGGCTCTGGCACTACAACCATCGACGTCGACACTCAGCACTCGGCCACCGACCACCGGTGGCCCGGCTCACGAGAACCAACCTGCTCGGTACCTACAGCTAGGGGAGCTTCTCCGCCAGCCGCTCCCAATCTGCGTCAGTTCCGCCGCCCACGTGCCGCCCCACGATCCCGCCCTCGGCGTCGACCAGGACGACGTGTGGCTGGTACTCCACACCCAGGGATCGCGCCCGCACGCGTCGCGGATCGTGGATCGACGGCCAGTCCCAGTCGTACTTGTCGACGAACGAACGCGCTTCCTCAGTCGTGCTGGCGACGTTGATCCCGAGGAACGCGAGCTTCGGATGTTTCTTCTTGAACTCTGCGTAGGCGACCGCCTCGCTCTGGCACACGCCTCACCACGACGCCCAGACGTTGACGAAGACTGCGCGGCCGCGGAAGTTTGCGAGCGAGATCTGCTCGCCGTCGATGGTGAGGCCCTCGATCGGCGGCGCAGGATCCCGCTTCGGAGCAGGATCGCGCGGCGGATCGGTTTGGCGCGGCGGCTCGCACCCGATCGATCTCGTGACGCGGAGGCACTCGTCGCGCCCCGGCCCACCGTCGAGCCGGTTGCGCCCCGGGCCGCCGTCGAGGAGGTCGTCGCCCGGGCCGCCGCAGAGCAGATCGGCACCACCGCGGCCGTACACGCGATCGGCGCCCTTGCGCGCGACGATGACGTCTCGTCCGCGGGTCCCGCGCAGGACGTCCGGCTTCGCCGTCCCGACGATCGTCGCCCGCGCACCGAAACACACCGGCCGCTTCCCGGGACCCGCGGAGGCAGGAGCGCCGACGCCGACGAGCAGACCGGCCGCGAGCGCCGTAGCCGCCACCGCAATGCCAAGGCGTACGCGCATTCCTCTCCAAGTGTGCCTAGGGGTTCTAACGCAGTTCTTAAGCCACAGCGGCTGTTCGTCGGGCAGCGATGTGCTCGGAGTCAGTCCTCGAGCATGTCCGCGAGCATCGCCTCCGCGAACCGCTGCAAGCGAGGATCGACGATTCCCTCCGGCACCCACTCGCGCAGCTCGGAGACATCCTCCAGGCCCCACACGAACTGGTGTGATCCGGAAGCGAACACCGTCGCCCCGGACGGCGCTGTGAAACGCACTGCGTCGGCGTCGCCAAGCGTGTCTCCACCCAACTCACGATGGAAGAGCACCGTGACCGTGTTCCCGCAGGCGTCCTCCGGAGTCCGCCACCCCGGGATCGTGTCGACCTCTCGACTCACCACGCCCTTGACGACATCGCCGGGAGCCAGCCCCCCGGCCGCGAGCCAGGGATCGTCCGTAGCCACGACCGTATAGTCGCCCATGGTCGGCCAGTCGAGGAGCCCTCCCTGGTGCTGGACGCCCATAAGCCCGCACTCGTACCGCGGTGGGACGAGCGCACGGAAGAGGTCCGTCTCGAGTTGCGGATCCGTCTCGGGATCCCCCGAAGCGCTCTTGTAGCCGACGATCGTCCTGTAGTCGTCCTCGTAGCGGATCTGCCAGTACGCGGCGTTGGCGCCGAAGAACGCGAGGTCGATCCCGGCCGCCTTGGCGCGCTCGAATGCGTCTCTCACTTCCTTCGTCCAGTACTCGTTGTGGCCCGCGACGGCCACGAGAGCCCGGCCCTCGAGCGTGGTCGGGTCGCGGGCGGTGTCGACGTCCGCCTGGTAGGCGACGTCGTATCCGTGACGCTCGAGAAAGCGGACGAGGGGGATGTCCCAAGCGAGTGCCTGCGTCAGGCCCGGGCTTGTCATGGGACGGTCGAACGAGACCTTCGCAGCCCGCCGTTCGCCGGGGCTGTTGAACTCGTACAAGCTCCCGCCGCCCCAACCGTTGTAGGCCTGCCACGTGCTCGCCCCCACGTGCACGAGGAAGCGCGCCCTCGGGTCACCCGGAGCTTCCTTGAGAATGAAGAAACTCGCGGTGGTGTCCCCGGCGTTCGCTCCGCTCGTCAGGGCGTAGTGCACGAGGTAGTAGCCCGAGACCCAGTCGCGAGGAATGACCAGGCGCTGTGCGACCGGCCACCCGGCGTGGACGAGACCGCCCGTTTGCGGGATGGGTGTCGGCTCGGAACGTGCGGAACTGCTGTCCCCGCATCCGGGCAAGCAGGCGACGAGACGAGCCCCGACGCCTCCGTACCAGCCCATGCGAAAGACGCGAATGCGATAGGACTCGCTCGGTTCCGCCGACACATGGAAGGTGAGCTCGTCGCCCGGAACGGCGCTCGCGCGCGTGTAGCCCTCGATCGCGCCGGTCAACTCCGCGCCGAACGATGACCAACCGGGCGTGCCCGGTTTCTGGTTCTCGAGCGCGACAGCTGACAGTGGTGGTGGGGAAGGTTCTGGCGGGGGCGGGACCGCTGGGCGACGGACGACCTCGCATCCACGAACGGCGTCCGTCAGGTCCACGACGGCTGTGTCCTTCCCCCCGCTGCAGCGGAGCACGTCCACGCCACCGTCACGAGCCCTCAGCAGATCAGCACCCCGTCCGCCGATCAAAAGGTCAACGCCGGTACCGCCGACCACGAGGTCCGAGCCGGGGCCGCCGTCGAGGAGATCGTCACCCGAGAGGCCCAAGAGGCGATCGCTTCCCGCGCGTCCGTACAGCTGGTCCGCCGAGCGCGAGCCGCGGAGCACGTCAGGCCCGGACGTGCCGACCCGCGTGACTGCGTCGGCGGACACGGCGAGCACAAACGCACCTAGCGCTCCCGCGACGAGCCAGTTCCCCCTCTGCACGGCCCTGTGAGTCTAGGAGCCAGCGAGGACGAATGACCACCCTGATCTCAGCTGCCGTCGGGCCACCCGCCCCGGTGCAGCACCATCGGGTAGTGCGGCAATCCCGTGGACGGGTCGTCGAGCATGGCCCTGGTGTGCGCGAGGTAGCGCTTGGTCGCGCGCCAACCGTCCGGGTACGGCTCCAGTCCCCGAGAGAGCCGCTCGGGCCGGTCGAGCACGCCCAGGAACGCCGCGCGAAGCCGACCGACGGCGTCGGCGCCGAACCGCGTCGCCCACCGGTCCTCGACCTCGGCGTGCAGTGGACGAGAGCCTTCCTGCGCCTTGCGGCCTTTCGGCGTCAGGCGGACCAGCTTCGTCGCGGCAGTCGTGCCCTCGGCCGCGACGACGCCTGTCTTCGTGAGGGCCGTCAGCGCCACGCTCGTCGCTTCCTTCGGGACGCCCGCGAGGAGCGGAAGGTCCCGGACGGCCACGCCCCCGTCGTCGAGGACGCGGCCGAAGTTCGCGCTTGCGGGAAGCGACAGCTCCGACGCTGCCTCGAAGTCGATCGTGTACGCGAGGAGCACGTGCGAGAGAAGCGCTGACAGGTGGTCGCCCACCCTCGCACGCCGCTCGCGCGGTGGAATGTCTGCAGCCATGCCGTTCGCGCTGCCCAGTATCGGCAGGTACTCGGGCAGCTCGATGCCGAGCTGACCGTCGATCGCGTGCAGCGAGCCGCGGAGCTCCGCCACGGCGTCGGCGCCGAACCGCTCCTCCCAGCGCCCTTCGATGTCTTCGAAGAGCGGTCGCCAGAGCTCCTCCGCAGTCCGACCCGCAGCGGTCAGGCGAACGATCCAGTCGCTACGGAGCCCGCGAGCGCTCCCCCAGCCGTCGCGTTTCGGCGTCGGCGGCTCCTCGGCCGGGTCCCCGACGACCACGTAGCGCCACCGCTCCATGCCCCCGAGCGTGGAGAGCATGCGGGCCTTCTGGAGCCCGGCCGCGGCCGGGAGCTCGCCGACGGTGATGCCGTCGCCGACGAACCGCATGAAGTTCGCCCACATCACGAGCGACGTGACGCGGGCGTCCGCACCCACCTGTGTGAACCGACGCTCGAACTCGTTGTCGAATTCGATCGTGTAGGCCACCAGCGCGTGCGAAAGAGCGGTCGACAGCGGCCAGTCCCGATACATGCCGACGATGCTATGACTCGGGAGCAGCGATGGCACTGGAGCTGTACATGGTCGGCGTGATCGTCGAGGACATGGCCCGTGCGGCCGAGTTCTACCGCCGGCTCGGCGTCGACGTCCCCGAGGGTGCCGGGACCGAGGAGCACGTCGAGGTCAAGATGGGCGAGCTGACGTTCTTCCTCAGCACGAAGCGGGCGAACGCCAGGTGGGATCCGGCGAGGACGGAAGCGTCGGGCGGCTACCGGATCGTGCTCGAGTTCTATCTGGATGATCGCGCCGCGCTCGACGCCAAGTACGAGGAGCTGACGGGCTTCGGCTACGTCGGGCACTGCGCGCCGTACGACGTCACTCCCGGAGCTCCGCTTCGCCATGGTCGACGACCCCGACGGCAACACCGTTCTGCTGTCGGCGTCCGGCCCCGCCGACGACCGGTAACGCCGCTCACGAAGGCCGCCGCAAGTCGCCGCATCATGTGATCTTTGGCTCGAACCGGCGGCCTGCACGCCGCGAACCCCTAGAGCTAGAGACGATCCGCGAGTTCGCCCTCGACGTCTGGACGCGGGCGCGGAGACGCCGCATCTCCAGCAGCTGCACGCCCAGTACTACGTCGCGCTGGCCCGAGCGGGAGTGGCCGGAGCTCCGCGGGCCGGGGCAGGCGGCCGCGCTGCGCCGGCTCGAGAGCGAGCACGCGAATCTCCGGGCGGCGATCGCCTGGGCGTGCGACCGAGGCCAGGCCGAGCTCGCGCTCCGGCTTGCGGCGTTCCTCTGGCGATTCTGGTGGGTTCGAGGTCTCCTCTCACGTTGGGCAGCGGTGGTTGAGACATGGTCCTCGCCCCGCCGTCGACTTCACTTCAGTGCGACCGCCTGGAGGGCGCCGCGCACTCGCGTGGGGCCAGCTCGACGCGAGCGCCGGCCGCATCCCGTGGAGCCGCCGGTGCTCTTCCCCTTCCTGGACAAGCGCGGCGTCGCGCGCGCTCTGAACACGCGGCCTCGTCTCCCAGGAGCGCGGTGCCTACGAACGAGCGCGCGGCTTCTTCGACGAGAGCGGAGCCCTCGCACGAGAGCTCGGGAACGAGCGAGGGTACGCGGTGGCGGTCGTCAACCTCGGTGGGATCGCCCTCATCGAGGGCGACTACCCACGCGCGCGGGAACTCTCCGAGCGGGTCTGCGTGCACCGTGAACAGGACTCCCGCGACGGAGGGCGATCTCGCTCCTCAACCTTGGGTTCGCCGCGCTCGGGAGGGGGCTACAGGCGAGGAAGCACCCGCGAAGAGCTGCGAGCTCTTTCGCGAGCTTGGCTTCACCGAGTACCACTCGTTCGCTCTGGAAGGGCTCGCGGGCCTCGCCGCCGCGAGCAATGCGCCGCTGGAGGCTGCCCGCCTGCTCGGACGCGCCGGGCGACGGGCGCCCTCGGAGGCGTTGCTCGGCCTCAGCTAGGCTTCCGAGCTGACGCTGATGTCCCTGCGTGAGAATCTGACCCCCGCCTGGCCGAAGCGTGAAAACGAGGGCCGCGCCGGCGCGGATCAAGCGGCTCCCCCGCCATGCGCTGATGCTACGTCTGCGAAGTCAGCCTAGGCCCCATGACGAGCCGGGGGCGCCGACCCGGGCCGTGAGGGCTCCGCGCTGGTGGCGCCTTATCCCCTCAGGAGGCCCAATCTCCCAGGAGCCCACAAGGCCGCTTGTGAGCTTTCCTATGGGTCGTGATCGCGAAACTTGCGGGCACGCTCGGGTCGGGCATGGACCGGTGACCGACGACGACGAGGCTAGAGCAGTCCCAGCCCTAGATCCAGCTGCGGGCTCGGGCGATAGTGAGCACGACCGCGGCAATGCCGACCATTGCCGCGACGACGAGCCAGAAGACCCACACGACTTCGAATAGGCCGACCTCGAAGTTCATCCCCATGATGCCGCCGAGCACGGTCGCTGGCAGGAGGATGACGGTGACGAGCGTGAGCACCTTCATGATCTCGTTCGTACGATCGGTCGTGCGGGCGTTCAGGACGTCGAAGGACCCGAGCGTCGACTCCTTCGCGTCTCTTGCCGCTTCGAGCGCTTGTGTCAGGCGGCGTTCCAGCTCGAGAAATCGTTCCGCGGACTCTTCGGTGGAAAGCGTGTCGAGCTCTGGGTGCGCAAGGGAGAGGATCACTTCGCGGTGCGGCCGAAGTGTCCGGCGCAGCGTTCCGATCGACTTGCGGAGTTCAACGAGACGGCCAAGGCACTCCTCCGCGTCGTTCGCACTGCTCGACATGACGTGTGCATCGAGCTCGTCCAGCTCGCTCTCGATCTCCTCGAAGGCACGCACGTAGCCAGCAACAACCCAGCCGAGAAGGATGGCGGCGAACGACGGCGCGTCGAGAGGGCCGATCGAGCCCTGGCCTTTCTCTGCCCGCTCTCTGAAGTCTTCGAGCACTTCGATCTCGCCGTCATGGGCGGTGACGATGCAGTTCGGCCCGAGCACGCACTCGACCGGCACGATCGACGGCTCACCCTGACTAACGCTTGCCGCGTACACGGTCAGGTGCATCCGGTCACCCTCGTACGAGACGCACGGGGCACCGGGGTGCTCGACGAGACGGCGCGCGTTCGAGTCACTGAGCTCGAGCGTGCGCTGCACCTCGGCGATGTCTTCCCGAGCAGGATCGCGGAGAGCAACCCACAGCAGCCGGCGTCCGTCGAGATCCTCCAAGGCAGCGCGAAGGTCTTTGACACGTTCGACCTGCTCTTCGTCGAAGACAAACGATGTCAGCATGGCTTGTGGCCATTCCCGTTGTGGTCGGATCTGAAAAGTCGGCGGTCTCAGTACCGCGGCAGACCGGAGTCGTCAGTCAACGGTCGTTTGTACGCGTTTCCCCTGCTGGGAAGGATCGAAGCCGGAGGTGACCCATGCCGACATGGGTCTCATCATCGTCTTGCTAGAGACGGCGATCGTCTGGCGTGCGCGTAAGCTCGAGGTCGGTCAACGTCTTAGGAGGGTGCCACACCTGCCCCGGACACTTCGTTACGGCATGACTTGGCGAAACGGGGTTTGGGGACTCCCGTGAGTCCGGCTCGAGCGGCTGCGACAGCGAAACAGCAACTGCCCACGGCCAACACCTGTGCCCTGCCCATGACCTGGAGTTTGTCCAGTAGTTATCCCAGTGAGTAACTGGGTGACGCGCCGATAGCGCTCGACGGCGGGGCCTCCTGGCGCCACGACCCTATTCCATGACTCGACGTGACGCGCCCTAGCCGCATCGTGGTCGCGCTCGGTCGAGATCTCGTAGTCCATTTTGTCTGCGCGGCGCATAGCGCCGTACACCGCGTCGCCAGTGTCGTGAGACCTCTCCCAGGGCACGGGCCGTGGTCAGGGCGGCTTCCTCAAGTCGCGCGTTCACTCTCTCGACCTCGGCCACGCGCTCCTCGAGGTCGTGCCACTTTTCCGCAAGCTTGCTCAGCTCCTCGGCGACTACCTCGTAGTCATCCATGTCTGAAACATGATCCCTGCGATGCCAACTGATAGTCAACCTCGGCTTGGTCTAGCCTCGGGCGAGGGCCCATCTAACGCCTCCTCCACCTCACCGACCGCTACCATTGCGTTCCCCGAGCCTCTCTTTCGCCTTGACCGCACCGGCCATTGCGCCGAGGGCGGCGGAAGCGAGGTACCGATGCAGGTCACACGTAGCTTGTCCGCGAGGATCCGGAAGTGGCTGGGACTACTCGGCAAGAGGCCGGCCAAAGTGCCATACGGCGCCGGCGCATTGGGCCGCTAAGAGGTTGCGCCGAGAGATGATCGAGAACCTTCCAGGGAACCTCTCGCTGCTCGACCACAACGAGCTTCGAGATGCGAGACACGATCGTGATGAGCGTATGTCGCTCCTCTTCCGCAGTTGGCCGTCGCTGAGCAGGATCGAGTTGCGGGAACTCAGGAAGCTGAGCGTCGAGCGTCAGCGGCTTGCGAGGCACGTCGGCATCCTTCAACGGCTCCAGGCACTCCGCGCCTCGTGACACGTCCAGGCATGAAGCTGGAAGATGACCGCGCCGTAGGCAGCGCAGTTCGCCTCCTACGCGGACGGTTCGAAGCACAGTTCGACGACGTGGGCGCCGCAAAAGCAGCCGCCCGCGATGCGCGCGCGGTCGGATTCGTTGTTGACGTTCAGCAACAGACCACGGGATGGCTCAGCGTCGGAAGACGCCAACTCCCCTTCCCAGGCGACGAGCGCGACCGCTACGCGAGTCGTTTCCACGCGATCGCGACACAGCATGGCGGCGCGTTCAGTCAGTTTGTCGAAGAGTCGCCTGAAACCTTGGCCATTCACCTTGGCAGAGACATCTGAGAGAGGACACGGATGACGAGTAAGCGACAACAGACGATGTCGAAGATGGTGCGCGAGCGTGAGGTCAGGGAGCGTCGCGCGCGTAAGCTCGAGAAGAAGCATGCAGCGGCGGCTGAGCGCAAAGCCAAAGGCGCGACGTCCCCGACCAGCGAGGAGACCTACACGGGCCTGGCGGGCCACCCATAAAAGGATTCCGCCCTGGCCGGAGTGCCACCGAGAGGTGGTCAGTCTGTGGTCAGTAACACCGGTTAGAACCGGGAGGATGGGTCCGCCTCGCGACGGATCCGTCGTCTGTCCGCGGCCCGGTGGCTTGCTACGACGGAGGCAGTGCCAGGGCGTCATTGGGCTTCGGTCGTGAGGTCGCCGCCTGCCTCACGCTTCGTCGGGGCGCCTGAGTCATGGGCGGCGTACGCCTGCGCTTCGCGGTGATGGGTCCCGGCGGCTCGGTCCTTGGTCGTCGCGTGCCAGTGCTCAGACGATCCGACGCCTGATCCAGTAGATGGTGGCGAGGAGCAGGCTGATGGCGAGCGCGACGAAGATCGCAGTTTCGATGGTTTGGAAGGCCCAGAAGTGGCGTGCGGGGTGCATGGTCAGCGTCTCGCCGCAGTCGGCCGCACCGGCCGAGCACCCCGTGCGACCCTCGGGCGGGCGGCTTCGTATCCAGTCGCCGTGCAGCAGGTTCCATTGCTGGTAGCTGTCACCTGAGCCTGGGCCGATCACGTTGATGCGGCGCGTCTCGGTCGGTAGGTAGTGGTCTCGCGCGGCCAGCGTGACGACCAGTCTTGTGGCGATGAACCCGACGACGGTGGTGGCCATCGCCGGCAGGAGCCGCCCGGTGACGGCGCCGGCGAAGATGCCGAGCGCCAACGCGAACATCGTGTAGCCGAACACCACGATGCCGTGGCTGTCGAAGAAGATGTAGTCGAACCGCTGCCCCGACGTCTGCATCACGGGTGAGATCCACCAGTTGAGCATCGCGGCGAAGACCGCGGTCATGGCGGATACGGCGATCGACACCAGGCCGAACTTGGTTGCCGCCCACCGCAGTCGCGAGGTGCCCTGGGTCCACACCAGCCGGTGGGTGCCGTGTTCGATCTCCCGAGCCACGAGCGGAGCACCCCAGAAGATGCCGACCAGCATCGGCAATAGGAGCGGGGCGAAGCCGGCCCAATCGAGGTTCGAGTTGTCGTCGAAGAATTCATCGGCGGCCTGGGCGCATCGGGTGATCGCCTCGGTCGAGTCGTCGCCATCAGGCTCGGTGGCGATGGGGTCGTAGAGGTTGGCGACGACGGTCGAGTCGATGGTCTGGGGGAGGCAGTCGGGCAGGCCAGCCTCTTCGAAGCGATCGTGGATCGGCAGTCCGGTGGCGAGGAATAGGGCGCCGAGGACCATCAGCCCGGCGACACCGGAGAGCAGTTGCAGGCGGTGTTGCCGCCACACGAGCCAGGTCATGCGCCGAGGTCCTCGTGGTCGAGGAGTGTTTCAGCGCCGGGCGCCGCCAGGTACGCGAGGACGACGTCTTCGAGGGTGACGTCGTGCTGTTCCCAGGACGGATCGACAACCTTGCCGTTGGTGCTGACCAGCAGCGTGCCCTGTCGTTGCGCGTCGGTGGCAGAGATGATCCGTTCGACGCCGGCGATCCTCGATCGGCGCGGTCCGCCTGGGCCGATCAGGATCTTGTGGGTGGCGAGCAGCTGGTCGGTCTCGCCGATGACCTGGACGTGTCCGGAGTGCAGCAACAAGAGGTGGTCGCACACCCGCTCGAGGTCGGAGATGAGATGCGACGACAGGATCACGGTCATCGGCGCCTCGGCGACGGCGTCGACCAAGGCGGAGAGCAACTCTCGGCGGGCGAGGGGATCGAGGCTGGCCAGTGGTTCGTCGAGCAGCAGCAGCTGTGGACGCTTGGCCAGCGCCAAGCACAACGCGACCTGGGCGCGTTGACCGCCCGACAGCCGGTCGACGCGCCGGTCGAGCGGCACGCCCACCTTCCGGAGGCGTTCCCGACCGAACGCCACGTCGAAGTCGGCGTTGAGCCGGTCGCCCATCGTGAGCAACTCGTCGGCGGTGAAGTCCCGATACAGCGGAGCATCCTGGGCAACGAACCCGACGCCGGGCAGGGTCCTGTCTCCTGGTGCACCGCCGAGCACACTGATCGTGCCCTCCGACGGGCGGATCAGGCCGGTGGCACAGTGCAACAACGTGGACTTGCCGGCCCCGTTCGGGCCGACGAGGGCAACGATCGCCCCCTCGGGAAGGGCGAAGCTGCAATGGTCCAGTGCGAGCGTCCGCCGGTAGCGCTTCGTGAGACCGTCAGCAACCAACGCGTCTCTCACGCCGACTCCTCCAGGTCGAGCACCCTGCGCAGCGTCGTGTCCACGACCGCTCTGATGTGCTCGCGCTCCAGTCCGGCAGCATGCGCCTGGGCGACCCACGTCTCGAGGCTCGTGCGTAGCTTGTCGAGGGTCCCCGGTGATGGCCCCGACAGCGAGCGCACGACGTACGTGCCCTGCCCGTGCCGTCCCTCGACCAGCCCTTCGTGCTCAAGCTCGCGGTAGGCCTTGAGCACGGTATTGGGATTGATGGCAAGCGCCGCCGCCACCTCGCGGACCGTTGGCAGCCGATCGCCAGGTTCGAGCCGACCCAGACGCAGCGCCTGTCTCACCTGTTCGACGATCTGCATGTAGGTCGGCACGCCCGACCTGGAGTTGATGTGGAACCCGATCATGGTGTCTGAGTGTACTAGAACACTAAAACAAGACACCAGAGCACATCGCGGTCCGGAGCTATGGCGGCCCTCACTAGACTACGTCGAACATCGTCATACGCGACTCGTCGCGACGGCTGCCATCACTGGTCGAGGTAATCCTTCCGGACCGGCACAGCATGTCGTCGGTCGTTGCCCAGTTGACTTCAACGCCGACCTTCAATTGCCACGCCGCTCTCAGAAGTCTGCAAATCGAGAGAGCCGACGCGCGGACTCGAACCGCGGACCCCTTCATTACGAGTGAAGTGCTCTACCAGCTGAGCTACGTCGGCGAAGGCTGAAAGGGTACAAGAGCCTGGCCCACACCTGGCCAGAAGTCAGGCACCGCTCGGCCGGCGCGCGGTCGTTGCCGGGAACGCCCGCGCCAGCCGCACGAACAGCGCCTCGAACGCGAGAGCCGCGTTGAGATTGAACTCCTCGAGCGCGCGCCAGAGCTCTCGCGCGATCTCGGCCGCCTCGGCCGGACCGTCGCCGAGCCCGAGCTCGAGGTCGGCGCGGAGCTCGTCGAGCCGGTCGGCGTGGACGACCGCGCGCTCGGCGCCGGCAGCGACGACCATCAGGTCGCGGTACCAGGCCTCGAGCCCCTCGAGCGACGCGAGCAGCTCGTCGCGCTCGGCTCCGTAGCCCGCCCGGCGAATGCGCTGGTCGGCCTCGCGCTCGGGGAGCCCGAGCCCGTCGATTGCCTCGCGCTCGCGGTCTCTCGCCTCGTCCGCCCGCTCGGAGGCGTTGCCGAGCACTGCGTCGGTCGCGTCGGCCGGCTCGAAATCCGCGTCGACGTACGTCGCTCGCGCGATCGCGATGAGCGCCTCACGCCGCGCCGCTGCGGCCGGATCGAGGAGGCGACGAGCACGGTCGAGCCGCCCCGATGCGGCGCGTGCGAGCGCCCGCACCTCGTCCTCGCCACGCTCCGGGTCGCTGCGCCGCGATCCACTCGCGCACGGCCCGCTCGGACAGCCGCCGGAAGGGTACGAGCTGGCAGCGGGAGAGAACCGTCGGGGGCAGCGGCCCGAGCTCGCTCGCGACGAGGACGATCACCGCGTACGGGGGAGGCTCCTCGAGGTCCTTCAGGAGCGCGTCCGCGGCGTCCTCGTTCATGCGGTCGGCGTCCAGCACCAGGTAGACGCGCCGGTCGGCCTCGAACGGGCGCATGTGCAGGTCGTGCCGCAGCGCGCGAACCTCGTCGATGCGGATCATCTCGCCGAGCGGCTCGAGGACGTACAGGTCCGGGTGGGTGCGCGTGTGGACCCTGCGCTCGTCGCCGAGAAGCGCTGCCGCGAGCGCGTAGGCGGCAATCCGCTTGCCGACGCCCGGCGGCCCGTGCAGCAGGAACGCGTGTGCCGGGCCGTCGGCGAGCGCTCCCTCGAGCAGGCGCTTCGCCTCCGGCTGCTCGGCTAGCTCAGCGAAGTGCTCCATACACCTCCTGTGCGAGCTCCTCGGGAGGAAGCGTCGCGTCGAGGACGACGATGCGGTCGGGGAATCGGTCCGCGAGCTCCCGATATCCCCGGCCGGCCCGAGCATAGAAGGCGTCGTCCTCGCGCTCGAGCCGGTCGCGCTCGCTGCCTACGCGTTCGCCCACGGAGCCGGGTTCGAGGAGCAGCAGGAACGTCCGGTCGGGCAGCAGCCCACCGACAGCCGCGACATTCAGCTCGAGCACCCGTTCGAGCCCGAGCCCTCGCGCCACGCCCTGGTAGGCGACGGAGGAGTCGACATAGCGGTCGCAGATCACCGACGCGCCGCGCTCGAGCGCGGGACGGATCACCTCCTCCACGTGCTGCGCGCGCGAGGCCGCGTACAGGAGCGCCTCGGCCCAGGGCGTGACGTGCCCACCGTGGAGAACGAGGTCTCGGATCTTCTCGCCGAGCTCCGTGCCCCCGGGCTCTCTCGTCGCGACGACCTCCTCGCCCTCGGCCTCGAGCCGCGCTCGCAGGAGCTCCGCCTGTGTCGACTTCCCCGAGCCGTCGAGGCCCTCGAACGTGACGAACATCGGTCGTCAATCCTATGGCCGCTGCCGCGCCTCGCCGTAGGATGCGGCGCGTGCGGGCGGTCGTCACCGGAGGCGCGGGGTTCATCGGCTCCCACGTCGTGGACGCGCTCCTGGCCCGCGGCGACGAGGTCGTGGTCGTCGACTCGCTCGTGAAGGGGAAGCGGGAGAACGTCCACGCAGCTGCCGACCTCCGCATCCGTGACATCCGCGAGCCGCTCGACGACCTCTTTGCGGAGATCCAGCCCGAGGCCGTCTTCCACCTCGCCGCGCAGGCGGACGTGCGGGTCTCCGTCGAGCGTCCCGTGGAAGATGCCGAGGCGAACGTCCTCGGCACCGTTCGCGTGCTGGAAGCTGCTCGCCGACACGGTTCCGGCCAGGTCGTCTTCAGCTCGACGGGCGGCGCGATCTACGGCGAGTGCGATGCGCCGGCGAAGGAGACCAAGCCGCTCGAGCCGCTCTCTCCGTACGGGACGTCGAAGCTCGCGGGCGAGGAATACGTGCGGATGTTCAACCGGCTGTACGGCCAGCGCCACGTCGCGCTCCGGTACGGGAACGTGTACGGCCCGCGTCAGGATCCACACGGCGAGGCCGGCGTGGTCGCGATCTTCCTCGGCGCCGCGAGCCGTGGCGAGCAGCCGCGGATCTTCGGCGACGGCAGCCAGACGCGAGACTACGTCTACGTCGGCGACGTCGCCCGTGCGACGCTCGCGGCACTCGGCCCCGAGGGAGGCGTGTTCAACGTCGGCACCGGCCGCGAGACGTCGGTGACGGAGCTCTGGGAGCGCTGCCGGGAGGTTTCGGGGTCCGAGCTGGACGCGCTGCCCGCCCCCGCTCGCGAGGGTGAGCTGCAACGCAGCGTCCTCGACCCGTCGCACGCCGCATCCGAGCTCGGCTTCCAGGCGATCGTCGAGCTCGACGACGGCCTGCGGGCCACCTGGGACTGGATCCGCGCGAGCCGGGAGGAGTAGCGCCGCGGCAGGCGAATCGGTCGCCCGTATGGACCATCCGCTCACCGCTCCCCCCGAGGCACTCATCCGCCCGTGGCGCACGGCCGCGTTCGTCGCAGCCGCGATCGCGGGTATCGAGCTCCTGATCCTGCTCACGATCGGTGGCGGAGCGCTCGTCGGCGCCGTGTCGGACCGGGTCGAGAGAGCAGCTGTCGAACGCGCCCTCTCCACTCCGGCGGCGGTGAAGCAAGAGCGAGTCACTCCTCGGCAGCCGACGTTCGTCGCGAAGCTGCCGAGGACGAAGGTCCGTGTCCTCGTCCTGAACGGCAACGGACGGCAAGGGGCCGCCGCGGTCGCCGCGGGCCGGGCCCAGCAGCGCGGCTACGGCATCCGCGGCGTCGGAAACGCCCCTCGGAGCGACTTCGCACGCAGCATCGTCATGTACCGGCCGGGCTTCGCGGGCGAGGGGCGCCGGCTCGGACGCGACCTCGGCGTCAGGCAGGTCACGCCGCTCGACGGCATGCGCGCGCGCGAGCTCCGGGGCGCGCACGTCGTCTACATACTCGGCTCCTGACTCCGCTCGATGGCCGCCCTCGTGCGCTTCTGCTCTGCGTGCGGAGCTGAGCTTCGAGCGGCACCGCCGGTCACGTGCGCTTCGTGCGGCACGAGTCACTGGCGCAACCCGAAGCCGTGCGCGAATGCGGTCGTCGTGGAGGACGGCAGGGTGCTCCTCGCACGGCGCTCGTACGCACCGTGGAAGGGCGCCTGGGGCTCACCCGGGGGGCTTCTGCGAGCGCGGCGAGCACCCGCTCGAGACCGTCGAGCGGGAGGTTCTCGAGGAGACGGGGCTGCGCATCCGGGTCACCGGCTACCTCGGTGTCTGGGTCGACGACTATGCCGACGAGCCCGGGCTCGAGAGCAACGAGATCATCAACGTCGCGTACTACCGCGCCGAGAGGGTGGGTGGGGACGAGAGTGGCTTCGACCCTGCCGAGGTCAGCGAGCTGCGGTGGTTCGGATGGGACGAGCTTCCCACGCCGCTCGCGCCGCCCGGCACGCTCGACACCGTGCTGGCAGTTGCGAAAGTCGCGCAGCCTGCGCCGATCCTCGACCGGCGGCCGCCCGGCTAACCCGACTCGCAGGCGCCTCTGTTGACGGCCGCGCGCGCCACGTCGAGCTCGCCGCCCTCCACCCACTGGCTGCCGGCGGGGTCGAGCGTGTACGCGTCGTTCAGGAAGCGGTACGCGGCGCACAGGTTCCCGCGCACCTGGAACTCGAAGAGGCCGAGCGCGTACCACGTCTCCGGGTTCTCCGGCTGGAGCTCGACGGCCTGCACGTAGCGCTCCTCCGCATCGTCGTGGCGCCGCTGGCGCTCGTCGACCCTGGCGAGCGCCCACAACGGATCGACGGAGAGCGGGTTGAACGACCGCGCGCGCTCCGCACGGTCACGCGCGGTGTCGAAGTCGTCCTCGTCGAGCGCGCGGGTCGAGGCTCGCACGCTCCGGTCGGCGGCGCGGGGAGAGACGTATGACGCGAGCACCACGAGCGCGATGAGCACCGCCGCGAGGGCGAGGATCGGCCTGCGCCGCACCGACACGAGCTTCTGCCCCGCCCCGGCGAGCAGGCCGAGCGCGACCATCGTCGGCGCGGTCACGGCGAGGAAGTCCCACGTGTAGTCGACGAGCGCATGCACGAGGTAGGCGACGGGTAGTGCGACGAGCGCGACGGCCGCAGCACGCTCCTCTCCTGCGAGCCGTCGAAGCGCTCCCACGCACACGCCCGCAGCGGCGAGCACGAGCGCGACGAACAGTCCGAGCGCGACGACGCCGCCGTCAGCGAGCTGCTGCAGCGGAACGCTGTGCGGCTGGAGCACGCTTCTGATGTCGGTCCGGATGCGCTTGCGGGCGATCTCGAACGTCCCCGCCCCGGCGCCCCAGGGTGCGTGCTCGCCGTACACGTCCACCGCCTCGTTCCACCAGCACCAGCGGTTGTTGAGATCGAGCGAGCCGAGGCGGCTCGGGTCGTTCACGACCTCGGAGCAGGACGAGCCTGTGACCTCGTCGTCGAGCCACGTGACCGGATTCCCGATCGCGACGGCAAGCCCGACGACAGCCGCGGCTGCTCCCACTACGGCGACTGCGAGTAGCCCACGCTTCGCGAGACGCCGCCGATCGCCGTCGAGCCCACGCCGCACGCCGAGCACGACGGCGCCCACGACGAGGCCGGCGCCGACCAGCACCAGGACCCCGAAGACTCTCCCGTCGGAGACGCGGTCCGCCTCGAGCGCACCGTTCTCGACGAGCGCGGGCCGCGTGAACGCCCAGCCCGCCACGAGCGCGGCCGGAACCGCGGCAGCGACGAGCAGCAACCCACTCTCTACGCGCTCGCGAGAGAGGAGGAGCCAGAAACCGGCGACCACGACCCCCGCGACCAGCCCTGCCCGCGAGAGCGTGAGCAGCAGCGCGAGGGTCGCGGCGTACGCCAGAAGGGCGCCCGGGACGCGAAGCGCGGGCCGCCTGCCCTCGGTCGCGCCGAGCCAGAGCCCGAGCGCGAGCGCGATGTCTGCGATCAAGGCGAGCGCATTCCAGTAGCCGATCGGCTCCTGGAGCCGCGCGACCCGCTCCGCGTCGGGGTCGAGCGAGGGGAACACCTTCGTCGCGAGCGCCCATGTGAGAACCGCCCCGGTGACGAGCGCGAGCATCGCCGCGCCCACCCGCACCGCCCTCGCTCCACCTGCACCCGCGAGCACGATCCCGAGGCCGAGGAACGCGAAATAGGCCGAGCCGCGGTTGAACGTCTCCCAGCTCCGGTCGGCCGCGATCGACCAGACGACCGTCGTGCCCGTCCACGCGACGAGCAGCCCGAGCCCGACCAGCAACGCGACCCCCGAGGCGCCGAGGCGCGGAAGCGAGAGCGCGCCGAACGCGAAGGCGACGAGGAAGCCCATGAGGAGGACGAGAGCCGCGCCGCCGACCGGGAGCACGCCGTCGAAGCCCGACCCGTCCCCGGCGAACGTCGCCCCGAGCAGCACCGCCCCGACGAGTGCCGCGCTGACCACGACCGCCGCGCCCTGAGCAGCCCCCCACCGAACAGCACCCGAGCTCTGGCCGGCGGACCCCTCGGGCGCCGTCTCCATAGTCGAGCCACGCTAGCAGCGGCTTCGGCTTCGGACCTCGCGCGAGGGAGGGTAACGACCGATGTCGTCTAACAAATCGTTTACTCTCCACACACCGCCGGATCACCTGACACCGGGAGACTCGTCCACAACCCAAGCTGTCAGGCTCCGGGCCCCGCACTCGTGACACCGCCCTCCCCGAAAACCCACGGCACCTGTCGCCTCGCCCGGACGCTTTTCGTCCTCGCCGCAGGCGTCGTCCTCGCGCTCTCGGTGTCGCTCGCGCTCGCGAGCCCTGCCGCGGCGGCGAAGAACACGCCCTGCGGGAAGAAGGTGCTGAACGACTGGTGGGACAACGGGCGCGTCGACCGCCTCTATCCGCTGCACTGCTACGAGGAAGCGATCGACGCGATCCCGGCGGACATTCGCGACTACTCCGACGCGGAGCAGGTGATCTCGCGCGCGCTGCAGGCTGCGGTGGGCGGCAAGCTCGCGGCCGGCGGCTCCGACCCGTCCGACGACGACTCCGGGATTCGTGAGTCGCCCACTCCAGTTCCGGGTGGATCTGGCGGCTCCTCCGGCCCGGATGGCGGCCCGGTCGCCAGCCCGGCAGTCGACGGGGGAACGTCGTCGGTGCCGATTCCGCTCCTCGTCCTCGGCGGCATGTCGCTTGCGCTGCTCGCCGCGGGCGGGCTCGGCTATCTCTCGCGCCGTCGCCAGGCCGAGGCCGCGCTCGACGACGACGAGAACGACCCGCTCGACCCGCTCTCCTGACGCCGGCGTAACCAAAGTGTGAGGGGTTGGCCGAACGGCTAACTCCGTTGCCTGTTTGGCGTCAGCACTTACTGGGAACATCAAATGGACGCCATGAACCGCTCTGTGCGCGCGCTGGTCGTGCGCCTTGCCGTCATCGCGGGGGCGTCGACCCTCGCGCTATCCGTCGCACCTGCGTCCGGGGCAACACCGTGCGCCGAGCGCGTGATCGCGGACTGGTCGGACAACGGCCGCATCGACCGCCTGTACCCGCTCGACTGCTACGAGGCGGCGATCGACGCGATCCCGGTCGACCTGCGCGACTACACGAACGCGGCGGATGTCATCGAGCGCGCACTCACCGCAGCGCTGCGCGCGCGCCCGCCGAGCGGAGGCGCAGGTGCCGGCGCCGGAGCGCAGGCTGCTCCGACCGTCGAATCGTCGGGCGACTCGTCGGTTCCGCTGCCGCTGATCGTCGTGCTGGCGGTGTCGATCCTCGTCCTGTCGGCGGGGGCGATCAGCTATCTCACGCGACGCCATCGGATGGCGCCGCCCGCCGAGACCGCGACCGACTGACGTCGGCGGCCACGCGCACGCCGCAAGGTACACTTGAGGGGTCGTGCCGACCCTGAGAAATACCTGCAAATCGCACAAAAATTTCTCCGTCCGGCGCTCGCCCTACTCTCCCAAGTCCGCTCGCATGACGCTCGTCGTTCCACCGGGCGGGAGGCCCTAGTGTCCAAAGCGGCTCGGGAGGAAACGATGGCAACGGCCAAGGAGCAAGCACCCCCCACTGGCGAGGCGATCGAGCAGGAGCTCGTCAACACGGTCGTCGACGCGGAAGCCAGTGTCGCCCCGCGCCGCTTCTTCACCATCCCCGGCCGCGACCCGTTCGAGGAGATCGAATGGGAGCTCCGCGACGCGCACATCCCGGGCAAGGACGGGCCGGCGTTCGAGCAAAAGGACGTCGAGTTCCCGAAGTTCTGGTCGCAGACCGCGACGAACATCGTCGCGCAGAAGTACTTCCGCGGGCGCATGGCTTCCCCCGAACGGGAGAGATCCGTCAAGGAGATGGTCGGCCGCGTCGTCGACACGATCGGCGGCTGGGGCCGCGAGGGCGGCTACTTCGCCACGGACGAGGAGGCCGACACCTTCGAGGCCGAGCTGAAGGCGATCCTCGTCAACCAGTACGCCTCGTTCAACTCCCCGGTCTGGTTCAACGTCGGCTTCGAGGCAAAGCCACAGTGCAGCGCGTGCTTCATCCTCTCGATCGACGACTCGATGGAGTCGATACTCGACTGGATCCGCCGCGAGGGGATCATCTTCCGCGGCGGCTCCGGGTCCGGCGTGAACCTGAGCCGGCTGCGCTCCTCGAAGGAGCAGCTCTCGAAGGGGGGCTACGCGTCAGGCCCGGTGAGCTTCATGCGCGGCGCCGACGCGTCCGCGGGAACGATCAAGTCCGGCGGCAAGACGCGGCGTGCGGCGAAGATGGTCGTGCTCGACGTCGACCACCCGGACGTCGAGGAGTTCATCTGGTGCAAGGCCAAGGAGGAGCGCAAGGCGCGCGTCCTCGAGGCGGCGGGCTACGACATGACGCTCGACTCGCCGGACTGGGCGTCGATCCAGTACCAGAACGCGAACAACTCCGTCCGCGTCACCGACGCCTTCATGGAGTCGGTCATCGAGAACAAGGAGTGGAACCTCACCGCGCGCACCGACGGCTCGGTCGCCGCGACGGCCGACGCGCGCGACTTGCTCCGGCAGATGGCGGAGGCTGCGTGGGAATGCGCCGACCCCGGTCTTCAGTACGACACGACGATCAACAACTGGCACACGCTCCCGAACACGGGCCGGATCAATGCCTCGAACCCGTGCTCGGAGTACATGTCGATCGACGACTCGGCGTGCAACCTCGCCTCGCTCAACCTGATGAAGTTCCGCCGCGAGGACGGCGAGCTCGACGTCGAAGCGTTCGAGCACGCCGTCGACGTGGTCTTCCTCGCGCAGGAGATCGCCGTCGGCTACTCGTCGTACCCGACGCCGGAGATCGAGCGCAACGCGAAGGCGTTCCGCCAGCTCGGGCTCGGCTACGCGAATCTCGGTGCGCTCCTCATGGCGCGCGGGCTCCCGTACGACTCCGACGAGGGTCGCGCCTACGCGGCCGCGATCACCGCGCTCATGACCGGCCGCGGGTACCGCAAGTCGGCCCAGGCCGCGAAGCGGATGGGGGCGTTTGCCGGTTACCAACCGAATGCTGCGGCCATGACCGGCGTCATCGCGAAGCACCGTGCGGCGGTCGGCAACATCGACCACGCAGCGTCCGTGCCGAACGACCTCCTTTCGGCAGCGCGCCGCGCCTGGGACGAGGCGCTCGAGCTCGGCGAGGTCTCGGGCTGGCGTAACGCACAGGCGACCGTCCTCGCCCCCACCGGGACGATCAGCTTCATGATGGATTGCGACACCACCGGGGTCGAGCCGGACTTCTCGCTCGTCAAGTCGAAGAAGCTCGTCGGCGGCGGCGAGATCACGATCGTGAACAAGACCGTGCCGATGGCGCTCGACAAGCTCGGCTACGCGCCGAACGAGGTCGAGGAGATCGTCGCCTTCATCGACGAGCGGAACACGGTCGTCGGCGCACCGAGCGTCAAGGCCGAGCACTTCCCGGTCTTCGACTGCGCGATCGGCGACCGCGCGATCCACTACATGGGCCACGTGAAGATGATGGGCGCCGTCCAGCCCTTCATCTCGGGCGCCATCTCGAAGACCGTCAACCTCCCGGAGGAGGTCACGGTCGACGAGATCTCCCAGCTCTTCGTCGAGTCGTGGCAACTCGGCGTCAAGGCGATCGCGATCTACCGCGACAACTGCAAGGTCGCGCAGCCTCTCTCCGGGAAGGCCGACGCAGGAGCGACGACGCTCGCGCCCGTTCCGGTGGCCGGCGCGCTTCCGCAGCGGCGTCGCCTGCCCGACGACCGCGTCGAGGTCGGCCGCAAGTTCAAGGTCGGCGAGTACGAGGGCTACATCCACGTCGGCCTCTTCGAGGACGGGACGCCCGGCGACATCTTCGTGGACATCGCGAAGGAGGGCACGACCCTCGCCGGCCTCATGAACTCGTTCATGATCTCCGTCTCGCTCGGCCTCCAGTACGGCGTGCCGCTCGAGGTGTACGTCTCGAAGTTCAGCCACATGCGCTTCGAGCCCTCGGGCCTGACGAACGACGCCGACATCCGCGTCGCGAAGTCGATCGTCGACTACATCTTCCGCTGGATGGGGAAGAAGTTCCTTTCCACCGACCAGCAGGAGGAGGCCGGCATCCTCACGCCCGAGGTGAAGCAGCGGCTGGCGGCGGCCTACTCGGACGCCGGCGACCACACGGCGGCCGTCGCGGCGATCGAGCCGGCCTCCCCGGGCCAGACGGCCCTGTTCAACCAGTGGGAGGACGCGGTCGAGTGCGCGAAGTGCGGCGGCCGCATGGTCAGGACCGGCAGCTGCTACACGTGCCGCGACTGCGGGACGAACACCGGCTGTAGCTGA
>CAWKDP010000017.1:0-73829 GCA_963848405.1 uncultured Actinomycetes bacterium | reverse complement strand
GCCCGGCAGGAATCGAACCTGCGACCTCGCGCTCCGGAGGCGCGCGCTCTATCCCCTGAGCTACGGGCGCCAGGGGCACGCAGTCTAGCGCCCGGCTCCCTGAGGCCCTGATGCACGGGACTCGTGGCGGGGGCAAGGACGAGACAGACGTCGTCGCGTACGTCGTCTCGATCTCGGCCCCGCAGCCAGGCACTAGGCTCCGGACGTGGAGGTCGAGGCTCGGATCGTCCGTCTGGAGCTCGCGGAGACCTTCGTCATCTCGCGCGAGTCGACGGACTTCGCGGACGTCGTCCACGTGGCGCTGAGCCACGAGGGCACGACGGGTTACGGAGAGGCCGCGCCCGTCGAGCGCTACGACGAGTCGGCGAAGACCGCCAAGCGATTCGTCGAGGACCACGCCGAGCTCCTCGGAGAGGATCCGTTCGCGCTCGAGGACATCGGCGAGCGGCTCGCCGCGGTGCCGGGCCAACAGGCGGCGAAGGCCGCGCTCGACGGGGCGCTGCACGACCTGCAGGGCAAGCTCCTCGGGTTGCCCAGCGCGCGACTGCTCGGGGTTCCGCGCTCGGGCCCGCCGACGTCGTGGACGATCTGGCTCGGGGATCCCGACGACATGGCGCGTCGCGCCGAGGCTGCTGCCACCTCGTACCGGCGCTTGAAGCTGAAGCTGGGCGGGGGAGACGGCCTCGACGTCGCACGCGTGCAGGCGGTGCGCGGCGTCACGGACCTTCCGCTACAGGTGGACGTGAACGAGGCCTGGTCCTTCGACGAGGCGCTCGAGGCGCTCCCGCAGCTGGACGCACTCGGCGTCGCCTACTGCGAGCAGCCGCTCCGAGCGGGCGACGATGGGGGCAGAGCGCTCCGTGAGCGCTCCCCCGTTCCGATCTTCGTGGACGAGGACTGCCACACGCTCGCCGACGTCGCGCGCTGCGCGGAGATCGCGAACGGGATCAACATCAAGCTCGCGAAGTCCGGAGGTATCCGCGAGGCGACCCGCATGGCGCACGCGGCGCGAGCGCTGCGGCTCGGCGTCATGGTCGGCTGCATGCTCGAGTCGGGCCTCGGCATCGCGGCAGCGTGCTGTGTGGCGCCGCTCTGCGACTACGTCGACCTCGACGGCAACCTGCTCCTGCGCGAGGACCCGTGGCCGGGAGTCGAGCTCGTCGACGGCGTGCAGGTGCCGGCGAACGAGCCGGGCCTCGGCGTCACCGTGAGCACGAGTGGCTGAGCGTCCGCGGCGAATCCTGATCCTGGGCGAGGGGTTCTCGCACGATCCCCACTACGGGAAGACACTACGGGGCATCGTGCGCTACGGCCCCGATCCGGTGGTCGCGATCCTCGACTCGGCGAGGGCAGGCGAGATGCACGAGGGGATCCCGGTCGTCGCGAGCGTGAACGACGCGCTCTGCTTCGACCCCACCGTCGCGATCGTCGGCGTTGCCACCCAGGGCGGCCGGTTTCCCCCCGCGTGGCGCGAGCTCCTGAAGAGCTGCATCGCGAAGGGGCTGGATGTCGAGAGCGGCCTGCACGAGTTCCTGTCCGACGACCCGGAGCTCGGTGGGCTCGCAGCCCGGCACGGGATTCGGCTCCGCGACCTGCGGAAGCCGCCGGACGGCCTGAGCGTGCCGACCGGCGCGAACCTGGAGCACGACGCGAACGTCGTCCTTACCGTCGGCTCCGACTGCGCGATCGGCAAGAAGACGGTCGCGGTCGAGCTCGACCTCGAGGCCCGGCAGCGCGGGCTCGAGTCGGTGTTCGTGCCGACCGGGCAGACCGGAATTGTGATCGCCGGCTGGGGAATCGCCGTGGACGCGGTCATCGCGGACTTCCTCGCCGGTGCGGCGGAACGGCTCGTCGTCGAGGGCGTCGAGCGCGGCGGGAAGCTCCTCTTCGTCGAGGGCCAGGGCTCGCTCGTGCACCCCATGTACTCGGGAGTGACGCTCGGGCTCGTCCACGGGTCCGCGCCGCACGTCTTCGTCCTCTGCCACGTGCCCGGGACGACGGAGATCGACGGCTCGCCCGGACACCCGATCCCGCCGCTCCCGGCGCTCGTCGAGCTGCACGAGCGCATGTCGTTGCCGAGGCGCCCGGCGACGGTCGCCTGCATCGCCCTGAATACGAGCCGCCTCGACGAGAACGCCGCGCGCGAGGCCGTTGCAGCGGCCGAGGAGGAGACCGGCCTGCCCGCCGACGACCCCGTTCGCTTCGGGAGCGGACGGCTCCTTGACGCCGTCCTCTCTCGTCTCTAGGCTTCCGACCCGCCGGGGGCGGCGGGGCTCCCAGTGACGGATGGATGGGGATCGGAATGCGGCGAATCATCGTGGTACTCGTGCTTGCGACGGGGCTCCTGGCGGGAGCCTCGATCGCGCGTGGAGCCGACATCGGTGCGAACGACGACACCGCGAAGTACCACGCCGACGGCGGCGCGGGGTTCTACGGCGAGATGGCCGCGCTCGGTCTCCGTCAGGTCGTGATTCCCGTCCGCTTCAAGCCGAGCGATCCGATGACGATCCAGGACAAAGCACTCCTCGATCGCACGATCCCGGCCGCGATGGCCGCCGGCCTGAAGGTCGTTCTCGCCGTCTACCCGTATCCGACGCGCGAGCTCGAGGCGGGCCTCGCCAGTCCGTCGCTGTTCGGCTCGTACGCCGGGGCGGTCGCGTCCATCTATCCGGAGGTGAAGGAGTTCGTCGTCGGGAACGAGCCGAACCAGCCCGCGTTCTGGCGCCCGCAGTTCAGCCCGAAGGGGCGGATCCTCTCGGCTCCGGCGTTCGGGCAGTACCTCGCGACGGCGTACGACTCGTTGAAAGCCGTCGATCCGAGCATCAAGGTCGTCGGCGTCGGTCTCTCACCGCGCGGGAACGACCGCCCGCAGGCGAAGAGCAACATCTCGATCTCACCCGTTCGCTTCCTGCGCGCCCTCGGCACCTGGTACCGCGCGAGCGGCCGCGACCTGCCGCTGATGGACGCGTTCAGCTTCCATCCGTACCCGAACAACGCGACCGACCCGCTCGCGCGCGGGTACTCCTGGCCGAACGCGGGCTTCGTCAACGTCGACCGGATCAAGCAGGCGCTCTGGGACGCGTTCAACGGCACCCCGCAGCCGACGACCGTCGGAGGGCTGAAGCTCCACCTCGACGAGGTCGGCTGGCAGGTCGGCACCGACGGACGGGAGGGCTACACGGGGCTCGAGAACGTCGCCGTCACCGACGAGGTCACGCAGGCGGCGATCTACGGCGAGCTCGTCCGCAGAGCGTCCTGCGATCCGGACGTCGCGCAGGTCAGCTTCTTCGGGTTCCGGGACGACGGCGCGCGCACGGGGTTCCAGGCGGCGCTGCAGCGGCTCGACGGCTCGGCGCGGCCGGCGGCCGAGGCGGTGCGGGTCGCCATCGGGGACACGTCTTCCGGCTGCTCGCGCAGCCTCGTCAGCTGGAAGCCGCACACGCAGGTGCTCGACCCGAGCGTCACGCTCCGGCGGGCCACCGGCGCCGAGCTGGCCGTCCGCGTCGCAGCCGGGGAGGACGCGAGAGCGCTCGTGTGCCTCGTCTCTGGGAAGGGCCGGCGCTCGGCATTTCGCGGGTCCCTACGGAGCAGCAGCGCGCGCTGCCGGGCGGCGGCGGTCGTGGGGCACCACCCGCTCGACCTGGCGTTGCGAGCCCCGAACACCGCCGGCGGTGGCCTGCGGGTCGCCGTCGAGCTCGCCGCGGAGGCGAACAGGAAGCGGAAGACGATCCTCTTCCGCCGCGCGACGACGTTACGGAAGTAGGTTGACATACGAACACCTGTTCGCTAGCCTCCCGAACAGATGTTCGCCCGAGTCGTCATCGTCCTCCTCGTCGCGGTGTTTCTCTGGGCCGTCTTCGCCCGTGAGAGCGGTGCGGCAGGGCCAGAGCGGTACCACGTCGTTCGACCGGGCGACACGATCTGGTCGATCGTCGACGCGATGTATGCAGGCGATCCACGGGAGGGTGTCTGGAAGCTCCAGCGCCGAAACGAGCTAGACGGCACGACGATCGTGCCCGGCCAACGGCTCGTTCTTCCTTAAGGGGGGAAACCTTGGGTTTCCCCCCTTCGGATCCCCCCTTCCACCGTGGATCGGCGGGCTGCGATGCGACGCAGCGGGGGGATCTGCTCGCCACGCGTGCCGTTAGGCTGCGCGTCGCATGGCGAGCGAGCGCATCCTCGAGCTGCTTCGGCGGCCCGTCGACGTCGACGAGGTCGCCGAGATCCGCGAGCTGTGGAAGGTCCACTCGATCGCGGAGGACAACCGCGACCTGCCCGGCCTCATCTCCACGCTCACGGAGGACTGTGTGTACGAGGTGATGGGGACCGGGGCACGCTGGGAGGGCCACGAGGGCGCGGCGCGCTTCTACACGGAGCTGCTGACCGCGTTCCCGGACATCCACTTCGACCTCGAGTACATCGTCGTCGGCCCGCAGGGCGTCTGCGAGGAAGCGCGCGTGACGGCCACGCACGAGGGGCGCTGGCTCGACCACGATCCCACCGGAGAGAAGCTCGCGTGGCGGAACGCGATCTTCTTCCCCTGGGATCCCGCAGCGAAGAGGTTCAAGGGCGAGACCGTGTACACGGATCTCGTGATCGGCCGCGAGCTCGACGGCGCCTGACCCCGCTCCGACCCCTTCGGCTCCTGGGGCGCCGGCAGGCAGGCTCTAGAATCCGGCGCCGTGGATCTCGACGTCGTCTTCCTCGGGACGTCCGGTTCCACCCCGACTGCCCAACGCGCCCCGGCCGCGACGCTCGTCCGCCGCGGTGGCGATCGCCTGCTCTTCGACTGCGCCGAGGGCACACAGCGCCAGCTGCTGCGCAGCGACGTCGGGTTGCTCGAGCTCCGGGAGGTCTTCCTCACGCACTACCACGCCGACCACTACCTCGGGCTCCCGGGGATGTTGAAGACGTACTCCCTGCGTGGCCGCGAGCTCCCGCTGACGATCTACGGCCCGCGCGGGCTCAAGGAGCTCCTGTCCACGCTCCGGCGGGTCTTCGGACGCCTGTCCTATCCGCTCGCGACCGTCGAGCTCGAGCTCGGTGAGGTGCTCGATAGAGGCGAGTACAGCCTCGAGACGTTCGCGGTGAACCACGGCGTCTCGGCACTCGGCTACCGGCTGACCGAGCACGAGCGGCCGGGCCGCTTCGACGTCGGCATCGCCGACTCGCTCGGAGTCCCGGACGGTCCGGAGCGCGGCGTGCTCCAGCGCGGATCGCCCGTCGCGCTCGCAGACGGCAAGGTCGTGACCCCTGACCAGGTGCTCGGCCCGCCGCGGAGCGGCCGCACGCTCGTCCTGACGGGTGACACCGCGCCCGCTGCATCGGTCGTCGACGCGGCCCGTGGGGCGGACGTGCTCGTACACGAGGCGACGTTTCTCGCCGACGAGCGCGACCGCGCCCGAGAGACGCTGCACTCGACCGCCGGAGACGCCGCCCTCGTCGCGCGCGAGGCAGGCGTGCGCATGCTCGCGCTGACCCATCTCTCGACGCGGTATTTCGGGCACGAGGTCGTGCAGGAGGCTCGCGAGGTCTTCCCGGAGACCGTCGTCCCGCGAGACTTCGACGTCATCGGCATCCCGTTCTCGGAGCGCGGCTCGCCGGGGCTCGTGCGCTCGGGCGCACGGTTGGAGAAGGCTGCGCTAGGGTCCGAGAAGCCATGACGAGCCTCGTGCAGGTCGCCGTCGCGGGCGACGTGACGGAAGCCGAGCAGCTGCAGGGGCTACTCAGCGCCGCGGGCATCGAATCCGAGGTCGAAGCGGCGACCGAGCACGACCCGCAGGGCACCGAAGACCTCCCGCTGAAGGTGCTCGTGCCGGAGAACGACGTGGAGGCGGCGCGGGACGCGATCGAGGCCTTGACGGAGGAAGCGGACGAGGAGCTCGGCGAGGCCTAGCCCCCGGGCGCGGGCACCCACTCGATCCGCGTCGAGCCGACGAGCCCGTCGGTCTCCAGTCTGAAGTCGCAGGTCGCCCCGTCCCCCGTCGCCCGGATCGCCGGCCGCCACGCTCCATTGGGCGGGATCGCCTGCTCGGCGACGACCTCCCCGTCGCGGAGCAGGCGTGTCGAGAGCCCCTGCTTGCCGAGCAGCGTGAGCTCGAGCCGGCCGGAGCCGCACGAGAACACGGTGATCTCCGCGGACTCGCCGCCGTGGAGGTCGCCGTTCGGGCGGAGCCCCTGCACGCGTTGCGTCAGGCGGACGGGCTGCTCGGTCCGCCAGAGCGCGATTCCGGGCTGATCCTCGGTTCCCGGCAGGTCAGCGACCCGCTCGCCGACGACCGAGACGCCGATCGGCGCCGCGAGGTACGGGCGATCGAGCAGCTCGCCGTTCGTCTCCTGCAGTCGGCCGTCCGGACGCAGCGTGACAACGGTCTGCGGGATCAGCCCGGGCGAATCGGTGTCGCTCGTGCGCGCAACCTCCACGATCGACTCGTTCCAGAAGAGCTCGTGCCAGGCGCTCGGCCAGAACCGGTCACCGGTCAGGAGCAGCGTGGCAGCGGTCGCGCCGCTCGCGTCGATCCAGTCCGGCTGAGCGGTTGCGAACGTGCGCTCGCGCTCGATCTGCGAGCGATCCGCGATCTCGTCCGAGGCGACGATCGAGCCCCCGACGAACGCGGCGGCCACGAGGGCGACCAGGAGCGGAGCGAAGCGGCGGGGGAGCAGCACCGCGAGCGCGAGCAGCACCGCCGCCGCGCCCGCGTACAGGAGCTCGAACGTGCTCTCCGAGAAGGTGCTGCGCAGCCGCTCGAGGGCGATCATCGAGGGCGCATCGGGCGCCGTCGCGCGAGTCGCGACGCGGTCGAGCGGGAGCAGGATCGGCGGCGCCGCGACGGCGATGGCGATGATCGAGGTCGCCGGCTGGGGCCGCGGCAGCCCGCGCGCGAGCCAGACCGCGAACGCGACGAACACGGGCGGCGCGACCGAGAGCAGCTGGCGCTCCGTCACGTGGTCGACGAAGCGCGAGGCGAAGGCGCTGACCTCGACGACCGTGACCACGAGGTATGCAACCGCCGCGGCGACGAGTGCCCGCGCGGCCGGGTCGTCCTCCTTCCCCTGCAGCGCCTGCAGGGCGAGGATGCAGAGGGCGAGGAGCGGAATCGCGATGGTCAGTAGCGCCAGCGAGCCTGCGTGCCACGCCATCGAGCGTGCGACGTCGCCGACCGAATAGGACCCCGCCTCGCCGAGCGGCGCGTACGCACCGAGTAGCTCACCGACGCCGCCGAGCGCGATGCGCGACGCCACCCAGCCAACGGCGAGGACGCCGAACGCGGCAAGCGTCGGCCACATGCGTCGAAACGGCGCCGTCGAGCGCTCGGAGACCGCGAGCAGCACCAGCGCGAGCACGACGACAGCGACGAAACCGACCGCCTGCAGCCGCGTTGCGAGCGCGAGACCGACGGCGCCGAGGAAGAGCGCCTGCCTCGTCAGGGTCGGGCTTCTGAGGCACACGGCGAGCGCCCACACGGCAAGCGTGGCGATCGGGTAGTAGAGCGCCTCACTCATCAGCAGGCCGCTGTAGACGAGGCCGGGGATCAGGACGGCGAGGCCCGAAGCGACGAGCGCCCAGCGAGGGCCTGCGAGCGGGCGAGCCCAGAAGAAGACCGGTATCGCGGTCGCTGACATGAGGAGCGCCTGGAGCAGCTGGACGCCCGTGACACCCGACGCGAGGTCGTTCCCGACGAAGGGGAGACCGACCAGCAGTGGGTAGAGGAAGCTGTAGTACGGCACCGCCTCGCCGAGCACGCTCAAGCCGTCGCCGGCCACGAGCGAGCGCCCGAGCAGGCCGTAGAGCGGCTCGTCGGGGGCGATCCAGGGTGCGGCGACATCGCGCGAGAGCGCGAAGCGGACAGCCGTCGAGACGAGGACGAGGACGGCGAGCCCGAGGAGGGGACGATCGAGGTCGCGTCCTCGCACGGCGGGAAGCCTGCCAGCGGCGGAGGATGCACGACCGGGGAACGGCTCCGACTCGCCGTCGCGGCAGGCGGTTAGACTGCCCCGACCCTTTAACCCGGTCCAGAGAGGCCGGAAAGGAGATCGGTGACGACGCAACACCCCGGCGCCCCGGCTGGGCGTTCGAACGGAGACCGCTCCGCGAGACCGATTCTCGACGCCGAGGCGATCTCGAAGTCCCTCTCGCGCATCGCTCACGAGCTGATCGAGCGCTCCAGGCCCGAGCGCGACGGCCTCGAGCGCGGCGGCCTCGAGTCCTGGGCTCTCGTCGGGATCCAGACGCGCGGTGTCCCGCTCGCGTCGCGCCTGCGACGCCTCGTCGCCGAGCGCAGCGGCGTCGAGCTCGATCTCGGCGCGCTCGACATCACGTTCCACCGCGATGACGTCCACGTCCGAGACGGACGCCGGCCGCCGGGCCGACAACCTGTCGTTCGCGCGACGAGCATCCCGTTCCCGCTCGAGGGAAGGACGGTGGTGCTGGTCGACGACGTGCTCTACACGGGGAGGACGATCCGCGCCGCGATCGATGCACTGCTCGAGTTCGGGCGGCCGGCACGGATCCAGCTCGCGGTCCTCGTCGACCGCGGCCACCGCGAGCTCCCGATCCGGCCCGACTACGTCGGCAAGAACCTGCCGACGGCGCGAACGGAGCGGATCCAGGTGGAGCTGGTCGAGGTGGACGAGGTCGATCGTGTCCTCCTGCTCAAGGACGCGGAGGGCTCCGGTGCCTGAGCTCCGTGCTCCCGCGGCGCCTCGCCGCCACCTGCTCGCGGTGCGCGACCTCGGAAGCGACGACGTCGAGCGGATCCTCGAGACCGCCCGTGGCATGGCTTCGGCGCTCGACCGCGAGGTCAAGAAGCTGCCGACGCTCCGCGGACGAACGGTGGTGCACCTCTTCTACGAGGCGTCGACCCGCACGCTCGCAAGCTTCGAGCTGGCCGCGAAACGGCTCTCCGCCGACACGATGTCGCTGCGTGCGTCCGGCTCCTCCGTGGACAAGGGCGAGTCTCTGAAGGACACGGCGCTCACGCTGTCCGCATACGACCCGGACGTCATCGTGATTCGCCACCCGTCGATCGGCGCACCCGAGCTCGTCTCCCGGCTCACGGAAGCCCACGTCGTGAATGCGGGCGACGGGAAGCACCAGCACCCGACGCAGGCGCTTCTCGACCTGTACACGATCCAGGAGGCCTTCGGACGCCTCGAGGGCGTCCACGTCGCGATCGTCGGCGACGTGCTCCACTCGCGAGTCGCCCGTTCGCTCGTGCAGGCCCTCCAGCTCGTCGGAGCGCGCGCGACGCTCGTCGCGCCTCCCACGCTGCTCCCACGCGGGATCGAGGCGCTCGGGTGCGATGTCTCGACAGACATTGCGAGCACTGCCCACGCGGACGTCGTCTACGTCCTGCGGATGCAGCGCGAGCGCATGGAGCAAGGCGAGGCCTTCGTGCCGTCGCTGCGGGAGTTCGCGGCGCTCTACGGGATGACGCCCGAGCGCGTGCGGCCCGGGCAGGTCGTCATGCACCCGGGGCCGATGAACCGCGGTGTCGAGATCGACCCGCGCGTCGCCGACTCGCCCGCCGCGCTCGTCACCGATCAGGTGCGCGCAGGCCTCGTAGTGCGCATGGCGGTGCTCTACGACCTCCTGACCGTCGCGCCGGCGCGTGTCCAGGAGACGGTGGAGGTCGCGTGACGCTCTTCTGCCGGAACGGGCGCCGCGATTCCATGACCCTCGAAGGGCGCGTGATCGCGCCGTTCCAGGGAATCGACGAGTGCCTCGCCGTCACGGTCGAAGACGGCGTCATCACGCGCATCGAGCCTGCCGTCGCGAGCGAGATCGTCGTCGCGCCCGCGTTCGTGGATCCGCACGTCCATCTGCGGACCCCGGGGCGCGAGGACGAGGAGACGATGCGGTCGGGGACCGAGGCGGCAGCCGCCGGCGGCTACTGCGCGATCCTCGCGATGCCCAACACGGACCCGGTCGTCGACTCCGCAGCCGTGCTCGGCTCGCTCGTCGAGCGCGCGCAGGACGACGCCGTGATCCCGACGGGCTTCATGGCCGCGATCAGCAAGGGCCAGCAGGGCGCGGAGCTCACCGAGATGGTCGAGCTCGCAGCCGGCGGCGCCGCGGCGTTCACGGACGACGGGCGCCCGGTGGTCTCCGCGGGGCTGCTGCGGCGCGCGCTCCAGTACAGCGAGCTCGCGGGACGCCCGCTCGCGCTCCACTGCGAGGATCCGGACCTCTCGCGAGGCGGGCACGCGCACGAAGGCAGGGTCGCGGCGGAGCTCGGGCTCAGCGGCTACCCGTCAATTGCCGAGAGCGTGATGGTCGAGCGTGATGTCGCGCTCGCAGGATTCGAGGGCCGCCCGCTCCATGTCATGCACATCTCGGCGCGAGAGTCGGTCGCGGCGCTTCGTGCGGCGCAGGCTGCAGGCGTGGCGGCAACCGGCGAGGTGACGCCGCACCACCTGTGCCTGACCGACGAGGCGCTCCGCTCGCTCGATCCGAACGTGAAGATGAACCCGCCGCTGCGCTCGGAGGACGATCGGCAGGCGCTCCTCGATGCGCTTCGCGACGGAACGATCGGCGCCGTCGCGACCGATCACGCGCCACACGCGCGCCATGAGAAGGAGGTGCCGTTCGAGGAGGCGCCGTTCGGCGTGACCGGGCTCGAGACGGCGCTCTCCGCGCTCTACACGCACCTCGTCGTCCCCGGGGTCGTCCAACTCGAGACGCTCCTCGAGCGCATGTCCTCTGGCCCCGCCCGCGCTCTCGGGCTCGACGAGCCGAGGATCGAGGTCGGCGCGCGCGCCAACCTCGTCCAGCTCGACCTCGGGGCGGAGTGGCGCGTGGACGCGGACGGCTTCCGCTCGCGCTCGCAGAACTCCTGGCTGCTGGGTCAGTCACTCCGTGGGCGAGTCGTGCGGACGATCGCCGACGGGCGGGAGGTGTTCGCCGCGTGAACGAGGGCTATCTCGTCCTCGAGGACGGAACGGTGTTCCGCGGCAAGTCCGTGGCGGCGGACGGCGCGGTCTTCGGCGAGGCCGTGTTCACGACGGCGATGACCGGCTACCAGGAGACGGTCACGGATCCGAGCTACGCGGAGCAGCTCGTCTGCTTCACCGCGCCGATGATCGGGAACTACGGCGTCGCCGACGAGCGCGCCGAGTCCGACAGGCCGCATGCCAAGGCGGCGATCATGCGTCGCCTCGGGGGGCCCGACTGGGCCGCCTGGCTGCGCGGGCACGGGCTCGTCGGGCTCGAGGACGTGGATACGCGGGCACTCGTCCTCCGGCTCCGCGACGGCGGTGCGGCGCGAGCGGCCGCCGTCTCCGACGAGAGCGAGCTTCCCGTCGAGGACGCGCTCGAGCGGGTGACAGCGCAGCCCCTGATGGAGGGGCAGGCCCTCGTTGCGGCCGTCTCGACGAAGCAGCGTTACACGCTCGGCAATTCGGACGGAATCCGGATCGCGGTGGTCGACTACGGGGCGAAGCGCTCGATCCTGCGCCGCCTCGAGCTACGCGGCGCCTCGGTGACCGTCTTCCCGCACACGGCCGAATCCGACGAGCTCGCGGGCTACGACGGCGTCGTCCTCTCGAACGGGCCAGGCGACCCGGAGCCGCTGCACGCCGAGGTCGAGGCCGTGCGCGGGCTACTCGGGCGCACGCCTGTGCTCGGCATCTGCCTCGGCCACCAGCTGCTCGGCCTCGCCACCGGCCATCGCACGTTCAAGCTGCCGTTCGGCCATCGCGGCGCGAACCACCCGGTGCTCGAGCGCCGCACGGGACGCGTGCTGGTGACGAGCCAGAATCACGGCTTCGCGGTCGAGCCGTCCGAGGAGCGCGAGGAGACGCACGTCTCCCTGTACGACGGCACGATCGAGGGGTTCGATTTCCCGGAGATCCGCGCGCGATCGGTTCAGTTCCACCCCGAGGCAGGCCCGGGTCCGCACGACGCCTGGCAGATCCTCGATTCCTGGGTCGAGGAGCTGAAGCGCTAGTGCCCGCACGCAGGGATCTCGAGAGCATCTGCGTGATCGGATCCGGCCCGATCGTGATCGGCCAGGCGTGCGAGTTCGACTACGCGGGCTGCCAGGCGCTCAAGGTGCTCCGCGAGGACGGCTATCGGACGATCGTCGTCAACTCGAACCCGGCGACGATCATGACCGACCCGGGTTTCGCCGACCGGACGTACATCGAGCCGCTCGACCTGGCCGGGGTGGCCTCCGTCCTCGAGCGGGAGCGCCCCGACGCGCTGCTGCCGACCCTCGGCGGCCAGACGGCGCTCAACCTCGCCGTCGAGCTGGCGGAAAGCGGAGTCCTCGAGGATCTCGGCGTCGAGCTCATCGGGGCCCCGGTCGAGGTGATCCGCCGCGCCGAGGATCGCGAGGAGTTCCGCCACGCCGTCACGAGCTGTGGCCTCCAGGTGCCCGCGTCGACGATCGTGACGTCGCTCGAGGAGCTCACCGACGTGACGCTGCCTGCAGTCGTCCGCCCTGCGTTCACGCTCGGAGGCCACGGAGGCGGCTTCGCAGAGGACCCGTTGTCCCTGGAGCGTCAGGTGCAGCGAGGCCTCGCGGAGTCCCCGATCGGGCAGGTGCTCGTCGAGGAGTCGGTTCGAGGCTGGGACGAGTTCGAGCTGGAGGTGATGCGCGATCACATCGACAACGTCGTCGTCGTGTGCTCGATCGAGAACCTCGACCCCATGGGCGTCCATACGGGAGACTCGGTCACGGTCGCGCCCCAGATGACGCTCTCGGACGAGGCGTACCAGGAGCTCCGCGACGCGGCCGCCGCGGTCATCCGTGCGGTCGGCGTCGAGACCGGCGGCTCCAACATCCAGTTCGCGCGGCGCCGCGAGACGGGAGAGCTGCGCGTGATCGAGATGAACCCGCGCGTGTCGCGCTCCTCGGCACTCGCCTCGAAGGCCACCGGCTACCCGATCGCGAAGGTCGCGGCGAAGCTCGCCGTCGGGTACACGCTCGACGAGATCCCGAACGACCTCACGAAGACGACGCCGGCGAGCTTCGAGCCGACGCTCGACTACGTCGTCGTGAAGTTCCCGCGCTTCGCGTTCGAGAAGTTCCCGGGCGCGGATCCCACGCTCGGCACGCAGATGAAGTCGGTGGGCGAGGCGATGGGTATCGGACGGACGTTCGGCGAGGCGCTGCTCAAAGCCCACGGCTCCCGCGAGCTCGACCAGGGCTCTCCGACGCCGTGGGAGAGCCTGAGCGACGAGCATCTGCCCGGCGGGCTGCATCCCTGGTTCCGCGAGCAGATCGCGCTCGCCAGGGCCGAGCTCGAGTCCGGGGACATCGGTCGCGCAAAGCGGGCGGGATGGGGCGACGACACGATCGGCACCGGCCTGGGCCTGAGCGGTCTCGAGGTGCGCCGAATCCGGCACGAGCAGGGCATTCGCCCCGTCTTCAGGCGGGTCGATTCCTGCGCCGGCGAGGTGGAGGCGGCCTCCAACTACTTCTACTCGACCTGGGGCGAGGAGGACGAGGCGGAGCCCGTCGGTGCGAAGCCGCGAGTCGTCATCCTCGGCTCGGGCCCGAACCGCATCGGGCAGGGGATCGAGTTCGACTACTGCTGCGTCCACGCCGCCCAGACCTTCCGCGCGCTCGGCTACGAGGCCGTGATGGTCAACTGCAACCCGGAGACCGTCTCCACCGACTACGACACGTCCGATCGGCTCTACTTCGAGCCGCTGTCGCCCGAGGAGGTGCTCGCCGTCTGCGACCGCGAGCAGCCCGTCGGCGTCGTGACGCAGTTCGGGGGCCAGACCCCGCTCCGGCTCGCGCGTCACATCGAGGAGGCGGGCTACAGGATCCTCGGGACGCCCCACGACGCCATCGACCTGGCGGAGGACCGCGAGCGATTCGGCTCGCTCGCCAGCGAGCTCGGGATCCGCTGCCCGCCCTGGGCGACCGTCTCCGGCGAGCGCGAAGCCGTCGCGGCGGCCGCGGACATCGGCTATCCGGTGCTCGTGCGGCCCTCGTACGTCCTCGGCGGCCGCGCGATGCGCATCTGCTACGACGAGGCGGAGCTCGCCTCCGCTATGGCGGCCGTGCACGGACCGGTGCTTCTCGACCGTTTCGTCGAGCACGCGACCGAGCTCGACGTCGATGCGCTCTGCGACGGGGAGGAAGTGCTCATCGGGGCCGTCATGCAGCACGTCGAGGAGGCGGGCGTCCACTCCGGAGACTCCGCCTGCGTGCTCCCGGCGCCCTCGCTCACGCTGGCCGCCGCGCTCGAGGTCGAGCACATCGTGCGCCGGCTGGGGCCGGCCCTGGGCGTCGTCGGCCTCCTCAACATCCAGCTGGCGATCGCCGACAGCACCGTCTACGTGCTCGAGGCGAATCCGCGGGCGTCGCGGACGGTTCCCTTCGCGAGCAAGGCGATCGGCCTGAACCTCGTGGACGCGGCCTGCAGGCTCGCTGCGGGCCAGAAGCTGCGCGACCTCGACCTGGGAGTCCCGCGACCGACCCAGGTGAGCGTGAAGGCCGCCGTCCTGCCCTTCGCGCGCTTCCCGGGCGCGGATCCCGTGCTCGGGCCCGAGATGCGCTCGACGGGTGAGGTGATGGCGAGCGCAGCCGACCTGCCCACGGCGCTCGCGAAGGCCGAGCGTGCCGCGGGCAGGCCGCTGCCGACCTCGGGAACCGCGTTCCTGTCCGTCCGCGACGAGGACAAGCCCGCAGCGGTGCCCGTCGCCGCTGCTCTGGCAGGCCTCGGATTCGAGCTCGTCGCGACCGAGGGGACGGCCCGCACGCTCCGCGCCGCCGGTCTCGACGTCGACGAGATCGCGAAGGTCGCCGATGCCGTCTCGGGCGAGGACACGGTCGTCGACCTCGTCCGCCGTGGCCGCTGCGACCTCGTCGTCAACACTCCGCAGGGAAGCGGAGCTCGGGCCGACGGCTACCTCATCCGCGAGGCGGCGCTCGTAGCGCGCGTCCCGTGCGTCACGACGATCTCCGGGGCGGCGGCGGCAGTCCACGCGATCGCGAACGCGCGCGCGGAGGCGACGCTGTCCCTCCAGGAACGGATCGGAATCGAGGCGTGAGCGCTGCGCCAGGCGTGGACGTCTCACCTAGTGTCAATTTGACACTTGGGGGGAGGGACGCTCGACGCGGTCGGTTGCGCGCGCTCGCAACGGAGCAGATCGGCTCATACACCCTGCTTCGAGTCGAGCGCGGTGGGCTCGAGCCGGGGGTTCCAGGCCAGTTCTTCATGCTCGAGGCTCCAGGCCGGGTGCTGCCGCGTCCGATGAGCCTCTGTCTGGCACCGGAGGGCGAGCTGGCGTTCCTCATCGACCCGATCGGCCCGGGAACCCGCGCGCTCTGCGGGCTCGAGGCCGGAGACGCGATCCACGTGCTCGGCCCGCTCGGGAACGGCTTCGACCTCTCCGTCGGGCGCCCGCTGCTCGTGGGCGGGGGCATCGGGATCGCACCGCTCCCGTACCTGTCCGAGGCGCTCGGGCACCCGCCCGCGCTCCTCGGTTTTCGGAACGAGCTCTACGCGGAGGCTGCCGCGCTCCTCCCACAGGCCGAGGTCGCCATCGAGCCGCAGCTCGTCACCGAGCTCATGCCCGGGGATCCCGGCGACGTCCTCGCGTGCGGGCCGGAGCCGATGCTCGAGGCGCTTGCGAGCCTCGCCCCGGGGGCTCAGCTCGCGTGGGAGGCGCCGATGGCCTGTGGGTACGGGGCCTGTTACGGCTGCGTGGTCGAGGTCGAGGGTCGTTACGAGCGGCTCTGCGTCGCCGGCCCCGTGCTGCGAAACGGATGACGCTGCCGATCCTCAACGCGAGTGGCTGCCTGGATGCGCCGACGGCGCCGGACGTCGCTCGGGCCCTGGACGCCTTCGTCACCAAGACCGTGACGCCGCTCCCGCGCGAGGGAAACCCGCCCCCGCGCATCGCGGAGACCGAGCACGGGATGGTGAACTCGATCGGGCTCCAGAACCCCGGCCTGGAGGCGTTCCTGGAGCGCGTGCTGCCGAGCCTGCGCGTGCTCGGGGTCCCGATCTGGGTCTCCGTGGGTGGCTTCTCCGCTCGGGACTACGCGTCGGTGTGCGAACGGCTGGACGAACACGACGAGGTCGCCACGATCGAGCTCAACCTCTCCTGCCCGAACGTCGAGGAGGCGCCCGAGGCCTCCGCCGAGCTCGTGCTGGCCGCGAGAGCCGCGACGCGCAAGCCCCTGTACGCGAAGCTCTCGCCGGCCACCTGGGACATCGCGGAGAGCGCGAGGGCTGTTGCCGACGCGGGCGCGGACGGGCTCTCGCTCGTCAACACGATTCGCGGCCTCGCTCTGGAGCCGCGAGCGCGCACGCCGGTGCTCGGGACCGGGGCGGGCGGCTACTCCGGCCCGGCGCTGAAGCCGGTCGCGCTCGCGTGCGTGCATGCGAGCGCAAAGGCCGTCTCGCTGCCCATCGTGGGCATGGGAGGGGTGGCGGACGGGCGGGACGCGGCTGACTTCGCAGCCGTCGGAGCGAGCGCCGTCGCGCTCGGGACGATCCTGTTCTCGGACCCCTTCGCGCCCGCTCGAGTGCGCAGAGAGCTGGAGGCGGAGGTCATGGCCGCTCCGGACGACCGAACCGGCGCAGAAGAGCACGATCGTCCGCGTCCAACTCGGCCTGCCGTTCAGTCTGCAAATCCGGCAACTTAAAAATACCTGCAAAAACGGCAAAAGCCTCTCGCTTGACGGGGACTCCGATGTTGTTAGACTCGTGCGTCTCATGGTCACGTCGAAGACGCACGCCCAAGCCCCCGCGCGATCGCTCGACCAGCGGATGGAGGCGCTCCAGAGGGCGAACGACGTGAGAGTCCGCCGCGCGCAGCTGAAGCGAGACCTGAAAGCGGGGCGCGTTCACATCGAGGAGATCCTGCTCACGCCGCCCGAGTTCGTCTCGACGGCGAAGGTCTTCGACATGCTCATGGCAGTCCCGAAGTTCGGCCGGGTGAAGGCCGCGCGACTGCTCAACACCTGCCGGATCAGCCAGTCCAAGACCGTCGGCGGACTCTCCGAGCGCCAGCGCACGGAGCTCGTCGACCTCTTCAACCACCGCTCCTAACTCCGCGGTGCCTTCGCGGCCCGTCTTCGTCGTCACGGGCCCGTCGGGTGCGGGCAAGGGGACGTTGATCAAGGGGCTCGTCGAGCGGATCCCGGTGCTCGAGGTCGCGGTGTCGGCGACGACGAGGCCGCAACGGCCCGGCGAGGTCGACGGCCGCGAGTACTGGTTCCTGACCGACGAGGAGTTCGAGCGCCGCGTCCAGGCCGGCGACTTCCTCGAGTACGTGCCCTACGTCTCGGGGCGGCGCTACGGCACGCTGCGCTCGGAGATGGAGCGAATCGCCGCCGAGGGACGCATCTGCGTGCTGGAGCTCGAGCTCGACGGCGCGCTGAACGTGCAGGAGGACGTGGAAGGCAGCGTCACGATCTTCATCGTGGCCGACGTCGCGGAGCTCGAACGGCGCCTGCGCGAGCGGGCGACCGAGAGCACCGGCGAGATCGGCGAGCGGATCGAGCTCGCGCGCAAGCAGTTCACGCAGGCACACCTCTTCCGGTACATGGTGCGAAACGACGAGCTCGAGCGGGCCACGGCGGCGCTCACGGCGATCGTCGAATGCGAGCTCGCGCTCGCAGGTACCATGAGCCGCCCATGATCCATCCACGCATAGACGATCTGCTGGAAGAGGTCGATTCCAGGTACGCCCTGGTCATCGTCGTCGCCAAGCGCGCCCGCCAGATCAACAACTATCACCACCAGCTCGGCGAGGGCATGGGCTTCGAGGAAGCCCCACCGCCGCTGATCGAGTCCCGCTCGAAGAACTACCTCACGATGTCGATGGAGGAAGTCGCGAGCGGCAAGATCACCTACAAGTACCCGCCCGTCTAGCCGGAGCGCCCCGATGGCACGCATCCTGGTCGGAGTCACCGGCGGGATCGCGGCCTACAAGGCGTGCACCCTCGTGCGCCTGCTCGTCCGAGCGGGCCACGACGTCTACCCGATTGTCACGGAGAGCGCCGCGCGCTTCGTCGCGCCGGAGACGTTCTTCGCGCTCGCGCGCACCTCGCCGAGCGAGGATCCGTACCCGCACCTCGAGCGGGCGGAGCTGCTCGTCGTCGCGCCACTCACAGCGAACACGCTCGCACGGCTTGCGCACGGGCTGGCGGACGATCTCCTCACGGAAGCGGCGCTGGCGCATGCGGGGCCGGTCGTCGTCGCACCGGCGATGAACGTGCGGATGTGGGAGCACCCGGCGACGCAGGCGAACGCGGAGACGCTCGCCGCACGGGGAGTCGTGTTCGTCGGGCCCGCGGAAGGGGAACTCGCCGAAGGTGAGGTCGGACCGGGGCGGATGGCGGAGCCGGAGGAGATCGCGGCAGCGGTCGAGAAAGCGCTTGCCGGTTCCGGCGTCGGCTCGCTGGCCGGGCGCCGCGTGCTCGTCTCCGCAGGGGGCACGCGAGAGCAGCTCGACGCCGTGCGCTATCTCGGTAACCGCTCCTCGGGGAAGATGGGCGTTGCGGTGGCCGCGGAGGCACGAAAGCGCGGTGCCGACGTGACGCTTCTCGCTGCAAATCTGGCCGTTCCGGCTCCCGCGGGGATCACGGTCGTGCAGACGCCGACCGCGGCCGACGTGGAGCGCGAGGCGCTTGCGCGCGCAGACGCGGACGTCATCGTCATGGCGGCAGCGGTAGCCGACTATCGGCCGGCAGCTCCGGAGCCGGCGAAGCGCCCGAAGGACGACGCTCCGTGGACCGTCGAGCTCACGCCGACGACGGACGTCCTCGCGGCGCTCGGGGCGAACCGCAGCAAGGAGCAGGTGCTCGTCGGATTTGCCGCGGACGGCGCCAGTCCAGGGCTCGACCGAGCTCGGGAGAAGCGGATCGCGAAGAACGCCGACCTGATCGTGTTCAACGACATCAGCCGCGAGGACATCGGCTTCGACACGACCGAGAACGAGGTCGTACTCGTGTCCCACGGGAGCGAACAGCACGTCGCGAAGGCGCCGAAGAGCGACATCGCGGTTGCGGTCCTCGACGAAGTCGAGAGGATCATCAGAGAGCGATGACGGACGGCGTCGCGGCACGCGAGCTCTCATCTCCCGCCGGCGGCGCGGACGTCGTCGAGCGGGTGGTCCAGAACCTCGAGCGAGCCGTGCGCGCACCCCACGAGACGCTCGAGCTGTGCGTGTTGTGCCTCCTCGCCGAGGGGCACGTGATCATCGAGGACTTTCCCGGGGTGGGGAAGACCATGCTCGCGAAGTCCCTCGCGCGCTCCCTCGACCTCTCGTTCTCGCGGCTCCAGTTCACGCCCGACCTGCTCCCGAGCGACGTGACCGGCGTCAACGTCTTCAACCAGAAGACGAACGAGTTCGAGTTCCGGCCGGGGCCGGTCTTCGGAAACATCCTGCTCGTGGACGAGATCAACCGTGCGTCGCCGAAGACGCAGTCCGCGCTTCTCGAGGCGATGCAGGAGTGTCAGGTGACGATCGACGGGGCCACGTACGCGATCGAGCTCCCGTTCCTCGTCGTCGCGACCCAGAATCCGATCGAGTACGAGGGCACCTACCCGCTACCCGAGGCGCAGCTCGACCGCTTCACGGCTCGCCTGTCGCTCGGGTACCCGCCGCTGGCCGAGGAGGCGCGGATGCTCGAGGAGCAGACGACGGCTCCTCCGCTCGACGACCTCCAGGCCGTCGTGCTGCGCGAGGCCGTTCTCGGGGCGATCGAAGCCGCGCGCGGGGTCTTCGTGGAGGAGAGCGTGAATCGGTATGTCGTCGAGCTCCTCAGGCACACCCGCTCGTCCCCGCAGCTCGCGCTCGGGGCGAGCCCCCGCTCGGGCATCGCGCTGCTCCGCGTCGCGAAGGCACGGGCCGTCGCCCGCGGCCGCGACTACGTGCTGCCCGAGGACGTGCAGAGCGGAGCCGTGGCAGTGCTCGCGCACCGGCTGATCCTCGCGCCGGAGGCGCGCGCGGCCGGTACCACCGCCGCAGAGGCGGTGCAGCAGGCGCTCGACGAGACGTTGGTTCCGGTGTGATGCGGCGCGGCGGAGCACTGGTCCTCGGTGGGCTCGTGCTCGCAGCCGCGATCGTCTTCGCGTCCCGCCCGCTCGGCGTTGCCGGTCTCGGCCTGCTGCTTGCGGCCGCCGTATCGCGCGTCTGGGTTGCGCTTTCGAGCGGTCCGATCGACATCCGGGCCACGCTCGCGCCCGATCCTGCGATCGAGGGCGACAGCATCTCGCTGCGAGTGGATGCAGGACCCCGGTCGTGGCTTCCGCTGGGCTCGGCCGCGGTGACCGGCACGCTCGCAGGAGTTGGGGACTACGAATGCCGACTGCAGCGTCGCGACGGCCGCTTGACGGGCGAGGTCGCTCTCGGACACCTCCCGCGCGGGCGGTACGACGGCTCCGAAGCGAGGTTCGAGCTCCGGGACCCGCTCGGGCTGGAGGTGCGATCGCGTCCCCTCGGCACGGTCGTGACCACGCTCGTCCAGCCGCGGCTCGTCGAGCTCCAGTCGGTCTTCGACGACGCGGGGCGGATGCAGGGCGACAGCCGCAGGCTTCTCCTGCGCCGTCCGTCCGGCTTCGACTTCCACTCGGTGCGCGAGTACGAGCAGGGGGAGTCGCTCCGGCGCGTGCACTGGCCCACGACGGCCCGGCGCGGCCAGCTTATGGTCAAGGAGCTCGAGGATGCGCCGCGTGAGTCGCTCGTCGTCGTCCTCGACTGCGATCCCGCCGGAGAGGCGGGGTGCTCGCCGCGGTCCAGCTTCGACGCAGCGGTACGCGCGGCCGGGTCGATCCTGCGCGCGCATGTCGCGCGAGGGCGCCGCGCGGTCCTCGTCACGACGGCGGAGCGCGAATCGGTCACGTGCGCTCCGTCTCTCGAGAGCGACTTCCAGTCGGTGCTCGCAGCTCTCGCCATAGCGAAGGCGAATGCACCGCACGATCTCGCGCGCTTCCTCGACCACCCGCCCAGGACGGTGAGCCAGTGCGCGGAGGTCGTGTTCGTGACCGCGACGCAGAGCACGGCGGCTTCGAGGCGCCTGCTCGAGCTCGCGAGCCGGCGCGCAGTCTCCCTGGCCTGGGTCGACGCACCGAGCTATGCCCGGCGCTCCTCGGGCCCGGTCCCGGCGCTCCTCCAGCTGTCCGCTGCGGGCATTCCGCTCGCAGTGATCCGGTACGGAGAGGATCTCGCGTCGGCGCTCGAGGCTCCGCGCACGGAGGCGCGCGCCAGTGGCTAGCTCCGTTGCACGAACGCTCGCGGCGGCATTCCTTCCGGCGATCGCGATCGTCGTGTCGTGGGGTCGGCTCGAGGATCCCACGCAGTCCGGCGAGCTCGTGCTCGTAGCTCTGCTCGCGCTCGTGCCGGTGCTCGGCCGCTCGACGGCGACCCGGCTCGTCCTCGCCGGGCTCTCGTTCGCCGCGGCTGCCTGGATCGCGTTCGGATCGGAGCCCTGGGAGCTGCTCCCGTACCGGAACGAGCGCGTCGCCGGTCCCTTCTTCGACGCCTTCGGGCTGGGCGTGGGCGACTACTACGACATCGTCGTCCCCTTCGACCCGTCGCGACGCCCGGAGATGCACGGCGTGCTCGCGCTCGCGATCTTCGGCTTCGTCGCGGCGATCGCGCTCCTCGTCGCCGCACGACAGCCCCTCGCTGCCGCCGCCGTGACGGTCGCGGGGGCGGGCTGGCCTGCGACGCTGGTCGACGACGGGGCCGTGGCGGTCGGCACGCTCGCGCTCGCGGGAGCGCTCTCGATCGCATTGGTCCTGCGTGCGCGTTCCACACGGACGCTCGTCGGGGGAATCGCCGTCGGTGCCCTCGTCGTCGGGGGGGCAGCGTGGGCGTCCTCGGCGACGTCGTTCACGCGGGAGGCCGTCGTGGACTGGCAGGCCTGGAACGTGCGCGGGCCTGCGCCCCGGGCTCTTGGCGTGCGCTTCGTGTGGGACGCGCAGTACGACGGCATAGCGTTTCCGCCGACCGCGACCGAGGTGCTCCGGATCTCCGGCACCCAGCGTGCGCAGTACTGGCGTGCGTCGACCCTCGACGAGTTCATCGCCGATCGCTGGTACGACGACCCGTCGTTCGTACTTGCCAGGGGCTCGGGAGGGCGACTCGTCCTGGACGAGCTGACACCGGATGCGGCAAGGGACGAGGCGAACTGGCTGGAGCAGCAGGTCGAGGTAGGAGCGCTGGTCGACGAGCGCCTCGTCGCGGCCGGCACGCCGGTGGCCGTCGAGGCGCCCTCGCTCGGGACCCTCTTCACGTTCCCTGGTGGCATCGTGCGCGCGCAGCGGACGATTCCGAGGGGAACGCGGTACAAGGTTTGGAGCTACGTTCCCGACCCCGCGCCCGAGGCGCTCGATCGGGTTCCAGCGCGCTATCCGGAGGAAGCGAGGCGGTTCCTCGCGCTCTGGGGTCGAGAGCTTCCGCGCTTCGGCGCGCCCAACCGCGCTCGGCGGTTGAATGCGATCCTCGACGACCCGTCGTACTCGGACCTCGGCGCCTATCGTCCGCTCTACGAGCGCGCCCGCGAGGTCAGTCGAGGCGCGAAGTCGCCTTACGCGGCCGTGCTCGCGCTCGAGTCGTGGCTACGGCAGCGCGGGGGGTTCCGCTACGACGAGCAGCCGCCGCTGAGCGACAAGCCGCCGTTGATCCACTTCGTGACGACGAGCAGGGCGGGGTACTGCCAGCACTTCGCCGGGGCGATGGCGGTGATGGCGAGGTTGCTCGGGGTGCCTGCGCGCGTTGCGTTCGGCTTCACGAGCGGACGGCTCCTGGACGGCGTCTGGTCCGTGAGCGACCACAATGCCCACGCGTGGGTCGAGGTCTGGTTCCCGGGCCACGGTTGGGTGCCGTTCGACCCGACGCCGGGCCGTGGGACGTTCACGACGAGCTACTCGTTCGCATCCAACTCGCCTGCCACGGTGGAGGCACTTCGACGCGGCGGTCTGAGTGAGGTCGTCCGGGCCGAGGAGCGGGCCGATCTCGTCGAGGGAGGCACCGCATCGGGCGATCCAGCGGAATCCGACCGACCTTCGATCCTGACCGTCGCGCTCGCTCTCGTGGCACTCGGCGTGGCGGCGATCGGCCTCGTGAAGTGGCTCCGGCGCAGGCTGGGCTACCTCACCTCGGACCCGCGGCGCGTCGCCGCGGCGACGCGGAACGAGCTGGAGTGGTTCCTGCGCGATCAGGGCGTCGCCGTGCCGCGGAGCGCGACGCTCGACGACCTTCGGCGTGCGGTGGGCGAGGAGCTCGGGTACGACGCGCGCCCGTTCGTCGCCGCGGCGGGACGTGCACGCTTCGGCGCGCCCGCAGACACCCGCCCGGCCGCGACACGCGCTCGTAAGGAGCTGCAGTCGCTCCTGCGGGCAGCGCGTGCCGAGCTCTCCGTGGCGGCGCGCGCCCGGGGTCTCGTGTCGCTCCGCTCCCTGCGCGGGTGGCAGGGATGAGGGGCGAGCGCTGAGCGAGACCTACGACCTGTTCCAGCAGGGCCGCAGCCACTTGCGTAGCGGCAGGGCCGCGCAGGCGACCGTTGCTCTCGAGAAGGCGAAGCGCCGTGAGCCGAGGTCGCGCTCGATCCGCGAGGCGCTCGGCATCGCGTACTTCCGCCTCGGTCGCTTCGAGGAGGCCGAGGCCGAGTTCCGTGTGCTCGTCGAGCTCGCTCCCGCAGACGAGTTCGCCCACTATGGCCTCGCCCGCGCGCTCGTGAACCAGGGGAAGCAGCAGGAGGCGAAGCCGCACATCAAGCTCGCGCGCTCGCTGCGCCCACGCACGGATGCGTCCGAGGAGCTCGAGCTCCCGGACGCGTCCTGAGCAGCTGCGCGTTGCGCGCCGTCGTCCAGCGCGTACGCGAGGCAGCGGTCGCCGTCGAGGGCGAGGTCGTGAGCGCATCCGGGCGCGGGCTCGTCGTGCTGCTCGGCATCGCGGACGGAGACGGCGAGGACGACGCGCGGAAGCTCGCGGCCAAGGTCGCGAGGCTCCGGATCTTCGAGAACGATGACGGCCGCCTCGACCGCTCGCTCGTCGACGTCGGCGGCGAAGCGCTCGTCGTCAGCCAGTTCACCCTGATCGCCGACACGCGCAAGGGAAACAGACCGAGCTTCACCGCGGCGGCCGGTCCTGCGACCGCGAAGCCGCTTTACACCACGTTCTGCGCCGCCCTCGAGCGCGAAGGCGTCCAGGTCGCCCGCGGTGTCTTCGGCGCCCGGATGGAGGTGTCGCTCGTGAACGACGGGCCCGTGACGATCGTGCTGGACACAGGCCGCGAGCCCTGACGTTCGCCGGCGGCTCAGTAGATGTCGATCTCGGTACGAGGCGTCCGTCGTTCATGGGCAAGGCTCAAAACGGAACGACGAAAGGAGCGACGATGAAGTACCTGCTGCTGGTGTGCTGGGACGCCGAGAAGATGAACGGCCAGACGGAGCCTGGGCCCGACGACAAGCCGGAGGAGGAGAGCTTCCCCTGGCTGGACGACGTCCAGGCACGGGGCATCTGGGTCACGGGCGACCAGCTGGCGCCGCCGCGCCGGGCCCGCTCCGTGCGCGTCCGCGAGGGGAAGGCGATCGTCACCGACGGCCCCTTCGCCGAGACGAAGGAGGCGGTCGGCGGGTTCGACATCATCGAGTGCGGCAGCCTGGAGGAGGCCGTCGAGATCGCGGCCGGCCACCCCGCGGCCGAGACGGGGACGATCGAGGTCAGGCCGCTCTGGGGGAACTGACCCGCATGCAAATGGCGGGGGAACAGCGGGTTCCCCCGCCGAGGGACGGTGCTATCCTTCGCTCACCACATTTCACCTGTTCGGAGAAATGGGCGCATCGCGCCCGTTTTTTTTGAGAGGAGCCGACTGCCGCACGATGACCACGACGTACGCCCGCGAGAGGACGCTGCAGGACGAGATCGCGCCTGCGATCGAGCGCAGCCTGCCGGGTGTCGAGGTGCTGGCGGTGGAGCTGCTCTCGCCGAGCCGATTCCGGGTCTACATCGACCATCCGGACGGCGTCGACCATGCGCTCTGCGAGCGCGTGACGAACGAGCTCCGCTCGTATCTCCAGAACTTCAGCGTCGAGGTGTCGTCTCCGGGACCGGACAGGCCGCTGCGCAAGCCGGAGCACTTCGACTCGGCGCTCGGCCGCCGCGTCACGGTCCGCACGGGTCGGGAGATCGGCGGGCGGAACCGCTTCCGGGGAGAGGTGGTCGCGGCGGAGCAGGACGCCGTCGCGCTCGCGGTGACCGACTCCGAGCCGCTGCGCATCCCGTATGACGCCATCGTGCGGGCCAACCTAGTGGACACAGCCTGATCGACGAGGGGTAGCCAAATGAGCCAGGAGATAATCGAAGGAATCCACGCGATCGAGAAGGAGAAGGGGATCGAGGAAGGCGTCCTCATCTCCGCTCTCGAGGACGCGTTGCTCGCGGCGTACAAGAAGACGCCTGGCGCGACGAGGCACGCCGAGGTCAAGCTCGACGACGCGGGCGAGTTCCGCGTGGACGGGATCGAGATCCCGTCCGTCGTCGAGGCGCACCTGCTCGAGGAGGCCCGCGAGAACCGGATCACCGAGCTCGAGCGGGTCGAGGAGGAGACCGGTGAGCGCCAGCACACGCTCATCGCCGACGAGGACCTCGACCTGGACTGGTCGCAGGTTCCGCCCGATCAGATCGTGCGTACCGACGTCACGCCCGAGAACTTCGGCCGTATCGCCGCGCAGACGGCGAAGCAGGTCATCCAGCAGCGGATCCGCGAGGCCGAGCGGGCGATCATGTACGACGAGTACGTCGATCGTCAGGGCGAGGTCGTGACCGGCATCGTCCAGCAGGCAGGTGACCGCAACAACGTGCTCGTCGACCTCGGCCGGGTCGAGGCGCTCCTGCCGCGGTCCGAGCAGGTGGACGGCGAGCGTTACGAGCAGGGTTCGAGGATCAAGGCCGTGATCGCGGAGGTCCGCTCGGGCACGAAGGGGCCACAGGTCATCCTCTCGCGGCGCGACTCCGAGCTCATCCGGGCGCTCTTCGAGCTCGAGGTGCCGGAGATCGCCGACGGCCTCGTGGAGATCCGCGGCGTCGCCCGTGAGCCGGGCTACCGCTCGAAGATCGCGGTCGAGTCGCACATGCAGGGCGTCGATCCGGTCGGTGCCTGCGTCGGGCCGCGCGGCTCGCGCGTGCGCATGGTCGTCTCAGAGCTCCGCGGCGAGAAGATAGACATCATCCCGTGGAACACGGAGCCCGCCCGCTTCGTCGCGAAGGCGCTCTCGCCGGCGCGCGTGCGCGAGGTCTACATCGACGACGAGACGCGCGAGGCGACGGTGATCGTCCCGAACGACCAGCTCGCGCTGGCGATCGGCAAAGAGGGTTTGAACGCACGCCTCGCCACTCGTCTCACCGGCTGGAAGATCGACATCCAGTCCGAGGCCGAGTTCGCTCAGGCGCAGGCCGATGCGGCCTACGCGGGCGCGAGCGACGACGAGGAGTACTCCGGCCGCTGCGCCGCTGTCCTCTCGAACGGGAAGCGCTGCCCGAACGCGGCGCTGCCTGGATCGCCGTACTGCGGCGTGCCAGCGCACCAGGCGCTCGCGACCGCCGAGCCCGCCGAGCCCCCCGAGGCCGCGTCGGCCGTCGAGGCGAACGGCGATGCGGAGGCGATCGACGGCGTGCCCTCCGAGGACGCGGCAGTGGCTGTGTCTCCCGAGGCCGAGCCTGCGACGGACGAGGAGTAAGCTGACGCCCGGTGGCTGACGGTAGGAACAGACCGAATCGCCCGATCCGCCCGCGTGGCGGCCCCGGTGGCCGCAAGCGGCGGGTCGTGATCGAGGGCGGAGGCGCCCGCGGACGGGATGGGAGGCAGCCGCGCGACCGGAGCGCGCAGGGACCGCCACGCCAGCAGACCCCGGCTCCACCGCCGACCGGCCCCGTCACGGTCGAGTCCGGCGTCACGGTCAAGGACCTCTCGCAGGCGCTCGGCGTCCCGATGCCCGAGCTGATCAAGATCCTCATGAACCTCGGCCAGATGCGGACGGCGACGCAGTCGCTCTCCGACGAGGAGGTCGAGGTCATCGGCACGGAGGTCGACCGGGAGATCACGATCAAGCACGCCGCCGAGGAGGAGATCGAGCCGGAAGCGTTCGAGGATTCGGACGAGGACCTCGAGGCTCGCCCTCCGGTCGTGACGATCATGGGCCACGTCGACCACGGCAAGACGACGCTGCTCGACGCGATCCGGGAGACGTCCGTGGTGGAGACCGAGGCCGGCGGCATCACGCAGCACATCGGCGCGTACCAGGTCGAGAGGGACGGCCGGCGGATCACCTTCCTCGACACGCCCGGCCACGAGGCCTTCACGGCGATGCGGGCCCGGGGCGCGAAGGTGACGGACATCGCCGTGCTCGTCGTCGCCGCGGACGACGGCGTCATGCCGCAGACGAAGGAGTCGATCTCGCATGCGCGCGCCGCCGAGGTGCCGATCGTCGTCGCCGTCAACAAGGTGGACGTGCCGGACGCCAACGTCGACCGCGTCAAGACCGAGCTCGCCGCCGAGGGCCTCCAGCCGGAGGACTGGGGCGGGTCGACGCAGTTCTCGGAGGTGTCCGCGAAGCTCCAGACGAACCTCGATGACCTCCTCGAGCGCATTCTGCTCGTGGCGGACGCGGAGCTCGACCTTCGCGCGAACCCGAGCACCGAGGCTTCCGGCTTCGTCATCGAGTCGCGGCTCGACGTAGGGCGCGGGCCCGTAGCGACGGTGCTCGTGCTCCGCGGGACGCTGAAGGTCGGCGACGCGATCGTCGCCGGCGACGCCTCGGGCAAGGTGCGCGCGCTCCAGGACTACCGCGGCGAGCGGGTCACAGAGGCCGGACCGGGCGACCCCGTCGAGATCCTCGGCTTCGAGCACCCGCCCGCAGCTGGCGAGTTCGTGCGCGTCGTCGAGCACGAGCGCCAGGCAAAGCACCTGGCCAACGTCCGCGCCGAGCGCCTTCGCCGCGAGCAGCTCGCACAGCGCCCGCGTGGGCTCGTGTCGCTCGAGACGCTGTACGACGAGATGCAGGTCGGCGAGGTGCAGGAGCTCAACCTCGTGCTCAAGGGCGACGTCCAGGGCTCCGTGGAGGCGCTGGTCGGCGAGCTCGGGAAGATCCAGCACTCCGAGGTGCGGGTGAACGTCATTCACACGGGCGTGGGGGGGATCACGGAGAACGACGTCAACCTCGCCTCGGCCTCGAACGCGCTAGTCGTCGGCTTCAACGTGCGGCCGAGCGCCGACGCCCGCCAGCTGGCGGAGCGCGAGGGCGTCGACATCCGCACGTACCGCGTCATCTACCAGCTGACCGAGGAGATCCAGCAGGCGCTCGTCGGCCTGCTCTCGCCCGTCGAGACGGAGGAGACGCTCGGCGAGGCCGAGGTGCGGGCGCTCTTCCGTGTCTCGAGGCTCGGCACGATCGCCGGCTGCATGGTCACGAGCGGGCTCGTCCGCCGCGGAGCCCGTGTGCGGATCGTCCGCGACGGGACCGTCATCCACGAGACGTCCATCGCCCAGCTGAAGCGCTTCAAGGACGACGTACGCGAGGTGAGCGAGGGTTTCGAGTGCGGCATCCTCCTCGACGGCTTCAACGACGTGAAGGAAGGCGACGTCCTCGAGGCGTTCGAGACGCGCGCCGTCGAGCGCACCGAGCTGGACGAGGCCCCCGCGGCCACGGCAGCACCCGCCGAGACCTCCTAGTGCCACTGGTATGGGTCAGGCTTTAGCCTGACCTCGGTGTTGAGTCTTCATCCGAGCCGAGGGCTGACCACCCAAGAACGGAGTCAGGCTGAAGCCTGACCCCGCATGCGTCGGCCCTACGATGACGTGGCATGGCGAGTGGCTACGTCGGGATCCTGTCGGTCGAGCTCCACTTCCCGGAGGCCGGATCGCTGAAGGGAAAGCGGAAGCACGTGCAGTCGGCGAAGGCGCAGCTCCGCCGGCGGTTCGGGATGTCGGTGGCCGAGGTCGACCACCACGACCTCTGGCAGCGCTCGCGGCTGACCGTCGTGTGCGCGTCGGAGGGGCATCACGAGCTGCAGGAGCTCCTCGACGCGGCGGAGCGCTTCCTCGCCGCGCAGGACTTCGAGCTCGTGGCCGTGGAGCGCGAGGTGGTGGTCCCGGGTGAGTAGAGCTCGTCGCGTGAACGAGGCGATCAAGCAGGTGCTCTCGGATGCGATCCCCGATCTCAAGGATCCCCGCATCGGCTTCGTGACGGTGACCGGGGTCGACGCAACGAAGGACTTCGCCTACGCGAAGGTCTTCGTGAGCGTGCTCGGCAGCGCCACGGAGCAGGAGCGGACCCTCGAAGGCCTGGCGGCGGCGCACGGTGTGCTGCAGGCGCAGATCGCGCGCGAGCTGCGGCTGCGGCGGACTCCGGTTCTGACCTTCGAATACGATCCCACGGTCGAGCGCGGCGTGCGCCTGACGCAGATGATCGACGAGCTCGCGCCGGAGGCTCCAGATGACGACGCAGCAGCAGACGAGTGAGATCGCGGCCGTCGCGGCCGCGCTCCGGGAGCACGACCGCTTCCTCGTCACCTCGCACGAGAACCCGGACGGTGACGCACTCGGCTCGCTCCTCGCCATGCACCTCGCGTTGACCCAGCTCGGCAAGGACAGCGTCATGTTCCTCTCGGGGCCGGAGCGGCCGCTTCCGGCCGAGTACAAGTTCATGAGTCTCGACGGGATCCTCCGCGAGCCCCCGGCAGACCACGCCCAGCGCGTGCTCGTGGCGGTGGACTGCGCGAAGGAGGAGCGGCTCGGGCCCGATCCGTCGGTGCTCGAGCTGTCGCCGCTCACGATCGACATCGACCACCACCACGACAACACGCGCTTCGGGGAGGTCAACCTGATCGTCCCCGACGCCTCGTCGACGGGGGAGATCCTCGCCGACTTGCTCGAGCAACTCGGAGTCGAGATCACGCCCGAGATCGCAGAGCCGCTCTACACCGCGCTCGTCACCGACACCGGCCGCTTCCAGTACGCGAACACGAGCCCGAAGGCGCTACGGCTCGCCGCCGATCTGATCGAGGCGGGCGCGGACTGGCACAAGGTCTTCCAGACGGTGTACGAGACCGTGCAGTTCGCCAAGCTCAAGCTCCTCGCGCGCGCGCTCGAGCGAGCGGAGGTGCACTCGGGCGGCCGACTCGTGATCTCGACCCTGCTGAAGGAGGACTTCGTCGCCGCGAACGCGACCGAGCCGTACGCGGAGGGGATCATCGACTATCTCCGTGCGGTCGAGGGAGCCGTCATGGCGGCGTTCATCAGGGAGCCGCCGACGGGGTCCGGCCCGACGCATCGGGTCTCGCTGCGCTCCTCGGTCGACGAGATGGACGTCTCCGTGATTGCGCGGAAGAGCGGCGGCGGCGGTCATCAGCAGGCCGCCGGCTTCTCGAGCGAACTGCCGCTCGACGAGCTAAAGCGCTTCATCGTCGAGGAGTTCGAACGTGCCGCCTCGATCCCTCAGCCCTAGCGGCATCATCCTCGCGGACAAGCCGGCGGGGCCGACCTCGTTCGCGATCGTCGCTGCGATCCGACGCCGGACGGGGGCCCGAACCGGTCATGCCGGGACGCTCGATCCGTTCGCGACGGGGCTCCTGCTGCTGCTCTCCGGGGCGGCCACGAGGCTCCAGGCGCGGTTCGTCGGCCTGGACAAGCGCTACGTGACGGAGATCGACCTCGGTACGACGACGACGACGGGCGATCCGGAGGGGGATGTCGTCGAGGAGCACGAGCCGCCGTCGCCCGACGAGCTGGCGGAATGCCTCGAGAGGCTCGTGGGCGTCGTCGAGCTTCAGATCCCCGCCGCGTCCGCGGTCAAGATCGAGGGCGAGCGCGCCTATCGCCTGTACCGGCGCGGCGTCGCCGTCGAGATGCCGACACGCCGCATGCGCGTCCACGAGCTGACGCTCGAGTCCTACGAGAACGGCGTCGCTCGACTCGACCTGCTCGTCGGGTCCGGAACCTACGTGCGCGCGCTCGCCGAGGCGCTGGGCGGGCACTGCCGAACCCTTCGTCGAACCGAGATCGGGCCGTTCTCGGTGGATGAGGCCGACCCGGAGACGATCATCCCGCCCGAGCAGGCGCTCGCGAGGCTCGACTCGTGAACGTCGTCTCGGCTCCGGAAGAGGTCGAGCGGCGGCCACGGGCGGTGGCCGTCGGCACGTTCGACGGCGTGCATCGGGGTCACCGCGCCGTCATCGACGCGGTGGCGGCGACCGGGCGTGTCCCGACGGTGGTCACCTTCGACCCGCATCCGCGGATCGCGCTCGGAAACCGTGTCGAGCTCCTGACGACGCTCGAGCGGCGGGTCGAGCTGCTCGCCGAGGCCGGCGTCGAGACGACGATCGTCGTGGCCTTCACGCCGGAGCTGCAGCAGCTCACGCCGGAGCAGTTCGCGGACAACTATCTGCGGGCGATCGGAGCGGAGGTCGTCGTCGCGGGCGAGGACTTTCGCTTCGGGAATCGGCGCGCGGGCGACCTCGACCTGCTCGAGACGCTCGGCTTCGAGGTGCGCGTCGCACCGGAGGTCGCGGGCGTGTCGTCGACGGCGATTCGCTCCGCGCTCGCCGAGGGCGACGTCGTGGCGGCTGCGGAGATGCTCGGCAGGCCGTTCGAGCTCGACGGAGTCGTCGTCGCGGGCGACCAGCGCGGCGGAACCCTCGGCTACCCGACCGCGAACCTCGCCGTGGACCCGCTCCTGGCCGTGCCGCTCTTCGGGATCTATGCGGGCGCCGCGCTCGACCACCGCGCGGCGATCTCCATCGGCACGAACCCGCACTACGGCGGCACGGAGCGGCGGATCGAGCCGTACCTCCTCGACTTCGAGGGCGACCTCTACGGAAGGCGCCTGCTCCTGGAACTGTGGGCGCGCCTCCGCGACGAGGCCGTGTTCGAGTCTGAGGAGGATCTCGTCGAGCAGATCGCGCTCGACGTCGAGGCGACCCGGAGGGCCGAGCGTCCCGTCTGACCCGGTGTCGGACACCGCCAACAGGCACGGGTTGGCCCTTGACGGATTTCGTGTCCGACACCGCGGGCGCCGGCGCCGCAGCCTAGACCCGTTCATCTAGCTTTCGGTGGTGACCTCGCAGGACGGTCAGCCGCTCATTCGTGCCCGCGGGCTCGTCAAGCGCTTCGACGAGCTCGTCGCGGTGGACGCCATCGACTTCGACCTCCAGCGGGGGGAGGCGTTCGGGTTCCTGGGGCCGAACGGTGCCGGCAAGACGTCGACGATGCGCATGATCGGCTGCGTGTCGCCGGTCACGGACGGCACGCTACGCGTCTTCGGCCTCGACCCGGATCGCGACGGCGTCGAGATCCGCGGGCGACTCGGTGTCGTGCCGCAGGAGGACTCGCTCGATCTCGAGCTGACCGTCCGCGAGAACATCATCGTCTACGGTCGCTACTTCGGGATCCCGCGATCGGTGCTGAAGAAGCGGGCCGACGAGCTGCTCGAGTTCGTCGAGCTCACCGAGCGTGCGAACGATCGCGTCGAGCCGCTCTCCGGCGGGATGAAGCGGCGGCTCACCATCGCGCGCTCGCTCGTGAACGAGCCCGAGGTCATGCTCCTCGACGAGCCCACGACGGGCCTCGACCCGCAGGCGCGGCACGTGGTCTGGGACCGGCTCTACCGGCTGAAGCGGCAGGGCGTGACGCTGCTGCTCACGACCCACTACATGGACGAGGCGGAGCAGCTCTGCGACCGGCTCGTCGTCATGGACAAGGGAAAGATCGTGGCCGAGGGCTCGCCGCGCGAGCTCATCGCGCGCTACTCGACCCGCGAGGTCGTCGAGCTCCGGTTCGAGGACGACGACGGGCGGCCGGAGGACTTCACCCGGTGGACGGACGGCTTCGTCTCGCGCGTCGAGCCGCTGCCGGACCGCGTGCTGCTCTACACCGACGACGGCGACGCCGCGGCGCATGCGCTGCACGAGCGCGGGCTCGTACCGGAGAGCGTCCTCGTCCGCCGGAGCACGCTCGAGGATGTCTTCCTGCACCTGACGGGCCGCAGCCTCATCGAGTGAGCACCGCTGTATGAGCAACCTCGCACTCGCGGTACGTCCGCTCGAGTTCTACTTCGCCCAGTACAAGCGCGTCTGGCGCGGCACGATCATCTCGAGCGCGGTCACGCCGGTGATCTACCTGCTCGCGTTCGGCTTCGGCCTCGGCACGCTCGTCGACCGCACCACCGATCTCCCGGACGGGATCACGTATCTCGAGTTCGTCGCTCCCGGCCTCCTCGCGGCGACGGCGATGCAGATCGCGTCCTTCGAGGCGAGCTGGCCGGTGCTCTCGGCGATCAAGTGGAGCCGGCAGTACCACGCGATGCTCGCGACCCCGCTCCGGATCGGCGACATCGTTCTCGGCCACCAGGGCTTCATCGCGTTCCGGATGCTCATGACTGCGACGATCTACCTCGTCGCGATCGCGGCGTTCGGGGCCGTGAACTCGCCGCTCGGCATCCTCGCGATCCCGGTCACCGTCCTCGTCGGCCTCGCGTTCGCGGCGCCCATTGCCGCTTGGGGCGCATACACGGAAAGCGATGCGTCGTTCGTCGCGATCTTCCGCTTCCTGATCCTGCCGATGTTCCTCTTCTCGGGAACGTTCTTCCCGATCGACCGCCTTCCGGGGGTGCTCCAGCTCGTCGCGTACGTCACGCCGCTCTGGCACGGCGTCGATCTCTGCCGGATGCTGACGCTGGGAGACGTCGACGTGCCGCTCGCGCTGCTTCACGTCGGCTACCTCGTCGCGTTCATCGTGGCCGGGCTCGCGCTCGCGTTCTGGTCGTACAGGCGAAGGCTCCTCGTATGAGCGTCGCTCGCCTTCGGCTCACTCCCATGGGGGAAACCATGTTTCCCCAAGCCTTTCCGCGACCGGAGTTCGCGCGAGCGAACTCCGGTCTTGCGAGAGCTGAGCGTGCCCCCTTCTTCTCGAAAGCGTGGGGAACCTCCCGGTTCCCCACACCCCTCCACGCTCATAGGCCAGTTGGCCTATGAGCGAGCTCGTCGCACACGCGCGGCTCACGCCGGGGTCGCGCTCGCGGCCCGGCGGCCTCCTGATCGTCGAGCGCAACGCGATGGTCTACCGCAGGACGTGGATGATCCTCCTGTCCGGGTTCTTCGAGCCGCTCTTCTACCTCGCGTTCTTCGTCTACCCGCTCGGCGACTTCATCGGCGACGTCACGTTCGACGAGCAGGCGCTCGAGTACGCGGCCTTCGTCGGCCCGGCGCTCCTTGCGGCATCCGCGATGAACGGTGCGTTCTACGACGCGACGAACGTCTTCTGGAAGCTCCGCTACGGGAAGGTCTACGACGCGATGCTGTCGACGCCCATCAGCCCGGGCGACGTCGCGGTGGGGGAGACGATGTGGGCGGTGGTCCGCTCCATGCTCTACTCGTTCGCGTTCCTCAACATCCTGCTCGTCCTCGGCCTCATCGAGTCGTGGTGGGGGCTGCTGATCCTCCCGGCGTGCTTCGTCATCGGGTTCGGGTTCGCGGGCGCGGGGATCGCCGCGGTGACCTGGATGCGGAGCTGGCAGGACTTCGACCTGATCCAGCTCGTGATGCTCCCGATGTTCCTCTTCGCAACGACGTTCTTCCCGCTCTCCGTGTACCCCGAGGTCATCGAGTGGCTCGTGGCCGCGTTGCCGCTCTATCACGGGATCGAGCTCGTCCGCGCGCTCGCCACGGGCGGCGTGTCCGCGTTCCAGCTCGTCAACGTCGCGTACCTCGCGGTGATGGGCGCCGTCGGGATGAAGATCGCCTCTCGTCGCATCGACGGCCTGCTGCTCAAATAGGACCGGCGCCGGGCGACGCCCGGCGCACGTCTAGGTGCCTGACTTCAGTCTGGCACCGCTCTAAAGCCCTTGGCCGACGCCGACGCGGCGAGTCAGAAGAGCAACTGCCGCCCCGCTCCGTCGCGGATCCCCGGCCGCGCCGGTCCGCCCGACGCAGCTGACGCCTCCGAAGTAGTGGTGGATCCGCTCCCAGCGCCGGATCGTGCGCCCGCGCGCCTCGAGCTCCTCGAGAGCGTGCTCGTCCACGCCCGGCTCGGCGTCCACGACGGCCGGAGTGGGATGGACGCGTGGTCGCGCGACGGCATCCTCGGGCTCGAGGCCCTCGTCGAGAATCCCCGCAATAACGCTGGCGAGTGCGGTTCGCAGCCGCGTGGCGCCTGCTGAGCCGATCGCGAGAGCAAGCCCCTGGTCGTCGAAGACGAGGCTCGGCGCCATACGGCTTTCGAGCCGATCGCCGGGCTGCGGGTCTCCGAAGGCGATGTCGCTCTCGCCGAGCAGGTTGTTCAGCTGGAGATCGAAGCCGGGGACCCAGACCCCGGCGCCGACCCCGAGGCTGTGCGTGAGCACGCAGGCGCGGCCGTGCCCGTCCACCGCGACCATGTTCGTCGTGTGCTCGCCGCCGCGCTCGTCGGTCTCGAGCGCCTCGACGAGCGCGACCACGCGCTCCACCTCCGTGAGGCCGGCGAAGCGCGGCAGCCTGGGGAGGAGCTCGGGGATGCCCGAAAGGCCACCTCGCGTCGCGACGCGCTGCCCGTTCCAGAGCGCGAGCACGGGATTGCGCCAACGCGCGGTGTAGTCGCGGAGGTCGGCGGCCGTCGCTACGAGACCGTCCACGCGGAGAAGCGCCTCCGCGATCGAGCCTCGGTACACGCTGGCGGCACCCTCCTCCGCGATCGCCTCGAGCGCATCCATGAGCCCGGGCTGCACGAGGACGTCTCCTTCGGTGAGAAGCTTGCCTCCCGGCGCGAACAGCTCACCGCCGCGCTCGAGCTTGTACAGCTCTCCGAGCATCGCGAGCGAGCGATCGTGCATCTCCGGAAGCGGGACCCCCGAGCGAGCGAGCCGGAGCGCGGGCTCGACGAGACGTCTCCACGGCAGGCGGCCGAGCGACTCCCAGAGCGTCCCGAGCGCGCCCGGCAGGCCGGGGACGGCGAAAGACGCGGGGCCGATCGAGTAGACGACGATCTCCTCCCCGAAGCCGATGGGGAGCTCGACGAGGTCGCCTCGCTCCGACGGCACGGCGGCGAATCCGTCCAGGTTCTGTGCCTTCGAGCCGTCGAAGACGATCGCGTGGCAGCCGGCGAGGAGGCCGCTGTAGACGGTCTCTGCCACGCATGAGGCGAAAGCCATCGCGACCACCGAGTCTGCGGCCGTGCCGCCTTCCGCGAGGATCTCGAGCCCCACCTCCGCTGTCGCCGGATGCCCGGCCGCCACTCCCGCGCGCATGGGGAGATCCTGCCGCAGAGCGCAGTTGGCGCACCGATCCAGGTACCATCCCGCGAGACCGCAGCCGCGGCTCGGGCGTGCTCCTTCCACGCCGGGCGGGGACTGCGGAGTCGTCTACAGGAGGGGATGCATGAGCCTCACGAAGGAAGTCAAGCTGGAAGTCATCGAGAAGCACGGCCGTTCCGCCCAGGACACGGGCTCCGCCGAGGTGCAGATCGCGATGCTGACGCGACGCATCAACGATCTGACCGAGCATCTGAGGACGCACCCGAAGGACCACTACTCGCGGCGCGGGCTCCTTCGCCTCGTCGGGCGCCGGCGCCGGTTCCTCGACTACCTCCAGCGCAAGAATCTCGAGGGCTATCGCGCCCTCATCAAGGAGCTCGGCCTGCGTCGGTAGGCGGAGAGCTCCCCAAGTCGGGAGGTGGAAGTTTGAGCGAGCTCCACGCGGGCGGCGCATCGGAGCTGACTCAAACCTCCACCTTCCACGAAGAAAGGTGAAGGGATACAGCCAATGAGTACTACTCAAGCCACCGGGCATGTAGCCACGGTGTCTGTCGACGTGGGCGGTCAGGAGATCGTCTTCGAGACAGGAAAGCTCGCCAAGCAGGCCGACGGCGCCGTCGCCGTCCGGTCGGGCGACACGATGATTCTCGCCACTGCAGTAGGACGCCCGGACGCGCGAGCGGATGCGGACTTCTTCCCGCTCACGATCGACGTCGAGGAGCGCATGTACGCCGCCGGGAAGATCCCGGGCGGGTTCTTCAAGCGCGAGGGACGGGCGAGCGAGCGCGCGACGCTCACGGCCCGCATGATCGACCGCCCCATCAGGCCGCTCTGGCCGAAGGGCTTCAAGAACGAGGTGCAGGTGATCTGCACGGTCCTCTCGGCGGACCTCGTCACGCCGCATGACATCCTCTGCATCAACGGCGCCTCCGCGGCGCTCATGATCTCGCCGCTGCCGTTCATGGGTCCCATCGGGGCCGTCCGGATCGGCAGCATCGAGGGCGAGCTTGTCGTGAACCCGTCGCTCGAGGCGCTGGAGGAGTCGACGCTCGACCTCATCGTCGTGGGCACGCAGGAAGGGCTGACGATGGTCGAGGCGGGCGGCGACGAGATCCCCGAGGACACGATCCTCGAGGCGCTCGAGCTCGCGCACGGCGAGATCATCAAGATCTGCGAGACGCTCGAGGAGCTCCGCTCCCAGGTCGGCAAGCCGAAGTGGGTCGATGTCGACCTCACCGCCGAGCTCGAGGCGAAGCACACCGACGCCATCCGGAGCGGGATCTCCGAGGTCGGGCTCCGCGAGGCCGCACACGTGGTCGAGGAGTTCGTCGAGGTCGACGCACCTGAGGTGTCGATGGCCTCGACCGAGGAGGACATGGTCCGCCGGGCGCAGGTGAAGGCGGCGTTCGCCCTCATCGCGGAGAAGGTGAAGTTGGCGGCGGTCGAGGGGCCGGTACGCGACCAGTTCGAGACCGAGCTCCGTGAGCTCACCGACGCGGAGCAGGACTCGAAGGAGCTCAAGTCCGCCAAACGGAGCCTGCTCTTCGACCGGATCATCGAGGAGGTCGAGCTGCCGTTCCCGATCGGGCCCGCCCCCGCCGAGGGCGAGACCGCGACCAAGGACTCGGTCACGCGCCAGTACGTCAAGCGCGCGTGCGACGCGATCTACAAGGACCTCGTCCGCAAGAAGATCGCCGTCGACAAGCGACGCCCGGATGGTCGCGCCGCCGAGGAGATCAGGCCGATCTGGTGCGAGGTGACGGTGAGCCCGCGCACGCACGGCTCCGCGATCTTTACCCGCGGGCAGACGCAGATCATGAGCCTGCTGACGCTCGGCACGGCCAAGGAGGGGCAGAAGATCGACGACCTCTCCCGCGAGCAGACGCGCCGGTTCATCCACCACTACAACTTCCCGCCCTACTCGGTCGGGGAGACGGGCTTCATGCGGGGCCCGAAGCGCCGGGACATCGGTCACGGTGCGCTCGCGCAGCGGGCGCTCGAGGCATCGATCCCATCAGCGGAGGACTTCCCTTACACGATACGTATCGTCTCGGAGACGCTCGAGTCGAACGGCTCGTCGTCCATGGGCTCCGTCTGCGCGTCGACCCTCGCCCTGATGGACGCGGGCGTGCCGATCACGGCGCCCGTCTCCGGCATCGCGATGGGCCTCGTGAAGGAGGCCGACGAGTACGTCATCCTCACCGACATCCAGGGCGCCGAGGATCACCTCGGTGACATGGACTTCAAGGTCGCAGGCACACGCGACGGCATCACCGCTCTGCAGATGGACATCAAGATCACCGGGGTGACCCAGGAGATCATGCGCTCGGCGCTCTCGCAGGCTCGCGAGGCGCGTGCCTCCATCCTCGACCAGATGCTCGCCGTCATCCCGGAGCCGCGGACGGCGCTCGCCGGCCACGCTCCGCGCATCTCGACGATCAAGATCGATCCCGAGCAGATCGGGCTCGTCATCGGCAAGGGCGGCGAGACCATCCGCGCGCTCGAGGGCGACTACGAGGTGCAGATCGACATCGAGGAGGACGGGACGATCCTCGTCTACGCGACCGAGGGCACGAAGGCCGAGGCCGCGCTCTCCGCGATCACCGCCCTCACGAAGTCGCCCGAGGTCGGCGATGCGTACACGGGCAAGGTCGTGAAGACCACGCAGTTCGGCGCGTTCGTCGAGCTCAAGAAGGGGACGGACGGGCTGCTCCACGTCTCGAACGTCGGGCCCGGCCGGGTCGCCCACATCGAGGACGTTATGAGCCGCGGAGACGTGGTCGACGTCGTCGTGCAGGAGGTCGACAAGGACCGGGGCCGCATCGGGCTCAAGCTCGTCGCGAAGCACGAGGACGGCGGGCTCGTCATGCCCGAGGAGCTCATCGAGCGGGCGAAGAACGCCCCGCCGCGCGAGGAGCGCGAGGAGCGGCCGCGCGGCGACCGCCGTGGCGGCGGCCGCGACCGCGGGCGGCCCAGGGAGCGCACCTAGGAAGCGGCTGGACGCCGCTTCCTAGGTGAGCGTCAGGCCGGCAGGGGCGGTTCGAAGCCGCCCCTGCCGGCAGGGTCAGGCTTCAGCCTGACACAGGTTCAGGGGTAGGGCGATACAACCCAAGAGCGGGTCGGGCTGAAGCCCGACCCCAACCTCCTTCTGCGGTCGGGGTCTGGCTTCAGCCAGATCCCGACCCAAACCTGGGTCGGGCTGAAGTCCGACCCGATCGTACTGGTCGCCCCTGACGGGGCGACCAGTACGATCCGCGCGTGGAGAAGCACGAGCTCACGACGCTCGCGACCGGCGAGCGTGTCATCAGCGAGCGGATCGCCGGCGTGCGCTCGGTCGCGATTGGCTTCTTCGTCGCCGCCGGTGCACGAGACGAGCCGGACTCGCGCGCGGGCGTCTCGCACTTCATCGAGCACCTGCTCTTCAAGGGGACGCCGAAGTACACGGCGCAGGAGATCGCCGAGACGTTCGACGAGCTCGGCGGCGAGCTGAACGCCGCCACGTCGCGCGAGACGACGATGGTCTACGCGCGGGTCCCCGACAACCGGCTCGAGCTCGCGCTCGACGTCATGGCGGACATGGTCTATCGGCCGATCTTCGCCGAGGTCGACTCCGAGCGGGAGGTCGTGCTGGAGGAGATCGCGATGGTGGAGGACACGCCGCACGACCTCGTGCACGACCTCGCCGCGGAGGCGGTCTTCGGCTCGCACCCGCTCGGCCGGCCTGTCATCGGTCGCGCGGAGGTCATCTCGTCGGTGTCGCGGCGCGCTCTCGCCGCGTATCACCGCCGCGCGTACGTGGGCGAGCGGCTCGTGATCGCGGCGGCGGGCAACGTCCGCCACGAACGGCTCGTGGCGGCTCTCGACGAGCGCCGAAACGGTGCTGCCGCCGGTGTTCGGCTCTCTCCGCGGAAGCCGGTCCGGCGCCTGCCCGGCCCCGGCCTGCGCTTCCAGCGCAAGGACACGGAGCAGTACCACGTCTGCCTCGCCGCTCCGGGGATCGCGAGCGACGACGAACGGCGCTTCGCCGCGTCGATCCTCGACGCGATCGTCGGCGGCTCGGCGTCGTCGCGGCTCTTCCAGGAGATCCGCGAGAAGCGCGGGATGGCGTACTCGGTCTACAGCTACGGCTCGCAGTACTCGGACACGGGGCAGATCGGCCTCTACGTCGGGACGCGCAGCGAGAACCTGCCGCTCTGCCTCGAGATCGCGGTCGCCGAGCTCGGCGACCTCGCGGCCGGGAACGTGCGCCCGGACGAGCTTGCGCGCGCGAAGGAGAACCTCAAGGGCCGCCTGCTCCTCTCGCTCGAGTCGACGTCCAACCGCATGACGCGGCTCGGCAAGGCCCTCGTGACCGATCGGCCGCTGCTGGAGGTCAACGAGGTGCTCCGGCGGCTCGATTCGGTGACCGCCGACGACGTCGCGGCGCTCGCGGGAGACCTCTTCGCGCCCGGGAAGCTCTCCGCCGCCGGAATCGGCTCGGAGGAAGCCCGCTTCCGCGAGGCGGTCGCGCACGTGAACCCGGGCCTGCTGAAGGCGGCATAGCGCGCTCCGATGCGCGTCGCCCTCTTCGGTGCTGCCGGGAAGGTCGGCTCCGTGCTCCGGCCGGCGTTCGAGGCTGCGGGGCACGACGTGGTCGACGCGCGCGGGGACGGTCTCGAGGGCAGCGACGTCGCGGTCGACTTCACACAGCCCGACGCGGTGGTAGCCAACGTCGAGCGCTGCCTCGAGATAGGTGTGCCCGTCGTCATCGGCACGACCGGATTCGACCTCGACACGGTCGACTCCGCGGCGCGCGATGCCGGAATCGCCTGCTTCCACGCGCCGAACTTCTCGCAGGGGGCGGCGCTGATGATGCGGCTCGCCGAGGAGGCGGCGCGGGTCTTCCCGAAAGCGGAGATCGTCGAGCTGCACAGCGAGGCGAAGCGCGATGCACCGTCGGGCACGGCGAAGGCGACCGCGGAGCGCATGGGCACCGAGCCCACGATCCACTCGGTCCGCCTGCCCGGTCTCGTCGCGCACCAGGAGGTGATCTTCGGCGGGCCGGGAGAGACGCTCACGATCCGCCACGACACGACGTCGCGCGATGCGTTCGCTCCGGGAGTCCTGCTTGCGGTCGAGAGGGTGCGGGAACTGCCGCCGGGATTGACCGTGGGACTGGACGCGCTCGTGTGATCACCTTCGTCGTCGGTGACCTCACGACGCAGGAGGTCGACGCGATCGTCAACGCGGCGAACGAGCAGCTCGCGCCCGGCGGCGGCGTGTGCGGAGCGATCCGGCGCGCGGGCGGAGACGAGATCTTCGAGGAGGCCGCACGGCTCGGCGGGTGCCCAACCGGTGACGCGAAGGCCACGGGCGCCGGCCGCCTCCCGGCGCGGCACGTGATCCATGCCGTCGGCCCGGTCTGGCACGGCGGCGGCGCCGGCGAGGCGGAGCTCCTCGCGTCGGCGTATCGCCGCGCGCTCGAGGTCGCCCAGGCGCTCGGGTGCAGGACGATCGCGTTCCCCGCCCTCTCGACGGGAATCTACGGCTACCCGGCCGAGCGGGCGGCTCCGGTCGCGATCGAGGCCGCGCGGCCGTTCGCCGATCGCTTCGACGAGATCCGCTTCGTGTTCCTGGAGGAGGGGCTGCGTTCGACGTTCGAGGAGGCCAATCGCCCGACCTAGTGTCAACTTGACACAAGGGAAGTCCCGCCCGGCGCATAAGATGGGGCCGAGTGCTCGGCGAGATCCTGACCGCGATCGTGACGCCGTTCCGGGCCGACGGAGCGGTCGATCTCGAGCGGTTCCGGGCGCTCGCCGCACATCTCGTCGAGAACGGCTCCGACGGGCTCGTCGTCACCGGGACGACCGGCGAGTCGCCGACGCTTTCGGACGACGAGCGCTTCGCCCTCTACGAGGCGGCGGTGGACGAGGTGGGCGACCGCGCGACCGTCGTCGCGGGCACGGGGACGTACTCGACCGAGCATTCGGTGCACCTGACCAGGCGCGCGCACGAACTCGGGGTCGACGGCTTCCTGATCGTCACGCCGTACTACAACAAGCCTCCCGTGCGCGGCATCGTCGAGCACTTCAAGGCGATCGCCGCGGAGAGCGACCGCCCGCTGGTCGTCTACAACATCCCAGGACGGGTCGTCCTGAACCTCGAGACCGATGCGATCGCGCGGCTCGCGGAGATCCCGACGGTACGCGCGGTCAAGCAGGCGAACGCCGACATCGGGCAGGCGCGTGCGATCGTCGAGCTCGGGCTGGACCTCTATGCGGGGGACGACGACATCGTCTTCCCGTTCCTCGAGGTGGGCGGGGTCGGCGGCGTCTGCGTCCACACGCACGTCGTGGGGCCGCAGGTGCAGGAGATGGTCAGGCTGTTCCGCGCCGGCGACGTCGAGGCGGCGCGTGCGCTGGACGAGGAGCTACGCCCTTCTATCGACCTCCTGCGGGTCGCTCCGAACCCGATCGCGATCAAGGCGGCGCTCAACCTCCTCGGCCACGAGGTCGGCGGTCTCCGTCTCCCGCTCGTCGAGGCGGACGAGGACGAGCGCGCCGCCGTCCGCGGCTGCCTCGAGCGCCTCGGGCTTCTACAGCCGACGCCGGCGTAGGCATGGCCCGGACGAACGAGCTTCTGGAGGCCCTCGCAGGCGCACAGGCCGGCGGACAGCTGGCTCGGACGCCGGGAGTCGAGATCGCCGGCATCACGACCGGGCCTGGAGGACGGACGTGGGACGCCGTGATAGCCGCGGACTGCCCGGACCTGCCGGGCGACACCGTCACGTTCGTCGTGCTCGAGGACAAGACGATCGTCGTCTCCACCGATCTCGACGACGGTCTGCTGGACCCGCTTGCCGGCGCGCTCGAGGAGATCGTGGCTCCTCCGTACCGGGCGGCCGCCGTCCGCACCGAGGGCACCCTCTGGACGTCGGTCGCGGAATCCGTTCAGCTCGTCCCGCTCCCGGGTCTCGTGGGCGACGACATCGAGTTGAGCCTCGTCGGCGGGCAGCGGCAGCTGGCAGTCGACGGTGAGGCGGCGACCGTTTCTGTCGACGCCCTGGACGCGCTCGCAGCGGAGCGCGGGGACGTCGCGATCAGCGCAGAGCGGGTCGATGGCGACTACTTCGCAGTCGACGTCTTTCCGCTCTAGGCCCCGCCCGCGGGCCGTCCGAGTACCCTCAGGCCTCAGATGAGCGACGCGCTCCGCATCATCCCGCTCGGCGGGCTCGGCGAGGTCGGCAAGAACATGACCGTCTTCGAGACCGCGGGCGAGATCATCGTGGTCGACGCCGGGCTGGCGTTCCCGCGGGACGAGCACCTCGGCGTCGACTTGCTCCTGCCGGACGTCGCCTATCTTCAGGGGCGGCGCGTGCGCGCGGTGATCCTCACGCACGGCCACGAGGATCACGTCGGCGGGCTGCCCTATCTTATGCGCGAGATCGACGTCGATGCCGTCGTGGCGACCCGCCTCACGCTCGCACTCGTCAAGTCGAAGCTCGACGAGCACGGGCTCGGCCAGGCAGCCGAGCTGATCGAGGCGGCGCCGAACGACGACCCGCTCGAGCTCGGCCCATTCCGGCTCGAGCTCGTTCGCGTCGCGCACTCGATCCCGGACGCGGTCGCGCTGGTCATCGAAACGGCGGCCGGGCGTGTCGTGCACACCGGCGACTGGAAGCTCGACCACACGCCCGTGGACGGGCTCAAGACCGACGTCGGCAAGCTCGCCGAGATCGGCAACCGCGGGGTGGATCTCTTCCTCGGCGACTCCACGAACGCCGAGCGACGTGGCACGACCGGCTCGGAGCGCCTCGTGGGGGAGACGTTCCGCACGCTCTTCCCGTTGCGCACCGGGCGCATCCTCGTCGCGTCGTTCGCGTCGAACATCCATCGCATGCAGCAGGCCGCCGACGTCGCGGTCGAGTGCGGCCGGAAGGTCACCGTCGTCGGGCGCTCGATGCGGAAGAACCTCAACATCGCCCGGAACCTGGGGTACGTGGACATTCCCGAGGACGCGATCGTCTCGCCGGGGGAGTCGGCGGATCTCCCGCCCGACCGCATCCTCGCGCTCTGCACCGGAAGCCAGGGCGAGCCCATGTCCGCGCTCACGCGGGTCGCCTACAACGACCACTCCACGCTGTTCGTCGAGCAGGGCGACACGGTGATCATCTCCGCGAAGCCCGTTCCAGGAAACGAGCTGCGCGTCCACGACTCGATCAACCAGCTTGCGCGCCTCGGAGCGGAGGTGCTGCACGAGGAGATCGCGCCCGTCCACGTCTCGGGCCACGCGTACCAGGAGGAGCTGCGGACGATGCTCTCGCTCCTGCGCCCACGCTACGTGATGCCGGTGCACGGCGAGTACCGGATGCTCGCGGCGCACGCGAAGCTCGCGCGCGAGGCGGGGGTGCCCGAGGACCGCATCGTGCTCGCGGAGAACGGCTCGGTGGTCGAGCTCTCGCGCGGCGGTGCGCGCCTCGTCGACCAGGTCGAGTCGGGCGTCACGTTCGTGGACGGGCTGCGCGTGGGGGACATCCAGGACGTCGCGCTGCGCGACCGCCGCCGCCTCGCCGACGACGGCGTGCTCATCGTCGTGACGACGCTCGCGCAGACGGACGGCGGCGAGATCGCCTCGCCCGAGCTCATCGCCCGCGGATTCGCGGAATCGGACGAGCTCCTGGCGGAGCTCCGGTCCGAGGCGGAGCGCGTCGTCCGGGAGCTCGCCGCGCAGCACTCGCTCGAGGTGAAGCTCCTGCAGGAGCACCTGCACGACGCCATTGGTCAGATCGTGTACGAGCGGACGCGGAGGCGCCCGATGGTGCTGCCGGTGGTGATCGAGGTTTGACCAACGCTCGCGGGCCAACCGAGGTTTGCCCGTGAGCGACGGCTGGGCCTCGGTCCTCGAGCGGAACGCGGCGAGCGAGCTGACCGCGGCGCGGCTCGTGAGCCAGCTGCGCGCCTGCCAGGTTGCCTCCCTCGCGTTCTGCCGCCTGCTGGAGCGCTGGGGGCGGGGAGAGCCCGTGCCGTCCACCGCCGGGAAGCGCGAGGCCGCGCTCCGGCGTGCTGCGGACCGGGTGGAGACGGCCATCGCGGGGCTCGAGCGGCCGCTCTCGCGGTACCTCCTCGAGCTGGAGCCCGAGCTGGCCGAGGGACGCTCGTGGTACCTCGGCCCTGGGGCAGGCGAGCTCGTGGAGTGGCGGCCGATCCTCGACCGCGCGGGGGTTCGCGCCTGTCCGAACCGCGTCGCCGCCGTCTACCTCGAGCTGGCTGTCCTCGTGCGTGCTCTCGAAGGGCTCGCGGCGGCTGCGAGCCTCGATGCGGAGCCCGATCGGTCTTCGCTCTGGGCGGGGCTCTTCGACCTCCGGGACACGCTGCTCGGCTCGACGGTGGACGATCTCCGCGCGCTCGCTGCCTGAGCCGCGGGCGCGATGGGACGTAACTGGGCCGCCCGGCATGGGACGATTCCCGGGTGCCGCCGCCGCTGATCGTCGTCGTAGGCTCGATCAACCTCGACCTCGTCGCTCGCTGCGAGCGGCTCCCGCGGCCCGGGGAGACCGTCAGCGGAGCAACGCTTTCGCGCATCCCGGGCGGCAAGGGGGCGAACCAGGCCGTCGCCTGCGCCCGGCTCGGCGCGCACGTTCAGCTCATCGGTGCCGTCGGCAGGGACGGTTTTGCGGACGAAGCGCTCGTCGGACTGCGTGAAGCGGGCGTCGAGCTCGCGCTCGAGACGTCCACGGAGCCGACGGGCGTGGCGCTGATCCACGTCGACGAGGCCGGCGAGAACGAGATCGTGGTCGCTCCCGGCGCGAACTGGACGCTCGGCGAGGTCGAGCTGCCCCAGCACGACGCCGTGCTGTGCCAGCTCGAGATCCCGGACGAGGCGGTGCTCTCCGCCTGGGAGCAGTGCGCCGGGCTCTTCTGCCTCAACGCTGCGCCCGCGCGGCCGCTCGGGCTCGACCCGGACCTCACGGTCGTCAATCGCTACGAGCTGGAGGCGCTCTCACGCCGCGACGGCCTGCTCGCGGTCACCCACGGCGCCGAGGGCGCGGTGCTGCTGGACGACGGCGAAGAGATCGCGCGCGCTGCGTCGCCGCCGGTCGACGCCGTCGACGGAACCGGCGCGGGCGACGCGTTCACCGCCTGCCTCCTGGTCTCGCTCCTCGAGGGGCATAAACCGCAGGAAGCGCTCGAGCGGGCGTGCGCGGCGGGAGCGGTCGCGGCGTCACGGTTCGGCGCGCAGCCGTCGATGCCGACGGCGGACGAGGTCGATGCCCTCCTCGGATGAGGGCGAGGCTCGCCTCGCCCCTCATGCATCCAGCTCTGCGATCAGCCGCTTCGGCGCCACGATCCGGTAGCTCTCCTCCACCCAGTCGCGCAGGAGCTGCACGGTCACGCCACCTCCCCGCAGCGGAACCGTCACCCAGCCTGCCTTGCCGAGCCCGTACGCGCTCGGCTTCGCGCCGTCGATCGAGAGCGCGTGCGCGTGGGACTCCTCGAGCTTGACCGTGATGCTGCGGGTATTCGCGTTGCCGAGGAAGACGAAGATCTTCCCGCGTACCTTCACCACGGTGTCGTCCTCCCAGGGGATGTCCTCGAATGCCTCGGGAAGCGAGAGCGCGAACGCCTGCACCTTCTCGCGGACGGCGGCCACGGCGTCCGTCACGATACTGCGATGGCCGAGGTCGTCGTCTTCGTCGAGGTGCCGTCGGGATCGCGGAACAAGTACGAGCTGGACAAGGAGCTCGACGCGATCGTTCTCGACAGGCGGCTATTCACGTCGATGGCCTATCCGGCCGACTACGGCTTCATCGAGGGGACGATGGGCGGCGACGGCGATCCGCTCGACGCGCTCGTGCTCGTCGGCGAGCCGACCTTCCCGGGCTGCCGCATCCGTGCCCGCGTCGTCGGCGTCTTCCACATGGCGGACGAGAAGGGGCCGGACGAGAAGATCATCTGCGTCCCACTCAAGGACCCGGCGTGGATGCGCATCTCCGACCTGCACGACATCCCGGCGGAGCTGCGGAACGAAGTCGAGCACTTCTTCCAGGTGTACAAGGATCTCGAGGAGGCGAAGGTCGAGACGTTCGGCTACGGCAACCGGGCGGACGCGGAGAGGATCCTCGAGGAGGCCCGCGCCCGCGGAGACGAGAACCGGGGTCAGGCTAAAGCCTGACCCCAGCATGTCGGCCCGGGGTCGAGCTTCAGCCTGACCCCAGCATGTCGGCCCGGGGTCAAGCTTCAGCCTGACCCCAGCATGTCGGCCCGGGGTCAGGCTTCAGCCTGACCCAGCATGTCGGCCCGGGGTCAGGCTTAAAGCCTGACCCCAGCATGTCGGCCCGGGGTCAGGCTTCAGCCTGACCCTGTTCTTCGGTTGGACGCGGCGAGCAGGAGGACCCCGGCCGGCGGTGGCGAATCGACGCGTCATGGCGCGCCGCAAGAAGAGGCGGCCGCTTCGGCCACGTGTTCCCTCGCGTGTGAAGAAGCGGACGAAGAGAGCCCGCTCGCAGCAGCAGAGCGAGCTCCTCGGGCTCGCGCTCGCCGCCTTCGGCCTCGTCCTGAGCGCGATCCTCTACCTCGGCTTCGACGGCGGGGCGGGCGGCTCCTGGCTCGCCGACGCGCTGACGGCGGTCATCGGTCAGGCCGCGTACGCGCTGCCGCTCGTGCTCGTCGCGGTGGGTGGCCTGATGCTCGCGCGGAGCGAATTGCTCGACGTTCGTCCGTTCCGGCTCGGGCTCGGCGTCGGCTTCCTCGGGCTGATGACGCTTCTGGGAAAGGACAACGGCGGCTGGATCGGCCTCGCGCTCGGCGGAGCGCTCGCAGGCTTGATCGGGGACACGGGCGCGGCCATCGTCGGCGGGGCGCTGCTGCTCGGCGGCGCGCTGCTCGTCACCGGTGCGTCCACGGGGGCGATCCTCCGGCGCACCGGGCACGCAGTCCGCACCGCCGGCTCGGGCGCGCGGCGAGCGCTCGACTGGTCCTCGAGTGAGACGCCGACGGACGAGCTCCCCTTCCCGCGAGCACCCGAAGCGTCACCGGCTCGGCTCCTCGACGGCGCGGAGGCGTATCCGGACGTCGTGGGCGAGACCTCGTCGGGCGAGTATCAGCCGCTCCTCGTGCCGGAGACCGACCCCGAGCTCGACGAGAGCATCGAGAGCGTCTTCGGCGCGGAGACGGAGCACGGCGAGTACCGGCTTCCGGACCGGGAGATCCTGAAGAGCTCGCCCGCGACGCCCGCGGCCAACGGCGACTCAGGCGCCCGCGTCGCCGACCTGCTCGTGCGCACGCTCGCGGAGTTCGGCGTCGACGCCACGGTGAGCGGCCAGATCTCCGGCCCTCGCGTGACGCGCTACGAGCTCCAGCTCTCGCCGGGGACGAAGGTGTCGAAGGTCGCCGCGCTGCGGGACGATCTCTCGTACGCGCTCGCGACCACGGAGATCAGGATCCTCGCCCCGATCCCCGGCAAGCAGGCCGTCGGGGTCGAGGTGCCGAACCTCTCGCCGCGCCTCGTCACGCTCGGCGACATCTACGACGACCTGCCGGCGACCGCGAGCCCGCTCGCCGTCTGGCTCGGCAAGGACATCTCCGGCAACTCCGTCTGGACCGACCTCGCGCGCATGCCACACCTGCTCATCGCAGGCACGACCGGGTCGGGGAAGTCGGGCTGCATCAACACGATCCTCACCTCGACGCTTCTTCGAGCCACGCCGGATGACGTGCGGATGATCCTCATCGACCCGAAGCACATTGAGCTCGGTTACTACGAGTCGATCCCGCACCTCCTGACGTCCGTCGTCTCGAGCCCGAAGGAGGCGGCGACGGTGCTCATGAACGTCGTCACCGAGATGGACCGCCGCTACGAGCGTCTCTCGTTCGTGCGCGCGCGCAGCCTGCCGGAGGCGAACCGCGCGCTCCGCCAGCGCGGCGAGCAGACGCTTCCCTACCTCCTCGTCGTCATCGACGAGCTCGCGGACCTGATGATGGTCTCGCCGCAGGCGGTCGAGGACTGCGTGATCCGGCTGGCGCAGAAGTCGCGCGCCGTGGGGATCCACCTCGTCCTCGCGACACAGCGCCCGTCCGTGGACGTCATCACCGGGATGATCAAGGCGAACGTCCCCTCGCGCATCGCGTTCGCAGTCTCGAGCCAGACCGACTCGCGCGTCATCCTCGACACCTCGGGCGCGGAGAGCCTGCTCGGCCAGGGCGACATGCTGTTCAAGCCGCTCGGCACTTCACGCCTGCAACGGCTCCAGGGCGCGTACGTGAGCGAGGAGGAGATCGCGCTCGTCGTCGAGCAATGCCGGTCGCAGCGCGGTCAGGAGCTCGACGAATCCCTGCTCGAGGCGCCTGAGACCCCGTACGAGGGGAGCGACGAGGACGGAGAGTTCGACCCGGACGAGGATCCGCTGCTCGACCGCGCGATCGAGATCGTCGTGCAGACCCAGACCGCATCCGTGTCCCTCATCCAGCGCCGCCTGCGCGTCGGCTACACGCGCGCCGGGCGCCTGATCGACATGCTCGAGCGGCGCGGGATCATCTCGGGCTACGAAGGGTCGAAACCGAGGCGCGTGCTCGTCTCGGAAGCAGAACTCGAACGCGCCTGAAGCGGTCTCCCGGTAGCCTGTTACGGCGAAGTAAGGCACTTGAGTCGCCGCCCAACTTGCGGTTAGATCAGGCGTCAAACTTCGGCGGCAGGTGTCAATTCCTAAGGAGGGCAAGTGAAAGTACGTATGACAGCGATCGGCGCTGTGCTCGTGCTTGCGGCCACAGCAGCTCTGATCGCAAGCTCGGCCGGCTCGGCCAAGCCCGAACAGGACGACTTCACGATGGCCATCTTCACGGACATCGGGAGTCTGCAGGACCGCTCGTTCAACCAGCTCGCGAACGAGGGTCGTATCAAGATCGGCAAGCAGCTCGGCATCCAGACCCGCGTGTACCAGACGAAGAAGGAAGTCAGAGCGGATCCCGAACGCCCTCGCGGCGAGCAGGGCCGGCTACGACCTCATCTTCGGCGTCGGCTTCCTCAACTTCGGGGCGGTCAACGCCGTCGCACCGCGGTATCCGCAGCAGCAGTTCGCGGGGGTCGACCAAGCGTACGTTCTCTATGAGAAGCAGCCGAAGAACGCGACGGGCGTCGTCTTCGCCGAGCACGAGGCGGGCTACCTCGTCGGCCACCTCGCAGCGCTGCAGGTCAAGAGCCAGGGCGGACAGCAGATCATCAGCGCGGTCGGCGCGAACAACGTCCCGGCGATCGTGAAGTTCATCAGCGGGTACATCCAGGGCGCGAAGAAGGCGAACCCGCGGGTCACCGTGCTAGCGAACTATGCGAACGACCCGACCTTCTCCGACCAGGCGAAGTGCAAGGAAACGGCGCTCGGGCAGATCCAGAAGGGCACGCGGGCGATCTTCCAGGTCGCCGGCGGCTGCGGCCTCGGCGCCCTCTCGGCCGCGAAGCAGGCGAAGGCCTGGGGCATCGGCGTCGACGCCGACCAGCTCTACCTCGGCAGCCACATGCTGACGAGCGCACTCAAGCGCGTCGACGTGGCGGTCATGGACATCACGAGGCTCGCCTCGCAGGGCAAGCTCAGGAGCGAGCGCGACTACACGTACAGCCTCAAGAACAACGGGGTCGGGCTCGGCTCCGTCAACAAGAAGGTGAAGAAGAGCTTCGTCTCGCAGACGAACGCGATCGCGAAGCAGATCGGCTCCGGCAAGATCAAGGTCAAGCCGATCATCAAGTTCAAGGCTTCGAACTAGCTCGCAGGTTCAGGGGGTGAGGCACCGCCTCACCCCCTAGACTGCGCCGCGATGAACGCGGCGGCCCCTGTCGTCCTCGAGCTCCGGGGGATCACGAAGCGGTTTCCGGGGACACTCGCCAACGACCACGTCGACTTCGACCTCCGCCGCGGAGAGGTGCACGCGCTCCTCGGCGAGAACGGCGCGGGAAAGTCGACCCTGATGAACATCCTCTACGGGCTGTACAGCCCGGACGAGGGCGAGATCTTGATCAACGGCGAGCCGGTGCGGATATCCTCGCCCGGCGACGCGATCGCGCGCGGGATCGGCATGGTGCACCAGCACTTCATGCTCATCCCGGTCATGAGCGTGGCCGAGAACATCGTCCTCGCGGTCGAGCCGCGCCGTGAGGGCTTCCTGCTCGACTACCGAGCAGCCCGCGCACGTGTCATCGAGCTCGCGCGGACATTCGGGTTTGCGATCGACCCCGACGCGAAGATCCAGGACATCACCGTCGGCCAGCAGCAGCGCGTCGAGATCCTGAAGGCGCTCTACCGCCGCGCCGACATCCTCATCCTCGACGAGCCGACCGCGGTCCTCACGCCGCAGGAGGCCGTCGAACTGTTCGGGATCCTCGCGACGCTCAAGCAAGAGGGCATGTCGATCATCTTCATCAGCCACAAGCTCAACGAGGTGCTCGAGATCGCAGACCGCGTGACGGTGCTGCGCCGCGGGAAGAAGATCGAGACGCTGCCCACGGCCGGCGCCACCGAGGAGGATCTCGCGCGGCGGATGGTCGGGCGCGACGTCGTGCTCCGGATCGACAAGAGCGCGAGCCAGCCGGCCGATCCGATCCTCGTCGTCGAGGGTCTGACGGTGCGGGACGACCGTGGGCTCGAGAAGGTTCGTGACGTCTCGTTCGAGGTCCGGGGAGGCGAGATCGTCGCGATCGCGGGGGTGGACGGCAACGGCCAGTCCGAGTTGATCGACGCGGTCACCGGGCTCCGGCACCCCGAGCAGGGGCGGGTCGTCGTCGAAGGCAAGGACGTGACCGGCGCGAGCGCCAGACACCATTTCGAGGTCGGCGTCGGCCATGTCCCGGAGGACCGCCAGCGCCGCGGCCTGGTGCTCGAGTTTTCGCTTGCCGAGAACATCGGGCTCCACGACTACCGCAAGGCGCCTTATTCCAGGTTCGGGTGGCTGAACCCGAAACGGTTCGTCGAGCGGGCGCGCCGGCTCATCGCCGAGTTCGACGTCCGCGGCGGCACCCCGAAGACCCACGGCGGAGCACTGTCCGGCGGGAACCAGCAGAAGGTCATCCTCGCGCGCGAGATCGACCGCGACCCGCGCGTCCTCGTCGCGGCACAGCCCACGCGGGGTCTCGACGTGGGGGCGATCGAGTTCGTGCACCGCCGCCTGGTCGAGGAGCGGGACGAGGGGCGCGCCGTGCTGCTCGTGTCTCTCGAGCTCGAAGAGGTCCTGTCGCTCGCCGACCGCATCCTCGTCATCTACGAAGGCCGGCTCGTCGGCGAGTTCCCACCGTCCGCGAGTGAGGAAGAGCTCGGCGTCGCCATGACGGGCGGCGGGAAACGCGAGCAAGTCGCGTGACCGTCGCTCGCCTGCGGCTCGCTCCCGTGGGGGAAACCATGTTTCCGCAGGCTTTGCCGCGACAGGAATCCGCGGGAGCGGATTCCTGTCATGCGAAAGGCGAGGGTGCCCCCTTCTTTTGGAGAGCATGGGGAACCTCCCGGTTCCCCACACCCCTCCCCGGTCACGGGCCGGAGAACGGCCCGTGACGGTTACCCAGGTCGAATCGCCTCCGCCCGGCGCCGACGCGGAGGTCGCACGCAGGAGTCTGCTCGCGCGGGCGAGCCCGATCCTTGCCCCGGTCATCACCGTTCTCCTCGCGTTCCTCATCAGCGGGGTCGTCGTCTTCCTGACCACGAAGGACCTCGGGGACACGCTCGAGACCTATCGCGCGATCTTCCGCGGCTCGGGGCTCTCGTGGTTCTTCGAGGTCGGGAGCCACGACATCGGCGTGCCGTTCTCGGACGGCAGCGTGTGGTTCCCGTGGAACCCGGACGACATCACGTCGCTCGCGGCCGCGAACCTCCAGCAGACGCTCATCCTCTGGACCGCGCTCGTCCTAACAGGCCTGGCGGTCGCCTTCGCGTTCCGCTGCGGCCTCTTCAACATCGGCGGGCAGGGCCAGTACCTCGCGGGCTCCTCCGCTGCGATCCTCGTCGCGACGGAGCTTCCCGACCTCGTCGACCTGCCGCGCGCGCTTCTGATCGTCGTGACGATCATCGGCGGGATGCTCGCGGGAGCGCTCGTCGCGGGGATCGCGGGCTTCCTCAAGGGCACCGTCGGTGCCCACGAGGTGATCACGACGATCATGCTGAACTGGATCGTCATCTGGACGGCGTCGTACATGTTCGGCATCGGCGGCCCGTTCCAGACGGAGGAGTCCGACGCACTCCCGTCCTCGGCGGACGTCCCCGAGGAGGCCAAGCTGCCCGTGTTCTGGGGCGACCCGCTGCTCCAGGGCCTGCACATCGGGGTGTTCGTCGCGCTTGCCTCGCTCGTCGTCTACGCGTACACCCTGAACCGCACGACGCTCGGGTACGAGGTGCGGGCCGTTGGGTTCAACCCGGAGGCCGCGCGCTACGGGGGGATCAGCGTCGCGCGAAACTACTTCCTCGCGATGGCGATCGCCGGGTCGTTCGCGGGCCTCGCGGGCGCGCTCGACACGGTCGGCTGGCAGTTCCGGCTCGATATCACCCAGGTTCAGGGCGCGACGATCGGCTTCACCGGGATCGCGGTCGCGCTGCTCGGGCGGAACACCGCGGTCGGAGTGGGGCTCGCGGCGCTGCTCTTCGCCGGGCTCGAGACCGGGACCGCGTCCCGGAATCTCGATCCGGAGATCTTCCCGCCGGATCTCGCGTCGAGCCTCGCGATCATCATCCAGGGCCTCGTCGTGCTCTTCGTCGGCGCGCAGTTCGTCATCCTCTTTCTGCTCCAGCGGTCCCGTAGCCGGAGACCGGGGACGGCCGCGACGTGAGCTGGCTCACAGAGTCACCTGCCCCGAGGCATGCGCGCCGTCGCGTGGGCGGGCGTGCTCGTCGGGATCGCCGCGGCGCTCGCTGCGCTGCCACCATTCACGATCCGCAGCCCGGTCGTGCCGGTCGTCATCGGCCTCTTCGCGCTCACGGTCGGGATCGGGTCGTGGATTCGCGGCGAGCGGCGCATCGGCGGCTACGCGGCGGCTGCGGGCGTCGCAGGGCTCGTCATCGGGTACCTCGCAACCCGCTCGAGCGTCGAGAACCTCGATGCCGTCGTCGTCTGGGGCGCGCTCTTCGCGGCGACCCTGCGGTTCGCGACGCCGCTCCTCTTCGCGTCGCTCGGCGGGCTCTTCTCGGAGCGCTCGGGCGTCGTGAACATCGGGCTCGAAGGGATGATGCTCGTCGGCGCGTTCTTCGCGATCTGGGGCGCTGACGTCACCAGCCACTGGACCCTCGGGCTTGCGATCGGCATCGCATCGGGAGGGGTCTTCGGGCTTCTGCATGCCTTCTTCTCGATCACGCTGCGCGCCGACCAGATCGTCGGAGGGACCGCGATCAATCTCATCGCGTTAGGGCTGACGACGTATCTCTTCATCCGGATCTACGGCGAGGAGGGCACGCCGACGGGCATCTCGTCGATCCCGAACATCTCGATCGGCTTCCTCGACGAGATCCCCGTCGTCGGGAGCTTCCTCGACGACGTCCTCGGGGACCTGAACCTGATGATCTGGGCGGGGTTCGCGCTCGTCGTCATCGTCTGGATCGTCGTCTTCAAGACTCCGATCGGGCTGCGAATCCGCTCGGTGGGCGAGCACCCGCGTGCTGCGGACACCGTGGGCATCAACGTGTACGCGGTCCGCTACGGGGCCGTGACGCTCTCCGGCATGCTCGCGGCAGCGGGAGGCGCCTACCTGTCCCTCGGCTTCGTCGAGACCTTCGACCAGAACATGACCGCCGGGCGAGGCTTCATCGCGCTCGCCGCGCTCATCTTCGGGAGCTGGCGACCGTTCGGCGCGGCCGCGGCATGCTTGCTGTTCGGCTTCTCGAGCGCGCTCGCCGGAAGCCTCCAGACGTACTCGACCTCCGTCTCTACCCTCTTCGAGGCGATGCCGTATGCCCTCACCCTCGTCGCCGTCGCGGGAGTCATCGGACGGTCGATCCCACCTGCTGCAGTTGGCCGCCCGTACGTCAAGCAGTAGACCGGGAACGGGTGCGGCGTGGGGGTCGGCGATCGCCGGTGCCTTCTCCGTCGCGACGCTCCCGGTGGCCATCTACCTGACGCGGTTCAGCGACGAGTACGAGCTGCTCGACTCCGCCGTCGCGATTCCGGTCGCAGCGATCTTCGCGCTCGCGGCGCTCGGCCTTGCGAGCCGTGCCCGGCGTCGCGCCGCGCTCAGCCTCGCCGGGAGCCCGGGCAGAGTCGCCCTCGTGGGACGGGCTCTCGGAGTCGTCGGGCTCTGTCTGGTCGCGAGCGCGCTCGTCGCGCTCGGCGTCTACTGGCTGCTCGAGTACGTCGGATCACGGGAGTGAGCCGCGGGCCGGAGAGACCGAGTCGGGTCGGTCCGTAGGGCCAGAGCTCGACCGTCTACAATCCGCCACTCGTGTTCGACATCGGCTCCAGCCTTCGCGAGGCCCGCACGCGGCAAGGCCTTGACTTCCCAGAGCTCGAGGAGCTCACGAAGATCCGTCCGAAGTACCTGCGCGCCCTCGAGGACGAGCAGTTCGAGATCCTGCCCGCCCCGACGTACGTACGGGGCTTCCTCCGCTCGTATGCCGAGGCGCTCGGGCTCGACGGACAACCGTTCGTCGACGAGTACAACTCACGCTTTGCAGTCGGCGACGACGATCTGCCGGTTCGCACTCGCACCGCGCCGCAGCCGCGCCGTGATCGCTCTCCGCGCGAGTCGCGGATCGCCGTGCTCGCTCTGCTCGGCATCGCGATCGTCACCGCGCTCGTCATCGCCGCGTTCCGCTTCGGAGGGCCCGAGGAGAACCGAATCCCGGGGCTCGCCCCGCAGGCGCAGAACAACCCTGCTCAGGCGACGCCCGCGCGCGGCCGCGCGAGGCTCGTCGTCCGGGCTGCCGGCGGGGGCTCCTGGATGGAGGTTCGCGTCGGGTCGCCCTCAGGGCGGCTCCTCTACAGCGGGACGCTCGAGCAGGGGCAGCGCATGCCGTTCGAGGCTCGGAAGCTGCAGCTCGTGCTCGCGAAGCCGCAGAACGTCGTGGTGCGCCTGAACGGGAACCGGATCGAGCTGCCAGCCGGGACGGCCTTCGTCGTGACCTCCCGGCGGATCGCCCCGGCTTCTTGACGCGTCCCCGGGCGACGATCGTCGTCACGGGCAGCGAGCTCGTTCGGGGCGACCGCGAAGACCGTAACGGGCCGTTTCTGGCGGCCGAGTCGCTGCGGCTCGGCCTTGAGCCCGAGCGCATCACGATCGTCGGCGACCGCCCGGAGGACCTCGACCGCGCGCTCGGAGAAGGACTCGAAGCGGATCTCTGCCTCGTCTCCGGAGGACTCGGCCCGACGCACGACGATCGCACCGTGGAGCGCGTCGCGCATGCGGCGGGCGTGGAGCTGGTCGTGGACCCCGAGCTCGAGCGGGAGATCGGAGCCGTGTCGCGGATGATCGCCGAACGGCTACGCCGTCCCTACGCGGAGTTCGAGCCCGGGGTACGCAAACAGGCGACGATCCCGAAGGGCGCGCACTCGCTCGGCCTCGCGGGCACGGCGCCGGGGCTCGTGCTGGAGACGTCCGGCGCCGTCGTGGTCGTGCTGCCCGGGCCGCCTCGCGAGCTCCGACGCCTCTGGGAGCGGGCTCTGGAGGCCGCGCCGGTGCGGCGAGTGCTCGAGCGCGCTCCGGCCCGAGGCCGCAGGACTCTTCGTTTCTTCGGGACTCCCGAGTCCGCGGTGGCGGAAGCCCTGGCAGCCGCCGGCGGGGACGGGGACGGCGTCGAGGCCACGATCTGCGCGCGGGACTTCGAGATCCACGTCGACCTGGTAGTCGAGCAGGGAGGCGAGGAACGGGCTGACGCTCTTGCCGCCGCGCTGCGGTCAGCGCTCGCGCGCTACCTCTTCAGCGAGGACGAGCGGTCGATCGCCGAGATCGTGCTCGGCCTGGCCCGCGAGCGGGGTCTCACGCTCGCGACCGCGGAGTCGTGCACGGGAGGGCTCGTCGCCGGTCGCTTGACGGCAGTCCCAGGCTCTAGCAACGTCTTTCGCGGCGGCGTCGTCGCATACGCAGACGACGTGAAGGCGAAGGAGCTCGGAGTTCCACGGGCGCTGCTCGAAGCGCACGGAGCGGTCTCCGCCGAGGCGGCGCGGGCGATGGCGGAGGGGGCTCGCTCGCAGCTCGACGCGGACGTGGCCGTCTCGACCACGGGTGTCGCAGGCCCGGGCGGAGGCACGAAGGAAAAGCCGGTCGGACTCGTGTTCCTGCACGTCGCGGGGCCGGAGGGCGAGGAGGTGCGCCGGATAGACCTGCCCGGCGACCGCGAGATGATCCGCGGGCGCGCGACGACCGCGGCTCTCCACCTTCTCCGCAGACATTTGACACAGAGCCGTGACGAGAGCGGATAGCTCGCCGGGTACCCTCGACAGCGGTGACCGATCCGGTGACACGCTCCGCCTCTTTCTCGCTCTCGTGGTTCCCGCCGACGCGGTCGCCGAGCTCGAGCGCTGGCGCGACTCGCAGCTCCTCGCCGGCGTCACGTCGGAAGGTGGCGGTGGGGGAGTGCGGCCGGTCCACGGGTTCCACATCACGCTCGCCTTCCTCGGCTCTCGTCCGTGCAGCGACCTCGCAGGCATCGCCGGAGCGCTTCGAGAGTCCGCGGCGGAGACTGCGCGATTCGAGCTCGTGCCGAAGGGGTATCGCGAGACGAGGTCGGTCGGGATGCTCGTCCTCGACGATCCTTCGGGCGAGGCCGGCCGGCTGGCCGAGCGGCTGCACGAGCGCCTCGAGGAGCTCGGTGTGTACGAGCGCGAGGCCCGCCGCTGGCTTCCGCACGCGACCGTGGTGCGCTTCAGGGAGCGGCCGCGGCTGGTTCCGTCGCTCGCGTCGTTGCTGGCCGATCTCGGCGCCTTCGCTCCGTCCGAGGCGGCTGCTTTCGTATCACGCCTGCACCCGTCAGGGGCCCGCTACGAGATTCTCGAAAGATGCCCGCTGAATACTTGACCGCTGGGAGGCTGAGCAATGAGTCGTGAGGAAGCGCTCGACACCGCGCTCGGGCAGATCGAGCGCCAGTTCGGCAAGGGATCGGTCATGCGGATGAGCGACCGGCCACAGGTGGCGGTCGGGGCGGTGTCGACCGGCTCGCTCGCGCTCGATCTCGCGCTCGGAATCGGCGGGCTTCCTCGCGGCCGCATCGTCGAGATCTACGGGCCGGAAGCCTCTGGAAAGACCACCCTCGTGTACCACGTCATGGCGGAGGCCCAGCGACGCGGTGGCATCTGCGCGTTCATCGACGCCGAGCACGCGATGGACCCGTCCTACGCGCGGCGGATCGGCGTGGACATCGACCAGCTCCTCGTCTCGCAGCCGGACACCGGCGAGCAGGCGCTCGAGATCACGGAGCTCCTCATCCGCTCCGGCGCGCTCGACATCGTTGCCATCGACTCGGTCGCGGCCCTCGTCCCGAAGGCGGAGATCGAGGGCGAGATGGGAGACAGCCACGTCGGCTTGCAGGCGCGGCTGATGAGCCAGGCGCTCCGCAAGCTCGCCGGCACCCTGAACCGCACGGACACGATCTGCATCTTCACGAACCAGCTCCGCGAGAAGATCGGCGTCATGTTCGGGAACCCGGAGACGACCCCGGGAGGCCGCGCGCTGAAGTTCTACGCGTCCGTTCGACTCGACATTCGGAGGATCGAGACCTTGAAGGACGGCGCCGAGGCCATCGGCAACCGCGTCCGCGTGAAGGTCGCGAAGAACAAGGTGGCCCCGCCGTTCAAGCAGGCGGAGTTCGACATCGTGTACGGCGCCGGAATCCCGTGGGAGGGCACCGTCCTCGATGTCGCGCTGGAGAAGAAGATCGTCCAGAAAGCGGGGTCGTACTTCAGCTTCGGGGACGAGCGGCTCGGACAGGGGCGACAAAACGCGAGTGCGTTCCTCGCGGAGAATCCCGACCTCGTCCAGCAGATCCTGGCCCAGATCCAGGCGGAGGCCCCGGAAGAGCAGGTCATCTCGGCCCGCCTGCTTCCCGTGGCGTCTCGGGCGGACGCTCCGGCCGAGAAACTGCAGGAGGCGGAAGAGCCGACTCCGGTGGATGCGTCGCCGGTCGACGCCCCCGTACAGGGGCGCTAGCGCTCGGTGGCGGAACCGCGAACCGCCGTCGATGCGGCTCTCGATGCTCTTGCGCACCGCGACCTGAGCGCCGCCGATCTCGAGCGGCGCCTGGCGGCGAAGGGCTTCGACGAGACGGCCCGGGAGGAAGCGCTCGCGACGCTTCGCAGGACGGGGGTCCTCGACGACCGCCGGTTCGCGGAGTCGCGGGCTGCTGCCCTCGCTGCCAGGGGAGCGGGCGATGCGTTCGTGCGCCACGACCTCATCCGAGCCGGTATCGGACCCGAGCTCGTCGACGAGGCGATAGCGCTCCTCGAGCCGGAGGCCGAGCGAGCACTCCGCATCGCGGAACGGCGAGGCTACGGCGCGAAGACCGCGCGCTACCTGAGCGGCAAGGGGTTCTCGGAGGACTCTCTCGGCGCCCTCGTTGCGTCGAGCGGCGGCGACGAGCTAGGATGAGCGCGCTTCACCCGACAAGTTCCTGCTCGCAAAGCGCTTTCTGAACCTGTGACGACAATCGACTTCCGTTTCTCGATCGCAAGCGATCCACCCCCGGGCCACGGCGGAGGGTGCAACCAGCTCTGAGTCCTGCCGCAGCTCCTACTGCCCGGTAGCCGGGGTGTAGATCCGGTTCCGAGCGCGCGGCCGAGCAGGCCGAGGCGGTGTGAGCACCGCGGTGAGTTCCGCGGTAATCGATTCCTCTCCAGGGAGGGGCCAATGCTCGCGGTCGCTGCGGTGGTGGTCGGAATCCTCGTCGGAGCGCTCGGGGCCGCCGTGTTCCTGTTGTCGCGCTCGACGTCCCGCGTGCGAGCCGCCGAGACGGAGCGCGGCAGGATCCTCGCCGAGTCGGAACGCGAGGCGGAGGCGATCCGCCGCGAGGCGCAGGTCGAGGCCCGCGAGCAGTCGGTCGCGCTGCGCACCGAGATCGAAGCCGAGGTGCAGGATCGGCGCCGGCAGATCGTGAAAGTCGAGGAGCGTGTCCTCCAAAAGGAGGAGGAGATCGACGAAAAGCTCGTCGAGCTCGAGCGGCGGGGGCAGGGCCTCGGCGACCGAGAGGTGCACGTCAAGGAGCTCCAGGAGGAGCTCCGCGAGGCCAAGCACGACTCACTCGCCATGCTCGAGAAGCTCTCCGGCCTGACGTCGCACGAGGCGAAGCAGCAGCTGCTCGAGCGCTCGAAGGACCTCATCCGCCATGAGCTCGCCCGAGACGTGCGGCACATGGAGGAAGAGGCTCGAGCCGATGCCCGTAGGCGCGCTCGGGCGCTCATCGCCGACTCGCTACAGCGAGTTGCAGCGAGCCATACCGCCGAGGCCACAGTGACGGTCGTCGAGCTCGCTTCCGACGACCTCAAGGGGCGCATCATCGGACGCGAGGGTCGGAACATCCGCTCGCTCGAGCACTTGACCGGTGTCGACTTCATCATCGACGACACCCCGCACGCCGTCGTTCTCTCCTCGTTCGACCCGCTCAGGCGCGAGATCGCGCGCCTTACGCTCGACAAGCTCATCGAGGACGGCCGCATCCACCCGGCACGGATCGAGGAGATGTACTACCTCGCGAAGACGGAGCTCGACGAGCACGTTCGCCAGGCTGGGGAGCAGGCGGTCTTCGAGGCGAACTGCGGGGAGCTGCACGAGGAGCTCGTGAAGATCCTCGGCCGCCTGCGCTACCGGACGAGCTACGGCCAGAACGTGCTCAAGCACACGCTCGAGGTCGTCCACCTCGGCGGCCTCATGGCCTCGGAGCTCGGAGCAGGCGTGAAGACGACGAAGCGGGCGGCGCTCCTGCACGACGTCGGTAAGGCGATGAGCCACGAGGTAGAGGGCTCCCACGCGCTCATCTCGGCGCAGCTCGCTCGCCGGTACGGGGAGTCCGAGGGCGTCGCGCACGCGATCGAGGCGCACCACTACGAGGTGCAGCCTCAGACCGTCGAAGCGGTTCTCCTCATCGCAGCGGACGCGGTCTCCGCGTCACGTCCCGGCGCCCGCGGCGAATCGCTGGAGAACTACATCCGCCGGCTCGAGGCGCTGGAGCAGATCGCAGCCGCCAAGCCGGGTGTCGCGAAGGCGTACGCGCTCCAGGCGGGTCGCGAGATCCGGGTCATCGTCGAGCCGAGCGAGGTGAACGACGACGGCGCCGCTCTGCTCTCCCACGAGATCGCGCGTGAGATCGAGGACCAGCTCGAGTACCCCGGCCAGGTGAAGGTCATCGTCATCCGCGAGTCCCGCTCTATCGAGGTGGCAAAGTAGAGGCGAGGCTTGCCTCGCCCTCGTCCTCCATGGACACGCGAGCTGCAGCCAAGCGCTGGGCCGACGTCTGGTCGCGGGCGTGGCCGGCGGCCGACGTCGACGCGATTGCCTCTCTCTACGCGTCCGACGCGGTCTTCTACTCCCATCCGTTCCGCGACCGTCAGGGCCCAGAGGAATACGTCGCCTGGGCATTCGCAGACCAGGCCGAGGCGGAGTGCCGCTTCGGAGAGCCGCTCGTCGCAGGCAACCGGGCAGCAGTCGACTGGTGGGCGGTGGTCACGTCGAAGGACGGCTCGCTGCAGAGCCTGGCGGGCACGTCGCTCCTCTGGTTCGACGACGCCGGCCTCGTCGTCATGCAGCGCGACGCGTGGGGCGAAGAGGACGGGCGGCGCGACCTGCCGGACTGGGCGACGTAGGGCGAGATATCCCGCCCCTACAATGGCGCTCTCATGAGGCGGTACCACGTGACGACGTTCGGGTGCCAGATGAACGCTCACGACTCGGAGCGGATCAAGGGCATGCTCGAGTCGCTCGGGCTCGGCGAGGCTTCGGCGCAGGACGAGGCGGATGTCGTCGTCTTCAACACCTGCACCGTCCGCGAGAAGCCGGATACGCGCCTCGCGGCGTACCTCGGCAACGCGGCGGCCCGAAAGCGCGAGCAACCCGATCTCGTGATCGCGGTGGGAGGCTGCTACGCGGAAGCGCAGCGCGACCGGATCTTCGAGCTCTACCCCGCGGTGGACGTCGCCTTCGGCCCCGGCTCGATCCCGCACCTCGGCGACTGGATCGAGGCGGGCGGATACGCGGTCCCGCGCGGGAAGTTCGGCACGCACGAGCACTTCGCCGCCGACCTCCCGACCCACCGCGAGCGCCGGTTCCAGGCCTGGGTGCAAGTCTCGATGGGGTGCAACTCGAAGTGCGCGTACTGCATCGTCCCGGCCGTTCGCGGGCGCGAGCAGAGCCGCCGGCCCGGCGACATCGTCGCCGAGGTGACGAGGCTGGCTGCCGAGGGGGTGCGCGAAGTGACGCTCCTCGGTCAGAACGTGAACTCGTGGGGAAGGGATCTCGCACCGGCGCTGCGCACCGAGTTCGGCGAGCTGCTGCGCGCGTGCGATGCCGTCGAGGGTATCGAGCGGATCCGCTTCACCAGCCCGCATCCCAAGGACTTCCGCGAGCCGGTGATAGAGGCGATGGCCGAGTGCCCGAGCGTGTGCGAGCAGGCTCACGTTCCACTCCAGTCCGGCTCGTCCCGCGTGCTCAAGCGCATGCGGCGCACGTACGACCGCGAGCGCTACCTGCTGCTCGTCCACAGGCTGAGGACCGCCATCCCGGACCTTGCGCTCGGCACGGACCTGATCGTCGGCTTCCCGGGCGAGACGGACGAGGACTTCGAGCAGACGCTCGAGGTCGTCGAGGAGGTGCGCTACGAGAGCGCGTACACGTTCATCTTCTCCCCTCGCAGGGGCACCGAGGCCGCCGACCTGCCGGATCAGGTCCCGGACGAGGTGAAGCACGAGCGCCTGGAGCGCCTCGTGGAGGTCGTCCAGCGCATCGCAGGCGAACGGAACGCGGAGCGCGTCGGCCGCGTGGAGGAGGTGCTCGTCGAGGGCCCGAGCCGCACCGATCCGTCCCTGCTGCGAGGCCGCACGCGCCGGAACACGACCGTCAACTTCGCCGGTGCCGCCGTGCCTGGGGAGCTCGTCGACGTCCTGATCGAGGCTTCGACCTCGACCACGCTCCACGGTGTCGAGCGTACAGCCGTCGCAGCGTAGGTCCCTCGCCTGGGACGGCTGCTCGAACGTCCGCGACCTCGGCGGGCACGCGACGGAGGACGGCCGAGTCACGCGTTTCGGGCGCGTCGTCCGCGCAGACAGCGTGCGTCGGCTGACCGACGAGGGCTGGCGGGCGCTGACCGATTACGGCGTGCGCACGATTGTCGACCTTCGCTACCAGTCGGAGCTCGACGAAGACGCTCCTCGCCACCTCGACGTCGACGTCGTCCACGTGTCCCTCTTCGGGGAGCCGGATTACGAGCGCTGGCAGCAGCTCGACGCGCTGGGCGCAGCGGCCGAGAATGCGGCCGCTGCGACACGCGCTGTATACCTCGAGGTTGCGGAGGAGCACCGTGCGAACTTCGCGAAGGCCGTCGGCAAAGTCGCGCACGCACCTCCGGGTGGAGTCGTCGTGCACTGCCACGCGGGGAAGGACCGCACCGGTCTCGTGACCGCGCTGCTCCTCCGTCTCGCCGGCGTGTCGCGGGACGACGTCGCCGCCGACTACTCGCTGAGCGAGCGCAACCTCGCGGACCTGAACGTCGCCTGGCTCGCGGAGGCTGAGGACGAAGCGGAACGCGAGCGACGTCGCCGGATCGTCGCGACTCCCGCCGCCGCAATGGGCGGAATCCTCGAGGAGCTCGAGCGTCGGTACGGAGACATCGAAGGGTTCCTGCGCGCGGGCGGTGCCACCGACGCCGACCTCGCTGCAGCTCGTGCCCGCCTGCTGGACGAATGAGCCGGCCGCAGGTCTTCGCCGTTTTCGGCCCGACGGCGTCGGGCAAGTCGGACGTCGCGGAGGCACTCGCCGCCAGCCTCGGGACCGAGGTCGTCTCGGCTGACGCGATGCAGGTCTACGAGGGCCTGCCGATCTTGACGAACCAGCCCGAGCGACCGACGCGCCTCGTTGCCGTGTGGCCGCTGTCCCACGAAGGCTCCGTCGGCGAGTTCCAGGCGCTTGCACACGCGGAGGTTGACGAGCTCGTCGCCACGAGAGGATCTGCGGTCGTTGCGGGGGGGACCGGCCTCTACCTGCGGGCGTCGCTGGCCGAGCTCGGGCTCCCGCCGCGGCGCGCCCCCGGCGCGCGCGAGCGCTGGGAGTCGACGTACGACGCGGATCCGGTGGCCGCCCACGCCGAGCTAGCTCGCCTCGATCCGGCAGCGGCGACCCTCGTCCACCCGCACGACCGGCGGCGCGTCGTGCGCGCGCTCGAGTTGTGCGAGGTGGGCGCATCGCTCGTACCGGACGAGAGCCGGCTGTGGTCGCTGGCGACGAGGCGTCCCACGCTGATCGCGGGCCTGGACATCTCGCAGGAGGTGCTCCAACGGCGTGTCGAGGCGCGGACGGCGAGCATGTTCAGGGACGGCGTGGTCGGCGAGGTTCGGGCGGCGCTCGAGGGCGGCGTGTCCCGCACGGCGTCCAGGGCGCTAGGGCTCCGCGAGATCGCGGAGCTTCCAGCGGACGAAGCCCACGCCCAGGTCGTCCGCCGGACGCTCCGCTACGCCGCCTACCAGCGGAAGTGGATGCGGAGGATTCCGGGCATCGTCATGATCGATGCCGATCGACCCGCGAACGAGGTGGCCGATGCGATTCTCGAAGTGGCACGCGCTCGGTAACACGTACCTGCTCGTCGAGCGGGCCGAGCTCGACGAGCCGCTCGACCCCGATGCCGCGAGGCTGTTGTGCGACCCGCACCGTGGTGTGGGTGCCGACGGGATCCTCGAGATCGTGGCCGTCCACGGCCCGGAGGCGGAGCTCCTCGTCTGGAACCCGGACGGCTCGACCGCCGAGTTGTCCGGCAATGGAGCGCGTATCGCAGCGATGTGGCTCGCGCGCCGGAGCGGGGTCGCGTTCCCACGACTTCGGATCGGTGACCGCTCGCTGCCGGCACGCGTGGACGGAGCGGAGGTCGAGGTCGATCTCGGAGAGGTGGTGGTCGGGAAGCCCCTGGCGCTCGAGATCGACGGCGAGCGGATCGAGGTCACTCCCGTCTCGGTCGGCAACCCGCACGCCGTCATCAGGCGCGATCCCTCGCGGGACGAGCTTCTGCGCCTGGGCCCGCTCGTCGAGTCGCACGACAGCTTCCCCTCGCGGACGAACGTCCAGCTCGTCCGCGCGGTGAGCCGGAACGACCTCGCGGTACTCGTCTGGGAGCGCGGGGTGGGGGAGACGCTGGCGTCCGGATCGAGCGCCGCGGCTGCGGCGGCTGCAGCGGTGACCCACGGGTGGTGCGACAGCCCCGTGCGAGTGCACCTGCCGGGCGGGTCGCTTCTGGTCGACATCCGCGAGGGCCGGGCGATTCTCAGCGGCCCAGCGGTGGAGATCTTCCGCGGCGAGACGGTCTAGCGGCTCTCCGCGAGCTCGACGAGTCGGCCGTCGGGGTCGCGCAGGTACGCGGAGCGCCCCCAGGGATAGTCCCGCGGGTCGGCGAGGAACGCCAGGCCCTGGTCGCGAACCGTGTTGCACACGGCGTCGAGATCCTCGACCGCGAACGCGAAGTGATCCTCGTTCGGCGGGCCGTCGTCCACCGCGGGCGCTCGCTCGTGAACCAGCACCTTCGCGTTCCCCGCGCCGAAGATCGCGCCTCCCGGCCAGTCGCTCTCCGGCATCGCGCCGAGGAGCTCTCGGTAGAAGCGCTTGACGGCCTCCACGTTGTCCGTGAAGAGCGCGATCTCGGCGATCGGTCGCTCGCTCACTGCGCGATCTCGAACTCGCGCAGGACGTCGTTCAGCGACGTCTTGAGGTCGGTCGACGCGCTGCGCTGGCCGACGATGAGCGCGCACGGCAGGTCGAACTCGCCGGCCGGGTAGCGCTTGGGGCGCGTGCCCGGGAGCACGACCGCTCCGGGCGGCACGTAGCCGCGATGCTCGACCGGCTCCGAGCCGGTCACGTCGATCACCGGAACCGAGGCGGCGAGGACGACCTGAGGAGCGATCACGGCGCGCTCCCCGACGATCACGCCTTCCACGACGGTCGCGCGCGACCCGATGAACGCACCGTCCTCGACGATGACGGGCCGCGCCTGCGGCGGCTCGAGCACACCGCCGATCCCGACACCGCCTGCGAGGTGGACGTCCGCGCCGATCTGCGCGCACGAGCCGACCGTTGCCCAGGTGTCGACCATCGTGCGCGGCCCCACCCAGGCCCCGATGTTGACGAACCCCGGCATCAGCACGACACCCTCGGACAGGAACGAGCCGCGTCGTGCGATGCCCGGCGGCACGACGCGCACGCCACGCGCCGCGTAGTCGTTCTTCACCGGGATCTTGTCGAGGAAGTGGAGGCCGCCGATGTCCAGCGGCTCGACCTTCCGGACGCGGAAATACAGCAGGATTGCCTTCTTCGCCCAGTCGTTGACGACCCACTCCCCGTCGCGCTTCTCCGCGACGCGCGCCTCACCCCGGTCGAGGAGGCCGATCGCGCCCTCGATGGCGTCCGCGTCGAGCTCACCGCTCTCCCAGAGCTCCTCGATGCGCTCCGCGAGGCCCATCACGCGGCATCTTGTCCGATCTCGGCCTCCACGAGCCGTGCCAGCGTCTCGTATGCGTGCACGAGGGCGGCGACCTCGACCTGCTCGTCCCGTTGGTGCGCATAGCGCGTGTGCCCCGGGCCGAAGTTGACCGCGTCGATGCCGTACGCGGTGAAGTCCGCGACGTTCGTCCACGCCTGCTTCGGCTGGATCTCGCGTGCGCCTGCCGCCACGAGCGCTTCGACGAGGGGATTCGCCGTCACGACGGCTCCGGCGGCTGCGTGGCCGACGATGTCCAGCGTCGCGCCGCCGGGAGCGAGCGAGTGGAGGTACGCCTCGGCGTCCTCGGGCGAGCGGTCCGGCGGATAGCGGAGGTTCAGCGTCGCGGTCGCGCGGTCGGGGATGACGTTGTCGGCGATCCCGGACTCGAGCCGGGTGACGGTGACGACCTCCGTGAACGGCAGCCCGTCCACGACGGCCTTCCGCGGCTCGACGGTGAGAAGCTGGCGCAGCCCGTCTACCGCGTGCGCGATCGCGCTGTCGGCGTCCCAGGGCCGGGCAGAGTGCCCGCTGCGGCCGTGAAACGTCAACTGCGCGATGACGTTGCCGAGGCAGCCGGCGTGGACGACGCCGTCGGTCGGCTCGAGGAGGATGGCCAAAGTCGTCTCGTGGACGAGTTGCGAGCTCTCGAGGAGAGCGGGGAGCGGGTCGTGCTCGACCGGAAGCTCTTCCCGGCCGAAGAGGAGAAGTGCGACGTCGGCCGAGCCCGGCGAGCGTGTGTCGAGATCGCGCACGAGCTCGAGTGCCACTGCGACTCCGCCCTTCATGTCGCTCGCGCCGAGGCCGTGAACCGGCTCTGCCGTCGATCCGGCCGGGGAGGTTCTCCTGCGCGGGCACGGTGTCGTAGTGCCCGGCGAGGAGGACGAGCGGCAGGCCGGGCCGTCGTTCCGGGGCGAAGAGATACGCCTCGTCGCCCGCGTACTCGCGCCGAAACGACTCCGGAACGAGGCTGAGCAGGTGCTCGCGGATCGCAGCTTCGTGGCCGCTCTCCGAAGGGATGTTCACGAGCTCGAGCGTGCGCGCGGCGAGGCGCTCGGCGAGCGGGGTCACCGGTCCACCCTACAGCGGCATAATCACGGCTGTGACGACGCGCCAGCCCGATCCGAGCCCGGGGGCGACCCCGGAGCTCGGGTTCGTTCTCGGCGTGTTCGCGAAGGGCGCGGACGGCGCCGAAGAGCTCGCCGAGCTCCGGGAGCTCGCCCGCACAGCCGGGGTGAAGCCCGTCGCCGAGCTGGTCCAGAACCGGGATCGCCCGGATCCCCGGACCTTCGTCGGCAAGGGGAAGCTCGAGGAGCTCAAGTCCCAATACGCCGGCAGCCGTGCCGAGGTGCTGCTCGTGGACGAGGAGCTCTCGCCGACCCAGCAGCGGACGCTCGAGGATGCGCTCAAGGCGCGCGTCGTGGACCGCACGCAGCTGATCCTGGACATCTTCGCGCAGCACGCCCGCAGCGCCGAGGGCAAGCTCCAGGTGGAGCTCGCCCAGCTCGAGTACAACCTCCCGCGCATGCGCGGGATGTGGCAGCACCTCGAGCGCCTCGGCGGCGGAGTCGGGACGCGCGGCCCCGGCGAGTCCCAGCTCGAGTCCGACCGCCGGATTGCACGAACACGGGTCTCGCTCCTGAAGCGGCGTCTGCGCGGGCTCGGGGCGGAGCGCGCGGTGCGGCGCAAGGAGCGGTCGCGCTCGGCGTCTCCGACCATCGCGCTCGCCGGCTACACGAACGTGGGCAAGTCGACGCTCCTCAATGCGCTCACCGGCGCGCACGCGTCGGTCGACGACCGCCTGTTCGAGACGCTCGACCCGACGACACGCGCGTTCGAGCATCTCGGCAAGCGCTACCTCGTGACCGATACGGTCGGCTTCATCCGCCGGCTGCCGACGCAGCTCGTCGAGGGGTTCGCGGCAACGCTCGAGGAGACCCTCGTCGCCGACCTCGTGCTCCACGTCGCGGACGGCTCGCTGCCCGAGGACAGGCTCCGCGAGACGATCGCGGCCGTGCACACCGTGCTCGTCGAGATCGGCGCGGACGACGTGCCGGTCGAGCTCGTCCTGAACAAGGTCGACCTCGTGGACCCGCTCGCGCGCCGGCGGCTGAGCCACGCGTTCCCACGAGCGCTGCAGGTGTCCGCGGAGACCGGCGAGGGCCTCGACGAGCTGAAGGAACGTGTCGCCGAGCTCTTCTCCGACCGTTTCGAGGACGTCCGCCTGCTCGTCCCCTATGAGGACGGACGCGCGCTGGCGGAGCTCTACGACCTCGGCGCCCCGATCGCGGAGCGGCGCGACACCGCCGATGGAGTCCGCGTCCGGGCGAGGCTGCCGCGACGAGAGGTCGCGCGGTTCGCGCGCTTCCTCGTCGCCGGCGAGGCCGACACCGAGGTCTCCGTGCGGTGACGCGCGTCGTCGAGGTGGGAGTTCGCAGGCTCCGCGAGGACGCAACGCTGCCGAGCCAGGCCTACGAGGGCGATGCGGGCCTCGATCTCGCGGCGTGCGACGGCGTGACCCTCGGCCCGGGTGAGCGGGCCACGGTCGGAACCGGCATCGCGGTCGAGATCCCGGAGGGCTATGCGGGCTTCGTGCAGCCGCGCTCGGGGCTCGCCGCGCGGCACGGGATCGGCGTCGTCAACTCGCCCGGCCTCGTCGACTCCGGCTACCGAGGCGAAGTACGGGTCGTCCTCCTGAACACGGACGCGAGCGAGCCCTTCACGGTCGAGCCGGGCATGCGGATCGCGCAGCTCGTCGTGGCTCCGGTGGCATCGGTGCGTCTCGTCGAGGTCGAGGAGCTGGCCACCAGCGAGCGCGGCGCGCGCGGGTTCGGGTCGTCCGCGACTTGAGAGAGGCGGTCCCGCGGGTTCGCGTCTCGGCGATCGTGCGCTGGCGCGGGCGCATGCTCCTGTGCCGGCACTCGAAGCTCGGCGGAGACGTCTGGCTCCTGCCCGGCGGCGGCGTGCAGAGTGGGGAGAGCCTCGTTCGCGCGCTCCAGCGCGAGCTCTGGGAGGAGACCGGCCTCTTCCCGGAGGGCACCGAGCTCCCGCTCGAGGGCCCGGTCGCCCTCGTCGACTCGATCGCGCCCGAGGCGAGCCCGGTGCGCAAGCACGTCGTGCACGTGATCTTCGCGACCGACGTCATGGACGACTCCCTCGAGGACGTGGCCTCCGAGGACACGGCTGTCGGCGGCCACCGGCTCTTCCATCCTGCCGAGCTCGACGGCGTCCGGCTGCACCCGCCCATTCAGCGCTTCCTCCAGCGCTGGCAACCGGGGGACCCCGCCGTATACCTGGGCGAGATGTGGGTGCCGTGACCTAGAGAGGGTGGCGGGCGAGGAAACCGCCCAGCGCCGCGGCCAGGTCGCGCGGGTTCTCGAGCTGGAGGAGGTGCGTCGAGCCGGGGAGGACGTAGCCTTCGGCGTTCGGCAGCCAGTCGAGCAGCAGACGGTAGGTCTCGGCGAAGCGCGGGCCGAGGTCGACGCTGTTCTCTCCGAGCACGACGAGAACTGGTTGCACGATCCGTCGCGCTTCTGCTGGTCCGAAGCGCGAGCTGGCGGCAGCTGGGATGTCTATGGTGACGCAGGTTTCGGCATCGATGAGTGCCTGCCGGTATGCGCCCGGCAGCGCCCGCTCGAGGGGCTCCCGGTACCCGGGCCACCGGCTCTCGAGGAACGCGTCCACAGCGACGCTCGCGTCTCCCTCGCGGAAGCGGTGCGTGCTGTCGATGAGGGCTTGCCTGTACTGGTCCGCGCTCTCGCCGATCACCAATGCCGCCTCGAGCAGCGTCAGCGTGTGTACGACTTCCGGTGCGTCGAGGGCCAGCTGGAGGCCGATTCCGCCGCCGGACGAGTGCCCGACGACGTGCGCGCGCTCGACGCCGAGGTGCGCCAGCAGCTCCCGGCAGTCGTCGGCCTCCGCCTCGTAGCTCGCGCCGCCATGGGCCGGGCTGCTGCCGACGTAGCCGCGGCGGTGGTAGCTGATCAGCCGGTACCGGCCCGCGCGCCCGAGCTCCGCCAGGAAGGGCCGGAACGCATCGGCGATGAGAGCTCCGTGGATGCACACGACGGGCTCACCCGTGCCCGAGTCCTCGTACTCCAGCGTGAGGCCGTCGAGGTCGGCTCGCTGCACGTCACTCCTAGCGGCGACCGCCGCGGGTCTTCGCCCGCTGCGCCGACACGCGGTGCGCCTGCGCGGCGAGCTCGTCGGGCAGCTCGTCGAAGTGAGGGGGATCACCACCCGACGCGTGCGCGACCGCCTGGGCGAGCAGCCAGTCGGCGAGCCACGGGTTTCTCGGCAGCAGCGGCCCGTGCAGGTAGGTGCCGATCGCGCGCACGACGCGGCAGCCTTCGAAGCCCGATGCCCCGTCGTTCCCGAACCCGTGGATCACCCGCCCGAGCGGGGTCGCGCCGGAGTCGAGCAACGTGCGCCCGGCGTGGTTCTCGAAGCCGGCCACCGTCCGTCGCTCGCCGGCTTCGAGCTCGCACTCGAGCAGGACGTCGCCGATCATCCGCGTCGTACCCGCAACCGTCTCGTGCGGGAACAGGCCTACACCGGGCATGAACGACCCGTCGCGACCTCGGTAGCCGCGCCCGAGGAGCTGGTAGCCGCCGCATACCGCCAGCAGCGCCGCTCCGCTGCCGACTGCCTCCGCGATCGCAGCGCCCTTCGCGGCGAGATCGGGAGCGACGAGGGCCTGCTCGCGATCCTGGCCGCCGCCGACGTAGTAGAGGTCGTGTGCGCCGGGGCGAATCGCGCCACCCAGGCCGAGCGCCTCGATCTCGAGCGAGTGGCCGCGGAGCTCCGCACGCCGCGTGAGGACGGCGATGTTCCCACGGTCCGCATAGATGTTCAGGTAGTCGGGGTAGAGATGGCCGACGCGCAGTCTCATCGCGGCGCATCCCAGTACGCGGGCACGACACCGCGCTCGGTGAGGATCCCGCGCAGCGCGAGCATCGCCGTGTACGTGGGGAGGACCACGAGCTCTCCGCCCGCCTCCGTGAGCTCGAGCCCGCGGTCGAGCGCCTCGCCGAGCGCCGGCACGACCTCGAGCCGCTCCTGCGGCAGCCCGCCGTACAGGAGACGAAGCCCGAGCTCGGCAGCGCGCGCGCCGCTCGCCACGACACGCTGGGCGTGGGGGAGGAGCGGCTCGAAGTCGACGTCCCAGATCCAGGAGACGTCCTGCCCGTCCGCAATGGCGTCGTTCAGCGCGACGACGAGCACCGGGGGCACACCCGTCTCGAGCGTCCGGAGCGCTTCGTTCGCGCCGGCAGGGTTCTTGATCAGGAGAATGACCAGCGTCTTGGGCCCCAGCGCGATCCGTTCGAAGCGGCCGAAGGCAGCGCTGAAGCCCTCGAGGCCGACGCGGATCGACTCGAGCGACGAGCCGAGTGCGAGGCCGAGGCTGGCCGCCGCCGTCGCGTTGTAGACGTTGTAGAGGCCCGGGAGCGCCAGCTCGACCACGATCTCGCCACCGGGCGCGACGAGCGTGAACCGTGACGAGCGGAGGCCCGTGAGCTCGATGTCCCTGGCGGTGACGTCGAGCTCGGGCCGGCTATGGCCGCACGCGGGACAGCGATAGTCGCCGAGGTGTCCGACGTACGCCGCGGCGTAGTCGTAGGGCGTCCCGCAGCGGACGCAGTACTTGGAGTCGGCAGCGTGCTGGAGGGCCGGGCGCGCATGCCGAGGGTCGTCGAGCCCATAGCGCAGGACGTTGCGGCGTCCTTCGGCGAGATCGGCGACGACCGCGTCGTCCGCGTTCACGACGAGCGTCGTCTCCTCAGGGACGGCGCGGACGGCCTCGCGCCAGCGCTCGGCGACGAGCTCGAGCTCGCCGTAGCGATCGAGCTGGTCGCGGAAGAGGTTCGCCAGCGAGACGGCGCGCGGACGCGTGCGCACGATCGCCTCCGGAAGCGCAGCCTCGTCGACCTCGAAGAGCCCGAGAGTCGCGCCGTCCGCGGCGACGAGGGCCGATGCGATTCCCGAGAGCAGGTTCGCGCCGGCTCGATTCCAGGCGAGGCGGTGGTTCGACCCGAGGATGCGGGCCGCCATCCCGGTCGTCGTCGTCTTGCCGTTCGTGCCGGACACGAGCGCGACCCCCAACGGGAGCCGAGTCGCGAGCGCGTCGACCGCCGACGGGTCGAGCTTCCAGAGCAGCTTGCCCGGGAGAGTCGTTCCCCCACCGCGGCCGGCGGCGCGCGAGAGCTGGCCGACGGCGCGGGCGGCGATCGTCTCCAGTCGAATCCGGGCGTTCATCTGCGTTCCCCGCACCGGGGCGAGGGTAGCGGGAGGGGAGGAGGAGCGAGTGCTCTGAACTACTTGCAGATTTCTCAAGATGCTCTAAGCTGACTGCGCACATGGCTCGACCACGGTCGCGCAAGCCGGCCCGCGTACGCATCGACGAGGCGGAGCTCGCGGCATTCCGGGCCGGTCTTCGCCGCCGGTACACGAACGAGGAGATCCTCGAGGAGCTCCGTGCCTCGGCGGAGCGACTCGGTCGCTCGCCGACGATGCGCGAGTTCGCGGGCGACGAGAGCGCGCGCATACATCCACAGACCGTGATCGAGCACTTCGGGACCTGGAACGCCGCGAAGCGCGCGGCGGGTCTCTTCCCCCGGAGATTTCTCACCCGCGACGATCTGCTCGCGCAGCTACGGGCGCTCGGCGAGGAGCTCGGCCGGACTCCGCGCACGAGCGACCTGACCGCGCGGCGCCGAGCGCTGCCGTCCGCCTCGACGTACACGCACGCGTTCGGGTCACTCGCGAACGCCCTGCGCGAGGCAGGCTTCGACGTCCCGGTCGGCGAGGAGAGGCTCGAGCGAGCGATTGAGCAGGGCGGTGTGGTCGCGCTCCGTCTAGGGCGCCTGCCGAGAATGACGGATTGGGCCGAGGCGCGGCGCGCCGATCCCGAGCTCCTCTCCGAGTGGCAGGTCTACCGGCTCATCGACGTGCCTCGCGGAGCCTGGACGGCGTTCCAGTTCCTCGTGCGGGCAGGGCTCCGCGAGGACGGCGTCGAGGTGCGACCGGACGGCACGCTCGACAGAGG